>CAWCBB010000003.1:0-76359 GCA_963793695.1 uncultured Acidobacteriota bacterium | reverse complement strand
GCTCCCGAATCCGATGGCCGCGCACACGTACGCGAACATGGCCGAGGACGAGAGAGAGATCCGCAATCTGATCGAGATGAAGTACGCCGACTCCTCGATCCGGCCGACGAAGATCGCGTCGAGCGCGACTTCCGCTTCCATGACGCGCTCGAAGGAGATCTCTCGTTCACCGAGACGACCGAGCTCCTGATCGTACGCGAGAAGACGATGGAGAAGTGGCTGATGGACGCTTCGAAGAACGGCTCTGAAGCCGACCGGACGCTCTTCGCGTACATCGCCGGAACCAAGCGGGCTCACCTCGTCTACCTGCAGCGCGAGCTCGACCTTCTGCGGATGCATCCCGAGTGGTCGAGACGGGAAGACGCCGAGGCGCTCGTCGTCCACGGCCGCGCGGCGGGCGCGTAGGGCGCCGATGTCATCCCGAGCGTAGCGAGGGATCTGGGCGGGGGCTGCGAAAGAACGCGGCGCCGGTGCAGGGCAGGGGATCGGCCTTCGCACGCGAGAAAACGCGAACTTGGATCCTCCTGCCCTGGTCACGTCTCCGCGTCACGCGCTACCCACCACCCAGATCCCTCGCTACGCTCGGGATGACATCCCCGCGGAATTGTTCGTCAATGCCCTGCATTCCGACCCTCGCATGAACCTTTCCCTCGCCCCCGAGGCGGCCGAGAGCCTGAAGAACGAAGGCGCCGCCCGCGTCCTGCGCATCGCGTTCACGACGGGCTGCGGCGGCAGCGGCTATCGCCTCTCGTGGGAGAACGCTCCGCTCGAGGGCGACACGGTGAAGGAGATCGACGGCGTGCGCGTCGCGCTCGACGGCATGGCGCACGCGCGCCTCGACGGCGCGGTCATCCGATACGACCCCGAGGAAGACGGCTACATCGTCGACCATCCCGACGCCGCCGTCGCGATCTGGTGCGGATGAGGCGCGTCTAGAGCGTCTTGGGCGTCTAGGGCGTCTTGAGCGTCTTGAGCGTCGGCAACTCGTACGGGCGGCGCAGACGGGTCCTGCCGGAACCCATACAAGAAAAACCAAGGGTGGCCCGAAGGCCGCCCTTGAACTCACGTTCCGCTCGAGATGCCAGACGCTCTAGACGCCCAAGACGCCCAAGACTCCCTAGACCCGCTTCCCGTACCGCTCCGACCACTCGATCGCGTGATAGGTGATGATCAGGTCCGCGCCGGCGCGGCGGATCGAGGTGAGGATCTCGTCGGTGACGCGCGGGCCGTCGATCCATCCGTCGCGCTCGGCCGCCTTCACCATCGCGTACTCGCCGCTCACGTTGTAGGCGACGATCGGAAGGTCGAACCGCATCCGCGCTTCGCGGATGATGTCGAGGTACGACAGCGCCGGCTTGACCATGACCATGTCGGCGCCTTCGGCGACGTCGAGCTCGATCTCGCGCATCGCCTCGCGCGCGTTCGGCGGGTCCATCTGGTAGCTCCGCCGGTCGCCGAACTGCGGCGCCGATTCGGCCGCTTCGCGGAACGGGCCGTAGAAGCCGGAGGCGTACTTCGCCGAGTACGCGATGATGCCGATGCCGTCGTAGCCCTCATCGTCGAGCGCTTCCCGGATCGCGCCGACGCGGCCGTCCATCATGTCCGAAGGCGCGACGAAATCGGCCCCCGCCTCCGCGTACGAGAGGCTCTGCTTGACGAGCAGGTCGAGCGTCTGGTCGTTGTCGACGTCCACCCGGCCGTGCCGCTCGACCAGAACGCCGCAGTGCCCGTGGTCGGTGTACTCGCAGAGACAGACGTCGGCGAGGGTCACCATCTCGGGCAATTCCTTCTTGATCTGCGCGGATCGCGCGCTGCACGGGCGCCTGGGGGTCCCACGACGAGCTCCCGATCGCGTCCTTCGATTCCGGAAGCCCGAACAGCAGGACCGAGCGGACGCCCAGGTCCCAGGCGCGCCTGGCTTCGTCGACCGCCTCGCGGACCGGGTTCTGGAACACGCCCGGCATCGAGCCGATCTCGACGCGCGGACGGCTGTCCGGAACCACGAACAGCGGGTGGATCAGATTCGCGGGCGCCACCGTCGTCTCGCGCACCATCGCGCGAAGCGCTTCGCTGCTCCGCAACCGCCGCGGGCGGACCGGCAAGTCCCTCACGGCGCCCCGCCGCGCCGGCTCAATCGCTATCGTCGGATCCTTGACTCGGCTCATCGTCCTGTTCTCCATAAAAAAAGATATCCGCGCATTCGCGCGAGCAGAAGTTGCCCATCCTGGATCGGAACGCGCAGTCGCCGCAGAACATCCGCCGGCAGCTCCGGCAGCGCTGGAGCTGCGCGGCTCCCCGCTGGACCGCGCAGACCACGCATGTGGTGTCTTCCCCGGTCATATCCCTCCCCTGGAATCATCCTCCGCTCGGGGCCTGTTGAGTATATGCCTTGACGTCTCCGGCTCCCGGTCCCTAGAATCGGCGCGCCCGCGGCGTCCAGCCAGAAGGCATTTTCCAGGGGAAAACTTCCGCAAGGCGGTGTAGCTCAGCTGGTTAGAGCGGGCGTCTCATAAGCGCTAGGTCCCCGGTTCGATTCCGGGCACCGCCACCATTCTCTCCCCTCTCGAGCGTCGTCTCGGCGACATCGAGGGGCGGCCGCACGCGACCCCGCGCACGCCCGAACGAAACGCCCCCTGAGTTTCTCTCTGGACCTTCGAGGCGCCGGCTCCGTAGACTGAACAGCGTGCCGCTTCAGGAGGCCGTCCGCTCCTTCTTCGCCGAGCGAAAGATCCGCCCGCGGCACCTCCTCGTCGCCGCGTCGGGCGGACCCGACTCCACGGCGCTCCTCCTCACGCTCGCGGAGTGGCCCGAGCGCCCCTTCCCCATCACGGTCGCTCACGTGAACCACCGGCTGCGCGGCGCGGAGTCGGACGAGGACGAGGCGTTCCTCCGCCGCCTCTGCGAACGGCTGCGCGTCCCACTGCTCGTGCTCGACGGCACGCTCGAGGTGCGCGTGATCCGGGAAGCAGGGATCGAAGCCGCGGCACGGGAAGCGCGCTACGCGGCTCTCCGGCGCTGCCGCGAGGCTCACGGGTTCGACCTCATCGCCACGGCGCACCAGCAGAACGATCAGGCCGAGACGATCCTCATCCGCCTCGTGACGGGGACCGGGCCGGGGCGGCTCGCCGGCATCCCGCCCGTCACGCGCGACGGCATCATCCGCCCCTTCCTCGACGTCCCGCGCGAGGAGATCGCGCGCTTTCTCCGCGACCGCGGCGTCGAGGAGCGGAACGACCGGATGAACCGCGACCCGAGATTTCTCCGGACCCGGGTCCGCGAAGAGATCCTTCCGCTGCTCGAGCAGTTCAATCCCCGGATCGCGACCTCTCTCGCGGAGACCGCGAAACAGGCGCGCGAGCAGCAGGACGCGGTCCGATGGATGGTCGCGGCGCTCTCGGAGCGGTGGGTCGCGCGCGCCGCCGGCTCGGCGACCTTCGAGATCTCCCATCTGCCGGAAAGCGGCTGGATCCGGCGCGCGATCCTCCTCCGGGAGATCCAGCGGCTCGAGCCGGGCGCGCGGGACATCTCCGCGGGCGATCTCGAACGGCTCGCCGGCACGCTCCCCACGCTCCGCCGCACCTCGGTGACCAAGCGCCTCGAGCTCGTGCGCGAAGGCCCCGTCGTCGTCCTCCGAGCGCGCCCGGAGTCCGCGCGGCCCTGGGAGATGACGATCGAGCCGGGCGAGCGGATCGAGCTCCCCGGCGGGGGCGCCTTCCGCCTCGAGCGGCTCGGCATCTCGCCGCCGGACGCGGACGGGGCCTCGCACGCCAGCCGGACCGCCGCGGGGCGGGTCACCCAGCGCTTCCAGCTTCCCGAAGGAGCCCGGGAGAAGTCCTTCGTCGTGCGCAACCGCCGGCGCGGGGACCGGTTTCGCCCGCTGGGGTCCCCGCACGAGAAAAAGGTCGGCGAGCTGCTGATTGATCGTAAAATCCCTCGCGATCGGCGCGACCGCATTCCGCTTCTGATCTGGAGCGGGTCGATCGTCTGGATCGCCGGCGTGGAGATCTCGGACGAGTTCAAGGTCACCGAGCCGTGGCGCGAAACATTCGAGGCGTGCATCGATGCCAGAGATGAGTGAGACACAACCGAAAGAAAAGTACAGCGCGGCACACATCGCGCGCCGGCTCGCGGAGCTCGGCGAGGCGATCCGCAAAGACGCCGGCCCCGGCGCCGACATCTATCTGATCGGCATCCTCAAGGGGGCGGCCTGCTTTCTCGCGGACCTGATGCGCTCGATTCCCGGAACGGTGCACTACGAGTTCATCGACGTCATCCGCGACATGTCCGATACGGAAGTCGCCGAGGCGATGGAGATCGATTTCCTGACCCACTTCGAGATGCGCGGGAAGCGGATCTTTCTCCTCAAGGACGTGGTCACGACCGGGGTGATCGAGAGCTACCTGCTGACACAGTTCCGTCAGAAAAATCCGGAAGATCTCAAGCTGGTCGCCCTCATCGACCGCCCCACGCAACGCACCGTCGAGGTGACCGTCGACTACCGGGTGTTTCAGGCGGACGAAGGGACGTTCGTCGGCTATGGACTCGAGATGAACGGCCGCTGGGCGAATCTCCCTTACATCGGCATCCTTTGAGGGACAAACCGTCCACGGTCCAGAATTTCGGACTCATCCGGGGGGTTACGATCCGAGCGTTGTGAACGATTCTCGCAAAGGATCTGTCCATCGCGATGAGACAGCGGGATTCCGCCCCTGTTCTCGCACGGAGGTCATCGTTGAATTCGACTTTCAAGACCGCACTCCTCTGGGTCGTCATCATCGTCCTGGTGTTCGTTCTCTGGAGCCTTTTCCAGACGGCGAAATCGACGACGGAGGATCTGAACTTCAGCAAATTCCTCGACGAGCTCGAGGCGGGCAACATCGTCTCGGTCACGATCCGCGGCAGTGAAATCCGCGGCGAGCGGAAGACCGGCTCGGGCGAGAAGGAATTCACCACCCGGATGCTGGCCAACTACGACGGCCTCGTTCCGGCCCTCCGCGAGAAGGACATCACGTTCGACGTCGAGGAGCCCCGCGACAACTCGCTGCTGACCGCCCTGATCACCTGGGCGCCCGTGCTCTTCCTCTTCGGCCTCTGGATCTTCTTCATGAGGCAGATGCAGGCGGGTGGGAACAAGGCGCTCTCGTTCGGCAAGTCGAAGGCCAAGCTCCTCTCGGGAAGCGCCAAGAAAGTCACCTTCAAGGACGTCGCCGGCGTCGACGAGGCGAAAGTCGAGCTTCAGGAGATCATCGAGTTCCTTCGCGACCCGCAGAAGTTCACCAAGCTCGGCGGCAAGATCCCGAAAGGCGTGCTTCTGATGGGCCCCCCGGGAACGGGCAAGACGCTCCTCGCGCGCGCGATCGCCGGCGAGGCGAGCGTCCCGTTCTTCTCGATCTCCGGCTCGGACTTCGTCGAGATGTTCGTCGGCGTGGGCGCCTCGCGCGTCCGCGATCTTTTCGAGCAGGGGAAAAAGAACGCTCCCTGCATCATCTTCATCGACGAGATCGACGCGGTCGGCCGCCACCGCGGCGCGGGTCTGGGCGGCGGGCACGACGAGCGGGAACAGACGCTCAACCAGCTCCTCGTCGAGATGGACGGGTTCGAGTCGAACGAGGGCGTCATCCTGATCGCCGGCACGAACCGTCCCGACGTTCTCGACCCCGCCCTTCTCCGCCCCGGCCGTTTCGACCGGCGCGTCGTGGTCGACCTGCCCGACCTGAAGGGACGCGAAGGGATCCTGCGCGTCCACACCCGCACGACCCCGCTCGCCGAGGACGTCGATCTCGGCGTCATCGCGCGCGGGACCCCTGGATTCTCCGGCGCCGACCTGGCGAACCTCGTCAACGAGGCCGCGCTGATCGCGGCTCGCTACGACAAGAAGAAGGTCCAGATGGTCGACTTCGAGTTCGCGAAGGACAAGGTCATCATGGGCGTCGAGCGGAAATCGATGATGATGTCGAACCGCGAGAAGCGGAATACGGCGTACCACGAAGCGGGCCACACCGTCGTCGCAGCCGTTCTCAGCGCCACCGATCCGCTGCACAAAGTGACGATCATCCCGCGCGGCCGCGCCCTCGGCCTGACCCAGCAGCTCCCGGTCGAGGACAAGTACTCCTACTCGAAGCGCTACCTCGAGGCGATGCTCGCGGTGCTCATGGGCGGCCGCATCGCCGAGGAGCTGTTCATCGGCGAGATCACGACGGGAGCCGGGAACGACATCGAGAAGGCCACCGGCCTGGCGCGGAAGATGGTCTGCGAGTGGGGGATGTCCGAGCTCGGGCCTCTCTCCTACGGAAAGAAGGAACAAGAGATCTTCCTCGGCCGCGAGTTCGCGCAGCACAGCGACTACTCCGAGCAGACCGCGCGCGAGATCGACGATCAGGTCCGCCGCTTCGTCGATCAGGGCTACGCGACGGCGCGGGACACGATCGAATCACACCGCAGCTCGCTCGAGCGGATCGCCCGCCGGCTGCTCGAGAAAGAGACCCTCGACGGCGCCGAAGTCAACGCGATCCTGCTCGAAGAGACCGGGACCGATTACCTCAAGCTCAAGGACGTCTCGCCGGAAGAGGCCGAGCAGATCACCATCGCCACCGGTGACGACCACGTTCCCGTCGTCGGAGCGGCCGTCCCCTCCGGATCGGCCGAGGCATGAGAGCGCACTGGCAGCCGGAGTACACGGTCGCGGAGGAGATCGCGAACGCGATCACCCATGGGGTGGGGGTCTTGCTCGCGGTCGCCGGGCTCACGCTCCTCGTGGCCTTCTCCGTGCTCCGGGGCGATGCCTGGACCATCGCCGGCTGCACGATCTTCGGCGCCACGCTCGTCCTCCTCTACAGCGCCTCGACGCTCTATCACAGCATTCCCCATCCGCGCGCCAAGCCGCTGCTGCGGATCTTCGACCACTCCGCGATCTATTTCCTGATCGCCGGGACCTACACCCCGATCACGCTCGTGAACCTCCGCGGGCCGTGGGGATGGTCGATCCTCGCGATCGTCTGGACCCTCGCGGTCCTGGGCGTCGTCCTCGGCTTCCTCGTGCAACGGAGGAAAGGGCTGGTGACCTCGATCCTGAGCGTCACGATGGGCTGGATCGCGATCGCCGCGATCAAGCCCCTCTTCCACGCGATGGAGGCCGGCGGCCTGGTCCTGATCCTCCTCGGCGGCATCGCGTACACGGGAGGGATCGCGTTCTACGGCTGGCGCCGCCTCCCCTACAACCACGCGGTCTGGCACGTCTTCGTCCTCGCCGGGAGCGCCTTTCACTTCTTCGCGGTGCTGTTCTACGTCATCCCGCGCGCGGCGTAGGGACCGGCGCAACCGATCCCCACCCCCGTGGCGCGCCGCGTGCTACGCTCCTCCTCGATGGCGAGCCTCTTCGACGCGATCGTCGACCCCGCGGTCCAGCAACTCCTCCGGCGCGAGCGCGAGCTCCTCGTCGAGCTCCGTGAGATCCTCGATCAGGAGCAGGCCGAGGAGCGGAGGCGGATCGACGAGCTGCTCGAGTCGCTCGACGACCTGTTCCGCATCGTGATCGTCGGCGAGTTCAACGCCGGAAAGTCGTCGCTGATCAACGCCCTCTTCGGCCAACGCCTCCGGAAGGAGGGGCCGGTCCCCGTCGACGACCGGATCTCCCTCCTCCGGCACGGAGAAAAGCAGACGACGCGCCCGCTGAGCGAGTTCGTCGTCGAGCAGACCTACCCGGTCGAGTTCCTCCGGAACCTCACTCTGATCGACACCCCGGGGACGAACTCGATCGTCACGCGCCATCAGGAGATCACCGAGGAGTTCATCCCGCGGGCGGACCTGGTGCTGTTCGTGACGTCGATCGATCGGCCGCTCTCCGAGTCGGAGCGGGAGTTCCTGCAGTACATTCGGGAGTGGGGAAAGAAGATCGTCTTCGTCCTCAGCAAGATCGACACGAAGCGGGAGGAGGAGGTCGCCGAGGTCGTCGACTATCTCCGCACGAACGTGAGGTCGATCTTCGGCTTCGACCCGGTGATCTTTCCGGTCGCGGCGCAGCCGGCGCTCGCGGCCAAGAGCGGCGAGGCCGACCCGCGCGCCTGGACGGGCAGCCGCTTCGAGCCGTTCGAGGACTACGTCTTCCGCGTCCTCTCCGAGAAGGAGCGAGTGCGTCTCAAGCTTCTCGCTCCCCTCGACACCGCGAAGGCGCTCACCGTGAAACAGAAGGAGCGGGTCGCCTCGCGCCAGCAGATCTTGACCGCCGACATGGCGAAGATCAACGCGATCCGGGAGCAGCTCTCGCTGGCCGACCGCGACATTCACTCGAACTTCGAGAAGTTCGTCCTCCGAATCGACAACATGATGATGGAGCTCGAGCACCGAGGAGTAGGCTTCCTCGACCGCTACGTCCGCATTCAGCACGTCATGATGCTGCGCGACGCGGGGCGCTTCCGCGACGAGTTCCAGCGCCAGGTCTTCCAGGATTGGGAAGGCTCGGTCGACCGGACGCTCCAGGAGTCGGTCGACTGGCTCGTCCGGGAGAACATGAAGCTCTGGCGCGATACGGTCGAGAAGTTCCACCAGAACACCGGGCCGGAGATTTCCGAGAAGCTCATCGGCGTCGCGGGAAGAGAGTTCGTCTACAACCGGGACGAGGTGTACGGCCGCATCCGCGGCGAGGCGGAGCGGAAGATCCACACGTACAACGTCGAGATCGAGAGCCGCCGCACGATCGACTCCGCGATGCAGGGGGTCCTGCAGTCCTTCGGCCTGGGCGCGGGGGCGCTCGGGCTGGGGTATCTCTTCACGAGCGCGTTCAGCAGCGTCGCGCTTGACGTCACGGGGCTGACCGCGGCGACGATGCTCCTCGTCGCGAGCTTCCTGATCCTTCCCTACAAGCGAAGCAAGGCGAAGGTGGAGTTCGCGCGCCGGATCGCGGAGCTGAGGACGCAACTCGCCGAGGCGCTGCGGAGCGAGTCGACGAACGAGATCACGAGGATCCTCCAGAGGATCTCCTCCGCGTTCGAGCCGTACGAGCGATTCCACGAGATCGAGAAGGAAAAGATCGAGCGCTTCTCGAGCCGGATCGGCAGGATCGAGACCGCGATGCGGGAGCTGTCGGCGGAAGTGGACGCGCGCTGATTGCAGATTGCAGATTGCGTGGCGCGGTCGTCGCACCCTTCATCGGCACCGCGTCATGCGCAGCCGCCACCCAGATTCCCCGCGGGACAGGGTCTGCTTCTCCAATACGTAGAACTTCCGCGTCGGGGACGAGAGGGCCCTCGCCGGACGTCTTTCGAACCGATTAAGATCACAGTCGAATCACAGATCTGCAATCTGCGATCGAAGACACCGCCCTTGGCCAAGAGACCGTCCACCGTTTTCGCCTGCACCGAGTGCGGCAGCCAGTCGCCGAAATGGCTCGGGCGTTGCCCCGAGTGCGCGGCATGGAACTCCCTTCAGGAGGAAGCGCCCGCCCTCGCCGACGAGCGTCCGCTCCTGCGGCTCTCTCCCTCGACGGTTCCGGTCCCGATCGATCAGCTCGACACGGACGAGGCACCGCGCGCGTCCACACAGTTCCCGAACTTCGACCGCGTTCTCGGGGGCGGCCTCGTGCCGGGCGCCGTCGTCCTCGTCGGCGGCGAGCCGGGCATCGGCAAATCGACGCTCCTCCTCCAGATCGCCGAGAAGCTCGGCCGCGCCGGGGGAGTCCTCTACGTGTCGGGCGAGGAATCGCCCAAGCAGATCGCGCTCCGTGCGCGCCGGCTCGGCACCCGCGGCTCGACCATCTCGCTGTTCGCCGAGACCTCGGTCGAACGCGTCATCGACGCCATCGAGTCGTCCCGCCCCTCGGCCGTCATCATCGACTCGATCCAGACGATGCACACCCAGAGGAACGGCTCCCCCTCCGGGTCCGTCGGCCAGGTGCGCGAGACCGCCGGCCTGCTGATGGCGGCCGCCAAGCGCCTCGCGATCCCCATCTTCCTCATCGGGCACATCACGAAGGAAGGGACGATCGCCGGACCGAAAACGCTCGAGCACATCGTCGACACGGTGCTTTACTTCGAAGGGGACAAGTTCCAGGACAGCCGTCTGATCCGGGCGTACAAGAACCGGTTCGGCCCGGTCAACGAGGTCGCGATCTATCGGATGCACGATGACGGTCTCGAGGAGATCCCGAACCCATCGGCCGCCCTGATCGGGCAGCGCTCCCGTGCCGCCGGATCCGCGATCGTCGCCGCCATCGAAGGCACGCGCCCGTTCATGATCGAGGTCCAGGCGCTCGTCTCGCCCACGCACTACCCTTCCCCGAAACGGATGGCCATGGGGATCGACCCGAACCGCCTCTCGCTCCTTCTGGCCGTCCTCGAGCGAAGAGCCGGGACCAGCTTCCTCAATCAGGACGTCTACACGAACATCGCGGGGGGTCTCGAGTTCGACGAGCCCGCGATCGACCTCGGCGTCATCGGCGCGCTCGCCTCCAGCCAGAAAAACGTTCCGCTCCCCTGGGACCTCGCCCTCTTCGGCGAAGTCGGACTTCTCGGCGAGGTGCGAAACGTGGGTCAGTCGGATCTCCGCGCCCGCGAGGCCGCCGCGCTCGGGTTCAAGCGCATCGTCGTGCCGAAGGCGAACGCCCGCGAGATCCACGCCGATATCGACGTGATCGCCGTCGAGAACGTCCAGGACCTCCCACGCATCCTCTTCGCCTGATCGCGCGGCCGCGCGTATGATCCGCCGCATGACGGGCCGTGCCTTCCTCGCCGCCACGCTCCTGCTGACGCTCTCTTGCAACGCCACGCCCGAGCCGGAGCCTCCCCGCGCGGCCGCGGTCGAGATCGCCGACGTCATGCTCAAGCTCCAGATCCATCAGAACAAGCTCTGGTTCGCCGGCGCCGCGGACAACTGGGACCTCGCGCGGTTCTACCTCGACGAGATCGAAGAGGACATCCGCCCGATGCTCGGCGCGGGCCTCATGGAAGGGTCCTCCAACGTCAGCGAGATCATGGAGACCACGCTCCCGCCGCTCCTCGACGCCCTCCGGACCGCCGCCGCCGATCGCGATTCATCCGCCTTCTCCTCCCGCTATCTCGACCTCACCCAGGCGTGCAACTCCTGCCACCGCTCCAGCGGCCACGGATACATCGCCATCCAGCCGCCCGCCGAGCCATTCATGGACAACCAGAAGTTCTAGCGTCTGGGGCGTCGGCGGCGACCTCAGCCGCACTCTTTTCTTTGCGAAGTTATATTGCTCGGCTAAACTCTCCGCAGGTCCACTTTCGGTAGCGGGAGATCTCGACGATGCGGGGTGGGAAGCGCGGGGTACTGCTGTTGATCGGTGCAGTCACGCTCGGCGCAGCCGCGTGCGCCACGGCGCCGGCCGCGGCGCGGCCTGCCGTCCACCCCTCCTCTCCGGACGAGGCGGATCTCTTCGTTTCCGATCTCGAACACGATCTGGCGCGTGCCCGGGCTCGCTTTCCCGAGCCGGCCGCCTCGCGGCCTTCGGCCGTTCCTTCCATGACGGCGACCAACCTCACGCACGACCTCCTTTTCGCCTCCATGGTGATGCCCGTGCGGAACCTCCGTCCCCGCGACATTTCGGACTCCTGGGGGGCTCCGCGAGACGGCGGAGAGCGGAAACACCGCGGGATCGATCTCTTCGCTCCCCGGGGCACTCAGATCCTCGCCGTGGCCGACGGGATCATCTCCTACATCGGAAACCAGCCGAAGGGCGGCCGGTGCCTCTGGCTGGCGACCGAGCAAGGCGTGTCGTTCTACTACGCTCACCTCGAGCGGTGGGCCGCCGGGCTGTACGAGGGGATGGAAGTTCGCCGCGGAGACGTCCTCGGCTTCGTCGGCAATACGGGCAACGCGCTCACGACTCCGCCGCACCTCCACTTCTCGATCGTGGAGGGAGACGAGTCGCTCAACCCGTATCCGATTCTCCGCTCCGGCCGCTCGAAGGACGCCGCCGTCCTGGCGGGCGGCTTCGCGGGCGGCGGAGCTCAGTAGAGCGCCCCGGTCCGGACCCCTCCCCCGCCCGCGCGCAACCGCATGAGCGGAACCGCGCTCGCGGGGTCGGCCCACGGCAGCCGGAGCTCCCGCAGCGGATCGACGACGAATCCCCGCTCGCGGTACCGCGGGTGCGGGAGCTCGAGCGCGTCCTTCCGCACCAGCTCGGCTCCGTAAAGGACGAGGTCGAGATCGATGATCCTCGGCTCGTTTCTCCGCCGCCGGATCCGCCCCATCTCCGCCTCGATCGCGTGCATCCGTTCCAGGAGCTCGGCCGGCGATGCAGCCGTCCATCCCACAGCGACCATGTTCAGAAAGGCCCCCGAGCCCGCGGGCGCGGCCACCGGATCGCTCTCCCACACGCCGGAGAGGCGCGCGACCCGAACGACGGGGCCGAGAGAGTGGATCGCTCTCCGGAGGTTCAACAGGCGGTCGCCGAGGTTGCTGCCGAGCGCGATCAGGACGGAGTGAAGGGCGCGTGGGGAGATATCCGCCATGATGATGTTCCGACCGTTTACGGCTGCGGCTCCGACTCGCCCATGCTGATGTCGTTGGTCAGCTCGTCGACGTCGGCGACTCCGGCGTGCGGGTAGTGGCGTGCGAGGCTCTCGCCGATCTGGTGGATCGCGTCGACGACACCCCGCGTGAACTCCCCCTGACGGAACGCGCCGGTCATCTTCCCGGCGACGTCCTCCCAGAACGCCGGGCCGACTCGATCGTGGATTCCCTGGTCGCCGATGACGACGAACTGCTGCTCCTTCGCGGCGATGAAGATCAATACGCCGTTCCGCAGCGCGGTCTTCGTCATCCCGAGCCGCTCGAAGGTCCGTTCCGCGACGAACCGGACCTCGCGGCCGTGGCAATTCGGCTCGATGTGAACACGGATCTCTCCCGAGCATGCGCTCTCGGCGTCGCCGATGGCGCGCACCACCGCGTCGCGGTCGATCGAGCTGAGGAGGGCAGTCTGTTTCATGGCACTCAGGAGTCAGGAGTAGGGATCAACATCGATACCTGAACAATCTGCAATCTGCAAACGACAATCTGCAATCAGAAGCTACCAGCTTCCCGAGGCGCCGCCGCCACCGAAACCGCCCCCGCCCCCGGAGAAGCCGCCGAATCCGCCTCCGCCGAACCCTCCACCCCCTCCCCATCCGCCGCGGCCGCCGCCTCCGAACGTGGTTCCCCCCATGAGAAACGGGAGCCAGCACGCGGGGCCGGCGCATCCCGACCGCGAGGAGAGCGGACCGAGGACGAAGATGATGAAGAAGGGGATGAGAAGGAAGACCCAGAACGGAAGGCGGATCTGCCGGGGTCCCCGCCCCGAGGGGCCGGCGGGATGCGGCTCCTCTCCCCGCTCGACGAGCGCGATCAGCCGATCGGTGGCGGCCTCGAGGCCGGCCGCGTAGTTGCCCGCCTGGAAGGCGGGCGCCAGGTCCTGCCGGATCACGCGGGAGGAGATGGCGTCGGTGACGGTCCCTTCGAGCCCGTACCCGACCTCGATCCGCACCTTCCGGTCCTGCGGGAACACGAAAAGGATCAGGCCGTTGTCGTACTTCTTCTGCCCGACCCGCCACGTCTCGGCCGCGCGGATCGTGAAGTCCTCGAGCGAGCCTCCCTCGAGCGACGGAAGCAGGTAGACGATGAACTGGGTCCCGGTGCGCTCTTCGAACGAGCGCAGCTTCGCGTTGAGCGCTTCGGCGGATCCGCCGTCGAGGACGCCGGCGCGGTCGGTCACCCACTGGTCCGGCGGCGGAGGCACCTCGAGCGCGAGCGCCGCCAGGGCGGCGAGGAGGAGCGCGGCGAGTGCGGCGAGGATCCGGTTCATGGTCGGTCGCTGACTGTCGATCGTCCGGTCGAGGCCTCGAGGCGCGATCACCCGCCCCCGATCGCCGGGACCGGGCGATCCACGATCAACGACGGGCGATCGAACGCAGCGATCAGCGCGTCGTCGTCGGAGCGGCCGTCGGCGGCGGCGCCGGAGCCGTGGTCGTGGTGCCGAAGTCGAACTGAACGTTCGGCGCCTGATCCGCTCCCGCCTGAGCCTGGAAATACGCCTTCCGCTCGAAGCCCATCATTCCGGCGATCAGGTTCGCGGGAAAACGCCGGACGGTCGTGTTGAACCCCTGGGCGACCTGGTTGTAGCGCATCCGCTCGACGGAGATCCGGTTCTCCGTCCCCTCGAGCTGCGACTGAAGCTCGAGGAAATTCTGGTTGGCCTTCAGCTCGGGATACCGTTCGACGACGACCAGGAGGCGCGAGAGCGCGCTCGAGAGCCCCGCCTGCGCCTGTTCGAACCGGGCGAACGCCTGGGGATCCTCGAGCATCTGGGAGCTCATCTGCACCTGCCCCACCCGGGCCCGCGCTTCGACGACCGCCTGCAGGGTCGAGCGCTCGAAGTTCGCGGCTCCCTCGACGGTGCGGACCAGGTTCGGGATCAGGTCGGCGCGGCGCTGGTAGACGTTCTCGACCTGCGCCCACTGCTGGCTGACGTTCTCCTCGAGTCCGACGAGCCGGTTGTAGACACCGACGCCGAACAGAAGGAAAAGGACGACCGCGACCAGGAGTAGACCAAGACAACCGAGAAGGATTCCGCCTCGTTTCATCGTTCAGCTCCCGACCCGGGCGCGCCGGATCTATTCGTCGAACTCTTCCTCGTCGTCGTCGGCGGCTTCTTCTTCTTCAACGACCGCCTCTTCGGCGACGAGCGTGTCGTCCTCTTCCACGGCAGCTTCGGGCTCTTCCTCGAGATCGTCCTCGATGACGGGAACCTCGACGATCACGGGGACGGCCCGGCGACTCCGCGAGCTCGGCGCCGGATGAGCATCCTGGGCGTCCTTCTGATTCGCTCCGCACTTCGGGCAGACCGCCTGCGGCTTGCCGAGATCGTAGAACTTCGCCTGACAGCTATAGCACGCGTGTTTCTTTCCGAGGTCTGTGGCCATCGAGCGCAAGGTCTCCTGAAAAGCGGCGAAACGTTAACAACCCTCACGTCCCGTGTCAACGTCGGGACTCGACCGTGAGGAAGAAGAAGTCCTCGGGATGCAGGCAGGGAGAGGAGTCGAGAGCGGCCCCGCATCGACGGCGGGCCGCCGGATCGACGCGCCGGCCCCCTTTTTCCTGACGGCTCTCCCGACTACTGATCGTTCGGCAAATTCGACGACGCGCGCGAGCCCGTCGCGGCGGGCCCCTCGCGCGCGCGCGATCGCTTCGCGGCGGTGGGCCGCCGCGCTCGACGCGAGCTTCTCGGCTTCCGGGAACATCTGGAGCGCCTTGGCGACCTGATCGTCTCCCTGGAGGCGGAACGGATACGAAGCGTCGAAGCCGTATTTCGCGGCGACGATCTCCGCTTTGATCGCGCGCTCGAGCCACCCCCGGTCGGCGGCCTGCGAGATCGCCTCCTTCACCTCGCTCTGCGGGACGATGTCTTTCGAGGCGACGAAGGCGACGAACTCCTCGACGATCGCGGGAGTGATGACGAGGTCCTTGCGTCAGCTCGGGGTGACGCGCCGCGTAATCGACCGCGAAGTTGAAGATCGCGCTCCGCACTTCGAGGATCTGAAGGGTGCGCGGAAGCTCGCGCGGCTCGACGACGACGTCGGGAGTGATCCCGCCGCCGCCGTACACTTTCCGCCCGAGCTCGGTCTTGAAGACTTCTCGCGACTCGACCGGGGTCTCCGCGGGCTTCTCGCCCAGGTCGGCCAGGTAGTAGTCGTACACCGAGATGTAGTCGCGCTGGATGTTGCGCCCCGAGGGCGTGTAGTACTTCGACGTCGTCAGCGCGAGGCCGGCGCCGTACTGGAGCGTGTAGACGCTCTGGACGAGCCCCTTGCCCCAGCTCGTCTCGCCGACGACGAGGCCGCGGTCGTGGTCCTGGATCGCTCCCGCGACGATCTCGGACGCCGACGCGCTGCCGCGGTTGATGAGGACGACCAGCGGGAGGTCGAGCTCGTCGTGCGTTCCCGGCGCGCGGAACTCCTGCAACGAGTCGGGCGTGCGGCCCTTGGTGTAGACGATCATCTCGCCCTTGTCGATGAAGTGGTCGGATCACGCCGACGGCCGCGTCGAGGAGCCCGCCCGGATTGCTCCGGAGGTCGAGGATGAGTTTCTTCATCCCCTGCTTCTCCAGCTTCGCGATCGCTCTCGTCGAGCTCGCGGACGGTCGTGTAGGTGAAGTCCTTGATCCGGATGTAGCCGACGTCGGGCGCCACCATCAGGGCGTAGGAGATGGAGTTCGTCGGGATCGCCTCGCGGACGATCGTCATCGGAATCGGCTCTTCGATGCCGACGCGCATGATCTTGATGTTGACCGTCGTCCCCTTCGGCCCCTTGAGGCGCCGGACGACCTCGTCGATGCCCAGCTCGTCGGTCGGCTCGCCTTCGACCTCGGCGATGATGTCGCCGGCGCGGATGCCGAGGCGCGCGGCGGGAGTCCCTTCGAGGGGCGTGATGACCGTGACCTGGTCGTTGCGCTTCGTCACGAGGATGCCGAGGCCGTAGAAGCTGCCCTTCTGGCGATCCTGCATGTCCGCGTACTCCGTCGGCGCGAGGAAGGACGAGTGCGGATCGAGCGTGCGCAGCATGCCGTCGATCGACGAGTAGACCAGCTTCTCGGTGCTCGATCTTCTCGGCGAGCCCAGTCCGAGGCCGCGCTGCAGAAGGTCGGTGTACTCGCGGAGCGCTTCTGCGTGACGTCGTCCTCGACGGGCGATCCGAGCAGGCGGTCGCCGAAGAACCGCCGACCAGAGTCGCGCCGAGAACGGCGGCGACGAGAGTCACGAGCGCGTAGCCGACGGTTGGGTTTCGTACATAGGCAGGTGTCCAGAACGCTATTATAGCGAGGAGTATTCGCCCGCCCGGTCGTGTTTCACAACTTCCGGGCCATCTCGGAAGAGGTCGATGTTCGGATCATCTCGGATTTCGCGGAACTGCTCATGGTGTTCGCGCGTCGCGCTGATCGTCTTCGGCCCGCGGAAGCTCCCGGAGATCGGCCGGACCCTCGGAAAAGCGCTCGGCGAGTTCCGGCGCGCGACGAACGACCTGAAGAACACCCTCGAGGAAGAGGTCCGGGTCGACGAGGTCCGAAGTCGCTCGACGGTGTCCGCGAGTCGGTCGTCTCGGCCGTCGCGCCCCTCCCCGCGACCGTGCATCGCACCCCACCCGCGGCCGCGGTCCACCGCGAGACGCCCGCGGGATCTCCCGACTCTCCCCACTCTCCCGCCGCGGAAGCCTCACCCGCCGGCGACGATCGGGAACCAGCCGCGGCCTCCGAATGACGACCGAACCCCGCGCCGCCGAGCCGCTCGACTCCTCCCGCGGCGACGAGTCGGATCTGCCCCGCATGTCCTTCCTCGAGCATCTCGAGGAGCTGCGGCGCCGCATCCTCTTCTCGGTCGTCGCGGTCTTCGTCGCGTTCCTCGTCTGCTGGAGCTTCGCTCCCGAGATCTTCCGCTGGATTCAGGCGCCGATCATCGACATCCTCCCGGCGGGGGAGAAGCTCGCCTACACCCGGCTCGCCGCGCCGTTCTTCCTCTACATGAAGGTGGCGTTCTTCGCCGGGATCTTCCTCGCGTCCCCGGTGATGCTCTGGCAGCTGTGGCTGTTCATCGCCCCCGGTCTCTACCGGCGCGAGCGCATTTACGCCGCGCCGTTCATCATCTTCTCGACCCTCTTCTTCGTCGCGGGCGGCTGGTTCGGCTACGAGGTCGTCTTCCCGATGGCCTGCGAAATTCTTCGTCGAGATGGGCAAGGACTTCAAGCAGGTCATCACGGTCGACGACTACTTCTCGGTTCGCGAGCAAGCTCATCCTCGGGATGGGGCTCGTCTTCGAGACGCCGATCCTCATCTTCTTCCTCGCGCGCCTCGGCATCGTCACGCCGCAGTTCCTGCTGCGGAAGTTCAAGTACGCCGTCGCTGATCATTTTCATCATCGCGGCGATCATCACGCCGACGCCCGACATGGTCACGCAGTCCGCCCTCGCGATCCCGATGATCCTGCTCTACCTGCTGGGCGTGGGGATCGCCATGGCGTTCGCGAAGAAGGACGATAGGAGGAAGTAGGACGACCTGCGAAGACCGGGCATCGGCCCGCACGTCCCCTTCCCCCTTCCCACTTCCTACTTCCTACTTCCTGTCGTACCCTCCCCCCAGTGACCGACCTCCGCTCCCGCTACCTCGTCTTCGAGCGGCCGCAGTGGGCGCGGCTGCGCGGTGAGACTCCTCTGACCCTGAGCCACGACGATCTCGAGGAGCTCTCCGGGATCGAGGAACGCCTCTCGATGGACGAGGTCGAGGAGGTCTACCTTCCCCTCTCGCGCCTCCTGAACCTCCACATCGAAGCCGTCGGCGATCTCCACAAGGTGACGAGCCGCTTCCTCGGGACTCTCGCCCCGCGGGTCCCGTACCTGATCGCCCTGGCCGGCAGCGTCGCGGTCGGGAAGAGCACGACGGCCCGGATCCTGAAGTGCCTCCTCTCGCGATGGCCGGATCACCCGTCGGTCCAGCTGGTCACCACGGACGGGTTCCTCTTTTCGAACCGCGTCCTGGAGGAGCGCGGGCTGATGCAGCGGAAGGGATTTCCCGAGAGCTACGATCTGCCGCGGCTCGTCCGGTTCGTTTCCGATCTGAAGAGCGGCCGGTTTCCGCTCCGCGCGCCGGTGTACTCCCACTTCCACTACGACATCCTCGAAGGAGAGGAGATCGTCATCCCCGAGTGCGACATCGTGATCCTCGAGGGGCTCAACGTCCTGCAGAGCGGCGTGGCGCACGCGGTGTTCGTCTCGGACTTCATCGACTTCTCGATCTACGTCGACGCCCCCGAGGAGCAACTGGAGGTCTGGTACCTGGATCGCTTCAGGAAATTGCGGGACACGGCCTTCCAGGACCCCTCCTCGTTCTTCCACTACTTCGCGCAGATGAGCGCGGAAGAAGCGGAGAGAATGGCGCGGGATGTCTGGGGCCGCGTGAATCTCGCGAACCTGATGGCGAACGTCCTTCCGACCCGAGAGAAGGCGACCCTGATTCTCGAAAAGGGAGCCGACCACGTCGTCGAGCGCATCCTGCTGCGGCGTCTCTGACGGGGACCGCGCCGGAAGCCGGGAAGGCCGCCCGCTATGGGGGCGGCGGCTCGGGCTGCGGGACGTCCGTCTGCGTCCCCTCGGGCCAGATCAGGAACTGGCCGTTCTGTCTCCGTCAACTAACTTTCGGATCAGCGCTCTCAGGTTCCGCGCGGATTCTCCGCGGCGACGGCTAAATATGGAAGGGGGATCGCGATGACAGCCCGGTCGACGCCGCCGACTGTCATGCCTGGACGCAGCGGCGCACATCGACGAGAATGCGCGGCTATGTCGCCGCTCGTCACCGTTCTCATCGGGCTTCTCGGAGGCGCGCTCACGACCGCCAGCTGGGTGCCGCAGCTCTTTCGCACGTGGCGGACGCGGAGCGCCCGTGACTTCTCCTGGGGCTACCTGTCCCTTTTCGCGTCGGGTGTCTTCTGCTGGGGCGTCTACGGAGCTCTGCGGGACGATCTGGTCATCCTGCTGACGAACATCCTGACCTTCTCGCTCGTCGCGAGCGTGGCGTGGATCAAGTTCGCGGACGAGCGGACCGCGCGCCCGGAGTGAAACGGCGGCGCGCGGCGCGCGCGCATCTCATTCCCCGCGCGCTCCGCGCCTCGCGCGGAGCGTGTTCCGGCGCCACTGGTTTCCCAGCCCCAGGAGTCCCCCTGCCACGATCAGACTCGCCCCGACGGCCGTCCGCGCGCGGAGCGGTTCGTGAAGGACGACGATGCTCAGCAGGATGGCGACGGGAAGGTTGCCGTAATAGAGGATGCTCGTCGCCGACGGTGAGAGACGGGTCGTCACGGCGACCCAGAGGCTGTGGCCGATCAGGGTGCTCCCGATCGCGAGGAACGCCAGGCCCGCCCAGTCCCGCGGCGAGAGGGTCCACTCCGTTTTCGGCAGAAAGAGAAGGAAGAAGAAGAGCGCGAATGCGAACTGACCGAGCGCGCGGATCCGCGACGGCAGGTGAGACCAGCGCTGATGCAGGATCGGCAGCGTCGCGTAAAAGAGCGCGCTGAGCGTCGCGAGGAGCATTCCGACGGTCACCTCGTTCCCCAGATCGAAGCGCGGCACGATCGCCACGGCGCCGGCGATCGCGAGGAGGACGGCGAGGACATCGACCGCGTGGATGCGGCCGTGGCCGAAGGCGGCACCGAGGATCAGCAGATAAACGCCGTAGGTCGAGAGGCCGATCGCGCCGATCGACGCGGACGAGGTCTTGATCGCGAAGAAGTACGTCAGCCAATGCGCGAAGAAGATCAGCCCGATGATCGCGAGCCGCGCGACGTCGCGCGGCGGAAGGCGCGGGATCCTCCCGCGGAACCGGATCAGAACGAACAGTCCGACGGTCGCGACCGAGAGCCGGACGACGCCGATCGTCCAGGCGTTCGCGGAGACGAGCTTGACGAGGACCGGGATGCACCCGAAGAGGGCGACCGCGACGAGCGCTTCGATGAGGGTCGCGGCGGTGCTGCGGCTCGGCTGCACGGCGGGAGTGTACCGGGTCCCGGGCGCGCGGCGCGCGCCCTACGCCGCGTTCCCGCTGTTCCCGGAACGACCTTCCTCATCCTGATTCTTCCGCTTCGCTGCCGGCACGCGGCAGGAGGTCTGGGTCGCTCACGTAGGGACTCCGAGGCGCGGAAGGAGAACGCGAACGACGAAAATCCAGACGGCGAGGAAGGCGATGAATGTGAGGGCTTCTTCCATGGAGACTCGCCGGCTCAAACAGGGGCGCCCGGGCCGCGATTCCACGGCTCTGGCACGCCGCGCCGGCGGGACTTACGTTGATTGCACCGGGGCATTTCCCCCGGCCCGATCCAAGGAGACCTTCCATGCCCGTCAAAAACATCCGTGAGTACCTCGACCAGAACCACATCCACTATTCGGTTCTGCCGCATGCTCCGGCGTTCACGGCGGAGGAGACCGCGGCGACCGCGCACGTGCCCGGCAGAGAGCTGGCGAAACCGGTGATCGTGAATGTCGACGGCCGGCTGGTGATGACGGTGCTCCCGGCGTCGCGCATGCTCGACATCGACCACTTCCGGGCGATCACCCGCGCCAAGAAGTTGCAGCTCGCGACCGAGGAGGAGTGCACCCGGCGATTCCGGGACTCGGAAGTCGGGGCGATGCCGCCCTTCGGGAACCTCTACAAGATGGAGACCTGGGTCGACGAGTCGCTCTCGGACGACGAGGAGATCGCGTTCAACGCCGGGACCCACACCGAGCTGATCCGGATGCGGTTCTCGGACTTCGAGCGCCTCGTGCGCCCTCGGGTCCACCCGTTCTCGCTGACTCGCGGCCAGGTCCGCGGTCGCTCCTGAGGCGCTCGGCCGTCAGTGCGGAAGATGCTCCTCGTAGAGCTGCTTCTCTTTCCTGTAGGAAAGAAAGATGAGAGCGGCCGCGATGATCGGAACGGCCCATTTGATCGGCGTCATCTCCGGGCGCACGAACCCGTAAATGACGTATTCGGCGATGAACATGCCGGCGGTCATGAGGATGAGCCCCCATCCAAGCCAT
Organism: uncultured Acidobacteriota bacterium; assembly: GCA_963793695.1. Classification (GTDB taxonomy): domain Bacteria; phylum Acidobacteriota; class Thermoanaerobaculia; order Gp7-AA8; family Gp7-AA8; genus CAWCBB01. The sequence continues at coordinate 54,816 of CAWCBB010000003.1, read as the reverse complement.
CGCATGATGTGTCGGATCATTTAGCCTCCGTACGGTGTGTCTCTGCCGGCTAGATTACTCCTGAAACCCAATTTCGGGTGTCATCCGTCACCTCTCCGGCGTGACCCGGGAGCGGAGGAGCCGGTTGCCGCAGCGGGCATCCCGGCCCTCGAGAGCCGCCCGGAGCAATTCGTCTCGGTCGTGCCCGATCTGAACGAGGGCGACGAGCTCGCGATCCGCGGCCGGGGTCCGGAGCGCCTTGCGCGGCCGGAGCCGCCGACCCAATACCCCCGGGTCGACCGCCCGGTTCACCTGCAGGTGCTCGTCACCCCCACGTGACCCTACTGTCCGCGGGCGGTCCGCCTCGCGCGTGTGACCAAGGGTCCCTCGCCTTCGGCGCAGGACGCCGTGGCATGCCGTGCGGGGATCCGGTGTTCCCAAAAGCGTGAAACGGCTCTGCTCCCTTTTCCTCGTCGCGTTTCTCGTGCTCGGCTCGGCCGCGCCGGCGCAAGCCGCGCGCCGTCGGACGGTCCAGCGCCCCGTCGCGGCGCCTGTGCCGGCCGAGCGGATGGACGCGCTCGCGGCCGCGGCCCTGGCGGGCGGAGTTCCCGGGGTCTCGATCGCGATCGCTCATGGCGCCTCGCGCCTTGCGCGAGGATATGGGCGGGCGCCCGATGGAGGCGCGGCGGTGACGACCGATATGCTCTTCCAGGTCGCCTCCGTGACGAAGCAGTTCACCGCCGCGGGGATCCTCGCGCTCGAGCAGGAAGGGCGGCTCACCGCAGGCGACCCCGTCACCAGGTGGATTCCGGAGCTCGATCTCGGAGGGCGGACGGTCACGCTGCACCATCTGCTCACGCACACCTCGGGACTTCGAACGGACACGGAGTTTCTCGTCGACCCCTACGCGCCGGTCGCGCAGGCGGACATGATCCGGCTCATCGGGGCGCGGGGATTCGCCACGGAACCGGGCGCGGCCGAGGCCTACAACAACGCCGGCTACTGGCTTCTCGGCGTGGTGATCGAGAGGGCGACGGGGACGACGTACGCCTCCTACCTCGAACAGCGCTTCTTCGTTCCCCTCCACCTCACGCGCACCGCCTATTGCGGAACGGGACCCGCGGTCCCGATCCCTTCCGGTTCGTTCGAGATCTTCGGGCACGCGACAGCGGCTCGCCCGGTCGACATGTCGATCGCGTTCGCCGCCGGAGGGACCTGCTCGACGGCGGACGACCTCGTGACCTGGAGCCGCGCGCTCGCTTCAGGGGAAGCGATCTCCCCCGCCTCGTACCAGAAGATGATCGCGCCGGCGCGTCTCGACGACGGAACGGAGCTCGACTATGGGTACGGCCTCGGGCTCGGGACGCTCGAGGGGCGTTTCATCACCTCGCACGCGGGGATGATCCCCGGCTTTCAGAGCTATCTGCTCCACGTCCCTTCGGAGCAGGTGACGGTCGCGGTGCTCATCAACGCGGTCGCGTCGAGCCGCGACTGGCCGCGCGAGATCGCGCGGGAGCTGGCCGCGGCCATGCTGGCGGCGGGACCGTAGGGGCGCCTCTGCTGCGCAGTACGACGCCTGGACTCCCGGACACTAGTGGCTGCAGCCGCAGGGACCGTGGCCGTGAACGGCGCCGGCCGTGGCCGCGGCGGGATCTCCCGCGCGATCCTCGAGAGCGATGGCCGCGGGGAAGTAGATGTTGTTCTCGAGATGGATGTGCTCGTGCGTCTTCGCCTCGAGCTCCGCGAGGCGGCGGAAGAGCTCCCGATAGCTGAAGCAGCCGTCGTCGGGAACGGTGAAGCCCGACGTGGTGGCGCGCAGGTCGCGGAGCAGCGCGCCGACGGCGTCGTGCTCGAGCATCATCATCCTCACCGGGTTCTTCACGGTCCCGAAGAACGGCGTGGGGGCGGGGCCGCCGGTCGCCCCAGCCGCTTCGAGCTGATCCACGTAGGGGAAGAGAACCTGTTCTTCCTTCAGCATGTGGGGCCGCATGTCGGCCGCAACGGCCGCGACGAGCTCATGGACGCGAGCCAGCTCCGGATGCCGATGCCCATGCACGCCTTCGACCTTCTCGGCGAGCGCCAGGACGGTGTCGAGCTCCTCGCGCGTGTAGTCGTGATAGGCATCCACGATGAAGCGCGCCATGGACGCGAGCGACTCCCGGGACCAGTCGCGGGAAAGCGGCCCGGGCGGAACGGCCGCCTGCGCCAGGGCGGACGCGAGCTCCTCGACGGTCTTGCCGGCGCTCTGGCAGGCTTCCGTCACGGGCGTCACCCCGCCGCAGCAGTAATCGATCCCCCAGGTCTCGAAAATCCGGATGGCGCCGGGGATTTCCGTCGCGACCTCTCCAACCGTTCGATCCGTAAGCTCGCTCAACGTCTGGTTCATGGCTCCTCCCTGAGATTGGATCTCAGGATGGGCGATCCGCGGCCCGAAGGAAATGACGGTTGTCATATGGGCGCGAGCCGAAGGGAGCTCGGGCGTATCATTCCCGGAATCCCGATGCAGCTCAGCTCTTCAGAAACGCGCGTCCTCGTCGTCGAGGACGGCGTGCTCGATCGAAAACTGCTGAAACTCCACCTCGAGCGCGCAGGGTACTCGCCTCGGATCGCCTCGGACGGGCTCGAAGCGTGGGAGCTGATCGCGCACGATCCCTTCGACGTGGTCCTTCTCGACCGGACCCTTCCGAGCCTGGACGGAATCGCGTTGCTGCAGCGGATCAAGGCGCATCCCCGCCTCCGGATGCTCCCCGTCATCCTGCAGACGGCCGCCGTCGCTCCCGATCAGATCCTCGAGGGAATCCGCGCGGGGGCGTACTACTACCTGACCAAGCCGTACGACCCCGAGATGCTTCTCGAGATCGTCCGGGCGGCGGCGGCGGACTACGCCGAGTACCGCGAGGTCCAGTCGCGGCTCCGTCAGGGGCTGCAGACGCTGCAGCTGCTCGACCGCGCCATTTTCAGAATCCGGACGATCGACGAGGCGAAGGCCGTCGGAGCGATCCTCGCGAACGTCTGTCCCGATCCCTTCTCCGCGGTCATCGGCCTGACCGAGCTGCTCCTCAACGCGGTCGAGCACGGGAACCTCGGCATCACGTACGAGGAGAAGAGCGCGCTCCGGAAGCGGGACGAGTGGGCTGCCGAGGTCGAGCGAAGGCTCGCGCTCCCGGGCAATGCGGACAAGCGGGTGATGATCTCCTACGAGCGCATTGGAGACGAGTCGCGCTTCACGATTCGCGACGAGGGGGAAGGTTTCGACTGGCGCCGGTTCCTCGACATCGACCCCGCGCGCGCGTTCGACACGCACGGACGCGGCATCGCGGTCGCCCTCCGCTTCAGCTTCGATTCGCTCGAGTACCACGACCCCGGAAACGAGGTCGTCGCGCGCGTCCGCCCCAAGGAGAACGCCCAAAGCGTCCAGGGCGAATCTGGGGCGTCTGGGGCGCCCTAGACGCTCTGGACGCCCCAGATCCGCTTCGCGTACTCGGCGATGGTGCGGTCCGAGGAGAAGCGGCCGCTCCGGGCGGCGTTCAGGATCGACAGGCGCGCCCACGCTTCGCGGTCGCTCCACGCGGCCGCCGCGCGCTCCTGCGCCTCGACGTACGAGTCGAAGTCGGCGCAGTGGACGTAGCGGTCGCTCTCCGTCAGCAGGTCGGCGATCGCGCCGAACTTCCCTCCCTCGAGCGAGCGGATCGGCGTCGATCACCCGCGAGAGCGCCGCGGAGCGCTCGATCCACCTTCCGGGGTCGTATCCGCTCTCGCGCAATGCCGCGATCTCCTCCGCGGTGTGGCCGAAGATGAAGATGTTCTCCTCCCCGACCTCGTCGCGGATCTCGATGTTCGCGCCGTCCAGCGTGCCGATGGTGACCGCGCCGTTCAGCACCGCCTTCATGCATCCGGTGCCCGAGGCTTCGGTCCCCGCCGTCGAGATCTGCTCGGAGAGCTCCGTCGCGGGAAAGATCATCTCCGCGGCCGAGACGCCGTAGTTCGGAACGAAGACGACCTGGAGCCTCTGGGCCACCGCCGGGTCGCGCACCGGATCATCGCGGCGACCGCGTGGATCAGGCGCGATGATCAGCTTCGCGATGTCGTAGCTCGGGCGCGGCCTTGCCGCCGAAGATCATCGTGCGCGGCGGCGGCACCTCGACTCCGTCCAGGATGCGATGGTAGAGCGCGAAGCACGTGCATGACGTTCAGAAGCTGCCGCTTGTACTCGTGGATCCGCTTGATCTGCACGTCGAACAGCGATTCGGGATCGACGTCGATGCGCGCGCGAACGCGGAGCCAGCGACGCGAGCTCCACCTTGCCGGCGCGCTTCACGCTGCGAGCCAGCGCTCGCGGAACGCCGCGTCGTCGGCGAACGGCTCGAGCGCGCGCAGGCGATCGAGGTCGCGCGGCCACCCGTCGCCGATCGCCTCGGTGATGAGCGCCGAGAGCTCCGGGTTCGCCTGGAACAGCCAGCGCCGCGGCGTGATGCCGTTCGTCTTGTTGCTGAACTTCCGCGGGAAGAACTCGTGGAAGCTCCGGGAAGGTGCGCGAGGTCAGGATCTCGGTGTGGAGCCTGGCGACGCCGTTCACCGCATGGCTAGCCGACGATCGCGAGGTTCGCCATCCGCACGTTGCCGGTGACGTCGTCGACGATCGCCATCGCGCGCAGCCGCGCGCTCGTCGCCGGGATACGCGACGCGACACCGCCGCGCGAAAGCGACGGTCGATCTCCTCGATGATCTGCAGGTGCCGCGGGAGCAGGCGGCCGATCAGCTCCCGTCGGCCACGCTCTCGAGCGCCTCGGGGAGCACCGTGTGATTCGTGTAGCCGAAGACGCGCTCGCAGATCCACCAGGCCTGGTCCCAGTCGAGCCGCCTCCTGGTCGACGAGCACGCGCATCATCTCGGGGATGGCGATCGCAGGATGGGTGTCGTTGAGCTGGATCGCGACCTTCTCGGGCAGTCGCGTCCCGGACCTTCCGGGCGCGGCTCGCCTGCTTGTTGAAGCGGCGGATGATGTCCTGCATCGTCGCGGACGTGAAGAAGTACTGCTGCTTGAGCCGCAGCTCGCGGCCCGCGTGACTGGTCGTCGGGCGGGTAGAGGACCTTCGAGATGTTCTCGCTGCTGTTCTTGTCCTCGACCGCGCGCGACGTACTCGCCGGCGTTGAATTTCGCGAGGTCGAACTCGCGGCTCGACTTCGCCGCCCAGAGCCGCAGGGAGTTGACGATGTCGTTCCGGTAGCCGGGCACCGGCGAGGTCGTACGCCATCGCGTAGACGTCCTCGGTGTCGACCCAGCGGACGCGGCTCGCGGCCCTCCTCGTCGCTGTAGTGCTCGACGCGCCCGTAGAACCGCACCGGAAAGAGGACGTCGGGGCGCGGGATCTCCCACGGGTTGCCGTACGCAGCCAGTTGTCGGGCGTCTCGACCTGCTCGCCGTCGACGATGTCCTGGCGGAAGATGCCGTACTCGTAGCGGATGCCGTAGCCGTAGAACGGGAGGCCGAGCGTCGCGGCCGACTCGAGAAAGCAGGCGGCGAGCCGGCCGAGGCCGCCGTTGCCGAGGCCGGCGTCGCGCTCGCGCCTCGGCGATGTCCTCGAGAGCGAGCCCGAGCCGCTCGCATCGCGTCGCGATGTAGCGTCCGGCGGCGCCGAGATTGAGGATGTTGTTCACGAGCAGCCGCCCCAGCAGGAACTCGAGCGACAGGTAGTAGACCCGCTTGACGTCGCTCTCGTACTAGGTCCTGCGTCGCGAACCAGCGCTCCATCAGCCGGTCGCGCACCGCGAGCGCGAGCGCCTGAAACGCGTCGCGATCGGTGGCGTTGAACTCGTCGCGCCCGACCGAGTAGGCGATGTGGTAGGCGAACGACTCGGCGACCGACCGCTCGTCGATCGCTTCGAGCTGGGGAGGAGACATGGTCCGGGTTCGGGACATCGGCCTTCGCGAGGGCGTTGCATGAAATGGACCTCCGGAGGATGCGGTAGGCGGTCCCCTCGCCCCGCACGCGCTTTGCGCACCATCTCCTGGCGATTCCGCCACGATCGAGGAGGCCCGGCGAAACGAGGAGGGCGCGGGCGAAGAGGCGCGTTTACGGCCGCTTCACGCGTCGCGCGCGCGTCGGCGGCGCGGGGGCTCCTCCGACGAAGAGCGCCCCCTCCTGCGTCCATACGACGCGGTTCCCCGCGAGGTCCTCCATCTCGACGCGCAGGTCGACGAGGCCGGGCACGCGAGCCGCCTCGCTCAGGTCCGCGCGGTAGATCTCTCCGGCAGGAACGTGGAAGAGCGTGTTCGTCGAGCCGCTCTCGCTGTCGACCAGCGCGATCGTGAGCGGCCGCCACTCGGCGGCTCCGGCGATCCGGTACGACGCCCGGGTCGCGTCGCTCTTCGAGGGCTTCGTCTCCATCCGCTTCGAATGATCGAGGTCGCCCGTCGAGAAGTGGAGCGTCGCCGCCTCTCCGACCGCCAGCCGGGACGTCGCGCGCCCCGCCCCGTCGGCGATCCGGAGAGACGTCAGCGTCGGGGCCGTGAGATCCGATGCGGTCGTCCCGAAGGTGACCTCGAGCGTCCCGGCGGTCGTGAGGCCGGTCTCGTGACGCCATCCGCGGCGGATGACGAGGCGGGATCCGGCGTCGGCGGCGCGTGGATAGACGCCGCGATTCGGGTCGATCGAGCCGCTCGAGGTCCGGGCGCCCGCCGCGTCGAGCGCTTCCCAGTGCGCGGGCGCCACATCCCAGCGGAGCGTCTCGCCGTACGGGCCGACATGGCCGGCGGACGGCCAGAGGACCGGAAGGCCCGCGGTCGTTCCGTACAGCGCGAACGGGAAGAAGACGCCGCCACCGAACGACGCCTCTCCGCCGTTCGGAATCGAAGGGGCGGTTCGCGGCGGGATCACTTCCGACGAGGCGACGATTCCCCCCTCGCGCCCGCGGAGGGTGGGCGTGGTCGAGGATCCGGTCTGGAACATGAAGCCGGAGAAGGCGTCCGGCGTCGTTTCGGGCGTCGTGTAGTAATCGAATTGCGGTGCGCCGGCGATCTCTCTGCCGGCGCACCCGCCGGAACCGAAGAAGAACGACGACCCGCGAGTGTCCGCGCCGGCATTGCAGACGACGAAGAGCTCGGCCGGAAGCGCCGGCCGCTCCCAGCGGAGTTTCGCGTGGAGATATCCGGCGGGTTCCGCGCTCAGAGTCGCCGAGGAATTCGGCCCGCGAAGCACCTGGTGTTGCACGTTGAAACCGCGCATCGCGATCGCGTCGATGTAGGACTCGAACGGGATGAGCGTGTACCGCTCCGAGAGCGGGGTCACGAAGATGTCGCGAAGACCGCGGTACTGCGTCATGTTTGCGAACCGCCAGTCGCCGTCGCTGAACTGGAGGCGCGCCATGCCGTATCTCGTCCGGAGCTCCGTCTCTTCCGGAAGGTCCCGCAGGAAGCGCCCATCGGCGTCCTGCGCCGCGAACGTGAGCCGCACCGTCGCGTCGCTCTCGAGGAACGGGATCGTCACGTCGCCCTCGATCAGCCGTTTCTCGGCGATCAGGTAGCGCAGCGTCGTGACGAGCGTCTCCTCCTCGTCGGTCTCGAGCCCGGTGAGGAACACTTCCCAGTTCGACCCCGGAGGGACGAACATCTCGAACGCGCCGGCGTCGTACTGGAAGGGACGCTCGGTTGCGGAGGGAGTGAACGCGACGACTCCGCTCGAGAGGCCGTCGTAGGTGACCGTCGCGCGTGCGGCGCGGAGCATGGCCCAGGGAATCGCGAACGCGCTGGTGCCGCGCGCGCCGTTGAATCGGATGTCGCCTCCGACCATCGGCTCGGCCGAAAACCCAGCCTGGGCGTAGTCGATCGAAAGCGTCACGTCCAGCGTCGAGCTCGCGCCCGGCGCGAGGTCGACACGGCTCGGATCGACCGAGATCGTCGTCCCCGACGGCGCCGGAGAAACGACGGCCGAAAAGCTTTCCGCCTGATTCGATGCGTTCGTGACGGTGACCGCGTGGGAGAGGCTGCCGCTCCCCGCCGTCGCGTGCGCGAGGCCGAAGCTGATCCCCGCCTCGCTCAGGAAGAGCGTCGCGTTCGCCGCGCGGGCCGCGTCGATCCGGCCCGCCCCACGCGCGAACGGCGTGCCCGGCATCGACACCGCGCCCGAGACGATCGCCGCCTTCACGCGCGCAGGCGTCCAGTCGGGGTGCAGCTCGCGAAGCAGCGCCGCGACGCCCGCGACGTGCGGAGTCGCCATCGACGTGCCGTTGGCCGACACGACGCCTCCGCCGAGCCGGGAGGAGACGATCCCCACGCCGGGCGCCACGATCTCCGGCTTGAACGTGAGGAGCTTCGAGGTGGGGCCGCGGGAGCTGAACGCCGCCAGAACGCCGGCGCCGTCGACCGCTCCGATGGTGATCGCCCCGGCCGCCGCGCCCGGAGTTCCGATCGAGGCCGTCGCGCCGGCATTGCCGGCGGCGACGCAGACGACCACCCCCGCCGCGACGGCGGCGTCGACGGCGCGCGCCATCGGATCGTCGGCCGTCCCTCCCCCGCCGAGGCTCAGGTTCACCACGTCGGCGGCGTCCGAGCGGTCGCCGTCGCCGTTCGGATCGACGCTCGCCTCGACGGCCGCGATAATGTCGGAGCTCGCGCCGTACCCGCTCGCGTCGAGGACCTTGTAGGCGAGCAGGCGCGCGTCGGGGGCCACGCCGATGAGGTCCGGCGCGTTCGCCGCCACGGTTCCCGCCACGTGAGTGCCGTGACCCTGATCGTCGATCGGGTCGTCGTCCCCGTTGACGAAGTCGTGCCCGCCGATCACCTTGAAGCCGGGACCGTAGCCTCCGCCGAGCGCCGGGTGGCGGTAATCGATCCCGGTGTCGATGATGGCGACGACGGTGCCCGCTCCGCGGGCGCCGAGGCCCTGGGCGTTCACGCGCGGACGCGCGTCGACCGGTCCATCCGTGGCATACGCGCGCACGATGCGGTCGGGGTGGATCGCGACGACGTAATCGAGCGACCGGATCGCCGCCCACGTTGCCGGCGGCGCCTCGATCGCCGCGCCGAAAAACACCGAGGAGTATTCATGGCGGATCGTCGAGGCCGGGAGGGCCGCGACGCGCTCCAGGTCGCTGCGGAACCGCGCGAGGACCGCGGCGCGCGCGGCGCGCTGGCCCGAAGCGGCCGCGCGCGGAGAGACCAGCTCGACGATCGCGCGGCCCGGCTGAATCCTCCCCTCGAGAGTGACGGCGGTCCCGTCGCTGCCAACGACCTCGCTCCGAAGGGGGATCGACCCCGCCACGGCGGAGGGCGCGAAAACGAACAGGAACGTCGCAACGAGGCGCGCGGCTCGAGTCATGGATCTCTCCGGACCGTCCAATGAATTCGCGAGATTGTAGGGTCCTCGGGGGCCGCCGTCGAGCGGAAGTATCATGCCGCGCGGGAGAGACGCGATGCCGCATTGCATTCTCGAATACACCTCGAACCTCGTCGCGCCGCCCGAGATCCGTGACGTCCTTCTCGGCATTCACGAAACGCTCGGCGCCACGGGTCTCTTCACGATCGAGGACATCAAGAGCCGGGCGATCCGCCACGAGATCGCGGCCGTCGCCGACGGCGCGCCGGATCGTTCGTTCGTCACGCTCACGGTCGAGATCCTCGAGGGACGAAGCGACGAAGTGAAGGGCACGATCAGCGACGCGCTCTTCGCGGCGCTGATGAGCTCGTTCTCGAGCGCCGTTGCGTCGTCCCGATGCAACCTGACCGTGCAGATCCGGGAGATCCACCGGGCGAGCTACCGACGGCACCGGGGGGCCTGACCGTCCGGGCGTCCGGGGCGGCCTGGACGTCAGGATAGACATATTTGCCTTGACGAATCTATTTGTCGGGATTATATTCGTCTCAACGCATGTATTGAGAGCGAAAGGAGTCACCCTCATGTCCCTCGAAACCAAAAGTGCCACTCCCCCGAAGCGCAAGACCGGATGCTGCGGCCCCGCCGTCTCGGCACCCTCCATCAAGGAAGCGGTTCAGCAGAAATACGGCGAGGCCGCGCGAAGCGTGCGCTCCGGCGGGACCAGCTGCTGCGGCGGCGCCGCGACCGAGGATCCGATCACGAAGGATCTGTACGGCGAGGCCGAGAGGGGCGCCCTGCCGGACACGGCGGTCCTCGCCTCGCTCGGATGCGGGAACCCGACGGCCCTCGCCTCCCTCGCCCCGGGGGAGACGGTCCTCGACCTCGGCTCGGGAGGCGGCATCGACGTCCTCCTCTCGGCGAAACGGGTCGGACCGGCCGGGAAAGCGTACGGCCTGGACATGACCGACGACATGCTCGCGCTCGCGCGCGAGAACCAGAAGAAGGCGGGCGTAACGAACGCCGAGTTCCTCAAGGGAGAGATCGAGAACATCCCGCTCCCCGACGCCTCGGTCGACGTGGTCATCTCCAACTGCGTCATCAATCTTTCCGGCGACAAGGGGCGCGTGCTGCGCGAGGCGTTCCGCGTCCTCAAGCCGGGCGGCCGCTTCGCGGTCTCCGACATCGTCCGCCGCCGCGCCGTTCCGGAGGAGATCCGCATGAGCGTGGAGCTCTGGGCAGGATGCATCGCCGGCGCGCTCGAGGAGGGGGAATACCTCGATCTCCTGCGGAAGACCGGTTTCGAAGACGCTGCGGTCGAAGTCACCCGCGAGTACCGCCTCGAGGAGGCGCGCGCTCTCCTCTCCGATGCCGGCATCGACGCCGACACGATTCCGGCGGACCTCGACGGCGCGTGGATCAGCGGGTTCGTGCGCGCGACGAAGCCGGTGTAGGTTCGAGTAGACAGGGATCAGGAGTCAGGGAGCAGGGGGCTGAGCCCGTAAGGCTCGCCCTTTTCGATTGTCGCAGGATCGGCCCGATGTCATCCCGAGCGTAGCGAGGGATCTGGGCGGGGGGACGCGCGTGACGCAGGGTCGTGACCAGGGCAGGAGGATCGACGTTCGCGTTCCTCTCGAGAGCGAATGGCGGCTCTCGCGCCCTGGACCGGCGCCGCGTTCTTTCTCCGGGGTCGTGTCCGAATCGAGACCGCCATGCCTCCCATCGACTGTGACAGCGTCGCCGCGCTCTACGATGCGTACGTCACCGCGGACCTCGACGTCGCCTTCTTCAGCGATGAAGCGCGGCGGGCGGGCGGCCCGGTGCTCGAGCTGATGTCCGGCACCGGGCGCCTCTCGATTCCGCTCATGGAGGCAGGCGCGGAGCTGACGTGCGTCGACCGATCGCGCGGAATGCTCGACGTGCTCTCGAAGAAGCTCGCTGCGCGCGATGCACAACCCGGCGGTGCGGCGGGCGCTGGTTCTACGGCACGCCTCGCGAGATCGGGCATCGTACGGGTTTCAACGCTCGCGCTGCATAACGAGCTCCGGCCCGTCACACGTGCGGTTCTATCCGGCGAATGCGGGCGTAAGATCAGCAGATTCTTAGCTTGACGTCGAAGCCAACCGTGGCTGAGCAGATCGAGGAGTTACTTAGAAAACTTCGGCGACAGTCCTAAATTTGGGGGTCGTATGCGCCATTCCCTCCTTGTGCTTTCACTTACGTACACCATGGTCGCCTCAGCGCAACCCGCCGCCCGCGAGCCGGTGAACATGCGCCAGATCTGGAACTCATGGTCTCCTTCAATGCGAAGCGTCTACATTGTCGGGTACAGGGATGGCGGCGGGGATGAGTATCTCGCCTGCTTCAACTATCTCCCAGCGAACGTGCGAACCGCCATATCGAAGGACAGGGCTGTCATTTATGGACCAGAGGCGCTCGCCCCTGTCATCACTGATTTGTACAAAGATCCAGCAAATGCCTTCATTCGCTTCGGCGCGATGATTCTAATAGCGCGTGACAAGTTAAGCGGCCTCGACGTGGAGCCTCGTCTGCGCTCGGCTCGCGCCACTGAGCGAGCATACGATTAGTGCCGGCACGGCTCGCCCAACTAGCGCCTGCAGCGGACCCGGCCCGTTTAGCAGTCGCATGGCAACTTGGCTACCATTTCGCGTCGCGGGCCGGGCCGCTGAGGCGCAGGTCCGTTAGGCCGCTGAGGATCACGCGTTCCGCAATGAAAAAAAGCCGAATCCAAGTCCCTGAGGCCTTGCGGGTAGAGGTAATCTCAAAATCTAACAATCGCTGCTGCGTGTGCCAGACGCCTTACATTCAAATCCACCACCTGGACGGAGATCCTTCGAACAACGTCCTCGAGAACCTCGCACCGCTCTGCCCAAATTGTCACAGTCAGGCACACTCCAAGGCGACAATGACCACCAATCTGACTCCCGAGCGCATCAAAGGTCTCCGCGATAAGTGGTACGAGTACTGTGAAAGGCGCCGCGAAGGCTCCAATGTGGGCCCAAATGCGCTGCTCAAGCTCAAGAACTTTGTGCGTTCTATCGGGCTTGCCGAATACGGTTGGTCGAAGACGTTTGCTGCTGTCGATCCAGCTTACAAAGACATGACGCGCGATCAAATCATCGATCACGTTTTCGCAACTACAAATAGGGACGACCTGCTCACGTACTTAGAAACAGTCAAGTACATGTACCAAGTTTTCCAAGCGAGAGGAAGCTGTGATTGCCCGCTTCGCCGAGGTTTGCAATGCTTTTGGAATCGACTACGACGAGCTGAGGTGATTTATTAGAAGACCCGCGCTGCAGCAGCGGCGTAATAAGCGCTTGCAGCCGACGCAGCCCGCGCTGGCGCCTTCGCAAGTACGTTCTATGAAAGCGATTGTCAAGGACGGTTCTCCTCTTAGTTGATTGCGTTTCGGTCTTCGTCCTGGCAATCAGGTCCGACCGACCAGATTGCGGGGAACGCGAGGTCACGCGGGTGGGCGGAACAGTCGTACGCCGCTGACTCATCTTCGGTGCCTCCATCGATCCATGGAGACGATTTCAAGCGCGACCGCGATCACCCGCGAGGGCGTCGACCATGGTTGTATCGGAGACTCGCGGCGGCCTGGGCCGCCGTGGCCTGACGCTTCTTCTGCTCATCCGAGGGGGCCTGTGGTTAGACGAGTGCCTCGGCGTGACTGCGGCCGGGCAGAACGGACCTGCTGAGACTCACCCTCGAACCTTCGTCCCGGCTCGATCGAGATCACCGTAGCGGGTCACCCACACTCGACGGTCACCGGCTCAATCCGGGCGCTATGTCGCTTGTATCGTCAGCTTGTTCGGATCCCAGAGCTCTCCTCTCTTCCAGAGTCGCACGCGCGATCGAGACGATCTTGCGCGCCAGGGTCACCTTGGCAAGTTCGTCACGAACGCCGCGGGCGCGCGAGGCTTCGTAGAAGTCGCGCAGCGGACCCGGTCTCGCGGTCGCGGCATTCGCAGCTCCCTTGAAGACCGATTTGAGAATCGGATTGTGATTGCGGTTGAGCCCCCGCGTGAGCGGGGTACGCTTACGCTTGCGCCTCGCAACGGTGGTTGCCTGGTGTACGTCCAACGCGAGATACTGACTTGCCTGTTGTCTCATGCCAGCCGCTCCTTTCCTCGTCCCTCCGGTGTTTGGTGATTCCGAAGGTACAGGAAGGAGCGGACTTTCAATATGCGTTAGACGCCGTGATCGAAGATGAGCGCCAGTAACGACGACCTCGGGAAACTGGTCAATCGATCGGGCTTCCTCTTTCAGCTCGCCGTCGAGGAGGATGTCCGTCAATCCGCGAGCAAACACGAGTGGGAGGTATTCGCACGCGAATATCCCTGGCGGACGCGTGACCATTCCCGGGGCGGCTTCATCGACTTCATAGCCGGCCGAAGTGCGCTTAGAGCAGTGTTCGAATGCAAGCGAACACAGCGCGGTGAATGGATCTTCTTGGTGCCAGAGCCTGGAATGGAGACCCCGTCGCTCCGAGCGCTCTGGGCGTTTCTGACGCGAGACGGAGCGGTCGCTCTCGGCTGGGACGATTTCTTGGTTGACCCGGTGGGCTTTACGTCGGAGTTCTGCATCGTGCGCGGGGGCTCGGACGATGACCGACCCATGCTCGAACGCGTGGCCGGAGATTTGGTGCGAGCATCCGAGTCCCTCGCGCGGGAAGAACTCGCGATGGCTGAGAGGCATCGAGGTCAGGCGATGTACATTCCGATAATCGTTACCAACGCAACTCTCTACGCCTGCCGGGTAGCCGTGGGTGACGTTGATCTCTCCACGGGTGCGCTCCCGGCCTCAGCTAAGTTCGAAGAGATCGGTGCCATCCGCTTCCGGAAAGCCCTCGCAAGCGACGTCGAACACGAGCCCAACACCTATGAGTCGTTCAGAAGAAGGGACTGGTGCTTAAGGAACGGAGTGCGATGGTAGTCAATGTGGGTCATCTTTCGGCTTGGTTGGCCAGCATGCGAGAAAGGTCGCTCTCGGGGCTCGACCGAGGTCGCTACCCCTGGTCTCACCTAGACCGGTGACGGCGTCTAACTCTGCCGCTGCAGCCGGCGCGAGCCGCTTCATCATTCTCGTAGGTTTAGAATGCTGCGCGTGCGGCTCGCGCGGCTGCGCGGCGGTCCGATAGGCGGCGTTCCCTAACGACCCTCTACCGGCTCCCGACTCCCGACTCCTGACTCCCGACTCCCTCCCCCATCCTCCGCGGCCCGGCCTTCACGACCTCGGGCGGGCAGCCGGCCGCGAGCGTCTTGAAGTTGTCGATGAAGCGCGCGGCGAGCGCGTCGTACTTGCGGAAGTACTCCTCGCGGCTTCCCCACGTATTCGCCGGGTCGAGGATCTCCGACGGGACGCCCTCGCAGTGCTCGGGCACGTCGAAGCCGAAGACGGGATCCTTCCTGTACGTCGACGCCTGGAGCGCTCCGGAGAGCGCGGCGTCGAGCAGCGCGCGCGTGTGGCGGATGCTGATCCGCTTGCCGATCCCGAACGGCCCGCCCGTCCAACCGGTGTTGACGAGCCAGCACTGCGCGCCGTGCTGGAGCATCTTCCGCCGCAGCAGGTCGGCGTACACGTACGGATGGTGAACCATGAACGGCCCGCCGAAGCAGGCGCTGAAGGTGATCTCCGGCTCGATGCCGAGGCCGATCTCGGTTCCGGCGATCTTGCTCGTGTAGCCGGAGACGAAGTGGTAGATCGCCTGCTCGGGCGTGAGGCGCGAGATCGGCGGCATGACGCCGCTCGCGTCGCAGGTCAGGAAGATGACGTTCTTCGGATGGCCGGCGCGCTTGTCGGGCATCGCGTTGTCGATGAACTCGAGCGGATAGGCGCCGCGCGTGTTCTCCGTCAGCCGCTCGTCGTTGAGATCGAGGATGCGCGTGACCGGATCGTATACGACGTTCTCGAGGATCGTCCCGAAGCGGCGCGTCGTCGAGAAGATCTGCGGCTCGGCGTCGGCCGAGAGCCGGATCACCTTCGCGTAGCAGCCGTCCTCGAAGTTGAAGACGCCGTTGCCTCCCCACCCGTGCTCGTCGTCTCCGATGAGTCTTCGCGCCGGGTCGGCCGAGAGCGTCGTCTTCCCGGTTCCCGACAGCCCGAAGAAGATCGCGACGTCGCCCTCGCGCCCCATGTTCGCGGAGCAGTGCATCGACAGCACGCCGTCGAGCGGGAGGAGGTAGTTGAGGATCGTGAAGACCGTCTTCTTGATCTCGCCCGCGTAACCCGTGCCGCCGATCAGGCCGAGGCGCTCGCGGAAGTTGAGGACGATGAACGTGTCGCTCCTCGTGCCGTCGATCATCCCGCTCGCCTTGAATCCCGGCGCGGCGATGATCGTGAACTCCGGCACGTGCGCTCGCGCCTGCTCGAGCGTGGCGTTCTTGAGGAACATCGTCCGCGCGAAGAGGCTATGCCACGCTTTCTGCGTGATGATCCGGACGGCGAGCCGGTGCTCGGGATCCGCCCCCGCGTGCACGTCCTGGACGAAGACGTCGCGCCCCTGGAGGTAGCCGGCGAGCCGCGCGTGAAGGCCGCTGAAGCTCGCCGGATTGAAGGGCCGGTTGTACTGCCCCCACCAGACGTGCTCCTCGGTCGTCTGCTCGCGGACCACGAACTTGTCCGCCGCGGCGCGCGCGGTGTGCCTGCCCGTCTCGACGACGAGCGGCCCGAGATGGCAGATCTGCGCCTCCGAGCGGAAGACCGCTTCCTCGTAGAGGGCCGGCGCGGGAAGGTTCCAGTAGACGCGCCGGAGCTCGGTCAGCCCGTGGTTCTCGAGGCCGAAGCGGCTCGCCAGCGCGCTCGACTGGCGCACGGCGGGAGACTGGACGTCGAGATAGATGTTCATGCCCAGTCCCTCACGAGTTTTCTGTCGCCGAGGAAGAGCTCATTCGGTGCCGCGGGATCGAGCGCCCATTTGATCCGCTCGACTCCCTCCATGATCTCCTTGATGCTCCCGCAGTAGCTGATCCGGAGATGGCCGTCCATCCCGAAGTCCTTCCCCGGCACCGTGACCACGCGGACTTTCTCGAGGAGGAAGTCGGCGAGCTTGTGCGAGTCCTTCATGTACGCGCTGAAATCGGGGAAACAATAGAAGGTCCCGTCCGGCTTCGTGACGTGAACCCCGGGGATCGTGCGAAGGCGCTCGAGCAGGACGTTCCGGTTGTTCTCGAGCGTGAGCCGGAGCGTTTCGATGCTGTTCTGCACACCCGAGAGCGCGCCGACCGCCGCCCACTGCGAGACCGTTACCGGCCCTGAGGTCTGGTGCGACTGGATGTTCGCCATCGCCTCGCTGACTTCCCGGTTCGCGATCGACCAGCCGATCCGGAAGCCGGTCATCGCGTACATCTTCGAGACGCCCTGCACGACGACCAGACGCGAAGCTTCGCCCAGATCGCTCGCGAACTCGTACGCGACCGGCGCGACCTTCCCGTCGAAGACCAGCCGGTTGTAGAGATCGTCCATGATCAGCCAGAGGTTGTGCTTCTCGCAGAAGCGCGACGACCTCGGAGACGAACTCGCACGAGTACATCACCCCGCTCGGATTGTTCGGGCTGTTGAGGATGACCGCCCGCGTGTAGGACCCCGTCCTGTCCGCGATCTCCTCGATCGTCGGCTGGAAGGAGCCGTCCTCCGCCTCGACGACCACCGGGACGCCCCCGGCGAGCTTGACCATCTCGGGGTAGCTGACCCAGTACGGAGCGGGGAAGATCACCTCGTCCTTCGGCTCGAGGATGGCGTAGAGCAGGTTCATGATCGCCTGCTTGGCGCCGCTCGTGACCACGATGTTCTCCGGCGCGGCGATCTTCCCGTAGAACTCTTCCGTATAGCGGATGATCGCCTTCTTGAGCGCCGGGAGGCCGTCGGCGGGGGCGTAGCGGATCTCGCCGCTGTTGAGCTGGGACGCGCAGCCCAGCACGGCGTCGAGCGGGGCCTTCCCCTTCGGCTCGCCTCCGCCGAGATGGATCACCGGCTCCCCCTTCTCGCGAAGGCGGGCCGCGGTCTCGTTGAGCCGCAGGGTCGGCGAGGGTTTGATGGACCGGGCGAGCTGGCTGATGCTCATGGCTCCTCCTCTGGGGAAGACCTATGATCCTGCCGGAAGTGCCGGTTTGCGTAGGGTGAACGTCACACCCGTTTTGGACCGTCCACCCGAGAACCCGAGGCCGGGTTGGGCCAGGGTCTCCTCATGAGCGCCGTAGGCGCGACATCGGGTAGCCCCGGGCGTCAGCCCGGGGTCTCGTGCAGACGGCACGGTCCCGAGCGCCGTAGGCGCGACATCGTTCCCGGTGGGCGGGGGGACGATGTCGCCGCTACGCGGCTTGGAACGCGCGCCCCCGCGAGACCCCGGGCTGACGCCCGGGGCTACACGATGTCGCCGCTACGCGGCTCGGAAGGAAGACGTCAGAGAACGATCGTGTTCTCCGCCGCGCGATGATCTCGTTCTCGAACGTCAACAAGCAGTACGGCAAGCAGCTCCTCCTCGTCGAGGCCTCGTTCCAGCTCAACCCGGGCGAGAAGGTCGGGCTCGTCGGCCCGAACGGCGCCGGCAAGTCGACGCTCTTCCGGATGATCATGGGCGAGGAAGAGCCGACCGACGGGACGATCTCCGTCCCGAAGAAGCTGTCGATCGGCTACTTCCGGCAGGACGTCGAGGAGATGGGGGGCCGCCCGGTCCTCGACGAGGCGATCGCCGGGAGCGGCCGCGCGGGCGACCTCCACCACGAGCTGATCGAGCTCGAGCACGCGATGTCCGACCCCGATCGCGCGGACGAGATGGAGGCGATCCTCGAGCGCTTCGGCCACGTTCAGGAGGAGTACCAGCACCTGGGCGGCTACGAGCTCGAGGCGCGCGCGCGGGAAGTCCTGCACGGGCTCGGGTTCGAGGACGAGCAGATCGACGGCGACGTCGGCGCCCTCTCGGGCGGATGGAAGATGCGCGTCGCGATGGCGAAGGTCCTCCTCGGCAAATTCGACGTGCTGCTGATGGACGAGCCGACCAACCATCTCGACATCGAGTCGATCCTCTGGCTCGAGGGCTTCCTGCGCGGATCGAAGGCGACGCTGCTGATGACCTCGCACGACCGCGACTTCATGAACCGCATCGTGTCGAGGATCCTCGAGATCGACGGCGGCGAGATCGTCGCCTACTCGGGCAACTACGACTTCTACGAGCGCGAGCGCGCGCTGCGCGAGGCGAACCAGGAGGCGGCGTACGCGCGGCAGCAGGCGATGTTCGCGAAGGAGCAGCGCTTCATCGACCGCTTCTCCGCGCATGCCGCGAAGGCCGCGCAGGTGCAGAGCCGCGTGAAGGCGCTCGACAAGATCGAGCGCGTCGAGCCGCCGAAGCGGAGGCGCGTGGTCCGATTCGACTTCCGGACCCCGCCCCGCTCGGGAGAGGACGTGGTCAATATCGAAGGACTCTCGAAGTCATTCGGCTCGAAGACCATCTACAAGGACTTCGATTTCCTCGTCCGCCGCGGCGAGCGGTGGTGCGTCATGGGGAAGAACGGCGCGGGAAAATCGACGCTGCTCAAGATGGTCGCCGGCGCGCTTCCGCCCGACTCGGGCTCGGTCCGCCTCGGCGCGAGCCTCCGCACCGGCTACTTCGCGCAGCAGTCGCTCGACCTCCTCGACCCGGATCTCACGGTCATGGAGCAGATGCAGAAGGACTTCCCGCTCGAGACCCTCGGCGTCCTCCGCAGTCTCCTGGGCGCGTTCCAGTTCTCGGGCGACGACGTCGACAAGAAGGTGCGCGCGCTCTCGGGCGGAGAGAAGTCGCGGCTGCTCATCGCGCGCATGCTGCTCGACCCGCCGAACTTCCTCATCCTCGACGAGCCGACGAACCACCTCGACCTCGCGACGAAGGAGATGCTCGTCGACGCGCTGAAGGACTACGAGGGGACGATGCTCTTCGTCTCGCACGACCGCACCTTCCTGCGCGGGATCGCGAACCGCGTGCTCGAGCTCTCGTCCGAGGATCACGACAAGCCGCTTCCGTTCACCGGGACGTACGCAGAGTACGTGACGAGCACGGGACACGAGGCGCCGGGCATTCACAACTGAGTCGTGCGCTGGCGTTTCTTCGCAACGTCATCCCGAGCGCAGCGAGGGATCTTGGGTGCATTCGCGCGCGATCGACGTCCCCGCGGTGTGCACCAACGATCCTTCGTCGCGCTTCGCGCTCCTCAGGATGACGCACGAACGCGATTCGCCGGTCGGCGGGTCAACGATTTCAACAGCGCCCGATCACGCCGCGGCCGCCCCCACGCTCGCGTTCATCGATAGTGCACAACATCATTTCGACACGCTGTGGAGCTGTGTGGAAAACAGGCCCAACTGTAACTCGACTTTGCGAAGGTGCGAGCGTACATTGCTCTCACTTCGAACCGAACGCTGTATCGCAGATGTCAACGGGGCGAAGTGGACTTGGCAAGGCGCGATACGCCACTGAGTCGACGCTTCGGACGGAACGCTCTATCGCGGATGTCAACCGTTTGAGGTGGGACGAGAGGCGCGATGGGCCTCGAGTCGGTCTTCGATCCGGATGCGCTATCGCAGATGTTAACGGGTCGAGGAAGGACTTGGACGGCGCGATAGGCCCCTGAGTCAGATGTTTCGGTCCGGATGCTTCATCGCAGATGTCAACGGGCCGGGACGGACTTGGATGGCGCGATGAGCCACTGAGTCGACGCTTCGAACGGGATGCTTCATCGCGGATGTCAACCGTTCGGGGTGGGACTGGAGGCGCGATGAGCCTTGAGTCGAGCCACGATCCGAATGCTCTATCGCAGATGTCAACGGATCGAGGTGGGCTTGGAGGCGCGATAGGCCAACGAGTCACAAAGCTTCGACCCGGACGCTCTATCGCGGATGTTAACGGGACGAGGCGGACTTGAAGGGCGCGATGGGCCCCCGAGTCACGGCGCGAATGCTTCTTTGCAGCTGCTAACGCGCCAGAACGGCCCCGGAGGGCAAAGACCTTCGGGGCCATTCCTTTTCCCCTCGCGAGCCGGCCGCCCGGGCGGCTCCCGCGGCGATTCGGAGCGCCCCTCTGCGCGCTCGCTCACCCTGCCGTGTGATCCAGGGAACCACCACGGGTACGAGCTTTTCCATACAGTTGCCGCGAAAGGAGCTCATTCATGGGAAAAACGAAGAAAGTCCATGCGATCGACATCGGAATCGGGGGGAAGGACCGGAAGCAGATCGCGGACGGCCTCTCGCGCCTCCTCGCGGACACGTACACGCTCTATCTGAAGACGCACAACTACCACTGGAACGTGACCGGACCGATGTTCCAGACGCTCCATCTGATGTTCGAGACGCAGTACAACGAGCTCGCCCTCGCGGTCGACCTCGTCGCCGAGCGCATCCGCGCCCTCGGCTTCCGCGCTCCGGCCTCGTACACGGAGTTCACCAAGCTCGCCTCGCTCGACGAGGATCCGGATAACGAGACGCCCGACGCGCTCAAGATGATCGCGCGGCTGATCGAAGGACAGGAAACGGTCGCCCGCACGGCGCGCGGCGTCTTCCCGGTCGCCGAGAAAGCGGGCGATCAGCCGACGGCCGATCTGCTGACGCAGCGGATGCAGGTCCACGAGAAGACCGCCTGGATGCTGCGGAGCCTGCTCGAGTGAGCGTCTGAGCGTCTGAGAGTCTGGGGGTCGGCGTCGGAGAGTTGGGAATGGGACGCCGGGACTCCTGGACGCTCAGACTCCTGACGCGCTACTTCGCTGCCGGCACGCGGCAGACGGCTCGGGAGAGTCACGTCTCGAAGCCGACCAAGGGAAGGACGTACGCGTAGAGGACGAAGACCGCGCCGATGACCGCCGCGAAGAAAGCGGCTTCCCTGAGGACGCGCGCGGTCCGGGGATAGCGCTCCACGAATTTCACCGCCCGGACCTCACATAGTCGTACATGCTCATGGACGACTGAACAGCGTCCCTGCCTCGCGGTAATCCCTTCCGGCGCGCGCCCGGGCTCTCGTTCAACCCGCGGACGATCCCCCGCCCGGGGGCGGCGGCGGCGTGAAACGGCTCACGCGCACGTCGTCGGAGCATTCAGCGGGGAGGGCCTCGGGATCGACGCCCTCGCGGCCGCCCCGCCTCGCTTTCGGGAGAATTTCGTCACGCTCGTTTCTTTCCATGAAGCTGGTTCGTGCAAGAACCATCCCGGCGTTTGCGGGTCGCCGGGTGGAGGAGAATAGGCCATGCGCTCGTTCCTCGTCGCCTCTCTACTCGCCGCCACGGCTCTGCTCGCCGCCGATCCCGCCGCGCGCCCCCGGGCTCGCGAGCTCGGCATCGAACCGGGCATCCTCCAGCCGGGTCCGCTGAACGCGATCACGGATGTCGAGGGCGTGCGCGTGGGCCACGCGACCCTCGTCCGGGGCGAGAGCATCCGCACCGGAGTCACGGCGATCCTCCCCCACTCCGGCAATCTCTTTCAGGAGAAGGTCACCGGAGCGCTCTTCGTCGGCAATGGATTCGGGAAGCTCGTCGGCGCGACGCAGCTCCGCGAGCTGGGGCAGATCGAGACGCCGATCCTGCTGACCTCGACCCTCAGCACGTTCCGTGTGGCGGATGCGCTCGTCGACTGGATGCTCGCCCTTCCGGGCAACGAACAGGTCCGCTCGATCAATCCGATCGTCGGAGAGACGAACGACGGAGGTCTCAACGACATCCGGAGCCGTCCCGTCGGGCGCGATGACGTCTTCGCGGCTCTTCGCGCCGCGAAGGGAGGAGCCGTCGAGGAAGGAAGCGTGGGCGCCGGCACCGGGACGATCGCGTTCGGGTGGAAGGGAGGGATCGGCACCTCCTCGCGGCGGCTGCCCGGAGGGCTCGGCGGGTGGAGCGTCGGCGTCCTGGTTCAGAGCAACTTCGGCGGCGTCCTTTCGATCGACGGGATCCCGGCAGGCAAGGCGCTCGGCCGCCACTATCTCGCGAACGAGCTCGCGAAGGACCGCGCCGACGGTTCGATCATGATCGTGATCGCGACCGATGCGCCGGTCGACGCGAGGGGCCTCGAGCGGATGGGCGCGCGCGCGATGATGGGGATCGCCCGCACGGGCGCCGCCGGCACGAACGGCAGCGGCGACTATGCGATCGCGTTCACGACGCACCCATCCCTTCGCGTCCGCCACGGCTCGACCGTCCCCGCTGCCGCGGCGCTCCTCCCGACCGAAGCGCTCTCTCCCCTCTTTCTCGCGGTGATCGAAGCAACCGAGGAGGCCGTCTACAACTCGCTGCTGAAGGCGACGACGGTGACCGGAAACGGCGTCACGATCGAAGCGCTGCCCGTGGAGGAGATCAAAAGGCTGAGAAGGATGCCGTAGGGAGCGCCTGCGGCGGTCCGTTTCCCGGGCTCTGCAATCCTCGTGATCCTTTGTAGCACCCCTCCGGGGTGCAAGAAACTTTGGGCGGCCGTTCGCGTTCCGGGGGTCGCGCTGCGCGCGACGCCCCGGCTGCCTCCTGCCACGCCTCCGGCGTGGCTCGGCGGGTTCATTCAAAAACCTCGAGTCCGACTTGTAGAGGCACATGCGCCTTGAGATCATCCCGCGCGACCCCGGGGTCGCTCTGCGGGCCGGGGCGGATGCCGAAGTCCTCGAGCCGGGCGAGGACCTCCGGGCGCCAGCGGAAGAGCATCCGCGAAGACGATCAGGGAAGCCGGTGGCCCCTTTCGCGGTTTCCTCCTGCGCAGTGCCGGCCGGTCACCGGCCGGCGCCGGAGAACAGAGTGAAAATGCGCGCCTCCTTCCGCCTCGCCCTCGTCCTGGCCGTCGCCCTCGCCTCGGTCTCGTGCGCTCGACAGAAGCCGTCCCGCCCTGCATGGTTCGGAGCGTGCGGCGAGCTGGATGTCGCCGAGCTCGGCGAGGCGGACCTCGTTCCGCAGCTCGTCGAGCGGGTCGAGCCGAAGATCGAGGCGCGACCCGCGCTCGGGGTCGTCCTCCTCGAAGTGATCCTCGACTCGTCCGGACGCGTCTGCGACGCGCGCGTGGTCAAGCCGCTCGAGCCGCAGCTCGACAAGGCCGCGCTCGAGGCGGTGAGCCAATGGAGGTTCTCCCCGGCCCGGAGGAAAGGAAAGGCCGTCGCGGCCCGCTACTTCGCCTCGGTCGAATACAAGCGCCCCGGAGCTCCCGCGGAAGAGGAAGACTTCGCGTCACCTGCCCACCCGCCGACGAATACCGTTCCGTAGGGCCGTTCCCCGTTCTCCGTTCTTCGTTCTCCGGCGTCGGCGGCTGCCGCTACGTCGCCTGAATCGCGGTCGATTCGTCGCCCGAGCCACCGCCGGCTCGCGCGAGGAAGTCGCGAATCGTGTCCGCCTGCCGCTCGAGCTCGGCTCCCGGCGCGCCCGGCAGAGCCAGGGTCGCATCGAGCGCCCGGAGCCGGATCATCCACGCTTCCCGGCGGCGCGCCAGCTCGTCGCGCTTCGATGAGAGATCCCGGAAGACCCGCTGCTGCTCCATCAGCAGCCTCCGAACCTCGGATCCTTCCGCGTTCCCGGTTTCGACCAGAGCCGCGAGCCGGCGCTCGATGCGAGCGTTGTCTTCAGGATCGAGCAGCGCGTCGATACTCTTCGCCTCCGCCTCGATTCTGAGGATTCCGTCCGCGAGGCCTCGCTCGAGTTCGACCACACGGCCTGCCACCGAGGACGGGAGCCTCCTGGCGCGGATGATGATCCGCTCGCCGATTTGTTCCGGTGAAGCCGGCGTTGCCGCTTTCGCGCTCCCGTCGAGCGGAGCCAGCAGAGCAGAGTACTTCGGCTCGTCCCACGCGCCGCGGGGAAGCGGCGGTACGGACATGATGCGCGAGCGCTCCTGCGCGCTCAGCCCCCGCCTCGCCATCACGATGTTTGCGTGGGCCAGCGCCCCGATCATGAAGAGCATGACGCTACTGAAGAGGATCGAGTAGACCCGGAACCACGTTCCAAGGTCGATGTTCGCCTGAATGCCGATGAGCGCAAACGGCACGATGAGGACGAGCGGAAGGGCGGTGACGTAGCAGACGGTCGTCGCCATCCGGAGCAGTCGGAGCGGCGGCGGGAGGCGCGCGGAAAAGTCTCCCGGCCTGCGGGCCCAGCGTGGAACCCACCCGGGGAACCACCGCGGCTGGCGGACGATGATCCTCGCGATCTCCGCCGCCGGGATTCCCAGACGCCGCCCTTCAGAAAACCCGATGCCGAGGAACCCGAGGAGCATGAGGGCGGCGAGCTGGAACAGCAGGATCAGCATCCGCCAGCTCGGCTCGACGTAGTCCCAGAGGAACAGCTCGAACGCGACGAGCATGAGAGCGATCGCGGCGACGGGAACCGTCACGAACGCGCGCCCCTCGAAGGCGCTGATCTCGGCGGGGATCTCCCGCTCGTCCGACTCGCTCGTCAACACGTTGCGCAGCGCAGCGGCCGTCAATCGCTCGGCGGGATCCTTCCGAAGGCACCGCATGACGGCGCCGGCGAGCAGGTCCGGTACCTCCGCCGGCGGGCCGTCGATCGTGGGACCGCTTTCGCTCGCCAGTTTCGCGATCAGATCCGGCAGCGAGTCGCTGCGCACCGGCAGCGCCCCCGTCAGCATCCGATACCCGAGCACGCCGAGCGAATAGATGTCGCTGGACGGGCCGACCTCCGCTCCCCTCGCCTGCTCGGGCGACATGTACTGCGGCGTGCCCAGGACTCCTCCCGCCTGCGTGAGCGTCGTTGCCCCGCTCATGCGCGCGATGCCGAAGTCGGTGAGGATCGCCTTCCCGGTCGCGTCCTCGATGAGGACGTTCTCGGGCTTGATGTCGCGATGGACGATTCCCCGCTCGTGGGCATACGCGAGCGCGTCCGCAAGCTCGGCGAGGATGCGACGCGCCTCGTCGGGTGCGACAGCTCTCCGCGCGAGCCGGCCGGCGAGGCTCTCACCGCGAACGAACCCCATCACGAAGTAAATGACGTCGCGGCTTTCGCCGAACGTGTGGAGCGGGACGATATTCGGGTGGGTGAGCTTGGCCGCGATCCGCGCCTCGCGCCGGAAGCGCTCCCGGAGCTCGGGCGCGCCTGCTACCTCCGGAGCGAGCGTCTTGATCGCGACCTCGCGGTCGAGCGCCGTCTCGCGGCCGAGGTACACCGCGCCCATCCCCCCGCGGCCGATCGGCCGAACGATCTCGATGTTCGGGGAGAGTGTGGACTGAAGGAGGTCTCGGAGGGGGTCGGCCTGCGGGGCGACGCCCCGCGAGATGGGAGCTCCGCACGACGAGCAGAAGCGCGATTCCGCCGCGAGTGCCGCGCCGCACGAGGAGCAGTTCATGAGGGAACCTCCCGGTGGGGAGATCTTCCGCCTCGCGGGAAGCGGGGTCAAGCGGATTGCAGTTGCAGATCCTCTTCGCCACCTCGTGCGCCTGCTCGAGCAGCATCGGCAGGCCGATGCCGCGGAGATAGTTGCCTGCGAGGAATACGTCCTTCGGCAGCGGGAGCGCGCGGGGCGCGAGCCGCTCGAGCGCGACGGTGTAGTGCGGGAGGCCGACCGGCCAGCGCTGCGGATACCGCGCGATCGGCGCAACCGCGCGCCCGTAGAGCTTCTCGCGATCGCGGTCCATCACCTCGAAAAGCGCCGCGTCGTCGAGATCGAGGATCGCCCGATCCTGCGCTCCGGCGTAGATCCAGCTCTCCGAGTGTCCCTCGCCGCGGTTCGGGAAGATGTTCGTGTTGAAGAGGACCCCGAGCGCGCGCACTCCTTCGCCGCGGGGGAAAAGGACGCCGAATCCAGGGACCGTGTTCTCGTTCGCCGGATAAAACGTCGTGACCCTGACGAGCGGCACGAGCTCGACCGATGCGAGGGCCTTGGCCGTCTCGGGCGCTCGACCGCTCAGCAACCGCGCCGCATCGTGGATCGAGGTCGCCAGCACGACGGTTCCCTCGGGAATCTCGCCGACGCTCGCGCCGGTGCGGATCGTCCCCCCCAGCGACTCGATCTTCGCCGCGAGAGCCGCCGTGAGCTGCGCGAGCCCTTCCGGCGGCGCGACGAGGCCGCCTTTCGACGGCTTCGGCGGTTTCTCGCGCTTACCGAAGATCAGGCTCGCGCTCATCTCCGCGGGATTTCCCGCATACACGCCCTGGAGCGCCGCGCCGAGAATGAAATGCGTCGCGGCCGGTCCGAGCACGCGGCCTCCCCACGCTTCGACGGTCTCGCCGCCGCGTGGCCGGAAGCGCCCCGTGAGGACGCTCGAGCCGAGGCGCGCGGCGAAGCCGGCGGACTCGCCCGCGCGGAGGGGCCACTGGTGCGGCTCGCCGCGGAACAGATAGCGTTTCCGGCTCTCCTTCTTGGTGTGGACCCGCGGGAGATCGAGATCGGCGAAGAGCGCCTCGAGCCGGCCGGAGTTGCGGATGCCGCTCGCGGCCGTCTCGACGAGGCCGTGCGGCGTGCGGAGCGTGTCGACGAACCCGCCGAGGCGCGGCTGCTTTTCGACGAGCGTCACCTCGGCCGCCGCCGCGCGCGAGGTAGTACGCGGTCGCGAGACCGGAGAACCCACCGCCGACGATCGTGACGCGTTTCATATCGCCTGCGAGAAGATCTTCGGGCGCGGCCCCGCGGCGCGCAGCCGGCTGTCGAAGAAGACCGCCGCGTTGCGCAGGAACGGCTTGCCGGCTTCGACGAGGCGCAGCTCGTTCCCCTCGAGCGTCACGATTCCGTCGTCCAGCATCGTCGCGAGGAAATCTCGCGCGTCCTCGACCTGCTCGGGCTCGAGCCGCACGTGGAGCCGCGTCATGAAATCGAGGATCTGCTGGCGGAGGCGCCGGTCCTCCTCGCTGAGCAGATGCCCCCGGAACGTCGGGATCTGTCCCGCGTCGATCCGCTCCTCGTACGCCGGGGCGGTCTTCACGTTCTGATGGAAGCAGGTCGGCGACTCCGAGATCGCGCTCACGCCGAGACCGAGCAGGACGTCCGTCCTGAACTCGGTGTACCCCATGAAGTTGCGATGAAGCTCGCCGCTCGAGCTGCGCCTTGTGGAGCGAGTCGTGCGGCAGCGCGAAGTGGTCCATCCCGATCTCGACGTACCCCGCGCGGAGGAAGATCTCCCGCGCGATCTCGTAGAGCTGCGCGCTTGTCGGGGCCTTCCGGGAGATCGGAGTCCTTGAAGAGCCGCTGCGCCGGCTTGATCCAGGGGACCTTCGCGAAGCTGTAGAGGGCGATCCGGTCGGGCGAGAGCGTCACCGTCAGCTCGGCCGTCTTCCGCATCGTCTCCGGCGTCTGCTTCGGCAGCCCGTAGATGAGATCGTAATTGACGGACGTGTAGCCCATCGCCCGCGCCTGGCTCGTCAGCTCCTCGGTGACCTCGAACGGCTGGATCCGATTGACGAGGTACTGCACGGTCGGATCGAAATCCTGGACGCCCATCGACACGCGGGTGAAGCCCGCCTCGAAGAGCGCGCGCAGATGATCCTCGGTCGTCACGCGCGGATTGACCTCGACGGACGCGTCGAATTGCTCGCTCCGGGTGTCGACCCGCTCGAGGATCGGCCCGAGCAGGGCCTTGAGGCTCTCGGGCGAGAGGAACGTCGGAGTGCCGCCTCCGAGGTGGAGCTGGCGGAGCGGCCGCAGCGCGAGGTCCGGAACCGCGTCCAGGTACATCGAGAACTCGCGGACCACCTTCTGCACGTACGGATCTTCGCGCTTGTGATTCTGCGTGATGACGTTGTTGCACCCGCAGAACGTGCAGAGCGACTCGCAGAACGGGATGTGGACGTAGATCGCCCACGTGCAGTCGGGGCGCGCCGCCGCCTTCCGGAGCTCGCCGATCCACTGATCCGTCGTCGGATCGTCGCTCCAGAACGGCACCGTGGGATAGCTCGTGTACCGGGGCACCGGCACGTCGTACTTCTCGAAGAGGTTCGTCTGCGCCTGGGTCATCGTGGAGTTCCTGAGAAACGGGTCACGCGAACAGGTCCCGCACAGTCTGAACGAACGTGCGGACGTTTTCTTCCGGGGTCGACGGCAGGATGCCGTGGCCGAGCCCGCATACCCAGCCCCGCCGCTGCTCGGGACCGAGCTCGAGGATCGGCTCGAGCCAGCGCCCCAGCTCCCGCTCGAAGTCCACGGGTGAGAGAAAGAGGAGCGCCGGATCGAAGTTTCCCTGCACGAACCCGTGCGGGGAGAAGAGCGAGATCGCCTCGTCCATGCTCCAGCGCCAGTCCACGCCGACGCCCGCGAACGTGCGCCCCGCGAACCTGGGATCCCGCAGGTGCGCGGGCTGCGAGCCGCGCGAGTAGTAGCCGACCCTCCCGGGAAACTGCTCGGCGAGGAAGGCCAGGTCGGGAAGGAGCTCGCGCCTGAAGACGCCGGGCGCCACTTCTCCCGCCGCCGTGTCGAAAATCATGACGACTTCGGCCCCGCCGTCGAGCTGCAGGCGGATGTTCTCGCGCAGGAGCGGGACCATGAGGGCAGCGAAGTCGCGATAGAACCGCGGGTCGCTCTTCGCCCGGCGGAGGTCGCCCTTGTGGCTTCCCTCGACCGCATAGACGAACAGCGTCCAGGGCCCGCCCACGAACCCGATGACGCTCTTGTCGGCGGGGATCGCCTCGCGCGTGCGGCGGACGGCCTCACCCTGAAACGCAAGGTGAGGCAGCGCCTCGTCGAGAGGGCGCAGGCCCTTCAGGTGCGACGGCTCGAGCCGCGGCTCGAGCTTCGGCCCCGACTCCTCGTACCTGAGCGAGAGGCCGAGCGCTTCGAGAGGAAAGAGGAGATCGCTGAAGAGGATCGCAACGTCGAAATCGAAATCCACGACCGGGCCGCGGGCGGTCTCGGCCGCCAGCTCGGGCTCGCGGCAGAGATCGACGAACGAATGCTTGCGCCGAAGCTCCTGATAGTGGCCGTGGTAACGCCCGGCCTGGCGCATCATCCAGATGGGAGGGACGGCCTGCGGAATCCCGCGAAGCGCGTTCTGAAACCGCTCAGACGGCATCAAGCTGGTCCTTCGTTCAGTAGTCAGGAGGAAGTAGGCAGGGATCAGGGGTGCGGAACTGCTGGACCTGCTCTCCCGTGCTACCAACGGACGAGAGGGCGCGGGCATTTCAAGTAGGAAGTAGGAAGGCCGGAACGTGCCATGCGTCATCCTGAGGAGCGGCCGAAGGCCGCAACGAAGGATCTCAAAATGGTCCACCCTCGCATTTTGAGATCCCTCGCCTTCGGCTTCTAATGACACCACCTGCACGGAGGTAGCGGGTGTCCCGCAATTTTGAGGTCCTTCACTTCACACCCGCCCAGCCCCCCTCGTTCAGGATGGCCAACAGGGTCAGTCATCGCTTCATCGGCGTCCGCGCCGTTGGTCGGCTTGGGGATGACACCGACTCCTAGACTCCTAGACTCTAGACTCTAGACTCTAGACTCCTAGACCCTAGGACTCCCGACCCTCTCCTCCCCCACCCATCCCTTCAATTCATTCTCCGCAATCTCCGCGAGAGCTGCGATCCAGCGGGGACGGTCGTTGAGGCACGGGACGCGGTGAAGCGACTCTCCTCCGGTCGAGCGGAACTGCTCGAGCCCGAGGTTGCCGATCTCGTCGATCGTCTCGAGGCAGTCGGCGGTGAAGCCGGGAGCAGAGCGCGACGATGCGCCTGACGCCCTCGCGCCCCAGGCGCATGAGGGTCTCGTCCGTGTAGGGATGGAGCCACGGCTCCCGCCCGAAGCGCGACTGATACGTCAGCATCCACTCCTCGTCGCGCCATCCCATGGCATCGGCGAGCGCGCGCGCCGTCGCTTCGCACTGCCGCGGATACGGATCGCCCAGATCGGCGTAGCGCTGCGGAATGCCGTGAAAGGAGACGAGGACTTTCTCGGGCGGCTCCTCGAGCGAGGCGATCGTCTCCCTCACCGACTCGGCGAGCGCCCCGATGTACGCGGGGTGGTCGAAGTACGGCGGGACGACCCGTAGCGCCGGGACGAACCGCCGCTTCGGCAGCTCCCGGAAGACTTCGTCGTACGTGGAAGCCGTGGTCGGCGCGGCGTACTGCGGATACATCGGAAAGAGGAGGATGCGCTCGGCGCCCCACTGCGCCAGCCGCTCGATCGCCGCTCCGGTCGATGGCTCGCCGTATCGCATCGCGACCTCGGCTCTGAGCTCGGCTCCTCCCTTCCTGTCGAGCGCCGCCTGGATTCCCGCGGCCTGCGCCCTCGAGAACGCGAGCAGCGGCGAGCCCTCGGGCGTCCAGACCTTCCGGTAGAGCGCGGCCGACTGCGCCGGCCGCGTCCGGAGGATCACGCCGTACAGGATCGGCCGCCAGAGGAGCGGGTTGAGGTCGACGACCCGCGGATCGGAGAGAAACTGCGCGAGGTAGCGCCGCACGGCGGACGTAGTCGGCGCCTCGGGGGTGCCGAGCTGCGCGACGAGGATGCCGATTTTCACCATCGCGCCCGGACTATAAACGATCGGCCCGCGGCGGCGCGCGGACCCGGACCCTCATCTCCGCCGGCCCGGGGTCCCGTGCGCACCCCTACGCCACGGGGCTCCGCAGCGGGTCGCGGCGGCGGTCGGCCTCCTCACAGAACCCGGCTCGATCCAGCGAGCTGCCTCCATCGCCATGCCAAACTGCTCACCCCGCTGGGGATCGGCCGCGGCTGTTTCCCCCGCTGGTTCCCCCCCCGGCGTCGCCCGTGGCGCCCGTTCCCCGGTCCGCCGCGATTCGCTGCAACGAACTTCCCTCCACCCGGTGATCCCTCTACGCCGATCGCATGCGCAACGTCACGCGCGAGCGCGACTGTAACCACAGTAGCGCGCGTGACAAACCCGTAGCGTGGCACCCGTCGATCTATGGAGGATTGGACCATGCCATCTGTCTTTCAAGGGCTAGTTGGATTTCTCATGGCGGTGACGCTCACCACGAGCGCGCCCGCCCCCACCGCCGAGCGCGCCGCCAACACGATGAGGCGCAGGCCCGTCGTGATGACGGAGGCTCCCGCACGCATCCCGACGACCGCCGACTTCGTCACCACCGACATCGAGTATTACCTCGGCGACGACGGCATCGCCTATGTCCGTCCCGGCCTCGCCGTGAAGGTCAACTCGATCACGATCGGGTCGGACCGCCGTCCCGTGGTCGACGTCAGCATCACGGACAACTTCGGCAACCCGCTCGACCGCGCCGGCAAAGTGACGCCGGGCGCGATCGGCCTCAGCTTCATCCTCGCGTCGTGGAACCCGACGACCGGCCGGTATACGGCCTACACGACTCGTTCGGTCACCACGCCCTCGAACAGCCCGCACCCGGGTGTGACCACCACGCAGGCAGGCACCGACTCCGGCGGCACATGGACCGACCTCGAGTCGGGCCACGCCACCTACAAGTTCAAGACGGCACTCCCCGCGGGATTCGATCAGACGAAGACCCACACGCTCGGTATCTACGGCTCGCGCAATCTGACCGACGTGATCGGGAAGACCTACTACGTGAACCTCGAGCACGACTTCCGCCCCGACGGCGCCGCGGTCACGGCGAAGTGGGAACGGATCAACCAAGCGACGAGCTGCCTGAACTGCCATGCCGAGCTCGCGTTCCACGGCGGGTCGCGGCGCGAGGTCAAGCTCTGCGTCCTCTGCCACAACCCGCAGACGATCGACCCCGACACGGGCGAGTCACAGGACCTGGCGGTCCTCATCCACAAGATCCACCGCGGCGAGAACCTGCCGAGCGTCAAGGCCGGGAAGCCGTACATCATCATCGGGCACAACCAGTCGGTCAACGACTACTCGGAGGTTGTCTACCCGCAGGACATCCGCAACTGCGACAACTGCCACGAGGGAACCGGCGCAGCGTCGACGAAGCCGAGCCAGTCGCACATCTGGTACGCCAACCCGACGATGAACGCCTGCGGCGCCTGCCACGACGACATCAACTGGACGACGGGCGCGGGCCACGCGGCCGGCCCGCAGGCGAACAACGACGCCTGCGCGACCTGCCATCAGCCGGAAGGACCGGAGTTCGGCCCGTCGGTCAAGGGCGCGCATACGATCCCTCTCAAGTCCTCGCAGCTCGCGGGCCTCAAGGTGCAGCTCGTCAGCGCCTCGAACATGAAGGCGGGCCAGAAGCCGACGGCGGTCTTCAAGGTCACCGACAACAAGGGCGTCGCGATCGATGCGACCAAGCTCTCGACCTTCTCCCCGATCCTCGCCGGCCCGACGACCAGCTACCGCTACTACTGCCGTGAGACCGGCAAGACGACCGGGACGTTCGACGCAGCGACGGGCAACACCACCTACACGTTCACGAACATGATCCCGGTCGACACGACCGGCACGTGGACGATCAGCGCCGACGTCTATCGCACGGTCACCATCAAGCGCGCCGACGGCGAAGCCGACGTTTCGGTCCGCGAGTCGGCGCGTCAACCCGATCAAGTACGTCGCGCTGAACGGCGGCACGGCAGCTCCACGCCGCGTCGTCGGTCGACATGGCGAAGTGCAACAAGTGCCACGACCGCCTCGCGCTCCACGGCGGGCAGCGGATGGTCATCGACGAGTGCGTGATCTGCCACAACCCGACGATGACCGACAAGGCCGTCCGCGTCGCAACCGCGGGCGCCGCCGAGGCGGTCTCGATGCAGTACATGATCCACAAGCTCCACACGGGCGAAGAGCTGCAGAACGGCTACCTCGTGTACGGGAACCAGAGCAGCATCCACGAGTACAGCCACGTCGTATATCCCGGAAACCTCGCCTCCTGCACGGGCTGCCACATCAACGGGAGCGAGCAGCTTCCGCCGCCGGTGACCGCGGACGCGGTCACGAGCCCGCGCACGTTCCTCACCACGATGGGCAACGGCACGGCCGCCTGCCTCGGCTGTCATGACAGCCGCGACGCAGCCGCGCACGCGTACCTCAACACGGCCACCTTCCCCGGGAGCACCACACCCGCCGAAGCCTGTGCCTCATGCCACGGTCCAAACTCCGAATGGTCGGTCGACAAAGTCCACGCGGACTGACAGCCGCGGACGAAACTGAGGGGGGCCACGAGGCCCCCCTCGGTTTGACGACACGAACGGATTTCGAAGGGGACATCAACACCATGTCGACGAGACGTATCGGAATCGGGGCGATCGCCCTGTTACTGTTTTTCAGCCTCTCCCCCCTCGCACTGGGGCAGCAGACGCCGCCCGAGCCTCCGGCAGCCGAACCGGCGACGCCTCCCGCGCAGGAGGAAGCGGTGGTCGAGCCCTCGTGCTCGGACTGCCACGAGCAGGCCGAGCCGTTCAAGCGGAACCCGCACGCGCGGGGGAGCGCGAAGGGCGAGGCGGTGGCCAACGCGATCTGCGAGTCGTGCCACGGCGACGGGAGCGCGCACATGGAAGCGGGCGGGGACACGACGCGGATCGTCAAGCCGGCCGGCTTGGCGGGCTCGCAGACCTGCCTGAGCTGCCACGACGTGTCCACCCACGCGAAGTCGCGCCGGCAGGGCGTGCACGCGAACTCCGAGACGGTCCACTGCCTGACCTGCCACTCGGTCCATCACGCCGAGCCTCTGGCCCCGCGCCTTCTGCGGGCGAAAGAGGTCGAGGTGTGCAACAGCTGCCACGCGAGCCACGTCGCGGGGTTCCGCAACAAGCCCTACGCGCATCGGATCGGCCGGGGCGGGATGGAGTGCTCCTCCTGCCACGAGCCGCACATGAAGCTCTCGCACGAGCCGGTCCGCCGGACCCGCGCGGGGGAGATCGCGTGCGCCGCGTGCCACGGCGAGAAGACCGGGCCGTTCGTGTTTCCGCACGGCGCGAACGAGGCCCTCGAGCCGGGGCGCGAGTGCATGAACTGCCACGAGGTCCACGGCTCGAACCACCCCAAGCAGCTGCGCCGCGCGAACGTGTATCCAGCTGTGCATCGAGTGCCACTCGCCGATCACGGGGACCACGCTGGGCTCCCAGCCCCCCTCATTCCACAACCTCTCGCTGCCGCGCTACCAGCAGTGCACCAGCTGCCACCTCGCCGTGCACGGGTCGAACCGCTCGCCGCAGCTGCTCAAGTAGAGAAGGAGACCCGCCGATGAAACCGCTGACCCTGACCCTCCGGCTCGCTCTGGCCTTCCTTCTCGTGGCCGCCGCCGGAGGAGCGCAGAACCTGAGCGTGGATACGCGCACCACCCCGCAGGCGATCAACGCCTCCACGACCGCCGCCCCCTTCGAGCTCGAGCTCGGCTACCGCTGGCTCAGCCTGGGGGGCAACGAAGACATGTACCGCTCGCAGATCAACGAGCGCGAGGGGTTCCTGCTCCGTTCCTTCACCCTCCAGACCACGGACTTCGGGACGGGGACCTCGATGCTGGATCACCTCCGGATCGACGCGAGCGAGCTGGGGGCGGGGCCGGCCGGGATGCTCCGGCTCGAGGCGGGCCGCTCGGGCTCGTACACCCTCGAGCTCAACTACCGGCAGGCCGACATGTACAGCGCCCTGCCGCGGCAGGCGAACCCCTTCCTCGCGGCGGGCGTGATCCCGGGCCAGCACACGCTCGATCTCGACCGCCAGACCTTCGAGGTGGACTTCGAGCTGCTCGGCTGGCGCCACATCACCCCCTTTGTCGGCTACACGAGCTACGAGAGCTCGGGGCCGGGGACCACGACCTACACGATCGGGGGCGACGACTTTCTTCTGGCCTCCGATCAGGACGAGAGCGAGAGCGAGCTGCGCGCGGGCTTCGGCTTCACCTGGGGCCCCCTGTACGGGCAGCTCCTGCAGGGGTGGCGGACCCTCGAGTCCGACGAGTCGATGAGCCTTCTCGAGGGCGCCGGCAACAACCCGGGACCCGTTCTGGGACGGCCGGTCACGGCCACCGGGATCACGCGCGAGGGCCGGACCGAGATCGATGCGCCCTTCACGAACCTGTTCGTGACGGGCGATCTGGGCAACCGGGTCCGCCTGGTGGCCGACTACGTCACCTTCGACGCCGACTCCGAGTCGACGCGAGGAGGAGGCGCTGGCGGCTCGTTCGTCTCGTTCGGGCTGCGGCGCTTCTTCCAGGGGCTCGACGAGACGGTGCGCTCGAAGGCCGACAGCAACAGCGCGCGGGGCGGGCTGCGCGCCGAGGTGGTTCTGTTCGACGGGGTCGACCTGATCGCCGGCTACCAGATGCGGGACCGGGACCTGTCGGGCAACGCGCTGATCGAGTCGGTCTTTCTTTCCACGGTCAACTTCAGCGGCGCGGATCCGCGCGACGTGACCCAGATCCTGGCGACCGAGAACGCCCTCGAGCGGGAGGACGCGATCCTGACGGCGGGCCTGCGGGCGCGCGCGCTCGGACCGTTCTCGGTGTGGGGCTACTACACGCAGACCCAGCAGGACCTGACGATGACCCCGGACCTGGAAGAGATCGTGGTGCCGGGCAGCCAGGAGGGCCGCTTCGAGCGGGGGATCGACTCGATCGACCTGGGCGGGGCGTTCCACCGGGCGGGCCTGACCCTGCAGGCCTCGCTGCGCCAGGAGGAGGCGGACGAGGCGATCCTGCGGACCGACTATCTGGACCGCGACCGCACGCGCCTGCGCGCGGGGTGGGCCACCCCGGGCCAGCGGTTCCGCATCGGCGCCCTGGCCGAGCAGACCGACCTCTCCAACCACACCGACGGGATCGGCTACGACGGCGAGATCCGCCGCACCGCCGCGGATTTCGAGCTCACGGTCATCGAGCCGCTCCGCCTGTGGGGAAGCTGGTCCGACTATCAGAGCTCTACCGAGATCCAGTTCCGCCGGCCCGAGACCTTCACGGTCCAGACCTCCCTCCACGAGGAAGACGGCCAGGCCCTCGAGGCGGGCGCGCGGATCGGGTTCGCCCGCTTCGCCCTCGACGCCTCCTTCGCGCAGTTCCAGAACGAGGGCACCACCCCCTTCGACCTCGACCGGCTCCGCCTGGGCGCGGGCTTCACCCTCACCCCCCGCTACGGGCTGTCGGCCGAGTGGATCACCGACGAGTACGCGGAGACCGGCGTCTGGTCCTGCGGGATCCCCGCCGCCTGCGCGCAGGGCCCCGGCCTGGGCGACTTCCAGGCCGACCGCTTCGGCGTGTTCTTCCGCATCCATCCGTAACCCCGGACCTCAGACCCCAGACCGCAGACGGCGCCGGGCAACCGGCGCCGTCTTTCGTTCAGCACCGACGATCGTTCGACCGCGATGTCATCCCGAGCGCCGGTTAGCGACTTCTGACGCAGCGTCAGCTTCGAGGGCAAAGACTCAGCACCTCGGCGGGTCTGCCTGATGTCCGAGCGAGGGTCTGAGGGATCGACGCCCCCTACCCCTTCCGCTCCGCGGGGCATGCATAATTACGCCGTCCATTCCGATGACGACCGCGAACCATGGCCTCGGCCTGAGCGCCCACGCGCCGGCGCGCCCGCGCGCGCTGTTCAAGCCGCAGGTGGGCGACTTCTGGGGTGGCCTCGCCGCGATGCTCGTGACGCTGCCTTCCGCGGTGGCGTACGGCGTCGTGATCTTCAGCTCGGTCTCTCCCGGGCTCGGCAGCGCCGGGGCCCTCGCGGGGATCATCGGCGCCGCGGCCCTCGGACTGGTCGCGCCGCTCGTCGGAAGGAACGGCGGCTTCATCACGGCCCCGTGCGCCCCCGCCGCCGCGGTCCTTTCCGGCTTCGCCGCGAAGCTCGTGGACCGGGGCGATCTCTCCGCCGAACGGATCCTCGTCCTGCTCGCCTTCACGGGGATCGCTTCCGGCACTTCTGCAGATCGTCTACGGCGCGCTGCGCGCGGGGCGCCTCATCAAGTTCATCCCCTACCAGGTCGTGACGGGATATCTCTCGGGAGTCGCCGTCATCATCGCGATGTCGCAGATCCCGCGCCTGCTCGGCACGGCCGGCGGCATGGCGCTCGCGGACGCGCTCGTGACGCCCTCGAGCTGGCGGTGGGAGGGAATCCTCGTCGGCACGGTCACGATGGCCGTCATGGCGATCGTGCCGCGCTTCACGCGGGCGGTTCCGGCGGCGATCGCGGGCTTCGCCGCGGGCATCGGCGCCTACTTCGCGCTCGGCGCGGCGCGGCCGGAGCTGCTCCGGCTGACGGGGAACCCCCTCGTGATCGGACCGATCACGGCCGCCGGATCGCTCGGCGGCGCGGTCACCGCGCGCGCCGCCTCGCTCCTGTCGCTCCATCCCGCCGACCTCGCGCTGACGGCGGGCGCCGCGCTGACGCTCTCGATCCTTCTCTCGATCGACACGCTCAAGACGGGCGTCGTGCTCGACGCCCTGACCCGAAGGAGGCACGAATCGAACCGCGAGCTCGTCGCGCAGGGCGCGGCGAACCTCGCGTCGATCTTCGCGGGCGGCGTCCCCGGGGCGGGAACGATGGGGCCGACGCTGGTCAACATCACGAGCGGCGGGCGGACGATGTGGAGCGGCATCGTCGCCGGCTCTCTGGTTCTCGCCGCGTTCCTGGCTCTGGGGCGCGCGATCGCCTGGGTGCCGGTCGCCGCGCTCGCGGGCGTGCTGATCGTGGTCGCCTGGCGGATGTTCGACTTCGGGATGTTCCGCCTCCTCCTTCGCCCCTCCACGCGGCTCGACTTCGTCGTGATCGTCGCGGTCGTCGGCGTCGCCGCGATCGTCGGGCTGATCGAGGCGGCCGGCGTCGGAGTCGGCCTCGCGATCCTCCTCTTCATCCGCAATCAGATGCGCGGCTCGGTCGTGCTCCGTCGCGCCGACCTCAACGCCGTCCGCTCGAAACGGCGCCGCTCCCGCGAGGAGCTCGCGCTCCTCGAGGAGCGCGGAGACGACGCCCTCCTCGTCCAGCTCAAGGACGATCTCTTCTTCGGGACCACGGACCAGCTCTTCACGGAGCTCGAGCAGGATCTCGCCGAGCGGAGATTCATCCTCCTCGACTTCCGCCGCGTGCAGTCGATGGACTACACGGCCGCGCGCCTCTTCCTTCAGATGCAGGAGCGGCTTCGCCGAGCGAGACGGCACGCTGCTCTTCAGCGGCCTTCCTTCGGGCGTCGGCGGAGAGGGAGGGATCGAGAGGTACATGGCGCACCTCGACCTCATCGGTTCGACCGATGGAATCCGGATCTTCGAGACGCGGGACAGCGCTCTCGAATGGATGGAGGAACGGATCCTGGAGGCCGCAGGGTGGATCCGCCCCGAGTCGGCTCCTCCCCTCCCGCTCTCGGAGATCAGCCTCTTCCGCTCTCTCGACCCGGCCGCGCTGTCCGAGCTCGAAAGAGTGATCGAGAGGCGATCGCTCCCGGCGGGCGCCGTGATCTTCACCGCCGGCGACAGCGGATCGGAGATCTTCTTCGTGCGGAGCGGGCGCGTGCACATCCTCCTCCCTCTGGAGGGAGGGAAACGGCATCACCTCGCCACGATCTGCCGTGGAGAGTTCTTCGGCGAGATGGCGTTCCTCGACCAGGGCGCTCCGCTCCGCGCTCGCCGAAGCGGCGACGCCGACCGAGCTGTTCATCCTCCGGCGCGAGGCGTTCGAGGAGCTGGCGGCGCGGAATCACGCGATCGCGCGCGAGATCTACGAACAGCTCGCCCTCGCGATCGCCCAGCGCCTCCGCTCCGCCGACGCCGAGCTGCGCGCGGTCGAAGAGCGGTAGAAACGCAGTTTTCTTTCTCCTCTCCCCGGCGGGAACTGATCCTGTGAAGGACGGATGTCGATTCAGGGGAGAGGGGCATGGGTGAGGGGCACACGGCAGGGGACGCAGTGCGAGAAAGGCAGAAGCAAAGATCAACGCGCCGCCTACCGGTCCCGCATCTTCTCCTGCAGCTCTCGAATGATCTCGCAGGGATCCACTTCCATGGCTTGCGCGATGCGCGCGAGCTCGATCACGTCGAGCCGGCGTGTGCCGTTTTCGATCTTCGAGAGGTAGGAGCGGATGACGAAGTGGGTTTGGCAACAGCCCCTGACGCCCCGCGCCCCTCCGACGATTCCCCGGCCCCGCGTGCCGCCTTCTGCCCGTGGTCCGGGCGCGCGCAGCGCGCTACGTCCGTCGCTGATGCGCCGGGCGCAGCAGGTCCAAGACCGTCTTCACCGGCGCGAAGGTGGAGCCCGGGACCTCGACGAAGAGCGTGTTCCACCCCGCCATCGCGCCGTTCCAGAGTCCGGGAAGCTCGAGCGCGAACAGCTCGCGCCCTTCACGCGACTTCTTCGAGACGAAGATCGCGTCGGGGTCGACGAACGATGCGAGCCGGAAGGGCTCACCGTTCCACCGGCGAAGCCCCGCGATGATGTCGACGGGATTGAAGTGCGTGGCGGAGGACCAGATCTTCCTCTGCGCGGGGTCGCCGAGATCGACCTGCGAGGACTCGACGATCTGGAGGGAGCGGCTCCCGTCGGACCCGACGGCCCAGAACGGGGCGCCCCCCGGCTCCCCCTCGTTCCGCACGACGCCGCAGGCGCGGATCGGGCGGTCGAGCGAGGCGCGGATGAACGCCCGGGTCTCGCGAGCGCTCGCCAGCGGGCGATCGGGCAGGCGGCCGAAGCGCTCCCGCGCGATCTCGAGGCCGCGCTCGAGCGTCGGCTCGCCATCCCCTTTCTCGCACGCTTCGAGGATTTCGAAGATCTCGCTCTGCTCTCGCACCAGCAACCCGGCGAGGATCCGCTTCCATCGGACCACGTCTCCGCTCGCCTCGTCGGGAACCACATTATCTATGTTGCGAATCGAGACGAGGTCCCCCTCGATCGCCTCGAGATTCCCGAGGAGCGCGCCGTGGCCCGCGGGGCGAAAGAGGAGGGATCCGTCGGAGCTCCGGAAGGGAGCGCCGCTCGCGTCGAGAGCGAGCGCGTCCGTCGACGGCTGCTGGATGGAAAAGTCGACGCGGAGACGGCAGCCGCTTTCCTCGATGCCCGGCCGGATGAACTCGAGCGCGGCCTCGAACTCCCCGACGTGCTCCGCCGCGACGGTGAAATGGGCCCGCACCGAGCCATCGGCCGCTCGAACGAAGCGGCGTGCCCCGAGGAGATGCTCCTCGAACGCCGTGCGCGGCCCGCGTTCGCCGAGGTGAAACGGGATCAGTCCCTTCGGCGTCTCGGCGTACCCCATCTCCTCGAGGAGAGCACGCAGGATGCGCCGTTCATCCTCGGGCGAGCGCGCCGCGAGGGGGCCGGCGCGGCGGCGGAGCGCTTCCGCGAACGGAAACGATTCGATCGACTCGAAGAACCTCCGGCCGGCTGGCGACTCGGAAGGGGCCGCGGACGAGTCGAGCGCCGCGCGAAGGTCCCTGAACATCCGGCTCGCCGCCCCGGAGGCGGGAACGAACGTCATGAGGCGGCCGCCCGATGCGGCGCCTGCCGCGGCGCTGTCGAGGAGCTCCCGTTCCGCCGATTCGACGCGCGAGAGTCCGTCCCCGAGGGTCGCCGGGCGATCGAGGACGACCGGCCGCGGCGGGTGCCGCAGCATCTCGATCTGGCGCTGCGCGGCAACCGGATCGATCCCGCGCTCCTCGAACTGGTGGAGGTCGTCCGCGGTGAACATTCGGGCGGGGGCCCTAGTCGGCCCGTTCGGAGGGAACTGCCTCCTCGACCGACTCGCCCTCCACAGCCTCTTCGTACATCGACTCTTCGGCCAGCTCCGGTGAGGGGCCATCGGTCTTCCGTTGGGCGCGCTTCTCCGCTTTGGCGAGTTTCTTGTCGCGCTTGACCTGCTCGCGCTGACGCTTCAGTACAGACGGTCTCGGTTTGCTCAAATGAACCTCATTTCGCTCGGGGCCAGCTGCGGCCATTGGGTGGTTCGTCTCTCTGCGCGGCGCTGCGGACCGGGCGTGTCGCTCAATCATGACACGAGAGCGCTCCCGCTGCTGAGCGCCGGGGACAGGAGCCTCGGAAAACCGACGTGTCCCCACCGAAATTCTCGGGTTCCCCGGGGCGGGACACCGCGGGCGGGCCCGCGCGTATGAATGCGCGCGGCCCGGGGTCGCCGCTTCGCCCGTCTGGCCGCGGCGTTGCCCCCAGCCCGCCGGGAGATTCGAGCGCGAGACGCTCGGCGCGGCCCGCGAGCCAGGGATTCGTCGCCAGCGCCGCCGCCGCTGTGACTGACGTTAGCCGCGCCCGGCGCCGCGAGCCGGGAACCCGCGGTTCGTTCCGCTTTCGTCGACGCGGCAGAATTTCGTGAATCGAGCGAGCGCGGCGTCGAAGGTCTCCGCGGGACATCGCTCGAGGATGATGTCGAGGTCGGTGTACGTCGCGCCGAACGCCTCCGTGTACTTTCTGACGGCGCCGCTCGAGGCTGCGATGCCGCGCCGCGCCAGGTCGCGCTCGATCTTTCCCGCGTCGAGATCCGTTCGAAACAGGGCGCAGCGGATCGCGGGATGGAGCGGCCGGAACCAGGCCGGAGACAGATGCGACGCGACCAGGAGCGTGCGCGACGCGGCGAGGAGGGGGATCACGGCGCGAAGATCGCGGATCGACGTCAGATCGTCGACCACGATGACGTCGGCACGCCCCTCGAATCGAGAGAACGGCGGACCGGCGAGCCGGAGCGCTTCGCGCCCCCGGAAATCGGGATGCTCCTCCAGGAGGAACCGGATCGCGGTCGATTTCCCGCTGCCGCTCCGCCCCGTGAACACGACGAGCCGCGCGCGCGAGAAGTCGCGCGAGCGGAGGTCGAGGTAGTCGTCGAAGAGCACGAGCGTCTGGGAGTCTAGGCGTCTACAGTCTAGGAGTCTCAGGCATGTCCGAGTCAAAGCGTCGCAGTGTCTCCGACGCTCAGACGCCTGGACGCCCAGACTCCTAGACTTCCAGGAAATCCTTCCACGCAAAACACTCCACCGGCCCCACCAGCTCCTGATCCACCAGCTCGTCGTGGATCAGCTGCACTTCCCAGTAGACGGCGAGGCCATGGGTGGTCGAGACGAGCTGGGGCGGATAGAGCGCCTGGAACATCGGTTCGAACTGGATCTCGCCGTCGAAGTACGACTCGACGGGCGCTCCCGCGGGAATCCGCGAAATGAGGCGATCGTAGAGGACGACCGCGCGCACGGGCTCGGTGAACGAGACAGTCCGCTTCTTGGTGCCGGAGCCTCGCGTGTACTGTCCCTTCTCCATGTTGCAGGCGACGACCCGGAGGCGGACGTCGGCCAGGTCGACCCGCGCGCGCCCTCGCAGCACGGCTCCCGCCGGGAAGGCCGCGGAGCGACCCACCTGCCCCGGCAGATTGCAGATCTCGAACGTCATGTACTTTTTCAGCTGGCGCCTGATCGCGAGCCAGATGCCGGCGCCGAGGGCGCCGCTCCCCACCAGCGATTTCTGAAGCGGCGATTCCGAGTCGCCGTCCGAGTCGCGATGGTCGTAGAACCAGGTCTGGATGTCGGGCTTGAACTGGTCGTGGATACCGACCAGGGTGTTGATCGCGATCACGATCGAGCCGACCAGCAGCAGAAGAGCGGTGATCCCCTGGTTCGCCGGCGGGATCGCCTTGAAGTTCGTGATGAAGTCGAACGCGTCCGCCGGCTCGACGATCCCCTTCGCGTCGTTCGAGACGGTCGGCTTTCCGCCGAGAAGCAGCTCTTCCTGCTCCCGGATCGTCGTGTCGGCGATGATGCCGTCCTCGACCTCGAGCTCGCTCTCGACCTGGATCTCGATCTTCTCGCCTCGGTACGTGTACGCCTGCAGCAGCGAGCGGTGAATGACGACCTCGTTCCGCGGGCTCGAGCGACGGGAACTCCCGGTGAAAGAGGACCGCGGAGAGGTCGACGGGGCGCTCGTCCTTGACCACGACCTTTCGCCGGATCCGGAGCTCGGCGGGCCGGCCGTGGAGCGAGGCGTCGGCGACGTCGATCGTGCAGAGGACGCGATTTTCGTCTTCGGCGATGGCGAATTGGATGCTCGCTCGGTCCGACATGGTTTCCTACGCGACCAGGTGCACGCGCCCGCAATGGGGACACTCGATCTTCTTTCGCCGGTGGACCGGCGGGATCTTGAGCCGCGTCTCGCAGGGACACTCGACGATCGCGTAATCCTGCTTCTTCCAGAGGAGATCGGTCGTCTGTCGCACGCGCTGCGCGTGATCCGCCGCTTCCGCGGCGACGGCCGGCGCCAGCGCCGCCATCCCGGGAACCGGCGGACCGGGAAGGTCGACCGGAAGAGGAATCGGCAACCCGCGCGAAGGAGCTCCGATGGGCGCGGGAGCTTTGGCCGTCGCCCGCCCCGCCTCCTCGATCGCGTGAAAGGGGACCACGCCGACCGCGCGGCCGCTCACCTTCCGAAAGGCTTCGTCGTACGCCCGGAGGTCCGCCATGCCGCCCATCGAGCGGAGGATCCGGATCCTCTCGCTGAGCGGCGGGTGGGTCGCGGTCAGATCGGCCAGCCCCCGCGCCGTGACGGCGAGCGGATTGACGAAGTACATCGGCGCGGTGGCCTGCGTGGCGGTGCGCAGCTTCTGCGTCGACTGCCCGAGCTTCTCGAGGGCGCTCGCGAGCCCTTCGGGATAGCGGCTGTACTGCGCGCCGGAGGCGTCGGCGAGATGCTCGCGACGGCGGGAGATCGCGAGGTAGATGAGCTGCGCGAGGATCGGCGCGAGGATGATGAGAAGGACGGCGAGGACGAGGAGGATCGCGCCTCCCCCGCCGTCGCGCCTCCGCGAGCTCGTGCGCGTGCGCGGCCCGTAGAACATCATCCGGCGCGCGCCGTCGCCGAGCAGGACGATCGTCCCCATCATGACGGCGACCATCATCATGTAGAGGACGTCGCGATTCCGCACGTGCGCGATCTCGTGCGCGACGACCCCCTGCAGCTCGTCGCGCGTGAGCAGGTTGAGCAGGCCGCTCGTGACGGCGACCGAAGCGTGCTCCGGATCGCGCCCCGTCGCGAACGCGTTCGGCGCCGGGTCGTCGATGATGTACAGATCCGGGAGCTTCGCCGTCCCCGAGGCGATGCACATCTCCTCGACGACGTTGTGCAGGATCGGATGGTCCTCCGGCGAGATCTTCTTCGCGCCGCTGATCGCCAGCACGATCCGGTCGCCGCTGAAGTAGCTGACGAGCGTGAGGACGACCCAGATGAGGAACGCGAGGACCAGGCCGAACGGCCCCGCCCCGTCCCCCATCACCTCTCCGACGCTGAATCCGATCGCGAGGAGAAGGAAGGCCATCACGGCGACGAGGATCGCCGAGCGGCGGCGGTTGGCGCGAATGAGCTCAAACATCGGAATTCAGACCTCGGACCTCAGGCCGCAGACCTCCGATCGCAGACGGAATCTCACACCTCTGATCTCGCAAGCGGAGCGTCGTCTCAAGCCCGAGTTCTTCGTTCGCACGCCTGAGTGCCTGAGGTCTGAGGCCTGCAGGTCTGAGCTCCGCGACATGGATCACGCGGTCGTAAATTTCACCTGCACCGGCTTGCGCGCTTCCGGCGTCTCCGCCTCGAAGAACGTCTCCTTCGTGAAGTGGAACATGCCGGCGAAGATGCTCGTGGGGAACATCTCGACCTTGTTGTTCAGCGTCAGCACCGAGTCGTTGTAGTACTGGCGCGAGAAGCTGATCTTGTTCTCGGTCGACGCGAGCTCCTCCTGAAGCGCGAGAAAATTCTGGTTCGCCTTCAGATCGGGATACGCCTCGGAGACGGCGAAGAGCGAGCGGAGCGTTTGCGTGAGCTGGTTCTCGACGCGCGCCTTCTCCTCGAGCCCGCCCGAGACCTGGATCGCCTGCT
The DNA here is from genome assembly GCA_963793695.1 of uncultured Acidobacteriota bacterium. Taxonomy (GTDB): domain Bacteria; phylum Acidobacteriota; class Thermoanaerobaculia; order Gp7-AA8; family Gp7-AA8; genus CAWCBB01. The sequence continues at coordinate 9,924 of CAWCBB010000003.1, read as the reverse complement.
GCCGCGCGCGCGTGACCGCCTCGAGCGTCTCCCGCTCGTGCGTCATGTAGCCCTTCACGGTCTCGACGAGGTTCGGGATCAGGTCGTGACGCCGGTTGAGCTGGACGTCGATCTGGCTCCAGGCGTTCTTCACTTCGTTCCGCGCCCGGACCAGGCCGTTGTACATGCCGATGGCGATCACGGCGAGGACCGCGACGGCGACGAGCAACAGAATCATGACGGTTGCGAATGCGGCCATGCCTGGTTCCTCCTACTGCTGATCATGCCCGCCGTCAGGGCGGGCGCTGAAGACTTCTCCGAGAAACTGCGAGACGGTGGCGAGGTCGCCCTTTGTGGCGAGCGTACGATCGATCAGAGAGCCGAGCTCACCCCGGTCGAACCAGAACCCGTCGCCTCCGGGGCAGCGGTCGATCCGCACGAGACCGGCCGCGACCTCCTCGAGGCGCTTTCGACAGCGCGGACAGTGCCGCCGCCCGCCGCTCCCGGTCGACGCGCCGAGGTCGAGGGTCGAGAGGTCCGCGCCGCTCATCTCCCCGAGCAGATCGAGCTCCCCCGAATCGAACCACAGCCCGCGGCACGAGATACAGGAATCGAGCTCGATCCCGCTTCGCTCCACCGCGATCATCTCGATTCCGCAGACCGGACAGATCAATTTCGTCTCCTGAAGAGCCTGTTGTACCACACGAGGATACGGGGGTCTCGGTTCTCCGTGTGACTCGCCGGGCCCCCGGGTTGGGGGCCTCGCGTCATCCTGAGGAGCGGCATAAGGCCGCGACGAAGGATCTCAAAATGCGGGGACCGGCATTCATGGCATTTCGAGATCCTTCGCTTCGCTCAGGACGACACCACGCCAGACCCTCGCCTCTTCCACGCCAGGTACGCCGGCACGCCCGCGGCGAGGATCGCGAGGCCGACCGCGCTGTTCGCCGGATAGCGCGCGATCGTGCTCGCCACGACGGCGAAGCAGGCGGCCGTGAAGAGAAGCGTGGTCACCGGATGGCCGGGCATCCGGAATCCCTCGCTCGATCCTCCTCCCCGCTTCCGGAAGACCATGAGGGCCACGCCCGTCAGGCCGAAGAAGATGAAATCCACCGACACGACGTAGTTGAGGATCTGCTCGTACCGGCCGGAGACGGCGATGAGGACGGCGACCACCCCCTGGAGCGCGATCGCGACGGCGGGGACGTGCGTCCGCGGGTGGATCCGCGCGACGCCGCGGAAGAAGAGCCCGTCCGCGGCCATGGCGAGATAGACGCGCGGCGCGGTGAGCATCCCCTGGCTTAGGAATCCGAGCGTCGAGATCGCGATCCCGACCGCGATCAGCCGGCCCCCCCGCTCTCCGAACGCGAGCCGCATGACGGCCGATGCCGGCGTCGTCGTCGCGGCGAGCCCTCCGGCACCGAGGACGCGCAGGCAGACCGCGTTGACGGCGACGTAGAGCACCACGACGCCCACGACGCCGAGAACGAGGCCGAGAGCGAGGTCGCGTTTCGGCCGCCGCAGCTCGCCCGAGATGAAGCTCGCCGTCTGCCAGCCGCCGTACGCGAACATCACCGGGATGAGCGCGGCCCCGAATGCGGCCACGCCCGTCGCCGGCGACGTCGCCAGGGTCGCGGCGGCGCCCGCGGCGCGGGCCGGCGCGAATACGGCTCCCGCCACGACGAGCATCGCGATCGCCCCGATCTTGAGGATCATCAGCGCGGACTGCGCGTTGCTTCCGCTGCGCACGCCCATGATATTGATCGCGGTCAGCAGGGCGAGCGCGATCGCCGCGATCCCCCAGTCGGCCATCGCCCTCCCCGTCAGCTCGATCGCGTACCGCGCGAAAGTGATCGCCACGGCCGCCATCCCGCCGCTCTGCACCACGAGCAGCAGCGCCCAACCGTAGAGGAACGCGACCGACGGATGAAGGGCGTCGCGGAGATAGGCGTACTGCCCTCCGGCCTCGGGCCGCAGGGAGGCGAGCTCGGCGTAGACGAGAGCGCCGAGGAGCGCGACGACGCCTCCGGCGATCCACGCGCCGAGGATCAGCGCCGGCGTGTGGACCTGCCGCGCGACGACGTACGGATTGATGAAGATGCCCGAGCCGATGATCCCCCCCATGACGATCATCGTGGCGTCGAAGGCTCCGAGGCGCCGGAGGAGCTGCGGCTGGCTCATCGAGGCATTATCGCGGAAGCGAGCCGAGTTGCCACCAGGGCGGAGAACGACCTAACGTGTCGGCGAGGAGCCATCGCATGCGCAGCCTTGCTCGTTTCGCGCTCCTGCTCGCGTTCCCTCCTCGCTGCTCGCCTCCCCGGCCGAACCGCCGCGCTTCTATCTCGAAGGACGCCACCTCTACGACCGCTGCGGCGAGAAGGTCGTTCTCCGCGGCGTCAACAAGATGAACATCTGGACGGACCCGGACGGGGTCCCTTCGTTCGCGGAGATCGCGAAGACCGGTGCGAACGCGGTCCGCATCGTCTGGCTCACGACGTCGCCCGCGCCGGAATTCGATGCGACGCTCTCGAACGCCGTCGCCGAACATCTCATCCCGATCCTCGACATGCACGACGCGACCGGACGGTGGGACAAGCTCACGGAGGTCGTCGACTACTGGGTCCGTCCCGACACCGTCGAGGTCATCCGAAAGCACGAGACGCACCTCCTGATCAACATCGCGAACGAGGCGGGGCGGGATGAAGTGCGCGACGACCAGTTCGTCGCCGAGTACTCGAAAGCGGTCTCGCGGATGCGCGCGGCCGGGATCCGCGTCCCTCTGATCATCGACGCGGCAGGTTGGGGGCGCAATGCGGAGCAGCTCCTGCGCGCCGCTCCCGCGCTCCTCGCCCAGGATCGCGATCTGATCTTCTCCTGGCATGCCTGGGACACCTCGGGCGATCAGGCCTCGCGCGTCACGCGCAATCTCGAGCTGGCGGCCGAAGAGGGGATCCCGCTGATCGTCGGCGAGTTCGCCCACGCGGAAGTCGGGTGCAAGGGAGCGATCCCCTATCGTCACATCATGGCCGAGGCGCAGCGGCTCGGGATCGGATGGCTCGCCTGGTCGTGGGGTCCGGGAAATCAGGACTGCGCCGAGATGGACATGACCGAGGACGGCACGTACGAGACGCTCCACGCGTGGGGAGAGGAAGTCGCGCTCACCGATCCGAACTGGATCTGTATGACCTCGCGCAGGCCGCGGTCGATGGTCGATGGGGAGTGCGGCGGAGGGCGGCGGAGGCTGGTGCGGGCGTGCGGGCCCTAGCTTTCGATTCCGTTCTCCGCTTTTCTGTACCGCTGGCCCCTCACCCCTTCCCCTCTCCCCGGAATGATGATCTCGTTTCAGAATCCGAGTTCCCGCCGGGGAGAGGGGTTTGGATCCTGCCGGGGCGCGCGCGCTGCGATGATCGGGGTAGAAAGCCCCTCTCCCCGGCGAGAACAGTGCTGAAACCGCGGATCGTGTTCCGGGGAGAGGGGAAGGGGTGAGGGGCTGCGAGAGCAGAGCATTCACGCGGGACCGCAAGTCAAAATCCGGGCACGGGCGCGTTCACGGGCGCGGGAAAAGAACGGCGAACGGAGAACGGCGAACGGAGAACGGAGAACGGAGAACGGAGAACGCTACTCCGTCTTTTCCGCGTTCCCCTCGAGGACGCGCACGATCCACCGCTCGAGGAACGAGTCCACTTCCACGGTCTGCAGGTAGCCGTAGCCGAGGAACGCGATGCTGCCGCGCCGACGACGTCGACGATCAGGTCGGACATCGTGTCGGCGAGGCCGTGCTGCATGCTCGAGCCGAACAGGACGTCCATGCCGAACTCGTAGATCTCCCACACCGCGCCGAGGCCGACGGAAAACATGAACGCGAAGAGCGCGACGAACGCCGGCTTCATCTCGAGCTCGATGTCTTCCTTCTCATTCAGGACGTAGACGAGAAGAAACCCGAGGATTCCGAGCAGAAAGCCCGACGCGGCGTGCAGGACGAGGTCCCACCACCAGAAGCGAAGGTAATAACCGCGGACGTTTCCGAGAAACAGAGACGCGAAGACGAAGAGGATCGCGAGCGCTTCGAGCTCCGGCGGGATGAAGACGTTGAGGCGCCGGCCGAGGAGGAACGGCAGGAGCGTGATGACGAGGATCCCGACCGTCGCGACCGCCGCAAGCCACTGCCCGTGCCACGCCGCGAGCGCGATCCCGACGAGAAGGATCAGCTGCAGGAAGATCGTGAGGCGGTGGTGGATGCTGGTCCGCGCCTGCATGGGGAGGGATTGTAGAAGGAGAAGCAAGAAGAATGTCGAATTGTGAATGTTGAATTGTGAATGAAAGCGCCAACCGCGCTCATTTGACATTCAACATTCAACATTCGCCATTCACCATTTCGCTTACATCCCGGAGGCGACCATGGCCGGCGCGCCCGACAGGAACCTCGACGAGGCCAGCCACTCCCGATCCGGGTAGTACGCGAAGATCGCCGACCCTCCGCGGATCGTGTCGATCATCCGCCGCGCGACCTCGGGCCGCACCGCCGGGCATCCCCAGCTGCGCCCCAGCCTCCCCTGCTTCCGCGCGGCCGCGGCGTTCACGTAGGGAGCGCCGTGCATGACGATCGCGCGCGCCCGCGCCCTGTCGTTGACGCCTCCCTCCAGCCCGCGCAGCCGGAGCGAGTAGCCGTTCGCGCCGACGTAGGTTTCCTGCGTCACGAAGAGCCCGAGGCTCGTCTGGCGGCTTCCTTCGTAGTTGGAGAACTCGGTCGGGACGTTCCCGCCGCTCGCAACCCCGTGCGCGACGTGCTCCCGGAAGATCAGCTTCCGCTCCGAGAGATCGAATGTGAAGAGCCGCGGCTCGGTCGACGGAATCGAATAGTCGATGACTGTCAGCAGATTGGGGCGTTTGAGAAGCCCCTTCGCCGCGGCCACCCGGCTCGCGTCGAGCGCGAGGCGGAGGACTTCGGGCCGGAGGCCGTTCGCCTGCGGCGCGAGCGACGACACCAGATCGACGCCGGGCGCGGCATCGGCGGGCGGAACGAGGGCGAGCGAGAGAAGTGCGGCAATCGCCGCAACCAGAGCGAAGCGAGAGTCGTTCATTCGATTGAGAGTGACGGGAGGACCGTTCCCGTCATTTGTGATCTGCAAGAAAGGAAAGGCGTCCCTCTATTCCTCTGCCGCCCTTCGGCGCGCTTTCCTTCCGCGCGTGAGTGCTATCCTGCTCGAAAGATCGAAGCATGCGCGTGATTCTGCGCATAGTCGTTTTCGGAGCCGTCGCCCTTCTCGTTCCCTTTGTGGCGCGGGCGCAGCCGCAGGCGCCTCCGCGCGTCATGGAGACGGTCGAGGTCACCGTGGCGAGTCATCGAGGTCGTCGTCACCGGCGCCGGCGGCAACCGCGTCCGCGGGCTCACGCGAGACGACTTCGAGCTGCTGGAGAATGGCAAGCCCGCGGCCCATCACGAACTTCTCCGAGTATCGGCGAGGCCGTTCCGGCGCCGCGCTTCCCCGCGAGCCCGCCGGCCGCGCCTCGCGAAACGTGGCCGCGCCCTCGCCCGAAGCCATCCCCCCCCGCCGCGTCGTCATCTTCGTCGACCTGAAGACGACGGACATGTTTCAGAGGAAGCGGGTCGCCTCCTCGATCTCCGGCATCCTCGACACGCTCGGCCCGCAGGACGAGGTCATGGTCGTGAGCTGGAACGGCACGCTCGTGATCGAGGTCGAGCCGACTTCCGATCGCGAGCTGGTGCGCGCGGGATTCGCCCAGCTCGCGCGGCGGGCGTCGATCACCAGGACCGCGAAGCTTCGCCTCGAGCAGGGGACGAGCCCGACCTGGCGCCGTCAGACCGTGCAGATGCTCACGAACGACCTCAAGAGGAGCGTGGTCGCGCTCCGGATCCTTCTGAGACAGATGGCCCCCGTCGGCGGACGCAAGGTCCTGATCCTCATTTCCGAAGGCTTCCAGCTGCAGCCCGGACGCGAGCTCTTCGTCGTCGCCAATCCCGCCGACATGGACATTCAGGCCCTCTTCGACATGCAATCCGAAGAGGGGCCGAAACTGATCAAGTCGCTGGCGGATTCCGCAAACGCCGCGGGCGTGACGCTCTACACGATTCACGGCGGCGGACTCTCCGCCCTCGCTTCCGTCGAGCACGCGTCGATCCTCCCCGAGATGCCGCCGCCGAATGTCGAGAATCCGACGCGCTCCAGAATGTCGAGCTCCGCACACCACTGATGAATCGGACGATGGTCCGTGAGCGCATCGCCAACAGCATCGAGGGGATGACCGAGCTCGCCGAGCGGAGCGGCGGAACGGTCACGAAGAATCTGAACGACTTCCGCGCCGCATTCGGCGCGATCGCTGCCGACCTCTCCAGCTACTACTCTCTCGGGTACCGTGTCGTGTTGGGCGAGTCTCCCGGTTTCCGCGCGGGATCGAACGGCGACGAGGGAGAGCGTCGCCTCGAGGTCCGGATGCGGGACCCCCACCTGACCGCCCGGGCACGGACATCGATCCCCGTCCGGACGCCCGAGATGGAGATCGCCGACGCCGTGCTCGGGCGCCTCGCGTTTCCGGGCGGCGACAACGATCTCGGCATCTCGGCGGCGGCCGCGGAAGCCGCGCGAAAGGGCCGCAGGCGGATCACGGTCCCGATCGACGTCCGCATCCCCCTCGAGCCCCTGAGCTTCACTGAGGAGGGAGAATCGTTCGCCGCGGACATCTCGATCTACCTCGGAGCCGCCGACGCGGGGAACGCCAACACGGAGGTCAGGCGATTCGATCTCACCGCTCCGCATCGCGAAAGACGACTTCGCTCGCGATCGGCGGAACCCACTACACCTATCGCCTCACGCTCGATCTCCGCTCTCGCTCCATGGAGAACCGCGTCGCGATCGGAGTTCTCGACAATCTCTCCAAGCTGAGCGGATTCGCCGTCATCGACATCGGCGAGGACGACGCGGTAAAACGGTAGGGGCGCTCCGACAGAGCGCCCGGAATCTCGCGGTCGCGAAGAAAGGAATCTCCCATGTTCAAGGAGTTCTACGGGTTTCTCACGAAGAGCAATGCTCTCGCGCTCGCCGTCGGCGTCATCATCGGCGCCGCCGTCGGGAAGGTCGTCTCGGCGCTGACCGACGATCTGCTGATGCCGCTCATCAGCCCTCTCCTTCCCGCGGGCAACTGGCGGGAAGCCAGGATCGTCCTGAGCACGAGCGTCGACGCGGCGGGGAAGGTCACCGAGAACGCGATTCTCTGGGGACACTTCCTCGGCACGCTGCTCGACTTCGCGATCATCGCGTTCGTCATCTTCCTCGTCATGCGCGCGCTGCTCAAGCCGGCGCCCGCGGCTCCCGTGAAGGTGTGCCCCGAGTGCCAGGAGACGATCCCGGCGGCGGCGAAGCGCTGCCGCGCCTGCACGAGCGCGGTGGGCGCGGCGTAGCGGGGGCCCCTCCCCCCTCCCCATCTCCCCGGAACGCGATCGTGTTCCTGGCTCGGTTCCTGCCGAGGGGCGCCGCGCGGCGTGCTCTCGTGACCGCCCGTCGCCAGGGGCGTGATGGAGGGTTGGCGGGCGAGTGACGTTCCTGCGGCCCCGGCGCGGTGCAACAGCACGTTCGCCGCGGCGCGCGCCCTCCCTCAATCCGAACCGCTCCCGCGTGGGTTCCGGCACCCATCATCGGTACCTATAGTCACGTAACTATATTCGGGGATGCTTATCCTTTGATGCAGGCCAGCGCACCTGCCCTTCTTTCGCGCGGAGGCCCTGAAAGGAACCCTCATGAAACGCTCTGCCCTCCTCGCGATCCTGGTCCTCGCTGCCTTCCCTCTCTCCGCCACGAACGGATACTTCGCCCACGGACAGGGCCCCGCCGCCAAGGCGATGGGGGGCGCCGGCATCGCCCTCCCGCAGGACCCGCTCGCCGCGACCACGAATCCGGCCGCGATCGCGTTCGTCGACCCGGGGATGATCGTCGAGCTCGCGCTCTTCAATCCGAACCGCGGCTACACGATCACCGGCATGCCCTCCGGCATCCAGGGGACGTTCGGCCTCGCTCCCGGCACGGTCGACAGCAAGTCCGAGCTCTTCCTGATGCCGAGCCTCGCCGCGAACTGGCGACCCTCCGACCGGCTCGCCTTCGCCCTTTCCGCCGTCGCGCAGGGAGGGATGAACACCGACTATCGGCAGAACACCTTCTGGGGCGGCGATCACACGGGCGTCGACCTCGCTCAGATGTTCCTCGACACCTCGCTCGCCTGGAAGCTCACCCCGAACCAGTCGATCGGCGCCACGGTCCGCGCGGTCTATCAGCAGTTCGAGGCCCAGGGGCTCCAGGCGTTCGCGACGTTCTCCGGCGCGCCGGCCGCTCTCACGAACAACGAGCACGACATCTCGTACGGGGTCGGGTTCGAGGTCGGCTACTACGCGAAGATCCATCCCGACTTCGCCATCGCCGCGGCATACTCGCCGAAGACCTCCATGTCGAAGCTCGACGACTACTCGGGCCTCTTCTGCAACCTGGGAGAGTTCGACATCCCCGCCAACGCCACGATCGGTCTCGCGTGGGACGTCACCGAGCGCCTCACGTGGGTCGCCGACGTCGAGCAGATCGAGTACAGCGGCGTCAACGCCGTCGGCCATCACCTCTTCCCTAACCTCCTGACGGCCCCCCTCGGGACCCGCGGCGGGCCCGGGGTTCGGCTGGGATGACGTCACGGCCTACAAGACGGGCATCCAGTACGCGGCCTCGCCGAACTGGACGCTGCGCGCCGGATACTCCACGGCGAACCAGCCGATCCCCGCGAGCGAGGTCTTCTTCAACATCCTCGCGCCCGGCGTGATCGAGAACCACATCACCGCGGGATTCAGCCGCGCCCTCCCGGGCGGCGCGTTCCACTTCTCGCTCATGCACGCGCTTCAGAACAGCGTCGCGGGACCGAACCCTCTCGAGGTCCCGGGTCAGCAGAACATCGAGCTGACGATGGACGAGTGGGAAGCCGAGTTCGGCTGGTCCATCCGGTTCTGATCCTCCTCGCGGCGCGCGGCACAACGCCGCGCGCCGCACCCTCCGTTCCGGCGCGCGTGTAGGGGCGCGGTCTCACCGCCGGTCGGCGATGATCACGTCCTGGTAGCTCAGCGGGTCGGGCTTGCCGCTCCACTTGCCCCAGCGGACGGGCATCCGCGGCTCGAGGCCTGCCTCGCGCAGCGCGGCGAGGAGCCAGTCCACGTCGTAGGCGACGGCGTCCTCGGGCCTCTCGAGGTTGTTCAGAAGGCCGTGCTCGAACGTCTCGGTGAACGTCGGATACGTCTCGAGCCGTCGCGAGCGCTCGCGCGTGACCTCGTCGAGGAGGAAGAAGGTGAAGACGACGCGGCCGCCGGGGCGCAGCACGCGCGCCGTCTCCGCGAAGTAGCGGCGCGTCGCGTCCGGGAGCAGGTGGGAGAAGAGCGACGTCGCGATCGCGATCGTGAAGTGGGCGTCGGGGTACGGGAAGGTCACCCCGGCGGGCTCGTTCCCGCTCGCCGGGTTGTACATCGAGCTGTGGACGTCGAGCAGTTGGAACCTGAAGCTCGGCGAGCGGCTCGTGATCTGCGCCCGGTCCCACTCGACGTAGGCGGGCACCACGTCCATCCCTTCGTAGGCTCCGCCCTTCAGGAGCCTTTGCAGAGGAATCGCGACCCTGCCGAGCCCGCACCCGAGGTCGAGAAACACGTCGGCGGGGCCCAGGTCCGCCTCGCGGCGCAACATCTCGACGAGGGACTCGCCGACCTCGAGGAAGTCCCCGGGCCCGATCGGCCCGATGAGCGCCTCGGGAAGCGCCAGCAGGGACTGCATCTGAGCGCGGATGGTCGACTCGACCGAGCGTCGTCTCGTCAGGAACCGCAATGGCGAAGGGATCGGGCTCATCTCGTCTCGCGGCGCGCAGTATAGCGTGCGAAAAATGGCATGGCGAGGCTCGGAGGAAGCAACCGCG
>CAWCBB010000002.1:0-425671 GCA_963793695.1 uncultured Acidobacteriota bacterium | reverse complement strand
CATCGAGGGCACTCGACTCCGAGTCGCTCGCTTCAGACGGTCGCCGGCACGAACCTGGACACCGGCTCGACCGGGCTCTCCTCCGGCGGCGCCGCGAGAACCGTCCCCGTCGTGACCAGGTTGATGAGGTCCTCCACCGAGCTGTTGTACTGGAGGAGATGCGCCGGCAGGCGGGTCCCCATCAGGACCGGCCCGACGACCACGGCCTCCCCCATCGCGTGCAGCAGGTGCATCGCGAGATTTCCCGACTGCAGGTCGGGAAAGATCAGGACGTTCGCATCCTCCTTGAGCTCGCAGAACGGGAAGTACTCGCTGCGGACCTCGCCCGCCGAGAGCGGTCTCCAGCTGCATCTCTCCGTCGACAGCCAGCTCGGGCGCGCGCTGCTTGACGAGCTCGGTCGCCCGCCGCACCTTGCGCGTGAAGGGGTGATCGACGCTGCCGAAGTTCGAGAACGACAGCATCGCCACGCGCGGCTCGACCCCGAGCCTGCGCGCGCAGCCGGCCGTGAGAAGCGCGATCTCCGCGAGATCCTCGGCCGTCGGGTCGATGTTCACGCCGCAATCGGCGAGAAAGTAGACGTCGCGCCGGCGGAGCACCATGTAATGCGTCGAGATCCGGCGCACGCCGGGAGCGGTCCCGATCACGTCGCAGGATCATCCGCAGCGAGTCGGCGTAATGGGCGGCGTAGCCGGAGACGATCATGTCCGCGTCGCCGCTGTGAGCATCATCGCGCCGAAGTAATCGGGCTGTCGCATGCGCGCGGCGGCCGTGGCCTGCATCATGCCGTGGCGGCGGCGCATCTGCAGGTACTGCTCGACGTAGGCGTCGCGGCGCGTGCTGCGATCGGGGTCGACGATCGTGACTCCGGCCGCTTCGACGCCGAACGTCTCGAACGCGCTTCGGATCGCGGCCTCACTCCCGAGCAGGACCGGACGGGCGATTCCCTCGTCCGCGAGGATGCTCGCCGCACGCAGGATCGTCTCGTGCGTCCCTTCGGGGAACACCACGCGCGGATGCTCGCGCCGCGCCTTCACGATCAGGCGGCGCATCATCTCTCGTCCGGTGCCCATGCGGACGATGAGGCTCTCCTGGTACGCCTCTACGTCGAGTGCCTGACGGGCGACGCCCTGTTCCATCGCCATCCGCGCAACCGCGCTCGATTCACGCACGAGAATTCGCGGGTCGATCGGCTTCGGCAGAAGGTACTCGGGCCCGAAGCTGAAATGCTCGTACCCGTACGCGCGGCTCACTTCGTCGACGACCTCCTCGCGCCCCAGGTCGGCGAGCGCGCCGGCGGCGGCCATCAGCATCTCCTCGGTGATCCTCGTCGCGTGCGCGTCGAGCGCTCCGCGCATGATGAACGGAAAGCTGAGGTGATCGACGATCGCGTTGGGATGGAGCGTCAGGCTCGTCGCGACGATGATGTCGCGGCGGCTCGCCCGCGCCGACTCGTAGTCCATCTCCGGCGTCGGAGTCGCGAGCGCGAAGACGATCGGAAAGCGCGCCATCGACCGGATCATCTCCTGCGTCAGGACGGCGCCGGCCGAGGCGCCGATGAACACATCAGCTCCTTCGAGCGCTCCGGCGAGCGTCGGCGGCGCGCCGCTCCGCGCGAACGCCCGCTGATCGTCCGTCAGGTCGTCACGATCGGCGCTGAGCGGACCCCTGGCGTCGTAGACCTCGAGGTTCTCCCGTGGAACGCCGAGGCGCCGGAGCAGCCGGAGGCAGCCGATTCCGACGGAGCCGGCGCCACAGACGACCACGCGCACGGCGCCGACCTTCTTGTCGACGAGATCGAGCGCGTTCGAGAGCGCGGCGGCGACCACCACGGGCGAGCTCTGCATGTTTTCGTGGAACACCGGAATGCGCATCGACGCGCACAACCGGTCGTAGATGCGCAGCCCCTCGGGCGCCCGGATGTCCTTGAGCACGATGCCGCCGAAGGTCGGCTCCAGCCGCCTGACCGTATCGACGAATGCGTCGATGTCGTCCGTGTCGACCTCGAGATCGAACGCGTCGATGTCCGCGAGACGCTTGAAGAGGAGCGCGAGCCCTTCCTGCATGGGCTTCGCCGCGAGCGGGCCGACGTTCCCGAGGCCCGGCACGGCCGAGCCGTTCGTGATGATCCCGATGAGATTTCCGCGGGACGTGTAGCGGAACGCCGCATCAGGATCCGCCGCGATCGCCTCGCACGCCCACGCCGCGCCCGGGAGATACGCGAGGCGCATCTCCCGCGCCGTCAGGCACGGCTTGACCGCGCGCACCTCGATCTTCCCCGGCCGTTCCCCTTCATGAAACTCGAGCGCTTCCTCTCTTCGAATCATTCGACCTCCTCGGCGGCGGTGACCCTCGCCTCCGTTCCGACGTCCGTCGCCTCCAGCGCGGCGAGCGGCCACCGCTCGAGCGTGTCGCGCCAAACGGCGAACGGCGTCGGAATCGGCCTGACCTGCAGCAGATAAAGCGCCGTCCCTTCGACGGCGAATTCGATGTCCAGCGGATACCCGTACGCTGCCTCGAGCCGGGCCGCCGCGCGCACCAGCTCGAGGAGCTCGACGTACTCGAGCGCGGGACGGAGCCTCTGGTGATGGAGCGTCTCGACGAGCGCAGTCCCGGATCCGAGGCGGCTGTTGAACACGACGCGCTGCCGCTTGTCCGCGGTCAGATACCGGAAGTGGAGCTCCTCTCCGGGACCGCTTTCCTTCGACACCACGATCGTGTCGGAGGCGACCGTGCCGGAGACGATCCCCTCCCCCAGCCCGAGTCCGGCGTTGACGACCATCTCGCGCAAGCGGCGCCCGGCGACGTTCACCGTGTGTAGGACGCCCGAGGCGCGCGACGAGATCATCTTCTGCACGAGGATTCCGCCGCCGACCTCGCCGCCGAGCCCCAGGATGGCGCGGCTGTGGAGTGCGCGCTCGGTCCACAGACCCGCCCACGCGCGTTTCAGATGCGTGATGAGGGCAGTCTCGCCGCGGACGAACAGGAACGTGTCGAACTCCCCAGCACGGTTCGCGACCTCCAGATCCTCTTCCGTCGCGGAAGAACGGACCGCGACGAAGGGCTCTTCGAGGGGCTGGACGCCGCCACCGAGGCGCCGGTACGCGACCTTCACGTCATCGACCAGGGCCTCCGGCAATTGCGCCGCCTCCCACGCCTCCCGGATCCGCGACGCTTTCTGCGCGATCGTGAGATCGGGTTTTTCGAGCGCCGCCTCGACCGCTTCGCGAACCGACTGCTGACGGAGCGACGGGTTGGCCGGATCGATCACGGGGGCCTCGAATGCTTCCCGGAAGGCGCAATCGGTGACGACGAACCACGGCGGCACGAGGTCCCCCTCGCCGAGACGCGCCGCCTGAGCGAGGTTCGCGGCCTTGCTTCCCACCAGCGGCCGAAGTTCGATCCCTCCCGCGCTCGCATCGAGGATCCGGCTCCCGGCGATCCGCCGCAGCAGGATGCGATCCTGGTCCGCGATCGACGCGCGAAGACGGTCGGCCGCCGCGCGACCGTCCGGTCCCGTGCCGCTCACGCGATCGACTCGATCGAGCTCCTCGAGCCGGTGGCGCAGCCGGGGATCGAGGGAAGAGACGGCGCACGTCGCGCTGTCGACCAGCTGCTCGCGGAGCTCGGCCACGCGCCGGGCCGCGATCGATTCGATATCCGCATCGAAGGACGCATCGAGCCTGTCGATCCCGAGCCCGCTCGCCGCGATCATGTCGTTCGTCGCCCCGAGCACGCCGGCGAGGCGACGGACGTCGAGCCGGAGCGCCAGGACCTCCCACGCGGAGCGGGAGGCGGGAATGAAGCGAACGGCCTCGTCGACCGCGGCGGCGAGGCGGCGCCGGGTCGTTTCGATCACGATGCGCGCCGCATCCTGCGCGGCGGCGCCGGCCGCCCGGTTCTTCGCGAGCAACGCGAGAAGCGTTCCTCTCTCCGCAGCGGGCATGCCGTCCTCCGCGGCCGCGTTTCCGATCAGGAGCTCGGTCACCGCGTGACGGGCGAGGATCGGGTCGACGAGGCGCGCGATCACCTTTTCGAGCTGGTGTCGCGCGCGAAGGCGCCGCCCGCGCTCGACGAGGATCGTGGGATCCGAGACGGCGCCGCCGAGGCGGCGGCTCGCGACGGCGAGCTCGCGGAGCGACTCGTGGAGAGCGAGCGCGGCCGGCTCCTGCCCGAGGATCCGCATCAGGCCCTCGTCCGCGTCGAGAACCACCAGATCGCCCTCGCGCAGCTTCTCGTCGCGCTCGCGCAGATGGTGACGCTCGGTGACGAGCCAGGGCCCGGCCCGGCGACGCCGCTCGTCGTAGCGGACGAACCGGTACGCGAGCGCGGAGAGCATCCCGCCCGAGCGTTCCCACGTTCCGCTCACGAGGAGCGCCGGCTTTCCGTACTGCAGCGCGAGGAGGCCGGCGTGACTGAGCGCGCCGCCGCCCGTCGAGACGACGCCGGCGGAAGCCGAGAGAAAAATGCCGTCCTGCGGCGTCAGCGACGGGCAGATCACGAGGGACCCCGCGACATCGGCGGGCCTCCGGTTCTCGAGGCCGAGCCGGGCGAGGCCGACGGCGCGACCGGGAGAGGCGGCGACGCCGTCGACGACGCGTTCGGCGGGGAGCGGTGGAGACGAAGCATGGGGATTCTCGCTCCGGAACGACGCCTCGATCCGCGCGAGGGTCGCGGAGGGACTCTCGCCCGCCGCGATGAGCAGCGCCGGATAGTTCGCGCGACGGAGCAGCCTCTCGAGCCCTTCGACGTCGACCGACCCGTTCGCCCTCCATGGGGCGGCCGGATCGTCGCGCCGGGCGAACAGCGAATCGCCGTGCGCCCAGAGCGCGAGCCGGACGATCCCGCTCGCATCGCGCAGCGCGTACAACCCGAGAGCGCCTCCGGTCAGGCTGAGCGATGCGCGCTGGACGTCGTAGCCGTTGATGGCGCCGACCGTCCTGAAGCGGAGGCCGCGCGCCAGCATCGCGACGAGATCGGCCACCCGCGCCGACGGCACGACGGTCTCCTCCCCGCCCATCAGGACGTCGGCGATGCACGCGGCGGGATGCCGCTGCTCGAAGAGCTCCGGAGGAGCGGGCGCGTAATCGCCTCCCACGGCCGCGATCTCGCCTCGCGCGCGGGCGCCGCGGAGCGGAGCGAGGACGCGCTGCTCGAACGAGAGCTGCGTGAGCGCGCTGTCGCCTTCGAGGGGGAGGATGCGTTCGAGCTTTCGACTCTCGACCGCGGATCGCAGGTGGCGCCAGAAGATCTCGGGGTCTCCGCCCGAAAATCGGTCGCGATACGGCTCGGAGCCGGTCCACCGCAGCTCGCATTCGCCCGTCGCCCCGGACTCGACGCCCAGGAGAATGCCGCGGCGATCGCGGGTGAGGAACTGCGGATGGGGGAGGATCCCCCACGAAGCGAAGAAGTCGGCCCACGCGGCCGCGACCTCGTCGCGCGCGGTCGGCGGCAGCGCGAGATCGCCGATCAGCCAGTCGAGCTCCATGAGGCAGGGAGCGAGCCGGAAGAGGATCGCGGCCTTCCCGCAAAGATCGGCGAGATCGAATGCGCGCTCCTTGTCGTAGCGCGCCTGAACGCGCGTGTTCTCGATCTGGATATCGAAATCGAGGCGGCGGAAGAAGCGCTCGAGCGCCGTGAGCGATGGATTCGGGTGCGCCGCGAGCTCGTACTTGCTCACTCCGAAGTACGCGAGGTCGATCATGCCGCCGCGGGCCGGCGGGGAGAAGTCGATCCGCACGAAGGCTGGGTGGTTCCGGTAGGCGATGAAGTAGTGCACTTCATTGCCGTAACAGAAGACTTTGACTTTCGGGAGCGGCTGCTGCGCGTGCGCGAGCTGGCGCCCGAACTCCTCGACGAGGAGACGAACGGCGTACGGCGTGGTGTCGCCCTCGCCCCGCTCCGCCTCGAAATCCGCGTACTCCACCACGTGCGAGGTTCGCAGCACCCGTTCGCGATTCGCGAGCGCCAGGGTGATCGTCCGGTTCGCGCTTCCCCCCGATTCCGCGAGGCGCATCCCGAGCTTCAATCCCCGCTGGTGGAGATAGCGCTTCAGCCCGTGCAGCGTGCGGACGGAGCCGAGCGAGTGGGGATCCTCGAACATGTCGACGAGCCTGGTCAGCTCGGCCGACACCGGTTTTCCCGTCTCCGGCGATTCGGCGGCGAGAGCGCGATCGATCGACGCCTTCAGGTTTCCGTAGACGCCCGCGAGCGTCGGGCACTCGTCCGTGTGCGACGCAAAGAGGATCTGAAAATCCTCGACGACGCGATCCATCTGCTCGAGGACGCTCCGAACCTTCCCGACGGTCAGCGGCCCGACGTCCAGAAAGCCGGCGAGGAGATCCGCATGCGCGAGGTTGTATTCGCGGAATCGCGCGATGGGAGCCTGCTGCGACGAGGAAGATCCGGGCGCGACTCCGCCGCGCGCGACGACGAGGAATCGTTCGAAGACGCGGCGCGAGCCGGGACAGGCGTCGAGCAAGACGGCTTCCGATGCATCCATGAGCAGCGGGAATGATCCGGCGATGCTCGTCCCGACGACGCGGCGTACGTCGAGCCCGAAGTTCAGATGCGCCCAGCCGATCTCTCCGATGAGTGAGCGCAGAAGCCTCGCCCCGCAGATCTTCTCCGCGCTGCGGAGCGACTCGAGCGCCTCCGTCCGCGCGCCGGTCGCGAGCGCGAGCACATCGAGATGCGTGGCCCGCGTCCACGCGAGATAGGGGGCGAGCCATGTCGCCGCCTCGTCTCCGAGGATGCGCCGGACCCTCTCGGGCGGGGGAAGCGATCCTCCGAGGTCGAGAAGGCGCGCGGCGAGCCGGCTCACGCGGGGACTCGGCGCGCTCGTGACGAGGGTCTCGAGCCGGCGATCCTCGCACGACGGCGGCGCGCGGAGGAGCGCAGCCACGGAGTCGAGGATCGCGCGCTCCGCGAACGGCCCGGTGCCGCTGTCGGCGCGCGCCGCGAGGGCGTCGACTGCGCGCTCATCGACGAGATGAGGACGCTCGGCTGCAGCTGCGGCGAGCGTGCCGAGCGCGGCCGCGACGACGCGCGCGTCCTGCGAATCGAGCAGGGACTCGAGCACCGGCCAGGGGTCGGACAGCCCGCCCGCGATCCGGCAAAGGAGGTCGACGATCGACGCGTCGGCGGTCGCGACGCGGCCGGCGATCGCTCGCCCGAGCAGAGGCAGACGCGCGGCGAGCGCGGGCTCCGCGAAGCATTCCACGTCCGCGGCGAGCCCCGCACAAGCTGCTTCGATGCGATCGCGGTTGCCGAATATCGCGGCGGTTTCGGCCTCGAGTGTCTCGAGCAGCCGCTCGCAGGCAGCGGATCCGGTCGATGACGCAGCGGAGACGCGCGACATCGCACCCCCTCGGCCAGCCTGCTCCAGTATGTCACGCGGCGGGCCACCACGGGCCGGGCTGGAACCCGGGCCCGGGAGGCCACTCCTGGCGGCCTCAGCTGCCCGAATCCGTGAAAACCATTGCGGCGGCGCCCGGGCTCCCGTACTATCCGGACAACACAACAACTTGTGACCGTTCGCACACCACGCTGTGACTGAGCGGTAACCCGGTGGCGTCCGCCGGAGCCTCCTCCGGTCATGTTCAACCCGCTGTTTTCGTGGGAGTCAAATTGACTATGAGCTCTGTTCGCCGCAACACGGTCGTTTTCGTTCTTTTCTCTCTCGTCGCCTTCTCGGCCCTCGCGAGCCACTCCTGGGGGAACTATCACTGGTCGCGCCCGAGCAACCCGGTCGCGCTCAATCTCGGCGACAACGTCGACTCGAGATGGGACTCCTATCTCCAGACCGCGGCCTCGGATTGGAACGCGTCTTCGGTCCTCGCCGTGGGCGTGATTGCGGGGAGCACCAGCGCGAAGCGGTGCAATCCGGACACTGGGGAGATCGAAGTGTGCAACGCGCGGTACGGCCGGACGGGATGGCTGGGGGTCGCGGGCATCTGGGCCAGCGGCGACCATATCACGAAGGCGTACACGAAGCTGAACGATACGTATTTCGATACCGCGACGTACAACACGCCGGCATGGCACGCGATGGTGACGTGTCAGGAAATCGGACACGACTTCGGTCTGGCCCATCAGGACGAGAACTTCGACAACCCGAACCTCGGCACCTGCATGGACTACACGAGCAACCCGGAGACCAACCAGCACCCGAACGCGCATGATTACGACCAGCTCGACACGATGTACAGCCATCTCGACGCCGCCTCGCTTCCCTTCGACGGCATGGCCGCGAGCATGATGCGCGCGCCGAGCATGGGCGAGATCCTCGCGGACGCGGGTCAGTGGGGAACGCCGATCCAGTTCGACGGCAAGGGACGTCCCGACCTGTTCGAGCTCGTCATCGGCACGAGCGCCAACGGAGACGTCGAGCGGATCTTCACCCACGTTTTCTGGGCACCGGTGGCCATCGACGACGTTCCGGGCGCACCCGGGGCGGTCGACCGAATCGAGTAGCCCGACCTCCAGCGGAACCGACGGAGCCCCGCCATCCAGGCGGGGCTTTTTTTCGCGGCGAGGAACCGCCGCGACGTCCTCAGGATGACGACGTCGGGTTGAGCAACAACCCCATCTCGACCCGGAGTCGGCAACAGGTCTGATCCCGTCTTTCCCGTTCACTTTTCCCCCACGGCTGCGTATCAACGTGGAAAAGGGAGATTCGAATGCGATTTCGGACCGTGTCACTCCTCACCCTCCTGCTCCTCGCGCTGGCCGCCGCCCCGGGATTCGCTCAGGCCGCCGCTCCGGCGACGACGAGCGAAACCGTTCCCGGCGCCGCCGAGGCGGTGCCGGGAACGACCGCCTCCGAGTCCGCTGTCGCGGATCCGGTCGTAGCCGACCAGCTCGAAGCGCTCCTCCGCGTTCATCCTCCGGAAGTCGGCGCGATCCTCCAGCTCGACCCGACGCTGCTCTCCGACCCGACGTTCGTGGGTCGCCATCCCGAGCTCGCCGCGCTCGTTGCGCGGCATCCGGAGCTGGCCACGAATCCGCGCCTCTACCTGGACAGCGTCCATCTTCCGGACCGGCTCGACCGCGGCTCGCGCGCCCTCGACAAGTTCCTGGAAGGCACCATGATCTTCAGCGTCCTGCTGCTCTTCATCCTGACCGGCGTCTGGCTCATCCGGACGATCGTCCAGGAGCGCCGCTGGAGCCGGCTCTCGCGGACGCAGAGCGAGGTGCACGGGAAGCTTCTCGACCGGTTCACCGCGAACGAGGACCTCATCGCGTACGTGCAGTCCCCGGCAGGACGCCGCTTCCTGGAGTCCGCGCCGATTCCCATCGAGTCGGAGCCTGGAGCGGTCGCCGCTCCGATCGCGCGGATGTTCTGGTCGATCCAGATCGGCATCGTCGTGGCCGCGGGCGCGCTCGGGCTTCTTCTCGTGAGCAGCCGCTTCGAGAAGGACGCAAGCACGTCTCTGTTCGCCCTCGGCACCGTGGCGCTCTGCGTCGGAGCCGGGTTCGCGATCTCGGGCGCCGTCTCGTACCTGCTGTCGCGGCGGATGGGCCTCTGGCCCCGCCCGCACGAGATCGGGCGGGGAGCGGAGTGATCGCGTAGGATGATCGGAGCGATGTTCACGTCGATGCTCACGCGCGAGACAGCCGGCCGCACTCTCGAGGAGAGCGCGGCCGGCGTGATTGCGATGGACGAGGAGACGTTTCGCGAGCTCTACGAGCTGACGGCGCGGCCACTCTGGATCTATCTGTCGCGCATGAGCCGCGATCCCCAGCTCGCCGACGACATCCTTCAGGAAACGTACTACCGCTTCTGCCGCTCGGGCTCCACGTACGAGAGCGACTCGCACCGGCGGAACGCGCTCTTCCACATCGCGACGAACCTGCTGCGCGACCACGCGCGGCGGGGGCGCGGGATCCTCCACGTCACTCTCGACGACGTGAGCGGCGCGCAGATCGGGACGACCAACTCCGGGGAGCGCGCCGACCGGCGGATGGACCTCGCGCGGGCGATGGCGACGCTCGAGCCGCGGCAGCGGGAAATGTTGTGGCTGGCGTACGCCGAGGGAGAGTCACACGCCGAGATCGCGAAGATCTGCGGGGTGCGCGAGCCGAGCGTTCGGACGATCCTGCTGCGCGCGCGGCGGAAGCTGGCGAAGATGCTCCGCAACAGCGCCGCCGGGGGAGACGGGCGATGAGCGCGACCCTCTGTCCCTTCGAAGATCGGATCCTCCGCGCGATGCGGCTCGGCCGCGTCGACGAGGACGTTCGCGATCACGCGATCGGCTGTCCCGAATGCGCGGAGCTGCTCGAGGTCGCCGGGCTGTTCGGCGCGGACCGCCGCGAAGGGATCTCCGGCGCGAGGCCGCCCGCAGTCGGAGCCGTCTGGTTCCGCATGCAGCTTCGCGCGCGGAGAGAATCGGCGCGCCGCTCGTCGCGGGCCGTGAGCCTGATCCAGGCTGCCTCGCTCCTGGCCGCCGCCGTGGGCGCGCTCGCGCTCGTCGGCGCCCCCCGGGTCCTCGGCGCGCTCGCCGCGGTCCCGCAGTTCGCCCTCCCCCTCGGCGGGCCGGTCCTCTACGGAATGGCCGCCTTCGCCCTCCTCGCGCCGCTCGCGGTCGCCCTCGCGCTCGCGCGGCGCTGATCCCTGCCTGACGCGCGAGGACGCCCCGCTACTGCGGCATCGGCTCGTCGGCGAAGTCGTCGGCCTCGAGCGACGCGTCCGGCGGAAGCTTGTCGATTTCGCGCTGCACGAGCTCCCGGTGCAGCAGCTCCTCCTCGGTGAGCTCCGCGAAGAGAGCGCGGACGTCGGGATCCGTCACGTGGGCCGTGATCGAAACGAAGAAGCGATACGCCTTCTCCTCGGCGTGCAGAGCGACATCGAGGGCCGCTCGCGCCGGCATGAACGCGCGCACATCCTCGAAGTCGGGCGCTTCGACGTCCCAGAGCATCGATCGGTCGATCTTCGAGGGGGCCTTCCCGAACAGATCGCGGCGCCGCGAGGTGAGCTCGTGCCCGTGTTTCGCCTCGTTGAGGATCATGAAGCGAAAAAACTCCGCCGCGGCCGGGGTGTTGTGCGCCTCCATCTGCTCGGCCAGGTCGCCGTAGCGCTCGGCGGCTTCCTCCTCGACGAGAATGGCGAAGTCGAGGGCGTCCTGCAGGGTCAGCGTCGCGAAATCAAGGTCCTTCATGGTCTCTCCCGGCGGTGGTGCCCGCCCGGCCTCGATTATGCGCCGGTCCGCGGACGTTTTCAGGCGGGCGGAATACGCCAAAAGGGAACCATTGGTCGGATTCGGAATTCCGAGGAAGGGTGGAAGCCGCAAGCCGAGTCCTGCTGCTGTCGGAGCGTGCGATTCGGTACAATCCGCCTCCCGCAGCACTCAGCGAGGTCCGATCGAACATGGCGAAGAAGACGACAGCTCAACCCACCCCACCTCCTCCCGGACGACGCCGCATCTCGCAGGGCGCCGGATTCTTTCTCGGCATCGTCGCGGGCCTCGCGATCGTCGCCGCCGTCTGGTTCGCGTACCAGGCGGGGAAGGAGAGCGGCGCCGCTCCCGTGGCCGCGGCTCCCGCGCCGAGCGCTCCGGCGGCGCAGTCGCAGGCGTCCCCCGCCCCTCCTCCACCGCCTGAATTCACGGAGGCGGAAATCGCGGCCGCCGACCGGATCGATGCCGCCGAGGCGAAGCAGCTCGTCGACGCCGGCGGGGCGGCCGTGATCGACGTGCGCGATCCGCAGAGCTACGCGGCCGGCCACGTGCCGGGGGCTCTCCAGATCCCGCTCGCCTACGTGCAGGGGGAGCTCCCCTGGTTCCCGCGCGACCGGAAATTGATCTTCTACTGTACGTGACCCGCCGAAGAGACGAGCGCCCGTGCGGCGCTCATCGCGCAGCGGGGAGGACTCACCAACGCGGTGGCGCTCAAGGGCGGCCTCGACGCCTGGCGCATGGCGGGGTACCCGACGGAGACAGGGCTCCCGCAGCGGACGCCGTAGGAAGCTACAACTTCAAGCCCCTCAACCGCAGCGCGTTCGCGATGACCGACACCGAGCTGAAGCTCATCGCGGCAGCGGCGATCATCGGGCTGAGCAGCAGCCCGAAGAACGGGTAGAGCACGCCCGCGGCGATCGGGACGCCGAGCGCGTTGTAGACGAACGCGAAGAAGAGGTTCTGCCGGATGTTCCGCATCGTCGCGCGGCTCAGCCGCCGCGCGCGGACGATGCCGCGCAGGTCGCCCTTGACGAGCGTCACGCCGGCGCTCTCCATCGCGACGTCGGTGCCGGTTCCCATGGCGATGCCGACCTGCGCCTGCGCGAGCGCCGGCGCGTCGTTGATGCCGTCGCCGGCCATCGCGACGACGCGCCCCTGCGCCTGCAGCTGCTTCACGACCTCGGCCTTCTGATCCGGGCAGCACCTCGGCGTCGACCTCGTCGATGCCGAGCTTCTTCGCGACCGCCTCGCCGTCGTCCGGCTGTCGCCGGTGAGCATCACGATGTCGATCCCCTCCTCGCGCAGCGCCTTCATCGCCTCGGCGTCGTCTCCTTGATCGGGTCGGCGACGCCGAGGAGGCCCGCGGGCTTCCCGTCGACCGCGACGAACATCACGGTCTGCCCGTCGCGCCGCAGCTCCTCGGCCCGCGCGGCGAGATCGCCCGCGTCGATGCCGGAGCTCCTCGAAGCAGCGCCGCGTTGCCGAGCGCGACGCGGCGGCCGCCGACCTCCCCGACGACGCCTTTCCCGGTGACCGACTCGAAGTGCGTCGGTCTCCGAAAGCTCGATCGCGCGCGCCTCCGCGCCTGCCGACGATCGCCGCCGCGAGCGGGTGCTCGCTCGCGCGCTCGAGGCTCGCGGCGAGGCCGAGCAGCTCGCGCTCCTCGACGGCTCCGGTCGCGGTCGACCGAGACCAGCTCCGGCTTGCCGTCCGTGAGCGTGCCGGTCTTGTCGACGACCAGCGTGTCGACCTTCCGCAGCACCTCGATCGCCTCGGCGTTTCGGAACAGCACGCCCGCCGGTCGCGCCCTTGCCCGTCGCGACCATGATCGACATCGGCGTCGCGAGCCCGAGCGCGCAGGGGCAGGCGATGATGAGCACCGCGACCGCGTTGACAGCGCGTACGCCAGGCGCGGCTCGGGGCCGACGAGCGCCCAGACGACGAACGTGATGAGCGGCGATCGGCGATGACGGTCGGGACGAACCAGCCGGAGACCCGTCGGCGAGCCTCTGGATCGGCGCGCGGCTCCGCTGCGCCTCGGCGACCATCGCACGATCTGCGCGAGCAGCGTCTCGCGCGCCGACCCGCTCGGCGCGCATGACGAAGCGTGCCGGTGCCGTTGACCGTCGCGCCGATCACGCGGTCGCCCGCGTCTTCTCGACCGGGATCGGCTCGCCCGTGACCATCGACTCGTCGACGCTGCTCGTCCCTTCGAGCGACGACGCCGTCGACCGGGACCTTCTCGCCGGGGCGCACGCGCAGGCGTCGCCGGGCTGCACCTCTCGAGCGGCACGTCGTCCTCGCTGCCGTCGGCCTCGATCGCGCCGCGCGGTCTTCGGCGCGAGGCCGAGCAGCGCGCGGATCGCCGCGCCGGTGCGGCTGCGCGCGCGCAGCTCGAGCACCTGGCCGAGCAGCACCAGGGTCACGATCACGGCGGCGGCCTCGAAGTAGACGCCGACGCGCCCGCCATGCGTCGCGGAACGAGTGCGGGAAAGATCCCCGGCGCGAGCGTCGCGACGACGCTGTAGACGTACGCGACCGCCGACGCCGAGCCCGATCAGCGTGAACATGTTGAGGCTGCGGTTCACGACCGAGCTCCAGGCGCGCTCGAAGAACGGCCAGCCGCCCCAGAGCACGACCGGCGTCGCGAGCAGCGAGCTCGAGCCATGGGCGCCGCGGCGCCCGCCAGCAGTGCGGTCGATCGCGCGAGCGCCCGGGATCATGCCGCCCATCGCGAGCGACGAGCGAGCGGCAGCGGTCAGCGCGACGCTGACCCAGAAGCGGCGCGTCATGTCGACGAGCTCGGGGTTCTCTCGCTCCTCGAGCGTCACCGTGCGCGGCTCGAGCGCCATGCCGCAGATCGGGCAGCTGCCCGGCGCGTCGCGCACGATCTCCGGATGCATCGGGCAGGTCCATCCGCCCGTCCCACCCGAGTCGGGAGTCGGGAGTCGGGAGTCGGGAGTCGTAGGGGCGCCCTGCGGGCGCCCGGACTCTCGAACTGCGTCATGCACGTGCGCCATAGGGGCCGGCTGCGCGGTTTCCTGTCCGGCCATGTACTTCTCCGGATCCGCATCGAACTTCGCCTTACAGCCCGGATTGCAGAAATAGATCGTCTCGCCCTTGTACTGGCTCGATCCCGCGGCTCTCGCGGGGTCGATCCACATGCCGCAGACCGGATCGTGAACTTTGCCTTCATTCATCATTTCACCCTCAAACGGACCGGCGCAGCCGGCCCCTGCATCGCCCGAGACGCCCGGGCCTACCTCGAGAACTTGTTGAACACCTCGATCAGCTCGTCGTAGATCTCCTCGGTGCGCTCGAGGTCCTTCGAGGCGACGGCATCGCGCACGCAGGAGCGGACGTGCCCTTCGAGGAGGACCGCGGCCGTGGAACGAAGGGACTCGCGGATCGCGGAGACCTGGCCGAGGACGTCGACGCAGTAGCGGTCCTCCTCGATCATGCGGCGGACGCCGCGGACCTGCCCTTCGATGCGGACGAGGCGATCGAGGAGCTTCTTCTTCTTCGCGGCGTCGAGCGTGCCGCCGCGGTGCTCGCAGCGGGCGTGGGGATGATCGTGTGCAGGGGCGTCAGGCGGGGGGCTCGTCATGGTCGATATAGTATACCCCTGTACCGTATATGCCAAGGCGGCCGCGCGCAGGCATTTGAGATTCCTCGTCGCGGCCAGTGAAAGCGATCACGCGGCTCTCCAGCGCATGGAGCCCCATGGGGCGGTCCCCGGTTTGCAAGTCGCTTTGCGGGTCCCACATGGCGATGAAGACATTCGCTTTCCTCACCCTCCTCTTTTCGTCGGCTTTTCTCCTCCGCTGCGATTCCGAACCCTCGGTGGCGAGCCGGAGCAACGAGGCGTATCGCGAAGTCGTCGCGCGCGGCGAGAACGTGGCCGGCGGTCATGAGCACGGCGGCCACGAGGCCGCAACCGGAACCGCACTCGCGATGAACGGCGGAGGACACCACGGCTCCGGCACGGGAACCGGGCCGGACCGCGCCGACTCCCACCAGATGCCGTCCGGGAATGCCGAGATGCAGCCCGGCGCCACCTCTCCATCCGCCCATATGGACCACAGCCAATCGCAGCCGACTGGATCAACCGCGTCGGCGCACGCGGGGCACGGCGCGCCGCAGCCGCAGTCGCCGGGATCCGCTCCCATAGCGCAACCTTCCGCGCGCGCCGGGCATCAGCCGGCGCCGAGCGCGCCGGCACCGGGTCACGAGATGCACGCAACCGAGCCTCGGACCGAAGGCCCCGCGGCTCCGGCTCCGCGAACATCCGAGGCGATCGCCTCCGCGAGTCCGGCTTCCACGCTCGATCCCGATCCGCTCGACGCTCCCGTTCCGATCTCGGTTGCCGAAGCCGAGAAGGCCGCGCGTGCGAGCGAAGGGAGGCACGCGGGACAGCGCTCCGAAGCGCCGGTCGCCTCGCCCGCTCCCGCACCGACGGATCACCGCGGCCACCCCGCACCTGCGCCGAAGAAGGATTGACCATGAAGGCGACGATGCCGCTGCTTCTCGCCGCAGCCGTTCTCGCGGGATGCGTCAGCGTCCCTCGCGACGAAAGCGTCGCGAACGTTCGCACCGGCGTATCCGACCGTCTCGGCGCAGCGGTCGAGCTGCGCGGAGATCCCGGCGCGGACGGGCGGGTCGGCGAGCTCCTCGCCGCAGAGATCGACGCGGAGCGCGCGGTCCGGATCGCGCTGCTCAACAGCCCGCGAGTCGACGCGCTCCTCGCGGATCTCGATCTCGCCCGCGCCGAGGTGCTCGAAGGAAGCACGATCTCGAATCCGATCTTCGAGGCCGAGATCCGCTTTCCCGGCGACCCGTACCGTCCGTACGAGCTGCGCCTCGCGCAGTCGATCCTCGACCTGATCCAGCTCCCGCGGCGGCGCGCGGCCTCACGTGCGGCGTTCGACGCGGCGCGGATACGCGTGACGGCGGACGTGATCGGCTTTGCGGCGGACGTCCGCGACGACTATTGGGCTCTTCTCGCCGCGACGTCGAACCTCGCGCTGACCGAGACGATGACCGAGGCGGCGCGTCTCGCCGTCGAGCTGGCGCTCCGGCAGCACGCGGCGGGAAACATCACGGATCTCGGCCTCGAGCGCGAACAGGCGCGCTGGGAGGACGCGAAGCTCGAGCTCGCGGCCGAGCAGGAGCGCGTGCTCCTGCGCCGGGAGGCGTTCATCCGCCGGCTCGGGCTCGACGGATCCGCGAAGTGGCGGCTCGCCGCCGCCTTCCCTCCCCTTCCCGAGGGAGAGCTAGAGCCGGACTCGATCGAGATGGTCATCGCCGAGCGGAGGCTCGACCTCGCGGCGGCGCGGCGCGAGCTCGAGGCGGCGCGGCGGCTGCTTCCTGCGTCACGCCTCGAGGGAATCGGCGAAGGGATCGCCGACGTCCACCGCGAGCGGGAGCCTGAGGGCACCCAGTCGACGGGTCCCGGGATCGAGCTTCCGATCCCGATCTTCAACCGCGGCGCGGCCGCGCGCCTTCGCACCGAGGCCCGCATCGCCCGGCTCGAGGCGGAGATCGCGGCCGACGCGAACGCCGCCGCATCGGAAGTCCGCGCCGCGCGCGAGCGTCTTCTCGCCGCCCGAGCCCGCGCCGAGTACTACCGCGACGTAATCCTGCCGAGGCGCGAACGGATCCTCCACCTCACGCAGCTCGAGTACAACGCGATGTTCGTCGGGATCTACGAGCTTCTCGAGGCGAAGGGGAGGCAGCTGCGCGCGCAGCGCGAGTTCAACGATGCGCAGGCGGACTACTGGGCGGCGCGCGGCGCGTTCGAGGGCGCCCTCGACGGGACCCGGTCGGCCGAAGACCGCCTGGGGGCGGAAGCAAGCCGGCGCGGTGGAAGAACGACGGCCAGGGGAGAAGAGCACCGATGATCTCGCGCAGAGGAATCCTCGCTTCCACCCTCGCCGGTCTCGGCGCCGCGCTCCTCGGAGGCCGAGCGAGCGCGCAGACGCAGCCCCCGACGGATCCGCGGCGGAAGCCGCTCGCCCCGGCGCGCCGGCGGGCCGGCCGGACCACGGTGATCACCCCGAACGGCGCCTCGCTCCCGTGGCGGATGAAGAACGGCGTCAAGGTCTTCCATCTGATCGCCGAGCCGGTGCGGCGGGAGTTCGCGCCGGGCCACGTCGTCAACGCTGGGGCTACAACGGCCGGACGCCCGGCCCGACGATCGAGGCCGTCGAGGGCGACCGCGTGCGCATCTACGTCACGAACCGCCTCCCGGAAGGAACGTCGATCCACTGGCACGGCGTTATCCTCCCAACGGAATGGACGGCGTCGCCGGCCTCACGCAGCCGCAGATCGGACCGGGCGAGACGTTCGCGTACGAGTTCACGCTCAAGCAGAACGGGACGCTCATGTACCACCCGCACTTCGACGAGATGGCGCAGATGGCGATGGGGATGATGGGCTTCTTCATCATCCATCCGCAGGACCCGAATGTCCGCCGAGTCGACCGCGACTTCGCGATCTTTCTCCACGAGTGGTTCATCAAACCGGGCACCCGACGCCTGACCCGACGGTGATGCTCGACTTCAACACTTCACGTTCAACAGCCGCGTCTTCCCCGGCGACCGAGCCGCTCCTGGTGCGTCGTCGGCGACCGCGTGCGCATCCGCCTCGCAAACGTCAGCATGGACTCGCACCCGATCCACATCCACGGCCACAGGTTCTACATCACCGGCACGGACGCCGGGCCGATTCCCGAGCCGGCGATGGTGGCCGGAGAACACGATCAACGTGCCTGTCGGCACGACGCGCGACATCGAGTTCATCGCCGACAATCCGGGCGACTGGGCGCTGTCACTGCCACAAGGCGCACCACACCATGAATCAGATGGGGCACGACCTCCCGAACCTCATCGGCGTCGACGTCGCGGGGATCGAAGAGAAAGCGAATCGCTTGGTTCCCGGAACGATGGTCATGGGCGACGAGCGGGCATGGGTGACATGATGCGCCACATGACGCCCGATCGCATTCCCCGCAACACCGTCCCGATGCTGCGGGCTCGAAGGGCCTTACGGCCCAATCGAGATGGGCGGCATGTTGACGGTCATCAAGGTGCGCGAACGCATTCCGGAGGACCTTCAGAACGACTGGTACCGACACCCGCCGGGAACCGTTGCCTGGCCGGTGCCGGAGATGTCGACGACGCCGGAACAGATGCAGGCTGAGCACCGGCATGGAGACGAGAGCGAATGAAGCGCGCGGGTCTCGTGGCCCTCGCGGGGATCGTTGTCGTCGTGATCGTGGCCGGCCTGCTGATGGCGTCCATGGTGCGCCGCGGCTTCAGCGTCCACGACGAGCCGTCGGCGACGGAGGCGATCGATGCGCGCGCCGGATGCGGCGCGTGGGCGGTCCCCGCCGACCTCGCCGATGAGAAAAACCCCGTCCCGCTCACCCCCGCCGTCCTCGCCGAGGCGCGTGGCGCACTTCGCCGACCACTGCGCGACCTGCCATGGCAACGACGGCAAAGGGCAGACCGCGATCGGTCAGAAGCTCTACCCGCGCGCGCCCGACATGACGCTCCCGGACACGCAGGAGCTCTCCGACGGCGCCCTCTTCGCGATCATCGAGAACGGCATCCGGCTCACGGGCATGCCGGGATGGGGCAGCCGGGACCGCGGAGTCGGCCTACGGCTGTGGACGCTGGTCCACTTCATCCGCCATCTGCCGGAGCTCACTCCGGATGAGCTCGATGCGATGGAGACACTGAATCCCAAGTCCCCGGAGGAATGGAAACAGATCGAGGCGGAAGAAGCGTTCCTCACAGAAGAGAGTGACGCGCCCGCACCGGCGCCGGCAGACGCTCATGACGCTGCCAGTCACCCGCACTGAAAGGAACCAGCCATGCGAAATCTTGTCTTTTCTTTCCTCCTCCTCTTCGTCGCGGCGAGCGCTTTCCCGCACGCGGGCGAAGTCCACACGTCCATGGGCACCATCACGGCGGTTTCCGAGAACGGCTCATTCACCATGAAGACGACGGAGGGGAAGGAGCTGACCCTCGCGACGTCGAAGGGCACGACGTACAAGTTCGCGGACGGAGAGACCGCCACCCTTTCCGATCTCGCAGCCGGCACGCGCGTCGTCGTCACGATGTCGAAAGACGGGAAGACGGCGACGACCGTCAAGCTGGGCGCGCCGAAGAAGAAGTGAGGGATGCTCTGCGGGGGTGAACTCCCTCGCTGGCCGGCAGTCAAGCCACTCTCCTTCCGCGCATCGGGACGAACCGTGGACCGGACGATGTCGCGGAATGGGGTACCATATCCCCCCGAGGGGATAGCTTCCGGTATGAACGAACGGATGGAACGCAACGTGGCCCGCGCGGGAATGGCGGGCGCGATCGGCGCGGCCATCGGCGCCTCGCTCTGCTGCGTTGGCCCTGTAGCGGCTGCGCTCTTCGGCCTCACGAGCCTCGCAGCGCTCGGTAAGTACGAGCCTCTGCGGCCGGCCCTTTCGGTGCTGACCCTCGTCCTGATCGCCGCGGCCTTCTACGCGACGTACCGGCGCCGGCCCGCGAACGATTGCAAGCCGGGCTCCCTCTGTGAGGCTCCGGGCATGGACCGCTTCCATCGTTTGAACCGGGTCGTCGTCTGGATCGCAGCCGTCATCGCGCTGGTCGTACTGACCTTCCCGACGTGGTCGAGCTGGATTTTCGACTGAGGAGAAAGCGATGAAGTCTGTTCCGGCCGCGCTCATTCTGGCCATGGTGCTCCCGATCGCCGGGTTCGCCTCTGCGGCGACGACTGCGGAAACGAAGCTCCACATCGAAGGGATGACGTGCGGCGGTTGCGCCGCCGCCGTGAAACTCGTCCTGAAAAAGACGGTGGGAGTCGTCGACGCAACGGTGTCGTACGAAGAGAAGCTCGCGACAGTGACGTACGATCCGGGGAAGACGACGCCGGAGAAGATCGCGGCGGCGATCGCGGAGAAACTGGGGTACGAGGTGACCGTCATTCGAGATCGCGGGAAATCGGGTCGCGCCAGCGATCGCTCTTCGACGAGGCCGGTCGCCAAGGGTGGGAAGGGAAGGGCGTGAGCTGCTGCTCCGCACCGGAGGCCGAGGAAAAGGGCGGGAGCGCCCCGGGATGCCCTCACTGCGGCGTCGACGGCAGGCGCGTCGATCCGATCACGCTCAAAGCCCTCCTGACGGGAGAGGCGCTGCGGCGCGGGATTCCGCGATCGCCACGATTCTGTGCGACCGAGCGGTGTCCCGTCGTCTACTTCGGCGAACGCGGCACGACGAGCTTCACCGAGAGCGATCTCACGGTGAGCGTCCACGCGAAGCATCCCCTGAACGACACCGTGCCGGTCTGTTACTGCTTCGGGTTCGACGCCGCCTCGATCGCGCGCGCGCCAGCAGGAGCGGTCCGTGCGGAGGTGGCTGCCGAGGTCAGGGCTGGCCATTGCGCGTGCGAAGTGAGAAATCCGAAAGGCGCCTGTTGCCTCGGCGACATCGTCGCCGCCGAGCGCCGCCTGCGGGGATGACGCCCGTGAAAGGAGTTCGAGTCGTGGCGAAACGGAAGGAAGCGACCGACTATCTGACGCCGGAGGCGCAGAAGGCGCTGGCGGACCGGATTGCGCGCGCCGAAGGGCACCTGCGGAGCGTGCGGCAGATGGTGATCGATCACCGCTGCGCCGATGAGATTCTGATCCAGATCGCCGCGGTGAAGGCTGCGCTCAATCAGACGGCCGCCGCACTGATCGGCAGCGAGATGCGATCCTGCGTCGATTCCTGCATGGGGGGGAGCCCCGACGAGCGGCTGGCGCGCGTGACGAAAGCGCTCTCGGCGGTCCTCAAGTCATCATGATTCCGGCGACCCATGCTTCGGCCGCACCTCGCAGCACCATGTGACAGCGGTCATTACCCCATGGGAAGAAGGGAACCTGCTCTGCTGTTCGCCCGTATACCTGATCGTGAACGAGACCCGACGACATCGACTGCAGCGTTCTTCGACGCTGAACCGCCGCATGGCGCTTCACCTGACGGTGCTGGCGATGCTCGTCACCTTTCTCCCCCACTGCCTTTTCGGGTGCTCGATGGAGATGGGCGGTGCCGCCGCGGTGCCGGCTCTCGTCGCGGGAATGGACTGCTGCGCGGGCGCGTGCCCGATGGATCGCGGCGACGAGTGCCTCTCGAGCGAGCACGACTCGAGCGCGCCATCCGCCATCGTCAAGGACGGCCCGACCATCCCCGATCCGGCGCTCGCCGCCGTCGCAGAGGCCACATCCCTGAGCCCGAGCGCGCCGGTGCGACCGACGCCCGCTGCGAGCCACGCTTCTCCCTCTCCTCCCGTTCCTCTCCACCTCCTCAACGCCCAGTTCCTCATCTGATCGTCGCACCGCACCTCGCTTGACCGGGTGACGGCCGCCGTGCGTCTGCACGGCCGGCTGCGACGAACAGGAGGAACTCACATTGAACGCCATTCATCGGTATGGCGCCGCCGGGCCGCGCGGAGCGACGAGCCGGTTGGGCGTTGCCGCCGCGACGATCTGCCTCTGGTTACTGGCATTCCCCGCGGCGACTCAGACGGTTCCTGGGCGCGCGGCGCTGAGCGATCCTCAGCTCGAGGCGCTCGTTGCCGAGGCGCTCGCGAACGCGCCGGAAGCGGCGGTTGCGCAGGCCGCGGCGGAAGCCGCCCGGCGGCGGATCGCTCCCGCGGGGACGCTTCCCGACCCCTTCGTTTCCACCACGTTTCAGAACGACGGCCGCGCAATCTCGTTCGGCGAGGCCGAAGGAAGCTTCTTCGGCGTCATGCTGAGCCAGCCGTTCCCCTGGCCCGGGAAGCTCTCTCTGGCCCGCAAAGCCGCCGAGAGCGAGGCGCACGAGATCGAGATCGGCGCCATCGGACGCACGGCTCTCACCCTCGAAGCGCGCGTCCGCAACGCATGGTACGACCTCGTCCTCGCACGGGCGGTCGATCGGATCATCGACGACCGCCGCGATGCGTCTGCGCAGATCGAGGAGTCGGTCCGCGAGCGGTACGCGGCGGGGCTCGCAGTCCAGCAGGACGTGCTCCGCGCACAGATCGAGCTCGCCCGGATCGACGAGCTGAAAGCCTCGCAGGCGGCGACGATCACGAGCCGCATGGCAGAGCTGAATCGCATGGTCGGTGCGCCGCAGGACCGGGGCATTCCCACGCCCGTACGGCTTCCTGAGGAGGCATCCGTTCCGGCGCTCGAGGAGCTGACGGCGGGAGCCGCGGCGCGCAGTCCCGAAGTGGCCGCGACCGGGCAGGCGATCGAGACCGGCCGCACGCGGGTCGACCTGGCGAGAAAGAACTTCCTTCCCGATTTCAGCTTGAGCGCCGGCTCGATGTACCGCGGCTCGTTCGAGATGGGCCCGATGTGGCAGGTCGGCCTCGGAATCTCCGTCCCGCTGTGGGCCGAGCAGCGGCAGAAGAACCAGCTCGCCGAAGCCGAAGCGATCGTCCGAGGACGGACGGGCGAGAACGCCACGGTGGTCCAGGAACTGGAGCTCCGGACCCGCGAGCGCGCCGCGCAGCTCGACGCGGCCCTGGGGATCGCCGCGTTGTATCGCGACAAGATCCTACCGCTCGACGATCTATCGCTCGAGTCGGCACTCGCGAGCTACCAGGCCGGCAAGGTCCCGTTCATCACCGTCCTCGACGCCCTGAACTCGCTCTACAGCGACCGCGCGGTCTACGCCGGCCGCCTGGCCGAAAGCGCGAAATGGCGCGTCGCGATCGATGAAGCGAGCCTCCAGCCGACTGCGATGTCGGGCGCCCCGTCGATGGGCGGCGGGGCCGGCAGTGGCATGTCGCAATCGTCCGCCCCGTCATCCGGCGCTGACAACAGCTCTTCCAGCATGAAGTCGATGAGGTGATCACGATGAAAACCAAACTTCCCTGGATTCTCAGCCTCATTCTCGCGATCGCCCTCGGCGTGATGCTGTTCGCTCGCAGCAAGGATGGCTCTTCCGCGACCGGCGGCCCGAACGCGCAGCGAAAAACCGCGGAGAAGAAAGTCCTCTACTGGGTCGACCCGATGCACCCGGCGTACAAGTCGGACAAGCCGGGAATCGCGCCCGACTGCGGCATGGACCTCGTGCCGGTCTACGAAGGAGACGCCGCTGTTGCCGGCTCCCAGTCGAATGTGGACGGCTACTCGAACGTCAAGCTCACGACCTCGCGGCAGCAGCTCATCGGCGTGCAAACCGGCGTGGCTGAGACGCGCTCGATCGGAAGAACGGTCCGCACGGTCGGCCGGGTGGCGGTCGACGAAACGCGGCTCCACACGATCACGACGAAGTTCGACGGCTACATCGAGAAGCTGTACGTCGACTACACAGGCAAAGAAGTTCACCGAGGTCAGCCGCTCTTCTCCGTTTACAGTCCGGAGCTCCTGGCCACGCAGCAGGAGTACCTGCTGGCGCTTCGCGCGGCGAAGCAAGCGCCACTTCTCCTCGAGTCCTCGCGTCGCCGGCTGCAGCTCTGGGACATCAGTGCCAGCGACATCCGCCGGCTGGAGCAGACCGGCCAGCCGCGCAAGTCGCTCACGATCGCGTCGCCCGCGAGCGGTTTCGTTCTGACGAAGACCGCCATCGAGGGGGCGCGCATCACCGCCGGTCAGCCGCATGTTCGAGATCGCCGGTCTCGATCGCGTCTGGGTCGTGGCGGATGTGTACGAATCGGAGCTCGCGTTCGTCCGTCTCGGCGCCGAGGCGCAAGTGACTTTGTCCTACCTGCCCGGGCGCACTTTCACGGGGAAGATCACGTTCATCACGCCCACCCTCGACCCGATGACTCGCACCGCGAAGGTTCGAGTCGAGGTCGATAACCGCGACGCATCGCTCAAGCCGGACATGTACGCGGAAGTCGTCATTCAGGAGCCGGCGCGCATGGTGACGGTCGTACCGGAATCCTCGGTCCTCCCGACCGGAACGCGTTCGATTCTCTTCGTCGTGAAGGAAGACGGCACATTCGAGCCTCGCGAGGTTCAGACCGGGACGAAGAGCGACCGCTTCATCGAGATCCGCAGCGGCGTGGAGCCGGGAGAGAAGGTCGCGACGCAGGCGAACTTCCTCATCGACTCGGAGTCACGGCTCAAAGCGGCGCTCGCGCAAATGTCAGGAGGGGGGCATCAGCATGGCCAGTAACAAACCAGGAACCAGAAACCGGAAACCAGAAGGAGTACCCGTCTGGTTCGCGGTAGCTGGATCTTCACCGCTTCGCAGTAACAAACGAGAAACCAGAAACCAGAAACCAGAAGGGGTGGTAGCTGGATCTTTACCGCTTCGCTTTCTTGATCAGGGAGACGAGGATCGCCGTCAGTTGCCCGGATTCGTCTTTCAACGAGGCGAGCTTCTGCGGAGCGACGATGCGCGAGTGCTCGAGCAGCTCGAGCCAGTAGAGCGTCTCTTCGAGCTCCATCAAACCCGCGTTCAGCTTCGCCGCGTATTCGGCCGGCGAGCGACTGCGAATGGCTTCGCGGTAGTGCGCACCGACGGAGGTGCCACTGCGGACGATCTGGTTCGCGAGAACCTGACCCACCCCGCGCGCAGGCAATGCACCGTACAGCTTGATGATTCGCAGCGCGTAGTTCCGCGTACGGTCCTTCAAATCCTCCATTCGTTGCTCCTTCCAGATTCGATTCTCCCTCGGCTCGATGCGGATGCACGCGTTTCTTCACCCAGTAGAGCGCCGCACTCTTCTGGTTTCTGGTTTCCGGTTTCTGGTTTCGACGGCGGCCGGCGACCGGCTGCGAATCGCTTCGCGGTAGTGCGCACCGACGGAGGTGCCACTGCGGACAATCTGGTTCGCGAGAATCTGACCCACCCCGCGCGCAGGCAATGCACCGTACAGCTTGATGATTCGCAGCGCGTAGTTCCGCGTACGGTCCTTCAAATCCTCCATTCGTTGCTCCTTCCAGACTCGATTCTCCCTCGGCTCGATGCGGATGCACGCGTTCCTTCACCCCGTAGAGCGCCGCACTCTTCTGGTTTCTGGTTTCTGGTTTCTGGTTTCGAGGTGTGCCCGTGATCGAAAAACTCATTCGCATCTGCGCCACGAACAAATTCGTCACCCTGACGATCGTCGGGGCGCTGGTTTTCATCGGGATGTGGTCGATGAAGCAGATCGCGCTCGACGCGCTGCCCGACCTCTCCGACACGCAGGTCATCATCTACTCGCGATGGGACCGCAGCCCCGACATCATCGAGGACCAGGTCACGTATCCGATCATCACGTCGCTGCTCGGCGCGCCGAAGGTCAAGACGATCCGCGGCTTCTCCGACTTCGGGTTCTCGTACGTCTACGTGATCTTCGAGGAGGGGACGGATCTCTACTGGGCGCGCAGCCGCACGCTCGAGTACCTCTCGAAGATCCAGCCGCGGCTGCCCGAAGGTGTGCAGACGGAGCTCGGTCCCGACGCGACGGGCGTCGGCTGGGTGTTCCAGTACGCGCTCGTCGACAAGAGCGGCAAGCACTCGCTCGCCGATCTCCGGTCGCTCCAGGACTGGACGATCCGCTACGCCCTCCAGTCGGTGCCGGGCGTCGCGGAGGTCGCATCGCTCGGCGGCTTCGTCCGCCAGTACCAGATCACGGTCGATCCGAACCGCCTGTCGTCCTACGGCATCCCGCTCATGAAGGTCGATGGAGGCGGTCCGCGCCTCGAACAACGAGGTGGGAGGGCGGCTGGTCGAATGGAGCGGGGCCGAGTACATGGTCCGCGCCCGCGGCTACGTCAAGAACGTCGAAGACCTGGAGGAGATCGTCGTCAAGACCGACGAGCGGGGCACGCCGGTCAGGCTCAAGACGTCGCGAGCGTTCAGCTCGGGCCGGAGATCCGCCGCGGCGTCGCGGAGCTCGACGGCGAGGGGGAAGTCGCGGCCGGCGTCGTCGTCATGCGACACGGCGAGAACGCGATGAAGGTCATCGACAGCGTGAAGGCGAGCTCGCCGAGGTGCAGAAGACGCTGCCCGAAGGCGTCGAGATCGTCACGACCTACGACCGCTCGGAGCTCATCGAGCGCTCCATCGAGACGCTCAAGCACGAGCTCATCCTCGAGATGATCATCGTCTCGCTGGTCATCCTGATCTTCCTCTGGCACATCCCGAGCGCGATCATCCCGATCGTCACGATTCCGGCGGCGGTGATCCTCTCCTTCATCCCGATGAAGCTCTTCGGGATCAACGCCAACATCATGTCGCTCGGCGGCATCGCCGTCGCGATCGGCGCTCTCGTGGACGCCGCCGTCGTCGTCGTCGAGAACGCGCACAAGAAGCTCGAGATCTGGGAGGCGGAAGGGAAGAAGGGCGACTACAAGGAAGTCCTGATCACCGCCATCCAGGAGGTCGGCCGGCCCAGCTTCTTCTCGCTCATGGTCATCGCCATCTCCTTCATCCCGATCTTCGCCCTCGAAGCGCAGGAAGGCCGCCTCTTCCGGCCGCTCGCCTTCACGAAGAACTTCGCGATGGCGATCGCCGCGATTCTCGCCATCACGCTCGATCCGGCCATCCGGCTTCTCTTCACGCGGATGAAGAATTCGAGTTCACCGTCGCGAGGGTGAGCTGCGCGAGGACGGCACGCGCGTGACCGTTCGAAGCGGCGTTCTTCCGTCCATCGGCGTTTCTTCATCCGCGGCGCGGAGCGCGTCACCAACGCTGTCTCGTCGGGAAGATGTATCCCGAAGAGAAGCACCCGATCTCGCGGATCCTCTTCCGGCTCTACGGGCCGCCGGCGAAGTTCGTTCTGCGCCATCCGCGCATGACGATCAGCATCGCCGCTGCTCGTCGTGCTCGCCACGATCCCGGTCTACAAGAAGCTCGGGCACGAGTTCATGCCGCCGCTGAACGAGGGCTCGATCCTCTACATGCCGACGACGCTGCCCGGCATTTCGGTGACCGAGGCGCAGGCGCTGCTCCAGCGGCAG
This sequence comes from uncultured Acidobacteriota bacterium, assembly GCA_963793695.1. Taxonomy (GTDB): domain Bacteria; phylum Acidobacteriota; class Thermoanaerobaculia; order Gp7-AA8; family Gp7-AA8; genus CAWCBB01. Next base: position 398,577 of record CAWCBB010000002.1, on the reverse strand, counting down.
GACCAGACTCCTCAAGAGCTTCCCGGAAGTCGAGCGCGTCTTCGGAAAGGCCGGGCGCGCCGAGACCTCCACCGACCCGGCGCCCTTCTCGATGATGGAGACGGTCGTCGTCCTCAAGCCGCGAGTCGCAGTGGCGGACGAAGGCGCGCTGGTACTCCGAGCTGGCCGGACTTCATCGAAGCCGCTCGTCCGGCCGCTCTGGCCCGAGACGATCTCGTGGGACGAGCTCGTCAACGAGATGAACGCGAGGCTCAGCTTCCCGGGCAGACGAACGCCTGGACGATGCCGATCAAGAACCGCATCGACATGCTGACGACCGGCATTCGCACGCCGGTCGGCATCAAGATCTTCGGCTCGGACCTGAAGGAGATCGAGCAGATCGGCCGGCAGCTCGAAGGAGTCCTGCAGAAGGTTCCCGGAACGCGCAGCGTCTACGGCGAGCGAGTCGCGGGCGGCTACTTCGTCGACTTCGACCTGAAGCGGCGAGAGATCGCGCGCTACGGCCTGACGATCAAGGAAGTCCAGGACGTCATCATGACGGCGATCGGCGGCGAGAACGTCTCGACGACGATCGAGGGGCGCGAGCGCTATCCGGTCAACGTCCGCTATCCCGCGCGAGCTCCGCGACGACCCCGACAAGCTCGCGCGCATGCTCGTTCCGACGATGGGCGGAGCGCCAGATCCCGCTCGGCCAGCTCGCCGACATCCGCCTGGTCGAAGGCCCGTCGATGATCCGCGACGAGAACGGCCGGCTCTCCGGCTACGTCTACGTGGACGTCGACACGGCGAAGCGCGACATCGGCGGCTACATCGCGGACGCGAAGGCGGCCGTCGACGCCGAGCTCAAGCTGAAGCCACGGGCTACCTGCTCGTCTGGAGCGGCCAGTACGAGGCGATGGAGCGCGTGCGGGAGAAGATGAAGGTCGTCCTCCCGGTCACGCTCTTCTCATCTTCGCCCTCCTCTACGCGAACACGAAGTCGCTCGCGAAGACGTGCATCGTCCTGCTGGCCGTGCCGTTCTCGCGCCGTCGGCGCGATCTGGCTCCTCTACGCCCTCGGCTACCACATCTCGATCGGCGTCTGGGTGGGCCTCATCGCCCTGCTCGGCCTCGACGCCGAGACCGGCATCTTCATGCTCCTCTACCTCGACCTCGCCTACGACGAGGCGAAGGCGACGGGCGCGATGCGCAACCGCGCACGATCTGAACGAAGCGATCCTGCACGGCGCCGTCCAGCGCGTGCGCCCCAAGGTCATGACGGTCGCCTGCGCCTTCTTCGGCCTCGTGCCGATCATGTGGTCGACCGGCGCCGGCGCCGACGTCATGAAGCGCATCGCGGCGCCGATGATCGGCGGCCTCTTCACGTCGTTCCTCATGGAGCTGCTCGTCTACCCCGCCGTGTATCTGCTCTGGAGAAAACGCGACCTGCCGGCAGACGAGCGCGACCAGAGATCGCTTCTGAAGACCTGGCACGTGGTCAGTATCGGCGCAGGGCTCCTGGTCGCGGTCGTTCTCGGCGCCTTCCTCTATTTCGGTCGCGCTGAGGCGCAGCCGCTGTATTCGAAATACGAATCCGTGCGCCTGGCGCTGGTGGCGGAGGACGCTTCCCGTGCCGCCAAGCGCGCGAAAGAGCTCTCCGCAGCGGCAGAGGTATCGGGCCAGGATGCGGTCGCATCCAAGGCGAAGGCCCTCGCCGCGGCCGGAGATCTCGAGGCGGCGCGCCACGTATTCGCCGAGCTCTCGGACGCGATGATCGCGTACCGCGCTTCTTCGGAGGAATCCCCGAAACCGCAGGTCGTCTACTGCTCGATGGCAAAGCACTCGTGGCTTCAGCCCAAGGGCCCGATCAGCAACCCCTATCTCGACGCGTCCATGCGGACGTGCGGAGAAATCAAAGAACAGTGAGAGGAAGAAACACGATGAAACGTGCCTACATCACCATCGCAGCCACTCTGTTCGCCCTCGCGCTGCCGTTCACCGCGGCGGCCCAGCACGATCACGGATCCATGAACCCCGCGCCGAGGCCGGCGCGGAGGGCTGCGCAGGACCCGATCTTCGTCACCTACGAGCAGGCGCGCCAGGCGCTGATTCAGGGCTCCCTTCCCCGCGTCAAGGACGCGGCGGCAGCTCTCGGCCAGGCGGCGCGAGACGTCCGCCAGCGGAGACTCGCAGAGCTGGCCGCGACGCTCGAGGAGGCATCTGATCTCGGCGCGGCGCGCGTAGCGTTCGCCGCGGTTTCGGACCAAGCGATCCGGTACCGCAGCTCCGCGAAAGACCAGCGCCCCACCGTCGTCTGGTGCGCGATGGAGAAGAAGTCCTGGATGCAACCGAAGGGGACGATCGGAAACCCGTACGTCGACGCGTCGATGCGAGCCTGCGGTGCGCTCGTGCACGACGATGCGGCGACCACGGACGGCGGTACCCACCGCCATTGACGGAAGGAGGTGATCTCCATGTTTCGCCACCACGCCTGGATCTGGATCGGACTGATGATCGCGATGATGCTCGTCATGATGCTCTGAGACCGGAGCGCGAACGAACCTCCCGCTTCGGGGCCGGCCTGCATCGCGGCCGGCCCCGGAGCCCCGCACGACACCCGAGAAAGAAAGGACACTTCATGAGAACCACCCCACTCGCCGCGCTGGCCGCCCTCGTCGTGCTGGCCGGGCCGGCTGCCGCCGCTGACGCCAGAGAAGCAGCGTTCCAGAGGATGTTTCGAGAGTACGAGCAGATTCGGCTGGCGCTCGTGAACGACTCGCTCGAGTCGATCCCTGAGCGCGCCGCAGCGATCGCGACCGGGCGTGACGTAAGGCACGAGAGCGCGTGATGTCATTCCTCGGCCCGAGTTTACCGGAGCGCTACCGTCGGTCGATGTCGGCTGCGACATCCGAGGCAATCGTGTCGGTCGTCGCCGGCGTGCTCGTGACGTGCGCGTCGGCATTGCACTGGTTTGCTCCGGTCGAGCTGTTCGCGCGGGACGTCCTGCTGCGCGCGGTTCCGGAGCGAGCGGCGCGCCACGTCGCGGTCGTCGCGATCGACGACGAAGCGCTCGACCACGAAGGAGCGTGGCCGTGGCCGCGCCCGCGGCTCGCGGCCCTCGTGCGGCGCATTGCGAGCGCGGGCGGCTCGGGGATCGGAATCGACATCCTGCTGAACGATCCCCGTCCAGGGGATGCCGAGCTCTCCGCCGCCTGCCGCCGCATCCGCTGCGTGGCCGCGACGACACTCGATGAGCGCGGCCAGTGGATCCTGCCCGCGCCGGCTCTCCGAGAGGATCTCCACCTCGCTCATGCGGCGTTCGAGCTCGACGACGACGGTGTTCTGCGGTGGATCTCCAGCACGAAGCAGGATCGAAGTGCGTCGTTTCCGGCGTTCTCCGCGGAGCTCGCCTCGCTCGCCACGGGCGATCCGATCACTCCGGGCCTTGCGCTGATTCCCGGCTTCCGCACACCTCCGCACTCGTTGCCAGTCGTCTCCGCCACCGAAGTACTCCGCGGCGATCCTGGCGTGCTGGCGACGCTGCGAGGGCGGACGGTCGTCGTCGGACTCACGGCCGTGGCTCTCGGTGACCGTGTCATGACGCCACGATCGCGCCGCCATCGGACGGATCCGGGAGTCCTCGTCCACGCGGCGGCCGCCGAGTCGTTGCTCACGGGCGACGAGTTCCGCGACGTATCGCCGCTGACTGCCGGCGTTCTCGCGGCCATCCTGGTGTGGCTCGCGATGCGAGCCTCCCGTACGCCGAATGCTCGATTGCGCATCGCAGGTGAGGCGATGCTGATTCTCACTCCGGTCGCCCTCGCCACGGGACTCGTGTTCGTGCACACGTTTTCTCCCGTCGTTGCGCTCTCCGGCGTCGTTGCGGCGACGGCGCTCGCAGGAGAGGCCCGTCACGCGTTGCACCTGATGCGTCATGGCCGGGCGGTCGTCGCTACGCTGGAGAAAGATCTCGGAGCTCGCCCGGCGCGCCTCGATTCCGATGTGGGCCAGCGCCTCGAAGCGCTTGCCGCCGCCATCGTTCGACGGCGCGCCACGGACCTCGAATCGCGACGCGTGCTCGTGCACGAGCTCAAAACGCCGCTCTCCGCGATGGACAGCCTTTCGCAACTCCTCACGGAATTCGATCTGACGTCTTCGGAGCGCCAACGCGTGGCCTCGCTCCTCGGCGATGAAACGAGGAAGCTGCAGGAGATGATCGCCCGGCTCCTCGAGATCGAGCGGGTCGCCTTGCGCGGCCGGGCCGAGGCACTCGCTGCAATCGACCTCGGCGGCCTGGTGTCGTCACGTGCCGCCTTCCTGGCGCGCGGCATTGCACGTCCCATCGACGTGTCGAAGGAACCCGGGGTCTTCGTTCCGGGGGATACCGGACTGATCGAGCGCATCATCGACAACCTGGTCGGTAACGCCGCGAAGTATTCTCCGGAGGGTTCGCCGGTTCACCTGTCGATCCGGCGCGACGGTGGCGTTGCGCTCCTGGAAGTGATGGATCGGGGCCCGGGCGTACCGCTCGCCGAACGCAGCCGGATCTTCGGCAGCTTCGAGCGCGGCACGACTGCCGTTGGCACCGAGGGGCTCGGCCTCGGCCTCGCGCTCGTCTCGGAAGCCGTTCGATGGCATGGAGGCTCGATGGATGTCACGGATCGCGACGGGGGCGGAAGCATCTTCCGCGTCCGTTTTCCCGCCGCCGACGCTCCAGCCGCGGAGGCAGTCTGATGGCCCGCGTGCTCGTCGTCGATGACGATGCCGGCATCCGCGAGGCGGCCGCTCTCGCGCTCGAGAAGGCCGGCCATCGCGTCTTTCGTGCATCGAGCACGGCGGAAGCTCGCGCGATTCTTCATGACGAGCGCGTCGCCGTCATCGTGAGCGACATCTACATGCCCGGCGAGGACGGCATCGCGTTGCTGCAGTCCGTGGCGGCCGGCCGCAACGCGCCGCCTGTGATTCTGATGACGGCGCGAGGCACGATCGAAACGGCCACGATCGCCGCGCGTATCGGCGCGTTCGATTACATTGCCAAGCCGTTCAAGGTCCGGGAGCTGATCGAGCGTGTTCGCGCCGCCGTCACGCCGGGCGGAGACGCGGAGCCTCCACTCGTCGCCGCGCCGGACTCGATGATCGTCGGCGTGCATGCGTCGATGATCGACATGTACAAGGCGGTCACGCGCGTGGCGCCTCTCGACGTGGCGGTGCTCATCCACGGCGAGAGCGGCAGCGGGAAAGAGCTCGTGGCCAGGGCGATTCACACGTTCGGCTCGCGCGCGGACGGGCCCTTCCTTCCGATCAACTGCGGGGCGATTCCCGACACGCTCCTCGAAAGTGAGCTGTTCGGCGCCGTCCGTGGAGCCTATACGGACGCACGACAGGACCGTCGCGGAGCGCTGGCGCGGGCCGATCACGGGACGGTGTTCTTCGACGAAGTCGGCGACACGTCGCCGTCGTTCCAGGTCAAGCTCCTCCGGTTTCTGCAGGATGGCGTCGTGACGCCGCTCGGCTCGGAAAAGTCCTTTACCGTCGACGTCCGCGTGATTGCGGCCACGCACCGCGACCTCCGTGCCCTCGTTCGCGAGGGGCGTCTTCGAGAGGATCTATTCTTCCGGCTGGCAGGCTATGAGATCGAGGTCCCCCCGCTCCGGGATCGCTCGTCCGACATCCCCCTGCTCGTCGATCACATCCGCCGCCGTCTCCAGGATGAGATGGGACGCGAGTCGATCGCCGGTCCGTCGCAAGCGGTTCTCGACGTTCTCCAACGGCACGCGTGGCCGGGAAACGTGCGCGAGCTCGAACAGATCGTGCGGCGGATCGTGATCGATTCCGGAGCGCTCGTCGACGCTTCCGAAGCGGCGCGTGTCGTGGCGACGATGGGCGCGGGGGTGGCCGGAATGGCGGAGGTGCCGGCGGAGACGACCCCGCTTTCATCGCTCGAAGACGTCGAGCGCCGCCACATCGTCAGCGTCCTTCGCGCGACCGGCGGGAACCAGACGCAGGCCGCATTCATCCTCGGTATCGAACGAAACACACTCGCCAGAAAGATCAAGCGGTTCGGCATCACGACCGAGCCGCAGTAGGAGTCGATATGAAACGACGTGCCGCTTCTCTGCTCACCCTCTTGTTCTGCGCCCTTCCGCTCCTCGGTCAGGAACCGCTCGACTATCGCTTCGAGCGCGTGCGCAGCAAGGTGACAGTCGCAACCTCGACTGCGGAGACGCGCGCTTCGGCCGGATCGATCGCGCGCGGCGGTGACCGCGTGCGGACCGGCTGGTTCGGCTATGCCCTGCTCGGCGCGCCGCGAGTCGGAGCGCGCTTCGAAGTCTTCGCCGGTTCCGACGTCCGGCTGGCGAGTGAAACGCCAGGGATTCTCCTGTCGCTCGAGCGCGGCCGGCTGAAGGCGATCTTCGACAAGATTACGGGGGAAGAGCCGCGCATGGTTCAGACTCCGGGAGCGCTTCTCGCCGTGCGCGGGACGCGCTACGGGATCGAGGTGAGTCGCGACGGCGCCGCAAGTCTCGTGGTCTTCGAGGGCAGCGTCGAGGTGCGCTCACCGCTCCGGCCCGAACCGTTTCTCGTCCGAGCCGGCGAGACGTGCCACTTCAGCGCGACCCTGCGACCCGAAGCGATGCCGATGCCGCGCAGCATGACCGAGGAGATGTGGCAGCGCCACGGCGCCGGAATGGGCGGCGGGATGATGCCGAGTGATGGCGGAATGAAGGGCATGGGCGGCACCCAAGGCGCCACGCCCCCCCCGCGGTCGGGGTCGGGTCACCACGGTCATTGAGGGCTGCTGCGAAATGACGCTGCTGCTTCTGCGGGCGACGGAACGCCGCGTCGAATTGACGCTGAACCCGTTCGAAACAGGCCTATTCCGTTGGCACACCCCTTGGGAAGAGGAGTGTACGTCCAGAGCGATCCGCTCGACGACGAGACAACGAACGAATGGAGAAAAGACGATGAATCGCACCAGAATGACGATTGCACTTGCATCGAGCCTGCTCGTCGCGCAGATCGCGGCGGCACAGATGATGGGGGGGAGTGGAGGGAGCCATCACGGTCCTTCGCCCTCGAACGGGAGCAACCCCTCCGGCGGAATGAACGGCGGGATCAATCGAGGGATGAACGGCGGCAGCATGATGGGAGACATGGCCGGTGGAATGGGTCAGTCGCTCACCCTCGGCACCGACGGAGTCGCCTACACGCTCCGCACTTCGCCCACGACGACTGCGCAGAACCCTTCGGTCGAGGTGGTGGCAATCCGTCCCACGGGCACCATTGCCTGGACCGCGAAGATCGAGGGCCGCATGACGCGCCTCGAGCTTTCGGACACCCTCGTTCTCGTGGCCAGCGGCGCCGGGGACATGGGAATGGACGGTTGGAACGAGACCGACGGTGACGACACCTCGCGTCTGATTGCTCTCTCGGTAACCTCAGGGTCCATTCAGTGGCAGCTGGATCTCGACGGCTTCGTGAGCGCGATCGAGCCGTTCTCCGGCGGCGTCTATGCGCTGACCGTTCAGCACGACGGCGCCAGCGCGGGAAACGGGATGCACAACGACTCGAATGGATCGGTATTGATGAAGAGGTCGATTTCCGCGATCGACAACGCCGGGAAGGTGCTCTGGAGCATCGATCTGAACTAGCGAAACACGTCTGAGATCCTGCCGCTCTCCGAACCCATCGGGGAGCGGCAGTTCCGGGAGTCCCGGGTCACCGGCAGCATGAAGGCGCTCGCGGTTCGAGCTCCGGAGGGGGCTGCTGCACACGCTCTACGACGGATGTCGAGAACTCGCCGTTGCTCTTCCTGACGTTGAAATATGCTCCGGGCCAAGCCGGTTAGCAAAATAACCACATATCCATACAGTTATGATCGAGGCCTCCCACCGGCCTCAAGGAGCATTCGGCTATGCGCGCTCTTCTTCTCGCTTTCGTCACCTCACTCTTCATCGTCCTTCCTCTCTCCGCTCAGATGAGCGGGGCCGGCCCGACGAACATGATGTCCACCGAGATCCTCGCCCCGACCGCGGGCCGTGGCCCCGGTGCCGCCGGATCGTTCTGGCACACGGATCTCTGGGTGAAGAGCGCCGCGGGCTCGATCGTCACGATGGAGTTTCATCTGGACGACAGCACCACCGATGCACCCGCCGCGACCGCGCAGGTGATGATGAGCAGCCCGGTCATGTACCTGCCCGACGTCCTGAAGAACAACTTCGGGATCGATCATGCTTTCGGCAACATCGTCCTGCGCGGAACGCGCCCGGTCTCAGCGACGGTCCGCGCCTACACCTCCGAAGGCCCGGGCTCGTACGGTTCGGCATTCATGGCGATGCCGACCTCGATGGCGATGCGCGGCTCCGGCGGCGGGATGATGGACAACGACCAGTACCAGCTCTACGTCACCGGCCTTCAGCCGCAGCCGCGGGCGCGCGTCAACGTCAGGGTGACGAACTCCGGCTCGGTGCCGGTCAGCGGGATCGTCGACGTCCTCGACGCCGACGGGCAGGTGCCGCTGGGTGGGCCGACATCGTTTCCGTTCACGCTGCGCGCGTATTCGTCGCACCCGTTCGGCAATGTGCTCGGAGGAGTCATCAGCCGCCATGGGGACGGCAGCGGCCTGCAACTGCGCCTGCGCCTGGCTGATGGATCAACGGGCATGGTCATGATGCTCGCGTCCGTCGTCGATAACGTCACGAACGACACGTACGAACTCATGGGCAACATGATGGACGGCGGAAACGGCGGCATGAGGCCGTAGGCAGCGGTGGCCGTCGGCGCAGCGGCGTTCCCGCCGCTGCGCAAGCCGGACGCCGCGTGCGTTAGGGAGCTTCCGCCTGCTGAATCTTCCGTATGACCGCGGCGCCATGGAGATGATGGGGTGGCATGGGTGGCGTGATGCGCGGCACGAGGCCGGCTGCGGAGGCGCCGCAGACGCTGGCGACGATTCCTCGTCAAGGCGGGCGGCCAGGCGCGGTTCCGCGTCCGTTTCGATGGCTTCGCCGGGAAGACGGTGCAGCACTGCCACATCCTGGACCACGAGGATCAGGGGATGATGGCCACGGTCGAGATGCGGAACTGAGCCTTTTTCTGATTTGGCAACGACTCGGCTAGTGCTTGCCTGGATGGCAACGTTCGTGCACGCACAGGCATGAATTCCCCGAGCAGGAGCAAACAACGGGTCGCGACCCCCCGTCGCGCCATGATCCGAGATCGATTTGGAGGTTCACGATGAAACGAATGATGGGTGGATTGGTTCTGGCACTGTTTCTTGCGCCCTCGCTCTTCGCGCAAATGGCCGATGGCGACAAACCCGCCATGATGCCCGATTGCGCCGCGATGATGCAGCAGCAAGAGGCGATGCAGAAGCACATGGCAGAAATGGACGCGAAGCTTCAAACGCTCGTCGACGAGATGAACAAAGCGAAAGGCTCAGCCAAGGTCGATAAGACGGCCGCCGTCGTCACTGAGCTCGTCGCGCAGCGCTCCATGATGCAGAAGCAGATGGCGGACATGCATCCGAAAATGATGAGCCACATGACGCAGCACATGCAGGGCGGCATGATGAAAGGGATGGCCGATTCGATGTCCGGCTGCCCGATGATGAAAGGCACCGACAAGGCTCCCGCACCGCCTGCCGCAGAGCACAAGCACTGACGACGCTACGCATTTTCGGGAGGCTCTCCGCGCCCGCTCGAAGCGGGGTTCGTCGCAAAGATGAAAGCACTCCTGACGACGGCGGCCCTGGCGTCGCGGAGTCCCACCGGCTCCCCGATTGTGCGCGCTGGTTTGAAGGATCGCGTGCAGGCGCTCGAGCAGCGGATCACCGAGATCGAATCGCAGATCTGATGCGGGATCCGCACTCCGGAGGTCGTCGGTTCGATCCCGACTTCGGGTCGTCCGTCTGGCCGAGGACCCAGCGTCAACATACCGGGCGGCGGCATATTCGATCTCTTTGCCGCCGTCGAGAATCTCTTCGACGAGCCATTCGAGATCGGGCGCACTCCCACGCCGACGCTCGGCCCGCCGCGCCTCGCGCGGGTGGGCGTGCGGGTGCGAGTTCCGTTCTGAAACCTGGGCCCGCTACGGCAGAGCGTGGAGAGTGACCGGCGTGGGCCAGGGATATGGAACCGTCTCACGCATACCATCGAAGAGGCCTTTGGGAACGAGCCCGAGATTCTGAGGCGTCGCGCGCCAGAACAGAATCTCGACCGACCTTGGGGGGAGGCCGTACACCGTCCATAATCCCGCTGTATCCGCGCCGCCGCGCGTGGAAGTGACCCATGCCAGTGGGCCGCTGGCCAGACGGATTCCATCGAGCCAGAGAACTGCCGGTGTATCCGGGGACGGTTCCCCATCCGGACCGAGGGCGCGCGCAACCAGCGGCGCTCCGGCCGGATCCAGGGTCCAGGTCATGTCCTCACCCATCCATCGACGGGCACCGAACGCAGCTCCCTCCGCCCGCGCGAGGATCAGCGCGTCGGTCGCCTTCTGCGGCAGATGTACACGCCCCAGTTCGTCGGTTCGCATCACCCACCAGGTACCGAGCGGGCCGTCGATTAGGACCTCCGCGGCGGCTGCGGGCTGCCCATCCGGCAAGAGCAGCGTCAGAATTCCACCTTCCCGGGGTTCGAGCTCGATCGTGATCGTGCGTTCGCCCGTGGCGGCGACCGTCTGTTCCAACGGTCGTGACGGCTCGAAGCCCTCTGCGTTCGCGGTCACGGTGACTACACCCGGCCGAAGAGGGGGCGCGACTGCCTGACCCGACGAATCTGCGATTACGGACTGCACGCCCCTGATTCCCTCGTCAGCAACATTCTCCAATCGGATTTCGGCACCCCCAATGCCGCCGCCGTCGAACTTGTTCGTCACGCGGAATCGGTACTCGTTTCCTGGCAAATGGAAATCGTGAGAAAGATCGCTCTCGACGAGAATGCCAGGGTCCGCGTACACACCCTCTCGACCGTCCACTGTCACAACCGCGAAGTAGACGTTCGGAGCTGCGAACAGCGCTTCGAAGTTCCCGTCGGCGTCGGTCGGGACAGTCAAGGAATCCTTCCACTCCTGCCGCGTATCGAAGGAGATGCGCGCCCTCGCCGGCTCATCGCCACAATAGACACGGCCCGTCATCCGGATCACCCGCATCACCAGATCGACACTACCGTCCCGCCCATCCGAAAGATCGATGCGCTCGCCAACGGTCCACGGGCCGACGACCGCCGATACCTTGAGCTGCCCCGCCGGAACATCGAACTCGGCGTGTTCGGTTCCCTTGGGAAGCTCGGTGTGTACGAGGGCTCCGCGGCCTGACAGGTCCATCACCGTCACTTCCGTGGGTACGACCTGCAACTCTTCGGGGATCTCCAGGTTCAGCTTGAGCTTCGGAAGGGGCAGAAGATCGCGTGAGAGATGTTCAATCTTTGCCGAACGAAGCCGCAGCTCTCCATGTGGTAAACGCCACCTGGACGATGCGACCTCGAGTCGTGCCGCACCCGCTGGAACGCCGACCCACACCGCCGTGACCCTGCGGGCACCTCTCGTCAACAGCGCCGGCGCCGCACGTCGGCCGTCTGCGGTGACCAAAGCGACCGACACGTCATCGTCGGGACGCTTTTCGACGATCGCCGGCCGATTCAGCTCGAGGATCAGAGAAGCGAGCCCGCTCTTCGGAGCATCTGGAACGGCTGCAACGGAGCGCCCCGTAATGACTTGAACGGGCGCCTGCAGTCCGACGAAACTTTTCCCCGTCGAATCGAGTACTCCCACGACAACACGGCCGGAAGGCATGAGGATGCCCTCCTGGCTGGCATGCCGCAGCGGCGCCTGCCTCAACATTTCGGGCGCGAACCATGGGATCGGCACTTGAACATTGCTGTCTTCGTGCAAAACCCACGCGGTGCACTCGCCGCGGCAGGAACTCGCAAATTTCAGGCGGCCAGCGTCAACCACACTTCGCGTCAAGGCCCACCCTTTCCCCGTGAACGGCTCGATTACCCAAGTGAGGGTCGACGGCCAGGGCGAAACCTCGAAGGCACCCTCGACGAGAAGGCTGTAAATCGCTTCTGGCGGGGCTTGCCATGTTCCCGCGGGAAATCGAATCCAGCTCGCTGGGTCCGTTCGTGGTGCGAGCACGACGTCGTAGCCTTTAGGATCTCGGGGGGTGGGATCCCCGACAGCCTGCAGCCAGACTCCGAACGCTTTGACTCCTTTGACCGCTCCTTCCGAGAGATCTATCTTCACGGGTGCACGCCGCGGCGCACCCAGCGCAAGAAAGGCCGACAGAAGTGCCAGAGAGAGAATCAGCTCCGATCGAAGTCGCATGGTCGTGCCTTGACAGATCGGGTCACTTCACCGACTGACTTGAGCCAAGTCGTCCCAGCCAAAGCCGCCGGAGAGCCGCTGTTGTGGTGCTCCTTGGTTTCAGGGACACCCGCCCGTGCACCCATATTCCCAACATCCATTGTCGGAGTTCCTGCAGGCAGTATCGGGCGCTCCTCCCTCGCTACAAGCCAATCCGGTGCAATGCCCCGGACACGTCTGTGATCCCGGCTTTCACAGAAGACTCTCTGCAGGTTGACTCGTCAGGATGAAGATCACTACACCAAGGACGATGATGCCGACTACTTTCCAGCGTCGCATGCCTTTTCCTTTCTATCCGGTTTTCGTGAATTTGCCCCCCCCGAAGTAGGAGTCAAGTGACAGCGATCACGCGCCGGTCTCGTTCGCGAGCGGTGTCTATCATCAGAGGTAGTTGCTCATCTTGCGTTTGACCGCGCGCGGAGAGTGAATGTTGAGTGTTGAATGTCCGGCGTGGCAGGGACCGGCTGCGCCGGTCCGTCTCCGATCGCGTACTTCTCCGGATCCGCATCGAACTTCGCCTTGCAGCCCGGAGCGGCCGCAGGCCGCCCTGTTTCGCGCTCTCCTGCACGTGGTTCAGCGCAGCCCCGAGAATCACGCCGCCGGTGCTCCCGATCAGCGTGGGCACCATGTAGCCTCCGAGGTACCCTGCAAACGAAACCTCATTCGCCTGGACCCGGGCCGATCGGAAACCGAAATGACGTCGCGACCGGAATCGCATACTGTTCGCTTCATGAGCCATGGCGAGGAGACAGCGGGCATTTCACTCGAGCCGGAGCCCGGGTGGAGCCCGATCCCTTCTCTTGCGGCGGTCGCAGCGACGCGCTCGTTCGTCTCGGGCGGGCAGGCCCCCGAGCGCATCGTCATCCGCTATTTCAGGAGGGATCACGACCGCGCACTCGTCGGAAAGGTGTGGTTCGGGCCCCTCGCCGAAGGGCCGCCGGGGCACGCGCATGGCGGCGCAATCGCAGCCGTCCTCGACGAGGCGATGGGCGCGGCTGCATGGATGAACGGTCACCCCGTGGTCGCCGTGCAGCTGGTGACGAACTTTCGCGCGCTCACGCCGCTCGAATCGGTGGCGTGGATCGAGGCCTGCGTCGCATCGGTCGACCAGAGGAAAGTTCGCACGCGAGCGACCCTGCACGATCCAGCCGGAAACCCATGGGCCGAGGCGGAAGGTCTGTTCGTCGTCCTCGCCCCCGAACGGTTCGGGGAGGGTGCCGGCGCGGTGCTCCGCGCGCTTCGCGAACCTGAGTGAGACCCCTCGGCGCAGTCGGCGCGCGGCGCTCGGTCAGGCGGCATGATCATCCGCACGAGGCAAGCATCGAAACGGGCGAACCGCATTCACACGCGCACACGAACGTGCCGCTGACGCACGATCACCCGCACGTCTCGGACGTCCATCACCGGCATCGCCACTGAGCACTTGGTCGAGAGTGCGCGGCAGCGCGATCAGAGTGTCAGGTCGATGCCGTAGAGCTTCGCGCCGGCTTGCATCGCCGCACCATAAGCGCTCCTGCGGAGCCCGGGCCCGGCAAGCCACCACTTCTCGAAGAGTACCTTCGACAGATGCCAGGTTCGCCCGACATTCCGCAGCTCGAGTCGGGGCGCCGGTGTGGCGTAGAAGTCTCCGTATGCAAATCCCGCGAGATGCTCGCCCGCTTCGAGCATGCAGAATCCGTCGCCGCAGAATTCCGGAGTCGTCCCGCCGTTGATGTCCGCCGCAATCCGGCCGGCGAGCGCGAGTGCCTGTGCATGTGCGAAAACTCCCGCCTTCGGCAGCATGAGCGGCGTGTTGGGTTTCCATGATCCGGGAAGAGGGATGGACGCGCAGTCGCCGATGGCGAAGATCGAGGCGTCGCGGGTCGCGAGCGTGTGCGGATCGGCCGGGGCCCAGCCGGTATCGTTCGCCACGCCTGCGGCGCGGAGGATCCCAGGAGGGACGTGTCGAGGGATCGAAATGACGAGATCCGCGGCGACAGGCTCTCTCCCTTCGAACGTCAGGAGGCCGGGCGACGCGCTCACCGGCGCATGCTGGGGGTGATAGCCGACGCCCCGCTCTTCGAGCATGCCGCGGACCGCGGCGCCGAGCTCCGGCCCGGCAACCGGCATCGGCTGAGGCTCCGGCGTGTACAGATCCACGTTCGCCCGGACGCCATTCTGGCGGAGGAAATCGTGAATCAGCATCGCTCCTTCCGCCGGGGCACCGGGGCACTTGTAGGGTGTCGTCGCCACGACCACGGCCACGCGGCCGCCTGGAAACTCGCGGAGCACCTGGTACAGACGTTCGGCGCCCTCGACGGTGAAGAATGTCTCGGCGCGGTCGAGCCCGGGCGTGGAATTGAAGATCAGGTCCGCCCCGCTGGCGAGGACCAGGGTGTCGTACGCGATCGACTCCGACCCCACGCGCACGGCGCGCGCGACGGGATCGACCTCCCGCGCTTCACCGATGACGAGCTCGACTCCGGAGGCGAGCAGCGAGCGCACGGGGCGAGTGATGTCCTCGCGCTTTCGCTGGCCGACCATCATCCAGAGGAAGGACGGCGCAAACGCGTGCGTCTCCGACCGCTCGACAACGACGATGCGGTGGCTGGAGCCCAGCTTCTGTCGCAAGGCATTCGCAAGGACGGCCCCGCCAGATCCCGCGCCGATGATGACGATCCGCTTACCCTGCATGGTCCACCTCCACTCAGAACACCAGCACGCGGTCGGCCCCTGCCGTCCACGATGCCAGTTGCTCCATGTTTCCGCGCGTTGCGCCTTCGGCCAGCTCGCCTTCCGCGATTCCACGCGCGTCGATGCACGATCCGCAGACGGCGATCTCCGCGTTGCGGTTCACGAGACCCTTGAGCATCGATTCGAGGTTGTAGTAGCCGGTCGGGGTTTTCTGGCCGCGCTTGGCACAGGCGGCTCCGTCGCCGATGAGGAACACCCGGACGCGCTCGCCCTCGCGCTTCGCGAGTGCGTACGCGAGGCGGAGACCGTTGTAGCTGCGCTCCGCTCCGTATGGCGGATCGTTGAGGATGAACAGGGTCGTCATGAGCGGTGAGATCCTTTCGTGTCGTGTCTCGAAGAACGGGCCGGGACCGTGGCAGCGGCGACGACCGGCAGACCGGCCGAGCGCCACTCCACGACGCCGTCCTCCAGCCGCCGCGCCTTCCGGCCGAGGCGCTCGAGCGCCCTGACGGCTTCGACGGCGAGCATGCAGTACGGCCCGCGGCAGTACGCCACGATCTCGACTTTCTTCGGAAGGGATGCAATCGCCGGCTCGAGCTGCGCGAGCGGAATCGACATCGCGCCCGGAAGGTGCGCAGCCGCGAATTCCTCGGCCGGGCGAACGTCGATGAGGACGACCTCGCCGGCCCGCAGACGCCGGCGCAGCGTGTCGCGATCGATGTGCGCCACATCCGCGCTTTTCGAGGCGATGGCCTGACGCGCGAGACGCAGCTCGGCAATCTGGCTCTCACCGAGTTGGCGCAGGCTGACGAGGAACGCGGCGACATCATCAGTGGCGAGGCTGTAGGTGACCCGCAGTCCGCTTCGGACTCCGTCGACCAGCCGTACCTCCCGAAGAATGCGAAGGTGCTGCGAGGTGTTCGCGACGCTTTGCCCGATCGCGGCCGCGAGATCTTCGACGCTGCGGGGCGCCTGCGCGAGCGCTTCGAGGATGGCCATCCGCGCCGGGGCGGAAAGAGCCCTGCCGATGCGGGCGAGCAACTCGGGAACGGACATACGTAGTATTCAAGCGAATACTTGAACACGTGTCAACCCTGACGTCGAGGTCGTCCCGATCGGCCCGGGTTGTGTCTTCAGCGGTGAAGGACGTTCGCCGATGGTGCGGTCGCGTCCGAGCCGCGATCATCGGGAACGGAGCGATTTGCGACGATCAGACGAGCCTCAATCCGGGGATGTCCTCGAAGTCGTCACGATTCAGCGTCCAGAGTGCGGAATCCCGCACCAGCGCGACGGCGGCGATCGCGAGGTCGATCTCGCGGCCGCGCGCCCTTCGAACCGACCCGTAAAGAACGGCGGCGGTCCGCGCCTCGGCCGGCCCGAACGCAACGGCCTCGTCTCCGGGGAAGAGCTCCTCCTGCAGCGCGAGCTCCTCCTCTCTTCGCGGTCCGCGAAGCCATTCGTAGAGGACGATCGAAGGGAGGACGATCCTCTCTCCCTGCTCGATGAGATGCCGGAGAACCGCCGCGGATCCCCTGCGCCCCGAGAAGCTCTCGATGAGCGCAGACGTGTCGAGGACGATCACCTCGAACCGCGCCCCCCGGCCCGCCTCGCGCTCCGGATCCCCTCGATCTCGGCCTCGACGGCCTTCGCGGAGCGCGGCGGGATCGTCCGGATCCCCTGGTCGAGCGCGCCGAGGAGACGCAGCCGCTCCGATTCACTCAACTTTCCGGCGCGGTCGTGATAGTCCGCAATCGCCTCGCGAACGACCTGACTCTTCGGCTTGCGCAGCCGTTCCGCGGTCCGCGCGAGCCTCTCGACCGTCACGTCGTCGAGCGTGAAGGTCACCTTTCTTCACCATACTCGAGCCATATTACCATATCGAGCCGCCGAGGACGCCGAGCCCGCTCCCGGGTCGCGTATCACATCGCCGCGTGACGCCCCCTCTCACGTCGGCAACGGTCTTCCCGTACTTTGGCTTCGAGCACCACTCGACCCAAGACACCTGGGAGGACCAATGAGAAAGATCGCAATATCGATGTTCCTGCTCGCGCTCGCGGCGGCAGTCGCCGGCGCGCAGATGACGGGCGGCGGACGCGGCATGCCGGGTCACACGCCCGGCACAGGCACCACGCCGGGAACCGGGAACGGCGGCATGATGCCGGGCATGGTCGGCGCGCGCGGGGACATGGGTCCTCAAAACGTGATCGTCACCTCGCAGGGAACCGCAATCGTCACCCGCGCGACCGATTCGAACAATGACGGAACTTACGAGCTGGAGCTCCTTGCCCTCACGCCCGCGGGAACCAGCGCGTGGAAGAGGAGCCTGACCGGCCTCGGGTTCGTCCTCGGCCTCTCGAACGATCTCGTGCTGGCGGTCGAGCAGCCGACGACGATCGATCCGACGAAGCCGCTCACGACCATGCTCGTCGCATACGATGTCGCGAGCGGAAACGAGAGGTGGCGCCTCGCCGTCGACGGAATCCCCATGAACGCCGAGCCATTCGCCGGCGGAACATACGTGACGGTCGTCAACCGCCCGCTGCTGAACGCGACCCCGACACCCGGAACCCGCATGGGCCCCGGCACGGCTGCCCTCTGGGCCGTCGGCCCGGGCGGCACCGTTCTCTGGAAGTACGATCTCACCCAGTAAGCCTGCGACGGAACCGAGGGCGGCCCTTCGCGCCGCCCTCGGTTTTCACGGCGGAGCAGGTACACTCCGGCAGTCGCCGACCGCCGCATGATGACGCCTCTCCCTTCCCGCCCCGGCATCCGCGCCTTTCCCGCGCGCCTTCTCGTCCTGCTCCTGGCAGCGCTGCCACTCTTCGCGCAGACCGCCGAGGATCTCGTCGTCGAGGGGCGACGCGCGCGCGCGGAGGGGCGGCTCGAGGCGGCCGCCGATCTCTTCCGGCGTGCGGCGGAAGCCGATGCCGCCCGTCCCGCTCCGGCATTGCTGCTCGCGGAGACGCTCGCGTGGCAGAAGCGCTTCGACGAAGCCGAGCAGGCGTACCGTCGGGCGATCGAGCGCTTCGGAAGCTCGCGCGACGCGCGGCTCGGCCTAGGCCGCGTGCTCCTCTGGAAGGGGGAATACCGCGAGGCGAGGCGGCTTTTTTCGTCCGCTCTCGAGGAGAACGCCGACGATCTCGATGCGCGCGAGGAGCTGGCGCGGACGTGGTACTGGTCGGGCGATTTCCGGACGGCGGAGCGCGAGTTCGATCGGATCGTGCAGCGCGATCCGTCGCGGAAGGACTCGCAGCGTGCTCTGGAGGAGATCCGGCGCGCCTCCGCGCCGGGGTTCGCCGTCCGCGCCTTCCATCGCAGCGACGACCAGCCGTTCCAGCTGGATCGCACCGAGGTCGAGCTGTCGCTGTTTTCCGACCCGCTGACGCGGTGGAAAGTGACGGGGGGCGCCTACCAGTCCGATGAGCCCTCGGAAAGCTCGCCATTCCTCGGCGTCGAGACCGAGATCACGCTCGCCGCTGCCCGGCTCACGATCGCGCCCGCGATCCGCATTCTCTCGTTCCCCGACGGCGAGAACGAGCTGCTCGGCGGGCTCCGGATGTCACGAAAGATCCTCCGCTCGTCGATGCTTTCGATCGTCGCGAGCCGGAGCGAGCTCCTCCTCGACCGCGAAGCTGCGGACGATCATCCGTACGTCACGGACGTCTTCCTCGCGTACGACCTCGCCACGGCAGGCGGCCGGCTGGCGAGGGCGCGCGCCGGCGCATCGCGCTTCTTCGACGGAAACGAAGGCATCTTCGCCGATGCCTACTTCCTCGCTCCCGTGCATCGCGGCGAGAAGGTGACCGTTTCGCTCGGCGCGGCCGCGGCGTACCGCGACACCGACGAGAATCGGTTCCGCATCGAGCGAGGGGCCGCGACCCCGCTCGCGCCGGGCAGCTGGTCCTACCGATGGGAGGGCGTATACGATCCCTACTGGACGCCGATCGGGCTGAAGGAAGTCCGCGCGATCGCGAGCGTAGGAAGCGGGACGGACTCGAGGATCTTCTGGAACGTGCAGCTCAGCGGCGGCGCCGCGCGCGATCGCGCGATCGGGTTCGAGCCTGCGTCCGGGAGCAATCCTCTGCCGCCGGTCCCGTTCGCGATCGACTTCGAGCGGGAGTACGAGCCGTGGAACGGAGCGGCGAGCGTCGAGCTGCCGATCGCCGGGGAGACGAGACTCCGGTTCGATTACGAGCACATGAGAAGCGTGTACTACGAGGCGGATGAGTTTCGTGCAGCCCTGGTCGGACGATTCTGAGATTTTCCGCCACCGGAGGGCGCCCGCCATCCGCCCGTGGGAGCGCTGGCTCCTCGGCACGCTCATCTTCCTCGGCATCCAGAGCGTGGTCCTGTTCGGCCTCTGGTGGTTTCGCCTCGAGCACGTGAACGAGCCGGTCCTCTTCGCGCTGCTCTCGCTCGCGACCTGGTACGGCATCTTCCGGATGATGGTCGGCTGGTACAACGCCTTCCATATCGAGCACCCTCCCGAGCCCGAGCCGGCGCCCGAGCTCTCCGTCGCGATCTTCATCACGTCGTCTCCCGGCGAGCCGTACGACATGTTCGTCCGCACCCTCGCGGCTGCGCGCGACGTCTCCCACCCGCACACGACGTATCTGCTCGACGACACCCGCGACCCGAGGTTCCGCGAGCTGGCGCTCTCGATGGGAGCGGTCCACCTGGAGATCGTCGGGGTCCCCGGCGCGAAAGCGGGAAAGATCAACGCGGCGCTCGAGAAGACGAGCGAAGAGCTCATCCTCGTGCTCGATCCCGATCACATCCCCTTCCCGAATTTCTTCGACCGCGTCCTCGGCTTCTTCCGGGACCCGGCCATCGGGTTCGTGCAGGTCGCACAGGCGTATCACAACGCCGGCGAGTCGTTCGTCGCGCGCGCCGCGGCCGAGCAGACGTTCGCATTCTACGGGCCGATCATGCAGGGGATGCACGGGACGGGAACCGCCGTCGCGATCGGCGCGAACTGCACGTTCCGCAGGGCGGCTCTCCTCTCGATCGGGGGGCACGGCATCGGGCTCGCGGAAGACTCTCGTGACTTCGATCCGCCTCCACGCCGCAGGCTGGAAATCCGTCTACGTCCCCGAGGTCCTCTCGCGCGGACTCGTCCCGGCGGATCTCGGTTCCTTCATGAAACAGCAGCTCAAGTGGTCGCGCGGAGTCCACGAAGTGCTGTTCGTCGATTACCCGCGCCTCTTCCGGCGGCTCACCGCTCACCAGAAGATCTCCTACTTCATGATCGGCAGTTACTACTTCGTCGGCGCGACGAGCCTGATCTACTTCACGATCCCGCTCCTCTATCTCTGGCTCGGGCAGAATCCGGCGGCGATGCTCCTGTCCGAGTACGTCCAGCACGCCCTTCCCGTCGGGCTCTTCGGAGTCCTGATCTACCGGACCATGAATCACTGGCTGTGCGATCCGGCGCGCGAGCGGGGGTGGCACTGGCGCGGGACGCTGCTGAAGGTCGGGCTCTGGAACATCCACCTGCTGGGTCTCCTTCTTGCGATCATCCGTAAGACGGTCCCCTATGTCCCGACCGAAAAGAAAAGGCGAACCGCACAGTTTTGGAAGCTGGCCCGCGTCCCGGCCTTCATGATCGCCCTCAGCGTCGCGACAGTTCTCTGGACCATCTACTCTCGGATGTATCGTTTGCCGGAAGCGCAGGTGCGGATCAGCACCGAAGCGACCGCCGGCATGCTGCTGTTCCTGACGATGAATGCGACCTTCATGAGCGGCCGCCTCTGGGCGGCGTGGCGCGACCGGGAGAGGAAAGGCGCGAAGCGATGAAACCGCGCCTCCGCTACCAGATCGCCCTCCTCGCTCTCGGCTGGCTGCTGCTCATCGGGCTGGGGTTCCAGTTCGGACTGAAGGTCTTCTTTCAGAAGGCGGTCGACGCCGTGACGTATCGCGTCTCGAAGATCGGCCAGTCGCTCTCGGACGCCGAGGGGCGAGGCATCCAGCGCGCGCGGCAGACCTCGCGTCTCGAGTATCTCGAGCCGCAGCGGCCCGTCCTCGACTCGGTCGACGCTCTGAAGAACCCGCCGCAGATTCTCTACGGGCTCTACGACGGTGGGTTCCCCGACAGCTTCGAGACCTTCACACGCTTCGAGGAGAAGGTCGATTTCCGTTTTCCGCTCGTCTCGTTCTATTCGGCATGGGGCGATAAGGCGGAACAGCGCTTCCCCGTCCGGATGGTCGAGACGATCGAGAGGATGGGATCCGTACCCGCTCATTACGTGGGAGCCGTGGGTCGTCGACTTCGATCCGAGCATCCGGACGAACCTGCCGCCACTCGAGGAGCGCGAGTATGCGTCGCTTCGTTCGGTCGCCAAAGGGGAGTACGACTTCTACATCGTTCCCTGGGCCCGTGCGGCGGCGGCGTACGACAAGCCGATCTTTCTCCGTTTCGCTCACGAGATGAACGACCCGTACCGTTACCCGTGGGGGCCCCAGAACGGAAACCGCCCAGACGACTTCATCGCCGCATGGATCCACGTCCACCAGGTATTTCAGAAGATGGGGGCGGACAACGTCATCTGGGTCTGGTCTCCGCACGTGTCGATGCCGTGGCTCGAGTACTACTACCCGGGCGACGAGTACGTCGACTGGATCGGAGTCGGCGTGCTCAACTACGGGACGGTCGCGTCCTGGTCCCGCTGGTGGAGCTTCCACCAGATCCTCGGGAAGGCCTACCCCACGCTGGTCGGGCTCAGGAAGCCGATCATGATCAGCGAGCTCGGTTCCCTCGGCGCGGGAGGGAACATGACGGAATGGTATCGACAGGCCTTTTACCAGTTGAGCCATTATTATGGGCGCGTGAGAGCGGTTGTATTCTTCAACGACCCTGCGGACCGGTCGATGTCGCCGGAGTGGCCGCTGAACTGGACGATCGCGCAAAGCGACGAGACGACGGCGCTGGTCTCGGCCGAGCTGCGGCGGGCGTCGGTCTATTCGGGACCCTGATGAGCCGCCTTTCCTCTCGAACCTTCCTCCTTCTCGGCGCTGCGCTGCTCGGCGGCTCCTCGCTCTTCGCGCAGTCGGGCTTCATCGCAGGGACCGTGACCACGGAGGGGGGCGCTCCGCTCTCCGGGATGGTCGTCGCCGCCTACAACAGCGAGGGCGAGCTGGCGACCACGCACGTGACGGGCAGCTACGGTGGTTACGTGCTTTCGCTTCCCGCGGCCACCTATCGCGTCCTCGCGTACGACCTGCAGGGAATTCGTGCGACGAGCTTCTACAACGACGCGGGCTCGTTCGACACGTCGGCGAAGATCAGCGTGGCTGCAGGAGAAACGCGGTCCGGGATCAACTTCCAGCTTCGACCGGGGGTTCGCATCGAAGGCACGATCCGCAGCTCCGCGACGGGCGCGCCGCTGGCGAAGATGGTGGTCTCCGCATACAACCTCGACGGAACGAGGCGCGGTTTTCAGAAGGAGACCGATTCGAGCGGGTCGTACGCGCTGACGGTTCCGGCGGGCCAGTACAAGATCGCCGCCTGGGATGATTCGCTGGCGTTCGCGCCGAAGTTCTATGCGAATGCGCGCTCTTTCTCGTCCGCCAGCACTCTTTCGGTCACATCGAACATCGCCCAGATCAACTTCTCATTGGATCCGGGAGCGCAGGTCAGCGGGAGAGTCGTCGTGGACGAGACCAGCCAGCCGCTTTCCGGCATCGAGGTCTCCGCGTACGACGGGGAGCGGGGCGAGCTCATCGCGTACGTGACGACGCGCTCGGCAGGAGACTTCCTCTTCGCGCTGCCCGTGGGCAGGTACAAATTCGGCGCCGCCGATCCGGAGGGCAAATATCTCAACGAGTTCTTCTCGAACGTGCCGAGCTTCGGCGCTGCGGCCTCCTTCGTGCTCACGGCGGGAGAGTGGAGAAGCGGAATCGATTTTTCGCTCGCGCCGCAGACCGATCCTCCGGCGCCGACGACGCTCTTCATTCCGGCGGTGATCAATGCTCTCGGCGGAGCCGGCAGCTACTGGCGCACGGACGTCTGGATCTACAACCCGGGGCAGGAGGAGCTGACGATCACGGCGACCTATCTTCCCGGGAGCGGGACCCCGCTGGCGGCAACCATCCCCGTGTCGTCGCGAGCGCAGGTGGAGATCTCGAACATCGTCGACTCCCTCTTCGCCGCGAACGGACTGGGCGCGCTCCGCCTTCGCGCGGCGAGCCCGTTCGCCGCCGTGAGCCGTACGTTCAACACGCCGTCGAACAGCTCCGAGGCGGGGACGTTCGGCTTCTCGATCGGGGCCATGGACGCCTCGAGCACGATGGGCCTCGCCGTTCTTCCCGGCATCGCGGAGAACGACGCCTACCGGACGAATTTCGGCATGATGAACCCGCACGAGCACTCGATCACGGTGCGCGCACGCCTCTACTCCGCCGGAGGGGCGCTGGTGGGAGACACGACCATCCCGCTCGCGCCGTTGACTGTTCAACAGCCGAGCGTTTCGAACGTCTTCGGGGCGATTCGGGTGACGGGAGCCTACCTGGTCCTCAGCTCCGAGGAAGGATCCTTCTTCTCCTACGCCTCCGTCGTCGACAACAAGAGCAACGATCCGACGCTCGTGCTCCCGTCCGCCGATCAGCCGTAGGGCGGCCTGCGGCCGCCCGGACCCGCGATCTCGGCAAAGGGACATTCCGGTCGCCCGCAGGGCGCTCTTACGCCGGCGCCGATCGCACGAGCATCCCCTCGAACTCGGCGGCGGGGACCGCCGCTCCCCAGAGAAATCCCTGCCCCTCGCCGCAACCGCTCGCGCGGAGGATGTCGGCCTCGAGCTCCGTCTCCACCCCTTCCGCGACGGTCCGAAGGCCGAGGTTGCGAGCGAGCAGGACGATCGCCGAAATGATGGATTGGTCCGAGACGCTTCCCGCGAGACCGTGGACGAACTCGCGGTCGATCTTGACCGTGTCGATCGGAAAGTTCTTCAGGTAGACGAGCGACGAGCGGCCGGTACCGAAGTCGTCGACCGCGATACGGATCCCGAGCTGGCGGATCCTCTCGAGCAGCCGGAGAGTCCAGCCGGACTTCTGAATGGCGAGCGACTCGGTGATCTCGAGCTCGAGCCATCCCGGTTCGAGCTCCGCGTCGCGGATCACCCCGGAGATCATGCCGACGAAGTCGCGCTGATGGAACTGTCGGGCGGAAACATTCACGCCGACCGTGATCGGGCGGACGCCGGCGAGCTGCCACCGTCTGAGGTTTTCGACCGTCCGGCGGAGCATTTGCTCGCCCAGAGGGATGATCAGGCCCGTGTACTCGGCGAGCGAGATGAAATTCGAAGGCGCGACGATGAGGCCCTCGGGATGATGCCACCGGACGAGGGCTTCCGCGCCGACCAGCTCGCCGTTCCGCAGATCGAACTGAGGCTGATAGAACGGCTCGAGCTCTCCCCGTTCGAGCCCTTCCCTCAGCTCCTTCTCCAGCGACGAGCGGCGGAGGCCACGGGCGGAGTCGGCCTCGTCGAAACGCCGCACACCCCGCCCTCCCCTCTCCTTGATCCGATACATCGTACTGTCCGCATTGCGAAGGAGCGTCTCCGGGTCTTCCCCGTCGCGCGGGTAGACGGCGACGCCGACGCTCGCCGTGATGCGGATCTCCTCGTTGTCGATCACCAGGGGAGGCCGGAGAGCCGCCACCACCCCCTCGGCGATCTCCGCGACGGTCTCCTCGGACTCGAGATCGGAGAGCACGATCGCGAACTCGTCGCCGCCGATCCTCGCGACCGTGTCCTCGTCGCGCACCGACGAACGGAGGCGCTCTCCGATCATCTGGAGCACGTGGTCGCCCGTCGCGTGGCCGAGCGTGTCGTTGATCTCTTTCAGGTCGTCCACGTCCAGGAAGAGGACCGCGAGCATCCCCTGACGGCGCCGCGCGTGCGACACGGCGACTTCGAGCCGGTCGCGAAGGAGGTTGCGGTTCGGAAGATCCGTCAGCGGATCGTGGTACGCGCGATATTCGATCTCCATGTCCGCGCGCTTCCGGTCGCTCACGTCGAGGAGGATCGCCTCGAACTCCTCCCGTTCGGGCACCGCGCGCGCGTTCTCGAGCGCCCACAGCGGCTCTCCGTTCCTCCGTTGAAGCTGGACCTCGAGGTTCGTGACGTGCCCCTCGCGCCCGATCAGATCGAGGAAGTGCTCGCGCTGGGCCGGGTCGACGTACGCGATCTGACCGGAGCCGAGGAACTCGTCGACGTCGTCGAACCCGAACAACTGCGCGCAGGCCGGATTCGCGCTCAGGAGGGTCCCGTCGAGGCTCGCGACGTAAACGCCGGCGAGGTTCCGCTCGAAGAGGCGCCGGTAATTCGCTTCCGAAGAGCGGAGCGCGACCTCCCCCCGTCTCCTTTCTTCGATCTCCGCCGACAGCTCCCGCGTCCGGGCGAGGACGCGCTCTTCGAGTCCGCGATTGAGCTCCTCCATCTCTCCCTGCGCGGTCTCGAGATTGTCGACCATCGCGTTGAACGAGCTCGCGAGTTGTCCGACTTCATCCCCGCCCGCGACCGTCGCCCGCTCGCCGCGCACTCCCGCGGCGATGCGCTCGGTGGTCGCGACGATGCGATGGATCGGACGGGTCAAAACAGAGCTGAGCGCGACGGAGCCGAGGATCCCGAGCCCGAGGATCGTCAGCCCGAGAAGGGCGGCCGTCCCGCGGCCGCGCGCGGTCTCCTCCTCGATGCTCCGGGTCGAAATGCCGAGGTAGACCGTGCCGACGCGCCGCCCGCGATCGAAGATCGGCGCCGCTGCCTGGTAGATGGGCTCGGTGCGGCTGAATCCTCCCTCGCCCTGCTGCCGCCCCCGAATCGGGGAGCCTCCGGGCGGGGACGCCTCCCGCGCATAGGCGTCGGAATCGGGACGATCCGGCTTCATCTCGATTCGCCGGTACTCCGCGCGCTCGGCAAGTCTTTCGTTGAAAAATGCGAGCGGCTTCCCCGCGGGGTCGGCGACCACGATATAGACGACTTCTCCGTGCTCCTGGAGCGCGTTGAGGACGGCGGCGGTCTGGAATGGCGTGCCTTCGCGGAGCTCCGCGGAGAGGCCGTGCGCCGCGATCGCCGCGAGGCTCCGGCTCGCCTCGACGAGAGACGTGGTGGCGGTCGCGCGCAGCCGTTGCGGAAGGTAGATGAAGGTCGCAAGCGAAATGAGCGCGATCAGGACGCTCATCAGGAGCGCCATCTTCGTCCCGAGCTTCAGCCGACCCCACATCGACGCGCCGTCCCTTTCACGATTCCCGCTGCAACGGGAAGACTACCGCACGAGGAGCGCGGCCGTCTCGGCCGCCCCAGCCGCGGGCGGGACGCCCATATGCGCCAACTTTCGGGACGACGCCGATGTCATTCCGAGCGTAGCGAGGAATTTGGGCGGGTGTGCGGGGCGCAAATCGAAGTTCTACGCACCTCCCGACCCCCAGATCCCTCGCTAACGCTCGGGATGACACCTCGCGAGTGGCTAAGTTAGCGCGTGTGGGCGGGACGCCCGCGCGCCCCTACCGCATCGCCCATTCCGCCCACCGGGAGAACGCGCGGAGGGCGCGGTCCGCGGTCCGGAAGAGCGGAATGCCGGCCCGCTCGAGCGCGGCCGCCAACGGGTCGTAGAGAGAGCCGGAGTCGATGACCGCGACCCACGGCTTCTCGCTGCTCGCCCAGAGCTCGGCCAGCCTCGCCGCCACCGAGCCGGCGGAGCCGAGGTCCTCGCGATGATCGGGCGACGGAGGAAGCGTCGCAAGCGCGGGAGTCAGCGGAACGCAGCCGACGATGGCCGCGTCGACGCCCTCGTCCTCGAGCAGAATCCGAAAGGCCCCCGCGAACGCCGCGTCGCCCATCATCGGATTGACGTCGAGGGGATTCGACACGGAAACCACGCGCTCGAGCCGCTCGCTCTGCACGATCTCGGCGATGCTGCCCGCGGCTCGCCTCGCTCAACGTCGCAAGCTCGAACCGCGAGAGGCTGTCGGCGAAAGCGACGGTCTCGAAGCCGGCGTTCGACATCGCAGCGAGGCGCCTTCCCGCGAGTCGCCGGCCGCTCAGGAGCGTGAAGAGCCGCACGAGGTCCTCGAACTCCTCGAGCGAGTCGGCCACGACGACTCCGGCCCCCGCGGCGAGCTCCCGCGCCACGACCGCGTCGCCCGCGATGGCCGCCGTATGGGACGCGCTCGCCTTCGACCCTTCCGGCGTGCGGCCGGCGCGGTAGAGGATGACCGGGCGGCCGGAGCCGGCGACGCGCTCCGCGGCCCGGATCCACCGCAGCCCGTCGAGCGGCCGGAAGCCTTCCACGTAAAACGCGAACACTTCGATCCCGGAGTCGCCCGCGAGGAATTCGAGATAGTCGCCGCTCGTGAGATCGACCTGGTTGCCGATCGAGATCACGTAGCGGGGGGCGAGCGTCCCGAGCTTCGACATCAGCGCCACGGCGAACGCTCCGCTTTGCGAGACGACGGCGAGAGGCGCTTCCCGCGCCGGCTCGGCCGGCCGCAGCTTCCAGCTGGGCAGGAAGATCGTGTCGACCCTGCCGGGGCGCGACACGACGCCGAGGCAGTTTCCGCCGTTCACGACGGGGCCGCGCCACGCCGTCGATCGCGTCGCCGCGATCGCCTCGCGAGCGCGCGACTCGAGCGACTCGGACCCTTCGCGCTCACCGAGGCCGCCCGGGATCACGATGATCGCCTCCGCCGCGCGGAGCGCGATCGCGCGCTCGATCGCCTCGGGGATCTGATCGCTGCTGATGCTCAGCACCAGCAGGTCGACCGGCGCGTGCCGATCGACTCGAGATCCGCCACGCAGCGGCAGCCGTCGATCGACTCTTCTCCCGGCTTGATGATCGTGACCGCGCCGCGCTCGAATCCCCGCCGCGAGGAGGTTCTTCACGATGATTCTTCCGGGATTCATCGTGCGCGACACGCCCGCGACCGCGATGCTCGCCGGCCGGAGCAGCCGCTCGATCTTCTCGATCGGGCGTTCGGGCGGGAGCGGATCGGGCCGCGCCCTCGTGAGCTTCACGAGCGCGTCGAGCGCCACGGCGCGCCCGCCCGAACCGACGAACGGATTGATCTCGATCTCCGCGATCGGGTCGGGAACCCATCGCTCCGCGAACGCCAGCGCGCGCACGATCAGCGCGCGGATCGCGCCGAGCTCCATCCGTTTCTTCTGCCCTCGCGCCTCGCCCGTCACGATCGGCGTGATGAACTTCTCCCGGAGGATCGCCTCGATCTCGCTCTCGCGCGTCACCCCCGGAGAGAAGATCGCCGCGCCGCGCCCCGGCGGGAGCGCGCCATTGAGATGCTCGGTCAGGACGCCTCCGATGCCGAACGTCACGACCGCGCCGAAGTCGGCCGTCCAGCGGATGCCGAGGAGAAGCTCGCTCCCCAAGGAGGCGTCGTGCGGAACCAGCTCCGCCGCGAGGACCCCGCGCACGTCCGCGCCGTCGAACCTCCCGAGCAGATCGCGGATCGACGCCGCGACTCGTGCCTGCGTCTTCTCGACGAACGCGAGCCCGCCTCTCTCCGTCTTGTGAAGGACGTCGGACGCGACGATCTTCAGCACGACTCGTTCGCCACCCAGAGACGCGCAGATCTCGCGCGAGGCGGCCGCCGGGTCGGCGACCGCGGGGACGAAGAGGTGCCGCGGAGCTTCGAGGCCGAGCAGGGCGAGAAATCCGTAGGCCTCGTGCTCGAGCAGAGTCGTCCTCGCCTCCGCGCGGGCCTCGCGCACGGTTTCCTCGAGCAGGGATTCACGTTCGATCGTGATCATCGCGTCGTCGAGGACGGACCGGCGCATCCGGTCCCTACGTCCGCTCCAGCTCTTTCTTCATCGCCTTCGCGATCTCCTCCGACTTCGAGGTCGGGTCGAAGAGCTCCCGGACGTCGCCCTCCCGGTCGAGCAGGTAGAGCGTCAGCGTGTGATCGACGTACGGGCCCGCCTCGGAATCGCCGGGCGTGATCGTGTAATGAGCCGCGAACTTGTTCACGACTTCGTCGATCTTCTCTTTCGGGCCCGTCAGACCGCGGGCGGGGGTCGCGAAATAGGAGAGGTACTCCTTGAGGACCGGCGGGGTGTCTCGCGGGTCGACGCTGACGAAGAGCGTGGGGATCGCCTTCGCCTCCGGTCCGGCGTTCCGGTACGCGACGGCGAGTTTCGACATCATCGTGGGGCAGGCGTCCGGACAGTGCGTGTAGCCGAAGAAGAGGAGGACGGGGCGTCCTCGAAGGGAGGAGAGGTGGAACGGCTGGCCGTCGTAGTCGATCAGCTCGAAATCGCCGATCTGCATCAGCTTCTCGTCGGGACGCGTTTCGGCGGCGCCGGAGCAGCCGGCCAGCAGCGCGGCGAGCGCCGCGACGAGGAGAAAGGACCGGCGACTCATCACGCCCCCGCCGGTTGCTTCATCCCGGGATCTTTCCGCACCAGGGCGTGAACGAGAGCCGACTTCCCGTGGTCGAACTCGAGCACGAGATCGATCCGCTGCCCCGGCTCGAGCGGCTGCACCAGGCCGATCAGCATCAGGTGGAGCCCGCCGGGCTCGAGCTTCGCGGTCCGCTGCGGAGGAATCGGAATCCCGCGCACTCGCCGCATCGACATGACACCCCCGGCCATGACGGTCTCGTGCATCTCGACCGTCCTGGCCGCGGGAGTCTCGACGGAGACGAGCGCGATGGGAACGGGCGTGCGGTTCTCGATCGTGAAGAAGGCCGAGGCGGTCCCGAGGGCTGGATTCGGCTGGCGCACCCAAGCTTCACTGACCACGACTCCCCCCGCCCTCTTTCCGAGCGAAGCGATCCAGGCGGCGATCAGCCGCCGCTCGTTCTCCGGGATCGACGGGTAGGGAGGCATCCCCGTCATTCCTCCCTGGACACCGGTCGCGATGGAGGTCGCGATCGCCTCGATCGAATGCCCCTGGCGGAAGGCGCTCGCGTTCGCGAGCTTGCGCGGCTTGATCGCCGCTCCCGCCGAGGCGGGCCCTTCGCCGTCGCCGATCCTGCCGTGGCAGGCGGCGCAGCCGTACGCCATGTAGAGATCGCGGCCGCGCTCGAGGTCCGCGTCGGAGACGGCATTCTTGCCGCAGCCGCCGAGCGGGATTGCGAGGCAGGCGAGGAGCGGGAGAAAAGCGGCAGCGCGGGAGAGTCTCATCGTCGGATCGGGGCCGCGGGACGGCCGGCTCCCTCGGGCCGTAGTAGATCGCCGCGGAAGGAGGAAATCAAGGGCGGGGAAACGGCCGCGCTCCCCCGCCCTCACCACTCCTCTTTCTTGACCGGGTTCGTGATTCCGTACCGCGCCAGGCCGGAAAGGAACTTCGTATCCGTGCCCGCGTCGCGAAGGACGCGCTCGCGGACTTCCTCGTAAGGGCCGCAGAGCTCCGGAATCTTCTGACCCCGTTCATCGAACGAAAGAACGTTCCCATCATCCCAGTGAATCGCGCGCATCAGCATCGTGTCGTTCTCCGTTCTCCGTGCTCCGAACTCCGTGCTCCGTCCTCCGGGAAAGTTCTGCCCCTCACCGCCCCTCTGCCCGGAATCAGCATCCGGAGTTAGCCCACGCCCGAGCATTCGAAACACGAAGACGCCGAGAACGGGGAACGGAGGACCGCCTCTCACCACGCAATCCCGTAGTCCTCGCCGTGGTTGCTCGAGCCTCCCCAGAACGTGCCGTGGGCGCGGTCGAACCAGATCGCGTTGATCGGGCCGGAGGTCCGCTCCTCGAACTCGAGCCGGTAGCCCATCGCGCGGAGATCGCGCCGCACCCAGTCGGGCGTCGCCTCGTTCAACAGGATTCTGCCCGGCTGCGATCTCGTGCGCGCCGAACGAGCTCCTCATCTGGTAGCTGTTGAAGTTCGCCGCCTCCGAGGCCTCCTGAACGTTCATCCCGAACTCGACGACGTTCAGGAAGAACTGCAGGAGATTCTGGTCCTGCGTGTCGCCTCCCTGCACCGCGAACGAGAGGAACGGCTTACCGTCCTTGAGGGCGAGCGTCGGCGTGAGCGTCACCCGGGGCTGTTTTCCGGGAGCGACGACGTTGAAGGGATTCTCCGACGGCTCGAGGACGAAGCTCTGCATCCGCTGGCTCAGGCCCACGCCGCTCTTTCCCGCGACGACCGCCGGAACCCATCCGCCGCTCGGCGTCACGGACACGACCCACCCCTCGGCGTCCGCCGCCTCGACGCTCGTCGTCCCGGCGAAGAAGGAGGACCCGGTGATCGATCCTCCGTCCGCCGATGGAGTCGAAGGACGGGGCGAGCTCGAGTTCGACATGCACTTCTTCAGCAGGTCGAGGTACGGGTTCTTCTCCCCCTGAAACGGATAGGGATCGCCCGGTCCGATCGCGGGATCGTTCCGCTTCGCGTCGATCAGCTTGCGCCGCGCGGCGGCGTACTCCTTCGACATCAGCCCCTTCACCGGTTCCGCCGGGCCGGAGTAGATATCGCCGTAATAGAAGTCGCGGTCGGCGAACGCGAGGCTCATCGCCTGATAGACCGTGTTGATGTAGCGCGCGCTGTTGTAGCCCATCGACTTGCAGATCGATCGGCTCGAGGATGTTGAGCGCCTGGAGCATCGCCGGCCCCTGCGTCCAGACCTGGAGCTTGTAGACGTCGATCCCCTTGTAGCTCGTCGCGAGCGGCTCCTCGATGCTGCACTTTCCAGTTCGACAGATCCGCCTCGGTGAAGAGCCCGCCCTGTTCGCGGACGCTCCTCACGATCTCGCGCGCGATGTCCCCCTTGTAGAACCGATCGTACGCGGCGTAGATCGCCTCTTTCCGCGACTTGCCCTGCTTGAGGGCGCCCGGCTTCCGCCTCGACGAGCTTCCGCAGCGTCGCGGCGAGATCGGGCTGGCGAAAGATCGAGCCCGGCTCGGGGCCTTCGCGCGGCCCGCGGCCGGGGATCGCGGGGCGGTCATGGATAGGCGCGGCCCCCACCCGCGGGCACGGGCGCGGGCACGGGCGCGTTGCTTTCCTTCAGGTTGGGAAGGAAGAGCGCCTTCGAGTACGGCCACTGCTTGAGCATCTCCCGTCGCGCCTCGATCGTGTTCGCGAGCTGCGCCTCGATCGGGAAGCCGTCCGCGAGCTCGATCGCCGGCGCGAGCACCTCGGCCGAGCGAGAGCCGTGCCGTACTCGGCGACCATCACCATGATGCCGCCCGGCGTCCCCGGCGTGACCGCCGCGAACGGTCCGTACTCGGGAGGAACGGTCATCCCCTTCGAGCGGAAGAGCTCCGGCGTCGCGCCCGTCGGCGCCACGCCGAGCGCGTTGATGCCGATGACCTTCCCCGTGTGCGGGTTGTAAATGAGCGCCTGCGTCTCGCCGCCCCAGCCGAGCGTGTCCCACATCGTGCGAGGTCGCGGCGATCATCGCCGCCGCCGCGTCGACGGCGTTGCCGCCCTTCTCGAAGATCTTCGCGCCGGCGGTCGCGCCGAGCGGCTTGCCGGTGATCGCCATCCATGTCTTGCCGTGAAGAACGGGCTTCTGGGTTCGCTGTCCGATAGGCCATGGTCGAGCCCATCAGAAGGAGGACGAGGAGCGGGAGGAGGACGCGCTAGTTCATGGGAGGAGAAGTCTATCCCCACGGGCGGCACTCCATTCAACATTTAACATTCAACATTCAACATTCAACGTTTTCTTGGGGGACGAATGTTGAATGGTGAATGTTGAATGTTGAATGACCGCGAACCGCGCGCGCTGCTATCCTCCCGCGGTGACCGTCCTCTCCCTCCGCCTGTACT
The DNA here is from genome assembly GCA_963793695.1 of uncultured Acidobacteriota bacterium. Lineage (GTDB taxonomy): Bacteria > Acidobacteriota > Thermoanaerobaculia > Gp7-AA8 > Gp7-AA8 > CAWCBB01. The sequence continues at coordinate 365,847 of CAWCBB010000002.1, read as the reverse complement.
CGCTCGTCACCTTCCTCCTCGGGGCGGTGCAGGTGGTCTACAACGCGCTCTGGATCGGCGCGGCGGCGCCGCCGTTCGAGATCTCCGACTACCTGATCGCGCTCGAGCTCGGGTGGTCGCTCGTCTCGATCGACATGGCGGTGCGGATGCACCGGCGGCGCCTTCCGACGGCCCTCCCCGTCAGCTACGCGGGCTACAGCGCCGCGACGATCGCCTACAGCTCGTGGCTCGCGTCGACGAGCGGAACGGGCGGCATCACGAACGAGATGATCCCGCTCTGGTGGAAGCTCGTCGCCGTCGCCGTCGGCGCCTGGTACGTCGCCGCCTCGGTGTTCCTCGTCGCGAGGGCGGAGGCAGCGGACGAGGGATGATTCGTTCTCCGTTCTCCGTTCGCCGTTCTCCGTTCGCCGTTCGCCGTTCGCCGTTCGCAGATCGTTCGAGCGCGCCAGGTGTGGTGCGGGCGTCCCGCCCGCCCTGGGTGGGGGAACCTGGAACGGTGAACGGCATTCCCTACACGGAGTTCAGCTCTGTGATCAGCTCCTCGCACGGGTTCGAGACGAGGGGGGCGAGCGGCGCGTACGTACCGCCCACCCGGGGGCGGGCGGGACGCCCGCACCACACCCTGCGCGCTCGTTCGATCCCGCGCCCGGGCGCGGGTGAACGGAGAACGGAGAACGGAGAACGATCAACGATCAACGAACCGTCCGCTCTGATAATCCTCGATCGCCTGGAGCAACTCCTCGCGCGTGTTCATGACGAATGGTCCGAAGCGTGCGATCGGCTCTCCGATGGGCTTGCCCGCGATCAGGAGCACCTCGGCCGCGCCGTCCTGGGCGGCGAGGCGGATCGCCGGCGCGTCGCGCCGCAGCAGCGCCATGGAGCGCTCGCCGAACGCGGTGGGCGGCTCCCCCGTCGTGAGCGAACCGGAGAGCGCGTACAGGATCGCATTGAAGCTCTGCTCGACCGGCACGTCGATCGACGCCCCTTCGCTCAGTTTCAGATGGAGGTAGAGGATCGGCGTCCGCGTCGCCACGTCGGCCTCTTCGCCGAACAGTTTCCCCGCGATGATTCTGACGGTCACCGACCCATCATCGGAGCGCCACTCGGGAATCGAGGAGGAGGCGATCGCCTGATACTTCGGGTCGATCCATTTCTCGGCGGCCGGAAGGTTGACCCACAGCTGGACCCCGTGCATCGTCCCGCCGCCGGCGACGATCTCCTGCCCCGGCATCTCCGAATGGATCACGCCGCGGCCCGCGGTCATCCATTGCACGTCGCCCGGACCGATCCTTCCTCCCCGGCCCGTCGAGTCGAGGTGATCCATGCTGCCTTCGAGAATGTAGGTGACCGTTTCGAAGCCGCGGTGAGGATGGTCGGGCGCTCCCCGCGCGTCATGCGGCTCGAGATGGGCCGGCCCCATCTCGTCGAGCAGCAGGAAGGGGTCGACCTGAATGAGCTCCCGCGAGGGGAACGGCCTGTGGACCAGGAACCCTTCCCCCTCGGCTCCCTCCGCGCTGCGGACGACTTTTGCTGCGGATCGGACGGACGGCATGTGTATCACGGGTGGTCGGGTTGCGGTCATCCTGAGGAGCGGCCGAAGGCCGCGACGAAGGATCTCAAATTGCGGAAACCGAGTTCATGGCATTTTGAGATCCTTCGCTTTGCTCAGGATGACCAGAACCTGATCTCCGGCCGCCCCTACGGCCGCGTGAGATCAGTCGTGCTCCGAAATATCGTCGACCTCCGCCGCTCCCTCGACCTGTCCCTCTTCCTGCGGCGGGGGCGTCTTCAGAACCATCAGAAAGAACTTGAGCGTGAAGAAGATGATCACGCCCCACGTGACGATCAGCATCGCCCAGGCTGCGCCGGTCATGCCTGCCCCCTCTCTTTGTTCCGCCACGCCTTCCAGACGAGGAAGGAGAGACGAGGAACACGATTACCAGAAGCCCGCGGGTGAGGTCCTCGACCAGAGCTTTCGTCCCGAAGCCCCGCTCGTCGAACCAGACGTAGTCGATGCCGATGTGCAGGATCTTGCCGATCACGCTGTCGGCAGCGAACGGCCAGCCGTGCGCCGGAGAAGAGCGACGCGGAATGCCGCGCCCCAGTCGCCCGCCGGCTTGACGAGCGCGCCGAGGAAGACGACGCAGGATGAAGAGCGGCGTGACGTACTGGATGACGTACCGGAAGAAGTCGGGACCTTCATGTCCGCGCCGCGCGTGATCTCCTCCCACCCCTTCTCCATGCCGAAGATCCAGGCGAAGACGATCGACTCGAGCAGGGCGAAGACGACGAGGGAGAACGTCCCGGTCCAGAAGTCGAACTCGTCGAACGAGCCGCCCGGGTAGAGCCAGACGCACCAGAAGCCCGAGGAGCGAAGGTGCGGCGCCGAAGATGAGCGCCGCCTTCGCGCGCGGCGATCTCGAACTCGTCCTCGAGGAACGCCATGATCGGCTGCCCCATCGCCAGCGACGAGGTGATCCCGGCGAAGAAGAGGAGGCCGAACCACATCGCGCCGGCGATCGGCGCGAACCAGCCCCAGTTGTTGAAGAGCGTCGGGAGCGTCAGGAAGCCGATGGCGAAGCCGCTCCCGCCGGCGGTCGCCGCCTGCACCGCCGCGAGCCCGAGGTAGGCGGTCGCGATCGGGATCAGGAGCGACCCGCCGAGGACGACCTCGACGAACTCGTTCATCCAGCCGGCCGTCGCGGCGTTCAGCGCGATGTCCTGGTTCTTCCTCACGTAGGCCGCGTAGCAGTGGATCGAGCCCATGCCGACCGAGAGCGTGAAGAAGATCTGCCCGGCGGCCGCGAGCCAGACGTTGGGGTCCGTCAGGCCCGAGAGGTTCGGGTTCCAGACGAAGTTGAGGCCCTCGAGCGGGCTCTCGACGACGCCCGGGTCGCCCGGGCTCGAGCGTGAGGCCGCGGATGACGAGGACGACGCCGAAGAGGATCAGCAGCGGCATGCCGATCTTCGCCGCGAGCTCGATCCCCTTCGCGAGGCCGCGCGAGAGGATCCAGACGTTCAGCACGAGGGTGAGCACGAACCAGAAGAGCGCCTCGGGCGGGAGCGCGAAGAGCGACGCCTCGTGCATGCCGAGGTACTCGGGGAAGAACTCTCGTCGGTCGGCGTCGCGGAACGTCCCCATCAGCGAGTGCCAGACGTAGGCGAGCGTCCACGACTCGATGTAGCAGTAGTAGGCCGCGACCGTCAGGTTCGTGAAGAGGCCGAAGACGCCGACGTACTTCAGCCAGCGCTCTTCCCGATCCGGTCGAGCATGCCCGGGCGCGGAGTGGTGGCCGAACTGCCCGCCGTGGCGGCCGATCGCCCACTCCACCCAGAGGAGCGGGATGCCCATCAGGACGAACGAGACGAGGTACGGGATGAGGAAGGCGCCGCCGCCGTTCTGCGCGGCCTGCGCCGGAAAGCGCAGGAAGTTCCCGAGGCCCACGGCGTTGCCGGCCATCGCCAGGACGAGGCCGACCCGGGTACCCCAGCGTTCTTTGGCCAAATTCGATCTCCTTCGGTGGATCGATGAGTTTCGAGGACGGGGAATCTTAACAGCAGTCGGGAGTCGGGGGTCGAGAGTCGGCCGGGACGCCGCCGTCCGCTCGGGACGGGAAGAAGCCGGGCGCGGGCGCGGGCGCGTTCACGGGCGCGGACCTCATTCCATGTCATCCCGAGCGTAGCGAGGGATCTCGAAATGCGTGATCGCGATTCGCGCATTTTGAGGGGATCCTTCGGCCGCTTCGCGTCCTCAGGATGACCCGCGATGTAAAGGGGAGTCCATTCCGATCTCCGGCGGTCGGGCGCAGCCCGCGTCTGCCGGAGCCCGCCCCGGGAGCGCGAAGCGCGACGTGAGGGCTCGGGATGACATGGGTACGACTCCCCCCTCCCGACTCCCGACCCCGGACGAAAAAAGGGCGGCGCCGTGAGGCGCCGCCCTTCATGGTTGCACGTGGATCGGATCAGTACATCAGCCGGAAGCCGACCTGGAAGGTCCGCGGCTGATACGCCCCCGCCATGGTCGTGATCTTGCCGAAGTTCGCGCTGGCGAGATCGGTGACCGGGAAACCCCACTGCTCGAAGTTCGTCACGTTGAACGTCTCGACCGCAGGATGAAGTCATCCCGTACGGCAGCGCGAAGTTCTTCTACACCCCGATGTCGAGCCGCTCGGTGTCGTCGACGCGGAACGCGTTGCGCTGCGTCAGCATGTCGATCGTGTCGCCGAACGTCGGCTGCCGGAACGCGCTGGCCGGAAGCTCCTTGGTCGAGTTCCGACGATTGTCGATCTTGCGGCCCTCGATGTCCTGGAGGAGCACGGGGCGCGATTCGCTGAATCCGTCGAAGTCAGGTCGACGCCGCGGCTGTCGATGACGCTGAACGGTGTCCCGGACGCGAGCGATCGACCGCGGAGATCTGCCAGCCGCCGAGAGCGTGGCCGAGGATGTCGTTGCGGTCCGCGAAGAACGGCAGCCGTTAGCTGCCGTTGACGTGAAACGGTGCGGCGTGTGGAAGCGCGAGAGGCCCTTCGCGTATGCTTGTTGGGACCGTTCGGGTTGGAGTCGCCGGCGCCGACGAACGTCGCCTCCGAGTTGTTGTCGACCGACTGGCTGAAGGTGTAGGCCGCCTGGAACTGGAGTCGCCGCTCCAGACGCTTGACCCACTCGATCTCGAGTCCGTCGTACCAGCTTTCGGCGTCATTGCTGATCAGCGAGATTGGTCGTGTAGCGCGGATCGGCCGGCGCTCGTTCGTGCGCGGCACGCGAGGCTGATCTCGTTGTCGGCGATCGGGACCGAGCACGGGGCAGGCCGCGTTGACGGCGCCGGGAAGTGCCGGTCCCGGCGCAGCGCCAGTCGGCGGCGACGCGGTCGATGATGATGCCGCGCAGGTCGGGGAAGCCGGCGGCCGGGCGCGTTGTTCGGGTGATTCACGACGGTGACCGGCCGTTGAGCGAGGTTCGACAGGTTCCGTGGACGTAGCGGATCAGGTTGTCGTCCCGTGGTTGCCGCTGTAGCTGAGGCGCATCGTCGAGTTCCACGGCATCTTCCGCTCGACCGAGAGGTTCCACTGGTGCGTGCGCGGCATCTCCAGGTCGGGTCGCGTCGGATGCCGCTCGAGCGTGCGCGTGGTCTGCGGTCCCGGGCGTGAAGACGAAGCCGTTGGACGGGTCGGAGAGGTTCAGCATGTTGGGCGTTGCGAGAAGCGCGGAGAGCGCGTTCGGCGGGTTGAAGCGGACGTTGGCGCCGCTCTGGGAGAAGACCGACTGGAACATCCGGCCGTGGTAGATCCCGTAGCCGCCGCGGATCGACATGTTGCCCGGGCCGCCCGTGAGCCGGCCCAGGAAGCCGTCGTCCGCTTTCGGCGCCTAGGCGAAGGCCGAGGCGCGGCTCGATGTTGTTGTCGTCGTCGCCATAGATGTAGTCGATGCGGTTCTCGCTTCCCTGGCGGCGCCCGACGTACTCGTAGCGCACGCCGAGGTTCAGCGTCAGGCTGTCGCGCGACCCGCCAGTCGTCCTCGGCGTAGAGGTTGTACTCGTTGATCCGGTTCTCGAGGAAGAACGGGCCGTAGGCCTTCTGGTACTGCTGCACGCAGCCGTCGAGGATCGCCGCGTAGGGTGTCGCATAGGTCGACGCCGCCGCAGATCGCGGTTGAAGCGTCCAGAAGCCGCGCGAGAAGTTGTCGGCCATGTCGTCGAGCGCCTGGCGGCGGATGTCGATGCCGGCCTTGACGGAGTGGTTGCTCGAGACAGCGCGAGATGTTGTAGACGAACTGGTGGTCGGTCTGGTCGCGGTTGATCGGGAAGTTGCCGGCGTTGCCGATGATCGAGCCCGGACACGGGCGACCCGGTGAATCGGATGATCGGCGTGTCGTTGCCCGTGCGCGATGTTGACGTTGGTCGACGCGGAGGCCGAGGCCGTAGCGGGCCTCCCCGACCGAGCGCGAGCCGAAGACGCTGCGTCCAGGTGAGGCCGAGGTTCTGCCTGCTCGTTGTTCTGCTGCGCGTTCTCGCCGACGATGATGTCCTCGGTCTCGCGGAGTCTGGCGCGTGTACTGGTAACGCGCCGTGACGTGCTGCTCGTGCGCGCTGTTCCAGTCGAGCCGCGGCCGAGTAGTCCTCGTCCGGCCAGTTCGATCTCGCTGCAGCCCCGCGTAGGTCCGGTTGCTGCGCGGATCGTTCGGCGTCAGCGTTGCGGGAAGCGGGCGAGCACCCGACTGGATTCCACGCCCGGTTGGCCGGCGTGTCGTTGCCGCGCGTCAGCCGCGGCCCGCGACGTCGGCACGCGAGGAAGAGGTCCCGCGCGTAGTTGTTCTCGCCCGTGCGACGTCGTCGGTCGACGCTGACGAAGCCGAAGAGCTTGTTCTCGCATGATCGGGAAGCCCGCCGAGAAGCCGTACTGGTCGCGGTGCCGGTCGGCTTCGGCGTGGTCGGCGAGAAGAACGACTTCGCGTTCCACTCGTTGTCCTGCTGGTACCGATAGCGTCGCCGTGGACGGCGTTGGTCCCCGACTTGGTCTGCACCAGCACGACCGCGCCGTAGCCGCGGCCGAACTCCGCCCTGTAGCTGTTCTTGAGGACCTGGAATTCCTTGATCGTCGAGAGCGCGACCCCCTGGCGGTTCTGGTTCTCGGACGAGTCGTCGTTGTTGACGCCGTTGATCTGGAACGTCGCGCCGCGCGTGCCGGTGCCGTTGAAGTTGATCGACGAGCCCGACGAGGCGGTCGGGTTGTTCTGCCCGGACGTCGGGTTCTCCTGGAAGCCGGTGAACGTCTCGGCGAGCCCGAGGAAGCTCCCCGGGCTCGAGCGTCGGCTTGTCCATGATCTGCTCGCCGTCAGCGAGCCCTTGACCTCGGCGTTGGTCGTCATTGATGCGGGGCGCGTCGGCAGTGACGGTGACGCTCTCGGTCACGCCGGAGACGGTCATCTGGAAATCGATCACGCGCGTGAAGTTCAGCCCCACGTCGATGTTGCTCTTCTCGACGGGATTCATGCCGGAGAGCTCCGCGTGGATGCGGTACTTGCCGATCGGCACGTAGGGGGCGCTGTACCCGCCCCTCTCGTTCGTCACCACGACGCGCTGGAAGCCCGTGTCGACGTTACGGATCGTGATCGTCGTGCCGGGAAGAGCGGCTCCCGTCGCGTCGGTCACGGTTCCCTGGATCGTTCCCGATACCGTCTGACCGATGAGGGAAAGAGAGAACAGCAGAGCGAGGGAGAGACAGAGGAGGACCCCACGTCTCACTGCGGACCATGAGCGAGAGCGCTGCATCATTCGGCTCCTTTTTTTTGCTTGTATCGTAACGGGGGTAACCGATTACTGGGACGATTATGGAAGACGCTATGCCTGTCGAATCCCCAAGTCAAGGTTGGCATCACGCCCGCGTCCGTCGCGAGCGCACACGTCACAGGTCCCGTCCATCACGGGCGGACGCCGCCACCCGTGCAGGGTGGCGGAACAGGGGGCGGCCCCGTCGGATCCGCGTCACCCAGCTCGCGCCGGATCGACGCCAGCTTGGCGCGTAGCTGCTTCTCGATCGCGCGGTATTTCGCCACGCCGGCGAGATTCCGGATCTCGTCCGGATCCGCCTCGAGGTCGTAGAGCTCCCACCCTTCCGGCTGCTCGTAGAAGTGGATCAGCTTCCACTTTTTCGTCCGGACTCCGTGGTGCTTCATCACGCAGTGGTCCGCGTCCGGATACTCGAAGAACTCGTAGAGGAACTCCTCGCGCCACGGAACGTCCGTCCCTTCCAGAAGTGGCGCGAAACTCTTCCCCTGCATCCATCCCGGCGCGGGGATGCCCGCGAGAGCGAGCAGCGTCGGGGCGACGTCGATGTTGAGGACCATGTGCTCGCCGTCCACGCGCGGGCCGAATCCGGCCGGGTGGCGGACGAGGAGCGGCACGCGGATCGACGGCTCATACATGAGGCGCTTGTCGAAGAGGCCGTGCTCGCCGAGGAAGAAGCCGTTGTCGGAGGTGAAGACGACGACGGTGTCGCGGGCGAGCTCCTTCGCGTCGAGCCAGTCGAGGACCCGGCCGACGTTCTCATCGACGCCCAGGAGCGTGCGGTAGTAGTTCTTCACGAGCTCCTGGAGGTTGCGCTTCCTTTTCGTCCGGTGAAAGATCCGCCGGTACGCCGCGATTGCGGAAGTCCCGCATATCCGCGATCGCCATCTGCGCGCGCCGCAGGGCCTCGGGGCGCCCTTCCAACTTGTCCTCGAATGTCCGGGGAACCGGGACTTCGATGTCGGCGAAGGCGTCCGCGAAGCGCGCCGGAGGGATCCAGTTCCGGTGCGGCGCCTTGAAGTTGAAGAGGAGGCAGAAGGGGCGCTCGCGGGACCACTCCTCGAGGAACGCGAGCGCCTGATCGCCCGTGATGTCGTCCGCGTGGCCGCGGAACTTGAGCGGGACCGAGCTCGCGGTCATGGTCGGATCCATGTAGGGGCCGCCGCCTCCGGGAAGGATCACCCAGCGGTCGAACCCTTTCGGCTCCGAGCGGATGTGCCACTTCCCGACGAGGCCCGTGTGCCACCCGGCGCGCTGGAGGATCGTCACGAACGTCTCCTGCTCGTCGCGGAGGCCGGGCTGGTTGCGGTTCTCGGGAACCGTGCCGTGCGTGACCACGCCGTGGACGTGCGAGTAGAGGCCCGTGAGGAGGGAGGCGCGGGAGGGCGCGCAGAGAGAGTTCGTCACGAAGGCCTGCGTGAAGCGGACGCCCTCGTTCGCGATCCGGTCGATGTTCGGGGTCTCGAGGATCGGATTGCCCGCGACGCTGAGCGCGTCCCACCGCTGGTCGTCGGTCATGATGACGAGGATGTTCGGAGCATTGCGCGGGATGGGGCGGGCCGCGCCGAAGAGCGAGCGCCCCTTGAGCGCGATCCCCGCGGCGGCGGTGCCGAGAGTGGCGAGAGCGGATCGGCGCGAGATCGGCATTTTCGAGTTCCCTGTTGGGGATTGGGAATTGGGAATTGGGGCGATTCAACACCCGCGCGTCAGGGAACGTCAAACGCTCTGTCGCCCCTTCGGGGCTCGTCATTTCGATTCGCACGCGGTTCCGGGGGTTCGCTTCGCTCACCCCCGGCTATGTTCTTTGCGCCTCTTCGGGGCGCGCCATTGTCTTGGATGCTCGCTTCCCGGGGGTTCGCTTCGCTCACCCCCGGCTATGTTCTTCGCGCGCCTTCGGCGCGCGTTGAAAAATTTCGCCGCGCGTTCCGGGGGTTCGCTTCGCTCACCCCCGGCTATGTTCTTGGCCGCCCTTCGGGCGGCTGGGCCTTGCGGCCCGAACCGCCGAGGCACACGCGCGCGCATTGCGCGCCGAAGGCGCGCGAAGACAATAGCCGGGGGTGAGCGCGCAGCGCGAACCCCCGGACCACCGCACGAAAATTCGTCCGCGCCCTGAAGGGGCGCCGGAGAACCGTGCCCTTCGCACCCCGCGCCGCATCCGAAATCACACGCGCCCGCCCGCCCCCTCCCATATCATCCGTCGAGCTCATCGGGAGGGACAATCAATGAAACCTGCATTTCTCGCTGCACTCCTCCTCACCTCGATCGCATGCGCCACCTCCAACGCCGCGCCGGCGAAGGCCGCCGCCAAGGCGCCGGACGAGGTCCGCGCGCTCTGGGTCGTACGCGACGTAGCTCACCAAACCCGACAGCCATCAGGAGGCTCATGGTGGCTCGACGCGCATGATGCCGGCTTCAACACGCTCATCGTGCAGGTGCGCGGCCGCGGCGATGCCTACTACAAGGCCCGCTGGGAGCCGCGCGCCGAGGGCATCGTGGACCAGCCGGACTTCTTAGATCCGCTGGCGCTCGTCCCTGAAGGAGGCCCACGCCGCCGCAACATCGCCGTGCATGCGTGGCTCAACACCGCCCTTGTTGTCGAATATGGACCAACGCCAGCCCCACGGACACGACGCACATGTTCCACCGGCGGCCCGACCTGCTCGCGGTCCCGTACAGCGTCGCCGCGAGCGAACTCTATACGGTGAGGACCCCGCGGAGCCCGCAGTACCGCGCGCGCATCCTCGACGCCGCGAAAGGGGACTGGAGCGCAATCAGGTCGAAGGCGTGTATCTCTCAGCGAGCCTCCCGAAAAACGAAGGAGCACATCTACTGAATGTGGGGATGGACGTGCTCGAGCGCTACGACGTGGACGGGCTCAACTTCGACTACGTGCGGTACCCGAGCCCCGTCCCACGACTACTCGCGCGTCTCCCTCGACCGCTTCCGCCGCTGGCTCCTGCCGCATCTCTCCGACCAGCCGATCGTGCCCGCTTTTTTTGCCATGCTGGAAAGCGATCCACTGGTCTACGCCGACTCCTTCCCCGCCCAGAGTACGGCGACTTTCGCCGCGCACAGATCACCGAACTCGTCGAGCGCATCTATTTTGGCGTCAAGAAGCGCAATCCGAACGTCATCGTCTCCGCTGATGTCTTCCCCAATGCCAAGGACGCGTACGAGAATCGCTTCCAGGACTGGAAGCTCTGGCTCGAGCGCGGCGCGCTCGACGTCCTCTGCCCGATGGCGTACGCGGTCGACACCGACGTCTGGAAGCGGCAGATCGCGGTCGCCCGCGGCTTCGCGTTCGGCCGTCAGGTGTGGGCCGGCATCGGCGCCTACCGCCAGTCCGCCGAGGCGACGATCGAGAAGATCGAGCTCTCGCGCCGAAGATGGGCGTCGACGGCTTCGCGCTCTTCGCGTACGGGTCGATCGTGAGGCCGCCGGAGGACGGATCGGGCGTGACGACGCTGCAGAAGATCACGCCCACGGTGAAAAAACCGTAGAACTCGCGCTGACGTCATCCCGAGCGTCGAGCGAGGGATCTGGGTGGTCGGGTGGCGCACGGACTTCAGGTTGTGCACCGCACGCCCGCCCGGATCCCTCGCTACGCTCGGGATGACGCCTACGGCCGCGCCAACCCCTACGCCGCCGGCGCGACCGGCATCCCGTGCGCGTCCCGCTCGCTCTCCTGCGGCTCGCGGATCATCCCGCCGAAGAGCAGCGCGCCCGACACGACCGCGAGGAGCGTCAGCCAGATCGCCTTCTCGGGCATCTTCAGCAGCCACGCGCCGACCGCGAACATCGACGAGTAGATGCAGCGTCACGCCGAGGAGCCAGAACCAGGCGTTGCGGCCGAACTGACCCTTCTCCGGCGGCAACGCCCGCGCCGCGGCGACCCGCTTCCAGCCCGGCCCCGCCGGCCGGACCTTCTCTAGAACGCGAGGAGCTTTTCGCGGCTCCGGCGCCGTCGCGAACGTCGTCGCGAGCCAGACGCCGGTCGTGACGGCCGTCGTCACGAAGGGTCATCGCGAAGCCCCTCGGCGTCGCGGGTCGAGGGCCGGATGTCCGCCCCGAGCAGCAGGAGCGACGCGACTGACGAGCGCGGACGTCATCGCCGACGACCTCCGACCAGGCGTTGATCCGCCACCAGTACCAGCGGAGGATGTAGACGAGCCCCGTCCCGGCGCCGAGAGTCAGGAGGAGCTCCCAGACCTTGCTGATCTGGTTCATGAAGACGTCGCCACGAGCGAAGGACGACGTGAGCGCCGTCGCGAGGCGCGACGCGAAGACGTAGTGCCGCTCGGACGCGTCCCTCTTCAGGAACCGGCGGTAGAGGTCGTTGATCAGGTAGCTCGAGCCCCAGTTCATCTGGGTCGCCTGCGTCGACATGTACGCCGCCGCGAACGACGCGAGCATGAAGCCGCGCAGCCCGGGGGGCAGGTAGTCGACCATCATCTGGACGTAGTTCAGGCCGGGATCTTCGGCACCCGCGGCGTTCGGACCGAGCCGCCGTAGAGCGCGAGCGAGCACAGCGCGGTGACGACCCACGGCCAGCTGCGGATCGCGTAGTGCGCGACGTTGAAGTAGAGCGCGGCGGCGCGCGTTGCGCTCGTCCTTGCAGGCGAGCATGTTCTGGGCGACGTATCCGCCGCCGCCCGGCTCCGCGCCGGGATACCAGGACGCCCACCACGAGACCCGAGCAGGGTCGCGAACGTGATCGCCGGAAGGACCCAGGCCGCGTCGCCGACCGGCCAGAACGCGAGAAGCGCCGGCGGAGCCGAACCGGCGCGCGCGGCGCGAACGCGGGATGCGCCGTGCCCACCGCGCCCTCATCGCCTCGATTCCGCCGACCGCGGCACCGAGACGAACGCGAGAACGATCGCGCCGCCCATCTCGAAGAGGTACTGGAGGCCGTTCGCCGACGCGACGCCCCAGTAGCCGGCCAGCGACCGTGTAGAGAGCGCGGTCAGCAGCAGGCAGATGACGAGCGCGGCCCACTTCGAGACGCCGAGCATCCCTCGAGGACCTTCGCCATCCCGAGGTTCACCCAGCCCATGATGAGGATGTTCACCAGCAGGCCGAGGTAGGCCGCGCGGAAGCCGCGCAGGAACGCCGCCGGCCTACCCGAGTAGCGCAGCTCCGCGAGCTCGACGTCCGTGACGACGGCCGCCCGCCGCCAGAGCTTCGCGAGAAGAAGACCGTCAGCATTCCGGACGCGAGCATCGACCACCAGAGCCAGTTCCCGGCGATGCCGTTCTTCGCGACCATCTCGGTGACGGCGAGCGGCGTGTCGGCGGAGAACGTCGTCGCGACCATCGCCGTGCCGGCGACCCACCACGGCATCGAGCGCGCCGAGAGGAAGTAATCGAGCATCGAGCTACGCGCGGCGCGCGAAGAAGAGGCCGACGGCGAGATCATCGCGAAGTAGCCCGCCAGGACGAGGAGGTCGAGCGACCGAGCTTTCATGAAAGGGAAGTGTAGGCGAGTTCAACGGCGCGGAGGATAGTGACGGATGGACGGGTACTTAGAGTCAAAAAACACGGGCGCGGGCAGCGGGCAGCGGGACTTCATTCTCGCTCATTGCGATTTCAACGTACACGTCAGCATTCGATAGTCGGAAGACTTTGGAAACCCATTCATGCTTTCTGCGACATTGCAAACCTCGAGTATCCCGCGCCCGCGCCCGTGCACGCGCCCGTGCCCGGCCTTTTGTACTTTCGAAGTTGACGGAGACCGAACGGCGCACGCTGCCGTCTTCTCCTGATCCCGCTCCGCGCTCGGCGAGCCCCGGGATCGTGACGGGCAGCCGCCCGGTGATCGGGGTTTCGCCAAAGAGGGCCCGCGCGGCCGCGCGCTGCATCACGGGCTGAGTCGCCGTAGGCGGCGAGATAGGTCGGGAGCCCCGGGGAGCTCGCGGATCACGTACGGGGTTGCCGAACGAGACGCGACGACGGCGCCCGCGGCGTGCGCGAGGATATGCTCGATCGCGGCGCGCGCGGCCGGCGGGACGCCCTCAGCCCGGGGACCGGTGCGGACGTCAGCGAGAGGGCGACCGCGTCCGCGCAGTCGGCGGCCAACGAGGAAGGCTAGCGCGTCTCTCCGCTTACGGAGCGCGGATCGAGGACGAACGGCAGCGGCGGCTGGGCGAAGCCGGCAGCGCAGCTCGCCGCCGAAGAGCGGGACGGGCGCCGCAGATCGAGGGGAAGTCGTAGACGACCAATGGACGACGCGCTGCTCGCCGCCGCAGCGGCAGGGCTCCCGGCGCCTCGCGCACCAGCGTCACGGCCCGACGCCGCGATCTCCTCGGCGACGCGCGGTGCTCCGGCCGTCGACACGCGCGGTGTGGGGCGGGATCGAAGTACCGCGACGGGGATCGATTTCCTTGGACGCGAAGATGCGTCGCGACGGACGGGTCCAGCCGCGGCTTCCGTGAGACGGCCGTTCGCGAAGCGCCCGCGGACCCCCGCCATCGCCGCATCGATGTCCGGCGACTTGAGGACCTGGTCGGCCCCCGCGGGGATCGCCCGGACGGAGGCTTCGCCCGCGAGAAGTGGTGGACGATTCCACCCATGTCGACCGCATCGGTGAGGACCAACCCCCCGAAACCGAGCACATCGCGGAGCAGGTCCTCGTGACGGCGTGCGACAGGGACGCCGGAACGGTGGCGCGCGCGCGACCTCCGAAGGGTCGTCCGTCTCGGGATTCTCTTCCCTCGCACGAGATCGCGCACCGGAACGGTTTCCGGATCGAGCTGCGACAGGCGAGTGCCCGGTCATCACCGCGGCGACGCCCGCCTCGATCGCGGCGCGGAACGGGACGAGCTCGACCGCTCGAGGCGCGCCCGGGCGACGCGAGGACCGGGAGCGAGCGGTGGAGTCGGTCGCGTGTCGCCGTGCCCCGGGAAGTGCTTGAGCGTCGCGAGGACGCGCCCCTCGACTGGAGCCCCTTACGGTCGCCGCGACGAAGCGGCCGACGGCGGCCGGGTCCTCGCCGAAGCTCCGCACGTTGATCACCGGGTTGTCGGGGTTGTTGTTCACGTCCGCGACCGGCGCGTAGACGGTTGATGCCGAGGGCGCGCGCCGCCTCGGCCGTGCGCGCGCCGTCGCGCCGGCGAGGTCGGGGTCCCCCGTCGCCGCCGACGGCCATCGCCGAAGGGCCAGACGTGGTCGGGGAAGCGCATCCCGGTCCCCGGCCTCGAGGTCGGCGCCGATCAGCAGAAGGACGCGGCGATCGCCTGCAGCCGGCGTTCAACCGCGCCGTCTCGAGAATGTCCGCGCCGAACCAGACGACGCCGCCGATCGCGTTCTCGCTTTACGAGCCAGCCGCATCTTCTGCCACTCGGGAGAGGCCGGCAGTTCATGAACCAGCCCGTTCGCCCCATAGACGAAGAGCTGCCCGACCTTTTTGATCGAGCGTGAGCGCGTCCAGCATCGAAGCAGAGCTCAGCCGCGGGCGGGAGGCGCCGGATGCGATCAGAGAACAACGAGAGCAAACGTAAAACGATTATCGACAGGCTTCTTTTTTGCGCCCACCGTCCAATCCCCCGTGCCGCCCGAGGAACGAAAAAAATATTTAAAAAAAAAAAAAAAAAAAAAAAAAAAAAAATTAGAACGGAGAACGGAAAACGCCGTTTTGCTCAACAGAATAGTTCATTTAGCACCTTCTTGCCGCACCGCGCTTCGCATGGCCATGCGCGCCGCGCCGATCACCGGCAGCTCCTTGGGCGGCACGACCGTCGCGAGCGGCACCGCCGCCCGGATCACTTCGCTCATCGGCCGGAGGAGAAGCTCGCCCGCGGAGAACGCGCCGCCGATGTAGGAGATCGGGAAGGACTCGTCGATGAGATCGAGCTTGCGCGCCACGGCGACGATCGTCTTCCCCGGCTCGTACCCTTCGCTCTCGAAGATCGAGTTCGCGACGGCATCCCCCTGGACCGCGGCTTCGATCACCATCCGATTGTAGAGCGCGATGTCGTCGGCGCGCGTCCCCGGCGCGTAGACGAAATACGGAAGGTCCTCCGGGTCGCACTTCGCGTAGGCGTAACTGAGGAGGTCCGTCATGATCGTCTTCGGCCCGCGACCGTCGTAGGCGCGGACGATCGAAGCGAGGCCCCGGCGGCCGATCGAGTAGCCGCTCCCCTCGTCGCCCAGGGTCGGGCCCCAGCCGCCCGCGCGGGCTTCGACCTCGCCGCGAGTTCCGGCCGAACGCGACCGAGCCGGTAGCCGGAGTGACGACGATCCCGGTTCCGAAGCCGATGGCTCCCGTCAGCGCGATGCGCGTGTCGCTGTCGATCGAGAAGTTGGACTTGGGAAAGAGAGGAAGGAGCGACTCGACCATGCCGCCACGGCGCGCCGGATGATCCGAGCCGGCGATGCCGCAGTAGGCGAACGCGACCGACGCGAGCGTGGTCCCCGCCTCCTCGACCGCCTGCTTGATCGCGTCGCGGATGTTCTTGCCCGCTTCTTCGACCCCGACGCGGAGGTGTGTAAAGACACGCCTCGCCCCTCGCCCGCCACCTCGCCGGACTCATCCATGATGACCGCGGCGGTCTTGGATCCGCCTCCGTCGACTCCGATGAAGTAAACCATGGTTGCCCGGCGGAGAAGCGTAGCACGCGGGACGCATCTGGGGCGTCTGGGGCGTCTTGGGCGTCTGGACGCGTCTGGGTACACGTCTGGAGCGTTACGCGTCGGTCAACGTTCTGCATCGAGTACGCCCCTTTCGCACAAGCTTCCGACGCCCTAGACGCCCTGGACGCCCTAGACGCCCTAGACGCGTTGTCACACCCCCCTGTGACCCCAGATACGGCCCCGCCCCTCCCCCCGCCTCGACAATCGCATCGAGTTTCGCACCGGAGGTCCCTTTGTTCCCCATTGTTCGAGCGCGCACGCTTGCTCCCGATGTCCGAGAGATTGAAATCGAGGCGCCGCGCATCGCGCGCAAGCAGCAGGCGGGGCAGTTCGTCATCGTCCGCGTCTCACGAGCACGGCGAGCGCATCCCGCTCACGATCACCGATTCGGACCCCGTGCGCGGCACGATCACGCTCATCGTCCAGGGCATCGGCAAGACGACCAGCTGCTCAACACGCTCGAGCGCCGGCGACGCGATCCTCGACGTCGTCGGCCCGCTCGGCAAGCCCTCGGAGATCGAGCACTTCGGCACGGTCGTCGTCATCGGCGGCGGCGTCGGCACGGCGATCGCCTACCCGACCGCGCGTGCCCTCAAGCGAGGCGGGCAACCACGTCATCTCGATCCTCGGCGCGCGCACGCGCGACCTCGTGATCCTCGAGGACGAAGTCCGCGCCGTCAGCGACGAGGTCTTCATCACGACCGACGACGGCAGCTACGGCGAGAAGGGCCTCGTCACCGACCAGCTCAAGGAGCTCGATGCGCGGGCGGCCGGACGATCGACCTGCGTCCTCGCCATCGGGCCCGTGCCGATGATGCGCGCCGTCGCCGAGGTCACGCGGCCCGCAGGAGATCAAGACGGTCGTCAGCCTCAACTCGATCATGGTCGACGGCACCGGCATGTGCGGCGGCTGCCGCGTCGTGGTCGGCGGCAAGAGCCAGTTCGCCTGCGTCGACGGGCCGGAGTTCGACGCGCACCAGGTCGACTTCGACGTGCTCGCGCAGCGCAACGCGATGTACCGCGAGGACGAGCAGCAGGCGCTCGAGCGCTTCCACGCAGACATGACGCCGAGATCGAGCACGTCCGCGAGTCGTGCCGCCTGCACGAGGCGGCCGAGCTCGCCGGACGCCGCGGGAGCCACGTGCTCATGCCTGAACACGACAGCTCCGCAACAAGGAACGGATGAAGATCCCCCGGCAGCACATGCCGGAGCGGCCGGCCCGAGCGTGCGCGCGCACAACTTCGACGAGGTCAACCTCGGGTTCGACCCGCAGCTCGCCGCGAGCGGAAGCGCTGCGCTGCCTCGAGTGCGCGAAGCCCGACTGCATCGACGGCTGCCCCGTCGGCGTCGACGTCAAGGAGTTCGTCGACCTGATCCTCGAGGGCGATTACCTCGGCGCCGCCGCCAAGATCCGCGAGGACAACGTCCTGCCCGCGATCACCGGCCGCGTCTGCCCGCAGGAAGAGCAGTGCGAGGGCGTGCTGCCTGCTCGGCAAAGAAGCGTCGACTCGCTCGCCATCGGCCACCTCGAGCGCTTCGTCGCCGACTACGAGCGGCAGAACGGGCAGGTCGGCCTGCCGCCGAACGCGCGCCGCCGACCGGAAGAAGGTCGCCGATCGTCGGCAGCGGCCCGGCGGGCCTGACGCGCCGCGGGCGACCTCGTGCAGCAAGGGCCACGAGGTGCGCGTCTTCGAGGCGCTCCACGAGCTCGGCGGCGTGCTCGTCTACGGCATCCCCGAGTTCCGCCTGCCGAAGGAGATCGTGCGCCAGGAGGTCGACGACGCTGCGGCAAGATGGGCGTCGAGTTCGAGACCAACGTCGTCGTCGGCAAGACCGTCACGGTCGACGAGCTGTTCGACGAGGAGGGCTACGACGCCGTCTTCGTCGCGACCGGCGCGGGCCTGCCGCAGTTCCTGGGCGTCCCCGGCGAGCACCTCAACGGCGTCTACTCGGCGAACGAGTTCCTCACGCGCGTCAACCTGATGCGCGCCTACCGCTTCCCCGAGTACGACGAGCCGGTCTACGACTGCCGCGGCAAGGACGTCGCGGTCGTCGGCGGCGGCAACACCGCGATGGACGCGGTCCGCACCGCGCTGCGCCTCGGCGCGAAGAACGCGCTACGCTCGTCTACCGCCGCAGCGAGGCGGAGATGCCGGCGCGCAAGGAAGAGGTCAACCACGCCGAAGGAAGAGGGCATCCAGTTCCCGACGCTGACGAACCCGGTCGAGTTCCTCGGCGACGAGAAGGGCTGGCTGCGGAACGGCGCGCTGCATCCGGATGGAGCTCGGCGAGCCGGACGACTCCGGGCCGCCGCCGCCCCGTGCCGATCCCGGGATCGGAGTTCGAGATGGACGTCGACCTCGCGATCATCGCGCGTCGGCACCTCGGCGAACCCGCTCGTGCAGTCGACGACGCCGGACCTGAAGACGAACCGCAAGAGCTACATCGAGGCCGACCCGGACACGCTCCGCACCTCGCAAGCCGCGGCGTCTTCGCCGGCGGCGACATCGTCACCGGCGCGGCCACCGTCATCCTGGCGATGGGCGCCGGGCGCAAAGCCGCGCGCGCGATCGACCAGTATCTGAAGGACGGCCTCTGGATCGGCGAGACGGCGGACGATGCCGCGGTCCAGCTCGAGGAAGTGGCGCAGTAGGGACCGCCTGCGGCGGTCCGTTTCGTTCCCGTAGGGGCGGCCTGCGGCCGCCCCGATCCCGGTTCGCGCCGGTGTCATCCTGAGCGAAGCGAAGGATCTCAAGATGCTGGAATTTCGCATTTTGAGATCCTTCGTCGCGGCCTTCGGCCGCTCGTCAGGATCACGCGAACCCCCGCAGCCGGCCCCTACGGCGGAATCCCCTTCCCGCGCGCTCCGTTGACTCGGATTGATGCTGCCAGCCCCAGTTCGAGCACGACGAATCCGCTCTCGCCGAGGAGCGGACGACGACGAAGAAGCCGCCGCTGTACAAGGTCCTCCTGCACAACGACGACTTCACGACGATGGAGTTCGTCGTCCACATTCTCGAGACGGTCTTCGGGCTCTCCCGGGAAAAGGCGGTGCAGATCATGCTGCACGTCCACACGCGCGGGGTCGGCGTCGCCGGGGTCTACCCGTACGAGGTCGCCGAGATGAAGGTCCACGAAGCGACGGCGCTGGCGCGCGCGAGCGAGTACCCT
The DNA here is from genome assembly GCA_963793695.1 of uncultured Acidobacteriota bacterium. Classification (GTDB taxonomy): domain Bacteria; phylum Acidobacteriota; class Thermoanaerobaculia; order Gp7-AA8; family Gp7-AA8; genus CAWCBB01. The sequence continues at coordinate 346,766 of CAWCBB010000002.1, read as the reverse complement.
CTGCTCTGCACGATGGAAGAGGTCTGATGATCACGAAAGAGCTCCAGCGCACCTTCGCCAACGCCGTCGACGAAGCGACGCGGCGGAGGCACGAGTACCTCACGCTCGAGCACCTCCTCCTCGCTCTCACGACCGACCCGGACGCCTCGCGCGTGTTGCGCGAGTGCGGCGCGGATCTCGACGACCTGCGCCAGGACCTGACGGAGTTTCTCGAGAAGAACCTCAGGCCGGCCGCGGGGAGCGGCGAGATCGTGCCGACCGAGACGGTCACCTTCCGCCGGATCCTCGAGCACGCCGTCGTCCACATCCAGAGCTCGGGGCGCGACGATCTGGACGGCGCGCACCTTCTCGCCTCGCTCTATCACGCGAAAAACTCGCACGCGGTCTGGCTCCTCGAGGAACAGGGCGTGACGAGGCTCGACGTGCTCACCTACATCTCGCACGGCATCTCGAAGGTCGATTCGGAGGAGCCGGCCGAGATCGAGTTCATCGACGAGGACGAGGGGCCGGAGGAAGCCGGCGAGCCGCCGGCGGCGAAAAGGAAGCAGGGAGCGCTCGCCAGCTTCGCGACGAACCTGGTCGAGCGCGCCGGAAAGGGAGAGATCGATCCGCTCATCGGCCGCGGCCCGGAGCTGGAGCGGACGATCCAGATCCTCTGCCGCCGCAAGAAGAACAACCCGCTCCTCGTGGGCGAGCCGGGCGTCGGCAAGACGGCGATCGCCGAGGGGCTCGCGCTGAAGATTCAGAAGGGAGAGGTGCCGCCGATCCTCCGGAGCGCCGAGGTCTGGGCCCTCGACATGGGAGCGCTCCTCGCCGGAACGAAGTACCGCGGCGAGTTCGAGCAGCGCCTCAAGGCCGTCATCGGGGAGCTGACGAAGAAGGAGAACGCGATCCTCTTCATCGACGAGATCCACACGATCGTCGGCGCGGGCGCGGTCTCCGGCGGGTCGATGGACGCCTCGAACATCCTCAAGCCGGCGCTCGCCTCGGGGAAGCTCCGCTGCATCGGCTCGACGACGTACGCGGAGTACAAGACCGCGTTCGAGCGCGATCGCGCCCTCGCGCGCCGCTTCCAGAAGATCGAGATCGGAGCCCCCACCGTCGGCGAGACGATCCAGATCCTCGAAGGGCTCAAGAGCTACTACGAAGAGTTCCACGACGTGACGTTCACGCGCGAGGCGCTCACGCTCGCGGCCGAGCTCGCGGCCAAGCACCTGCACGACCGCCATCTCCCCGACAGCGCGATCGACGTCCTCGACGAGGCGGGCGCCCGCGCGCGGATGGAGTGGCCGGCCGAAGGCGCCGGCGAGCGGCCGCGCGCGACGATCGGCGAGCCTGAAGTCGAGCTCATCGTCGCGCGGATGGCCAAGGTCCCGCCCAAGACCGTCGGCGGCAGCGAAAAGGAACGGCTCAAGGATCTCGAAGGAGAGCTGGAGAAGGTCCTCTTCGGCCAGGACGACGCCGTCCGTCAGGTCGTCGCCTCGATCAAGCTCTCCCGCTCCGGCCTCGGCACGCCCGACAAGCCGATCGGGTCGTTCCTCTTCTCCGGCCCGACCGGCGTCGGAAAGACCGAGCTCGCCAAGCAGCTCGCGCGCGCGCTCGGCGTCGAGTTCATCCGCTTCGACATGAGCGAGTATCAGGAGTCGCACACGGTCTCGCGCCTCATCGGCGCGCCGCCGGGCTACGTCGGCTTCGACCAGGGCGGCCTTCTCACGGACGCGATCACGCGCACCCCGTACGCCGTCCTCGTTCTCGACGAGATCGAGAAGGCGCATCCGAACCTGTACTCGATCCTCCTCCAGGTCATGGATCACGCCACCCTGACCGACAACAACGGCAAGAAAGCCGATTTCCGCAACGTGATCCTGATCATGACGACGAACGCCGGCGCGCGGGAGATCAGCGAAGCGGGGATCGGATTCGGCACGGCGGCGGGAGGGAGCGGCCGCGGAGCGATCGAGCGGACCTTCGCGCCCGAGTTCCGCAACCGGCTCGACGCGTGGATCGTGTTTCACCAGCTCAGCCCCGAGGTCATCGCGCAGGTGGTCGACAAGTTCCTGCGCGAGGTCGAGGAGCAGCTCACGCCGAAGAACGTGCGCCTCGAGGTCACCGCCGCCGCGCGGCAGTGGCTCGCGGAAAAGGGCTACGACCGCACCTTCGGCGCGCGCCCGATCGCGCGGCTCATCCAGTCGAAGATCAAGGAGCCGCTGGTCGACTCGATCCTCTTCGGGACGCTGCAGAACGGAGGGGTGGTGCGGGTGGATGTGGCGGACGGGGAGCTCTCGGTCGAGGAAGAGGCGCGCGAGAGGTACGCGCGTAGACGCCTCGCTTCGCTCGGCAAATGCAGAATGCAACATGCAACATTCAACATGCCGAAGATCATTCACGAGCTCTTTAGATGTTTCATTTTGCATTTTGCATTTTGCATTTTTCTTTTGACCTACGGAAACAGCACCAACCCCCGCTCCTGCGTCTCCTTCAATAGATCCAGAAACTGCGAACGCGGGATCTCCCGCGCCCCCAGCGCTTCCATGTGAGGCGTCATGACCTGGATGTCCATCCATCCGAGGCCGTGGCCGCGGAGATGGTCGGCGAGGTGGAGGAGCGCGAGCTTCGAGGCGTTCGGCCGGAGGTAGAACATGCTCTCGCCGCCGAACGCGCCGCCCAGGTCGATTCCATAGATCCCTCCCGCGAGATCGTCGCCATCCCACGCTTCTGCGCTGTGCGCGTGCCCCAGCTCGTGAAGCCGCACGTAGGCGTCGATGATCTCGGGAAAGATCCAGGTCCCGTCCTGATCGGGACGCGGCGTCTCGGCGCATCGCGCGATCACGCCGGGGAAGTCGGCGTCGATCGTCATGCGGAACGGGCGCGTGCGCCGGGCGCGCGCGAGGCTTCGCGAGATGTGGATCTCGTCGAAGAAGAGCACGGCGCGCCGGTGCGGGGAGAACCACGGAAGCGGCGCTTCGTCCGTCGGCCAGGGGAAGATCCCGCTCCGATACGCCTCCATGAGCGTTTCGGGTCGAAGGTCCTCTCCTAGGGCGACGACGTCGTAGCGCGCGCGGCGGGGGTCGGGAAAGAGAGGCATCTCAATGGGGCAGCGACTGCGGCGTGATGTGCGCGAGCGTTCGCCAGAGCCCGCCGTCCGCCTCCAGCCCGAGGAGCGTCGCCGGAGGAAATGCCAGCGGCGCGTCCTCGTTGCTGCCATTCTACGTCGCCGGTCCGCGGCCCGCGTCGCCCGGGGCGAGGCGCCCGCTCCGCAACTCCGCCGCCTCCAGGAAGAGGAGATAGCAGTCGGGGCAGAGTAGCAGGTGCGCGCTCAGCCTCTCGCGCTGGGGGAAGTCGATTCGTCCGTCGGAGAACGACGCGAGCAATTCGTCGCCCGGGCAGTGCGGAATGGGATTCGTCTGCATCGTCGTACGCCTAGATAGACGGACGCAGGATCAGGATGCGCCTCCCCCGATCGGCGCGAGGGCGAGATTCTCGGCGCCGTGCTCGACGAGATCCCTCGCGGTTCCCCGGTCGAGCCCTCTCTCTTCCAGCGCGGCGCGCAGCTCGTCGAGGAGGCGCCGGATCCTCTTGTGCAGCTTCCTGCGACTCGTTCCGAGGCTGCGGGCCACGTCGACGGTCGTCAGCTCCTCCTGAAACCGCAGCCTGAGGATGAGCCGGTCCTCGGCTTCGAGCCCCGAGATCGCCTCTTCGAGGACGCGGGCGGCTCGATCCGCGATCCGCTCGCGGTCCCGCTGGATCGCGGGGCGCTCCACGGCGCTCGCGTCGAGCGTGGCGTCGGCCTCGCGCAGCGCGCCCGCGTGCACCCGCCGCAGCCTCTGTTCGGGAAGGCGCCCGACGAGGGTCTCGAGCAGGGAACGGGAGGGGCGGGGGGGCCGGCCCGAGAGCGCCTCGCATGCTTCGTCGAAACTGAGCCCGTCGCGGTGAAGTAGACGCTCGAGCGTCACCGCCAGGACCCCGAGCCGCTTCGCCTCGGCCGACGGACGCCACTTTCCCCACTCCCGCACCCGCTGGTCGAGCAGAAAACGCTGGATCACGATCGTCAGATACGTCCTGAAGCTGCTTCGCCCGCCGAATTTCCGAATGACGGCGTAGTCCTCCTCGATCAGCTTCAGCTTCACGATCGAGCCGAAATCCTCTTCGTCCATCCCGGCGCCCCGCCGCCGGCAGGCGGCGCGGACGATCCCGTCGATCGTCGAAAGCTCCCGGAGGTACAGCTGCCGCGCCTCTGGCACGTCCATATCGGGAGGAGTGTCGCGACGGGCGATTTTCCTACCCCCCCTCGCCTCCTTTCTTGAACTCCCGGTGCGCCGGCCTGGTCAGAGCCATGGTGAATGTTGAATGGCGAACGCGCACGATCCGTGGGCCTTCAACATTCCGGTCCCCCTTTCGGCGCCCCGCGGGGAGCGCCGGCGCCTTCGAATCCTCCCGCAGCGCCCCTCTCACAAACTCTTCCCTCCCGGCCGCGTATCCACGGGGAGGAGAGACGACCATGTCCAACCGACGCCTCATCACGATTTCCGCGCTCGCCGGCGGGCTGACCCTGACCTTCGCCGCGATCGTCTTCGCCGGGACGCGCGTCGTCCCGCCGGTCCCACCCGCGCCGCCGGCGATCCACGGCGCGCTTCCTGCGGTCCCGGCGGTGCACCCGATCCCGGCTCTCCCGCCGGTGCCCCCTGCGCCGCCCGCGCGCCACTCGGGGCGGATCCACCTGGGTGACGTCAACGCGCGCTTCTCGGGCGAGACCCTGGTCGTCGAATCGGACGGGGACGCGTGGGTGATCGAAGATCGCGCAACGGTCCGCCGTTTCCGCGCGGCCGTTCGCGGCCACGAGGAGAGCGCGCGCGCGATGGCGCGGCTCGTCGCGCGAATTCAACCGGCCCTCGCGGCCGCGGAAGCGGTCGGAAGGGATTTCGAAAACGACGAAGCGATCCGCGAGCTCGAACGGGAGATCGACGGCGATCTCGAATCGGAGATCGAGCGTTCGGTCGCACTCGCGGAAGCCGCCGGTGCGCGCGCGGAAACGATCATGAAACGGCACGAGGCGAGCCTGCGGCAGATGGAACGGGAGCTCGCCCGCTTCGAGAAGGAAATGGAAGGCCTCGAGAAGAGGCTCTCGCGCTCGGGAGAGGATCTGGAGGACGAGCTCGATCAGATCCTGGATGAAGCGTTCGAGAAGGGGCTGGCGCGGCCGATCGACTGATCGCGCCGGCCGGGCGGAACTGAAACGAAAAGGGGCGAGCTGCGAAGCTCGCCCCTTTTCACATCCTATGGATTCGAGCGATCAGAGCGGGTGAACGTCCGAGGCCTGCGGTCCCTTCGGACCGTCGACGATCTCGAATTCCACGGCGGCCCCTTCGGCGAGAGAGCGGAATCCCGCTCCCTGAATGGCCGAGAAGTGCACGAAAAGATCACGCCCGTCTTCGGCCGTGATGAATCCGTAGCCCTTCGCGTCGTTGAACCATTTCACAGTTCCACGGCTGCGCATTCGTCGAATCTCCTTTCTCTACATCGTGCTGCGCTACGGGAGATCCACGAATCCGTGACACCCCGGAGAAGCAGGTCACAGAGCGGGCAACCTTGCGAGCTGGACGGGATATTCCGCCGCGCCCCCCTCCCCGCCGGGCGGGCGCGGGGCGCGGGCCGTTCCCCACCTTCCCGCCTTGCATCCGGGGGGCGAATGCACAATGATGCGGGCATTCTAAGGAGACCCGGATGATTGTTCTCTGGCTGGTGGGGGCGCTTGTTTTGAGCAGCGCGATCGTGGTCGGTTTCTGGCTCAAGGTCGAGGATTCGCCCAAGTAGGACCCGGTCGCGTGCCCCCAGGGCGCGCGATGGCCACATCGCTGCACCCTCGAAGTGATCTGTTGCCTGACGGTCCTCGACTGTTCTTCGCGGTCCAGCACTGGACCCGAGACCGGCAGCCATCGACCCTCGAAACGACAACGGGCGAGCCTCGCGGCTCGCCCGGTCCCGTTTTGCTCGCCCGGCTGAATTCAGTCGCGCAGGTAGTGGCAGGTGTATCCGCCCGGGTTCTTCTGCAGGTAATCCTGGTGGTACTCCTCGGCCGGGTAGAACTCGCGCGCCGGCACGATCTCGGTCGTCACGGGGCGCGACCATTTGCCGGACCGGTCCACTTCGCTCCCGGACGCGCTCGGCGACCTGCCGCTGCTCGTCGTTCGCCACGAAGATCGCGGAGCGGTACTGCGTGCCGATGTCGTTCCCCTGGCGGTTCTTCGTCGTCGGGTCGTGCAGTCGGAAGAAGTACCGGAGGATCTCTTCGTACGAGATCTTCGAGGGGTCGAACGCGATCCGCATCGACTCCGCGTGGCCGGTCCGCCCGGTCTTCACGTCCTCGTACCGGCGGGTTCTTCAGATCCGCCGCCGGTGTAGCCCACCGCCGTATCGACGACGCCCGGGATCTGCCGGATGAGCTCTTCGATGCCCCAGAAGCAGCCGCCCGCGAGGATCGGCGGTCTCGCGTCGATCCCTTCACGTTCGCCTTCTCCTTCTCGAAAAGGGAGCGGTACTGGCCGTAACCCTCCTTCTCGAGCTTGATCGGCCGGGATGAACCGCAGCGAGGCGGAGTTGATGCAGTAGCGCATGCCCGGTCGGCGCCGGCCCGTCGTCGAAGACGTGGCCGAGATGCGAGTCGCCCTTCTTCGAGCGGACCTCGGTGCGCGGCATGAAGAGCTGCCGGTCGGTTTTCGTCGTGACGTTCGCCGGCTCGATCGGCCGCGTGAAGCTCGGCCAGCCGGTGCCGGAATCGAACTTGTCGGTCGAGCTGAAGAGCGGCTCGCCCGAGACGACGTCGACGTAGATGCCGGGCTCGTGGTTGTTCCAGTACGCGTTGTCGAACGGCGGCTCGGTCGCTTCCAGCTGGCAGACGTTGTACTGAAGCGTCGTGAGCTTCTTCTTGAGCTCTTCGTCGGACGGTTTCTGGAAATCGTTCATGGTGGTTCCTTTCGAGGGAGGCGCTCCCTGCGCGCCCGCGGTCTGCGCGTCAGCGACGGCCGGACCGGTCGCGCTCATGTACCAGGTCCATCCGGCGACGCTGAGGAAAATGATCGTTAGCGGAATGAAGCGCCCGAGACGGTGCGATCTCATGGCGGCCCTCCTTCGGTACGTCTGAACCCCCAGTCTTCCTCGTTCGTTCCAGAGGGGGGACTACTTCCGCACGATTCCGATCACGGCGCCGGTGGCGCAATTCAGGATGACGACGTCGACTTCGCAACAACCCCTCACGGCCGGTGCGACCAATGGGCCGCGCCGCGCGCCTCGGGTGGGGCTGAAAGCGGGCCCTGGCGCCCCCGCTCCGTCCGGGCGGTCGGCACATACAGGGGTGATGTGCATTGCTTTCCCGTCTTCCCCACGAGCATATGCTCCTCGGAAATCCCGAATCCGAGGTGCGGCATGGCGAAACCCCCTTCCTCCGATTCTCCGGGCGTGACGCGGCGCGGCTTCATCCGCGGCGCGGGTCTCTCCGCCGCCGGAGCGACGCTCCTTCAGGCGTCGGTGGCCACGATCGACGCGGCGAGCGAAGGCGCCCGCGACGGCCGGGTCGTCGGGCCCGGCGCCGTTCCGATCGTCCTCGACGTGAACGGCGCCGAGCGCGCGATCTCCGTCGAGCCGCGCACCACGCTCGCCGAAGCGCTGCGCGAGGAGCTCGGAATGACCGGCACGAAAGTGCCCTGCGACCGCGGCGCCTGCTCCGCCTGCACCGTCTGGCTCGACGGCGTCCCGGTTTCCTCCTGCATGACGCTCGCGATCGACGTGGGCGAGCGGAAGGTGACGACGATCGAAGGTCTCGCGCAGGGAGACGCGCTCCATCCCGTGCAGCAGGCGTTCATCGACCACGACGCGATGCAGTGCGGGTTCTGCACGCCCGGCATGGTGATGAGCTGCGCCGCGCTGCTCGAGCGCAATCCCTCTCCTTCGCTCGACGACGTGAAAGACGCGACGAGCGGAAATCTCTGTCGCTGCGGGACGTACCCCAAGGTCTTCGAAGCGACGCTCGCTGCGGCCCGCCAGCCGCGGAAGAAGGAGGCGTGAGATGAGCGACGAGAAGAAGACGCTCGTCCTGACGCACGGCATCGCCACCGGAACGCTCGGCACCGTCGAGCGCGAAGTCCCCGCCGGCGAGCCCCCTCCTCTCCCGCCGAACGCGAACCTCGCGGTCGATCGGCAAGCGGGTCCCACGCCTCGACGGGCGCGCGAAAGTCACGGGCGCCGCGAGGTACACCGCCGACGTCCGTCTTCCCGGCATGCTCTACGCGCGGATGGTGACCGCGCCCCATCCCCACGCCCGCATCCGCGCGATCGACACGACCGCGGCAGCCTCCTTCCCGGGCGTGCGCGCCGTGCACGTGATCGAGAACGTCCTGGGCGGCGCGGTGATGCAGGAGACAGATCGCAGTCCCTGGCCGCTGGTCCGGTATGCGGGCCAGCCGGTCGCCGCCGTGGCCGCGGTGTCGCAGCGGGCGGCTGACGAAGCGGCGCGGCTCGTCCGCGTCGACTACGAGCCGCTCCCCTTCACCGTCGACATGGACCAGGCGGCGATGGAGGGCGCGCCTCTCGTCTTCCAGGCGGCCGCCGTGCAGGCGGAAACGGCGGGGGGCGGCGGGGGCGGGGGCGGCGTTCCGCAGAAAGGAAACGTGCGAGGGCCGATGGGCCGGACGCGCGGCGACGTCGAAAAAGGTCTCGCCGAGGCGGATGTCGTCGTCGCGCGCGACTACCGCACGCAGGTCCAGACGCACTGCACCATGGAAACGCACGGCGCCGTCGCCGACTGGAAACCCGAAGGGCTGACGGTCTACGCGTCCACGCAGGGGACGGTCGGCGCGCGCGACGAGCTCGCTGAGCTCTTCGATCTGCCGCAGAGCCGCGTCCGGGTGATCACCGAGTTCATGGGCGGCGGCTTCGGATCGAAATTCGGCCTCGGCAATACGGGCGCGGTCGCGACCCACCTATCGAAGAAGGCCGGCGCGCCCGTGCGGCTCATGCTCGACCGGCGCGACGAGCAGCGCTCCGCCGGGAACCGGCCGAGCGCCGCGATCCGGATGAAGATCGGCGCGAAGCGCGACGGAACGATCACCGCGATCGACGCGGAATCGCGCGGAACGGCGGGAGTCGGAACCGGTGCGGGCGCGCTCACCCCGGCGCAGACGATGTACGACGTCCCGAACGTGCGCACCGCGGAGTACGACATCTTCACGAACGCGGGACCGGGTGCGGCGATGCGCGCGCCCGGGCACCCGCAGGGATGCTTCGCGCTCGAACAGGCGGTCGACGAGCTCGCGGAAAAGCTCGGGATGGATCCGCTGGCTCTTCGCGAAAAGAACGACCGCCACGCGGCGCGGCGCGAGGAGAGGCGGATCGGCGCCGAAACATTCGGCTGGTCGCGGCGCCGCCCGCCGGCATCGTCGACGGGCCCCGTCAAGCGGGGCATCGGCGTGGCGCAATCCGTCTGGTTCCGGATCGTCGACCTCAACTCCGCCGCTGAGGTGCGCATCCTCCGCGACGGGTCCGTCGAGCTGTTCAGCGCCGTGCAGGACCTCGGCACGGGGATCCGGACCGTGCTCGCTCAGGTGGTCGCCGAAGAGCTGGGGCTCGAGCCGAAGGACATCTCGATCCGGATCGGCGACACGGCGTTTCCGCCGGGACCGGCATCCGGCGGGAGCAAGACGACCGGGTCGATCACGCCCGCCGCGCGGAATGCGGCGTGGGAGGCGAAGCAGAAGATGATCGCGCGCCTCGCCGCGAAGCTGAAGGTTCCGGAGAGCTCGATCTCGTTCGAGCGCGGCAGGGTCCGCGTCGCCGGAGACGAGCCGCGGGAGATGACATTCAGTGAAGCCGCGCGCGCGATGGGCGCGGCGGAGGTCTCCGCGCGCGCGGAACGAAGCCCCGATTACGCGCGGCTCGAGGTCTTCACGCTGGGCGGCGTGCAGTTCGCCGAAGTCTCCGTCGACACCGAGACGGGGGCGGTCGCGGTCGAGCGCGTGCTCGCCGTTCACGACTGCGGGCGTCCGATGAATCCGCTGGGACTCGAGAACCAGATCAACGGCGGGATCCTCCAGGGGATCTCGTACGCGCTCTACGAGGACCGGATCCTCGACGGCAACACGGGAAAGATGGTGAATCCCAACCTCGAGCAGTACAAGATCCTCGGCTCGAAGGAAACGCCGCGGATCGAAGTGATCGTGATCGAGGAATACAACGGGATCAGCTCGACCGACGCGCTCGGGATCGCCGAGCCCGCGACGATTCCGACTTCCGCCGCGATCGCGAATGCGATCTACAACGCGATCGGCGTCCGGATGACCGAGCTCCCGATCACACCCGCGAAGATCCTCGCCGCGCTTCGCGCGAAGCGCGGAAGGGAGGAACGCATGAATCGCTTCGAATGGGTCGCGGCGACGAGCGCCGAGGATGCCGTCGCCCAACTCTCCGCAGGCGCCGTGGCGAAAGCGGGCGGCATCGACCTGCTCGACCGGATGAAGGAGGGGATCGACGCGCCGAAGCGGCTGGTCAACCTCCGCACGATTCCCGGCCTCGACCGGATCGAAGCGGCGAAGGACGGCCTTCGGATCGGGCCGCTCGTGACGATGGCCGCGATCGCGGTCTCCGCGGAGATCAACCGGCGCTGGCCCGCGCTCGCGCAGGCCGCGGCGGGGGCGGCGACCCCGCAAATCCGCAACTCCGCGACCCTCGGAGGAAACCTCCTCCAGCGGCCGCGCTGCTGGTACTTCCGCTCCGGGGAGTTTCCCTGCCTCAGGAAAGGCGGGGACGAGTGTTTCGCGATCCCGGGGGAGAACCAGTACCACGCGATCTTCGGCAACGGATGTCTGCGCCGCCGTGCATCCCTCGTCGACGGCAGTCCCTCTGATGGCGTACGGCGCCCACCTCGAGATCGCCGGCGCGAAAGGGCGCCGGGAGGTGCCGATCGAGACGTTCTTCGTCCAGCCCGACCAGGACGTCACGCGCGAGCACTCCCTCGGCGCGGACGAGTTGCTGACCGGAATCCGCCTTCCCGCTCTCGGTCGCCGGAACGCGATCAGCGTATCTCGAGCAGGGAGAGAAGGAGTCGTTCGACTGGCCGCTCGCGGACGCCGCGGCGGTGCTCGAGATGAATGGATACACCGTGAGGCGCGCCTCGCTCGTCCTCGGCGCCGCGGCCGGCGTGCCGCTGCGCGCGACCCGCGCTGAAGAGTTCCTCCGCGGCAAGGCGATCGACGCGTCCACGGCGCGCGAGGCGGCGCGCATCGCGATGGAAGGGGCGGCGCCCCTCGAAAAAAACGAGTACAAGGTGGCGCTCTTCCACGCGATCGTCGCGCGGACGCTCGTTGCCGCCGCGGGGTGAGCGATGAACCCTGTCTTCGACGCAGGCCGTGCTTCCGTACCCGCCGTCTGCCGGTATCTCCGGACCAAGCAGGCGCTCGCCTCCGTGGTCGAAGGAGAAGTCGTCCCGTGGGAAGCGGGAGAAAACACGGCCGCGGCGTACTGGTGTCTCGCGACCTCCGGTCCGGTCGGCCCCGACGACGCGCTCGTCCACCCGCATCACTGCCTCGGCGGGAGGGCGTGCTATCGGGCGCGATGATCTTTCCCGGTCCTCCGATCCTGGAGGCATGCCCCTCTGAGGACCGAATTGGGGCCCCGGGATCGATCCTTGCTCTGCGGAAAGCGATCATGCGCGACAGAAAACCGTTTGCCGCGGCAGCGACTCTCGGAGCGGTCGCGGGAATGCGCACCTTCACCGCTCCCGCCCTGGTCAGCATGCGGCTGCAGAGACGCTTCTGGAGCTGGCGACGAAACCGCGCAGAGCGATTTCTGCGGAAGCGCTCTGTCGAGCGGTTCCTCCTCGCGGCGGCAGCCGCGGAGCTGATCGGCGACAAACTCCCGTTCGTTCCCGACAGGATCCGCCCGGTCCCGCTCGCGGCGCGCGCGGCCTCGGGCGCCCTCTCCGGATGGGCGCTCGCCAGGGAAAGGAATCGACCGTCGGGCTCGCGCTCACCGGCGCCGTGGCCGCGGTCGCCGTCGCCTACGTGGCGTGGGGCCTCCGCCGCTTCATCGCGTCGAGGTCCAGGATCCCCGACCCGCTCATCGGCGCCTGCGAGGACCTCATCGCGATCGCCGCTGCGCGCAGCGCGCGGTATCCGTGAAGCGGGCCTCAGGGGTCGTTGCTCAACCCGACGTCGTCATCCTGAGGACGCCCTTCGTCGCTTCGCTCCTCAGGGCAGGCTCCGCGGCCGAAGGATCTCAAAATGCGACATCGTAGATTCAACCAGTTGCGCATTTTGAGATCCTTCACTTCGCTCAGGATGACCCCGCGTGAGATCGACGCCGACTTTGGCAACAACCCCCTCAGGCCTGGGTTCCCTGGTCCGCCGGCGCGTCCGCGCGGATCGCGCGGCGGATCGCGGAGCGCAGCCTGCTCATGTTCGACTTGGCGACGGTAGGGAGGTCGGGCGCGATGGCCTGCGCGATATTCGAGAAGCCGGTGAAGATCACCACGCGCTCGAGGAGCGCCGGCTGCGCGTGCCGGAGGTAATCGATGATGCTGATCCCGTCGAGGCCGGGGAGCTGCAGATCGAGAATCACCACGGCGTATTCGCCCGCAGCGAGCTGCCGGATCGCGTCGTTCCCATCGATCGCCGTGTCGGCGGCGAGGGACTCCTCCTCGCACAGGCTTCGCAGAATGAGGAGATAGTCCTCGTCGTCTTCGATGAGCAGCGCTCGGGGGCGGCGGTCATTCGCCATTCGCAACAGAATAGTCCAGAGGCGCGCCGGCGGCGAACGATCGGTCAGATCGCCGCGCGCGACGAGTCGTCGGTACGGGGGAACGCCAGCAGCAACCCGAGGATCGAGAGCGCGCCGAGAAGAACGAACCCGCGGGCATCGCGGAGAACGAGCGCCACGATCAACCCGAACACCCCGGCCGACTCGAGAAGCGCCCAGCGGAGGACCCAGGTCTGCCGCGCGACGACCTCGGGATCGGCGGCGCGTCGCCTGGCCAGCGCCGGCGGAACGATGAACGACCCCGCGAGCGCGGCGAAGCCCGCGAGGTGGAGCGCGAGCACGACCGGATCGGAAGGCCACGCGGAGGGATCGGCGTCGGCGCGAGGGGGCGCGACCACGAATGCGATCACCCCGTAGAGCGCGACGCTTCCGAGCAAGCCGGCCCACATGATGCGGAGCACCCCGTTCTGATTTCTCACGCCGCGCCTCCTCGAGTGCGCGTTCTCGCGCGCGCGGACGAATCTTACGCTTGCCTCCGATCCTCGCCGTAGTCTACCGTGGCGGCAAGGTCCCTCGATCCGCGATGACACCCGACCGGTTTCCCGTCAAGAGGATGGCGGCGCTCGTTTTCCTCTTCTGCTGCGCGCTGCTGATCCGCCCCGTTTCCGGTCTGGCCGATCAGCCGCAATACACCTTCGACGTCTGGGACGCCTCGCACGGGCTTCCTCAGAGCTCGGTCCAGGCCGTCGCGCAGAGCCGCGAGGGGTACATCTGGATCGGGACGATGGGCGGCCTCGCCCGCTTCGACGGCCTCCGCTTCACGGTCTTCGACAAGCGAAACACGCCGCTGCTGCAGGACAACGTCATCCAGGCGCTGCTCTGCGACGACGAACGACTCTGGATCGGCGCCGGCGCGGGCGGCCTCACCGTATTCGAGAAAGGTCGTTTCCGTCGCGTTCCGGGCCTCTCTTCCGACACGGTCCTCGGCCTCGCGCGCGGCTCGGGCAATGAGATCTGGGCCGCGACGCACAAGGGCCTCGTCGCGATCGAGCGCGGCGCGGTGCGCCGTATCACCATTCCGGGGCGGGATCAGGGCGAGCCCTACCTCGCCGTCATGCGGGATCGGCGCGGCTCGGTCTGGGCCGGATCGGAAGGCGGCGTCCTCGCGCGGGTCGACGGGAAGTCCGTCCGGACCTGGACCGCGGCCGACGGACTTCCCGCGGCATCGATCCGCGCCCTCGCGGAAGCGCCCGACGGCTCGTTGTGGATCGGGAGCGAGTCGGGCGTCGTTCGCTTCGATGGAGAGACCTTCCGGCTCTTCACGACGGACGACGGGCTCCCGAGCAACATGGTCCGGACGCTCACGGTCGATCATCAAGGGAATCTCTGGGTCGGCACCTACGGAGGTCTGAGCCGCCTCGAGGGCGAGCGATTCGTGTCGTTCACGAGCGCCAACAGCGACCTTCCATCGGACACCGTCCGGGCGATGCTCGACGACCGCGAAGGGAATCTCTGGGTCGGCACCGGCGGAGGAGGCCTCGTCCGGCTGAAGGAGGCGAGCGTCCGCTCGCTCACGAGCGCGGGCGGCACTCCGGTCAGGATCGCGCGCGCGGTGATGGAAGCGAAGGACGGGGCCCTCTGGATCGGCACGGTCGGAGACGGCGCGATCCGGATCCTGAACGGCGCCGCCACCACCGTGGGCAAGTCCGACGGCCTTGCCGACGACGCCGTCTATTCGCTGGCGGAGGATCCCTCCGGCGCGGTCTGGATCGGGACGCGCCGGGGGCTGGCGCGCTGGTCGAACGGCTCGATCCGCGCATTCGGCCCTGCCGAGGGCATCGCGAATACCTCGATCCGCGCCCTCTTCACGGACCGCGACGGCCTGCTCTGGATCGGGACGACGTCCGGGGCGCTGCGCTACCGCGACGGGCGCTTCGAGCCCGTCGGCGAAACGGGCGGACACGCGGTCTACTACATCACGCAGACGCGCGACGGCAGCATCTGGATGGCGATTTTCGGCGAGGGTCTCCAGCGGCTGCGGGGTGCGCAGATCGACACCTGGCGCGAACGGGACGGGCTGCCGACGTCCTTCGTCTGGTCCGTGCTCGAGGACGAGCGGGGAACGCTCTGGATCGGCTCGAGCGGCGGGGGCCTGATTCGCTTTCAGGACGGCCGCTTCCGGTCCTTCGACTCCGCGGTCGGTCTTCCGGACGACATGGTCTACCACGTACTCCAGGATGACCGGGGCCGGTTGTGGATGTCGGGAAACAAAGGAATCTTCGCGGCGCGCCGGGACGAGCTCGACGCGTTCGCGGAGGGAACGAGCTCGCGCGTCTCCTCGCTGTCGTTCGGAAAAGCCGAGGGGATGGTGAGCCCGGAATGCAACGGGGCGAACCAGCCGGCCGGATGGAAGGGGCGGGACGGAAAGCTCTACTTTCCGACGCTCGCGGGGGTGGCGGTGCTCGACCCCGCCACGATCTCGCCGGCCGACGTCGTTCCCCGCGCGATCATCGAAGGGCTCGTCGTGAACGGCGAGGCGATCGCGGCGTCGGATCGGGTCACGATCCCCCCGGGCGCGGACCGGCTCGAGATCCACTACACGGGGCTGATGCTCTCGGCTCCCGCCGAGCGCATCATCTTCCGGTACCGTCTCTCGCCCCTCGAGTCCGAATGGATCGAAGGGGGCGTCGAGCGGAGCGCGCGCTACACGAACCTCCCGCCGGGCAAATACCGATTCCAGGTCGCGGCCGCCGAGCGGGGCAGCCATCTGGTCTCCGAAGTCTCGCAGCCGTTCGAGATCCAGCCGCATCTGTGGGAGACCGTTCTTTTCTGGATCGGCGGCGGCGTTCTCGCGGTCGCGGCCGTCGCGCTCGCGGCGTGGTGGCGCGGCGGGCGCGCGCGCCGTCGCGAGAAGGAGTTGCTCCAGCTCGTCTACCAGAGGACCGAGCAACTCGCCGCGGCGAACGCGCTCCTCGCGCAGCAGTCGCGCATCGACGCTCTCACGGAGCTCGCGAACCGGCGCCACTTCGACGAAACTCTCGAACGGGAGTGGCGCCGCGCGATCCGCGACCGCGCGTGGATCTCGCTCATCCTCGCAGACGTCGATCAGTTCAAGGCCTACAACGACGCGTACGGCCATCAGTCGGGCGACGAGTGCCTCCGCCGCATCGCGACGGTGCTCCGTGAGAGCGGCCATCGTCCGGGCGATCTGGTCGCGCGCTACGGCGGCGAAGAGTTCGCCGTGATCCTGTTCGGTTCCGAGCCGGCCCACGTCGAGCGGATCGCGGAGCAGGCTCGCGCCGCCATCGAGGAGCAGGGGATCGAGCACGCCTACTCGTCGGTCTCGCGGGTCGTGACCATCAGCGTGGGCGCCGCCTCCGTCCGCCCCCACCCCGGCATCGACCCCCAGCAGCTCATCGCGCTCGCCGACGAGCTGCTCTACCAGTCGAAGCGGACGGGACGAAATCGCGTCCACTGCGGCATGCTCGGCCCCGAAAACGTCGAGCGGATGGAAAAGAGGGCCACGTAGGGACCGGCGAGCGCCGGTCCGCTTTCGGCCTCGGGCCGACCGCGAAAACGAGCGCCGCAGGCGGCCCCTACGGCGCCGTCAAGTAGTCCACCGCGAGCGCTGCCAGGGCGCGGACGCCCGTCGGCATCGTCGCCTCGTCGACGAAGAAGCGAGGCGAATGGTTCGGCGCCGCGTCGAGAAGCGACCGATCCGGAGGAGTGCAGCCGAGAAAGAAGAACATCCCGGGAATCTTCTCCTGATAGGCGGAAAAGTCCTCGGAGACGACGGTCGGGTTCACGATCGTGACGTTCTCGCTCCCCGCCACGCGAGCGAGCGTCGGCGCCATCTTCTCCGTGAGCGCAGGATCGTTGAACGTCACTCCGATTCCGCCGCCGTCGATCGTGATCTCGGCGGTTGCGCCCGCGCTCTCGGCGATGTTGATCGCCGTCCGCCGCACCCGCTCGTGGATGTCGGCCCTCATGTCGGAGTCGAGGGCCCGGATCGTCCCGACGAGGCGGACCTCGTCCGGGATGATGTTGTAGCGGAGCCCTCCGTGGAAGCTCCCGACGGTGACGATCGACGGCGCGAGCGTGGTGATCGAGCTGGCGGCTGGGGATCGTCTGCAGGCCGAGGACGATCTGCGAGGCGACGACGATCGGATCGATGCCGCGCCAGGGGTAGGCGCCGTGCGTCTGCTTCCCATGCACGACGATCTCGAACTTGTCGGACGCCGCCATCAGCCCGCCGGCTCGGTAACCGATCTTCCCGGTGTGATCGTTCGAGAGCACGTGCAGCCCGAAGATCGCTTCCGGCCGCGGGTTCTCGAGCGCGCCGTCGCGGATCATCGCGACCGCGCCCCCCTCCCCCTCCTCGGCGGGCTGGAAGATGAACTTGACCGACCCGGGGAGGCTCGCCTTCATTCCGGCGAGAACTTCCACGACGCCCATGAGCATCGCCACGTGCGCGTCGTGCCCGCACGCGTGCATGACGCCCGACTTCGGCGCCGTTGTACGTCTCGCGCGCGGTCGAGGCGAAGGGCAGGGCCGTCTCCTCCACGACGGGAAGCGCATCCATGTCCGCGCGGAGGGCGACCACCGGCCCGGCCTTGGCTCCGCGAAGCAGGCCGACGACGCCGGTCCCCCCCACTCCGGTGCGCACCTCGAGGCCGAGCGCGCGGAGATGGTCGGCGACGATCTTCGCGGTGCGGGTCTCCCGGTTGCTCAACTCCGGATTGCGATGCAGGTCGCGCCGCCACTCGACGACCTTTCCGGTGACCGCGGCGGCGCGGCGGTCGATTTCCTGCTGAAGCGGCTGCGCGGAAAGGGAGGAGAGGGTCATCGTCAGAATCGCTGCGCTCAGAGCGGCGGATCGCACTCGGGTCACCTCGCAAGTTGGTCGCGCGATCCTAGCAGAACGCGTTTCTCGGCGGTGACGGGGCGATTCCGCTGCCGGCAGCGGCCGCGAGCACCGTCTGCTTCGCCCTCAACGCCGGCCTGTTCTGGTACCTTTACCGGCTCGATCACCTCTGAAACGCGGCGGTGCAGCGCCGCATGACGCCAGTCATACGCCGCTGCCGAACCGGCGCCTATCTTTCCAGCATCGACAGCGGCGCGAGCCGGAAAAAGGAAGCGTCATGAACCAGCAGAGCTCCTCGGCGGGAAGCCCTCTCCAGCTCACTCTCGCGACCGGCGCCTTCGCCGTCTGCTTCGCGGTCTTCGGATCGGTCTCCGCGATGATGCCGTTGCTCAAGAAGCAGCTCGGGCTCGATCCCGTGCAGGTCAGCATCGCGCTCGCGATCCCCGTTCTTCTCGGGAGCCTCGGGCGCATTCCGCTCGGCGCGCTCACCGATCGCTTCGGAGGAAGGATCGTCTTTCTTCTCGTCCTCCTCGCCTCCGCAGTGCCGGCGTTCATGATGGGCCGCGTCGCCAGCTACAACCAGCTCCTCATCTGGGGATTCTTCATCGGCATCGCGCTCGCCAGCTTCTCGGTCGGCGTCGCGTTCGTCAGCCCCTGGTACCCGCCCCAGAAACAGGGGAGCGCCCTCGGGGTCTACGGCGCCGGCAACGCGGGGCAGTCGATCGCCGCCTTCGGCGCGCCGGTCATCGCCGCGTCCGCGGGGATCGCGTGGGGCTTCTGGTCGTTCGGAATCCTCGCCGTCGGATGGCTCGTTCTCTGGTCGCTCCTGGCACGCAACGCGCCGCGCAGGAAACCGCCCGCGTCGATCCTCGACGCGCTTCGCCCGCTCGCCGACTCCAAGAGCTGGATCCTGAGCCTCTACTACTTCCTCACCTTCGGCGGATTCGTCGCGATGAGCATCTATCTTCCGACGTTCCTCACGGAGATGTTCGAGCTGAGCCCGCAGAATGCCGGGCTGAGGACGGCCGGTTTCGTCGTCCTCGCCACGGCGGCGCGCCCGGTCGGCGGGGCGCTCGCGGATCGCGTCGGCGGCACCGCGATCCTCAAGTGGGTCTTCCCGTTCACGGCGGTCATGGCGCTCTTTTTGGCCCGCCCGTCCATGGTGCCGTTCACGATCGGAGCGCTCGGGATGGCCGTCGCGATCGGCCTCGGCAACGGCGCGGTCTTCAAGCTCGTGCCGGAGTTCTTCCCCGGAAACGTCGGCAGCGTCACCGGCCTGGTCGGCGCCTGGGGCGGCCTCGGCGGCTTCTTCCCGCCGCTCGCCGTCGGAGCGCTCTACCGGACGACGGGAACGTACTCGTGGGGATTCATCCTGCTCGGCGCCTTCGCGCTGCTTTGCTGGGTGGTTCTCTTCAGCACGAGGACGCGCCGGATGGCGCCCTCGGCGCAGAGGATCTGACGGCCAGACGCGTCACTCGCCCCGTTCGTAGAGCAGCGTCTCGGATCCCGGCTCCGCCTCGGCGGCTTCGTAAAGCCACTCGTTGTGGTCGGGGAAGCCGCTCAACACCTCGGGCAGGAACTCCACGAGCTGGGTGAACCCGGGTCCCTCTTCGCTCATCTCGACGGTGCGGCCGTCGCTCAGGAGAAACCTCAGTGCGAGGACATCGTCATGTTCGGCCGGGCGGCTCGACACGGTCACGGCGCGGACATCGGACCAGAGGAACCGGGCCGCGGGTGTTTCACACTCCTCGGTCGTGAGAAGGATGGACGGCTCGCCTTCAGCGGTCATCGGCCCTCCTGCTGCTGCTCCTCCTGCTGTTGCTTCGCGGCGACCATGACCGGTTGAATCCACGCTCGTCTTCCGTTCGAGTCGGTCACGGTCGCTCTCACGTATCCCTCGTCGCCCCGGACCGAGTACCGCGCCGGGTTCTCTCCGGTTTCGAGAAGGAGCGCACCGTCGCGGCCGGTGAACCGGGTCGTGGCGAGCGTGTCGCCCTCCTGGCGGATCGAGATCTCGATCGAGGTGTCGTCCGCTCGAAGGTCGGAGAGCTCCACGCCGGTCGACGCGTAGAAATCGCCCTTCTGCATCGCGCCGAGAATCTCCGCGGTGGCGAGCTTCGGCGCGCGGACCACGATCCAGCCGTGCCCCGGTGTGGAAGCATCCGGATCGCCGATCCGCTTGAAATCATGGGCGTCGTCGACCGCGATCCCGTAGAGGAGCTTCCCGCTCGACAGGATCTCATCCCAGATCGTCTCGAGATCCGGTCTTCCTCCTCCGCCGGAGAAATTCGTCAGCGGGTGGCCGTTGTAAATCTCGAAGAGCCGCATTCCCTCGACTTTCACGAGCTCCGCGGCCGTCATCGCCCAGCTGTAGCTCGGATGGTTGACGTGGGGAACGCCGCCGGCTTTGGCGATCGCATCGACGTCCCGCTGGATCGTTTCGTACACCGAGGCGCCTCCCTGCGGCTCGACGAGCGTGCCGAGGTCGAGGCCGTTCACGTGGATCGGCTCCTCGCCGAAGCGGTCGGAAACCTCTTCTCCGCGAATCAGCAGGAACTTCTCGTCGGCTCCGTGCACGGCGGCGAGGCCCTCGATCGGCGTCAGGTAGTTGTGATCGGAGAGGACGAGGAACTGGTAGCCATGCTCCCGATACCAGGTGACGACGTCGTGCGGAGTCGAGTCGCCGTCGCTGTTGAGCGTGTGCGTATGCGTGTTGCCCTTGTACCAGCGCGGGGCCGGACTGTCCGCCGCGGACGAGCCGAGAGGAACGAGAAGAAGGAGAGCAGAGAGGAGGATTCGCACGATGTCCATTGTCCTCCAATTCGTATGGCTCGACGCCCGCGTTCAGTTATCCCGATCACCGCCGAGCCAGCCGAGGTGGCGGAAGAGGAGGAGAAGGGAAGCGGCGAGCGTGGCCATGAGGCCGAGGACGGCGAAATAGCCGACCCTCCACCCGAGCTCCGGCATGTTCTGGAAGTTCATCCCATAGATGCCGGCGATGAGGGTGAGCGGGAGGACGATCGAGGAGACGACGGTCAGCACGCGGGCGATCTCGCTGGTGCGGTTCGCGGCGTCCGTCTGGAGGCGGCGGACGATGCCGTCCAGAAGATCGCGCGAGGAGTCGATCGCGGCGCGGATCGACACGACGGCCTGGAGCATCTCGGCGAACGAGAAGCGGGCCTCGCCGCTGATGAAGGGGCTCCGTTTCATGACCATCTGCATGAGGACGATCTGGAGGCTCGCGACGAGCTTCTTGAGCGTGAGGATGTTCGTACTCGCGATGCCGATCTTGACGGCCAACTCGTGGTGCTCTTCGGTGAGCACGCCTTCCTCGAGGCTGTCGAGGAAATTGTCGTTCGCGAGATTCAGATGCGCGTAGTCGTAGAGGCAGCGCTGGAGGAAGAGAAACGCGATGAATCCGGGCGTCTTGCCGGCGAGGCGGAAACTCTCCTCCGCCGTCACCTTCACGTACTCGACCGCCGCGAGGGGACGGCGGTGGTACGTGATCACGTAGTCGCGGCTGAGGATGAGGATCATCTTCGCGAACTCGAGCTCGGTCAGCTCGCGGCGTGTGTCGAGGTGGCGCTCGGGATCGGAGACCTCGTACAGATAGAACGCGAGGCAGTCGGACCGCTCGACGAGGCGCGGAAGGACCTCCGGCTTGTCGAAGTGGCTGACGAGGACGAGGTCGATCTCGATCGTCCTGAGAATGTCGTTCAGAGATTCGATCGAAGCGGCTTCGAGGTCGATCCAGGAGAAGACGTCGGGATCCGCCAGCTCGGCCGCGAAGTCCTCCCGTCCGAACAGGCGCACGGTCTGCGAGGCCGCGTCGAAGCTGATGCCGTGAAATCGGGGCTCGCCGACCGGAGCGCCGCGCAGAATCTCGTTCATGAATGCCCCATTCTACGGAAGTTTGCAGAACTCCAATCGGTTCTGCTCTAAAACGTCCGCACCCTCGGAACCGAGGCCGCCGCGGCGCGACGGTGCGCGAGGGACGGCGCATCGCCCGTGCACCACGCGAACTCGTCTCCGACGCCGACGACCATGATCGACTCGTCCGGCGAGAGCTGGGCGAGCGCTTCGCCGAGCCCCCGCACGTCCGTCCGGTCCTGCGAGTCGATCAGAAACGTCGATTCGAAGGGGAGCTCGAGGACCCAGCCGAGCCGCTCGAGCGCTCCGTGAAGCTCCCGGTAGTCGGCGCCGGCCGTCGTGCTGTGCCGGACCAGCAGCAGATCGCGATGCCGGCTCCACTGCATCGGGGCCACGAGCAGCTTCGCGTCGCCGCCGACCAGCATCCGCAGATATCGGACCAGCACCCCGGCCTCGCGCGGCTCCTCGAGCCGCACCTGCCAGCTCTGGTCGAAATTCGCCTCCGCGCGCAACCGGCGCAGAGCGTCGCTCACCTCGACCGTCAGGTCGCCCTCATAACAGATCTGGAACAGCGTCCCATCGCCCATCACGCCCTCCCGTTCCGATCCACGCCTTGTGGGGATGCGATCAAGTGTAGCAGGATTCGCCGCGCCCGCGTCCGCGCCCGTGCCCGCGCCCACGCTCGGCTTCCCGAGTTTCGAACCATGCGCGCCTTCACGAAAAACCCGGGCGCGGGCGCGTGCACGGGCGCGGAAACCTCCGAGAACGAAAACGAATTAGAATCCCGCCCATGAAAGCCACGGCGGAGATTCAGGTGATTCCGATCGGCGCGGGGATCTCGGTGCGGAAGGAAGTGCGGAGGGCGCACGAGGTGATCAAGAGCTCAGGACTCACGGTCGAGCTTCACGCGTATGGAACGAACGTGGAGGGGGAGCTCGACGCGATCCTCGAGACCGTCCGGAACGTGCATGAGACGCTGCATCGCGAAGGGGTCGTGCGCATCTCCACGTTCCTGAAGCTCGGCACACGGACGGACAAGGAACCGACGCTCGCGGCGAAGAAGCTGTGAGCCCTTCGCGATGAGCTGCGCGATCTGCGACTGGCCCGACGAGGCGATCATCGCCGAGAACGATCTCGCGAAAGCTTTCTTCGTCCGCTCCCCCGCCCGCCCAGGCCACATCGCCGTGGCCGTGCGCGCGCACAAGCCGACGCTCGTCGATCTCGACGGCGACGAGGCCGCCGCCGTGCTCCGCCTCGCGCGCGACATCGCCGCCCGGACCGCGCCGCTGCTCGGCGTGGAAAAGTTCTACCTCGCCGCCATCGGCGACGTCGATCCCCACTTCCACATTCACCTCCTCCCCAAAAAGCCCGACGACGCCCGCCTGGGCTCCTTCATCTTCTCGGCGGAGGGGTGGCAGGGGCACGAAGGTCTCGAGCGGAATCGCGAATTGGAGCGGCGCCTCGCGGCCGCAGTCAACCCCGAGTCCACGGGTCGACCGACGGACCCCTGGACACCTGGACTCCTAGACTCCTAGACTCCGCTCCGATGCTCCTGAGGGTCGGCACCAGCGGCTACTCCTACAAGGAGTGGAAGGGGACCTTCTACCCCTCCGATCTCCCCGCCTCGAAGATGCTCCCGTACTACGCGGAGCGCTTCTCGACCGTCGAGATCAACAACACCTTCTATCGAATGCCGGCTCCCGCCGCCCTCGATGGGTGGGCCGCCCAGGTGCCGGAAGGCTTTCGCTTCGCGCTCAAGGCGCCGCAGCGGATCACGCACCAGAAGAAACTCGCCGGGACGGAAGACGACGTCCGCTTCCTCGTCCAGACCGCCGCCACCCTCGGCGAGCATCTCGGGCCGCTGCTGTTCCAGCTCCCCCCTACCTCCGCTCCGACCTCGGCCGCCTCCGCTCCTTCCTCGATGCGCTTCCCGCGGGCGTTCGCGTCGCCCTCGAGTTCCGCCACGACAGCTGGTCCGACCCGGCCGTCTCGGACGCGCTCGCCTCGGCCGGGGCCGCTCTCTGCGCCGCAGACTCCGAGGATCGGCCCCTCGACCGCATCGAGCCGACGGCGGGATGGGGGTACCTCCGCCTCCGCCGGACCGACTATCGAGGAGGGCGATCTCGCCGCATGGGCCGACCGGATCGCCGCGGCGCCGTGGGAAGAGGCGTGGGTCTTCTTCAAGCACGAGGAAGAGGGGAAAGGGCCCGCCTACGCCACCCGCTTCCTCGAGCTCGCCGGGGCGCGCGGGCTCCGCTGCGCCTGAAAAAGCGGCCTCGGCCGTGGGAGCCGGAAGAAGCGGGCGCCGATCCCCTGTTCTACGGACTTCAACGCCAATTCGAAAAGGACGAACCAGATGAAGGCACTTTCAAAGAAAGTCGTGGTTACCGCATTCCTGACCCTGGCGCTCGCGACGGTGGGCTTCGCTCAGACGCCGGTGGAGCAGGACAGCTTCTCGATCACGCTTCCCGCGGGCTTCGGCGAGTTCACGAGACAGCAGCAGACGGTGAAGTCGGCCAACGGCGACATCCAGCAGGTCACCTTCGTCTCGAAGGGCCTCGCCGGCAGCGCCGTGATCGTGACCTACGGGCAGATGACAGGCAAGATCCTCGACCCGACGGCCATGATGGGAAGCGGCCGCGACTCGCTTCTGAAGAGCCTGGGCGCGAAGCTCGAGAGCGAGACCCAGGTCGAGATCGACGGCAAGCCCGGCCTGAGCATCGTCTACTCCGCCGAGAAGCCGCGCCCCATCTTCGCCCGCACCGATCTCGTGGTCGCCGGCTCCCGGATGTATCAGGTGATTTTCCTCGGGTCGTCCGCGGAAGCGCCCGCCAGCGAGTCCACCCGGCAAATGTACTCCTCGTTCGACGTCAACGAGGCCGCGATCGAGAAAGCCGAGCAGGAGCTCGCGGCCCGGGCGGAAGCAGCCCCCGCGGTGGTGACGACCTCGAATCAGTAGTAGACTCCCCGGCGGGGTGCGCCCACGGCGCACTCCGCCGTGTTTGCCTCGTACCCTCCTCCCGCGTCGCCGCTCGCTTGACGATTCCCCCGAAGAGGCTATGAATGGAGCCCCGGGCGGCCGCAGAATGCCCCGCAATGGAGATGATGTGATTCGTAGAATGCTGATCAACGCGCAGCGCCCCGAAGAGGTGCGCATCGCGATCGTCGACGGCTCGGAACTGGAAAACTACCAGGTCGAAGCCGCAGAAACCACCCAGACTCGCGGCAACATCTATCGAGGGCTCGTCGCCGCGTTGCAGCCCTCCCTGAACGCCGCGTTCATCGATTACGGCGCCGAGAAGAACGGCTTCCTCTCCCTCGACAACGTCGTTCCCTCCGCGTATCACCACCGCCCCGCCAGCGGTCGCCGGCCGCGCGTCGAAGAGGTGCTCGAGCGCGGCAAGCCTCTGCTCGTGCAGGTTGCGCGAGAGCCGGAGGGTCAGAAGGGCGCGGCGCTGGTGACGGACATCAGCCTCGCCGGACGCTATCTCGTCTTCACTCCGTTCGACGACACCGTCGGCGTCTCGCGAAAAGTCGAGGACGAAGAGGAACGACGGGAACTGCGGGAGATCGCGACCTCGCTCCGCGTCCCGGAGGGCGGCGGCGTCATCATCCGGACGAACGCCGTCGAGCAGAACAAGACGGCCGTGAGCCGCGACCTGCAGGCGCTTCTTCGCCTGTGGAAACAGATCCAGGGCGAAAGCCGCAAGGGGACGGGCCCCAAGCTCCTGCAGAGCGATCAGGACCTGATCCTGCGCGCCCTCCGCGATTACCTCGACGCTTCGATCGCCGAGATCGTGATCGACGACGAGGCCGCGTTCGAGAAGGCGCAGGAGTACGTGCGGGCGTTCCTTCCGCGCAGCCGGACGACTCTGGTCCGCTACTCCGACCGGACGCCCCTGTTCGCGCGCTACGACCTCGAATCGCAGATCGACCGGATCTACGAGCGATCGGTCGACCTTCCCGGCGGCGGAGGGATCGTCATCGACCGCACCGAGGCGCTCGTGGCCGTCGACGTGAACTCCGGCCGCTCGCGCAGCGGAGGCTCGCACGAGGAGACCGTCCTCAACACGAACCTCGAGGCGGCCAGGGAAGTCGGCAGACAACTTCAGCTTCGCGACATCGGGGGCCTCATCGTCGTCGACTTCATCGACATGAAGAATCCGCGCAACCGCCGCAAGGTGGAGACCGCGGTCAAGGACGCCCTCAAGACCGACAAGGCGAGAACGTCCGTCGGCCGCATCAGCTCCAACGGGCTGCTCGAGATCAACCGTCAGAAAATCCGGCAGGCACTGCACCTCCGCACGCACCGCGCATGTCCCACCTGCGGCGGCACGGGGCGGATCGCGAGCCCCGAGATGGTCAGCCTCAACCTGCTGCGCCGGATCGAAGCGCGCGCGTCGATGGCGCCCCTGCGCAAGGTCCGCGTCGCGCTCCATCCCGAGCTCGCCGACGCGTTCCAGAACACCAGGCGCCAGGAGATCGCCGCCCTCGAGCGGGAGTTCTCCATGCGCCTCGAGGTGATCGCCGCGAGCCATCTCCATCGCCCGCAGCAGGAGATCGAGTGGTTCGAGGCGGAGGCGGCACCGCAGGCGCCCCCCGCGGCGACGCCCGGCGCCCGGCCGGCGTCTTCGCACCCGGCCGCACGCCGAGCCGCACCCCGAGCCGCACCCCGCCGCCGCCCCTGCCGAGGAGGCCGCCGGCGGCCGCAAGCGCCGTCGTCGCCGCCGCCGCCGCGGGCATGAGCCCGCCACCGCGGAGTTCGCCGAGGTCACCGAATCGACGCCAGCACCCCCAGATCCCGCCTCCGCTCGCGGGCCTCGAGAGCTTCGAGGCCGCGATCCCTCCCTCCGCCGAAGAGGAAGAGCACCCGCACGAGCAGGGATCTCACCCTTCGGGGAAGAAACGGAGGCGCCGCCGCCGGCGCGGTGGGCGTTCCGCCGACGCGGGCGCCGCGGCCATTTCCGGGGCTGGCGCGGAACCACCCTCCGTCGAGCCGCACGCGGAGCCGTCGCAGCCGGTCGGGCCCGACGAGCCGCACGAGCACGCTCCGGCTGGAGAGGAACGGCGTCCGAAACGCCGCTCCCGGCGCCGCAGGAAGGGGCCGCTCGAGAGTGGCCACGTCCAGGTCGCGGAGACCGCCCCCCCCATGGAAGCCGTTGAGGCGCCGGCAGAAGCCGCGTTCGCCACGCCGCGCCAGCGGCCGAGGCGGCGCAGCCGCGCGACCGCCTCTTCCGAAGGCAGAGCGGGGATGGAAGCGCCTTCAGAAGATGGCTCGTTCTGGGAAGGCCCGGCGGAGGTCACCCCGGCGCCGCGGCGGCCGCGCCGGCGCGTTTCGCCGGCCGGGCCGGACAGCGGGTCCGAGCCCCCTTCGGAGTAGCCGCGGTCCCCTTGGAAATCGGGAAGGGGACGCCCCGTTCAAATCGCGGAGTGAATCGGCGCCTCAGGTGGTCTGGACGGGCGGCGGGAGTCTAATATGTCCTGGGGGACACCTCTGTCGACTCGTCCCCGGGAGCTCCACGATGACCGAACCCTCCGCAGTACGCCCCGAACGACTCACGCCCGAGCAGAGAAATCTCCTTCAGAAGAAGCAGGGCATCGAGCTCTCGCGCAAGCGCGTCCTTCACGATCTCGAAACCAGCACGAGCACGCTCTATCGAAGCAACCTGCAGGCGGGTCTCGACTATCTCAACGAGCAGATCGACGCGGTGAACGAGGCCCTGACTCACCTGACGGAAGAAGAGCGCGCCCGCCCTTCTCAGGCTGCCGGGAAACGCCGGCTCGCGATCCGCTCGACGAAAGCGTCAGGACGCTGACGCGTCCGCGAGCGATGCGGCGTACCGGTCGACGACCGGCCACGTCGCATCGCGCCAGGCGGGCAACGCGTCTCCCATGAGGAGCCCTGCCGACGCCAGGTACAGAAGGATCTTCCGCAGCGGATAGATCCGACGCAGTTCCTCGATCGCAGCCTCGACCCCGCGCGTCTCCGGAATCGGATAGTCGTCCGCATCGATCACGCCGCTCTCATGAGGGACGCCCCACCGATCGAGGAACGCGATCATCATCTCGCGGGCTTCGGCCGTGTGATAGGTCATCAGCGCAATGGCGAAGGTCTCCTCGAGCTCGCTCGCGCCGAGTCGCGACGCGAGCAGGTCGGCTTTCTTTTCAGGAGGCGACTTCCTCAGCGACTGCTCGCGGAAATGGAGCGACTTCGCGAGGTGCGCCAGCGCGCCGTGCCTCGCGTGCTCGTCCGCGTGACGCCAGAATGCGGTGAGGATCTCTCTCCGATCCTCCGCTCCTGCGAGCTCCTTCAGAATGCGCCGTGCGGTCCAGTCGGATCGTGGTTCGTTCATCGTCGTCGCGGCCTCGTCGCCGTCAGCCGGCGAATGATCGTGGATCGGCGCGGACAAATCAACCGCGAGCGAGTCGAGAGTCGAGAAAGACAGTCTCGCCTTACGTCATCCCGAGGAGCGCGCGACGCGACGAAGGACCTTTGGTGACACCGCACGGAACCTCGATCGCGCGTGTGTCACCAAAGTTCCCTCGCCTTCGGCTCGGGATGACGCTCCAGACGCCCAAGACGCCGCTACGACGCCTTGCGGATGTAGATCTCCCGCGCGATGGTTTCCTCGAGCGCCACCGAGGTTTCGCCGCAGCGGATCACGACCGCGGGGCGCTTCTGGAGGAGCCGGATCGAGCTGCCGGGCGCGATCCCGAGCGTCGCGAGGCGGGTCAGCCGTGCGGCCGAATCGGGCGCGATGAACGCGATGGTTCCCTCGCCGCCGACTTCGACGTCGAGGAGACGCTCGATGAGAGGCTCGATGCGCCGCTCGAATTTCCGGCAGCAGAGGCCCGCCGGAATCGCCAGGCCGTGCGGACATTTCGGGGGGTGTCCCAGGAACGCGCAGACGCGGTCGACGACGCTTTCCGAGAGGATGTGCTCGAACTCGCACGCGGAGGCCTCCGCCTCGGCCATGTCCGCCCCCAGAACTTCCGAGAAGAGGACCTCGGCGAGGCGATGCCGTCGGACGATCCCCCGCGCGCGATCCGCGCCCGCGGGCAGGAGCTCGAGCAGAGGCTCTGCGCGAATGAGCTCGGCGTCGGCGAGCGCGGCGACGGTCGCGCGCAGCTCGTCCGCCTCCCCGCGGAGGCCGAGGTCGCGCGCGGTCTGGACGGCGCGCCCCTCCTCCCGGGTGTACCAGAGGTGCTCGAGGATCTCGTCGGCCAGAGGGTGGTGGATCATGGGCCTGTCCTTTCGGCGCTTCCCCGCTCTCCGATCCAGCGGCGGAAGAGGCGAGAGAGAACGCCGTCTTCCACGAACTCGTAGGCGCAACGCGGGCAGCGGATCATCGCACAGCCCGCCGCCATCGGGCAGGAACCGTGGCAGTCCGCTCCCGTGAAGTGGAAGCTGCAGAGGGGGCATGCGTGAGTTGCTTCGGTCATCGGCGTCATCCGAGCGAGATCGGGATCATGGGGAGGATCCGGCTCATCGCCCAACCCATTCCGAACGAGTAGATGAGAATGAATACGGCCATCCACGCCGCGGTCTTCATGCCGCGCTCCTTGATCATCATGAAGAAGTTCGCGATGCAGGGAATGAAGAGCGTGATGACGGTGAGAGAAACGACGGTCTGGAGGGGCGAGAGCAGCCCGTCGCGCTCGAGCATGAACAGTCCGGCCGCGCCGTAATCCCGTCGGAGAAAGCCGATGAGAAACGCGTTCGCGGCTTCCACAGGGAGCCGCAGCAACCCGACGACGAGGGGCGCCATGGCGCGCTGCAGAATCGGAAGAACGTGCGTCACGTGGGCCAGATAGAGGAGCAGCGTCCCGACGACGAAGAGCGGCACCGCTTCCTTGAGGTACCACTCGGTCCGCGCGAGGACCTTGATGATGATGTTGGTGATCTTCGGCGTCGCGGATCGGCGGGACTTCGAGAAGGAACTCGGCCGCCTCGCCCTTCACGAGCTTCGCCGCGAGCCAGCCGACGAGAAAGATCGAAAAGCCGATCGCGCCGAGCCAGGAAACGGTCGCCCAGAGCGTGAGCGGGCCGAGCATCGCGAGGATCACGCCGAGCTGCGCCGAGCAGGGAACGCCGAGCGCGAGGAGGAGCGTCACGATGACCCGCTCCTTCTTCGTCTCGAGAACCCGCGTCGTCAGCGTCGCCATCGTGTCGCATCCGAGGCCGAGGACCATCGGCAGCACCGCCTTCCCGTTGAGCCCCATGCCCCGGAAGATCCGGTTGAGCATGACGGCCAGCCGCGGGAGATACCCCGAGTCCTCGAGCATGCCGAAGAAGATGAAGAAGGTCGTCACGACCGGCAGCACGATCGCGATCGCGTACGTGAGCGCCATCGTGAAGATGCCGAACTCCCCGACGAGCATGTCGTGGATGAACCGCGCCACGGCGGCGCCTCCGCCCAACGCGCCCGTGAGGCCGTACCCCGTCGTGATCACGCCCTGTGCGATGACATGTCTGTGGGGGAAGGGCGCGACGAGGTCGATCCCGCGGATCAGCGAGGGGTTGATCCATCCGTTGAAGAGCGTGTTCTCGAACCAGTTCACGAGGTCGCCGGCGGCCCATCTGCCTACGAAGAGCCACGCGAGAAAGAGGACGCCGAAAAGAAAGGGCACCCCCCACAGCGGATGCATCGTGATCGAGCCGAGCCACGACCGGAACCCGTCGGTGCGGATCTCGGGCGCGTGGTAAACCTCTTTGATGATCCGGTCGACGTGGCCGAAACGCTCCCGCTGGATCCTCCAGCCGAGCACCTCGCGGGTCGATTCCTGCGTCTCCTGGCGGATCGCCTCGACCGCCGCGACCGCGTCCACGCTCACGTTCTCCGCGAGCCAGTCGGCCAGCGTCTCGTCCCCCGCGAGGATCGCCAACGCGAGCGCGCGCCGCGAGGGACCCTCGGGAAGGTGGCGCGACACGCGCGCGACCCCGTGCTCGATCGCCGGCGAGTAGTGGACCTCCCAGCTCGCCGGGCGGGGCGCGGCCGCGGCCTGGCGGAGCTTGTCGAGATTCCAGCGGCGGAGCGCCGAGGTGGGGACGACGGCCACTCCAAGGATCTCGGCGAGCCTGTCCGCGTCGACCTCGATGCCGAGGTCCCGCGCTTCGTCGCTCATGTTGAGGCAGAGCGCCATCGGGACGCCGTGCTCCGCGAGCTGGAGCGTCAGCAGGAGCGTTCTGCGGAGGTTCTTCAGATCGCCGACCTGGAGGACGGCGCCGCGGCTTTCTTCGAGAAGAATGTCCCGCGTGACGCGCTCGTCCTCCGACTGCGGGACGAGGGTGTTGGTGCCGGGAGTATCGAGGACCTCGACCGTGGAGCCGCCGAGCGTCGCTGCCGCGCTCGTGATCTCGACGGTCGTCCCCGGATAATTCGACACGGTCACGTACCGTCCCGTGAGGGCGGAAAAGAGGACCGATTTGCCCACGTTCGGATTGCCGACGAGGATCAGGCGGGGGGTCGCGGGCGAAGGGGATTTGGTGGTTCCGGCCAGGGCCGGTTCAGCGGTCATCTTGAGACTCCGTCGCAACTAAGATACCACGAACTCGCCCTGGCGCTATGACGGTCGTCACACGGCAGGATGTCCGGGGTCCGGGGTCTGGGGTCCGGGGTCAGTGCGGAACGGGCAGGCTCCAGAGGAACCGGGCGAAGCGGACGAGCGGCGGGTCGGGAACCTCGCGGGACGCCTCGTTGAGGTTCTGCACTTCCTGGTGAATCCGGGTGAGCTCGCGGCCGTCGAGCCAGAACCCGCCGCACTCGGTGCAATGGTCGAGGATGATGCCGGTCTCGATGTTGAACTCGACCTTCTCCATCGGGGCCGCGTCGCGCGGGCAGAGCGCCGCCCCCCACTCGTCGGCGTGCCGCCCCGAATCGGAGTCGAGGGTCGAGAATTCGAGATCACCCACCGTCGGACCGGAAAGCTCGTTGAGCTCTCCCCCCTCGACGAACATGCCGCCGCACGAGGGGCACATCTCGACCGGGAGCTCCTCGAAGCTCCGGCCGCTCAGAATGGATGCATCTCTCGGGCAATGCATGATGCGAGACTATCAAGCAAGATCGATGCTGGAACGCCGTCCTCGCGCAAGACTCGTCGCTAATACGTCACGCGCCGCGACCGCTTCGGCTCGGCGCGGCCCACGCGGATCCGGTAGTCGAGGGCGATCACGCCGTTCTCGAGCACCTTCAGAGGATTCACGTCCATCTCCTGGATCTCCGGAACGAGCTCGATGAGCCAGGAGACGCGCTGCACTGCCTCGTGCGCCGCCGCCTCGTCGAGCTTCGGCGAGCCGCGAAACCCGCGAATCAGCCTGGTCCCGCGAACCCGCTCGAGCATGTCGGCCACCTCGAGATCGGACACCGGGAGGAGCTTGAAGGCGACGTCGTTGAGCAACTCGACCAGCGTCCCGCCCGAGCCGAACGCGATGACATGGCCGAACGTCGCCTCCAGCGTCGCGCCGACCACCATTTCCACGCCGCCGGCGATCATCGGCTGCACGATCACGCCCTCGAGGTCCGCGCCGAAGCGGCTCTCGAAGTCGGCGTAGATCTCCCGCAGCTCGCGCTCCTCGCCGATCCCGAGCCTGACCCCTCCGACGTCGCTCTTGTGCAGGATCTTCTCCCCCGACGCTTTCAGGACGACCGGATACCCCGCGGCCCCGGCCGCGGCGACGGCGGCGCCGGCGTTTTGCGCGAACACCGTCTTCGCGACCGGAATCCCCGCCGCTTCGAGCAGCGCGCGTCCTTCTTCCGGATCGAGCCATCCGCCGCCGCGCGCGAGGACCGGCTCGATGATCGCCCGCACGCCGTCCCGGGAGATGTCGTCGAACGGCCGCACCGCCCCCTGGGGCTTCCGCCTCCATTCCGCGTAGTTCGTCGCGCGCGCCAGCGCTCCGGCCGCGCGCTCGGGAAACGGGAAGCAGGGAATCGGCGCGAGGACGGGAGGGACGCCGCGCGCGCTCATGAACGTTCCGACGACCGGTTTGCCGGCGCCGGCGGAGTACGCCTCGCGGATCGCGGCCGCCACGACGTCGGCGTCCTCGGGCACTACCGGGATGTAGATGAGGAGGAGGGAGTCGACGGCGGGATCGGCGAAGAGCAGGCGCATGGCCCGGTCGTATTCGGAGGGTCCCGCCGACGCGATCATGTCGACCGGATTGCGCACGCTCGCGGTCTTGGGGAGGAACTCGCTGAGCCCGGCCAGAGTCTGGTCGGAGAGGTGCGCGATCTCGAGGCCGCGCGCCTCGCACGCATCGGCCGCGAGGATCGCCGGGCCTCCCGCGTTCGTGAGGATCGCCACGCGCCGTCCCGCCGGAAGTGGCTGATGCGCCAGCACGGCGCCGACGTCGAACAGCTCCTCGAGCGTGTCGGTCCGGATGATCCCGGCCTGGCGGAAGAGCTCCCCGACGATGACGTCGCTCTCGGTCAGGGCTCCGGTGTGCGAGGAGGCGGCGCGCGCGCCCGAGCGCGAGCGTCCCGACTTGACGGCGACGATCGGCTTCTTGTGGCTGACCCTGCGCGCGATCGAGCCGAACTTCTTCGGATTTCCGAAGCTCTCCAGATAGAGAAGGATCACGTCCGTGTGCGGGTCTTCGGCCCAGTACTGGACCAGGTCGTTGCCGGAGACGTCCGCCTTGTTGCCCACGGAGATGAACGTCGAGAAGCCGATGTTGAGCTGGCTCGCGTAATCGAGGATCGCGAGCCCCAGCGCGCCGCTCTGCGTCGACATCGCGACGTTGCCGGCCGGCGGCCAGACGCGCGAGAACGTTCCGTGCATCCGCACCGCGCGATCCGTGTTGATCACGCCCATGCAGTTCGGGCCGACCATCCGCATTCCCACCGAGCGGATCTTCTCGACGAGCTTCTCTTCGCGCGCGCGCCCTTCCGGGCCGACTTCGCTGAAGCCCGCCGTGATCACCACGACGCCGCGAACCCCTTTCGCGATGCAGTCGTCGATGGTCGGCTCCACCAGATCCGAGGGGACGACGATGAAGGCGAGGTCGATCTCGCCCGGGATCTCCCGAACGCTCGGGTAGGCCGGGATGTACTCGACCTCGTCCGTGGTCGGATTCACGGGATAGAGACGCCCCTGAAATCCCGCGCGCATCAGATTTCGGAAGAGCTCCCCTCCGATCGTCCCCGCCTTCCGGCTGGCGCCGACGACCGCGATCGACCGCGGCTCGAAGATCGACTTCATCGAGGCCGAGGCGGCCTTCTGCGCGCGGTCGGCGGACTTCTCTTCGAACTCCGCGGTCCGCTCGAGCGAGAGCACGACCCGCACGGCCCCCTCGTCGCTCTTCCGCGTCACCGTGAATCCGGAGTCGAGGAAGACGTCCATCATCTTCCGGTTGTCCTCGAGCACTTCCGCGACGAACGTCGTGATGCCCCTTTCCCGCGCGACTTCCGCCAGCCGCTCGAGAAGCCGCGTCCCCACGCCGCATCCCTGGAGCCGGTCGGATACCGTGAACGCGACCTCCGCCCGCTCCGGATCCTTCCGGCTTCGGAAGTAGTGGACGACGCTTTCGACTTTTCCCCCGAGCTCGCCGACGAGGCCGAACTCGTCGTGATAGTCGACCGCATACGGCGTCGCTTCGAGGGCCGCCTCCGGCTTCCGGACATCGAAAAAGCGGAAATGGAGACTGTCGGCCGACAGGTGCCGAAACAGATCGAGCAGCCCGTCTCGATCCGCCGCACGGACCGGGCGGACGTGAAGCGTCTTGCCGTTGCGCAGCACGACGTCCGATTCGCATCGGAGAAGAAACGTCTCGAGGGCGTCGGCCGGGATGGTCATCGTGTCTCCTGAGATCCGTGCGGCTGGACCATACGGCGCGCTCCGGCCGCGCCCGAAGGATATCCCGCACCGCAACCCGTGCGCCGGGTCACGAAGCGCGCGGGACGCCCGCACCACACGAGCGCCCGCACCCGGCGCCAGCCGCCGTCATCGCCCCGACGCGTAACCGCCCGGACGCACGACGCCTCGACGCGCTCACTCCTCCCAGCGCGCGATGAACAGGTTCGTGTCGTGCGCGGTCGGGTCCGCACGGTTGGAGCCCCAGACGATCCACTCCCCGTCGGGGCTCAACATCGGAAATCCGTCGAACCCTTCCGCCGTCGTGAGCCGCTCCGGCTCGCCCCCGTTCTTGTTCGTCATCCAGAGATCGAACTCGCGAGCGCTCTTGCCGACGTTCGAAGCCCAGATGATCCGCTGCCCGTCCGGATGGAAGTAGGGACAGAAGTTCGCGGCGCCGTTGTTCGTGATCTGCCGCACGTTCGTCCCGTCGGCGTTCATCACGAAGATCTCGAGCGCGCCCGGGCGGATCATGCTCTTGGCGAGCAGCGCGCGGTACTCGTCGAGGTGCGCGCCTTCCGGCCGGTCCGCGCGCCAGACGATCTCCGAACAGTCGGGGCTGTAGAACGCGCCGCCGTCGTAGCCGGGCGTGTTCGTCAGCCGCCTCACGTTTCCCGCTTCGTCCGACTCGTACAGATCGAGGTCGCCGTCGCGCGTCGAGGTGAAGACGAACTTCCCGCCGCGATGGCACCAGGTCGCCTCGGCGTCGTAGCCCGCGCTCGGCGCCAGACGCTTCCGGTCGGTCCCGTCGGGATTGGCCTGCCAGAGATCGAACGTGTCGTAGACGGCCCAGACGTAGCCCTGACGGAAGTCGGGGGGAGGCGGACACTCGTCTCCCGCGGCTTCCGTCGATGCATAAATGACGCGGTCGGCTTCGGGATAATCGAAGTAGCCGCAGGTCGTTCTTCCCTTCCCGCTCGAGATCCGCGTGGTCTCGCCCGTCGCGAGATCGAGGACGAACTGCTGGTCGCACTTCATCCCGTCGAGCGTCGCCTGGAAGATGAGCTTCGTTCCGTCGGGCGAGAAATACGCCTCGGCGTTCTCTCCTCCGAACGTGAGCTGGCGGATGTCCCTGAGGTGGCCCTCTCCCTCGAAGGTCTTTGCGAACGGCTTCCCGGCGCGGACCTGAAAGCCGGCGCCCGGGCGGTTCGCGTAGAAGTCGCTCTTCGGAGCCGGCGTGGCGAGGGGCGGCATCGGCTGCGGCGGCGCGGCCGCCGGAGCGGCCTCGGGGCGGTTCACGACGTTGGGCGCGGGGCGCGGCATCGTGCGGGGACGCGGGGCCGCGGCCGGCGCGGGCTGCGACTCCTGCGGCGCGGCCGGCGCGGGATGCGCCGAAGGCGCCGCCGCGGGCGCCTTCCCGCGATCGGATCGGCTGCCCAGGGTCGCGCGCAGCGTCAGTTCCTTCCCGTCGCGTACGACGACCACGTCGACGGTCTCGCCCGGCTTGTGGTCCTGCAGCGCGAACGTCATGTCGTAGAGGTTCTCGATCTTCGTGCCGGCCATCCGGATGATCCGGTCTCCGCCGCGGAGGCCCGCGAGATCGGCCGGCGCGCCGGGGCGGACGTCGGAGATGAGCACGCCGCCGCTGGTGTCGGTCATCGCGCGGTAATCGGGGACGGTTCCCAGGTACGCGCCATAGCCGCGGCTGTCGCCCTCCATCGAGGGGGCTGCCGCGACGCGCGCGTACGCCGGGTTCGTCTCGCCGCGCGCGATGGAAACCGCGAGCGCCGCCGTCAGCTCCGTGATCCGCGCGCCGCCCATCGGCGTTGATCGCGGACGCGTCGTCATCGGGCGTGTGATAGACGTCGTTGGTCCCCGTGAAGAAATGGACCACGGGAACCTGGGCCGCATAGAAACTCGTCTGATCCGAGGGGCCGTAGCCGTCGCCGCTCGTGGTGACGTCGAGCCCCAGAGGCTCGGCGAGCCTGTGGATCGCCCCGCTCCATTCGGCGGCGGACTCCGCGCCGAGCGCGGCGAGCTTGTCGTCGCGGAGGTGACCGACCATGTCGAGGTTGATCATTCCGACGACCTGTTTCATCGGGAAGGGGAAGTTCTCGACCATGTGCGCCGAGCCGGCGAGGCCGACTTCCTCCCCGGAGAAGAGAGCGAAGACGAGGGTCCGGCGGCTGGGTGCATCGGCGAGCTGCTGCGCGGCGCGCTGCGCGGCCAGCAGAACCGCGGCGACGCCGGACGCGTTGTCGTCCGCGCCGTTGTGCACCGCCTTCTCGTTCGGCCGCATCGAGCGGTCGCCACCCATGCCGAGATGGTCGTAGTGGGCGCCGACGACGAGGACCTCACCGGCGAGCGCGCCTCGCCCGGGAAGGACGCCTGCGAGGTTCTGCGCATCGGCCCACGCGGCTTCCAGCGCGACGTTTCCGCGGACCCTCATTCCGCTCATGGCCTCGAGAGCGGGGGCGCAGATCGCGGTCGACCGCTTTCTGAAACGCGGCGAGGTCGATCCCGGCGCCCGAGAGCCACTTCTGCGCGACGCTCGTCCGCACCTGGATCACGGGGATCCCGGCGGGGCTCTCGGGCCCGTCGTTCCGGAGGACCGGAATCTTGTCGCTCTGCTCGTCCTGGAGCGGGCCGGTCACGAACACGACGGCGACGGCGCCGCGCTCGCGCGCCTGGTGGACCTTGTAGCGGACCGCGGACCAGCGGCTCGGCTTGCGGCCGTCGAATGGGGAGGCGTCGTCGCGCTCCTGCGGCTCGTACCGGAGCATGAGGACGACCTTTCCCTTCAGGTCGAGGCCGTCGAGCTCCTGGTAGCCGAGCGGGGAGGCTTCGATCCCGTAGCCCGCGAACGCGAGCTCGCCGTCGAAGGCTCCCGCGCTCGAGAAGCCCAGAGGCGTCCAGGCGTCCGCCGCGACCCCGTCGAGGCGGTTTCCTTCGAGGAGCGTCACGCCCGTCTTGATGCGGAACGGCTGGCGATAGCTTTCGGCGAACGCGGGGCGGAGCCCCGCCTCCCGCAGCCGCGCCTCGATCCACGCCGCGGCGCGGCCGATTCCCTCGGTGCCGAGCCCGCGGCCTTCCATCGCGTCGTCCGCGAGCGTCCGGACGTACGCGGCGTACGTCGCGGCGGCGCTCGCGTCGGACGCGAGAGAGCTCGCGGGTAGCGCGAAGGAGAGAAAAACAACGGCTAGAGACGGAACGGTAAACATTCTTTTCATCGCATGCACCGATCACTGCGTTCCGAGGGAATCTCCCTCTGTGCGTACATCCGGTCGTGATGCTCGTCACCTGACCACATGATCCTCGTCATAAGACGAGGCATCATCACCCGGTACGGTAGCGCCATGAAGATCGTGACTCCAGCATCGCTTCCGGCCCCGGCCGGAGAGACGCTGGGACCGGGATACGCTGCCCAGGCCCTCCGAGTCGTTCCCCCGCCTCCAGACATTCTTCCATATCGCCCGCACCACCCAACCGCCCGTCTCCCTCGCCCGCTGCAGGCACATCCTGGCGCTAACAGCGGTCGCCGAAGCAGCGTATCCCGTACGATCTGATTACCGGAACCCCAGTCGATCCCGAGAGCGGCGCTCTCACGTGAACCCCGGCCGCTGACATCCGCCAGCGGCCGTTTCTTCAGGTACAGGATCCTTCGATGAGCCCCACTGCCGAGATTCTCGACCAGATCACGAAGAGCGGCGAAGCGGCGTTCGCCCTCGATCGCGCGGACAGGATCATCTTCTGGAACGACGCCTGCGCGCGGCTCCTCGGGTTTCCCGCCGATGAGGTGCTCGGCCGGTTCTGCTACGACGTGATCGGAGGGCGCGACGGCCACGGCAACGTCCACTGCTACCGGAACTGTCCCGTCATGCATCAGGTCCGCACGGCGCGGCATGAGCTCAACGACTTCTGCCTTTCGATGGAGACGGCGTTCGGCGACCGCGCGGAGTTCGCGATCTCGATCGTGACCGTCCCCGCCGAAAGGCCCCACCTGACGACGATCGTTCACGTGATCCGTCCCGTCGAACAGCGGGAAGGGACGCTCGGAACGCGCCTCGCCAGGACCGCCGCGGAAATGAAAGCGCAGCTGCGCGTGGTGCGGCCGGCCGAGCCGGCTCCCCGCAGCGAGCTGACTCGCCGGGAAAAAGAGATCCTCCACTGCATGTCGCGGGGCATGGCGACCGCGCGCATCGCGACGACCCTCTATATCTCGCCGATCACCGTCCGCAATCATGTCCAGAAGATCCTCGAGAAACTGGACGTCCATACCAAGTTCGCCGCGGTCGCCTTCGCGTATCAGAGCGGCCTGATGTCGGAACTCGACCGTACCCTCGCTCCGCGCAGGGTCGGCGACGAGCAGGCCTGAGCGGAACCGCCGCCCTGGCGAATGGCCCAAAAAGCTGCGGCGGCCCCCCGGGCCGCCGCGCGTCACGTATCGCTCGCTCAGATCAGGACTCCGCGGTGATGCCCGCTTCGCCGCAGAAGCATTCCGTCGCGATCGGATCGACTCCCGCTTCGGTCAGGACGACCTCGTACAGGGCCAGCGTGTCGGCCACCGCGTCCAGCTCGATCTTGCGGACCGCGTAGCCGAGATGGTTGATGATGTAGTCGCCCGTGCGGATCGGCTGCCCCACGATGTCGAGCTTGACGTCGCGCTCGACTCCCCAGAAGTCGACGCGCGCGATCCCTTCGTTCACTTCGATGACTCTGCCCGGCACACCGAGACACATGGAGGGCCTCCGCGGGGGTTCCCGCTCGTACTCTGACCTCAGCCTAAGCGGTCCCCCCCGGGGGCGGGATGACCTGCGGCACCCGGGGTTGTGACTTCAGTCACGGGGGGCGGCCAGGGGCCCAGGAGTCTGGGAGTCTGTCCGGGAGTCTGGTCCAGACGCTCAGACTCCCAGACTCCAAGACTCCCAGACTCACAGTGCTCCGGCGCTCGGGCGGTGGCGGTCGACGACCAGGTCGGCGTGGTCCCGGCGAAACCGCTCGGCGACGTTGCAGTTCCAGCAGACCGGCTCGAAGGTTGCGAGGGCGGCGTAGACGAGCTCGGGACGGACGTCGGTCCACTCGAGGTTCTTCTTCTGCTCCGGGTCGTAGAGCCCCGGCTTGTGATCGTGCCAGTTGATCTCGCCGAACGCCTTCCCGCAGAACGTGCAGTCGCGGCCGAGGTACCAGTCGGAGAGGACGGTGCGCACGAGACAGTGATTCGAGGCGTCGTGGATCTCGGCGACGCACTCCTGGCCGCATCCCGCCATCTCCGGCCAGCGGCTGCAGGAGGTGAGCTGGTAGTCGGTCTCTCCTCGGAAGATCGAGGTCAGCGCCGCGCGCGCCGCGTCGACTTCGACCGCGGCGGACTGGAGGTTCTGGGGACAGGTGATGACCCTGGCCCCCCTCATGCGCGCGACGCGCACGAGAACGAAGGCGAGCGCCGCCGCGACGACTGCGGCTGCCACGAGGATGTAGAGGGCCGTCGACCATGGGATTGCCTCCTGGGTCTCAGACGATGATCACGTTCTCGTGGAGGATCTCCCGGCAGAAGCGGACGAGGTCATCGTCGGAGAACTCGTCCCACCCGCCGCACGTGTCGTGCTCGATCTGCTGCGCGTCGCAGGCGATCGGAACGGCGTCGAAGACCTGGCGTGCGAGCTGCCAGCGGTCCGCGAGATCCTCGAGGCGGTGCCGCGAGATTTCCGGGTCACGATTGACGAGCCATGCGTAGCGCTGCCGCAGCTCTTCGTCGTCGTAGCGCTTGAATCCCTTGCAGAAGATCCCCCGCTCCGCCGCGATCCGGCAGATCGAATGGTCCTCGTCCGTCATCAGGAGGAGCACATCGCGAAGCCTGCGGATCGCCGCGCTTCGGGCGATTCGTTCGGTCTGTTCCGGCTGGCGGGTTGCCATCAAAAGCGCTCCTCCGCGATCCGGAGGGATCGCTCTCTAAGGTTCTAGGTTCGGCGTCATTCCGGGCTGTGCCCCGGGTCACCCCGCGCGGGTGGTCGGGGTCACCGGAGGCTCCGGAAATGGCGGCAGCAGCGACATCGCGGGCCCGGGCGCTGTTCTTCGCCCGACTCCCGACCCGTCGCTAGGCGACCGCGCCGGCGTGCGCGAGCATCGCGTGGCGGGCCGAGCGCTCGTGACGGAGGTCGAGCGTGGTCCGGATCAGGCCGTAGCTCGTCCGCAGATCCTCGGAGAGGGCGTGCAGGATCCTGAGCCCCACGTCGGGGTTCGCGTCGAGAAACGCGAAGAACTCGAGGCGCGGGACGTAGCAGACGGTCGCCGCCCCGAGAGAGCGCGCGGTGGAGTCGTGCTCGCTGTTGGCGAACAACGCCTCGAGCCCGAAAAACTGCCCCCGGCGCACCATCCGGGTCGTGAGGCTGCGGCCGTCGCGCGCTTCCATCGACAGCTCCACCTTCCCCGCCTTGAGCAGATAGACCCCCTCGGGGATCTCCCCCTCGCGAAAGAGAACCTCTCCACGGCGCAGCACGATGCTGCGCCCGCTGTTCTGGAACCACGGGAGAACTTTCGAGGCGTAAATCGTCCGAAGTTCCCTCGCGCTCCATCCGATCGGACGTTTGATTCTCGCCAGCTGGTTCATGATCGCGGCATCCTCGAGCCGTTTTCACGATAAGGGCCCCCCGGAAGCGGGCACGTGACTGGAGCTACGCATTTCTGTGACCCCGGGGCGCGTCGGGGTCGCAAACGCATCACACCGGTGGCGCTCCGATGTTGCGTTTTTCAGCTCGCGGGCGGGATCCGCACCGGCAGCGATGTCTCTCTTTCGATCCGCTCCCGAATCGTTTCGAGCTCCGACCGGTCGATGACGCGCCACGCGCGATCCGCCCCGAAGTCGCGGTGATCTCCGCGGGTTTCGACGGTCCGCACGCGGGGGACCGGCCGCGAAGGCACGTTGAGCTGGACCTCGTGAGGGCGCAGGGCCGAGGAGAGGAACGAGACGGTGCAACGTCGCGAGAGTCCGCGGCAGCGCCATCACCTGAATCGAAAGTTTTCCGGCGAACTCGACGCGAAGCGCGGCGATCCCCGCGACGAGCCTTTCGATCGTGATCGCCGGATCGACCGGCCGGTCGATGGCCCGGAGCGTGTCGGCATCCGGAGCGTCGAGCTTGCAGCAGACCTCGCTCGCGCCGGCGAGCTCCCGCCGGACGGCCGGGTCCCACAGATGCGCCGAGTTCGTGAGGACGACCACCGGCCGTCCCGTCACGCGAATCGCCACCTCGATCGCC
Organism: uncultured Acidobacteriota bacterium; assembly: GCA_963793695.1. Lineage (GTDB taxonomy): Bacteria > Acidobacteriota > Thermoanaerobaculia > Gp7-AA8 > Gp7-AA8 > CAWCBB01. The sequence goes on along the minus strand of CAWCBB010000002.1, from coordinate 305,249 downwards.
TCGCCGAGGTTCGCGGCCAGCGTCGGCTCCCCGCTCCCGGAAAAGGTCACGACCTCGGCGCCGGCCCAGGCGCTCACCTCGAGATCGCGCTCGACCTTCGAGGTCGGCACCCACACCGCCCGCTCGACCGTGCGCACGTCGATCTCGCCCAGCTGGCAGTAGACGCAGACGAACGAGCAGACCGACCGGTGGAGGAGAAGGTCGACGCCGAGCGAGGCGCCGAAGCGCCACGAATGGACCGGGCCGTAAACGGAGCTCGGCTCTTCGCCCCCGGCCGCGAGGGAGCTCACGCAGGACCCCCGGCCAGAGCGGCGCGCCGTCCCTGAGGATGGAGCTTCCACCAGACGTACGGCTTTGCGAGCCGCTTGAGGAAGCGGTTGCGAAACCCGTAGAGCTGCGAACGAGATATTCGGCGCGACCAGGTCCGCCGTCTCCTCCGGCTGCACGACGAGCGAGACCTCGATCGGCAGGATCCCGACCGGCAGCGCCGCGTCGCGGCACGCCTCGTAGATGTAGGCGAAGACGTCCTTCATCGCCTCCGGATCGGGCGGCGGCGCGTTCTCCAGCTCGCTGCCCGATCGTCGGACGGAAGATGCAGACGGTCGGGAACGCGCCGGCGCGCGACGATCCGGTCGATGCCGCGCTTGGTCGCCTCGATCGGCTCGAGGCCGGCGATGATCTCGCCCGAGACCCGCCCTCGCCCGAGCTTCCTCGACGTGTACTCCATCGCCTCGAAGAAGGCCGGCCTGCCCGAGCGTCTTCGCCTTTCCCGGGGCAGATGCGTCGCGAACACTTCGGGGTCCTCGAACTCGTAGCAGAAGGAGAAGTGGTCGGCGCCGGCGTCGATCAGCGTCGTCGTACTCGCTGAAACATCCGCGCGCGGCACCGGCATGGCCTGGACGCCGATGAATCCCCCGACGCTTTCGCGCACCGCTCTGACGAACGGCTCGCACTGCCGCAGCCCGTGGATCGGCTCCAGCCTGTCCGACCTCTTCGAAGTGGTAGCCGGTGTTCAGAGTGCGTGAAGACCGAGCCCGACTCGTTCGCGCGCCGCCATGGCGACCTCGACGACGTCCTCGACCTGCTTGCGTGCCTGCTCGTCGACTCCCACGTTCTTTCCGGTCGTGCAGAACTTGCAGGCGCGGTGCGGGCTTGGACGCCCAGTAGAGGCAGGCGTTGGAGACGTAGATGCCGAGGTAGTTTCCCTGGAGGACGCCGACGCGGCTCATCTCGACGCCCGAGGAGGTCCGGCGCGAGTACCACGCCGGCTCCTCCGGGATCTCGAGCGGGATATGCCGTCCGCCGTGCGCTCGTCGAAGATGCGGTATTCCTGCGCCTTGCGTTGACGAGCATGAGAGGGGAGAGCGACGCGAAGCTCTCGACGACGGGAACGTTGACCCAGATCGTCTTCCGGGGGGCGGGGAGGATGATCTCCAGGCCCGACCCGAGGCCGGCGCGGGTGCGCGAGATGCGGCGCCCATCCTCGCCGACGCGTGCAAGACGCGTCGATCCGCATCCCGCGGCAGAAGAGTTCGATTTCCAGCTCGATCGGCTTCAGCGACACGTCGCCCTCCGGGCCCCCATTGGACGGCGCGGATGACACGCCGGGGTATGACATCCATCACCAGGCGCGCGTGATGTCCGATTGGAGGTCGCCAATTGCAGATTGCGTAGGGCCAGCCCGCCGCACCGGATCGGGTCCCGCGTCCCGCGCAGGCACCTCATCCGGACGATCCCGGCTCAGCCCGCTGCAATCTGCAATCGACACTACCCGATCCGCTTCTGGAACTTCAGCGTCGCGAACGTGAAGATGACCCCGCCGATCAGGAGCAGGGCGAGGTAGTTCGGCCAGAGGGCCGCGATCCCCGATCCTTTCAGGAAGATGCTGCGCGCGATCACGATGTAATGACGGACGGGATTCGCGAGCGTGATGTACTGGAAGACGACCGGCATGCTGCGGATGGGAAACATCAATCCCGCGAGGAGGACCGCCGGAAGGAAGACGAGAAACGTCCCCATGAACGCTTCCTGCTGCGTGCTCGAGATGGTCGAGATGTAGAGGCCGATCCCCAGCCCCGAGAGGACGTAGAGGACGCTGGCGAGCAGGAGCTCGGGCGCCGAGCCGCGGAAAGGAATACCGAACCAGACGAGCGAGACGACGGTCACCATCGCGATATCGAACAGCCCGATCAGCGCGAACGGGATGCTCTTTCCGAGGATGAGCTCGATCGGCCGCATGGGGCTGACCATGAGCTGCTCGAGGGTTCCGGTCTCCCGCTCCCTCACGATCGCGAGCGCGGTCAGCATCAGGCAGATCATGAACATGAGCAGCCCCGATGACTCCGGGCACGTTGTAATTCGCGGCTCGAGAGCCCGGCGTTGAACCAGGCGCGCTCCCTCACCTCCAGAGTGGTGGAGAGATCGATTCCTCCGCGCGCCAGCGACCACTCGAGCAGCATCCGCTCGGCGTACCCGCGCGCGACCGTGGCGACGTTCGAGTTCGTCCGTCGAGGATCAGCTGGACGCGCGCGCTCCGCCGGTCGAGGTCGCGAGCGAAGCCGGCCGGGACCACGAGCCCGGCGATCGCGTCGCCGTGGTCGAGCGCGGAGACCAGGTCCCGCGGCCGCTCCGAACGGCCCGCGAGCCGGAAATAGCCGCTCGAGGTCATCGCGTCGACGACCGACGCGGGACGCTTCCGAGCGGTCCTGATCGACCACGAAGAGCGTCGTGTTCTTCACGTCGGTCGACACCGCGTAGCCGAACACGAGGAGCTGAATCACCGGCGCGACGAAGATGATCCCGCGCATGCGCGGATCGCGGAGCACCTGCCGGAACTCCTTGCGCACCAGCTCGGCGATGCGCTCGAGGCTCTCGCGCATCTTCATTCGAGCTCCTTTCGAAAGTTCATCACGGCGAGTCCCAGACCGATCACCGCGAACGCGAGCATCAGCAGCGCGTGCACGCGCAGCTCCTCCACGCCGACGCCCTTCAGAAAGATCCCGCGGGTCACGACGAGGTAGTAGCGCGCCGGGACGAGATAGCTGAAGAGCCGCAGGGGCGCCGGCATCGCGTCGATCGCGAACATGAACCCGGACAGAAGGAGCGCCGGCATGTAGGTCGTGATGATCGCCGCCTGCGTCGCGAGCATCTGCGACTTCGCGACCGCCGAGATGAAGATCCCGAGCCCCAGGGCTCCGATCAGGAAAAGGAGCGAGAGCACCACGAGGAGCAGCGGACTGCCGCGGAACGGGACGTGGAACAGAAGGATGCCGAGGCCGACGATCAGTCCGATGTCGATGAGCCCGATCCCGACGTACGGGATCAGCTTCCCGACGATGACCTCGAAGCGCGTGACCGGCGTCGAGGCGAGCTGCTCCATCGTCCCCCGCTCCCACTCCCGCGCGATCGTCAGCGAGGTGAGCATCGCGGAGATGATCGCCATGATCAGCGCCACGAGGCCCGGGACGATCATGTTGCGGCTCAGGAGCTCCTCGTTGTACCAGACGCGCGAGTCCACCCGCAGGGGACGCGCGGCGAGCTGCGGCGCGAGGCGCGTCGCCCACTGCGCGATCGTCGCCTGCGAGTATGCGAGGATGATCGTCGCCGTGTTCGCATCGCTCCCGTCGACGATCACCTGGATCGGCGCCGGCGTGGTCGAGCCGAGCCGCTCGGCGAAATCGGGAGGAAGGACGAGCGCCATCTGGGTCCTGCCGCGATCGAACAGCGCGCCGATCTCCTGCGGCTTGTCGAGCTGCCCTTCGATCGTGAAGTACCCCGACGCCCGGAACGCGTCGATCAGCCCGCGGCTCTCCGCCGAACGATCCTGGTCGACCACGGTGAGCGCGATGTTCCGGATGTCCCAGCTGATCGCGTAGCCGAAGATGATCAGCAGGACGATCGGCACGGCGAACGCGAGGAGCAGGCTCCGGGGATCGCGCCTGAGCTGGATGATCTCCTTGCGCGTGATCGCCAGGAGGCGGAGGAGGGAGAAGACGTCAGCCATCGATCGCCCCCCCGCTCGATTCGATGAGCGCCACGAACACGTCTTCGAGCGAGGGCTCGATCCGGCGGATCGAGTGGACCGCGATCCCCTCGCGTCCCAGGAGGGAACGGATCGCGCTTTCCGCGCTCGCCTGCTCGTGCACGACGGCGTGCACCGCGCGCCCGTACAGCGCCGCCCGATCCACCTCCGGCGAGCGCTCGATGAGGTCGAGCCCCCGCAGCGGCTCGCCCAGGTCGATCTCGAGGATCGGCGAGTCGAGGCGCGCGCGGATCGCCGCCGGCGTGTCGAGGGCGACCAGCCGCCCTCGGTTCATCAACGCCAGCCGGTCGCAATACTCCGCCTCTTCCATGTAATGCGTCGTGACGAAGACCGTCGTTCCACCGCTCGCCATCCGGTAGATGAGGTCCCAGAACGCGCGGCGCGAGAGCGGATCCACGCCCGAGGTCGGCTCGTCGAGAAAGAGGACCGGAGGCTCGTGCAGGACCGCGCATCCGAGCGCGAGCCGCTGCTTCCATCCGAGCGAGAGCTCGCGGACGAGCCTCCCCCGGCTCGACTCGAGGCCCGCCATCTCGAGCACCCAGTCGCGGCGCTCCGGCCGCTTCGCCCGCGGCACGCTGTAGAGGCCCGAGAAGAACGCGATGTTCTCCTCCACTGTGAGGTCCCCGTACAGCGAGAAGAGCTGCGACATGTACCCCACGCGCGACTTGATCTCCTCCGATTCCGTCGCGACGTCGAACCCCGCGACGCGCGCGCGCCCGGAGCTCGGAAGCTGCAGGCCCGTCAGGACCTTGATCGTGGTCGTCTTCCCCGCGCCGTTCGGGCCGAGGAAACCGAAGACTTCCCCCTTGCGGACCTCGAAGCTGATCGAGTCGACGGCCGTGAAGTCGCCGAACCGCCGGGTGAGGTTCTCGACCACGACGATGGTCTCGCTCACGCCGCCTCCGCCCGCGCGACGCGCTCGATGAAGACGTCCTCGAGCGTCGGCTCGATCCGCTCCACGCTCCCGACGTCGAACCCGTCGCGCCGCAGGGCGCTTTCGATCGTCGCCGCGTCGCGCTCGGCAGACGCGACGGTGAGGTGGAGACGATCGCCGAAGACGACCACGCGCCGCACTCCGTCGATCGCCCGGGCGGCAGCCGTCGCCTCGCGCGCCCGCGGCACGCGGACCGAGACGAGCTCTCCCTCGAACTCCGCGCGCAGCGCGTCGGGAGTGTCGAGCGCGATCCGGACGCCGCGATTCAGGAACACGAGCCGGTCGAAGCGCTCCGCCTCGTCGAGATACGAGGTGCTGACTACCGCGGTCACGCCCGCGGCGACCATCTCGTGGATGATCAGCCAGAGCTCCCGGCGCGAGATCGGATCGACGCCGAAGGTCGGCTCGTCGAGCAGGAGCAGCTCCGGCTGGTGGATCAGCGCGCACGAGAGGCCGAGCTTCTGCTTCATCCCCCCCGAGAGCTTTCCCGCAAGGCGGTCGCGGAACGGCGCGAGCCCCGAGAACTCGAAGAGCCGCTCGAGCCGCGGCGTCCGCTCGGCGCGCGGGACGCGGTAGAGATCCGCGTAGAAGTGGAGGTTCTCGATGACGGTGAGGTCGGCGTAGAGCCCGAACCGCTGCGGCATGTACGCGGTCATCGACTTGAGCCGCTCCGGATCGTCCCGGACCGAGATCCCGTGGACGAGCGCATCGCCTCCGGTCGGCCGGAGGACGCCGGCGAGCATCCGCAGGGTCGTCGTCTTCCCGGCGCCGTCCGGCCCGACGATGCCGAACAGCTCTCCCCGCGGGACCGAGAACGACAGGTCGCCGACGGCGGTCAGCTCGCCGAAGCGCCGGGTGAGACCGGAGGCGCGGATCATCTCGTCCCGCGTGGCCACGTCATCCCTTCGTGACGTCCGCCCGCGGCGCCAGCTCCACGTCGGCGGGCATGCCGGGCTTGAGCTCCATCGCCGGGTCGCCTTCGATCCGGACCTTGACGGCGTAGACGAGCCGCACCCGCTCTTCCGTCGTCTGCACGCTCTTGGGCGTGAACTCCGCCTCGGGCGAGATGTAGACGACGCGGCCCGCGTACTCCTTTCCGGGGAAGGTGTCGGAGCGGATCGTGGCGGCGTCACCGAGCTGCACGGCGCCGACGCGGTTTTCGGGAACGTAGATCCGGACCCACCGGTCGTCGGGGTTCATGACGGTCAGGACCGGCTGGCCGGGCGAGACGACTTCGTTGGGCTCGCGATGGCGGACCGTGACGACGCCGGCGTGCGGGGCGCGGATCACGGTGTCGGCGAGCGTGGCGGCGGCGGCCTGCTCGGCGGCGCGCGCCTGTTCGAGCTGCGCGCGGGCGGCGTCGATCTTCTCCTTCCGCGGCCCGCGGCGGAGCAGGTCGAGCGCCTCGCGCGCCTGGCGGAGCTGGGCCGAGGCGACGCCGGCGGCGGTCTCGGCCTTCTGCAGCGCTTCGGGGCTGACCGCGCCCCCCTCGCGAAGGGCGCGCGTTCGCGCGAGGTCGCGGCCCGCATCCTCGGAGCGCTCGGCGGCGGCGTTCGCCGCAGCCGCGGCCTGCGCGACCTCTTCGCGCCGGAAGCCGTTCTCGAGCTCCGCGAGCTGCACGGTGGCCGCCTGGACGCCGGCGGCCGCCTGCCTCCGCTTCGCGTCGAGCTCGGCGTCGTCGATCGACGCGAGCGCCTGGCCGGCCTGAACGCGTTCGCCCTCGCGCGGGCCGATCCGGACGATCCGGCCGCCGGTCTCGAATGCGAGGCGCGCCTGCGTCGCCTCGACGGTTCCGGAGACGATGAGACCGTCGCCGGGATCGTCGCGCCGGCTCAGCCAGAACGCGAACGCGGCGGCGGCGAGAGCGACGAGGACGATCGGGATGATGATCTTCTTGCGGTTCATTCACGGCTCCTAAGATTCGTCGCGATCCAGGCGGGGTCGAGCGATCCGGCGGCGCGGGCGAGCTCCACGCGCGCGAGCGTGAGGCTCTGCCGCGTGGCGGCGAGAGCCGCGCGCGCGGCGACGAGATCGGCTTCGGCGCGCAGGTACTCCGACTGCGTCCCCGCGCCGAGATCGAGCCGCAGCCGCTCGACGCGCGCGACCTCCGCGTAGCGCTGCTCGGCGATCGCGAGGCTCTCGAAGCGGGCGCCCGCGTTGCGAACGTCGGCCGCGGCGCGATCGAGGTCGGAGCGCACTTCATTCTCGGCGATGCCGACGCGCGCGTCCGCGGCCCTCGCGACGGCACGCGCCTTGGCGATGCGCGCGCGCGTCGCGCCCCCGTCGCGCACGGGGAACCGGAGCTGCAGGCCCGCGTTCCATTCGTACGAGAAGTCGAGATCGTCGCTGCCGAACTCACTGAGCGCGCTCGCCAGGTTGATCTGCGGCCGGCGGCCCGCCTCCGCCGCGGTCACCGCCGCCTGCGCGGCGGCACGTTGCTGGCGCGCGGCGGCGACCCTCGGGCTCGCCGCGAGCGCCGACGCTTCGTCGACGGCGGTTCCGTCCGCGGCCCCGCTCGCGGCAGCCAGCGGCGCGAGATTCCGCGCCCGCGTCCGATCCGCGCCGACTCCGGTGACGCGCGAGAGATCGGCTTCCGCGACCGAGAGGCGCGTGGCCGCGGCCGTGCGCGCCGCCTCGCCCGCCGCGCGGGCCGCCTCGACGCGGAACACCTCGACGTCGGCGGCGCGGCCGACCTGCTCGAGCAACTCGACGCGGCGCTGTTCCGCCGCGAGCGCGTCGAGCCGCCGCTCCTCGGCCGCGAGGTTCTCCGCCGCCGTGAGGACGTTCGTATACGCGGCGACCGTCCGCGCGATCAGCCCCTGCCGGATCTGCGCGACGCTCTCGTCCGCCGCGCCGGCCAGAGCCCGCGCCTGGCGGGCGCGCGACCTCGCGCCGCCCCCATCCCAGACGAGCCACGTCGCGGAAAGGGAGGATTGAATCAGCGTCGTGTCGAACGCCGGAATCGTATTGGGGGAAAAACCGTGAATCGGGCTGACGACCATCGGTTCTTCGTAGAGCATCGCGGCGCCGGCCAGGTTGAGTTGCGGCGCGAGCGCGGCCCTCGCCTCGTCCGCCGCGGCGAGAGAGGCGTCGCGGTCCGCCATGACCGCCGCGAGCGACGGCTCGGTCGCCAGAGCGGAGTCGATCGCCTCCGTCAGCGAGAGCGACTGCGAGGATGCGAGCGCCGGAAACAGGACGAGCGCGAGGAGCGCGGAGCGGTGTCTCATGATCGGTTCTCGTTTCTGACGCGAAGCCCATCGAGCAGAAGGTCCGTGAAGCGCGAGGCGAGGATCTCGGCGGTCTCTTCTCCCTGGCCGTCCTCGCCCGCGGAGCGACGGAGACGCTCGCGCATCGGTTTGGAACCAACGAGGAAGAGGAGCGCGCCGACCGACACGAAGTGCGCGACGAGCGGATCGGTCGGCCGGAACACGCCGAGGTCCGAGCCATCCTGGTAGATCGAACGGACTCCCGCGAAGACCGCCGAAAGCTCGCGAAGAAGCTCGTCGTCGAGGTTCTTGCCGCCGGTCGCGACCTCGCAGAAGAGGAGCGAAGGAACTTCGGGGCGATCGCTCGCGAAGATCGCGATCTCGCGCGCGATGCCGCGGACGCGGGCCGCGGGGTCGGGAGTCGAGGCGATGACTCGGTCGAAGACCGTCCGGATGTGCGCGATCACCGAGCGGAGGACGGCGGCGTAGAGCTCTCCCTTGTTGCCGACGTGGTAGTAGAGCATCGCCTTGTTGACGCCGGCGCGCTCGGCGATCTCGTCGACGCGGGCGCCGGCGTAGCCGAGGTCGGCGAACACGGAAGTGGCCGCGGCGAGGATCTGGTCGCGGGGCGTCGAACTAACCATTTAGTTTAACCATCCAGTTACCCAGTTTGCGTCCGGAGGGGCGCGCCGGCAAGGCTCAGAAATGGAACGCCAGTCACGCCGGAGCGTGATCGCGCTCCTCGCCCGCCCAACCCTCCCGCCCCACGTTGGTCGCAAGAACCCCAGTCGACCCGCCGTGCGAGCGAGCGCCGCGCGGAGTGCGTTTCGATCCCGGCGGAAGGAGGGAGACCGATGTTCGCTCCCAGAGAGCTCGGCGTGACCGTCGTGAACCCCGGATTCACGCCGATGCCGCCGACCGAGATCTCCGAAGACGACGCGATCCTGATCGCGCGGGATCTCCAGAGCTTCGAGGGGAAGAGGTAGGGACCGTCCGTGGCGCCCGTTCCGCGCGCACCGCGGCGCCGCACGCCCCTAGCGTCGCTTGCGCGGGGTTTCGAACACGCGCGCCTGGTTCACGAGCCGGTCGCGAAGGCTTCCGCACACCGCGTCGCACAGCGTGATCACCGTCGGGTCCGCGATGAAACAGAAGACCGTATTGCCGGCCTGGCGGCGCCCGACGAGCCCCTGGTCCTGAAGGATCTTGAGGTGCTTGCTCACGTTCGGCTGCGTGGCGCTCACCGCTTCGGTCAGCTCGGTGACGCTCATCTCGCCTCGAAGCTCCAACTCCTGGAGGATGCGAAGCCGGAGCGGCTCGGCGAGTACCTTGAACCGCGCCGCGACCAGCTCGAGGGCCTCTGGGCTCAGGGGCATCGATCCGTGTCCAGCCATCGCTTCGAGAATATCATGAGGGCATACGTATGGATTCATACCGGCATCTCACCTGACCGCAACTTTTCCTCGAACCCCCGGTATCATTACTATATTCCTATGTGGGAATATAGTAATGGGAGCCGAGGTTTCCCGAACCGAATCCGGCACCGCCGGTCGAACACAAGGAGACTCTCATGACCATTGAACGCTACCTCCGTCTGATCGCAGGCCTCTTCGTCCTCCTCTCGGTCGCCCTCGGGTGGTACGTCCATCCCGGCTTCTTCTTTTTCACCGCCTTCGTCGCCGTCAACCTGATCCAGTCGGCCTTCACCAACTGGTGCCCGATGATCGCTCTGCTTCGCCGCCTCGGGGTGCGAAGCGCCGAGGCTCCCGTCGTCACGCCGAGGTAAACCGATGCGCCGCTTCCCTCTCGTTCTCGCCGCTCTTCTTCTCGTCGCGATCTCCGGGCGCGCGCAGCAGGAGCTCGACGGCGGCCTCTCCCTCCGAGAGGCGGTCGACCTCGCGCTCGGGCAGTCGCCCGAGATGACGATCGCCTCCGCCCGCGCGGGCGAAGCCGGAGCGCGCCTCACCCAGGCGCGCTCCACCTGGCTTCCTCAGATCCAGCTCTCCGAGACGTGGACGAAGGGCGACAACCCCGTCTACGTCTTCGGTTCGCTCCTCGAGCAGGGTCGATTCGGCGCCGAGCACTTCGACCCCGGGTTCCTCAACGATCCCGATCCTCTCGAGAACTACCGAATGGCGCTCTCGATCCGCGCCCCGCTCTTCGATCAGCTCCGCCGGGTCAGCCGCATCGATCAGGCGGCGCTCGGAGTGAAGGGCGCGGACGCGGGGCTTTCTGGGATGCGGCAGCAGAAGATCTTCGAGACGCTCCGGCTCTACGACGGCGTGATCGTGGCCGGACAGCAGAAAGCCGTCGCCGACGAGAGCGTCCGCTCGGCCGAAGCGGACGTGGCGATGATCCGCGATCGCGCGGAGACGGGCCTCATCGTCCAGTCCGACCTGCTCGCGGCCGAGGTCCAGCTCTCGGAGCTGTTCCAGCGGCGGATCGAGGCGGAAGGCAACCTCGCGATCGCGCGAGCCTCCTTCAACGCGGCGCTCGGGATCCCGCGGGACGGAAGCGCGCGCCTCACGAGCACGCTCGACGCTCCCCCGGACGGAGCGCTCGACCTCGAGCAGCTCATTTCCGAAGCGCGGGTCAATCGTGCCGATCTGATCGGGGCGGAGATCGCGTCCCGCGCGGCGGGCCTCGAGACGCGCATCGCGCGCGGCTCGTATCTGCCTCGCCTCGACGCGTTCGCCACCTTCGGCGCGAGCGGAGAGACGATCGGCGACAACAATGACGACACCGTGTACGGCGCGGTCGTCACACTCGACGTCCTGCAGCCCGGCCGATGGGGCCGGGTCGCCGAAGCGCGGTCGGCGGAAAAGGTCGCGATCGCGGAAGCGGAGCGCCGGAAGCGGGACGTGGAAGTCGAGATTCTCTCGGCGCACCATCGCCTGACGGCGGCGCGGCAAAGCCTCGACGTCGCGGAGCGGAACGTCGCGCGCGCCGAAGAGGTGATGCGGATCGTCCGTGACCGTTACGGGGAGGGGCTCACGACGATCACCGAGCAGCTCCGCGCCCAGACCGCCCTTCTCAATGCGAGGCTCGCAGCTCCTCGCCGCCCGTTCCGGCGCGCGCGTCGGCTACGCAGGAGTCCTGCTCGCCGCCGGCCGTCTCGATTCCATCGATTCCGTTCTCGGAGGCACTGAATGAAGAAGCTCTTTCTCATCGCGCTCGCGGCGAGCGTCGCCGCGTGCGGCCCTGACAAAGAAACGACCGAACCCGCCGCGGCGGTCGCGGCGCAGGTCGAGACCGTCGCTCCCCTGAGCGTGGACGACCTCCGTGAAACCCCCGGCTCGGTGCGCGCGTCGCTCTCGAGCGATCTCGCCGCGAAGACGGTCGGCAACGTGAAGGCGATCCACGTTCGCGAAGGCGATCGGGTCCGCGCCGGACAGCTCCTCGCCGAGATCGACGCCGTCGAGCTCGATGCGCAGGTGACGCGCGTCCGCGCCGCCTCGAGCGAAGTCGACAGCGCGGTCGCGGGAGCCGAGGCCGGCCTCGCCGGGGCGCGCTCGCAATACGAGCTCGCAAAGTCGACGTGGGACCGCTATCGGGTCCTCCGGGAGCGCAACTCGGTGAGCCCGCAGGAATTCGACGAGGTCGAAGCACGCTACCGCGCCGCCGAGGCGGAACTGGCCCGGGCAGGCCGCGGGGTCGAGCAGGTCCGCGCGCGGCGGCAGCAGGTCGCCGCCGAGTCGACGGCCGCCGGCGCGATGGCCGGCTTCGGCCGCATCCGCGCGCCGTTCGCCGGCATCGTCGCCCGCAAGTACGTCGACGTCGGAGCGCAGGCCGCCCCCGGAATGCCGCTGCTCCGGATCGACGCGGACCAGACGTTCCGGTTCGAAGCCGCCGTCGACGACGCTCTCGCCTCGTCGCTGCGGCCCGGGATGCCCATCAGCGTCCGCATCGGAACCTCCAATCAGGTCGTCGCGGGAACCCTCATGGAGATCGTTCCGGCGATCGATCCCGCGACCCGCACGTCCATCGCGAAGATCGCGCTCGGCGCGAACGGCGGCGCCGCGATCCGTTCCGGAATGTACGGCTCGGCTCTGATTCCAACCGGACGCCGCGCTGCCATCACGGTGCCGGCGGAGTCGGTCGCGCGCCGCGGCCAGCTCGAGAACGTCTGGGTCGTCGACGCCGGCGGCAAAGCGCGGCTCCGCCTCGTCCGGACGGGACTCCTGCTCGGCGAGCGGGTCGAGGTTCTCTCCGGCCTGGCCGCCGGCGAGCGGGTGATCGTCTCCCGCCCGACGGGGCTCGCCGACGGCGTCGCGATCTCGAGTGAGGGAGGCCGGGGATGAAAGAGCATCGCCTCGGATTTGCCGGCCGCCTCGCCGGAGCGTTCATCGACTCGAAGCTGACGCCGCTGATCATCGTCGCCTCGATCCTGCTCGGGATCATGGCGCGTCGCCGTGCTTCCGCGCGAGGAGGAGCCGCAGATCGTCGTCCCGATGGTGGACGTCTTCGTCCAGCTCCCCGGGGCGACCGCGAAAGAAGTCGAGCAGCGCGTGACCGCACCGATGGAGAAGCTCCTCTGGGAGATCCCGGGCGTCGAGTACGTCTACTCGACCTCCTCGCCGGGGATGGCGATGGTCGATCGTCCGCTTCAAGGTCGGCGAGAACGAGGAGGATGCGCTCGTCCGGCTCAACCAGAAGCTGTTCGCGAACGTCGACCGCATCCCGCCGGGCGCCTCGGCGCCGCTCGTCAAGCCGCGCGTCGATCGACGACGTGCCGGTGCTCGCGCTCACCCTCTCGAGCGAGACCTACGATCACTTCATGCTGCGGCGCATCGCGGCGCAGCTGCACGACGACATCAAGCAGATCCCGGATGTCTCCGAGGTGACGCATCATCGGCGGCGAGCGCCGCCGCGTGCTCGTGTCGCTCGACCCGGGGCGCATGGCGGCGCACGGAATCGCGCCCGCGATGATCCCCTCGACGCTGCAGCAGGCGAATCAGCAGCTCCGGAGCGGGAGCTTCGCCTCGGGCGACCGCGACATCCTGGTCGAGGCGGGCAGCTTCCTGACTTCGGCCGAGGACGTCGGCTCGCGTCGTCGTCGGAGCGCGCGACGGGCGCCCGGTCTACCTGCGCGACGTCGCTTCGATCACCGACGGCCCCGACGAAGCCGGCGGACTACGTCTTCTCCGGACCGGGCGCCGCGCACGCCGGCAAAGGCGCGCTCACGGCCGTCCCGGCCGTGACGATCTCGGTGGCGAAGAGAAAAGGCACGAACGCGATCGAGCTGGCACGACCGGATCCTGGAGAAGGTCGAGCACGTGCGAGGAGCGGTCGTTCCCGCGGACGTGGACCTCGCGGTCACGCGCAACTACGGCGAGACGGCGGCGGAGAAGTCGAACGAGCTGCTCCTGCACATGCTCATCGCGATCGTCTCGGTCACGCTGCTGATGTGGCCTCACGCTCGGCGCGCCGCGAGTCCGGCATCGTCGCGATCGCGATTCCCGGTCACGCTGGCCCTCACGCTCTCCATCTTCTACCTCTTCGGCTACACGCTCAACCGCGTCACGCTCTTCGCGCTGATCTTCTCGATCGGCATCCTCGTGGACGACGCGATCGTCGTCGTCGAGAACATCGTCCGCCATTTCCGCCTGCCCGAGAACCACGACCGCCCGCTGCGCGACATCGCGGTCGAAGCCGTCGACGAAGTCGGCAACCCGACGATTCTCGCGACGTTCGCCGTCATCGCGGCGATCCTGCCGATGGGATTCGTCCGCGGGCTGATGGGACCGTACATGCGGCCGATCCCGGTCGGCGCCTCGGCGGCGATGCTCTTCTCGCTGCTCGTCGCCTTCGTGGTCACGCCGTGGGCCAGCCTCCGCCTCCTCAAGCGCGACGCCAGCCACGGGCATGCCGGCGAAGGGAGAGCGACGAAGCTCTTCCGTCGCATCGATGGAGGCCCTGCTCGTCGACGCGAAGAAGCGCACCCTCTTTCTCGCAGGCGTCGCGGCCCTGCTCGTCGCTCGCCGCTCGGGCTGTTCGCGCTGAAGCTCGTCCGCGTGAAGATGCTCCCCTTCGACAACAAGAGCGAGTTCCAGGTCATCGTCGACATGCCGGAAGGGACGACGCTCGAGCGGACCGCGGCGGTCGCGCAGGAAATCGCGAGCGTGGTCGGCGAGCGAGCCCGAGGTCGCGAACTATCAGGTCTACGCCGGCACGGCCGCGCCCTTCAACTTCAACGGGCTGGTGCGGCACTACTTCCTCCGCCGCGGGCCGAACGTCGCGGACGTGCAGGTCAACCTGCTGCCGAAAGAGGACCGCGACGCGCAGAGCCACGACATCGCGAAGCGGGTTCGCGACGAAGCTGCAGCCGATCGCCGAGCGGACGGGCGCGAGCCTGAAGGTCGCCGAGGTGCCGCCGGGGCCGCCGGTGCTGCAGACGCTGGTCGCCGAGATCTACGGTCCCGATTACGACCGCCAGATGGAGATCGCCGGGCAGGTCGAGGACGTCTTCCGCGCGACCGACGGCGTCGTCGACGTCGACCCCTACGTCGAGGACCTGCAATCCGAGGTGCGCTTCGCGATCGACCGTGAGAAAGCGGCGCTGCACGGGGTGACCCCCGAGCAGATCGCCGCGACCCTCCGGATCGCGCTCTCCGGCATGGACGCAGGCCTCGTTCACGACGCCGACGAGCGGGAGGACGTTCCGATCACCCTCAGGGTCCCGCGCGCGCGGCGCTCCTCGATCGCCGATCTCCAGAGCATCCGGGTCATGAGCAACACCGGGACCCTCGTGCCGCTGGGCACTCTCGTGCGCATCGAGGAGGCACGTCCCAGCGGAACATCTACCACAAGAACCTGATGCCGGTCGTCTACGTGACGGCCGACGTCGCGGGCGCCGAGGAGAGCCCCGTCTACGCGATCCTCAAGCTCAACAAGGCGCTCGACCGCCTCGAGCTCCCGGAGGGATATCAGCTCGCGCGCCACGTCGCGGCCCAGCCGGATTCCGCCGAAACCTACGCGATGAAGTGGGACGGCGAGTGGCACATCACCTATGAAGTCTTCCGCGACCTGGGGCTCGCCTTCGGCGTCGTGCTCGTCCTCATCTACATCCTCGTCGTCGGCTGGTTCGAGTCGTTCAAGACGCCGTTCACGATCATGGCGACGATCCCCTTCTCGCTCATCGGGATCCTTCCCGCGCACGCGCTGATCGGGACGTTCTTCACGGCCACCTCGATGATCGGCTTCATCGCCGGCGCCGGCATCGTCGTGCGAAACTCGATCATCCTCGTCGACTTCATCGAGCTCCGCGATGCGCCAGGGCATGCCGCTCGCGCAGGCGGTCATCGACGCCGGCGCCGTGCGCTTCCGCCCGATGATGCTCACCGCAGCGGCGGTCATCGTCGGCGCCGCGGTCATGCTCTTCGACCCGATCTTCCAGGGGCTCGCGATCTCCCTCATGGCCGGAGAAGTCGCCGCGCTCCTTCTCTCCCCGGTGACCGTCCCCGTTCTCTACTACCTGAGCGAGCGGAAGCGGGACCGGAAAGAGCGCGCGGCGGCCGGAGCCGGAATCGCCCCCGCCGAGGCATAGGAGCAGAGATGAAACCGATCCTCGTCCCCACCGACTTCAGCGAGCTCGCCACCCGCGCCCTGCGGCATGCAGGGGCGATCGCCCTTCACTCCGGCGCCGAGATCGCCGTCCTCTACGCGGATACGTTCCTCCCGCCGCCTCATTTCACCTCGGAGCAGATCCCCGAGCTGGTCCGGAACATCGAGCAGTCCAAGGCCTCCGCGAAGGAGCGCCTCAACCGCTACGCCGCGGAAACGCTCGATCCCCGGATCCGATGGCGCGCCCTCGTCGCCGAGCAGGCCCCGGTGGACGCGATCCTGGAGAAGGCGGCGGAGCTGGACGCGGAGCTCATCGTGATGGGGACGCACGGGCGCTCCGGCGTCAACCGGCTCATGCTGGGGTCCGTCACCGAGAAGGTCCTGCGTCAGACGCGAGCTCCCCTCATGACGACGCGCTGGAAGGAAGGCGCGCCTCCCGAGCCGCGGCGGATCCTCGTGCCGACCGATCTCTCCTCCGCCTCCGCCCGCGCCCTCTCTCTCACCCTCCAGCACGCCCGCATGTTCGACTCGGAGATCACCCTGCTTCACGTCGTCGAGCGCGGCGAGGAGCCGGCGGCGGACGCATGGGCCCTCTTCATCGAGTCGGCCGGCGCGAAGGGAAGCATCGAGCGGCGGGTCGAGCGCGGCGAGGTCGCCGCCCGCGTCCTTGGGGTCGCCGAAGAGATCTCCGCGGATCTGATCGTCGTCGGGATCGAGCACAAGCGCTTCCGCGACACGACCGTTCTCGGGGGCGACGTCCTCCGCATCATCCGCCACGCGGAGGTCCCGGTGCTCGCGGTGCCGTGAGCGCAGGTCTCAGTTCTCGGTCTTCCTTGGTTCTCCGTTCCGCTCTCCGTGGGCGGAACCGGGAGCCCTGATCGAAGTCCCTCGCCTTGGGCTCGGGAGGGCAGGTCAAATCAGGCTTTTCTGAAAGGCGAACGCCACCGCCTCGGCCTTCGAGTGGACTTCGAGCTTCTCGAGGATGTTTTGGATGTGGCTGCGGGCGGTGAGCTGCGAGATGTGAAGGCGTTCCGCGATGTCCGGGGTGCTACGCCCGGCCGCGAGCATGGCGAGGACTTCGACTTCGCGGGCGGTGAGCTTCTGAGCGCGGACGTCTTCGGAATCCCGGGCGGCGACAAGGCGGGGTCGCGGCGGCGCGCCCGGCGCGGTCGCGGCGCGCGGCTCTACGTCCGCGGCTGGGCGGACGAGATGAAGGAGAAAATATTCATCGGCCGCCCCAGTGCGAAGCTGCAACAGGCTGATGTTCACCATCACGTCGTTCCGGGCTTTTGCATGGAAGGTGAGCGTGTAATTCCGAACCAATTCGCCGCCATTCGCCATTCGCATGATCGGACAATTCTCCGAACAGTAGCGATTGCCGAAGAGGTCGCAGCCGGACAGAAGGTCGTCGCAGTCGACGCCCAGGGCCTCGTCTTCGCTGAAACCGAGGAGACGGCGGGCGGAGTCGTTCCAGAAGACGATGCGGTTCAACCGGTCGGTCACGAAGACCGCGTCGGGAGAGAGCTCGAGCGAGCGAAATAGCGGCACGAGCTCTTCACGGTGAGACGGTAGAGTTCGCATGCGGTGCACTGCGCGGGAAACGATGAGTATAGACCTGTGAACCCCCAGGCGCCGCTATCGCCGCAACGACCGGATGTACAGGACGACCGCATTGATGTGCCGCTCGTCGATGGTGTGTCCCCACGGCGGCATGAGGCTGGTCAGCCCGACCCCCGCGCCACCGCGGCGGATCGCATCGGCGAGATCGACGTTCGACTTGCTCTTCTGAAGCGCCGGATTCGCGAGGTCGCTCGGGCGCGGATCGAGGTTGAACGCGTTGAATCCGTCACCGGCCCCCGTGACGCCGTGACACCCGGCGCAGTACGTCTGATAAACCTCCTTGCCGAGCTGCAGCTCATAGGCATTGGGGCGCCGCGGTGCCACCGCCCCCGGAACGTGCGCCGGCCGTCCACAGGATGCGGCGAGCAGAGAGAAGGAGATCAGTAACGCGGGAAACGTTCTCATGGCGTCGCCTCCTCAGCCGTCGCTGGCGGAGCGGAAAGCGTCTCCAGGTAGGCGGTGAGTCGCAGCGCATCGGTATCCGTCAAACCGTAATTCGGGCAGCGAATGTCGGCACGCCAGCGCTGCGGGTTCTGCAAATGGCGGAACACCCATCCGGATTTCAATCGCGCGCGCGTGTCGCTGAGCGGCGGGCCGAGGTAGCCACCGTCGGCACCGATGATGTGACAAGCGCGGCAACCGAGGGTCGTGTAGAGCCGTTCGCCTTCTGCCGGGTCGCGATCGGACGCGGGGCGCCCGGCGAACGGGTCGTCCGGAATCGACGGATCGACATAGAGCATTTCGATCGCGTCGGCGAGTTTCGCAGCCTCGTCGTTCTGCATGTGGAGGATCGGCATCCGTTCGGGAAGAATCGGCCGAATGGAGTACGGAAGCGTGAGATACCTGGCCAGCCAGTCGCGATTCACTTTGTTTCCCTCGAACGTCAGCGGCGCGGTGGAGATGTCGCCGCCGCGACCGCCGATCTGGTGACACGAGAGGCAGCGATAGCGCGAAATGATTGCGCCGATCGGCCCCGCCGGAACGATGCTCGCCTGCTGCGCGGGGATTGCGCGATACGGTTCGGGAACCGGAGTCGCGGGCATGGAGAGCAGCGCGACGAGCACCGCCCGGCGCTGCACGGCATCGAGAGTGAAGGTCGGCATCTTCAGTCCAGGCGCGAACGAGCGAGGCGCGGTGACTTTCGCCGCCAGCCATGCCGTCAATGTGCGCTCCAGATCGGTGCGGCGGCCGAAGTCGAGCGATGTCGCTTTTCGATCGCCGACGCCGTACAGGTCGGGGCCGAAGCGCTCTCCTTCCTTCACTCCGCCGTGGCAGGCCAAGCATCCTGCAGTCTTGAACAGCTTCTCGCCCCGCTCTCCGAGTCTCTGATTCACGCGAAGCGGTTCGAGGATGTTCGCAGGCGCATCGAAGTCGCGCAACTCGTCCTCGAAGTAGGCGACGAGATCGCGGACATCCACGTCGGAGAAGCCGTAGCGTGGCATCAGCGTCTGCGGATTGAAGGCGTGCGGATCGCGAAGGAAGGCGATGAGCCACGCACGTGTGGCACGCGATGCGACCGTCCCGAGCTCCGGTGCGGAGCCGTTTCCTTTGCCCTCGACGGTGTGGCAGGAGATGCAACGCGATTCGGCGAAGAGCGTCTTCCCGCGGGCGGCGTCGCCGGCGGGCTCCGCGGCGGCGGCCTCGATGGCCTGCCGCAGCTCCGGCGGAACGGAACGCGAGAAAAGGTAATGCGACAGTCGCTTCGATGTCGTCGGCGCCGAGTCGGAAGTTCGGCATGGAGGCGTTGGCATCGACGGCCTTCGGGTCGGAAAGCCAGCGGCGCAGCCACTCCGCGCCGGTCTTCATCGACAGCGCATCGAGGGGCGGTGCATCGGAGCGGAAGTCCTCGTGCCCGCGTGCGGCGTGGCAGGCGTAGCAGCCCAGCCTCGCCATGAGGGCGCGCCCGAGGGAGAGCGTCGGCGCATCGGGCACGCTGTCGGCGACGTGACACCGTCCGCACGCCGCCTCGATGGAATCGGTCGGCAGAAGGGGCGAGGTCGCATCGGCTGTGCTGCCGTGCGCGTCACGCTCGTCCGTCGCCAGCCCTTCGCCTGCGTGGCACGACGTGCATCCGAAGCGCTGGAAATCGCGCGGCGTGTGATACGTGGCGGATGCTCCCGGAACGGTTGTGGCGCGTCGGCCATGACCGCCTCGGCGACGCCGAGGTGACAGGTCGTGCATCGATCGACACGGTTCTCGAAATCGGGAATCCAGATCTGCTGAATGGCAATCGGCCGCGACGCATAGGCCTCCGCCGCTTCTCATGCTCGGCGCACGGGCCACGCTGATGCGGCGGAACTCACGCTGAATCGAGCGATAGGGCCGCAGCGCGTTCTTCACCGGCGAGACGGCAAGCACGGCGAGGAACGCGAGACTGGAAAGGGCGAAGAGGCGTCGCAATGGCACGTCGATCTCCAGTCAGATCCGTGAAATCTCGTTCCACGGCCAGACCCAGGACCATCCCGGTCCGCGGAAGAACGTCCCGATGAGCGTGAGGACCATGGCGATGATGACGAACCACGTCATGAGCCACTCCGGCAGGGTCACGCTCCAGCAGCCAGCGCCACCAGCCGCGATTGCGCGCCGAGACGCGCCGCGACCATGGCCGCACCGATCACGACCGTCGGTACGACGATCGGCCAGCAGCGGAACGCCCCGAACAGCGCCGTGATCGCGATCAGCACCGAGCCGATCGCAGCGGCCCTGGTTCGCGACGATGTCGCCCACAGCGGTTCGGCTTCGAGGTTGATGCGCGCGTAGGGGATGACGATCAGTGCGATCACGACGAGCGTCGGCAGCAACACGCCCGCGACGACCGGCGGGAAGTAGTGCAGCAACTCCTGCAGCCCGAGGAAGTACCACGGCGCTTTCGCCGGATTCGGGGTCTCGACCGGATTGGCGATGCTCTCGAGCGGCGCGTCGAAGAGGATCGCCGCGAGCGAGAGCGCGATCGACGACCACCTGGAAGAGGATGATCTCGCGGATGATGAGATGCGGGAACGTCGCCACATAGCGCTCTTCGCTCTCGCGCACGGCCGGCCTGCGATCGGGGCGCACCAAGGCAACGCGCCAGGGAACGGCGACGGGATCATTCGTCTCGATGACTTCGATTGGTGTGCTCACGACGACTCCCTCCCCTCTTCGGGCGGCCCTTGCACGCCGCCGTCTTTCCTCACGCGCCAGATGTGAACGGAGATGAGCAGCAGCAGCGCAACCGGCAACACGACGCAGTGCAGGACGTAGAAGCGGAGCAGCGCGTTCTCCGAAACGATGTTGCCGCCGAGGAGGAAGAAGCGAATGCGCTCACCGACCAGCGGCGCTTGCCTCGCCATGTTCGTTCCGACCGAAACAGCCCCAGAACGCAAGCTGGTCCCACGGAAGCAGGTAGCCGGTGTACGACAACAACAGCGTGATGATCAGCAGCACCACGCCGACCACCCAGTTGAACTGGCGCGGCGGCCGATACGCGCGGTGATAGAAGACGCGCAACATGTGCAGGAACGCGGTGATGACCATCAGATGCGCCGCCCAGCGATGGAGGTTGCGCAGGAAGACGCCGTTGTCGACGACGTACTGCAGCTCCTTCATGTCGCGGTAGGCCTGGGGAACGGAGGGGTGGTAGTAGAACATCAGGAGGATGCCGGTGACGACGAGGATGATCGTCGCCGCCGAGCGTCACTCCGCCGAGCCAGAACGTATGCGTGAAGCGCAGACGTCTTCTCGCGCACCTTCACCGGATGAACGTGAAGGAAGAGGTTCTCGAAGATGATCAGCGATCGGTTGCGGTTCGTCGACTCCACGCCGTGCCGGATGATCGATCGATAGACGGATGTGTTGCGGACCCACTCGGCGGCGGTCATGGCTTGAAGACCTTTCCGTGTGAAATGACGATGCCGGTGTCGACGACGAGATTCCCGGTGGCGTCCTGAGTAACGTCCAGCCATGGCAGCGGGCGCGGCGCCGGTCCGTGGACGACGTTGCCCTCGAGATCGAAGCGGCTGCCGTGGCACGGACAGGCGATCACACGTTCGTCCGACCTGAAGCGTGTGATGCAGCCGAGGTGAGTGCAAACGGCCGATAACGCATAGACGCCGGCGGGCGCGCCAATGACGTACGCCTTCTGCTCTTTGTTGAAGCGCACCACGCCATCGGTGAAGTCGAGCGGCGAGCCCGCTACGAACGACGTCGACGGTTCGAACAGAACTTTCGGTTTCAGAAAGTCGAGCGTCACCATCCCGGAGCCGGCCGCGGCGGCGGCACACGCGCCCACGCCGATCTGCATGAAGAAGTCGCGCCGGCTCTGCAGCGCGTCGTCGCCCTCCAGTACGTCGTCGAAGTCAGGCAACTCCGTTCTCCTTTCGGTGGAAGCTGCGCATGGTGATGGTTCCCGTCGGGCATCGCGCCGCGCATAACCCGCAGCGAATGCAGACCTCTTCGTTCTTGAGCATGATCGGACCCGGCCCATCGCTGATCGACGAGAAGCGGCGCCATCTCGTGTGCGTCCGCGGGCAGCGACGCGATCCGCCACGCCGGCACGATCTCGATGCAATCCTCCGGGCAGATGTCCTGGCAGCCACCGCAGAGGATGCATTCGGTTCCAGCTTCCGGCTGCTGATCGAAAATGGTGTTGGTCCAGCAGCGAAGGCAACGGGTTCCTTCGCGCCGCGCGGCGCGCTCGCTGAAGCATTCCTCGACCTCGGCGATGCCGATGCGGCGGGCGAGCGGGCGCGCCGGCGGCTTCTGCCGCCGGATCGCTTCGAAGTCGAGCTCGCGATCCCATCCAGACTCGATCACGACCTCGACCGAATCGTCTTCGCTCAGGCGCGGAACGCCGCGCAGGAACTCATCGATCGACTTCGCGGCGCGCTTGCCATCGGCGACGGCGTCGATGGCGATGCGCGGCCCGAATGCGGCGTCACCGCCGGCGTAGATGCCGTCAGCGGTCGTGGCCAGGGTATCGGGATCGATGACGATCCGGCCCCCGCGCGTTGCAACACCGTCCTCAGGCCGCAGGAACGACAGCTCGCCGGTTTGCCCGATCGCCACGATGACGCTCTCGGTCTCCAGAATGTGCTCGGAGCCTTCGATGAATTTCGGATCGAAACGGCCGTTCTCATCGAAGACGCGTGACACGCGGAGAAACTCGACGCCAGTGACCACTCCGTGGGCACCGATGATCCGCTTCGGTCCAACTCGGTACGAGAAGTGGATCCCCTCTACTGCGGCCTCTTCGACTTCCTCGCGGGAGGCTGGAATTTCGCTCTCGGACTCCAGGCAGCAGACGGTGACGTCGCGCGCACCGAAGCGAACCGCGCTGCGGGCCACGTCCATCGCCTGCACGATGGAGAGATTGCGCTGCAGGTTCGTTTGCTCACCGCCGCGCGCCGCCGTACGGGCGACATCGACGGCGACGTTGCCGCCGCCGATCACGATGATCCTGCGGCCCATCTCGACGCGATATCCGAGGTTGATGTTGAGCAGATAATCGACGCCTCGCAGAACGCCATCGAGCTCGAGGCCGGGAATCTGCAGATCGCGACTCTTCATCGCCCCCACACCGAGGAAGATCGCTACGTAGCCATCGCGCTTGAGATCGGAGAGCGTCAGATCGGTCCCGATGCGTACTCCTGTGCGCAGCTCGACGCCGAGCGAAAGAATGGCGTTGATCTCGAGCTGGATCAGCGCGCGCGGCAGACGATACTCCGGAACGCCGAGCCGGAGCATGCCGCCGGCGACCGGCGCCGCCTCGAAGATCGTGACCGGGTAGCCGAGGAGCGCCAGATCGTGCGCACACCCCAGGCCGGCGGGGCCGGAGCCGATCACCGCGACTTTCTCGTCGTAGCGATCGGCGCGGCCGCCGTAGATCTCCGACAGGACGGAGAAGTCCAGCATGCTCTCCACGCCGAATCTCTCCGTGACGAAGCGTTTGAGGGCCCGGATGGAGATGGGGGCGTCGATTTCACCCCGCCGGCAGACCGACTCGCAGGGCGCGGCGCAAATGCGGCCGCAGATCGATGCGAGCGGGTTCTGCCGGCGCGCCACGGCGTATGCGTCGCGAAACCGCCCCTGCGCGATGAGCGTCACGTACTTCCCCGCCTCGGTGTGGACCGGGCACGCGGTCTTGCACGGGAAGTTGCGCTCGAGCCAGTCCTGGCTGAATTCAGCCATCGCCGCCTCGCTACTTCGCGATCTCGAAGTTCGCCTCGGTCGCGCCCTTCACCGCCACGCTTTTTTGCGCCGCCTTCAGCTTGGGATGCCACACCTTCACGGTGTAGTTGCCGTCCGGAACGTCATTGATGGAATACGAGCCATCGGGCGCGGTCACGGCGAAGTATGGTGTGGGAAGAACGGCGACGAACCCCTCCATCTCCGGATGGACATTGCAGAGAAGCACGGCCATGCACTCTTTCTTGAATGCGTAGCTCTTCGACTGCCCTCGCGGCCACGTGCCGAGGTTGAACTTGTCGGCGCACGCGTCGGGTGAGAAGACGTTATGGAGAACGGCGTCGGAGTTCAGGAAGTCGACCGCCGTTCCGATCACCACCGGCAGAACGCGCGGGAGAAACTGCATCCCCTTCTGGTCGACCTTCGCGTGCTCCGCGGGTGGAGGAAACGTCTTGCCTGCAATGCGATCCACATAGACGACGGCGTCGGCACTGTTTCGCATTCCCTTGCAGGCGAGTTTCCCATGAATGTCACCTGCGGCCAGAGGCAGCGCGGCGATTGTGATGAGGGTTGCGATGGTCCTTGTCTTCACGTCAGCGTCTCCATGTCAGCATCCGAAACCCAGGCTGCCGCTCCGCGCCTGGCTAGAAAGCAAAGTCGATCGCCATGACAAACGCGTCGTTGCCCTTGCCGGCGTCGTCCAACCGCATCTGAGCCTCGGCCGTGAACTTGACGTTGGCTCGAGCCATGAACACGACGGCAGGGACCAGGAACTCCTGCGTCGCGGGATCCGCGCGGATCGAGAAATCCTGCCTGGTTTGCCCGTACCTCAACACACCGATGAGCCAGGGATAGACCGTCCAGTCGCTTTCGACGAACCAGGCGTCCGTGTCGATCGACTCACCCGTGCCGCGCGGGTCGTCGTCGCTTTGCTGAGCAGACATGCCGTAGACGTTCAGGTCGCGAAAGAACCAATCGAACTCGATGCCCACCAGATCGAAGTCGTTCTCGATTTCTTTCGTCGCCGACACCGTCGCCACGCCAGCCGGCCGGGAGGGGTCGAGCGCCACCGTGCTTCCGCTGTAGGTGTTCGTGGACGTTCCCTGATACAGGAAGAGCCCGATCTTGATGGAGTCGTCGCGCCAGAACTCCGTCCGGGTGGGGGGCTCACCCCCGCCTAGTTCGCCGTACCCACCGAACTTGTAAGCCACGCGGGCGAAGGTGTCCTTGTCGCCGTTCGAGTCGACCAGGCCCTGCCCATTTGCGATTCCGGCCGCCCATGTCAGGCCTCCGTTCCCCCCTGCCCCGTTGCGGGCGCCCCACGCTTCGATCCCCGCCTGCCCGTCACGAAGACGCCAGCGGTCCTCCCCGGTCACGCCCGTGAAGGAGAGCTGCGGTCCCGTGGGGTTGTTCGGGTTGGTCGCCCTCAAGGTGAGCGAGCTCGGGGTCGTCCGGACGTCGTAGGGGTTGTAATGGGACGAGGTCAGCCGAAGACCGTCGTGAAAGGGGTGTGGTGACACTTCACCTATACGGACGTGGAGCCCGGGGCGAGGATCGTACTGGAGCGCAAAGGGCATTGCGATCTCGTTCTCATTATCCTCGTTCTCGATCTCGACCTCGCCGAAGTACGAGAAGGTCTCGCCGATGGTTCCCGCCACGAACAGTTCGACCTCGTGTGGAAACTCGAAGCTCGAGTTACGGGCGTCGCTCTCGAACGCGTTGGCTCGGAGAATGGCGCGGACTCCTATCGGGATCGAGCCGGCAATGTCGGCCGGCCAAAGGGCCCTGGGCCACATTCTCTTGTACCCTTCCGCGCCAAGGCTCACCGGCTTCTCCTTGGTCATCTCCGCGTCGGTCCCGGCCGGGTAGCGGTAGCCGTTGTTCTTGAACGCCTTTCCGAAGTAGTTCAGCTTCGGATACGCGGAGTGACACGTGGCGCAGCTCGTCTGGTACTTGCGAGCGAACGGAGGAACGGCATTCGCTGAAGGAACGTTGAGGAAAACGAGCATCGAGCCCGCGAGAAAGCTCAGGAGACCGAGTCTCCGGCGATGCATGCTCATGGTGTTTCTCCTTTGCGTTCACGATCCCCTTCCCTGGCGCGAAGCTCCATCCCCCATTCGCAGGGAATCGCATCCTGCATTCGCGGGAAATCTCGACGCCGGCGCTCGCACGGCCGCTCGTGGTCAGCGCCATCAACCAGCTCCTGACGATGTGGGCGCTCTTCTACGCGTCGCACCTTCTCGGATGGGCCGTCTGCCGGAATCGCAGCGATCTCGACCTGCCGTAAGAAGGGGCGTTCTTCGTTCTTCGTGCGGCGCCCGAGTGACGGCGCGCGAGACCTGAAAGGCCGCTCCCCGGTCGACCCGCGCGCCTGGGCCGGTAGTTGAGACCTTTCGCTTTCGCAGTTACCATTCGCGCACCGTGAAAAGACAGCCGGGATTCCTTTCCGCGGCCGTGGCGGCGCTCGTCACGTTCGCGCCTCTCTCTCTCGCCGCCCAGCCGAAGCCCGTCCCACCGGCGACCACGACGGTCGTCGAAGCGCCCTCGACGCCGCAGGAGCTCGTGACGGCGCTCTATGCCGCAGTCTCGGCGCCGCCGGGAACGACGCACGACTGGGACTCCTTCCGCTCCCTCTTCGCGCCGAAGGCGCAGCTCGTCGTGCGCACCGGGCAGGGATCGCTGCGGACGATGACGGTCGAGGAGTTCATCGCGGCCGCGGGGGCGAACGAGCAGGCGTTCGTCGAGCGGGAGCTCGCGAGCCGGATGGAGACGTACGGCCACATCGCGCACTCCTGGAGCAGCTACGAAGGAGTGATCGGCGAGGGGGAGACGGCGAAGACGATCCGCGGGGTGAACAGCTTCCAGATGGCGCAGGTCGAGGGCCGCTGGGTCGTGGTCACGATCTTCTGGGAGACCGAGGGGAGCGGGGGAGAGCTGCCGGCGGATATGCGCGGGTCGTCACGTCCTTGAGGGGACGAAACGCCGGGCCCGGGCGCGGGAACCTCGATTAGCGCACCGCACCCCCGCCCGGATCCCTCGCTACGCTTCCAAGAAGCTTCGAGTGTTTATGCGGCTTTGGCGCGCATCGGGCAGGATGTCATCCCCGGAAGAAGGGTCACATCTACGATTTTCGGGGCGGTCGCTAAGCGCTTTCTGAGGAGCAGGCTAGCGTGTGATTCGACGCCGTTTGAGCATCCTTGGCTGCCGTTCTTTATTGGAAGCTGGAAGCCGCCTCGTTCTTTCGGCGAGGGAGCGGAGCCTAACAGTATCTTCGGCGATCTAACGATATCAAATGGTATGATCATGATACTGTTGAGACGCCATGAACTCGTTCAAGTCCGGCCGGATCGGAACACCCCTCGACGGAAAGCTGCTCGCGCAGCTTACGGCGGTCTACGAATACAAGGGCAAGCAGGCGCTCTATGAGACGCAGGCCCCCGAGGTGCTGACTGCACTCCGGGCGGCCGCGATCATCGAGAGCACCGAGTCCTCGAACCGCATCGAAGGGATCGTCGCGACGCCCGCCCGCGTCCGGGAGATCGTCGCAGGCGGGGCCGACCCGGTGACGCGCCCGGAAAGCGAGATCGCGGGATACCGCGACGTCCTCTCCACGATCCACGCCTCCTTCCCCGACATTCCGATCACCCCCAACGCCATTCTCCAGCTTCATCGCGACCTCTACCGGTTCACCGCGGAGCGATCCGGCCAGTGGAAGCCCGTCGACAACACGATCGAGGCGACCCTGCCGGGTGGAGCGAACGAGATCATCTTCCGCCCGGTCGCCGCGGCCGCGACGGCAGGCGCGATGACGGAGCTCTGCGACGACTTCCGCGACGCATCGGCGCGCGCGTCCGCCGACCGGCTGCTCCTGACGGCAGCATTCGCGCTCGATTTCCTCTGCATCCACCCATTTCTCGATGGCAACGGCCGCATGGCGCGTCTCCTCACGACGCTGCTTCTCTACCAGGCGGGGTTCTCCGTCGCGCGCTACGTCAGCCTCGAACGCGTCATCGAGGAGACGAAGTCGACCTACTACGCGAGTCTTCGCGCGTCGTCCGAGGATTGGCACGCCGGCGCGCACACCCTCACCCCGTGGTGGGAGTACTTCCTCGGGGTGACGCTCGCGGCCTACCGGGAGCTCGAGCAACGGCTCGCGTTGACGCGCGTTCCGTCGAAGGCGGACCGCGTCGCTCTCGCGGTCGCGCAACTGCCGGCACGGTTCACGATCGCGGAGCTCGCGCGGGCATGCCCGGGGGTGAGCAGGGTGACCATGAAACGAGCCTTGGGGCGCCTGCGCGACGCGGGCGAGATCCGCTGCGTGCGAGGGGGAAAGTACGCGCTCTGGGAGAAGGTGACCGACGGGTCCGCTCCTTCTTCCTGAGCATTCTCCGGAGGCTGAGTCTCGCGCTCCGGATAACGCGGCCATTCGGCCAAGCGATGGAGATCGATCATGAAACGATATGACCCCGACCGCACACCAGAGCCTTCACGCTGGCTCGAACTGGATGAGTGGGAGCGAATCACGCTGGCGGAGAAGGCGCACCGGCATCTCGCCTCGGAGATCCCGAGCGTCCCCGCCCACGCGAACATCCATGTCGTGGTCGAGAACCAGCTCGCGATGGGGCTCGATCCCGTGGTGCGCGCGCTGCACCGGCTGATGGGAGAAGGGCTCTCGCGGCACGACGCGGTGCATGCGATCGGCTTGGTCGTGAGCATACTTCTGCTCCGAAGGATGAAGGGGGAGGAGCAGATCGACGGACTCGAGCCGAATGCCTGGTACGCGCGAGAGGTGGACCGCCTGACGAAGGCGCGGTGGTACGAGTCAGCGGAGACGTAGATGTAAGTACTGTTGGTGAAAGGTCGGGGCCAGGTCCGGATCGACGACGAGGACCGCCCGAAGCTCCGAGTAATCATCATCGCTCCCTCCGCGCATTCTTGTGTCCCCGCAACCGCGAGCGCTTGATTCCTGCTCCAACGTCGTCGATTGCGTGCGTCACGCTGGTGACCAGCAGCCGTGCGGACTGGCGGCGTCAGTTCATCTCGATCGTTTGGGTCGCGCGGCGGGACGCCGCGCCCACGTTCCCACCCGACCACCCCGCGGGCATTCGGCGTCCGCGTCCTTGGGGAGGGAAGCGGACCTCGGCACCTAGTAGCCCCGCTCGATCTCGAGAGCCTTCGGAAAAAGCACGTTCGTCTCGAGATGGATGTGCTGCTGGAGGTCGGCCTCGAAGTTCTGGAGCGCGTCGTAGAGGGCGCGCCAGCTGACGCACGCGTCCTCCGGGATGGTGTATCCGCTCGTCACGCAGCGAAGCTCCGCGAGCAGCCTCTCCACCATTTCATGCTCGACGTTCATCAGGTTGATCGGCATCGCGACGCTCGGCGGGCCGAACGGCGGCTGCGTCCCTTCTTCGAGCGCCTGGATGAACGGGAAGAGGATCAGCTCTTCCTTCTGCATGTGCGGGAAGAGGTCGGCGCTGAGCTTTTCGATCAGCTGCTCGACCAGGATCAGCTCCGGGTGGCGCTCCTGATGGAGTCCGCGGACCGTGGCACCGAGCTCGACGAGCCGCGCGAGCTCGTCGCGCGTGTACCTGTGATGCGTCGCGAGGATGTGGTCGATGAGCGCCGAGGGTGCGGCGGCGCGCCAGCTGGTCGAGGCGGCGGAATCCGCCGCGTTCATGGTCGTCATGGAGCCTCCGGTCGGGGTGGTGATGCGCCGAGACTACGCATCGCCGCGCGGGCCGGGTATGACCGTCGTCATCCGCCCGCCGCGCCCCTCTCCGTATGATCTGCCGGCGGCGGCGCGACCGGGTTACCGGTCACGCCGGCTTGTGATCTTTCACACTTGGGGAGGTCCCCCTTTCTGACACGATGAAGCGGCCCGCGCCACCGCGAGCCGCACCGCGCAGGGGGCCGGCCTCCTCCGCGCCGGCTTCACCTTTTCTGGAGGCACCGCGACGATGTCCGCCACCGATCTCCTCTCCCCCGCCCGCCTCCATCTGGCCGATCGCATCGCCCGGATCGACACCGAGAACGCGTTCAAGGTCGGACCGCTACATCAAGGAAGTCGAAGACGGCCGGCACAGCGCGTGATCCGGTGCAACCTCGGCGAGCCCGATTTCCCGCTTCCGAGGCACATCCGCGAGGAGATCAAGCGGCAGATCGACAACGATCTGACGCACTACGTCGATCCGCAGGGAATCCTCCCTCTCCGCGAGGCGATCGCGCCAGACATGGGACGACCGCCGCGGCCTGAGCATCACCCCGACGCGCGTCGTCGTCTTCCCGGGCGCGAAGCCGCCGATCGGCTTCTGCCAGCAGACGTACTGCAACCCGGGCGACGAGGTCATCTACCCGAGCCCCGGCTTTCCGATCTACGAGTCGTTCGCGCGCTACATCGGCGCGACCGCCGGTCCCGCTGCACCTCGAGGAAGAGAGCGGCTTCACCTTCGACGCGGCGGATCTCGAGCGCCTCATCACCGACCGAAGACGCAAGCTGATCTATCTGAACTTCCCCTCGAATCCCGACCGGCGGCGTCGCGACGCCGCGAGCAGCTCGAGTCGATCGCGGAGGTCATCCTCCGGAAAGCGCCGACCGACGTGCGCGTCTACTCGCGACGAGGTGTACGAGCGATCCTTTTCGACGGCGCGAAGCACTCTCGATCGCATCGGTCCCGGGGATGGAAGAGCGGACCGTCATCGTCTCGCGGCGTTTCGAAGTCCTACTCGTGGACCGGCGGACGCATCGGATGGGCCGTCTTCCCGACGGCGAGGAAGCCGCGGTCTTCAAGAACCTGAACATCAACTACTTCTCGTGCGTCCCCGCCTACAACCAGATGGGCGCGAAGGTCGCGATCGAGTCGCCGGAGAGCGAGCTCGGAGATCGCGACGATGGTCGCACGCGTTCCAGGAGCGGCGCGACTTCGTCGTCGGCGGCGCTCAACGCGATCGACGGGATCCACTGCCAGAAGCCGAAGGGCGCGTTCTACGTCTTCCCGAACATCGGCGGCCTCTGCGAGTAGCTCGGCGCGGTCGAGGCGTGGCAGAAGCTCTGCCGGAGACGTCGCGGGCGCGACGAGCCCCTCGACGCTCGTTCCAGCTGTTCCTCCTGTTCCGCTACCAGGTCGCGACGATGGACCGGCAATCGTTCGGCCGCATCGGCGCGAAGGCAAACATTTCCTCCGGATCTCGATCGCCACCGGCCTCGAGGACTCGAGATGGAGCGGTGCGCCGGTTCGACGCCGCTTGCCGCGACCGCGCCGGGTTCGGCGATTTCATCCGGAACGGCCGATGCGTTCGACTAGCGAGAGAACGGCCGCATGCTGTGCGGCCCTGCGACGATCGCGCATTCGACAGCGTTCGACCATTGACAAGGAGCCGTCCGATGACCCGCACGTTCGGCCCCAGACGCGCCGACTGGATCGACATCGGCGAAGGGCGTCGATCGCCGCTGCCGAAGACGCTCGAGGCGTTCGAGACTTTCGACCTGATCTACCGCTCGCTCTGCGCGATGCTCTACAACTACGTTCCGACCTCCGGCCATCCCGGCGGATCGATCTCCTCGGGGCGGTTCGTGCAGCCCTTCTCTTCCGACGCGATGGATTACGACTTCTCCGACCCGATCGGCGCGACGCCGACATCATCTCGTACGCCGCGGGTCATAAGGCGCTGGGGCTCTACGCGATGTGGGCGCTGCGGAACGAGATCGCTCGCTCGGGCGCGCCCGATCTGCTGCCGCTCGACGAGCGACTCCAGCTCCGCCTCGAGGACCTTCTCGGGTTCCGCAGCAATCCGACGCAGGACACGGCGCTGTTCCGAAGCTTCACTCGAAGGCGCTCGACGGCCACCCGACGCCGGCGACGCCGTTCGTGCGACTCGCGACCGGAGCGTCGGGCGTCGGCTTCGCGTCCTCGCTCGGCCTCGCGCTCGCGGCCGTCGACTCGTGGCCGAACAACCCGCCGCGCGTGCACATCGTCGAAGGCGAGGGCGGCCTCACGCCGGGACGCGTCGCCGAGGCGCTCGCGTTCGGCGGCGACCGCGTCGCTCGAAACGCGATCGTTCATCTCGACTGGAACCAGGCGTCGATCGATTCGGACCACGTCACGCGCGAAGGGGATCAGCCGGGCGACTACGTCCAGTGGGACCCGCGCGAGCTCTTCTATCTGCACGACTGGAACGTCATCGACGTCGCCGACGGGTTCTCGTTCCCGCAGATCTTCGCGGCGCAGAAGCGCGCGCTGGAGGTCGACAACGGCCAGCCCGTCGCGATCGTCTATCGCACGACCAAAGGATGGAAGTACGGCATCGAGGGGAGCGCGTCCCACGGAGCGGGGCACAAGCTCTGCTCGGCCGGCTTCTTCGACGCCGTCCAGCCGCTCGTCGAGCGGATCGAGATCTCGTTGCCCGCGTGCGAGCCCGGGATCACCCGATGCGGCGCAGGGAGCGACCCGTCCGTCGTCGAAAGCTGCTTCTGGGAGTCGCTCACGACGATTCGCAAAGGCCTCGCGAAAGAAACGCGCCTTCTCGCGAACCACACGGGGGCGCTGCGCGAAGCGCGGAGCCGCCTCTCCGTCCGGGGCGGGATCGATTCGAAACACGACGTGAACGAGATCTTCGCGCTCGCGCAGAACGACCCCGCGACCCCTCCCGAGCTCGCGCTCGAGCCGGGGAGCTCGATCACCCTTCGCGGCCAGCTCGGAAAAGTGCTCGGCTATTACAACCGCGCCAGCCGCGGCTCGATCTTCATCGCCGCCGCCGACCTCCTCGACTCGACGAGCATCTCGGAGATCTCGAAAGGCTTCGCCGAAAGGCTTCTACAACGCGAAGTCGAATCCCGGCTCGCGCACCCTCTCGGTCGGCGGCATCTGCGAGGACGCGATGAGCGGCATCCTCTCCGGCGTCTCGTCATGGGGACGCCACATCGGCGTCGGATCGTCCTACGCCGCCTTCATCGCGCCGCTCAGCCACATCGCCGCGCGCCTCCATGCGATCGGGAACCAGGCCCGCCGCTCCATCGACCGCGAACCCTACCGCACGATGATCGTCATCTGCGGCCACGCCGGCCTCAAGACCGGAGAGGACGGCCCCACGCACGCCGATCCCCAGCCGCTGCAGCTCCTGCAGGAGAACTTCCCGGCCGGGTACTCTCATCACCCTCACGCCGTGGGATCCGCAGGAGATCTGGCCCCTGCTGACCGCCGCGCTCGCGAAACGCCCGGCGGTGATCGCGCCGTTCGTGACCCGCCCGAACGAGCCGGTCCTCGACCGCGCGCGCCTCGGCCTCGCCGACCCGGCCGCCGCCGCGAAAGGCGTCTACCTGCTTCGCAAAGCCAAGGGAGAGCCCGACGGCACGGTCGTCCTCCAGGAGTCCGCCGTCACGTACGAGTTCGTCCAGGGAGCGCTCCCGCTCCTCGAGCAGAACGGCGTCGACCTCGACGTCTACTACGTCGCGAGCGCCGAGCTCTTCGACCTCCTTCCAGCGGAGGAGCGCGAGGCGATCTTTCCCGAGAAGCGACGCGATGGATGCGATGGGAATCACGGGATTCACGCTTCCGACGATGTACCGCTGGATCCGGTCCGACCTCGGACGCTCGATGTCGCTCCATCCGTTCCGCCAGGGTCACTTCCTCGGAAGCGGCTCCGGCTTCTCCGTTCTGAAGGAAGCCGGCCTCGACGGCGAGAGCCAGTTCAACGCCGTCCTCCGATTCCTCGAGGCAAAGCAGAAGAAGGGACGGCTCGCGGAAGCGAGCGTCTGATTTGAGATCAAAGGCCTCAGACCCCAGGCGTTAGACCTCAGAGCCGATACCGAAGTATTGTCGGTCTGAGGTCTACGCCCTGAGGTCTGAGGTCTGGGGTCTGGGGTCTGACGTCTGGGGTCCGACGTCTCGTCAACCAAACAACCATGTTCGACTACGTGATCATCGGTGGTGGCATCGTCGGCCTCGCGACGGCGAGGGAGATTGGCCGCCGCACGGGGGCGAAGATCGCGCTCGTCGAGAAGGAAGCGCGCGTCGCAGCCCACCAGAGCGGCCGCAACTCCGGCGTGATCCACTCGGGGATCTATTACAAGCCGGGGACCCTCAAGGCGGAGCTGGCCGTCCGCGGCAACCGCGCGATGGTCTCGTACTGCCGCGAGCGGCGGATCCCGGTCGAGGTCTGCGGAAAGCTGATCGTCGCTACGGGCCGGGACGAGCTCCCGCGCCTCAGCGCCCTCGCGGAGCGGGCGAAAGAGAACGGCATCGAAGCGGAGTGGCTCGACGGTTCCGCGATCGCGAGCGTCGAGCCGCATGCCGGCGGCCTCGCCGCTCTCCGGATCCGGTCGGCGGGGATCACCGATTACCGGGGCGTCTGCGCCTCGTTCGCGGAGGAGATCCGCGCGGCCGGCGGAGAGATCCGCATGGGGAGCGCGGTCGAAGCGATCGAGCGGACCTCCTCGTCCACGCGCGTGCGCCTGACGGGCGGAATGGTCGAGGCTCGATTCGTCATCGCGTGCGCCGGCCTCCAGAGCGACCGCGTCGCGCGGCTCGACGGGCTCGACCCCGAAGTCCGCATCGTCCCGTTCCGCGGCGAATACTGGGAGATCGTCCGGGAGCGGCGCTCGCTCGTCCGCGCGCTCATCTACCCCGTCCCCAATCCCGACTTCCCCTTTCTCGGGGTGCACCTCACGCGCATGATCGACGGGAGCGTCCACGCGGGCCCCAACGCCGTGCTCAGCCTCGCGCGCGAGGGGTACAAGAAGAGCGACGTGTCGCTGCGCGACCTCGCGTCGACGCTCTCGTGGCCCGGCTTCTGGAAGATGGCCGCTGCGAATCTCCGCGAGGGGCTCTCCGAGGCGCGAAGGTCGTTCAGCAAGCGGCGGTTCGTCGACTCGGCCCGCAGGCTCGTGCCGGGGCTGCGCGAGCGCGACCTCGTCGCCGCCGAGCCGGGAATCCGCGCGCAGGCTCTCCGCGCCGACGGCTCCCTCGCGGACGACTTCCTCTTCGCCCGCGGCGAGCGCTCGCTCCACGTTCTGAACGCCCCCTCGCCCGCCGCGACCGCCTCGCTGGAGATCGCGGCGCGGATCGCGGACGAGATCGGAGTCTAGGAGTCGAGGGGGCTCGCTGTCTGGGGTCCCACGCACTCGAAAACGACTCCTCGACCCCTGGACTCCCAGACCCCTGGGCCCTGCCGTTCGACCCTGTGCCCCGGGTCACAACCCGGAGTGAGCCGGGTCATCCGTCACGCTGCTGCGCGCGTGGTTCGATACCCTCGAAAGGATCACGCCCATGGAACCCTCAGCGACCACCGACTGCGCAGGACGCCCCGCCGTGGTGATCTGGGAGCCGACGCGCGCGTGCGACCTCGCCTGCCTCCACTGTCGGGCGGCCGCGCAGCCCAAACGGAGCAATTTCGAGCTCTCCACCTACGAGGGATACAAGCTGATCGACCAGATCGCCGAGCTCGCGCCCCCCGTCTTCATCCTCACCGGAGGAGATCCTCTCAAGCGCAGCGACATCTTCGAGTTCATCAACTACGCGTCGCGCCGCGGGCTTCGCCCGACGCTGACGCCGAGCGCCACCCCCCTTCTGACCCGCGACGCGATCCTCCGGATGAGAGACTCCGGCCTCGCGCGGATCTCGCTCACGCTCGACGCGGCCACGGCACAGGTCCACGACGCGCACCGCGGCATCCCCGGCTCGTGGCAGCTGACCGTCGACGCCGCCCGGTGGGCCGCCGAGGTGAGCTTGCCTGTCGAGATCACGACGACGATCACGAAGGAAAACGCGAAAGAGATCGAGCCGATGTCCCAGCTGCTCGCCAACCTCGGCGTGGTCACCTGGAACCTCTTCTTCTCCGTCCCCGCCGGCCGCGACAAGGCGCAGATGATCACCGCCTGGGAAGCGGAGGAGATCTTCGCGAAGATGTACGAGATCTCGAAGTGGGCGCCGTTCGAGCTCGAAGCGCCCGAGGCGGGGCACTACCGCCGTTTCGTCCTCCAGCAGCTCATGACGGAGATGAACGTCGAGCTCGGGGACCTCGTCGACGAGGGCCACGCCGGAATCAACGAGGAGAGGGCCTTCATCTTCGTTTCGCACACCGGAGAGGTCTATCCGAGCGGGTTCCTTCCGCTCCCCGCCGGCAACGTCCGCCACCGCCGCCTCTCGGAGATCTACCACGACTCGCCGCTCTTCATCTCGCTCCGCGACACGGCGCTGCTGAAGGGGAAGTGCGGGATCTGCGAGTACCGCGAGATCTGCGGCGGCTCCCGCGCGCGCGCGTACGCCGTCTCGCGCGATCCGCTCGCCGAGGAGCCGCTCTGCGTCTACCTCCCGGAGGCGCTTCGAAAACCGCCGCATCCGGAGCTGCGGGCGACGTAGGGGCGGCCTGCGGCCGCCCGGACCTCCGATCCGCGCGAACCGAAATTCCGGGCGCGCGCAGCGCGCCCCTACGGCGGCAATCGCCGCGCCTCGCCCCCGAACCTCTCGCGCTCCCGTTCGTCTCGTCTAAGATGACGACCGGAGGTCTGGAGGAGTGATGTTCGATCGCCGTTTCTTCGCGGAGGCCGCGGCGCTCGTCGGCGCGGCGGTTCTGTGCGCGCTCGTGGCGAACGGAATCGCCGCCCGCGAGCGGAAGCTCGCATGGGTCGCCGACTATCCGAACGCCCGGGTCGTCCCGCAGCCGGTCGTCGGGGAGCGCGCGGCGGATCCTGCGCCGGCCATCCTGACGAGCCAGCCCGACGTCTCGCCCGACCCCGCCCCGATCGCGGACACTGCGACAGCCACAGCCGCCCCTTCGCCCGCCGCCGCGCCGCCACCCGCCCTCCCCGCGCCCATGCGCGTCGTGGCCGCGCCCCGATACTCGCTCGCCGACTTTCCTCCGACCCCCGACAAACCGTCCGCCGAGATCTCTCCCGATCAGGCCACGGCGCTCTGGGAGCTGAAGGTCCCCTTCCTCGATGCCCGCCGCAGCGATGTCTACGGGCAGGGGCACATCGCCGGCGCGCGCAGCTTCCCGGTGTGGGAGTCGGACATCGACGCGCGGGTCCTCGCGTTCTACGAGGAAGGATACCCCCCGGAGAAACCGATCGTCGTCTACTGCAGCGGCGGCGCGTGCGAAGACTCGCACATGCTCGCTCAGAAGCTCTGGGGCCTCGGCTTCAACAACGTCCTGGTCTACACCGACGGGTGGCCGGACTGGGTCCGCAGGGGCCTGCCTGCGAGCCAGGGAGATCAGCCGTGACGCGGCTGCGCTCCTGGCTTCTCAGCCCGTGGCTCACGGTCCGAATGCAGATCGCCGTCGGCGCGCTCTTCGTCGCGGCCGCCCTCCCGAAGGTCGTCGATCCACCCGCCTTCGCGCAGATGATCTACAACTATCGGATCGTCCCCGGCTTCGCCGTGAACGCCGCGGCGCTGGTGATGCCGTGGGTGGAGCTCCTCGCCGGCGCCGCGCTGATCCTCGGGATCTGGCGCCGCAGCTCCGCGACGATCATCGGCGCGCTGCTCGTCGTCTTCATCATCGCGATCGGGATCAATCTCGCGCGCGGCCACGCCGTCAACTGCGGGTGCTTCGACGTGAGCGGCGCCGTGAAGGACCAGGCGCAGCTGCTCTCCGAGATGCGATGGGTCGTGCTGCGGGATCTCGGAATGCTGCTCATGGTCGCGCAGATCCTGGCAGCGACACGGCAGGCGGCCGGACGGCGGGCGGAAGGAATCTGGCGGCTCTCCGAGGAGCGTGCGCCGGAGAGCGTCTCGGGCGGCCCGCTTGCCGGCCCAGGTCGCGCGTCACACCTGCTTGTGACCTTCGTCTCCCGGCGTCTCGACGCCTCCGGTGAAGATAGGCGGTACAGGCAAAACCGTTGGTTACCGATAGGCTCCACCCGCGCCAGGGTCGGATCTCGGCTCTGGTTCTTCTCGCCGGCGTCCTCGCCGCCTTCTTCGGGGCCTACCAGCTGCTCGAGCAGTCCTTCCTGGAACCGCACCTCGAAGTCGGCACGCTGAACCTGCTCCACATCATCCGGGGCATCACCGCTTCGATCATCGTCGTGGCGCTCGTGGCGATCTACATGATTCGCCAGCAGCGAGCCTCCTGGGCGGAGAGCTCCGGTGCGGTTTCCGTCATCCTCCTGGACCGCGACGAGCGACAGCGCCGCCACCTCCTCTGGTTCGTCCAGATGCGATGGATCGCCGCGGCGGTGAGCCTCGTGCTGATCGTGATCTCGGTTCCCCTCACGCACATCCTGCCGACGGAGGCGTTGCCGCTGCTTCTCGCGTGGTGGTCGGTCCTGGTGATCGCCAATGCGATGTTCAGCCGGTGGTCGCGGAGCGGGCATGCGCTCGACCGGCAAGTCCTCGCGCAGGTGTTGGTCGACCTCCTCGTGCTGACGGGATTGCTCAACGCATCCGGCGGAATCGAGAACCCGCTCTACATCACGTTTCTCTTCCACGTGATCATCGCCGGGATCATCCTGCCGAAACCGAAAGTCGTGGCGGTGACCGTGGCAGCGACTCTTTTCTTCACCGCTCTGGCGCTGGGCGAGTACTTACGCGTCCTCCCGCATTTCACGATCGTCCTTTTCCCGCACGAGCACCTCGTCGAGGGTCCCCACGCACCTGAGGCGCTCCAGCACGCCTCGTTCAACCTCGTGTTCGTCATGGGCCGGCTGGTGCCGTTCGTAGGAGTCCTTTTTCTCACGGCGTACTTCACGACGCTCGTGATCGATCGGCTCAAGCAGAGTGAGTCGGAGCTGGAGCGCGCCGCGGCGAGAGCGCTCCTCGAGGGTCGGCGGCTCGAAAGCGTGATCGATGCAGCCGGTCTCGGCCTGATCGTCGTCGATCCGAGCCTGAACGTGCAGTGGGTGAACCAGCGGGCGGCCTCATGGCTGGCCCCCCCAGCGCTCGCGGTCGGCACCGCGGTCGGCCACGTGCACGAGGGCGCGGGCTGCCTCGCCTGCCTGACCTCCGCCGCCGTCGCCTCCGGCTCGACCACCGAGACCGAGCGGCGCGGGTCGGCGCCTGAGGCCGCGGGGCGTCATTTCCGCCATGCGACCTCGCCCGTTCGCGACGCGGACGGGAACGTAGCCCAGGTCGTCCATCTCGTCGAAGACATCACCGAGCGAAAGACTCTCGAGGCGGAAGCGCTGCATGCGGGAAAGCTGTCGGTCCTGGGACAGATGGCGGCGGGAATCGCACACGAGATCGGCAACCCGCTCTCCTCGCTGGAAACGCGCCTCCACAGGATGAGGCGCGACCCCACCCCGCAATTTCTCGAGGAAAGCCTCGGCGTTCTCCAGAGTCAATTCGATCGCATAGGGCGAATCGTTCGCGGCGTCTCGCACTTCGCCCGCAGCCGCACCGACTCGTGGACCGCGTGCGATCTGAACAAGGTGGTCGGCGAGGCGGTCTCGCTGGTGAAGATGGACCGCCGCGCCGTCCAGATCACGTTTCGCGAGAGCCTCGCGATGCCGATTCCGCCCGTCCGCGGCGTCCGCGACCAGATCGAACAGGTCGTCGTCAATCTCCTCTTGAACGCAGTGGAAGCGATGCCGGACGGCGGAACGATTCAGATCGCGACCGCAACCGAAGATCACCACGTCGCCGTCCGCATCCGCGACAGCGGCGTCGGAATGGATCCTTCCGTCCAGGCGAAGCTCTTCCAGCCCTTCTTCACGACCAAGCCGAGCGGCACGGGCCTGGGGCTGTCGATCTGCTACAGCCTCGTTCACGCGCATGGAGGGACGATCGAGGTCAGCAGCTTCCCGGGACGAGGGTCGTGTTTCACCGTGAATCTCCCTGCGTCGCCATGAGGAACCCGATGGACGCCAGAATTCTCATCATCGATGACGAAGACATCTTCCGCGAAGACCTGGCCGCGATCCTCCGGCAGGAGGGATATCACTGCGTCACGGCGCCCGACGGGAACCGCGGCGTGGAAGCGGCGGAACGCTCCGCGCCGGACATCGTCCTGTCGGACCTGGTCATGCCCGGCCTCGACGGGATCCGGCTCGTCGAGACGCTCGCGGGGGTCTGCCCCGAGACGCCCGTGATCATCCTCACCGCGCACGGCAGCATGCAGACGGCCGTCGACGCGTTCCGCGCCGGCGCGGTCGACTACGTCCTCAAGCCCGTGCTTCCGGAGGACCTGTCGCAGAAGATCCGCCGCTGCATCGAGCGAACCAAGCTCGAGCGGGAGCTCCGTTACCTCCGGCGCGAGATCTCGGAATCGCGTTCCGGAACGACGATGATCGGGAAAAGCCCGGCGATCGAGGCGATCCGGAACCTCATCGCGAAAGTCGCTCCGTCCTCCACTCCCGTCCTGATCACCGGGGAGAGCGGAACCGGCAAGGAGCTGGTCGCGCGCGCCCTCCACGAAGCGGCATTCCAAGGCGCCGCGCCCTTCATCGCCGTCAACTGTGCCGCTCTTCCGCCGACGCTGGCCGAGAGCGAGCTTTTCGGCCACGTGCGGGGCGCCTTCACCGGCGCGCATCGCGACAAGCCGGGATACTTCGAGCTCGCAAACGGCGGAACTCTCTTTCTCGACGAGATCTCCGACCTTCCGATCGAGCTTCAGCCCAAGCTCCTCAGGGCGATCGAACAGCAGGAGATCTACCGGGTCGGAGGGACTCACACGATCCGCGCGCGCGGTCGGATCATCGCGGCGACGAATCGCGACCTGAAGAAGGAAATGGCCGCCGGCAGGTTTCGCGAGGACCTGTACTTCCGCCTCTCGGTGGTCGAGATCGCGCTTCCGCCCCTGCGCGAGCGGCGCCAGGACATCCCGCTTCTGGTCGAACACCTGATCCGGCGCCTTGCGCGCCGTCGCGGCCGCCCGATCAGCTACGTGAGCAACGCGGCGATGCGGGCGCTCATGACCGCGCCGTGGCGCGGAAACGTCCGGGAGCTGGACAACGTCCTGGAGAGGGCGATTCTCCTTTCCGAGGACGAGTGCGTCGGGACCGACGCGCTTCCGACGGAGCTGGCCGAAGGGGACGAGAGGCCCGAGCTCACCGAGGACCTTCGCCTCGCCGTCCGCGCGTACGAGCGGGAACACATCCGTTGCGTCCTCGCCGCGACTTCCGGCAACCGAGAAGAAGCCGCGCGGCGACTCGGCATCGACGCATCGACGCTCTACCGCCGGATGAAACGATCCGGGGTCTGAATCCCGCAGCTCCCGGCAGCTCTGCACGACTCGCCTCCCCGACCTCTTGCAGTTCTGCACGATGCGCGGATCGGCTCCCGACGCCCACGCGATCGTAAAGCGAAGCCGTCGTTGAGGTTGTGCCCGCCGTACGCCGCTCGCCTCGCGCGGCACCTCGATTGCCGTAGTGACGGGCGGTCCAATGGAAAAGCCGCGAGATGCCGACCTGTGGGTTCGCAACCTCATTCGCGCCGCAAGCGACGATCTGGGGAGCTATCTCGAGGTCGCGAAACTCGATCCGGATCTGATCGCCACGCTCTACATCAGATTGCGGGAGGCGTTCGACTCGTGGGACGGCGCCTCCGAAGGCGACCTGGTCGAGCGGGCGACGCTCACCGTGTACCTGACGGCCGCCGCGTGGGCGCCGGCTGGAGAGCGCGGTCCCGTTCTCCTCGACTCGCTACGAGCCAGGATCGAGAGAACCGTCGCGGCGGGGCCGCATGAGAGCGACCTTCAGCTGCAAAACGCATCGCGAAAGAAAGGAGCGGAGACATGAAACGAAGGAGCAGTCGAAGAGGCGCAGTGGTGGTGATCACCCTTTTCCTGATTCCGCTGGCGTTCGCGCGGACCGGCGCAGCGGGCGAAGACGGCCCGGCGATCTACAAGGCGAAGTGCGCGGCGTGCCACGGAGCGTCGGGCGCCGGTGACACGCCGATGGGAAAGAAGCTCGGCGTCAAGGACCTCGGCGCCCCCAGCGCGCAGAAGCTCACCGACGACGAGATGTTCGACATCGTCAGCCAGGGGAAGAACAAGATGCCGCCTTTCGAGAAGCGGCTGACGCCCGAGAAGATCCGCCTCGTGATGACGCATGTCCGGTCGCTCGCGCGGAGTTAGACATGATCGTGCCGTGGCGCCCAGCGCTCCTCGGATTCGCCGGCTTCGCCGCACTCGCTGCGGTCGGCGGCTTCATGACCCCCGGAGTTGGCGGCCCGCCGGAGCGCGATTCGATCGCCTTCAACCACCGGAAGCACGTCGTCGAGAACGAGATCGACTGCGGCACCTGCCACGTCTACTTTTCCGAACAGACGTTCTCGGGACTTCCCGACGCGGATGTCTGCTCCTCGTGTCACGCGGAGGCCCTCGGAAAATCGGCCGAGGAGGCGAATCTCGTCAGGTTGCTCTCCGAGGGGAAGCCGCTCGAGTGGCGGCGCCTCTTCCGCCAGCCTCCGCACGTCTTCTATTCGCACCGACGCCACGTCGTCGTCGCCGGGATCGAGTGCCCGGTCTGCCATCAGGACATCAGCCGGAGCGAGGCCCCTCCTGCGCGCGTGCGGCGGTTGAGGATGGACGACTGCATCGCCTGCCACGAATCGAAGGGCGTCTCCACGAACTGCACCGCGTGTCATCGATAGGGGGTCGCGAACGTGAAGATCGGAAGGAGGCGGTTCGTCGGATTCATGGCGGGAGCGGCCGTCGGTGCCGCCGCCGGACTTCCCGCAGGGCGCGGCTTCGACCGGATCCTCGCCTCGGCGGATGCACCGTTCTTCCCGCCCCGCGGCCCGGAGAACGCCGCCGTCTCCGTCTGCACGCTCTGCCCGGCAGGGTGCGGCGTGCGCGCCCGCCTGATCGGGGATCGCGTCGTGAAGGTCGACGGGAATCCGCTTCACCCGATCAGCCGCGGGCGCCTCTGCGCCAAAGGCCAGGCCGCGCTGCAGGTTCTTCATCACCCGGATCGCGTCCGCTCGCCGCTGCGCCGCGTCGGCCCCCGCGGCTCGATCGACTCCTTCCGCGCCGCGTCGTGGGAGGACGCGCTCGCGGACGTCTCCGGCCGTCTAGCCGCGCTCCGCGAGCAGAAACGACCGGAGGGGCTCGTCCTCGCGCGCGGCGGCGACCGCACCCTCGACCTGCGGATCGCACGGCGCTTCGTGGAAGCCTTCGGCTCGCCGAACGACATCTGCTTCGAGCGTGGGGACGACGCCGCCGCGATGGCGCTCCTGCTCACCCAGGGGGTTCGCGGCGCTCCCGCGCTCGAGCTCCAGAATGCCGATTACGTCCTCTCGATCGGCTCGGAGCTCCTCGACGCCTCGAGCTCGCCCGTCTACCTGACCCGGGCCTACGGAGATTTCCGCCAGACGCGGACGGCGATGCGGGGCAAGCTCGTCCACGTCGATCCCCGGCTGTCGATCACCGGCTCCTCGGCCGACGAATGGATCGCGATCCGCCCGGGAAGTCACGCCGTCTTCGCTCTCGGCGTCGCCTCGTGCATGATCGCCGAAGGCCTTTACGACAAGGAGTTCGTCGCCGAGCGGTGCATCGGCTTCGAAGAGAGAGACGGCGGAGACCTTCGCTCTCTGCTCGCGGAGCGTTACCGTCTGGAGAACGTCGCCGCGGAAACCGGCGTCTCGGTCTCGGTCATCCTCCGGGTCGCGCGCGAGTTCGCCGGCTCGAAACGAAGCATCGCCCTCGGCCCGCGAAAGGGACCGCTCCTGCCCGGGGCGCTCTTCGACCATCTGGCCGCGCACGTGCTGAATGCCCTCGCAGGCAACATCGACGAGCCCGGAGGCGTGCTCATTTCCGAAGAGGCTCCGCTGGGGGCGTGGGGAGACGAGCCGTCGGCATCCCGCGCGGCCGGCGGTCTCCGCCCCCGGCTCGACGCGATCGCCAGCGACTCTCTTCTGGAGAGCGACCCGGAGCGCCTCGCCGAGGCGCTGCTGGCGCGGCGACCGTATCCGGCGGACGTCCTCATCGTCGCCGGAGCCGATCCGCTGTTCGCCTCGGCGGCTCCCGACCGCTTCGCCGCAGCGCTCGAGCGCGTCCGCATGCACCGTGACGTTCGCCACGGTGCCGAACGACACCGCGCTCCACTCCGACTGGATTCTGCCCGAGGCGCACTTCCTCGAGCGGTGGGAGCTTCACGCGAACTCTCCGGCGGCGCCGTTCCCGCTGGTCAGCCTCGCCCGCCCCGTGATGATCCTCCCGCGGGCGGCGCTCGCGCGGTCGGCGACGTCTTCCTCGATCTCGCGAAGCGCACCGGCCTGGATGGCTGGTTTCCCGGGACCGACGCCGAATCGATCGCGCGATCGGAGATCGACGCCCTCTACGACGCGCATCGCGGCGCGATCATCGGCACCGAGTTCGACGAAGCGTGGGTGCGGATGATGGAGGGCGCCGGCTGGTGGGCGCCGGGCTACCGAACGGCCGACGAGCTGTGGAAGCGCTCGCAGCGAGTCCGGCGGATGGTGGGACCCGTTCTACGACCACGGCGACTGGGAGTCGCGTGCTGCGAACCGAGTCCGGCCGCTTCGAGTTCCGACCCGACCTGCTCGCGCAGAGCTCGGTGAAGATCACCGACCGTCTCGAGGAGGCCGCGCTCCCTCTCTGGCGCTCGTGCTCTTCGAGCCGCTCGCCGTCGCGGGAGGAACGGGCGCCGAGCTCCCCTTCCTTCAGATCGCTCGCTCGACCCGGGCCATCGCGGAGCAGTGGGAGACGTGGGGCGAGATCCACCCCGAGACCGCACGCCGGCTCGGCATCCACGATGGCGACACTCGTTCGTGTGACGCACGGCGCGAGGCGGCGATCACCGTCCGCGCGGTC
Source organism: uncultured Acidobacteriota bacterium (assembly GCA_963793695.1). Taxonomy (GTDB): domain Bacteria; phylum Acidobacteriota; class Thermoanaerobaculia; order Gp7-AA8; family Gp7-AA8; genus CAWCBB01. The sequence continues at coordinate 261,019 of CAWCBB010000002.1, read as the reverse complement.
GTGACCGACCGCGTCGTGCCGCGGCGTCATCGCGATCCCGCTCGGACTCGGGAAGAGAGGCGGCGGCGGGCGCTGGGCCGCAGGGATCGGGGCGAATCCGCTGCGCCTCCTCGGCCGGGAGCGAGAGCGCGATCTCGTCGCTCCCGCGATTCGACGCATCCGTTCAGATCTCGGTGGTGGCGCCGGGACGGGAGAGGAGAGCGCTGAACATGACCGCGCTGGGGGATGGTCATCGATCTCGACCGCTGCACGGCATGCCAGGCGTGCGTGGTGGCGTGTCAGGTCGAGAACAACATTCCGCCGTCGACGGCGCGGCGGCGGCGCGCGGCCGCAGCGATCTCCTGGATCCGCCTCGTTCCGTTGCAGGACGGCGAGCACGGAACGCGGCCGGGACTGCGGCTGGTGCCGCTGCCCTGCATGCACTGCGAGCGCCCGCCGTGCACCAAGGTCTGCCCCGTGCACGCGACCCAGATCGACGACGAGGGGCTCGTCGGCCAGATCTACGCGCGCTGCATCGGCTGCCGCTACTGCACGACGGCGTGCCCCTACACGGTCCGGCACTTCAACTGGACAGCGCCCGGAATGGCCCGAGCCGATGGAGCAGTCGCTCAACCCCGACGTTTCGGTGCGGCCCAGGGGCGTCGTCGAGAAGTGCACGTTCTGCCATCACCGCCTGCAGCTGGCGAAGGACGAGGCGCAGGCGGAAGGACGGCCCGTTGCGGACCGGGCGACTACGTTCCGGCCTGCGTCGGAAAGCTGTCCCGCCGAGGCGATGTCTTCGGGGACCTCGACGACCCGCGCAGCGCCGTCGCGCGGCTCTCGGAGAGTCCGCGCGCGTTCCGCCTGCTCGAAGAGCTCGGAACCGAGCCGAAGGTCATCTACCTGTCGAAAGGAGAATCGGGTGGAGAAGCTTGAGCTCGAGCGAGGACGAGCCGTCTGCTCGCGCCCGATCGAGCAGACCGGACGCGCCTTCTGGATCGGCGCGGCGATCCTGCTGCTGATCGCGGCGTGGGGCGTGCTTCGCCTGGCTCACGCAGCTCCGCCGCGGCCTGCAGTCACCGGGCTCAACGTCCCGGTGTACTGGGGCCTCTACATCACCAACTTCGTCTTCTTCATCGGCATCAGCCACGCCGGGACCCTGATCTCGGCGATCCTGCGCCTCGCGCACGCCGAGTGGCGGCGCTCGATCACGCGCGCGGCCGAGGTCATCACCGTCCTCGTCCTCTTCTTCGGCATGGGCTGCGTCATCCTCGACCTCGGCCGTCCCGACCGCGTGCTGAACGTCTTCAAGTCCGGCAACTTCACCTCGCCGCTGCTGTGGGACGTGCGTCAGCATCGCTCGTACCTCACCGCCAGCACGATCTACCTCTACCTGCCGCTGATCCCCGACATCGCGATCCTCCGCGACCGCCTTCCGTCGCCGCGCGTGGCTCTACCGGCCGCTGGCGCTCGGCTGGACCGGGACGCGAACGGCAGCAGCGACTTCTCGACCGCGCGATCGCGACCATGGCCGTCATCGTGATCCCGATCGCCGTCTCCGTCCACACCGTCGTCTCCTGGGTCTTCGCGATGACGGTCCAGCCGATGTGGCACTCCACGATCTTCGGCCCCTACTTCGTGGTCGGCGCCATCTTCTCCGGCATCGCCGCGATCATCATCGCGATGGCGATCATCCGGCGCGCCTACCACCTCGAGGACTACCTCAAGCCCATTCACTTCAACAACCTCGGCATCCTGCTGCTGGTGATGGCGCTGCTCTGGTTCTACTTCACGTTCGCCGAGTTCCTGACGACGTACTACGGCGGCGAGCCGACGCACATGATCGTCTTCCTGTCGAAGACCGAGGGCAGTTCTCGCCGCTCTTCTGGACGATGGTCGTCACGTGCTTCGTCATCCCGTTCGCGCTCCTGGCGCAACCGGAGAACCCGGGGCACCGTCTCGGGAACGGTGGCGGTCGCGTCGGTCGCGGTCGAGATCGGGATGTGGCTCGAGCGGTTCCTCATCGTCGTCCCGAGCCTGTCGAACCCGCGGCTCCCGCATGCACGCCGCCTCGTACGTCCCGTCGTGGATCGAGTGGTCGCTCTTCGCCGCGTTCGTGAGCATGTTCATCCTGCTGTACGCGGTGTTCACGAAGCTCTTCCCGATCGTGTCGATCTGGGAGATCCGCGAGGGTCGCGAGCACTCGCTGCGCGAGGTGAGCGAGCGCGTCGCGAGCTATCTGCCCGACTCGGCGGGGTGATGCGATGAAGTGGCGCCTGATCATTCTCACTCTCCTGCTCGCTCGGCCCGTTGCGGCGGACGACGGGTTCGGCGATCCGATGCGGGGACAGGTCGCTCTTCGTGACGAAGGGATGCGTCAACTGTCACGCGGTCCGGGGTGCCGGCGGAAGGATCGGTCCCGACCTGGGCCGGACCGCCGTCAAGAGCTCCTTCTACGACCTGGCTACGGCGATGTGGAACCACTCCCCCGCCATGGCCGAAAAGATGAGCGAGTGGCATCTGGCGAGGCCGACCTTCGATGAAGGAGAGCTGAAGGACCTGCTCGCGTTCCTCTACTTTCTCAACTACTTCGACGAGCCGGGCGATCCCGCCGTCGGCCGGACCCTGTTCGCCGAAAAGCACTGCATCCAGTGCCACGCGATCGGAAAGGAGGGCGGAACTACCGGGCCGCGGCTCGATGCTCTCGCGCGCGGAACCCCGCCCCTTCAGATCGCGCAGAGCCTCTGGAACCACGGGACGACGATGATCGCCTCGATCCGCGCGCGCGCTCTCCAGGTCCCCGAGTTCGACGGAAACGAGATCCTCGACTTGTTCGCGTACTTGCGCCGGCAGGAGCGACGGGAGGCGAAGCGCGATTTTCGATCCGCCGGAGATCCCGTGAAAGGAGCGAAGCTTTTCGTCTCGAAGGGCTGCTCGCAATGCCACTCGGTGTTCGGTGATGGCGGCTCGATCGGGCCCGACCTCGGGCGCGGCGATCTGCGCGGGAGCGTGACACAGCTCGCCGGACGGATGTGGAATCACTGGCCCGCCATGGCGGAGGGGATGAAAGCGCTCGGAATTCCGAGGCCCGTCTTCCGCGACGAGGAGCTGGCGGACGTATTCGCCTATCTCTTCATCTCGCGCTACCACGGGGAGCCTCCGCCGGCCGAGGCGGGGCGTGCGGTGTACGCGAGAAAAGGCTGCATCTCGTGCCACGGCTCGGGCGGCGAAGGCGGGAAGGGGCCGTCGCTGCGTGCGCTCCTCGCGGGAAAATCGAAGGAGCAGATCGCGCAGCGGATGTGGAACCACGCGCCCCTGATGAGGAGCGAGATGGACGGCCGCGGCATCCGCTGGCCGCGATTCGAGCCTCAGGAACTGGCCGCGCTGCTGCGGTTTCTTTCGGAGTGGCCGGACAACGGGAAGAAGACCGGCCCGGCGCGGCCGCCCGATTCGCGAACGGTCCGCGCCGCGCCGCCGCGCGGCAGGTGAATCGCGGCGGCGCGGCCAGGGATCTCAGGATCTTCCGGACAGGCCTCGGATCTTCAGGCCGAGCGCGATCAGAACCAGAACGACGATCGCGAGCGCGACGGCCAATCCTCCACGACGGTACGAGAGCTCTCCGAGCGAGTCCTGCCCCGCCTCGAGAGCCGCCGTCGCATGCGTGAGGCCCTCGGCCTGCTTGTCGGCGAACGCTCCCTCGATCGCGAAACGGTGGACGAGCACCTCCAGGCCGATCTGGCTGTCGACCGCCTGATCGAGCGCCTCGGATGCCTGGCGCACTTCGACGCCCCCGCGCCTGGCGGCCAGCAGGTTCCGCTCCGCCCGCGCGGTCAGTCCCGTCAGGAGCTGCATCCGCGAGAGCATTGCCGCAGCCGTCTTCAATCCCGACCCTGCCGGGTCTTTATGGCAGTCGGTACACCGCACGACCGGAACCGCGACTTCCTTGTTCGTCACGGGATCGGTGTAGGTGTAGTGCGTCTTTCCGATCCGGAACTTCTGGAAGAGCCGCGCGAACTCCGGTCGCAGCACGGGAGGTGCTCCCTCCTCGCCCCGGACCACGTGCACCGGGAGCGACTGAGCCTGATCGACGAGCCAGTCGAAGCGGGCGTTCCCCTCCAGCTTCATCTTCCCCGCCGACACGATCAAATCATCGCGGGTCCTGACATAGCTCTCCTTCGTCTTCTTCTGCTCCGGGACGACGGCGGCCCCTTCCTTTGCGGCCGGCTCGTGACAGAACGCGCAGGGAGTCGCCGGAAGCGGCCCGAGAAGCGCGACCGTCGGGCGGATCACGCCGTGAGACTGGTGGCAGGTGGCGCATTCGCTGAAGTGGGTCATCCCGCCCGGCGGAGCCGGGATCGCTTCGTGGCAGTCCGAGCAACCCTGGCCCGTGAGAAAGGTGTTGTGCGTCTCGAACCCTTCCAGTTTCGCGCTCGCGCGGAAGAGCTCCGCTTCACGGCCGTGGCACTGGCCGCACACGTTCGCGACGGATTCCACGCCGGGAGGACGCGCTCCGTGGTTGCCATGGCAGTCGTTGCAGGTCGGGGCCGTGAGGTCCGCCTTGTCGAACATCGCGGCGGCGTGCACGCTGCGGCGCCACTTCGCGAACTGATCGACGGGGATCGGCGCGCCCGACTCGAGGGTGCGGCCCGCCATCACGGCCGGGTTGCCGTGGCATCTGCTGCAGGTCTCGCCGACGTGGGTCGGATAGACGGTCGAATCGGGGTCGCTCACGCGCAGCGTGCCGTGGACGCCGTGGCAGTCGATGCAGGTGGCGACCTTCTGATCGCCAGTCTTCAGCAACTGCCCGTGCCGGCTCGTCGAGTATTCGGCCACCTGGTCGACGCGCGCGTTCGGGTTGAAGCGCCGCATGAACGCCAGATCCGAGTGACACTTGCCGCAGAACTCGGATGATCGCCGCCCGCTCCGGGGCGCCGCGATACGGGTTCCTCGCGAATCCCGGGTCCATCGCGGCGGTCATGTCATCCGCGAGCGCCGGGTTCGGATTCCCGCCATGGCAGTCGTGGCACGAGAGCCCGATCGTCGCGTGAACGTCCTTCGCGAAATGCTGGACGATCGCCACCCGCGCGGGATCGAAATAGTCGGAGCTCGAGTGGCACGCGACGCAGGACGTCGCCTGCGGCGCTGCGAGCGCCGCCACCGTCAGTCCGAAAACGAGGAGAACAGCCCATCCGGCGGGTCGCTTCATGTCCGGCTCTCCGGGCGCGGCGGCCGCGTCACGAATCCGAGGATTCCGACGACCAGCACCGTGCCGAGGACGATGTAGAGAGGAACCAGGGAGTGATAGCCCCACGTCGTCATCGCGAGGACGAAGAGCACGGCCGCGGCGCCTACCGCCGTGAACGCCGGGCTCCTTCCTCGCCTCGTGATCCCGCGGTCGAGGAATGGGACGAGCAGCAGAACCAGCCCTCCCAGACTGAACAGCATGATCGGGATCGCCTCGTACTCGATTCCGAAAATCTCACCTCCGGGAACGAGTTTCAGCGACTGGAACATGAACATGAAGTACCACTCCGGCTTGATGTCCTTGTACGCCGGAGCGAACGCATCGGCCTTCTCGCCGAGCTCCCACGGAAGCAGCGCGGCGAGCGCCGCGAGGAGCGCCAGGGCGAGCGTCCACCCGAACAGATCGCGGAGCGCGAAATGGGGGAAGAACGGCATCGGCCGCCGCCGCTTCGCTTCCTCTTCGCGCGTCGGGGGAACGCTCATTCCCTTCACCTGCACCAGGAGCAGATGGAACGCCAGAAAGACCGTGGTGATCGCCGGAAGGATCGCGACGTGCCACCCGTAGAAGCGCGAGAGCGTTCCGCCCGTCACGCGATCGCCGCCGCGGAGGAACCGCAGCATCCATTCGCCCATGATCGGAACGACCGAGGCGATGTCCGTTCCGACTTTCGTCGCGAAAAACGCCAGCTGGTTCCATGGGAGGAGATATCCGGAAAACCCGAATCCCATGATCAGAAAAAGGAGGATGACCCCGGTGACCCAGGTCAGCTCGCGCGGCGGACGGTAGGCCTTCACGAAGAAGACCGTGCCGAGGTGGATGAATGCGAAGAACACCATCAGATTGGCCGACCACGAATGAATCGAGCGGATCAGCCATCCGAACGGCACGGTCGTCATCAGGAACTCGATCGACTCGAACGCCTCCTCGGCGGAGGGGCGGTAGTACAGCATCAGGAGGATCCCAGTGACCACCTGCACCAGGAAGAAGAACAGGGTCATTCCCCCGAGGTAGTAGAAGATGCTGTAGCGATGGATCGGAACCGTCTTGTGCGAGGCGAATTCGACGAGAGTGGAGAGGCCGAGGCGATCCTCGACCCAGGCGCGAACTTTCGAGAGCGCGTTCATCGTCAGGCCTTCGAGACGACCACGGTGCCGGGGCTCCCCGCCGCGCCGACGACGAGGTCCACTTTGTAGGGGGTGAGCGGGCGCGGCGGCGGGCCGGCGACGTTCCGCCCCTGCAGGTCGTACTGCCCGTTGTGGCAGTTGCACCAGATCCGGCTCTCCGGTTTCTGGAACTCGACGACGCAGTCGAGGTGCGTGCAGGTCGCGCTGAACGCGCGGAACTCGGTATCCGCGACGCGCACCACGATCACCGGCTCGGCACCGAATCGGATGATCTTGAATCCCTTCTCCATGAAGCGCGGGATCGTTGGTCGCCCCCGCCTCGACCTGGTTGGTCGAGGCCTCCGGGACGCTGAGGGGGACTGACGAAGCGGGAGACGGGGTACGCGATCGAGACGACCAGCGCTCCCACCGACGTCCCGAGGAACCAATTCAGGAATCGACGCCGTCCGACGGCGCGATCAGGACCTTCCATCCGTCGCCTCCTGGTCGACAGATTGTTTCCTGCCAGACCGACCCAGACATGAACCTGTGACGACCCTCATGAAATCGTGACTCGGTCACATTCTATCGCTCAATTTCGCGGAGCCGGCCTGTGGCCCTAGTCACAGGTAGAGGTGACGGCACGCATCGCCGCATGGGACGTCGTGCGTTCTACTCGCGACACATCGTCACACGGAGCGAGAGCAGGCGGCTGCACGGAGGCGTCGGATGCGGACGTTCGAGGGGTCGGTCACGGAGCTCGAGAAGGCCGTAGCGAGGCTCGAAGAGCGCGTCGCCGCTCTCGAGCGCTCGGAGCTGCGCACCGTGGCGGCCGACGTCGAGCTACCGCAGGCCATCGGGGATCCCTCCTCCCTCGAGACGGAGGACCGCGAGAGCCAGATCGCTCTGATCGGCCGCACCGTCCTGATCCTCGGCGGCGCCTACCTGCTGCGGGCGATCACCGACACGTCCGTCATTCCCCGGCCGGCCGGCGTCGCCCTCGGCCTGGCCTACGCCATCCTCTGGTTCGTCATGGCCGACCGGAGCGCGCGTGGGGGCGCGAGCCTGGCCGCCACGATGCACTCGCTCGCGGGAGTGCTCATCGCCTATCCGCTGCTCTTCGAGGCGACGCACCGGTTCCATGTCCTCTCGCCCGAGATCGGGATGATCCTGCTCGCGCTGGTGACGGCGATCGGATTCGCGATCTCCTGGCGCCGGTCGCTTCGCCCGGTCGCCTGGCTGGTCACGGTCGGCGCGCTGCTCGGCGGCGTGCTGATGCTGCTCTCGACCGACGCCTTTCTCCTCTACGGGATCTTCCTCATCGCGCTCGGCGTCGCGACGGTGTGGGCGAGCTACGTGCGCGACTGGTTCGCGCTTCGATGGATTCCCGCGGCGGTCGTCAACGTCGTCGTCCTGGTCCTCGCGCTCCTCGCGCGGCAGGGAAAGGGCGGCGTCGACGCCGGCGAGGTGATCACGCTGCAGCTCCTCCTGTTCGTCGCGTACGTGGGCACGTTCGCCATCCGGACGCTGCTGCGCGGCCGCGAGGCCCTGCCGTTCGAGATCGCGCAGACGAGCGCGGCTCTCGTGATCGGGGTCGGCGGCGCAGGGCTCCTGAGCGCCTCGTCTCCCTCCCTTCACCTCGCTCTCGGCGCGGCGCTCTTCGTCCTGGGGCTCGCGGCCTATGCCGTCGCCTTCGCGTTCATCGCCCGCCGGGGCGGGAGCGCCCGGAACTTCTTCTTCTACAGCTCCGTGGCTCTCGTCCTTCTCTTTCTGGGCACCTGGCTGATCCTGCCGAACGGCGCGCTGACCCTGGCATGGGCCGGCATCGGCATCGTGGCGGCGCTCCTCGCCGACCGCTTCTCGAAAGTCACCCTCGCGGCGCACGCCGCGGCGTACCTCGCCTCCGCAGCCGTCGTGAGCGGCGCGTTCGGGTCGTCCGCGATGGCGCTCGCGTTCCCGTTCGACACGAAATGGGTTCCCATCACCTGGGACGAATGGGGAATCGTGGCTCTCCTCGGATGGAGCGTCTGGTTGATCGGCTCGCGCGACCCGGACTTCGAGCGGCGCGCCGAGCCGGCGCGGATCATCCTTCTCCCGCTCTTCGTTCTCGGCGTCGCCGGGATCCTGCTGCTCGCGGTGATCGAGGCGGGCGCCCTCGGCTCGGCGGCGGCGCTCGCCGCCTGCCGCACGGGCGTCCTCTCCGTCGCCGCCGTGCTCCTGGCCGCGGTGGCGCACCATCCCAGGCTCGCTCTCGCGCGGGTGCTCGTCTATCCCGTGCTCGTCCTCGCCGCCGTGAAGCTCACGTTGGAGGATCTGCGGATCGGAACGCCGCTGACCCTCTTCATCGCATTCGCGCTTTACGGAGGTGCCCTCATCATTGCGCCGCGCCTGCGAAAACGAGGAAAATGGCACCCCGCGCTCGGCGCGCCATCCCATTAGTCCAGGACCGCCAATTGAATTTCCGGACGATCATCGAGCCCTTCCGCATCAAGTCCGTCGAAGCCATCAAGTTCACGACTCGCGAGGAACGGGAGCGGGCGCTCCGCGAAGCGGGGTACAACGTCTTCCTCCTCCGGGCGGAAGACGTTCTGATCGACCTGCTCACCGACTCGGGGACGGGCGCGATGTCGGCGGCGCAGTGGAGCGCCGTCATGCGGGGCGACGAGTCGTACGCGGGAAGCCGCTCGTTCTTCCGCTTCCGCGACGTCGTCGCGAGCCTCACGGGCTTCAAGCACATCATCCCCACCCACCAGGGGCGCGCGGCCGAGAGGATCCTCTTCCATTCGATCCTCGAGCCGGGCAAGGTCGTGCTGAACAACACGCATTTCGACACCACGCGCGCGAACATCGAGTACGAGGAAGCGGAGGCCCGCGACATCGTCATCGAGGAGGGACGCCATCCGGCGACCCTCCACCCGTTCAAGGGAAACATCGATCTCGAGAAGCTCGAGGCGGCGCTCTCGCGCGACGGCGACCGGATCCCCCTCGTGATGTGCACCGTCACGAACAACTCCGGCGGCGGCCAACCCGTGTCGCTCGAAAATCTCCGGGCGGTCCGCGACATCTGCCATCGCCACGGAAAACCGTTCTTCCTCGACGCCTGCCGCTTCGCCGAGAACGCCTGGTTCATCAAGATCCGGGAGAACGGCCAGGGCGATCGCTCCCCCGCGGACATCGCGCACGAGATGTTCTCGCTCGCCGACGGCTGCACGATGTCGGCGAAGAAGGACGGGCTCGCGAACATCGGCGGCTTCCTCGCGCTCAACAACGACGAATGGGCCGAGCGGTGCCGCAACCTGTTGATCCTGACCGAAGGCTTCCCCACGTACGGCGGCCTCGCGGGATACGACCTCGAAGCGATCGCCCAGGGACTCGAAGAGGTCCTCGAGGAGCCGTATCTCCGGTATCGCATCCGCTCCATCGAGTATCTGGCGGAGAAGCTCACGGCGGCCGGAGTCCCGATCGTCCAGCCGCCCGGAGGCCACGCCGTCTACATCGACGCGAAGAGCCTCCTCTCGCACATCGAGCCGCTCAGCTATCCCGGGATCGCGCTCTGCAACGCGCTGTACGTGGAGGCGGGGATCCGGGGAGTCGAGATCGGCTCGGTGATGTTCGGCCTGCGACCGGACGGGACCGAGGTGCCGGCGCCGATGGAGCTCGTGCGGCTGGCCATCCCCCGGCGCCTCTACACGCAATCGCACATCGACTACGTCGCCGAAGCCGTGATCCAGGTGGCGAAGATGCGCGAGACGCTCCCGGCTTACCGCATCGCGCAGGCGCCCAGCGTGCTGCGCCACTTCACCGCGCGCTTCGAGCCCGCCGTACCGCTCACGTTCGGGGCGTAGGCCTCTCTTCAGACCCAAATCCCCATCTGTCCCATCAAAAAACCGACGGCGCCGGTCGTCCGGCGCCGTCGGTCAATGTCCGAGGTCTGAGGTCCCTAGTCCGCGTGGACCTTGTCGACGGCCCAGTCGGCGCCCGGCCCGTGACAAGCCTTGCAGGCTTCCGCGGGCTGCGTGCTGCCGGGGAAGGTGGCCGTCATGAGAAACGCGTGAGCCGCGGCATCGCGGCCGTCGTGGCATCCGAGGCATGCGGCCGTGCCCGGTCCGAGCGGCGAGAAGAACCCGCGCGGGCGGATCACGGCGTCCGCCGTGATCGGCGGCGGCAGCTGCTGGCTGTTGTTGACGTGGCACGTGTTGCAGTTCGCGCGGTTGCCCGGGAACAACACCTCGTTGAAGTTGTGTGCCGACGAGGCCCACGTGGTGAAGTGTTCTGCAGGTCTTCTCCGGTGTGGATCCTGTGAATCATGTGCTGGAACGAGATCGACTCCGCGGCGCCCTCCGTCGCCGGCCGGCGCGAGGCGTCGGTTGCCGTGGGGTTGTGGCAGATCACGCACTCCTGCGTGTTCATCCGTCGACCGCTGTGCATCGCGAGCCGGTCGTGGCACTTGTTGCAATTCGCCACATTGACTACCGTCCGCCTCGGTTCGGCCGTTCCGCTGATCGCCGTGTACTTGATCGGATTGAACGCGGTCTCGCGGACCGAAATGTCGGCTCCTTCATCGGCGCGCTTGAGGTTCACGGTGCGGAAGATGTCGGCGGCGACCGCCCAACTCCCCTTCGCGTCGGCCGGAAGAACCGCGGCGAAAGTATAGGTCGTGTTTCCTGTGGCCGAGTCGAACGTCGCCTTCGTGCGGGCGTCTTCACTCGAGGCCTTCATGTAGCTGGTCGTCGGTCCGCCCAGGAGCGGAGAGAACCCGGCGAGCTTGGTCGCGTCGACGGCCGTGCCGTCGCCGTTCGTGACTTTGAAGACGACCGTCGGGCTCTTGCCGGCGGCGACGTTGCTCACGCTCACGATCTCCGCCTTGAGACCCTTGAGCTGTGTGGACTTCGCCGGAATCGTGTGTGCCCCCTTGATCGAGGCGCCGAACTCCGGCCCGTCCGGCTGGTGGCAGGTCGAGCATGCCGCGTCATTCGCCTGCGGCCCGGCGGGGTGATTCGCGCCGCTCGTCCAGTTGATGTCGTCGTGGCAGGCGCCGCACGCGTCCCGCGTCGGCTCGGTGTTGTAGTTCTGAGACTGAGCCGGCTTCTGGGCCGCAACCGTCCCTTCGTGGCAGTTCTGGCAATTCCGGATGTCCTGCGGGAAGGTCGTGTGCGAGAAGTCGTAAACGGTCTGCTGGTAGCCGATGATCCTGTACGGCTTTCCGGCCTTCACGCTCGGCAGGTTCGGACCGAAGTGGATCTTGTGGATCATCACTTCCATGTCGATCACGTTGCTCGTGTCGGGGTCGCTCATCCCCTCCGCGTGGCAGAGGACGCAGAGCCGAACCTCGCGACGCGAGCCGCCGTGGAAGGCGAGCTCGGCGTGGCAGTTCAGGCAGCTCGTCGACTGGTTGATCTTCGCCCACGTCGCCGTCACGGCCGCGCCGTCCGGACGAAAGTCCTTGATCGGATTCGCGTAGTAGTTCTTCCCGATGATGTCGGTCAGATTGCGGGTCGAGTTCCCGCCGAGCGTGTAGGTGGCCGCGCGATCGAAGTTCTCCGGCAGCGCCGTCCCGAATTTGTACGTCGCGTGCCCCGCTTCGAGATCGGTCCAGGTGCCGCCCGAGTCCGTCGTCGGCTGGGTCGCCGTCACACCCGGGGTCGGCGAGTTCGCCGGAGAGGTCACCTGACGGCGCGTGATCGGGACGTACTCGCGCGTGGCGGGATCCCATCGCGAGAGCACGAACGAGATCGAGATCGCGCCCGGCGTGATCTTGCCGCTGCGGTCGAGCGGATTCCCGAAGTTGTCCGTGATGCTGAGGTCGACCACCGGCTTCCGGTCGGTGCCGATCGTGATCGAGTTGATCTTGATCTGCAGCCCGGGTCGGATGTACGCGATGCCGTCATCGCCGAGGTAGTACTCGACGTCGGTCGCGACGAAGTCCGCCGTCGTCGGGATGCGCGGCGCTTCCTCCGTTCGCGTCACCAACTGGCGCCGGACCGAGTTGACCGTCACGCTGGACGCCACCGCCTGAGCGCCCTGACGGCCCAAAGCCGGCGCGGGAAGCGTGTCGGACGGAAGCGACATCGTCGCCACAGCGACGACTGCCAAAATACCGCTAGCCACATTGATCATCGTTTCCTCCGTTGCGCGCCCGGGCATGAGGCGGGTGCCGCCGCGCGCCGTGAGACGCGTCGGTCCCGCGGACGGCTCCGCCCGGACGCCTTTCTGGCGCGTCATGCCTCGAGACATGGCGATGCATCGTTCCGTTTCATTGCGAACCGAAGACTCCCATGCGCGGCCCTGCGTATCGCACATGGGAGCCATGGTGCGTGCACTGATGAAACGCCCATCAGGACGCTGCCGAAGGTGATATTTGGCACACCTCCGTGTGCTGATCGTCGGCGGCGCCGCGCCTGGAAAAGGAAAACTGACGCATGGCAACGGCTGCCGGGCCACCTCCGCTGCGAATCCGGAAGACGCAAACGGCGCCGGTTGCCCGGCGCCGTCTGGGGTCTGGGGTCTGAGGTCCGGGGGTTACGGATGGATGCGGAAGAACACGCCGAAGCGGTCGGCCTGGAAGTCGCCCAGGCCGGGGCCCTGCGCGCAGGCGGCGGGGATCCCGCAGGACCAGACGCCGGTCTCCGCGTACTCGTCGGTGATCCACTCGGCCGACAGCCCGTAGCGGGGGGTGAGGGTGAAGCCCGCGCCCAGGCGGAGCCGGTCGAGGTCGAAGGGGGTGGTGCCCTCGTTCTGGAACTGGGCGAAGGAGGCGTCGAGGGCGAAGCGGGCGAACCCGATCCGCGCGCCCGCTTCGAGGGCCTGGCCGTCTTCCTCGTGGAGCGAGGTCTGGACCGTGAAGGTCTCGGGCCGGCGGAACTGGATCTCGGTAGAGCTCTGATAGTCGGACCAGCTTCCCCACAGGCGGAGCGGCTCGATGAGCGCGAACTCGAAGTCCGCGGCGGTGCGGCGGATCTCGCCGTCGTAGCCGATCCCGTCGGTGTGGTTGGAGAGGTCGGTCTGCTCGGCCAGGGCGCCGATGCGGAACCGCTGGCCCGGGGTGGCCCACCCCGCGCGCAGGCGCGTGCGGTCGCGGTCCAGATAGTCGGTCCGCAGGATCGCCTCGTCCGCCTCCTCCTGGCGCAGCGAGGCCTGCAGGGTCAGGCCCGCCCGGTGGAACGCCCCGCCCAGGTCGATCGAGTCGATCCCCCGCTCGAAGCGGCCCTCCTGGCTGCCCGGCACCACGATCTCTTCGAGGTCCGGGGTCATCGTCAGGTCCTGCTGGGTCTGCGTGTAGTAGCCCCAGACGCGAGAACGGTCCGAGCGCGCGCGCCCGCAGGCCCGCCGTCAGGATCGCGTCCTCCCGCTCGAGGGAGTTCTCGGTCGCGAGGATCTGGGTCACGTCGCGCGGATCCGCCCCGCTGAAGTTGACCGTGGAAAGAAAGACCGACTCGATCAGCGCGTTGCCCGACAGGTCCCGGTCCCGCATCTGGTAGCCGGCGATCAGGTCGACCCCTTCGAACAGAACCACCTCGGCCCGCAGCCCGCCCCGCGCGCTGGTGCTGTCGGCCCGCGAGGTCGTCGTCTCGTCCAGCCCCTGGAAGAAGCGGCGCAGCCCGAACGAGACGAACGAGCCGCCGAGCGCCTCCTCCTCGGTCGACTCCGAGTCGGCGTCGAAGGTGACGTAGTCGGCCACCAGGCGGACCCGGTCCCCCAGATCGCCCGTCACGAACAGGTTCGTGAAGGGCGCATCGATCTCGGTCCGGCCCTGGCGCGTGATCCCGGTGGCCGTGACCGGCCGTCCCAGAACGGGTCCCGGGGTGTTGCCGGCGCCCTCGAGCAGGCTCATCGACTCGTCGGACTCGAGGGTCCGCCACCCCTGCAGGAGCTGCCCGTACAGGGGGCCCCAGGTGAAGCCGAAGCCCGCGCGCAGCTCGCTCTCGCTCTCGTCCTGATCGGAGGCCAGAAGAAAGTCGTCGCCCCCGATCGTGTAGGTCGTGGTCCCCGGCCCCGAGCTCTGGTAGCTCGTGTAGCCGACAAAGGGGGTGATGTGGCGCCAGCGGAGCAGCTCGAGGTCCACCTCGAAGGTCTGGCGGTCGAGATCGAGCGTGTGCTGGCCCGGGATCACGCCCGCCGCGAGGAAGGGGTTCGCCTGCCGCGGCAGGGCGCTGTACATGTCGGCCTGCCGGTAGTGGAGCTCGAGGGTGTACGAGCCCGAGCGGCCCGCCTCGAGCCGGAGCATCCCGGCCGGCCCCGCCCCCAGCTCGCTCGCGTCGATCCGGAGGTGATCCAGCATCGAGGTCCCCGTCCCGAAGTCCGTGGTCTGGAGGGTGAACGAACGGAGCAGGAACCCCTCGCGCTCGTTGATCTGCGAGCGGTACATGTCTTCGTTGCCCCCCAGGCTGAGCCAGCGGTAGCCGAGCTCGAGCTCGAAGGGGGCGGCGGTCGTGGAGGCGTTGATCGCCTGCGGGGTGGTGCGCGTATCCACGCTCAGGTTCTGCGCTCCTCCGGCAGCGGCCACGAGAAGGAAGGCCAGAGCGAGCCGGAGGGTCAGGGTCAGCGGTTTCATCGGCGGGTCTCCTTCTCTACTTGAGCAGCTGCGGCGAGCGGTTCGACCCGTGCACGGCGAGGTGGCAGCTGGTGCACTGCTGGTAGCGCGGCAGCGAGAGGTTGTGGAATGAGGGGGGCTGGGAGCCGAGCGTGGTCCCCGTGATCGGCGAGTGGCACTCGATGCAAAGCTGGATAGACGTTCGCGCGGCGCAGCTGCTTGGGGTGGTTCGAGCCGTGGACCTCGTGGCAGTTCATGCACTCGCGCCCCGGCTCGAAGGCCTCGTTCGCGCCGTGCGGAAACACGAACGGCCCGGTCTTCTCGCCGTGGCACGCGGCGCACGCGATCTCCCCCGCGCGGGTCCGGCGGACCGGCTCGTGCGAGAGCTTCATGTGCGGCTCGTGGCAGGAGGAGCACTCCATCCCGCCCCGGCCGATCCGATGCGCGTAGGGCTTGTTGCGGAACCCCGCGACGTGGCTCGCGTGGCAGCTGTTGCACACCTCGACCTCTTTCGCCCGCAGAAGGCGCGGGGCCAGAGGCTCGGCGTGATGGACCGAGTGGCAGGTCAGGCAGTGGACCGTCTCGGAGTTCGCGTGCACGCCCTGCCGGCGCGACTTCGCGTGGCTGGACACATCGTGGCAGCTCAGGCACGTCTGCGCGCCCGCCAAGCCGGCCGGCTTGACGATCCGCGTCGTGTCCCCGCCCGCTTCCATGTGCGCGCTCCCGTCCCCGTGGCACGACTCGCAGATCGCGTTGGCCACCGCCTCGCCCTTCGCGGTCCCCCGCGCGTGCGGGTTCCGCTTGAACGGCTCGGCCTGCTCGTGGCAGTCCGAGCACGAGGGCTCGACCACCGCTTCCTCCTGCGCGGGAGGCGTCGCCGGCTGCTCTTGCGCCGGCGGGGAAGGTTCCTGTTGTGCGTAGACGGGGGAAATGAGAGGAGATGTGAAGGCGAGCAGAAGGGCGACCGCCCCGATTCCAAAACGTTCCATGGGATCCCCTTCCGAAATTCGGATGAAGCAGCGCGGGGGGCCGTGGGCCCCCCGCGCGCGGATTGCAATGATGACTACTCGGCGTGGACCTTGTCCACGGCCCACTCTCCGCCCGGCCCGTGACAGGTCGCGCAGGCTTCGGCCGGCGTGGTGCTGCCCGGGAAGTTGGCTGTCATGAGGAACGCGTGCGCCGCTGCGTCGCGGCTGTCGTGGCATCCGAGGCAGGCCGCCGTGCCGGGTCCGACCGGCGAGAAGAATCCGCGCGGAAGAACCACGCCGTCCGCGGTGATCGGCGGAGGCAGCTGCTGCGTGCCGTTCACATGGCATGTGTTGCAGTTCGCGCGATTGCCCGGGAAGAGCACTTCGTTGAAGTGTGATCGGCGTTCCGCCGAACCCGTAGATGATGAAGTCGTTCTGAAGCTCTTCACCTGTGTGGATCCGGTGAATCATGTACTGAAAGGAGATCGACTCCGGCGCGCCCGCCGTAGCCGGGCGGCGCGAGACATCGGAATTCGTCGGGTTGTGGCAGATCACGCACTCCTGCGTGTTCATCCGCTGGCCGCCGTGGAGCGCGAGCCGGTCGTGGCACTTGTTGCACTTCGCCAGGTCGACCGCGGTGCGCCGGGGCGTCGCCGCCGTGCCGGTGACGGCTGCGTACTGAATCGGATTGAAGGCAGCCTCGCGGACCGTGATGTCGGCTTCGCCGTCCGCGCGCTTCAGGGTGGAGTTGCGATAGACGTCGGCGCTGAAGGCGTAGGTTCCCTTTGCATCCGCAGGAATGGCGGCGGCGAAGGTGTAGGTCGTGTTGCCCGTGGCCGCGTCGAAAGTCGCCTTCGCGCGGGCGTCCTCGCGCCAGTACTTCGTGTAGCTGCGTCGTCGGGCCGGCGAGGATCGGAGAGAACGTCGTGAGCTTCGTCCCATCGACGGCGGAGCCGTCGTTGTTCGTGAGCTTGAAGACGACCGTCGGCTTATCGCCGGGCTTGGTGTTCGAGACGCTCACGATCCTGGCGTTGAGCCCCTTGAGCTGGCTCGACTTCTCCGAAATCGTATGCGCTCCCTTGATCGACGGTCCGAACTCCGGTCCATCGGGCTGATGGCAGGTCGAGCAGGCAGCGTCGTTCGCCTGGGGGCCCGCCGCGTGACCCGCGCCCGTCGTCCAGTTGATGCTGTCGTGGCAGGCGCCGCACGCATCGCGCGTCGGCTCGGTGTAGTAGTTGTGGGACTGCGCCGGCTTCTGCGCCGCAACCGTCCCTTCGTGGCAGTTCTGACAGTTGCGGATGTTCTGCGGGAACGTCGTGTGCGAGTAGTCGTGAACCGAGCCTCCGAATCCGATGATGGTGTAGCCGTTCGCCAGATCCGGGCCTCTATGGATCTTGTGAACGAGCACTTCCATGTCGATCGAGTTGCTCGTGTCGGGGTCGCTCATCCCTTCGGCGTGGCAGAGGACGCACAGCCGGACTTCGCGCCGCGATCCGCCGTGGAGCGCGAGCGCGGCGTGGCAGTTCATGCAGCTCGTCGGCTGATTGATCTTCGCCCACGTCGCCGTCACGGCCGCGCCGTCCGGACGAAAGTCCTTGATCGGGTTCGCGTAGTAGTTCTTCCCGATGATGTCGGTCAGATTGCGCGTCGAGTACGCGCCGAGCGTGTAGGTGGCCGCGCGATCGAAATTCTCCGGCAGCGCCGTCCCGAATTTGTACGTCGCGTGGCCCTGTTCGAGGTCGGTCCACTTGCCGCCCGAGTCGGACGTCGGCTGCGTCGCCGTGACGTTCGGCGTCGGCGAGGTCGCCGGCGAGGTGACCTGGCGGCGCGTGATCGGTACGTACTCGCGCGTCGCCGGATCCCATCGAGAGAGCACCCACGAGATCGAGATCACGCCCGGCGTGACCTTGCCGCTCCGATCGAGCGGATTGCCGAAGTCGTCCGTGATCGTCACGTCGACGAGCGGCTTGCGGTCGGTCGGGATGTCGATCGAGTTGACCTTGATCTGCAGCCCGGGACGGATGTATGCGATACCGTCATCGCCGAGGTAGTACTCGACGTCGGTCGCGACGAAGTCCGCCGTCGTCGGAACGCGCGCCGGCTCTTCCGTGCGCGTCACCATCTGGCGGCGCACCGAGTTGACGGTCGCATTGCTCGCGACCGGATCGGCGGCCTGACGGGCTGCGCCGATCACCCGGCCCTGCCCCGCCTGTGGCGCGGGAAGCGTGTCGGCCGGCAGCGAGATCGTCGCCGCGGCTGCGACTGCCAATAAGCCTTGAACTACGTTGATCATGGAATCCTCCGTTGCGCGTGCGAGCCTGACGCGGGTGCCGCGGAACGTCCCTGAGGCTTCCCGGCCCCCCGGACGTCTCCGCTCGTACGCCATCCTGGCGCGTCATGCCCTTTCGAGACATGGTGTGATTGCATCATTCTGTTGAATCGCCGCCCCTGACACTCCGGTTTCAGCTGCTACCCCGACACACCGGAGTGAAAGTGTGCGCACCGATAGAGCGCCTTTTACGATGCCCGAGGAAGTGATATTGATCACATATCCGTGTGCCGTCACTGACTGTGGAGAATGTGGCGCGCTTCTATAACCGTTATCGAGCGCGAGCCCCCGATCCCACCCGATCGGAGACAACCACCCGATGAAATCGAGACTCCCCCTGATCGCCCTCGCGCTGGCGTGTGCCGCGTGTGCCGGCGAGACTTCGTCGCCCGATTCCGCGACGGCGCCCGCCGCCGCTTCCAAGACCGCTGCGACAGGTAGTTTATCCACTTCACGCCCGGATGTGACGATCGCCCGAGACGCCGAGTCCGGCGGCGACCGCTTCGGCCCCCCAATCCTCGGTTGCGCCGACAGCCGCGGCCGCTTCGCAGAAGCGAACCGAGCCGGCGGCGACCCCCCCGCCCGCCGCCCCTCAGCCCGAGGTCCGGCGGATCTCCGCCGCGGAGCTGCGCGCGATGATGGATCGCGGCGAGGCGATCCTCGTCGATGTCCGGGGTGAGACCGACTGGGCCTTCCGCCGCGCCGAGGAGGCGACTCACATCCCCTATCAGGACCTGTTCGCGCGCTCGGTGGAACTGCCGCACGAAAAGCTGATCGCGCTCTACTGTACGTGACCCAATGAAGAGACCAGCGCCCGTGCGGCGCTCGAGCTGAGCAAGATGGGATTCGAACGGACGGCCGCGGTGGCAGGCGGCCTGGATGCGTGGGCGGCGGCGGGCAATCCGCTCGCCGGCGGCGGTCAGGAGAGACGTTGACGACGGACGCACAGAACGGAATCGCGATCGAGGCGCGCGACCTCTCGCGGCGCTACGGCAGACGGTGGGCTCTCGCGAACGTCGCGCTCCAGATCCCGCGCGGCGCGTCGGTGATGCTCGCCGGGCGGAACGGATCGGGAAAATCGACTCTTCTGCGCGTGCTCTCCACGGCCATCCGGCCCGATCGCGGGACCGCGAAGATCGAGGGATTCGATCTGCTCGCGGAGCGGGCCGAAGTCCGGAAGCGGACGGCCCTTTTGGGCCACCACGCGAACACGTACGAGGCGCTCTCCCCGCTGCAGAACCTGACGATCACGGCCAGCATGCTGGGGCTCGGCTCCGGCCGCCCCGAGCTGCTCGCCCTGCTCGAGCAGGTCGGCCTGGCCGATCGCGCGGACGACGCGGTGTCGGGCTTCTCGGCGGGCATGAGAAAGCGCCTTTCGATCGCGCGCGTCCTGCTCCAGGTGGACACGGAGGCGGGCGCGTCGGTGGTCTTCCTCGACGAGCCGTACGACCAGCTCGATCCACCCGGGTTCCGCTTCGTCGACCGCCTCTTCGAGAGGCTGCACGCGCGCGGGGCGACCGTCATGGTGGCCACGCACCTGATCGAGCGGGGCGCGGCGCTCTGCGACCGGGGGATCGTTCTCGAAGGAGGCCGCCTGGCGTGGGAAGGGCCGGCGTCCGAGCTGCCGTCGAGGGGCGGGCTGGAGCCCGCGATCCTGGCCGGGGGGGTGGCGTGATGCAGCTCGGGGCGGCGCTGCGAAAAGAGCTTCTCCTCCACTGGAGGACCCGGGGGCAGGTCGCGGCCGTCTTCATCTTCGGCGCGACGGCGCTCCTGCTCTTCAGCTTCGCGATCGGCCCCAATTCGGAGGCCCTTCGCCTCTACGCGCCCGGATTTCTCTGGCTCGGGCTGCTTCTCTCCTCGACGCTCGCGCTCTCGGAGAGCTTCCATCACGAGATGGAGCAGCGCGCGCTCGAAGGCCTCCTGCTCCTTCCGGCGAGCGAACGCTCTCTCTACTACGGAAAGGCGATCGCCAACGCCCTGCAGCTCACCGTGCTCGGCGTCGCGCTGATCCCGGTGATGGTGTCCTCTACGACGCGGGGACCCCGCGCGTCGGCTCGCTCGTCCTCGTGATCGTTCTCGGCTCCGCGGGGCTCTCCGCGCCGGGGACCCTCTACGCCGCGATGACCTCGCAGGTCCGGGCCCAGCAGACGCTCCTCCCTCTTCTCCTCTTTCCGCTCGTGGTCCCGGTCCTTCTCGCCGCCGTGAAGGCGACCTCGCTCTTCATCCTGGGCGATCCGATGGGGCAGGCGAAATCGTGGCTGATCCTTCTCGTGGCTTTCGACGCGATTTACTGGTCGCTGTGCGGCCTGCTGTTCGGTCGCGTGGTGGAGGACTGATGACACGGATCATCGAATCGATGGAAGCGTCCGGCGGCCTCGCCGAGGACGAGCCGCGCGTACGGCGCGGCCCCGCTCCGTTCATCCTGATCGCGATCGGCGTCGCGATGTTCGCATTCGGCTCCTGGTACGGCCTCGCGGTGGCTCCCGCCGAGCACTACATGGGCGAGATCCAGCGGATCATGTACGTGCACGTGCCGACGGCGTGGAACGCGATGCTCGCGCTCGGCGTTCGCCTTCGTCTGCGCGCGATGGCCTTGCTGATCAAGGGCGGCTGGAACTGGGACGCGCGGCTCGAGGCGGCGCCGAGATCGGGGCGCTGCTCGCGCTCCTGCTCTGCATCCAGGGCTCGATCTGGGCCAAGCCGACCTGGGGCGTCTGGTGGGACTGGGATCCGCGGCTGACGACGACGGCGGTCATGCTCTTCGCCTTCGCCGGCATCCTGGCGCTGCGGCCGCTTCGTCGACGATCCGGTGAAGCGCGCCACCTGGTCCGCGGTGGCGACCATCGTCGCCTTCGTCGACGTGCCGATCGTCTACTTCTCGGTGAACTGGTGGAACTCGCTGCACCAGATGCAGTCGACGCCCGACACGGTCGCCGCCGCGTTCCGGATCCCGCTCTGCATGAACGCGTTCGGTTTCCTGTTTCTCATGATCGGCCTGATCATGCTTCGCGCGCGCGCTGCGGAGATGCGCCTCCGCGAAGAGATCGCGCCGCCGCTTCACCAGTTCGTCGTCCGGACAAGGAGTCTCCCGATGAGCGGAATCGTTTCCGGCGGCTGGGAGTTCGTCATCGCCGCCTACACCATCACGATCACCCTGGTCGTCGCTCTACGCGGCCGGGACCATCAGCCGCTACCGCAAGGCCGTTCGGCGCGTCGATCTCGAGGGCCGCGACCGCGAGGACAACACAGTGACCCGAAGCCACTTCGCCGCTCGCCGCCGCTGGTATCTGTTCGGCGCGCTCGGCGTCGCCGCCGCGGCTTTCTCGTCGATCGCCGTCGGCGGCATCGGCGAGAACCTCGTCTACTACTGGGGCCCGACCGAGATCCATGCAGGCCGGGCGACAAGGCCGTCGGCGCGACCATCCGCCTCGGCGGGCATGGTCGCCGAGGGTCGATCGTCGCCGGCTCCGGCGCCTCGGACCTCGAGTTCGACGTCACCGACGGCACGCAGACCGTCCACGTGCAGCGCCTCCAGCGTTCCGCCGCAGATGTTCCGCGAGGGCATCGGCGTGGTCGTCGAGGGGACGATGACGACCGAAGGGTACTTCTCGGCGCAGACCGCTGATGGTGTCGCACGGCAACGAGTACCGGGCGCCCGCCGATGGCGAGCGGCCCGATCCGGCAAGAAGATCATGAGCGACCGTCGCGGGCGGCGAAGGAAAGGACCGCGCCATGACTCGCCGCTCTCGGACGTTCCCTGATCCTGCTCTCCCTGCTCGTCTCGACGAGCGGCGCGATCGTGGCGTTCGCCGCGGCGCGCCGCCCGGCGGCGCTGCGCGTGGGCGCGCCGCCTCGCCTACGTCTATGCGGCGGTGATCATCGGCGCGAACGCTGCTGATGGTCTACGCGCTGCTGACGCACGACTTCTCGGTCAGCTACGTCGCGCAGGTCGGCTCGCTCGCGTCGCCCACCTGGGTCACGATCGTCAGCCTCTGGTCCTCGCTCGAAGGCTCGATCCTCTTCTGGGGCCTGGTCCTCGGGCCTCTACATCGCGGTCGCGACCTGGGCCACGCGCGACAAGTACCCGGAGTACATGCCGTACGCGATCGGCACGCTGGCTCGCGTGCGCGCCTTCTTCAGCTTCCTGATCGCCGGCCCGGCGCAGCCGTTCGGGCTCGTCACGATGCCCGCCGACCGACGGCCCCGGACCGAACCCGCTGCTGCAGAACCACGTCCTGATGGCGATCCACCCGCCGTTCCTCTACCTCGGCTACGTCGGCATGACCATTCCCGTTCGGCCTCGCCTCGGCGGCGCTGCTGACGCGGCGGCTCGGGCACGACTTCCTCCGGCCGCTGCGCACCTGGCTGCTCATCCCCTGGACCTTCCTGTCGATCGCGATCGTCCTCGGCGGCTGGTGGGCGTACGAGGTGCTCGGCTGGGGCGGCTACTGGGCCTGGGATCCGGTCGAGAACGCGTCGTTCCTTCCGTGGCTCACCGCCACCGCGGCGCTCCACTCGGCGATCGTCGTCGAGCGGAAGGGCATCGCTCAAGGGCTGGACCGTGACGCTGGTCCTCGCGACGTTCCTGCTGACCGTCCTCGGCACGTTCATGACGCGCTCGGGCGTCTTCAACTCCGTCCACTCGTTCACGCAGAGCGCCATCGGCCCCACGATCCTCGGCTTCCTCGCGATGGCGCTGATCTGGTCGGTCTTCCTCCTGGCGGTCCGCGTCGACAAGCTGGAAGGCGAGCCGGGCACGTTCCACGGGACGAGCCGCGAGGCGATGTTCCTGGTGAACAACCTGCTGCTTCGTGCTCTTCACGTTCACGGTGCTCATCGGCACGGTGTTCCCGCTGCTGGTCGAGGCGATGCAGGGGCGGCAGATGAGCGTCGGCCGGCCGTACTTCGACAGGATGGCCGTGCCGATCGGAGCGGCGCTGCTGTTCCTGATCGGCGTCGGTCCGGCGCTGCCCTGGGGACGCGCGACGCGCGAGCAGATGCGGCGCGCGCTGCTGCCGCCCCTCATCGCGGCGCTCGCGTTTCTCGCGGCCGGATTCGCCTTCGGCGCGCGGAACGGATGGACGCTGCTCACGCTCGCCTTCGGCGGCTACGCGGTGCAGGTCACGATGAAGGAGATGTGGCTTCCGTTCGTGAAGCGGATCCGCGGCGGAGACTCGGTCGGCCGCGCGCTCGTCGACGGCCAGCTCGGACGGGGACGGCGGCGCTTCGGCGCCTACATCGTCCACGCTAGCGATGGTCATCATCATCGCGTCGATCGCCGTGAGCAGCACGATGAAGGTCTCCGGCGAGCAGCAGCTCCGTCAGGGAGAGGCGATGAAGCTCGGCCCCTACACGCTGACGTTCCTCGGCGTCGAGGAGCGGATGGAGCCGCACCGCCAGGCCACGATCGCCCACATGGCCGTCCATCGCGACGGCAAACTCGTGACGAACATGCAGCCGCGCATGAACCATTACTTCACCCAGCGGGAGCCCATCGGGACCCCTGACGTCCACACGACCGTGGCCGGAGATCTCTATCTGTCGATCATGAACATCGACCCGGCGACGCAGTCGCTCGGCATCCACGGGATCATCAACCCGATGGTCGGATGGATCTGGATCGCCACGGGGATCCTCGCTCTCGGCGCGCTCGTGCTGCTCATTCCGGAACGGCGGAGCGCCGCGGAGGCGATCGCCGCGACGGCGGCGGGCGCCGCGCCGGACGGCAGACCCGCCACGCGCCCGGCGACTGGAGAAGTGCAGTGAACAGAAAAGTCCTGCTGATCGGCCTCGCGATCATCGTGCCGATCATCGTCGTGCTCTTCATGAACCTCGGACGCGATCCGCGGAAGGTGGAGTCGCCGCTCGTCGGGCGGCAGATGATCGACTTCAGGCTTCGCGAGGTCGGGACCACGCGCTCGGTCGACCTCTCGTCGTTCCGCGGCAAGCCGATCGTCGTGAACTTCTGGGCGACGTGGTGCGTACCCTGCTACACCGAGCATCGGATCCTCGCCCGCGTGGCGCGGATGACGGGCTCGCAGGTGCAGTTCGTCGGCGTCGTCTTCGATGACGAGGAGACGAAGATCCTGCAGTTCCTCGAGGAGAACGGACACGCGTACCCGGCTCTCGAAGACGAGGGCGGCAAGGTCGCCATCGCCTACGGCGTCTACGGCGTTCCGGAGACGTTCTTCATCGATCGGACCGGAAAGATCGTGGCCAAGCACGAGGGGCCGCTCGACGAGGGGTCTCTGACCAGCTACCTCGCCGCGGCGATGGGAGGCGCGCGATGAAGCAGGCCTGGATCGTTCTCGTGCTCACGCTCGCCGTGGCGCTCGCCCCGGCCGCGTTCGCGCAGCAGGTCCGGACTCCGGCGCCCGAGCAGATCGTCGGCGCCCCGCAGGGAACGCCCGTGACCGGCGCGCAGCTCGAAGCGAAGACCAAGGAAGTCGCGTCCCTGATCCGATGCCCGACGTGCCAGGGGCTCTCGGTCTTCGATTCCCCCGCCGCGATGGCCGTCAACATGAAGCATCAGACGCGGGACCTGCTCGCGCAGGGATACACGCGCGAGCAGATCCTCGAGTACTTCGAGGCGTCGTACGGCGAGTTCGTCCGGCTCAACCCCGCGATGCGCGGCATGAACTGGATCGTCTGGTTCGCGCCCCTTCTCCTGCTCGCCGTCGGAATCTGGGCGATCCTCGGGTTTCTGCGGCGGTCGCGGCGCGGCGCCACGGCGGCCGCCGACGGCGCGCTGCCGAACGACACCGAAGAGGCGATCGACCCCGCGCTGCTGCCGTACGTCCTCCGGATTCGCGAGCTGGCGTACGGCTGGCCCGGCGGCGTCCGCCCCGGATCCTCCGAGGGAGAATCGTAATGTCCCCAGAACAGGTCCAATGGATGCCGGCCCTCATCGCCCTCGGGGCGGGAGCCGCCGTCGGCATCTTCTTTCTCTTCCGGAGCCGCGGCGCTCGACCCGCGCAGCCCGCCGACGTCGAAGCGGTCGTGGCGCTCCGCGATCTCGAGGAGGAGCGGGAATCGATCCTCGCGCAGCTTCGCGAGCTCGACGACCTCGCCCTCTCGCGCGACGCGCGCCAGCTGATCGCCGAGCGCCGGGAGCTCGAGATCCAGGGAGCCCGCGTCCTCCGGGAGCTCGATCTGCTCGAGGCGCCACGGCGCAAGGCGGCGCCCCCGCCGGCCTCCTCCTCCGAGCCTTCGAGCCCCTGGGTGAGCTTCGCCTGGGGCGTCGGCGCGGTCATCGCGATCGCCCTCATCGGCCTCTTCGTGAGCCGCAGCACGACGCAGAAGGAAGGCTCCGCGATGGCTCCCGCGGCGATGGCGGAGCCTTCCGCCGCCCCCTCGCCGGAGCTCGCACAGCTCGAAGCGGCCGTCAAGGCGAATCCCGATGACCTCGAGACGCGTCTCGCGCTCACGCGCCAGTACCTCATGACGGACCGGCTCATGGAGGTGTACGCGAACACCGAGTACATCCTTCAGCGCGACCCGGGACATCCCGCGGCCCTGACCTACCAGAGCATCGTCCGCGCGGCGATGGGCGAGACCGACAACGCGATCGCGATGATCCAGCGCGCGCTCGAGCGCGATCCCGATTTCATCGACGCGTACGTGCAACTGGCCGTCATTCATTCTTCCGCGGGGCGAAGAGGCGAAGCCGAAAACGCGATGCGCGAGGCGATCCGGCGCCACCCGGAGGAAAAGCAGGCGCTCGAGACGCTCCTCGCGCAGATTGCAGGCCCAGCCGGGGGCGTGAAGGGAGCGTACTTCGTCCCGCGCTCAGCAAGAACGGCGGGTGGGACCCCCACCGGTTGAATCGTGAGTACGTCATCCCGAGCCGCAGGCGAGGGAACCTTGGTGACACCCGCGCGATCTTGGTTCCGATCTCCGCCCATGGCGCAGTGATCTTTCTTCCCACCCTCGCGATAGAATCCGCCCATGCGCCGATTCGCCTTTCTCGCCCTCCTCGCCACGCTCGCATTCGCCGCGGACCCTGCGCCGAAGATGATCGGATTCAGCGACCGCTCCGCCGCCGCGCAGGCCGCCCTCGAGCAGCGCTTCGACGCTGCCCTCGACCCCGCGAACATCGACTCGCGGATCCGCGAATACTCCGCGAAGCCGCATCATCTCGGCTCTCCCGCCGGAAAAGCGGTCGCCGAGTCGATCGCATCGCGCTTCCGTGAGTTCGGATTCGAGACGAGGATCGAATCCTACGAGGTCCTCTTTCCCACTCCGAAGACGCGGCTCGTCGAGCTCATCGCCCCGGAGCGCTACCAGGCGCGGCTCGAGGAGCCGGCCCTCGAGAGCGACGCCACCTCGTCGATCCGGGAGAACAACCTTCCGACCTACAACGCCTACTCGATCGACGGCGACGTCACCGGGGAGCTCGTGTACGTCAACTACGGCGTCCCCCGCGACTACGAAACCCTCGAGGCGCGAGGCGTCGACGTCAAAGGAAAGATCGTCATCGCGCGCTACGGCGGATCGTGGCGCGGCATCAAGCCGAAGGTCGCGGCGGAGAAGGGGGCGATCGGCTGCATCATCTATTCGGATCCCCGGGACGACGGCTATTCCCAGGGCGACGCGTACCCGGAGGGGGCCTACCGGATGGAGTGGGCCGTCCAGCGCGGATCGGTGGCCGACATGCCGCTCTACCCCGGCGATCCGCTCACGCCCGGGGTCGCCGCCACCCCGGGCGCGAAGCGCCTGTCGCGCGAGCGCGCCGAGACGATCACGAAGATTCCCGTGTCTTCCGATCTCCTGGGGCGACGCGCAGCCGCTCCTGCGCGCCCTCGGAGGACCGGTCGCGCCCGAAGGCTGGCGCGGTGCGCTCCCGATGACCTATCACATCGGCCCGGGGCCGGCGAAGGTCCACCTGAAGCTCGAGTTCGACTGGAAGCTCGCTCCGGTCTACGACGTCATCGCGATGCTGCGCGGGTCGGACCAGCCCGATCAGTGGGTGATTCGCGGAAATCATCACGACGCGTGGAACTTCGGCGCGGACGATCCGCTCAGCGGAGTCGCCGCGATGATGGAGGAAGCGCGCTCGATCGGACTGCTGGCGAAAAGCGGCTGGCGGCCGAAGCGCACGATCGTCTACGCGGCCTGGGACGGCGAGGAGGAGGGGCTTCTCGGCTCGACCGAGTGGGCCGAGGACCACGCGCGCGAGCTCCAGCAGAAGGCCGTCGTCTACATCAACAGCGATTCGAACGGCCGCGGCTTCCTCGGAGCGGGAGGCACGCACTCGCTCGAGCGGCTCGTCACCGAGGTCGCCCGCGACGTGGTCGACCCGCAGAAGAACATCCCGGTGCTGCAGCGCGCGAAAGCGCGGCGCATCGCCGAAGGGGGCGAGGACGCGAAGCGGGCGCGCGAGCGCTCCGACCTCCGGATCGGCGCTCTCGGATCCGGCTCGGACTTCACTCCTTTCATTCAACATCTCGCCATACCCTCGCTCAACATCGGCTTCGGCGGAGAGGACGGCGGCGGCTCCTATCACTCGATCTTCGACTCGTACGCTCACTTCTCGCGGTTCGGCGACGCGGGCCTCCGGTACGGAGTCGCGCTCGCGAAGGTCGCGGGGCGGCTCACGCTGCGGTTCTCGGAAGCCGAGCTCCTTCCGTTCCGCTTCACGAACTTCGCGGGAACCGTCGAGGAGTACGTCGACGAAGTCGAAAAGCTCGCCGAGAGGATGCGAACGGAGACGGAGGAACAGAACCGGAGCATCCGCGAAGGGATCTTCGAGGCGGCCGCCGATCCGAAGCAGCCGTTCGTGGCTCCGAAAGCTCGGGAGAGCGTTCCGCACCTCGAGCTGGCCGCGCTTCACAACGGGACCGCGCGCCTGCGCCGGAGCGCCGAGGCATACGACGCGGCGATGCAGCGGACGATCGAAAGACGGCGCGACCGCGGAAACGTCACGGAAAGTGAACGCCGTGATCCAGAAGCTGGAGAAGACGCTCGCCACCGACGAGGGCCTGCCGCGCCGCCCCTGGTTCCGCCACCAGATCTACGCTCCTGGGTTCTACACCGGCTACGGCGTGAAGACGCTTCCGGGCGTTCGCGAGGCGATCGAGCAGCGCGACTGGCGCGAAGCCGAAGCGGAGGCGAAGGACATCGGAGCGGCCCTGGAGAAGTTCGCCGCGGAGTTGGACAGGGCGAGGGTGGAGTTGGAGTAGCGAAGCTTCGACGGATCGGGCAGGCGGTAACGAACCTGATTGCAGCCCGAGTTACACTCAGCTCGATGGGCGAATGGGACGACTTCGGCTACGAAGAGCCCGAGCATCCACGCGAGCCTGACGCTGCGGAGCTCGCAGCGACGCAGGCGCTGCGAGCTTTCTTCGAGAACAACCGCCCAAAAGTCTTCTTCGGGAACCAGATAGCAGTTCAACAGGAAGACAAGTACTTCCATTGGATAATTCACCGAGCGATTAGGGAACTAGTCGGAGAGGGTCTTTTGCACACGGAGCCGCGAAAGCTCGCGACCGGCGCGGAGATAAAACTCGTCTGGCATCGAACGCATCGATACTACCGTCGTGACGCCAAAGCGGTGGTTGATCTTGTGGACGAATATGGCAGTCCCGCGATGTGCGCAGCCATCGGACATCACGGAGAAGAGATGGTGCTTGGCGGTTTTGCCCGTCGGGAATTCTTGTTACGCGGGGAGAACACAAGGGAGTTCGAAGGTAAGGTTTGGACGGAGACGGGTCACAATCTCGATTTCATCTTCGAGAAGGAAGAGGAACGGTATGGAATCGAGGTTAAGAACACACTCTCCTATATGGATGAAAAGGAGTTCGATACAAAGATCCGTCTTTGTCGACATTTAGCGATTCGACCCGTCTTTGTGGCGAGAATGCTTCCCAAGACATGGATCAACAAATTGGTTGGGGCTGGCGGATTCGCTTTGATTTTGAAGTACCAACTGTACCCATGGACCCATTCTCAACTAGCAAAGCGGGTGCGAATAGAATTAGACCTGCCGGTCGATGCGCCGCGTCGACTGGCAGAAGGAACCATGGACCGGTTCGCAAAGTGGCACCTAAAGAACGTGAATTTGCGCCGCAATTCACAACAGGACAAATAGACCAGCCTGTGTTTTCAAGAAGTTAGTACGTACCTCCATGAATACGTAGTGTCTGGAGCGAGCGTCATTCCCCTGCCCCGACGAACACCGGCGCGATGTCGACCGGGATGTCCCCCAGCCGCGCGATCGTGCCGCGGATCTCGTCGTTCGCAACGCCGGGAGGTAGGGTCGCGCACCCCGCCGCCGCGATCATGAGAAATAGATGGACCAGTCGCTTCATCGTTCCTTCTCCTCCGACGCAGGGGCCCGTCGGGCGGCCATGTCCAGCATCGATTTCGCGGCGGCCGCCGCGCCGAAGCCGTTGTCGATATTGACCACCGTGATCCCCGGCGCGCACGCGTTCATCATTGCCAACAGGGCAGCGAGCCCTTCAAAGCTCGCGCCGTAACCCACGCTCGTGGGGACCGCGATCAGCGGCTGCCGGAAGAGCCCGCCGACGACGGAAGGCAGCGCCCCCTCCATCCCCGCAGCCACGATCAGCACGTCGGCGCGGGCGATCGTCTCCCCCGAGGCGAGCAGCCGGTGGAGCCCCGCGACGCCGCAGTCGTACGACCGCTCGACTTCGATCCCGAAGAACTCCAGGGTCCCTACGGCCTCTTCCGCCACCGGAATGTCCGATGAGCCCGCCGCGAGCACGGCGACGACGCCCGCCGTCTTTTCTTCGATCGCCCGCGCATGAGGATCCCGCCGTCGGGACGATACTCGAGCGACGAGTGACGGGCGACGAGCGCCTCTCCCTTCACGCGATCGATCTTCGTTCCCAGGAGCGGCAGATCGCGCTCGACGAACCACGAGACGATCTCGTCGAGATGCTCGATGCTCTTCGCGAGGCCGAGGATGACTTCGGGGAGGGCGGTGCGCTCTTCCCGATGGAGGTCGAGACGATGGTAGCCGACCTGAACGAACCCCAGGCCGCTCAGCTCCCGGCTCGCCTTCTCGCGCGAGATCCGCCCCTCGATCAGTTCGGTGAGAACGTCGTCGACCTTCACGACGCTCCCCTCCGGTTCAGTTTCCCCGAGACGAATCCCTCGAGGTCGAGCACGAGGAGACCGCACGCCGAGCTCGCGCGCCTTCGCCACCAGCATCTCCCGGATCTCCCGCTCGGCGGCCCGGGCGACGTCATCCGGCTCGAGCTCGAGCCGCATCTCGTTCCCGTCGTACCGGGCGCGGCAGACCCGGAAACCGAGGCTGTGGAGGAGCGCCTCCATCTGCTCGATCGCGCCGAGCTTTTCGAGGGTCACTTCGGAACCGTACGGGATGCGGGAAGACAGACAGGGGGCGGCCGGCTTGTGCCAGACCTCGAGCGCGAGCTCGCGCGCGATCGCCCGGATCTCGCGCTTCCCGAGCTCCGCGTCCCACAGCGGAGCGGCGACGCCGAACTCCTTCGCGGCCTCGTGCCCCGGGCGGTAGTCCCCCACGTCGTCCCGGGTGTAGCCGTAGGCGACGGTCGCGCCGCCGGCGGCCTCGGCGAGCTTCGCGCTCACCTCGAAGAGCGTCTGCTTGCACCAGAAGCAGCGGTCGCGCTCGTTCCTCACGTATTCGGGTCGCGACATTTCCGCGGTCCGGACGACCCGATGCTCCACCCCGAGGCGCGCCGCGAAGCGGATCGCCTCGTCGAGCTCCGCTCTCGCCATCGAGGGAGAATCGGCCGTGAGGGCCACGACGCGGCTGCCGAGAACCCTGTACGCGGCGGCGAGGAGGACGGCGGAATCCACCCCCCCGGAGAAGGCGACGATGAGCCGCTGGTGCTTCCCGAGCACCCCTTCGAGGCGCTCGAGCGCGTCGAGGACCTCCGCGCGGGGGATGGCTTCACTGGCTGGGGCGATCAGGGTCATTCGTCTCCTCTGCGCCGGGTCCGGCGCTCCGGGGGCGAGGCGGCGATTGTAATCGCACGCTCCGGCATTGGGAGGGGTTGCAGGAGCGCCGCCAATGGCCGCGCTCCTCGTCGGCCTTTGGTTTCATTGAAGATTCCCCGACCGTTTGCTATCGTCGTTTCCATCCTTGGGGCAAAACGCGCGTGATCATCCAGTGTCCGAAGTGCCAGGCTCGGTACCAGTACGATCCTTCCCGGTTCGAAGGGAAGGAGTCGAAGAAGATCCGCTGCGCGAAGTGCCAGGACGTTTTCGAGATCAGTAATCCCGGGGGCGCGGCGGCGGAACCCGTCGGCGCTCCCGCCGCCGCGCACGTTGCCGTGCCCGACTCGGACGCCGACGAGATGACGCTGGCGCGCCATCGCCGCAACTACAGCTACAGCGGAACGCCGATCGACTCGCCGCGGGTCGCCGACCTCGAGGCTGCGGCCGTCGCAGCGCCGGAAGCGGAGGGGCTCGGCATTCCAACCGACCGCCGCTTCGCGCTGGCGATCACCGACGGCGCGAACGCGGCGACGGTCTTCAGGATCGAAAAGCCGCGGGTGACGATCGGACGCTCCGGGGCGGACATCGTCCTCGACGACGCGGAGCTCTCGCGCGAGCATGCCGCCCTCGAGATCCGCAGCAGCACGGTCTTCCTCGAGGATCTCCGTTCCACGAACGGCACCTTCGTCAACAGCGAGAGGATCGCCCAGCCGATCGAGCTCCAGAACCAGCAGGAGTTCGTCGTCGGCATGACCACGCTGATGCTGATCGTCACACCGGTCGAATAGAGGCGTTCTCCGTTCTCCGTTCCCCGTTCCCGTTCCCCCGTTCTCCGTTCTCCGCCGCCAGTCGTCCTTTCTCCGTCTGACGCTCGATTCCGATCCTGGACCTCCGGGCGCCGACCGTCCCCTCGCCGCGGAGTACGAAGAACGGAGAACGAAGAACGCCTTTCCCGGTCATACTTGACACCGCCGCTCGCACTTCCGACACTCTCCTCGATGACCCAGTTCGCCTCCGTCCGGAATCCGAAGCAGGCGACGCGCGTGACGATCCGCGCCGTCGTGCTCCTCTCGGGCGTGCTGACGGTGGTCTTTCTCGTCTCGTTCGTCTTCTCCGAGGAAGGAATCGCCGAGCTGCGCCACGCGCAGAAACGCGTCGACACGCTCCAGAGCGAGATCCGGCAGCTCGAAGAGGAGAACGCGCGGCTCGAGGCGGAGATCGAAAACCTTCGCGAATCCAACTTCGCCGTCGAGCGGATCGCGCGCGAGGACCTCGGCATGTCGAAGCCGGGCGAGCTCGTCTATCGCTATCCCGAGCCGAAGCGGGACGAGGCGGCTCGGAAGACAGCGGCGCCCTGAAAGCGCCGCGGGACGCGCGGCCATCGGCGGCCCCGCGGCCCGGCGCCTGTCACGCCCCGCCGCGCGGCTTCTTCCGCTTTCGGTACCCGCCGGCCTTCCGCATTGCTTCGGCGTCGAGCTCCTTCATCGTCTCGGCGATCGCCGACGGGACGTTCCGGTGAACGTCTTCGATGTGGTGGAGCTCCATCCCTCCTTCGAAGACCCACTCGTGCGGCGGGCGGTAGACGCCCGTGTCGTGGACGCGCGATCCGACGACGAAGCGGATGACCCCGCGGCGGTAGTCGAACGCCCGCCCGTTCCGCGTGTGGACCGCCGCGTCGATGCGGTAGTTCCCGGCGACCAGGTGGAGGGCGGGGATCACGAACTTCACGCGCCCCTCGCTCTCGATCCGGGCGGAGAGGAATCCTTCGATGTCCGTATTCGTCCCGTAGACCGCGGTCCCGTCGGCGTGAAAGAGGCCCACGCCGAAGACGAAGTCGCTCTGCGGCTCTCGGACCGTGACGTCCATCTCCACCGTCACCGGAGTTCCCGCGCCGATGGCGACGAGCTCGCGCCCGGCCGTGTCCACGAGCGCGACGCGCTTGAGCAGCAGCTCGCCCGACCCCCATCGCTCCTCTTCCTGAAGCTCGTTCTCCGTGTTCTCCTCGTCGGCTCCCTGCTTCGGCGCGAACCACGCCGGAGACGCTCTGCAGGTACTCGTCGACGACGCGCACGGGGTCTCCGAGCGCGGCCATCCCCTGCTGGTCGAGCCAGAGCGCCCGGTCGCAGAGGTTCCGGACGAGGTCGAGCTGATGGGTCACGACCAGGAGCGTGACCCCCCGGAACTTCATCTCCTGGATCTTCGCGACGCACTTCTGCGAGAACTCCTCGTCGCCGACGGCGAGGACTTCGTCGATCAGGAGAATGTCGGGATCGACGTGGACGGCGACCGCGAACCCGAGGCGGACGTACATGCCCGAGGAGTAGGTCTTGACCGGCTGGTCGAGGTACGGGCCGATGTCCGCGAACTCGACGATCCGGTCGAAGCGCTGGTCGATCTCGCGGCGCGAGAGGCCGAGCATGATCCCGTTGATGTAGATGTTCTCGCGCCCGCTGATCTCGGGGTGAAAGCCCGCTCCCAGCTCGATGAGCGCCGAGACCCGTCCGTCCACCAGACACGGTCCCGCGTCGTCGGCTTGAGGATTCCGGAGATGAGCTTGAGCAGCGTCGATTTCCCCGATCCGTTCCGCCCGATGACGCCGAACGCCTCGCCCCGGCCGACGTCGAAGGTGATGTCCCGCAGAGCCTCGACCGAGGCGTCCGCGCGCGGCGCGAGGTCGCGCCCCAGAAGCGCGCTCTTGAGCGTCTGGAGCTGGGAGCTGCGGCCGAAGAGCCGGTAGCGCTTCGAAACCTCCCGGACGGAGATCGCGAATTGCCGGCTCACAGGACCTCCGCCAGCGTGTCGCGCAGACGGTCGAATACCGCGAAGCCGAGCGTGATCGAGATCGCCGCGTAGAGAACCATGAGGATCGCGTCGATCCATGGAGGCACCGAGCCGAAGACGAAAATGTGCTGGTAGGCGACCACGAACGGCGTCATCGGGTTCAGGCGCAGCAGAGTGCGGATCGCCGGCGTGATGAAGTCGGCATGGATCGGATAGATGACCGGGGTCAGGAAGAATCCGAGCTGCATCAGATTCGCCACGAGGTCGCGAAGGTCGCGAAAGAGAACGGATGCGGACGAGACCATGAGGGCGATGCCGGCGACGAAGATCGTCTGAATCAGCATGTAGACCGGCGCGAGCAGGATCAGGGGCGTCATCCTCGTGCTCCCCGTAGCCACCGCGATCCCCATCGCGAGAAGCAGGATCGGCATCGCGAGCGCGAAGTGAACGAGGTGCGACGCGACGACGACCAGGGGGAGCGTCTCGGCCGGGAACATCACCTTCTTCACCAGGCCGGCGTTCGCCGAGATCGCCGTCGTCGCCTCGAGCACCGAGCCTGCGAAGAACGTCCAGGGAAGGATTCCCGCGAAGAGAAAGAGGGGATACGCCGGAACGTCGGGTCGCGTGAAGAATTGAGTGAAGACGAGCGTATAGACGCCGAGCAGGAGAAGGGGATTCGCGAGCGACCAGAAGTAGCCGAGGACCGACCCGCGATAGCGCGCCTTCAGGTCGCGCGCCGTGAGCGTCAGCACCAGCTGGCGATATCGATACAGCTCCCGGAGTTCGGCGACCACGGGTGGGAGTCTAGGCGTCTAGGAGTCTGGGAGTCTAGGAGTCTGGGAGTCGGTCCAGAAGTCGGCGAGCCCAGGAGTCGTCGTCATGTACCGGGCACCGACGCCTGACGACGAGACTCTTCGGCCGACTCCCAGACTCCCAGACTCCTAGACGCCTAGACTCCTGGACCCCCAGACGCGATACTTCCGTCGTGAACCGCTCGAACGCCTCTCAGCCGCTCACCGAGAGGTACGCCTCGCGTGAGATGGCGTATCTTTTCTCGCCCGATTTCAAGTTCCGCGCGTGGCGGCGCCTCTGGCTCGCGCTCGCCGAGGCGCAGCAGGAGCTCGGACTCGACATCTCCGAGGCTCAGCTCGCCGAGCTCCGCGCGAACCTCGAGACGATCAACTACGAGGACGCCGAGCGGCGCGAGCGGGAAGTCCGCCACGACGTCATGTCCCACATCTACGCTCTCGGCCTCCAGGCGCCCGCGGCCCGGCCGATCATCCACCTCGGCGCGACGTCCGCGTACGTCACCGACAACAGCGAGATCATCCAGATGGCCGGGGCCATGGCGCTCGTCCGCCGCCGGATCGTCAACATCGCGGCGAAGCTGCGCGCCTTCGCCGCGCGGTGGCGCTCGACGCCCACCGTCGCGTTCACCCACTTCCAGCCCGCGCAGCTGACCACGGTCGGGAAACGGGCCACGCTCTGGCTCCACGACCTCCTCCTCGACTGGCGCGAGCTCCGCCTCCGGCAGGAGTCGCTCGCGCTCCTCGGCGCGAAGGGCGCGACCGGAACCCAGGCGTCGTTCCTCGCGCTGTTCGACGGCGATGCCGGGAAGGTCCTCCGGCTCGATGAGCTCGTCGCGAAGAAGATGGGGTTCGCCCGCACGTATCCCGTTTCGGGCCAGACCTACTCGCGAAAAGTCGACGCGCAGATCGTGGCCACGCTCTCGGGGCTCGCGCAGTCGGCCTCGAAATTTGCATACGACATGCGGCTCCTCCAGCACCTTCACGAGATCGAGGAGCCGTTCGAAGAGGAGCAGGTCGGATCGTCGGCGATGGCGTACAAGAGGAATCCCATGCGTGCGGAGAGGATCGACGGGCTCGCCAGGCAGCTCATCATCAACTCGCAGAATCCGGCGCACACGGCCGCGACGCAGTGGTTCGAGAGGACGCTCGACGATTCCTCGAACCGGCGCATCGCGATCCCCGAGGCGTTTCTCGCCGCCGACGCGATCGCGCTGCTCTGGGACAACCTCGCAGGCGGGCTCGTCGTACACGAACGGGTCATCGCCGCGAACGTCGCGCGCGAGCTCCCCTTCATCGCCACCGAGAACCTGATGATGGAGGGAGTCCGGCGCGGCGGAGACCGGCAGGTCCTCCACGAGAGAGTGCGCGTTCACGCGCTGGCGGCCGCGGACGGGCTCAAGGAAGGCGCCGCGGAAAACGACCTGTTCCGACGCCTCGCGAACGACCCGCTCGTCCCGCTCGACATCAGCGAAATCGACCGGCTCGCGCGGCCCGACGATTACGTCGGCCTCGCTCCGCTTCAGGTGGACCGATTCCTCGAGTCGGAGGTCGATCCGATGCTCGAGGAGGAGCGCGAGCTGATCACATCCGAAGTCGGGGAGGTTCGCGTCTGATTCGTCCGATCTGGAGAGCCGGACTGCTCCTGCTCGCGCTCGCATCCCTGCAGGCGTGCGTTTCCGTGCGCCAGCCCGCGATCGAGAAGGACCGCCTGCGCGGAACGGCGAGCTGGTATGGCGAGGAGTTCGCCGGACGCACGACCGCCAACGGAGAGATCTTCGACCCCCATCAGCTCACGGCAGCGCATCGGACCCTCCCGTTCGGGACGATCCTCGAGGTGACGAACCCCGCGAACGGCCGGACCGTGCGCGTGCGGATCAACGATCGCGGACCTTTCGTGGGAGACCGCATTCTCGACCTCTCGTACGCCGCGGCCGCCGCCCTCGACATCGTCGACGCGGGGCTCGCCGTCATCGACGCCCGCGTGGTCGCGATGGGGAGAGGAGATCGCGAGCCGCCCGCGCCCTACGTGGTCACGATCCCACCCCCTGCGGAAACGATCGGCCCTCCGCCCGACGTCGCCTTCCCGCTCCCCGGCGGGCGCGAAGCCGTCACCGAGACGGCTCCGGCCGCCGAGGACGACGTGGTCGAGGACGTTCTCGTCATCGAGGAGAGGGGCGGCCAGCGGGTGCGGAAGCGCGTCGCGCCCGACGGCATCACGATCGAGACGGTGACCGAGGACGGCACCGTGATCGCGCGGGAGTCCCCGACGGCGGCTCCGAAGAAGCCTTCACGTCCGAGCGGCACGGCGCCCGCCGCGGTCGACCGCTTCGTCGTCCAGCTCGGCGCCTTCGGGATCGAGGAGAACGCCGACGCCCTTCGCCGCAGGATCGCGTCGGCCGAATCGTCGGTCTACACCGAGCTTCGCTCGGGCCTCTGGCGCGTGCGGATCGGCCCCTTCACCACGCGCGAATCCGCCGCGGCCGCCGCCGAACGACTCGCCGCGGCGGGATTTCCGGGGATCGTGCTCAGAGCCGAGTAGGGGCGCCCTGCGGGCGCCCGGACTCTCGTCCCACGCGACCGAAGTTCAGGGCGCGCGCAGCGCGCCCCCTACGCGCCCGCCGCCGGGAATTCATGGCGTGATGCACAGGTATAGGTGCCCGGAAATCGCCTCGAAAGGTACGTTCACATGACGAAGACGTTCACGATCATCAAGCCCGACTCGGTCTCGAAGGGCAATTTCGGGAAGATCATCTCCCGCCTCGAGGACGACGGATTCCGCATCCTCGCCATCAAGAAGCTCCACCTGACGAAGGACCAGGCCGAGAAGTTCTACGCAGTCCATCGCGAGCGGCCGTTCTTCGGCAGCCTCGTCACCTACATGACCTCGGGCCCGGTCTACGTCGCCGCTCTCGAGCGGAACGACGCCGTTTCGGCGCTCCGCAAAGTGATGGGCGCCACCGATCCCTCCAAGGCCGACGCCGGAACGATCCGGAAGGACTTCGGCGAGTCGATCGAGAGGAACGCGATCCACGGATCCGACTCGGAAGAGAACGCCGGGATCGAGATCGGGTTCTTCTTCTCCCAGTGCGAGCTGGTCTGACCTCGGAACGGGCAGGGACCGGCTGCGCCTGGGTACAGCCGCGGATTCGCCACTTTGGAGTGCGGCGCGAAGCGCCGCTTTTTCTTCGCGACCCGGAGATCGAAAGCGGCGCTGTGCGCCGCACTCCAAAGCGCAGGCCGCCGCGGCTGTACCGCGGGCGGAGGGCGCCGTGCAAATCGCGAGGCGGAACCGCTATCCCTTCCGCACGATCGCGACTTTCCCCTCGCCGAGGATGGTTCCGGCGCGATCGGGGGCGATCGCGAGGGCGGTCGAGGGGGGGATGCCGATGCCGAGGTCGATGTCCGGAAGGGACATGAGGCGGCGGAGAGATTCGGCGCGCGCGGAGTCGAAGCCGGTCTCGATCGCGGCCCCCGGGATCCAGCCGAAGCCGCGGACGGCTCCGCCGGCGCGCTCCTGATCCGCGGCCCAGGATCCGAGGCACGCGGCTCCGGCGCCGATCCCGGCGACGACGGCTCCGGCTCCGAGAGCCTCGCGCATCGCCTCCTCGGTCGCGCTCTCGCGGAGCGTGTCCGCGATGATGCGCGTGATCCCCCCGCCGATGTAGACCAGCCCGGCTCCGCGGATCGCGTCGAGGTTGCGCCCGCGGCGCAGGTCGCGCGCGCGATACACCGGCACGTTCACGGTCTCGAGCGCGGGGTCGAGCGTCCGGAAGTACGCGCCGAGGTGCCCCGCGTAATCGGGCGAGCCGGATGCGGTGGGAATGAACGCGATGCGCCGGCGGTCGGCGGGCATCTTCTCGAGGAGAAACCGATCGATCTCGGCGGTGTCGCCGAAGGAGAACTCACCCCCGCCGATCAGAACGACCCAGCCGGGGGTGGGGGGGCCAGGGAGGGAACGCATAGTCAAAAGACAAATGAAAAATGCAAAATGCAAAATATGAAATCAAAAAAGTGCATAAAAATGGCTCCTTAATGAGTCTTGATTATCAAGCCCTTTTTGTACTTTTCATTTTGCATTTTGCATTTTGCATTTGTTTCTTGGAACGCAAGGGAGGGCGACAACCGCCCTCCCCTGCAAGAACACCGTTCCCGCCACGCTTACTTCTTCCACACCTCTTCCATCTTCGATCCCATCTCGGCCGGCGAGACGACGACGTGGATGCCCGCATCCTTCAGCGCGGCCATCTTCTCCTTCGCCGTTCCCTTGCCGCCGCTGATGATCGCGCCCGCGTGTCCCATCCGGCGTCCCGGAGGCGCCGTCTGCCCCGCGATGAATGCGACCACCGGCTTCTTCACGTTCGCCTTCACGAACGCGGCCGCTTCCTCTTCCGCGGTCCCGCCGATCTCGCCGATCATGATGATCGCCTCGGTCTTCGGGTCGGCCTCGAACGCTCGGAGGCAATCGATGAAGTTCGTCCCCGGCAGCGGATCGCCGCCGATCCCGACCGCCGTCGACTGCCCGATCCCGCGCCGGGTCAGCTGGCCGACCGCTTCGTAGGTGAGCGTTCCGGAGCGGGAGACGATCCCGATCGGTCCCGCCTTGTGGATGTGGCCCGGCATGATGCCGATCTTCGCCTGCCCCGGCGTGATGATGCCGGGGCAGTTCGGCCCGATCAGGCGCGAGCCGCGCGCGCCGCGCTCCGCGTTGACGTCCGCGAGGAACGCGTGCGCCCGCATCATGTCGTTGACCGGAATTCCCTCGGTGATGCAGACGATCAGCTCGATCCCCGCGTCGGCCGCTTCCATGACCGCGTCCGCGGCGAACGGCGGCGGAACGAAGATGAGCGCGCAGTTCGCCCCCTCCTTCTCCCGCGCCTCCGCGACCGTGTTGAAGACCGGGAACCCTTCGTGCGTCGTCCCGCCCTTGCCCGGAGTCACGCCGCCGACGACATTCGTGCCGTATCGCGGCACTGAATCGCGTGAAATGTTCCTTCGCGCCCGGTGATGCCCTGCACGACCACGCGCGTGTTCTTGTCAGCCCAGATTGCCATTCGATCTCTCCGATTCGATTCGGCGCCGCCTCAGGAGGCGCGCCGCTGCTTCGCCGCCGCGACGACTTTTTCGGCTGCGTCCTTCATCCCGTCCGCCGCGATGATGTCGAGACCCGACTTCGCGAGGATCTCCTTCCCGAGCTCCACGTTCGTCCCTTCCAGCCGCACGACGAGCGGCACCGGGAAGTCCGATCTCCTTGCGACGCCTGGACCACGCCTTCGGCGATGCGGTCGCACCGCATGATGCCGCCGAAGATGTTGATCAGGATCGCCTTGACGTTCGTGTCGCTCAGGATGATCCGGAACGCGTTGTTGACCTGCTCGGCCGAGGCGCCGCCGCCGACGTCGAGGAAGTTCGCCGGCTCGCCGCCCGCGTGCTTGATGATGTCCATCGTCGCCATCGCGAGGCCCGCGCCGTTGACCATGCAGCCGACCGTGCCGTCGAGCTTGATGTAGTTGAGACCGAACTTCGACGCCTCGACCTCGAGAGGATCTTCCTCGTTGAGGTCGCGCATCTCGACGATGTCCGGATGCCGGAACAGCGCGTTGTCGTCGAAGTTCATCTTGGCGTCCAGCGCGAGGACGTCCTCTTCCTTGGTCACGAGGAGCGGATTGATCTCGGCGAGCGAGGCGTCGGTCTCGACGTAGGCGCGCACGAGCTTCTGGAGGAAGTCGACCGCCTTCTTGAACGCGGTTCCGGACAGGCCGAGCGCGTACGCGACGCGGCGCGCCTGGAACGGCTGCATGCCGAGGATCGCGTCGATCGGCTCGCGATGAATCGCGTTCGGATCGCGCGCCGCGACCACCTCGATCTCCATGCCGCCCTGCGCGGACGCCATGACGACGGGCTTTCCGAGCCGGCGGTCGAGCGTGATGCCGAGGTAGAGCTCCCTGTCGATGTTGAGGGCTTCCTCGATCAGGACCTTCCGCACCAGCCGCCCCTCGGGGCCCGTCTGGTGCGTGACCAGCGTCATCCCGAGGATCTGCTTCGCGAGCTCGGCCGCTTCGTCCGGCGACTTCGCCAGCTTGACGCCGCCGCCTTTGCCGCGGCCGCCGGCGTGAATCTGCGCCTTGACGACCACGCGCCCGCCGAGCTCTCTCGCGACCTCGCGCGCCTGCTGCGGATTGTCGACGACGTGCCCGCGCGGAACGGGGACGCCGTATTTCCTCAGAATCTCTTTGGCCTGATACTCGTGTACTTTCATATGTGCGCTGATCGTTTCGGCTGTGCCGGAGGGACCTCGAATTTCCGGAGCGGAGGGATCGTGGTTGCGGACGGTTCGACGTCCGGAGGGTCCCGGGCGTTCGACGTTATCAGCCCCACCCCGGAGGCGCAAGTGCGAGAATGGCCGCGCGAACGTCGCGCGCGATCATGGCGCGGCGGCCCCTTCCGAGCCCCATGAACCAGACGCCTCACGCTGCCACCACGACCGTCGGAGAGATCGTCGAGATCGAGCCGGTCGAGCTCGTTCCCGGCGGCGACTCGCTTTCCCGGATCGACGGCCTTCCCTTGTTCGTCCCCGGGCTTTACCCGGGCGATCGCGCCCGCGTTCGTGTCACGGAACGGAAAAAGGGATTCGCGCGCGGCGTCCTCGTCGACCTCGTCCGTGCTTCGGGGGAGAGGCGCGCGCTGCCTTGCCCCGTCGCGCGCGAATGCGGCGGATGCGACTGGACGGAGCTTCGCCTCGACCGCCAGCTCTCCTGGAAGCGGCGCATCCTCCTCGACGCGCTCCGGCGCGTCGGCAAGTTCGATCCGGAGAGCCTTCCGCGGCCTCGCCTTCACATCTCGCCCCTCAACTACCGGCTCCGCTCCCGCCTCCACGTCGACGCCGGAGGCGCGCCCGGCTTCTTCGCCCCCGGAACGAATCGCGTCGTCCCTCTTCCGGAGGAATGCGAGATCGTCGGGCCGGCCGTCCTCGCCGAGCTGCCGCTCATCCGCGCCGCCGCCGAAGAGAAGCGCGCGGAGACCGTCGAGACGCTCGAAGGAGGAGGAGAGCTTCTCGTCCGGCTCAGCCGCGGTGAAGACCGCGAGGCCGCCGAGGCGCGAATCACCGTCGGGCAGTATGCCTACGGGCTTTCGATCTCCTCGTTTTTTCAGGTCAACCGGCATCTCCTCGGAACGCTCCACGCCCTCGTGCTCGAGAGCGCCGCGCGGGCGGAGCCGCGTCTCGCATGGGACCTCTACGGCGGCGTCGGCTTCTTCGCGCTCCCCCTCGCCGACCGGTTCGAGACGGTCGTCACGGTCGAGGAGTCGGCCGAGTCGCACCGGTGGGCGCTCGTCAACGCGGGCGGCCGCGCCGCGCTGCGGCCGGTGCGCGCCTCCGTCGAAACGTTTCTCGCGGCCGAGCGCTCGCGCCCCGATTTCGTCCTCGTCGATCCTCCCCGCGCCGGCCTCGACGGCGGCGCCATCGCGCCTCTCGCCGCGGCCGCGGGCCGCATTTGTTATCTCTCGTGCGATCCGGTAACCTTTTCGCGCGACGCGTCCCGGCTGGCGCGTCACGGCTGGTCCCTCGCATCGATCGACCTGATCGACCTCTTCCCGAATACGCATCACATCGAGACGCTCGCTTCGTTCGAGCGTGCGTGACCGCCCCACCGATCGCCTCCCGGCCGCCGTTCCCGCCATCGCATTCGCCCTCGGCATCGCCCTCTCTTCGCGATGGATCGCGCCGTGGGCGACGGCCGGCGCGGTGGCCCTCTGCGCCATCCTTCTCTTCGCCTCCCGAGCGCTCCGCCCGTCCGCCGGAGCCGCGCTCTTCCTCGCGGCGGGGTTCGCGATCGCCACGACCGCGCTCGGGAAAAGGACGGCGGACCTCGAGCTCCTCGGGCGCATGGAGGCGGATCGCTTCGCGGCCGTCGTCGTTCCTCTCGACCGCGGATGGGAGTCGCGAGAGGAGACCGCGACTCTCCGCGCGCGGCATTTCACGCTCCTGCGGGAGGGGGACGAGGAGCGGGTCGATCTCCCGATCTTCCTGACGCTCTGGGATGAGCCGCCCCCCCCGCGGGAAGGGCGGCGGCGGTTCGCGCCGAAGGGTTCCTCTTCTGCGATCCCGGCGGATGCCGGATGAACGTGAAGTCGGCGCGGCTGATCCGCCCCACCGGCGCGCTCTCCCGGTGGCATCCGGCCGCGTGGAACCGGGCGGCGGCCGATGGGGTCGAGGCTCTCGGTCGAGACTCGGAGCTCGCGCGCCGGGGCGCCGCGCAGGCGGCCGCTCTCGCGCTCGGCCGCGGAGAGCTCCTCGACGAGGAGGTCCGCGAGGCGTATCGACGCGGCGGCACCTACCATCTGCTCGTCTTCTCCGGAATGCAGATCGCGCTCGCCGCGGCGGCTTTCGGCTGGGCCTTTCGGCGATTCGGCCGCCCGCGGCCCGGCGACTGGGCGCTTCTCGCGATCGCGCTCCTCGCGCCTCCCTTCGCGGGACACGATCCCTCCGTATCGCGCGCCTCCGTGATGATCGGCTGTTACGCCACCTCGCGACTTCTCGGGCGTCCCACCTCTCCCTCGAATCTCCTCTTCGTCTCCGCGCTCTTCCGGCTCGCCTCCTCCCCGGCCGAGCTCGAGGATCCCGGCTTCGCGCTCACGTGGGGAGCGACGGGCGGCCTTCTCCTGATCGGCGGCGCTCTCGCGTCCCGCTGTCGCGGCGGCGCGCTCCGCGCCCTCGCGTTCGGCGCGGGGGCGGAGCTCGGGACCACGCCGATCACCGCGCTCTTCTTCCATCAGATCGTCATCGGAAGCTCGATCATCACGCTGCTTCTCGCGCCGCTCCTCTCGGTCATGGTCGGGATCTCGGCGATCGCCTGCGGCTCCGCGTTCCTCGCGCCGCGCTTCGCGCTCTTCCTGCTCGAGCTCATCGGGCGGCTCGACGTCCTGGCGGTCGCCGCGAACCGCGCGATCGCCGACACCACGGGCGTCGCGCGCATCGTCGCGGCGCCTCCCGCCGCGGTCGTCGTCGCCTCGATCCTCGGCGCCCTCGTCGCGATCCTCCTCTCCTCGCGACTCGGCGCCCTGCTGGCGGCATTTCTTCTGCTCGCCGCGCCGCTCTCCTCGCTGTGGATCGAGCGGAGCCGGAGCCAGGTCGAGGACTTCGAGGTGACGGTGCTCGACGTGGGGCAGGGAGAGGCGATCCTCATCCGTCGCGACAGAACGGCGATCCTCGTCGACGGCGGCGGGCGGCGCGGCGACCCCACGTTCGGCCGCCGGGTCCTGGTCCCATGGCTCGTGGACCACGGCGTTCGGCGGCCCGACGCGATCCTCATGACGCATTCCGATCCCGACCACTGCGCGGGGCTCGTCGCAACGGTCGAGCTTCTCGGCGCCGGCGAGGTCTGGCTCTCCTCCCACCACCTCCGCGCTCCCTGCGCCGGCCTCCTTTTCGACGCCGCGCGAAGACGGCGCATCCCCGTGAGGCTCGTCGACCGCCGGCCGCCGCGCCTCGTGGCGTCCCTGCCCGTCCGCGTCTTCTCCGCCGAACCGCCCTTCCGCCGGAACTTCACGAACAACACATCCGTCGCCGTCGCGCTCTCGGTCGAAGGGCGGCGCTTCCTGCTGACGGGGGATATCGAGAGGGCCGCGGAGTTCCAGATGCTCGAGTCGGGCGCGGAGATGATCGCGTGCGACGTTCTGAAGGTCGCCCACCACGGGAGCGCCTCGTCGACGGGAGAGCGTTTTCTGGATCGCGCCCATCCCCGCCTCGCGGTGGTCTCGTGCGGGCGGCAGAACAGCTACGGGCATCCTTCGCCCGAGGTCCTGGATCGCCTCGGGGGCGCCGGCGCGCGGATTCTCCGGACCGATCTCCATGGGACGATTACGTTTACGGTTCGGGGTGGCCGGCTGTTCGCCCGCCGCCAAATTGACACCCCGGCCGGTGCTGGTAGTCTTGTAGCGGGAGGGCGGACGCTTCCACTGCGCACCATGTCTTCGTTCTTCATCCGGCTCGGCCTTTACGCGATTCTCGTCATGCTCGCCGTTTTCGTGGCGGGGCAGGCGTTCTCGCTCCCGTATGCCGCTTACCTGACGAGCACCCACCTCGGCCAGGTCGGCGTGATCGGCGTTGTCGTGATCGCCATCGGCGCGGTCCTGCGGGTCGGCGAGAAGGTGAGAAAGAAGACGAAGAAGGGAAAGGGCCGCTGCATCCTCTGCAAGCGCCCGGTTCTCGTCGGAGACAAGT
The DNA here is from genome assembly GCA_963793695.1 of uncultured Acidobacteriota bacterium. Taxonomy (GTDB): domain Bacteria; phylum Acidobacteriota; class Thermoanaerobaculia; order Gp7-AA8; family Gp7-AA8; genus CAWCBB01. The sequence continues at coordinate 216,111 of CAWCBB010000002.1, read as the reverse complement.
ATTGCCGCGAGCATCTGCGGCAGATGATCGGCGACGAACAGGACAGGGTGCGCTCCTCGACGCCGCCCCGGCGGTGAGCGTCCCCTGGATCGCGGTCGCGGGAGCGACCGGCACGGGAAAATCGGATCTCGCGGTCGGAATCGCCGAGCGCGTCGGCGCCGAGATCGTCAATTACGACTCGATCCAGATCTACCGGGGGTTCGACATCGGAAGCGCGAAGCCGGATGCCTCGCTCCGCGCCCGCGTGCCCCACCATCTCTACGACGCCGTCGATCCGGATCAGGAATGGAACGCCGCGGACTACGCGCTCCTGGCCGGGACGGTCTGCGAATCGATCGAGGCGAGGAGCGGCCGGCCGCTCCTGGTGGGAGGAACCGGATTCTGGCTGCGCGCGCTCCTGGCGGGCCTCCCGGAAATGCCCCCGCGCGACGAGGGCACTCGCCGCCGGCTCCGCCGCCTTCTCGCCGACACCGCGCGGCGCGGCGCGCGCCCATCGATGGCTGGCCCGCGTGGACCCCGCCGCGGCGGCGCGGATCGCTCCGGCCGACCGCCATCGGATCGAGCGCGCTCTCGAAGTGTGGATCCTCACGGCGCGCCCGATTTCGGAGCGCACCCCTCCGGGTCCCGGCTCGCCGCGGCGGCCTTCGATCGTCATCGGGATCCGCGTCCCGCGGGAGATCCTCAACGAACGGCTCGACGCGCGCGTGGACGCGATGTACGCTTCGGGTCTCGTCGAAGAGACGAGAGGGCTGCTCGAGCGCTTCGGCCCGAGCGCGCGTCCGTTCGGCGCGATCGGATATGCCGAGGCGGTGAAGGTGCTCGCCGGGGAGACGGATGCCGCGGCCGCGATCGCGGAAACCAAACGGCGCACTCGCGCGTACGCCAAGCGACAGATGACGTGGCTGCGCGCGGAACGGGACGTGCATTGGCTCGACGCTCCCCGCCCGCTCGCCGCGCTCGTCGATGACGCCGTCGCGATCGTGCGGCGTCAATCACTCGTCGATCGAAACTCGGACAACGGATGAAACAGGCTCTTGCGTCATCTCTCCTCGCCCTTCTCCTGACAGCGGCGTGTGCGACGACCCCCGCCTCCACCCCGCAGCTCGCGGCGCGCGCCTTCGAGCTCGACCCCCGCACCGGATGGACCGCGCCGCCGGGTCTGACCTCGCAGGCCGCCAGTTACGAGAAGGCGGCCCGCGATCTCGCCGCGGGCCGTCGCGACCGCGCGGAACAGCGGCTGGCCGATCTCGAGCGTCGTTCGCCCGCCTACGCGCCGGCGGGCCTCGCCCTCGCGGCGCTCGCGCTCGAGAGCGGAAACCTCGCGGCGGCCGCGCCGAAGATCGAGGCGGCCGCGAAGGCGCAGCCGGGGTGGACCGCGGCGGAGTACTACATGGCCCGCGCCGAAGCCGACGGGGGCGACCTCGAGGGCGCTGCCGCGCGCCTTCGCAAGCTCGCCGCCGCGCCGGGCGCCGCGGGCGTGATCGCCGACCGTCTCGCTGCCGTCGAGACGCGCCTCTTCGACCGGCTCTTTCAATCGGCGGCCGGAGCGCCTCCCGCGGCTGCGATCACGAGCCTGAGGCGCGCCCTCGCGATCCGCCCGGAATCGACCTCCGCGCGCCTCCTCCTCGTGCAGAAACTCGTCGCGGCGAGCAACTTCGCGGAAGCCCGCATGGAAATCGATCCCCTCCTCCAGGCGGCGGACGCGAAGCGGCCGGAAGTCCAGCAAGCCCTCGCCGAGATCGACGCGGGCCGCGGACGATACGAGGAGGCGATCGAGCGCTACGAGCGGATCGTCCGGACGGAGCCCCGGCCCGAGTACCTCTCCCGCCTCGAGCAGATCAAGCAGGAGTTCGCGATCGCGAACATGCCGCCGCGCTTCCGCGCCGCCGCGGCGAGCCCGCAGCTGACCCGGGCCGAGTTCGCGACGCTCGTCTACTGGACGGTCTCCGGGATCCGCTTCGGAAACCCGCCCGCGGAGCCCGCGGTGGCGGTCGACATCGACGCGGTCGAGGAGCGCGATGAAATCGTTCGCGCGATCGCCTTCGGCCTCTTCAACGTCGATCCCCTCACGCGCCGCGTCGACCCCCACCGCACGATGACGGCGGCGAGCATCGCGCGCCTGCTCCTGCGCGTGACGGCCCTCACGTCCACCCCCGCCTGCCTTTCGAGCCCTGGGGCCGACGGCTCCACTCTCAGCGGGATCGCGAATATTCTCGAGGGGTGCGGCATCGAGACGAGCGCGGTGCGGGGCAGCCCCGAGGCGCCCGTCAGCGGCGCCTGGGCCCTCGCCGCCTTGCGAAAGATCGATGCGATGAGAGTGAGATGAGCCGTTTCTCCCTTCTCGGTTCGCGCGTCTCTAAACCTCGACCTCAGACCCCGGACACCAGACCTCAGACCCAAGACCTCAGACCCCAGGTCCCGGACTTGATCCGGGCTTTTCGCACGATCAACCCTTCCAGAGAGTGCCGATCGTGGAGCTCGGAAGCCGTCTGGGGAGTCTGGGGTCTGAGGCCCGGGGTTGAGGTCCGGGTCTGGGGGCCTCATCCGAACAACGACAATCGCGGAATCCCCAATCGCCTTCGCATCAGCCGCATGAGATTCGCCGCTCGCGTCCGCTCCGCGACGGCCGGGTCGAGCTTGTGCCCGGCGAGGCTCTTCGCGACGTCCGCCGCCAGCTCCTTCGCGGCCGCTTCCGGCAGCGCGCTCATCAGGGCATCGAGAAGCGACCGTTCGATCTCGATGAGACGCTCTTCGAGATGAGGGACCGCCTCGGTCGGAGGAAGGGCCCGGACCGCGACGGCGCCGGCGCGCAGCAGCCGAGCCAGCTCCGGCGTCTCGGCGGCTCCGCCCGCGTCCTCGAGCCCCTTCGCGAGATCCTCCAGGATTCCTCCCGCGCCCCGCTCCGGCACGGACTCCGACGACCCGACGAGAAGGTCTTTCCTCTCGTCCCACATCTCGCGGACGGCGTGGCGGCAGTACGAGAGGCTCGAGATCGTCCGGCGGCGCGGCGTCTCTTCTTTCCTGCGGAAGCAGGAGTCGATCGCTTCGAGGACGAGAGGGAGCGGAATGCCCTCTTCTTTCCACGACTTCATCAGCGCCCAGTCCTTCCCGGAAAAGATGAAGGGGGTGCCGCGTCGAGCCGCGAAGTGGGACTCGATCTCGAGGAAGTAATCGTCAGGAGGTTGGGTCAAGAATTTCGTGCACCGTTCGAATCAGATCCTGGATCTCGAACGGTTTGCTCAGGATCGCCCGGACGCCGAACTCGGAGAGACCATCGGTCCGATGCGCTCCCACCGCCGTCAGCACGACGACCGGAATCCGCTCGAGAAGCCCATTCTCCCGCAAATGCTCGAGCACCTGCCAGCCATTCATCCTCGGCATCATCAGGTCGAGCATCATGAGCTTCGGAATGTGCGACCCGAGGATCTCGACCGCCTCCTGCCCGTCCCGAGCCTCCCGGGCGGAAAAGCCGATCCGCACGAGGACCTGCCGAAGGAGGTTCCGGATGGGAGGATCGTCGTCCACGATCAGAATGTCGTGGGATGGCTCGGCTCCCGTGCCGATGCCCTCGCTCCCGTCGTGATCAATGCGCAAAAAATGTCACCTCGTCCGAACAGCCGGCGCCGGGCGGGCTGAGCCACATTCCCCATGCGCTTCCCCGTACGGATGTATCTATACTCGATGCCTACCCGCGAGCGTTGCACGGGGGGTCACATGGACCTGCTCAAAAGTTCACCCCAGGCAGAAATTACCGTCTTCTCGCCTCTGCATCCTCCCGAGACCGTCGCGCTTCCTGCAAGCCTGATCACGATCGGGCGCGCCTCGGACTGCACCATCCCGATCCGAGACCGATACTTGTCGCGACGGCATGCCGAAATTGTGCCGGTCGCCGGCGACTGGATCCTGAAAGACTGCGGCAGCGCGAACGGCACGTACCTCAACGGGCTTCGCGTCGAAACCGAGAAACTCCTCGCCTCGGGAGACCGCATCCGCCTCGGCGACAGCGAGGTCGTTTTTCAGATGCAGGACCTGCTGAGCACCTCCATCGCCGTCGGCGAGTCTCCGATCTCCCCCACCATCTCGATCCCCTATCGCGACATCGTGGACACCCAGCCCGGCCCCACGATCGACCTCGACAGGCTGCGGATCCTGAACGCGCTGGCGGTCGAGCTCATCGAAGACCATCCCCTCGACCGCCTCTTCGGGTTCGTCGTGGATCGCCTCCTCCAGCACCTCCGTCCCTCGCGCGTCGCGATCGCTCTTCTCAACGAAGAGGGAAGCGCGTTCACGATGATCGAAGTCCGCCGCTCGAGCGACGCGGATGACGGCGAATTGACGATCAGCAGAACCCTGCTTCGCGAAGTCGTCGAAGAGCGGCGCGTCCTCGCGTTCGTCGACACCTCGGCCGACGAGCGGCTCGCCTCGGCCAAGTCGATCGTCATGCAGGGGATCCGGTCCGCGATCATCGCGCCGCTTTCTCTCGACGGAAACGTCGCCGGGGTCCTCTACCTCGATTACCTGCAGACGAACCATCTCGTTTCGGATGAGGACGTCCACCTTCTCGGCCAGATCGCCCGCCTCGCGTCGATCAAGCTCGAGACCACGCGCCTCCGCGAGGCGGCGATCCAGAAACGGCTCATCGAGGAGGAGCTGCGAACCGCCGCGAGCATTCAGCGCGGCCTGCTCCCGCGCGAGCCTCCCCGGATTCCCGGCTTCACGGTCGCGGGCTCGAACCGGCCCTGCCAGACCGTGAGCGGAGACTATTACGACTTCATCCTCCAGCCGGACGGCCGTCTCTGGTTCGTCATCGCGGACGTCGCGGGGAAAGGCGTCACCGCGGCCCTCATCATGGCGAGCCTCCAGTCGGCGTTCCGGATCCTGGTCAAAGAAGACCCCGTGCCCGACCGCCTCGCGGCGCGCCTCAACGAAACGCTCCGAGAGTCCCTCTCCGACACCCGCTTCGTCACGATGATCCTCGGGCGCCTCGACCCGTCGAGCGGCTCGATCGAGTTCACGAATGCGGGCCACCCTCATCCCATCCACGTCTCGCGGACCGGAACCGAACAGGTCGGGTTCACGAACCTGCTCGTCGGCCTTTTCCCGATCCCTCCCTACGTGACGCAGACGGCGCATCTGGAACCGGGCGAATCGCTCGTCCTCTTCACCGACGGCGCGTTCGAATGCTGCTCCGAGGAAGGAGCCGAGCTCGGGATTCCCGGAGTGCACAAAGCGGTCGAATCGGGATGGGGGCGCCCGGCGGAGGAGGTCGTCGAGCGGCTGAGGAGCGAAGTGCTGCGGCACGTTCGAAATCCGTCGGAAATCACCGACGACCTGACCGTTCTCGTCCTGGCCCGCGATCCGGCGTGATTCCAGGCCTTCGACCGGAGAAAGAGCCGATCTCGGGCAAGAAGACCACCGAGCCTGGGTCCGAGGCGCCGCGGTCGAGGGTCCAAGGCCGAGGTCCGGGGCCGGCGCTGGATTTCTTTTCCCCCCTCGGTAAGAATGCGGGAGCCGCCCCGCGCGGCGCGACCCGATGAGCAACGACCGCCTCCCGGAAAGCCTCGACATCGACGCAGTGCCCACCGAACGCCTCGTCGAGATCATTCAGAACGAGGACCGCAAAGTCGCCGAGGCCGTCGCGCGCGAGTCGAGACAGATCGCGCGCGCGATCGACGGCATCGCCGAGCGCCTCGAGGCCGGCGGCCGGCTCTTCTATGTCGGGGCGGGAACGAGCGGCCGCCTTGCAATGGTCGACGCCTCCGAGCTTCCTCCGACTTACGGCATCGCTCCCGATCTCGTCCGCGTGATCATGGCCGGAGGGACGACGGCGTTCTTTTCCGCCGCGGAAGGGGCGGAGGACGACGACGAAGCGGCAATCGCGGAAATCGAGCGGCTCGTCGGGCCGGAAGACGCCGTGGTCGGGATCGCGGCGTCAGGGTCGACGCCGTTCACCGTCGCCGCGATACGAAAAGCGAACCTCCTCGGCGCCCTCACCGTCGGCATCACCTCCGTTCCCGGCTCGGCCCTCACGCGCGAGTGCGACATCCCGATCGTTCCCGAGACCGGGGCGGAAGTCATTCTCGGGTCGTCGCGGATGAAGAGCGGCACGGCGCAGAAACTGGTGCTCAACACGATTTCCACCGGCGTCATGATCCGACTCGGCAAAGTCTTCTCGAACCTGATGGTCGAGATGCCTGCGACCAACATCAAGCTCCGAGGGCGAGCGATCCTGATGGTTCAAACCGCGACGGGAGCGGATCGCGCGACGGCCGAATCGGCGTTCACGGCCAGCGGCTCGAACGTCAAGACCGCGATCGTGATGGCGAAGCTCGCCGTGGGGCGCGAGGAAGCGGAGCGCCGGCTCGCCGAGGCGGGAGGGCGCCTGCGAAAGGTGTTCGGATAGTGGCCGCAGCCGAGGAAGCGCACGGCGCGGGAAGTGTCGACCGGCTCCTCCGGATCCTTCGCAAGCCCCGCCACCGCGTCGTCGGCCTCATGTCCGGCACGTCCGTGGACGCGATCGACGCCGCCCTCGTCGAGATCGAGGGCATCGGCTCGGCGGCTCGCGTCGAGCTCCGCGCCTTCGGGTCGCGCCCCTTCCCCCCCGAGATCCGACGGCGTCTCTTTGAAGATCAGCCTATGACCGACAAACAGATTTTCAGAGGCCGCGCGTGGGCCGCGGGAGCGATTCACGAGGACGTCATCGTCATCGCGGAGGAAGGGATGATCGCGGACGTGCGCCTCGCCTCCCGGCACGACGATCCCGAGCCGAACCTCGGCGAAGGGGTCCTCGTCCCCGGCTTCATCGACGCGCACGTTCACGGCGGCGCCGGCGCGGACTTCATGGACGCGACGCCCGACGCCGCGCGGGCGATCTGCTCGTATCACCTGAGGCACGGGACGACCGCGCTCGCGGCGACCACGCTCTCCGGCTCGCGCGACGCCATCGGCGGGGCGATCGTCGCGATCGCCGATGCGGCGAACGAACAGGCGGACGACGAAGCGGCGATCGTCGCGATCAACCTCGAGGGGCCCTATCTGAACCGGCAGAAGGCCGGGGCTCAGGATTCCGCTTCGATTCGCCCGGCCGATCTCGAGGAGATGCGGTGGTGGCGGAGCCTCGCGCCCGCGCTTCCGTTCCTCATGACCGTCGCGCCCGAAGCCGCGGGAGTCCTCGATCTGATCCGCGCCTTCCGCCACGACGTCTGTTTCGCGATCGGGCACACGTCGGCGACGTACGCGGAGACGGTTCTCGCGATCGAAGCCGGAGCGCGGCATTTCACCCACCTCTTCAATGCGATGCCGGCGCTCCACCACAGGGAGCCGGGCGCGATCGGCGCCGCGCTCGCGGACGACCGATGCACCGTCGAATTGATCGCGGACGGCGTTCACCTCCACCATGCGATCCTCCACGTCGCCGGCGCGCAACTGAACGACCGCGCGATCCTCGTCACCGACGCGATGCGGGCGGCGGGCATGCCCGAGGGAACGTACAGCCTCCATCAGCATCAGGTCACCGTCCGCGACGGCGCCGCCCGCCTCGCGGACGGCGCGCTCGCCGGAAGCGTGCTCACGATGGGGCAGGCGGTACGCAATATGATCGAGCTCGCCGCGCTCCCCATCGAGGCCGTGCTTCCTCTCGCGACCACGATCCCGGCGCGCCTGCTCGGCATCGGCGACTCCAAGGGGCGCATCGCCGCCGGCTACGACGCCGACCTCCTCGTCCTCTCGCCCCGGCTCGACATCGAGCGGGTGATCGTGCGCGGAATCGACATCGACCCGAGGACCGGCAGATGATCGAATGGCGCGTCGTCGATGATTACAACGCGCTCTCCCGGGAGGCCGCGACCGTTCTCCTGAGTCAGGTCGAATCCCGCCCCGGCTCGGCCCTCCTCCTTCCGACAGGGACGACTCCCGAAGGGATGTACCAGGAGATCGTCGCCACCTGCGGAACCACGCACCGCTGCTTTCGAGACGCCACGACGTTCAACCTCGACGAGTACGTCGGGATCCCGCCCGAGCACCCCGGCAGCTACGCGACGTACATGCGCACCAGGCTTTTCACCCAGGTGGATCTCGACCCCTCGAACGCGCACGTGCCCGACGGGATGGGCACCGCAGTCCGGGCCGAGCGGCCCGGCGTCGACGCGGAGACGGCGCTCTGGCTCGAATGCGAGCGCTACGAAAGCCTCATCAGGTCCGCCGGAGGGATCGACGTCACCTTTCTCGGCCTCGGCCGGAACGGCCACATCGGGTTCAACGAGCCCGGCTCGCCGTTCGACTCGAGAACGCGCGTCGTCGAGCTCCACCTTTCCACGCGGAAGGCCAACGCGCCATTCTTTCCGGAGGGGAACGTTCCCGACCGGGCGATCACCGTCGGCATCGGGACGATCCTCGAATCGCGCTCGATCGTGCTTTTGGCCAGCGGGTCCGCGAAGGCGGAGGCGATCGCTCGCCTCGCCTCCGCGCCTCCCAGCCCCGACTTCCCCGCCTCGGCGCTTCTGACGCACCTCGATGTCCTCGCGATCGTCGATCGCGCGGCCTTCGCGAAGGTGGAGGAGAGGGTCTAGGCGTCTCGGCGTCTCCGGCGTCCGAGGCCACGTCTCGGCGTCTGCGGCGTCCAGGCGTCCGAGCGAGGCGGGTGGGCGCCAGGCGCAGTCTCTCGCGCATCGCCATCCCGAGAGTAGCGATCGGGATGACATCCTTCGACGTCCGAGCTCTCAGGGCGAGCTCGGCATTCTTTTCGCTTTGGCACGCCCGCGATGGAACCGCCGCCGAAAGAAAACCACTTCGCGCTGCGCCGCATCCTCGCGCTCGCGGGGCTGCCCTTTCTCGCGTTTCTGTCGTACCGCGTCCTTTTCGTCTACACGGTCCGCAGCGGCGACTGCACCGCCGACTCCTCGATTCCGTTCCGGCCCGTGGAAGGGTCGGCGACGCTCGACCGCGACCTCGTCGTCATGACGTACAACGCGGAAGGCCATGCAGCCCTCCTCGACGAGGACCACCTCGGCGAGGTCGCCGCCGTCATCCTGCAGGAGCGGCCGGAGATCGTCGGCCTGCAGGAAGTCCATCGGAACACCTGGCAGTCTCGGTTCCGCGATCAGGCCAGAGAGCTCGCCGACCGGACCGGGATGAGCGTCATTTTCGGACCGAGCTTCCGGATCGGCGATGGAGAGTTCGGCAACGCCGTGCTGACGCGCGGCGAGGTGCTCCGCGCGGTGGTCCACCCGCTTCCTTCGATCGGCGAGCCCCGCACGCTCCTGCAAGTCTGGGTCGTGGTCGCCGGGCGGCCGGTCTGCTTCTTCGTCACGCATCTGGTCACGTGGGGAAGGCTCACGAGCGCCGTCCGTGCCGAACAGCTCGGGTGCATCGCCTCGCACATCGGCGCGACGAGCGTTCCGTGGATTCTCGTGGGCGATTTCAACGCGACCCCGGCCGCCGAGGAGATCATGGAATTCAGCCGCCGCGCCGACGTCCGGCCCGCGGATCCCGCGACGCCGACGCACCGCCTGACGCGGCGCCAGCTCGACTACGTTTTCGCGAGTCCCCGCTGGAAAGTTCTTTCTTCGAAAGTCGTCGACGCCGGCCCGTCCGATCATCGAGCGATCGTATCGATCCTTCGGGAACAGCGCGTCGAGGAGGTCCGGTGAGTTCGTCAAGGAAAGGCCGCATGAGCAACTCCGTCGAAATTCCGATCTGGGTCCTGGTGGCGCTCGCCGTCTCGTTCGTCGCCGTCGCGATCCTCTTCTGGTCCGTCAAGCGGCGCCAGGACACGCGCCTCAACGTCGGCGATCCCGGCGAGCTCCGGGCGATGATGCAGTCGATCGTGGGGCTCTCCCACGGCTCGCTCGAGAAGGGGAACGACGTCCGGGTCATCCAGAACGGCGCGTTCTTCGACGCGCTCCTCACGGAGATCGCCGGCGCGACGAAGTCCGTGCACTTCGAGACGTTCGTCTGGTGGCAGGGAGAGATCACGACGCGCGTCGCGGAGGCGCTCGCGGCCAAGGCGCGGGAGGGCGTTCCGGTCCGCGTGCTCCTCGACGCGAGCGGCTCGCGGCGGATGGACGAGCGCCTCCTCGAGCTGATGCGCGAGTCCGGTTGCCACGTCGCGAAGTTCCACCCGCTTCGCCTCTCGAACCTCGGAAGGATGAACAACCGCGATCACCGGAAGCTGCTGGTCGTCGACGGGCGCACCGCCATCGTCGCGGGACACGGCATCGCTCAGGAATGGACCGGCGACGGCGAGGATCGCGAGCACTGGCGCGACACGGCCCTCCGGATCGAGGGCCCACTCGTCAACCGGATCCAGACGGTCTTCTCGGAGAACTGGATCGAAGAGACGGGGGAGGTCTTCGCGGGCGACGAGTACTTCCCCGCGCTCGAACCGCGCGGCGAGGTGGAGGCTCACGTCGCCTACAGCTCTCCCGCAGGAAGCGTCTCCTCGGTCGAGCTGCTGCACCTGGTCGCGATCGCTTCCGCGCGGAAACAGATCCTGATTCAGAACCCCTACTTTCTCCCCGACCCAGGCGACATCGAGATCTTCGCCGCCGCGGCGAAGCGCGGCGTCGACGTCCGGATCATGATGCCGAGCGACGAGGTCACCGACGCCGCAATCGTCCAGCACGCGAGCCACCACCGCTTCGGCGCGCTGCTCGGAAAGGGCATCCGCATCTTCGAGTTCCGGAAGACCCTCAACCATCAGAAGGTCATCGTCGTCGACGGCGTCTGGGCCAGCGTCGGCTCCACGAACTTCGACGACCGCTCGTTCGAGGTCAACGACGAGATCAGCGTCGGCGTGGTCGATCCGAAGATCGCCTCCGAGCTCATCGCCGCGTGGGAAGACGACATGAAACACACGAGCGAATGGACGCTCGATGCATGGAAGAAGCGCTCGCTCCGGCACCGGCTCGTCGACTTCTCGGCGTTCCTTCTCAACGAGCAGCTTTGATCGGGCCGCCGGAAGTCATCTACACTTCCCGACGATCCGCCATGGCGACCCTCCCTCAGGAACGCGACTGGGACTTCACGCCCCTCGCGCCGTGCGACCTGGAAGTCGCGCTCGAGCTCCTCGAGCGCGAGCCGCTCGGGAACGTCTACTTCATCTCCCGCCTTCGCGACGAAGGAACCGGCCCCAAGGGGCAGACCCTCCTGATCCGCTGCGACGGCGTTCCCGTCGCTCTCGCGTCCCTTTCGACGAACGTCGTGCTCGCCGGCAACGACGCGGTCAGCCTCTCCCTCCGGGAGGAAGCCATGGTCCGCCTCGGCGACCGCATCCTCGCCCGCATGACTCCCGTCCGCGCGATCATCTCCGACGCCCGCCTCGTCGACCCTCTCTGGAGGCGGATCCGAGGCCACATCTCCCCTCCGACCGTCATCCGGCTCAGCCAGCCCGTCTACGCGATCCCTGCCGGACCGACGGCCCTCCCGGAACTCACGACTCTCCGCTATTCCACCGAGCGCGATCTCCAGGCCCTCGTCCCCGCCTGCGCGGCCATGCACATCGAAGAAGTCGGGATCAATCCCCTCGAGCGCGACGCGGTCGGCTACCGCCAGAGGGTCCGTGAGCTGCTCGACCGCAAGCGCTCGCTCGTCATGACTCGCGGCGCGCGCATCGTCTTCAAGTGCGAGTACTCCGCGGTGACCGACAAAGCGGTTCAGCTCATGGGCGTCTGGACCGCGCCCCCCGAACGCCGCCGCGGCTTCGCCAGGCAGGGGATGGCCGAGGTCTGCGGCCATATCCTTCGCCAGGGAAAGGCGATCACCCTCTTCGTGAACGACTTCAACACCCCCGCCGTGCGCCTCTACGAGTCCCTCGGCTTCCGCCAGATCGGCACCAACCGGGCGCTCATCTGGTAGTAGGCAGGGAGAAGGAGTCAGGGGGCAGGGGAAAGGCGGATTTCCGGGACGGGTGTCGCTTTCGGTTTCCCTTTCCCCCGGCCTGCTTCCCCCTGCCGACTCCCGAGAGGGCTCATCCTTTGCACGCGGCCTTCGAAATCGACACCCGAGGGAACTTCCCTCCTCGAGGGGAGGCTGGAATCATCATGGCGGAAGCTGGAAGCGTGAAGTGGTTCAACAACGAAAAGGGATACGGCTTCATCGTCCGCGAGAGCACGGGCGAGGACGTATTCGTCCATCACACGGCGATCGTGGATCAGCCCGGATACCGGTCGCTCAAGGAAGGTGACCGCGTGGAGCTCGAGATCGAACAGGGACCCAAAGGGCTGCACGCGAAGGACGTGCGCCGGGTCGTGCCTACGGCGTAGGGTCGTCCGGGGTCTTTCCGGAGACGAGCGTCGCCCCGAGAGCGCCGCCGATGGCGAGGAAGGGAAGCGGCCTCGAGCTCGAGCCTGCCCTGCGCCGCTCGGGATGACGCACTCACGATTCCACCGGCAGGCTTCCCCCCACGCGTCATCCTGAGGAGCGCGTAGCGCGACGAAGGACCTTTGGTGACACCGCAGGAAACCACGATCGCGGGCGTGTCACCGAAGTTCCCTCGCCTCCGGCTCGGCACGACGAGAAGAAACGCTCGCGCAGACGCGACGCCTGGACGCCCCGGACGCCTAGACGCCTAGACGCCCGACTCCTAGACGCCCGACGCTACATCCTCTCCGGCACCGGGATCCCGAGCAGCGCGAGGATCTGCCTCATCGTCTGGCGGAAGACCTCGGCGCATGCGGCGCGCTTCTGGCGCTCGGCCGGGTCCGCCTCATTGAGGATCGGGTACTTGTGGTAGAACGAGTTGAATTTCTGCGCGAGGTCGAAGGCGTGGTGGGTGAGGGTCGAGAGCTCCAGAGCGTCGACCGCCCGCCTCACGACCGCGGTGGTTTCCGCGCAGCTCCGGACGATCTCCCACATGTCGTCCGGGATCCCTTCGAGAGCGGCGAGCTCGTCGATTGCATCCCGATCGAGGCGCGCGTCGACGCCGCGATCCGCCATCTTCCGGAAGATGTTCTCGACGCGGACGGTCGAGTACTGCAGGTAAGGCCCCGAGTCCCCCTCGAACGCGAGCGCCTCGCGCGAAGTCGAACGCGATCACCTTGTTCCGCCCGTACTTGAGCATGAAGTAGCGGAGCGCGGCGATCGCGATCTGCCGCGCGAGATCCTTCTGCTGTTCGGCGGACGCGTTCGCTCTCGCGCTCCGCCGCGCCTTCGCGCACCGCGTCCAGCGCCTTCGCCTCGAGCGTGTCGAGGAGATCGTCGGCTTTGACGCCGAGCCCTTTCCGTCCCGACATCTCGACGAACGGCTTCGCCGCGTCCTCGTCGCTCAGCTCGAGGCCGAGCGTCGCCGCCGTCGCCGGACTGAGCGCGACCATCTCGTAGGAGAAGTGGATCGACGCGTCGGCGGCCTCGTCATGGCCGAGCTGGCGCAGCCCTTCGCTTGCACGATCTTCTGGAGGTACGCCTGGCGGATGTCGATGACGTTGAAGACCTGGTCCGCGCCGCCGAAGCACCGGCGCGTCCGGATCGCCGTCCCCGTCGCTCGTCGTCTCCCAGAGGATCCGGCCGTCCTCGTACCGGAGAAATTCGGCGGTACTCGAACTTCTTCGTCGAGAAGCCCGAACTTCCACAGCTGGTACGCGATGTCTTTCCCGACGTACGTCACGGTTCCGTTCGAGCGGACCAGGATCTTGTCCGGCTCCTCGATGCCCTTCGAACTCGGGCGAGTCGGCGAGCTTCATCACCCAGCAGCCGGCGTGCTTCCCTTCCGCCTCGCGGATGACCGCGCCGACTCTCCTTGAGCAGCTCGAACGCGCGATCCCAGAAATGCTGGCGGATGATGTCGCTCTCCTTGACCAGGAGGTCGTACTCGATGTCGAGCCGCAGCGTCGTCCGGAGGTGCCACCGGACGATGGCCTCGGCGACGAGCGCGGCGAGCCGCGCGGTCTCCCCCTCCTGGCTTCTCGATGCGGTGCAGCGTCTCGCGCTGCCACGCGACGGCCTCGGGATTCTCCTCGTAGTGGCGCGCCGATGCGCGCGTAGAGGTCCCAGCAGAAGTAGTCGAACCGCGAGCCGGGATCGTCGATCCGCTTCTGGACCTGCTCGATCCCCTCGCCGAGGAGCCGCTCGAATCCGACGACGACGTCGGCGACCTGCACGCCGGTGTCGTCGATGTAGTTCTGCGTCTCGACGTGATGCCCGAGCCAGCGCAGGCAGCGGACCAGCGTGTCGCCGAGGACGGCGTTGCGCAGATGGCCGATGTGCGCGGCCTTGTTCGGGTTGATGTTCGTGTGCTCGACGGTGATCGCGCTCGCCCGTCGGCGGCGGGCGGAGCGATCGACGTCGCGAAGCCGGGTCGAGGTGAAGAGCCCGCGGTCGAAGTCGGAAGTTCAGATATCCGGCTCCCTCGACGGTGACGGAGGCGACGAGCGGCGGGAAGGCGCGAGGCCGTCGGCGAGCTCCTTCGCGATCTCGCGCGGCGCGCGCTTGAGCGCTCCGCGCGAGCTCGAGGGCGAGCGGCGTGGCGAGGTCGCCCATCTCCAGGCGCGGCGGCGTCTGCAGAATCGACGCGGTCGACCGGGACGCCGAAGAGGGCGAGGACGCGCGACTCGAGTCGCGTCGGCGATCGTTCGTGTCAGCTCTTCGAGAGTTCATTGCGTCGTCCATGCCCGTGCGCAATGCCTCGACGTCGTTCCAGGTCCGCAGCACCCAGCGCTCGCCGCGCCACTCGAACACGTTGACCGCGGCGTTGTCCTGCGCGAAGTGGCGCGCGGCCTCGAGCGGAAGCGCGAGCAGGCGCGTGGCGAGCGATGCGGATCGCGGTTCCGTGCGAGACGACCGCGACCGTCGAAGGCTGCCCGTTCGCTCGTGCGCGCCGATCGCCTGCGATCGCGCGCTGCATCGCGCGCGCGGACGTCGCTGAACGACTCGCCCCCGGGGCACGGCGTCGTGCGGATCGCTCGCCCACCGCGCGATAGAAGTCGGGGTCGTTCTGCCGCACCTCGACGAACGAGACGCCCTTCCCATTCGCCGCAGTTCATCTCGCGGAGGTCGTCGAGCTGGATCGGGTCGAGGCCCGGGCCGCCGCCGATCACCTGCGCCGTGGTCGATCGCGCGCGGAAGAGTCGAGCAGTAGAGCGCCGTCGGGCCGAGCTCGCGCGACGCGCTCCGCGATGCGCTCGACCTGCGCCTGCCCGCGCGGCGAGAGCTCGCTGTCGCTCCATCCCTGCGCGACCCCGCGCAGGTTGTCGACGGTCTCGCCGTGCCGGATGACGATCAGCCGCTGAATCATGAAGCGCTCGATCCCAGGGGCGGCCTGCGGCCGCCCGTTCCCGGTTCGAGGAGAGACTCCCCGGTCATCTCCCGCGGCTTCGCGAGTCCCATGATCTCGAGAATCGTCGGCGCGACGTTCTCGAGCGCCCCCCCGTCGCGCAGCTCCTTCCAGCGCCGCGCGGGATCGAAGAGCACCACGGGAACCGGCGCCGTCGTGTGCGCGGTGTGCGGCTGTCCCGTCGCCGGATCGAACATCGTCTCGCAGTTGCCGTGGTCCGCCGTCATCACCATGACGCCGCCCACCTCTTCGAGCGCGCCCATGATCTTTCCGATCGCGGCATCCGTCGCCTCGACCGCGGCGACCGCGGCCGGCATCACTCCGGTGTGACCGACCATGTCGGGATTCGCGATGTTCAGGACCATGAACTGATACTTGCGCGAGCGGATCGCCTCGACCACGCGGTCGCCCAGCTCCGGGACCGACATCTCCGGCTGAAGGTCGTACGTCGCGACCTTCGGCGAGGGGATCAGCACCCGTTCCTCGCCCGCGCTGACGCGGTCCGAGCCACCGTTGAAGAAGAAGGTCACGTGGGCGTACTTCTCCGTCTCCGCGATGCGCAGCTGGTTCATGCCGGCTTCCGCGATGACTTCACCCAGGTAATTGTCGATGTGCAGCGGCCCGAAGACCACCGGAAAGTCGAAATCCTCGCGATAGCGCACCATCGAAACCAGATCGACATGAGGCCAGACGCTCCGCTCGAAACCGTCGAAGTCCGGATCGCGCATCGCCGTGACGATCTGCCGCATCCGGTCCGCGCGGAAGTTGAAGAAGAGCACCGTGTCGCCGTCGTGGATCTTCCCGCGGTGCTCCCCTTCGAGACCGAGCACCGCGATCGGCTTCATGAACTCGTCGGTGATCCCTCCGCTCGTAGAAGCGGTTGATGCTCGCGACGGGATCGGACGATTCGACTCCGATGCCGAGGGTCATGAGGTCGTATCCGCGCTGGACCCGCTCCCACCGCTTGTCGCGGTCCATCGTGTAGTAGCGCCCGACGATCGTCGAGAGCCGCACCTGCGGCTTGTCGGCGATGAAGGCCAGCAGCCGCTCGACGAACGCGATCGCCGAGCGCGGGGGCGTGTCGCGCCCGTCGAGGATCGCGTGGACGAACACGCTCGGCATCTGCTCGGCGCGGACGCCCATCCCGTTGCCACGGCCGCGTCGATGAGACCTTGAGATGCTCCTGGAGCGAGTGCACCCCTCCATCCGAGAGCAGGCCGATCGATGTGGATCGCCTTGCCGGTCCGCTTCAGCCGCTCGAAGCTATCGACCAGCACGGGGTTCTGCTTCATCGCCCCGCTCCGTGCCGCCTTGCTGATCCGCACGATGTCCTGGTCGACGACGCGGCCGGCTCCGATGTTCAGATGCCCGACTTCGGAATTGCCCATCTGGCCGGCGGGCAGTCCGACCCGCTCGCCCGAGGCCTCGACCGTCGTCCAGGGATTCTCGCCGAAGAGGCGGCGGAGGTTCGGCTTCTCCGCCTGTGCGATGGCGTTCCACTCCTTCTCATTGCGGCAACCGAATCCGTCGAGGACCGTGAGAAGGACAAACGGGGCTTCAGAGGCCATAAATTGCTCTCGACTTGGGGTCGGGGGAGGCGCCGAACCGCGCCGGAGCAGGCACGACGCGGGGCGCGCTCAGCGCGCCTCGAGCATCCCCGCCGGGAGGCGGGCAAGATATCAGAATCGCCTTGCGTTGGGAATTGCGGAACGGGGAGCAGCTAGGACGCTTTCTCCCGCTTGAAAACCATTCCGATGTGATCGGTCGCGCCGGTCTTGAAGTTGATCGAGGTGATGCTGACCAGCTCCCATCCCTCATCGCCGAGCCGGTTGAGCTCCTCGGCGCGCCGCGGATCCATCGAATAGTTCTCCGACCGGACGTTGATGATCTTGTACTCCCACCTCGTCATTGCCGCCTCCCCTCCCTGAGGGTGATTCCTTACAACTCGATGTCGCGGGTCGTTTGCGAAGTCTAGCATAAGAGGATGGGCTCGCCGCGAGGCGGCCGAGCCACCCCCCAACCACCGTCCGTCCCGCGCCGACGGCTCCCGCTAATCCGTTGAGTCACCGCGTTTTGAGCGTGCCGATTCGTTGACTTCCAGCGCCCGCGCGGGTAACGTTTGACCGAACAGGGAGTGGACGGATGGCCAAGAAAATTCTGCTGGCGGACGACAGTATTACGATCCAGAAGGTCGTCGAGCTGACCTTCTCCGACGGGGACTACGAAATCGTCGCCGTCAACAACGGATCGAAAGCGATCCAGAAGCTGCAGGAGATGCGACCCGACATCATCCTCTCCGACATCATCATGCCGGAGAAGAATGGCTACGAAGTCTGCGAGTTCGTCAAATCGCATCCCGACTACAAGACCATCCCCGTCATCCTTCTCACGGGGACGTTCGAACCGTTCGATCCCGATCGCGCGGAGCGCGCCGGATGCGACGCCGTGGTGACCAAGCCATTCGAGTCGCAGAGCCTGATCCACAAGGTCGAGGAGCTCATCCAGCACGCGGCTGCCCCCTCCGGTCCGGAGCCGCCTGCGCCGAGCCCGTTCGACGAGACCCACAGCGAAAAGAGGACGGAGCTCGAGGCCACCCCCTCCCGCTCCCAGGAAGACGAGCCGTTCGCCGAGCCCGCGCAGCCGTCGCCCGAAGAGATCTTCGGGATCGGGCCGGAGCCGGAAGCCCCCGCAGCCGCCGCCCCACTCGATCGGAGCGGCTCTGTTTTCGACGAGACGAATCCTCCCCGCTCCGCAGCGGAGCCTTCCCCGCTGTTCGGCGAGCCCCAGACTTCTCCCGAGCCCCCTGCGTCTTCGGCAGAGACGACCGGCTTCCCAAAAATGTCCTTCGCCGATCTCCAGCGGATGCAGATGGAGGCGGGCGAGCCCGCCGCGCCGCCACAACCCGAGCCCGAGGCAGCGCCCGAGCCCGGCTTTTCCGCCGCCACGACTGCGTTTCCGAAGATGTCGTTCGACGATTTCCAGCGGATGAGCCAGGACGCATCGGCGCCCCCGCCTCCGCAGCCCGAGGAGCCCTCCTCGGGGCCCGAGCATCTCGAATGGCCGCGCGCCGCCCGGCCGCTCGAGCAGGAGTCGCGCTTCGGCGCCGCCCTCGAGCCGGCGCCCGCTCCGGCGGGATTCGGCTTCGACGCGCCGGCGGAAGAGCCGAAGGTGATTCCCTTCGAGCCGCCGCCGCCCCCGAGCTTCGCCGCGCCCGAGCCGCAGCCCGAGCCCGAGCCCGAGCCCTCCTATTCGGGAGCAACCACCGCGTTTCCCAAGATGAGCTTCGACGACCTGCAGCGGCTCCGTGAGGAGAGCACGCCACCTCCCACCGTCGAAGAGCTCCCCTGGACCTCGTCTCCCGAGCCCCTCATCGGAGGGCCGGCCGGCGAGGAGCCGCCCGCGACGCCGCAGACGGCGCCCGCCGCCGGAGATCGCGCCGCCTCGCTCTCCGATTCGCTCTCAGAGGAACAGATCGATCGGATCGCGCGCCGGGTCGTCGAGCTGATGGCGGACAAGGCCGTCCGCGACATCGCCTGGGAAGTCATTCCGGATCTTGCGCAGGTGATCGTCCGCGAGAGGATCCGGGAGCTCGAGACCGAGGCGTAACGTCGGGCCTCAGGCGCGAAAGTCGGCGCGCAGCGCAGCCCCTACGCTTTCCGCCACGGCACGTCTTCGACGCCGAGTTTGCGATTCGTCCAGCGCGCGGCGACGAAGAGAAAATCCGAGAGGCGGTTCAGGTAGGCAACCGAGGTCCGGTGCTGCTCGTCATCGCGCTCGAGGCCGACGATTCTCCGCTCGGCCCGCCGACAAACGGTCCGCGCGAGATGGAGCTGCGCCGCCGCCGGCGCGCCGCCCGGAAGAATGAACGAGCGGAGGGGCTCGAGCTCCTCTTCCATCGCGTCGATCCCATGCTCGAGCGCGTCGATCCGCGGCTGGCTCACCGTCTCGAATCCGCCGCCGACAGCGGCGAGGAATGCTCCGACTTCGAACAGGTCCGCCTGGATCGCGGCGAGCGGCGGATCGAGCGGCGACCCCGGCCACATCGAGCGCGCGGCCCCGATCACCGAGTTCAGCTCGTCGACCGTCCCGTACGCCTCGATCCTCGGGTCATCCTTCCTCACCCGTCCCGGCCCCAGAAGCGACGTCTCTCCGCGGTCCCCGCCGCGCGTGTAGATCTTCATCGTGCGCGAATGATGACACACGCAGGGACCGCCCGCGGCGGTCCGTTTCATGGTCTCGCCGAGCTCCCTACTCTTCCCGGCGCCCCCGCGGCCGCGGCTTGCCGCTCGCGACCCATGAGCTCCACCAGAAGTCGCGCAGCACCGAGGCTCCGAGCGCCAGGCGCTCCGCCGCGAACTCCTTCCCCTCCGCCGAGCCGTCCGGATAGTCGAATGCTCCCTGCGCGTCGAGCGCGTAGAGTCGCTCCACATTGCCGTTCGAGTCGCGGATGAGCGCCAGCGCCTCGGCGAACGCGTCCGTCCTCTCGCGCGGAGGCGCCACGCGCGCGGCGACGTCCTCCAGCTCGAGGTGATTCGTCACGAAAACCGACTCGAACCGCCCATGCGCCTCGCAGTCGTTCCGGAACCCGCGCGAGGGATCGCCGACCCAGCCGTTGTAATGGATCGTCGCGTGATGCGGATTGGCGGCATCGGCGATGTAGTGGCTCAGCGTGCCGGAGAGAAAGACGATCGTCTCCTCCACCTGATCGCGATCGGCCCCTTCGGGCATCGCCCGCCAGCGCCTCCACTGATCCGTCATGAGCTCGCTGATCTCCGCGATGCGCCAGACGATGAACCCGGCGGTGTCGGGGCCGAGGAGCTTCGCCCGCGCCGTTCCCGACGAGTAGAGGAGCGCGATGAAATCGTTCCGCCCTCGCGGCAGATCGAGGTGAGAGACGTACTCGTAGTCGAGGAAATGCTCGGGAGGATTCACGTCGTCGGCCGAGCGGCCGGCCCCACGCCACCGGTCGGGATCGTTCGCGAGATAGATCAGGCTCGAATACGCTCGATGGAAAAACGGAGGGAGCTCGGCGGGGACGCCGCGAACCGCCGCCTCGGCGACGAGCACGTGCCCTTTTTCGCCCCACGCGAGCGCGGGAGAGAGGGCGCCGCAAACCAGCAAGGAAAGGAAGAACGAGGTGAGGGATCGGCGCATGGCGGGCCGATTCTAGCCGACCGGAGTCGGGAAGAAATCACGGAATTCCGCGCACCGGGCCCCCGTTTGACCGGGGGCGGGAGTTCTCCTACAATCCGCGGTTCGTCCGCCGGATCGGGATCCACCCGCCGCGGATCTCCCACCCGGGAATCCCACCAAGCATCGGGGCATAGCTCAGCCTGGTTAGAGCGCACGGTTCGGGACCGTGAGGTCAGAGGTTCAAATCCTCTTGCCCCGACCACTCCCTTCGGACCCGGAATCGACCTTCGGCGCCGGGGCGTTCTCCCGTGAGAGGCCCCCCCCATGAAAACGCGCGCGCTGTTGCTGTCCGCTCTCCTCGCCACCGCCCTCCCCTCGTACGCGCAGAACCTCCAGGAGCGCATCGACGTCGATCTCGTCCTGGTCGACGTCACCGTCACGGATTCCAACCGCAACCAGATCCTCGGTCTCGGCACCGACGACTTCGTCGTTCGGGAAGGCGGCGAGGAGCAGAAGATCGAGTCGGTCGATTACTTCACCAACCGCCGGCTCCTCACCTCTCCCGAAGAGAAGGCCGCGTTCAAGGTCGAGCGCCTGCGCGAAGAGCGCTACTTCATTCTCTTCTTCGACGAGTCCGGAGGCACCCCCGCGTTCAGCCGCCTGGTGCGCGCCCAGAAGGATGCGCTCTCGTTCGTTCGCGACCACCTCAAGCCCCAGGATCTCGTCGCGGTCGCGGGGTACGACGCGCGCCTCAAGGTCTACGCCGACTTCACTTCGGACAAGACGATTCTCCAGAAAGCGCTCGAGGACGTGATGAAGTTCTCGAACGGCCTGACCGCGGTTCCCTCGTATGCAGGCGACGCGTCGATCCTGCGCAACATGGACATCGCCGAGATGGTCGACGACACGGGCCGCATCTACGACGCCCTCGAGCTGATCGGCGGAGCGCTACGCTCGATCCAGGCGAGAAAGGTTCTCGCGCTCGTCTCCCCCGGCATCGGCGACCCGAGCTCGTTCAACCCGCGGATCCTCGAGAACGAGGAAACCTTCTACCAGCCGATGATCCACTCCCTCAATGCGGCGAACGTCACCGTCCACGCGATCGGGCTCCTCGAGGACGCGGGTTTCTCGGCGATCGAGCAAACCCTGGCGCGCATCGCGAACGACACCGGCGGTGAGTTCTACCCGAACGTCGTCAGCTTCATCACGCCGCTCAAGAAGCTCGAAAAAGAGAGCAGCGGCTATTACCTGCTGACCTACCGCATCCGAAAGCCGGAAGGGACGCACGGATACCAGAAGATCGAGGTTTCCGTGAAAAACACGGAGTTTCGTGTCCGCGCGCGCGACGGCTACGCGTACTGAGCCGGATCGAGAATCCTCAGACGGATCCGGTCGCCCGGCCGGAGCTGCGCCAGCTTCCAGCGCTCGAACGAGGGGATCGTCGCTGGCTGCAGGTAGCCGCCCGTGATCGGGTGATCCGGTCCCATCGCGACGAGATCGCCGTCGGGATGCCACTGGATCGTTCCGAATACCATGCCGGATGAGGGCAGGGACGCCGGGATTTCGCGAGGCTTCCGCTCCGCCGTGAATCGCACGCCCGCGCGATCCGACCGCGGCGAAACCTCCCACGTCTGCGACGCCAGCAGCTCGCGCCACCCGTCCCGCAACCGGTCCGGCCCCGCGACTGCGACGATCTCCCGAGGCGTCAGACGATCGAGCGCGCGAAATCGGGAAGGTCCCGCCTCGCGCTGCACGGCCATGATGACGTCCCCGCGATGAAGCATCGAAGGCAGCGACGCGCCGGGCGGCGCCGCGAGCGCTCCACGGACGGCGAGGTAACCGCGCGCCCCCGGATCGATGCGGCCGATCTCGAGCTCGTCTCCGCGCTCGACGAGAAACGAGCGCGGGTCCGCGACCCGCTCGCCGCCGATCGCGAGAGGGCCGGCGCCCCCACACCAGGAGAGGGTGGCCGGAGCGAGGAACCGCAGCACCGGCCCGCTGATCGCGCACTCCAGCAGCGGCGCGTCTCCCTCGTTCCCGACGTTGTGATTCGCGGCTTCGGCCGCGCCCACGTCGAACGCTCCCCCCGCCGGGAGCCCCCACCGGAAGCGTCGCGGGTCGGGCGCGGAGACGATCGCGATGGCGGTCGCAGGACGAACGACGGTCGCGAGATCCACGGCTCCTTCGTCGCCCTGTCGCGCGGCGCGCGTTTCGAGCGCCCTGATCGCCCCGACCGGGACGATCTTCACTTCGTCTCCGGGCGCGAGCAGATTCGGGATCTCGCGCTCCGGATCCCAGAAGGGAGAGCCGCTCCTCCCGATCAGGTTCCACCCGCCCGGAGACTCCTCCGGATAGAACCCCGCCATCGAGCCGGCGATCGCGAACGATCCCGCGGGGACACGCGGCCGCGGCGTGTCCCGCCGGGGGAGCTGCCACGCTTCCGGAACCCCTTCGAGATAAGCGAACCCGGGCCGAAACCCGAGAAAGCGGACGCGGAGGGAAAGCCGCTCGAGAGCGGAGAGGAAGGACGTCCTGTCGAGGCCTGCCTGGCTCAACAGCAGGGGAAGGTCCGGCGCGTCGTCGCCTCGGAACGACACTTCGATGCGGTGGGAGCGTGGAGCTGCCTCTTCCGCGCCCGTTCCCGAGAGCGCGTCGAGCGCTCGGCGCCGGGCGGCGTGATCGATGCCCTCCCGGAAGAGAACGACGATGGACTCGGCGGCCGGGATCGCGGCGGCGACCTCCTCCCGCGCCTCGGCTTCGCGCGCGATCGCGACGAGCTCGCGCGTCTCGATCGCGCCGACTGCGATCCGGACGGCGAGATCTCCCGCGGGGGCCTTTCTCCATCTCATCGGACTGGTGTGGTGCGGGCGTCCCGCCTCCGGGTGGGGGTGCGGAACCCGGCCGCTCGGGACGGGCGAGACGCCCGCACCATACCTTTCATATCATGCGGAGGGCGAGCGACGTCATCGCCGCCCGCACAGGAGATCGAATGAACCGACGAAGGATCGACCTCGCAGAGATCGCCACCCAGGCGATGATCGACCAGGGACTTCAACCTCGTCTGCCGCGCGATGCAGCCGCGGAGCTCGAGCGCATGACCGAGCCGCGTCCGACCGCGAGCGATGGCGCGCGCGACCTGCGCGAGCTCCCGTGGATCTCGATCGACAACGACGACTCTCGCGATCTCGACCAGCTTTCCACCGCGGAGCTCGTCCCCGGAAAGGGCACGCGCATCTTCGTCGCGATCGCCGACGTCGACTCTCTCGTCCCGAAGGCGTCGGCTCTCGACCGGCACGCCTTCGCGAACACGACCTCCGTCTACACGCCCGCCAGGATCTTCCCGATGCTCCCGGAGAAGCTCTCGACCGATCTGACTTCGCTCAATCCCGGCGAGGACCGGCTGGCCGTGGTCGTCGAGCTGATCGTCGGCGAGGACGGAGAAATCGAGGGGGAATCGGTTTTTCGCGCGCTCGTCCACAATCACGCGAAGCTCGTCTACGAGTCCGTCGCCGCGTGGCTCGAAGGAAAGAGCGGAGCCCCGGAAGAGGTAGAGCGCTTCGCTCCCGCCGCGGAACAGCTGCGGATCCAGGACGCCGCCGCGCAGAAGCTCAAGCGGCTGCGCCAGCAGGAGGGCGCGCTCGACTTCGAGACGATCGAGGCGAAGGCCGAGATGTTCGAAGGCGACGTGGTTGCCGTCCGCCGTCGCGAACAGACGCGCGCGCACGAGATCATCGAAGACTTCATGATCGCCGCCAACGGCGTGACCGCCCGGTTTCTCCAGAAGAAGCGTTTCCCCTCGATCCGTCGCGTGGTCCGCTCGCCGGAGCGATGGGAACGAATCGTCCAGCTCGCCGGGGAGCACGGAGCGAAGCTCCCCGGGTCGCCCGACTCCGAGGCGCTCGAGCAGTTCCTCCTTCTGCAGAAGAAGAAGGATCCGATCACGTTCCCCGACGTCTCGCTCTCGATCATCAAGCTCATGGGGCGCGGAGAATACGTGGCGCAGATGCCGGACAGCGAGCCGATCGGACACTTCGGCCTGGCGGTCCGCGACTACACGCACTCGACGGCGCCGAACCGGCGTTATCCCGACCTGGTGACGCAGCGGCTTCTCAAGAGCGCGATGAACGGTGAGCGGAGCCCCTACGACTTCGACGAGCTGACCGCCGTCGCCGAGCACTGCGCCCGCCAGGAGAACGCCGCCAACAAGGTCGAGCGGCTCACGATCAAGGCCGCTGCGGCGATCCATCTCGCGCCGCGCGTCGGCGATCGCTTCGGCGGCATCGTCACGGGCGCCTCCGCCAAAGGGACGTGGGTGCGCATCTTCGACCCGCCGGTCGAGGGGAAAGTCGTCCACGGGGAACGGGGGCTCGACGTCGGCGACCGCGTCAACGTCAAGCTCGTCGGTGTCGACCCCGAGCGCGGATTCATCGACTTCGCGAGAGCGTAGGGCCGGCTGCGCCCGCTCGGGAGATCCACTCCTCCACTCTCTTCTCGAGGAGCGACAGCGGGATCGGCCCCGCGAGAAGCACCGCGTCGTGGAAGGCGCGGATGTCGAACGAGCTCCCCATCCTCTCTCGGCCCGCGCGCGCAGCTCGCTGATCTTGAGCTCCCCGATCTTGTAGGCGAGCGCCTGCCCCGGCCAGACGATGTAGCGATCGACCTCGACGGAGATGTCGTGATCCGCTTTGCCGGCGTGCGCCCGGAAGAACTCGATCGCCTGCTCGCGGGTCCACCCCTTCGCGTGAATGCCGGTATCCACGACCAGCCGGATCGCGCGCCACATCTCGTAGGTGAGCCGGCCGAAGCGGGAGTAGGGATCGCGATACAGCCCCAGCTCTCCGCCGAGAGACTCCGAAGTAGAGTCCCCATCCTTCGATGAACGCCGTGTAGCTGGCCCACTTCCGGAACTCCGGGACGTTCTCCATCTCCTGGGCGAGCGCAATCTGAAGGTGATGCCCGGGGACCGCTTCGTGCGCGGTCAGCGCTTCCATCTCCCAGCGGGGGCGCGACGGGAGGTCGTATGTGTTCGCATAGAAGATCCCCGGCCGGCCTGCTTCGGGAGAGCCCGGCATGTAGTACGCCGTCGGCTGTGTCTTCTCCGAATACTCGGGGACGCCCGCGACCCCGTACGGCAGCCGCGGCAGCGTGCGAAACAGACGCGGAAGCTCGGGGTCGAGCCTTTTCGCGATGTCGCGGTACGCGACGAGCAGCTCGCTCTTCTCGCGGAAGAAGAATTTCGGGTCGCTCCGGAGATGATCGAAAAACTGCTCGAGATCCCCGTCGAATCCCGCTTCCTTCCGGATCGTCTCCATCTCGAGCCCGATCCTCGCCACTTCCCCGAGCCCGATCTCGTGGATCTCGTCGGGAGCCAGGTCCGTCGTCGTCATCTCGCGGACTTTGTACGCGTACCACGCGTCGCCGTCGGGAAGGTCCGATAGCGCCAGCGACTCGCGCGTCCGCGGAGAATACTCGTCATTCCAGAAGCCGAGGAGCGCCCGCAGAGATGGTGCGACCTTCGTCAGCGCGGCGCGCGCCCCCGCGCGGAGCGCGGCCCGCTCCTTCTCGGGGATCGACTCCGGCATCTCGGCGAACATCGCCTGCCAGACAGGACTTGCTCGGGATCGTCGGCGATCTGCGCCGCCATCACGCCCGGCACCTCCCGGAGCGGAACCCTCGGAGGGACGATGCCCCGCGCGACGCCGGCCCGCATCAGCTCGATGGTCTCGCCGACGAGCCGCGGAAAATCGCGGATCCGGGCGATGAAATTCTCGAAGTCCTCTCGCCGCGCCCGCGGTGCGAACAGCGCCAGCTCGGCCAGCTCCTGATGCACACCCGACATCTGGTTGACCGGCATCAGCTCCGAGGGGAACCGGTGGCCGTCGATCTCGAGCTGGAGCTCGCCACGAATCAGGTCGTAGTTGAGCCGGTCGTCCGGTCCGAGCGCCTCACGATCGATCGTCGCGGCACGATCGAGGAGCGCCTTCCGCTCCCCCTTTCGCCTCTCGATCGCCTCGAGCGACATCACCTCCAGGCGGTCGTTGTAGCGCCGGTCTCCCACGTACGTCGCGTACGTGGGGAACTCGCGCAGCCTCCACTCCCATTCGTCGTCCAGCAGCTTCCGGAGCGACTCCGCGGCGGCAATCGTGTCGTTTCGAGTCATATGCCGAGCATATCGTTTTCCGCGGAACGGCCGAATATTGACGCTCCCCGGGGGGTTCACTAGACTGTCCTGCCCTGCGGGGCGACGTAGCCAAGTGGTAAGGCAGAGGTCTGCAAAACCTCTATTCGTCGGTTCGATTCCGACCGTCGCCTCCACCCCCCTCCCTCCGAAACCGCTCGGGATGACCCCGGAGATCACGATCGCGAGGTTGGAGCACCGCGGATCGTGGATCGACGAATCAACAGCGTGATGCGAATCCCGACTCCGCCCGCCTTCGCCCTCGAGCCGACCGTCCGCTCGCACGGGTGGTACCTCCTCGCGCCCTTCCGATGGGACTCCTCGGCTCAGTCGCTCTCCAGGACGGAGCTGCTCGGCGGCGAGCCATTCGATCTCACGATCCGCGCCTCGGGAGAGCAGCTGGTCGTCACCGCCGATCGGTCGCTCGAGGGCCACGAGGATGAGCTCGCGACCAAGCTCGAGCGGATGTTTCAGCTGGACCTCGACGCGTCGGAGTTCGTCGAGCTCGCGCGCGCCGCGCCGACGCACGCGTGGGTGGCGCAATCCGGCTTCGGCCGCCTCCTGTGCGGCTCGACGCGCTTCGAAGACGCCATCAAGATCATCGCGACGACCAACACCACGTGGCGCCAGACGATGCGGATGGTCGAGCTCCTCGTCGAGCGCTGCGGCGCGCGCTCGCGCCGCGGGCGAAGCGCTTTCCCCGATGCCGCGGCGATCGCGTCGATCCCCCCCGCGGAGCTCCAGAGCGACTGCCGCCTCGGGTATCGCGCGAAGACCATGCATGCGCTCGCCTCGGGAATCGTGGATGGCACGATCGCGATCGACGCCCTCGCCGACCCGTCGCTGGCTCCCTCCGCGCAGCTCGACCGCTACCGGACCCTCCCGGGAATCGGCCCGTACGGTGCCGCCCATCTGATGGCGATGGACGGACGGCACGACTTCATCGCCGTCGATACGGAGTTCCGGCGCTTCGTGCGCGAGCGATATCACGGCGGCCGCGCCGTGTCGGACGCGACCCTTCTCCGCCGCTATCGGCGCTGGGGTCGCTGGCAGTACCTCGCCTACTGGGCCGAGCTCTGGGAGAACGCGGCTCCGGCGCTTGTCAAGTATGAAACGCCGGCCGAATAGATTACGCTTTCATCACGTTCTTTCGTGATATCGGCCACATGCGCCGGCCCCGGCCGGCGCGGCACCAGAGCAGGCAACAGACCGAAGGCACGGCATTGGACGAACGAATCAAACAGCTCCTCAAGGAGCTCGGCGACGCGATCAACGACTCGATCTCGGAATCGATCGACGTCAACGATCGCATTCAGCGCATCCGCGACGAGGGCTACAACCTCTACGTCGTCCTCGACGCGACGATCGGACTCAACAAGGAAGACGAAGCGCACGAGGACGGCGAGGCGGAACCGAGCGCGCCGGCGCCCGAGCGGGCCGTCGCCCTCGCCCGGAGCGGCCGCAGCGACGTCCAGTTCCGCATCGACATCAGCGATCTCGGTTTTCTCCGCTCGATCGGGATCGATCCGACCCGGAAGGTCAAGAGCCAAAGGCGCCTTGAAGGAAGAACGAAGCCTCCTCAATCTTCATGATCTTTCCGGCGCGGCCCTCGCGGCCGAGCTGGAGACGGTCGTCTCTCCCCCGTTTCGAATCCGGCAGATCGAGCAGTGGCTCCACGATCGCGGCGTCGACTCGTTCGATGCCATGACGAACCTCCCGCGCGAGCTGCGGGAGGACTTGTCGGCCCGCTACTCCGTCGAGCTCCCGGCGGTCGCGAGCCGCACCGACCCGGCCGCCGACCTGAGCGAGAAGTTCCTGTTCCGCCTGCGGGACGGATCGCTCATCGAGTCCGTCCACATGCCGATGGGAGAGAGGACGACGTTCTGCCTCTCGTCCCAGGCGGGTTGCGCCGTCGGATGCACGTTCTGCGTGACCGGCTTCTTCGGCGCCGGCCGGAACCTCACTCCCGCCGAGATCCTCGGGCAGGTCCACCGGATCCGGGGCGAGATGGGCGACGCGTGGGAGACGCTCAACCTGGTCTTCATGGGGATGGGCGAGCCGCTTCTCAACTTCGAGAATGTCGCGACTTCGCTCGAGATCCTCGAGCCTCACGTCGCGCCACGCCGCATCACCCTTTCGACCGCCGGCATCGTCCCCGGCATCGAGCAGCTCGCCGGGCTTCCGCGCAGGCCGAATCTCGCGGTCTCGATCAATGCTCCCGACCAGGAGCGGCGGGAGCAGATCATGCCGGTCGCGCGCAAGTACCCGCTCCGCGATCTCATTCGTGAGCTCAAGCGGTTCCCTCTCGAGAAAGGGCGCGAGATCACGGCCGAGTACGTCCTTCTCGCCGGCTGGAACGACTCGCAGCAGGACGCGGGGATGCTCGCGCGCCTCCTCCGCGGGATGAACGTGAAGGTGAACGCGATCCCGTTCAACCCCGACCCGCACCTTCCGGCATGGATGAAGCGCCCCTCGGACCGCGCCATCGACGGCTTCGCAGCCGAGCTCGCGCGCCTCGGCACCCGCGTCACCGTGCGCCGCTCCCGCGGCGACCAGATCGCCGCCGCCTGCGGCCAGTTGCGCGGGAAGACCGGGCGCCCGCAACGCCGAGCGTAGGGACCGCCTGCGGCGGTCCGTTCTCCGTTCTCCGTTCTTCGTTCTCGCGTCGGCTGCGCCGACGCCCGGATACCCTCTCGGACGCCTCCGGCGTCCGCGCTCACTGCCCCGGCTCCAAGCTGAGAACCGCAAACTGAGAAGCCCAAAAAAACGGGGGCCCTTTCGGGCCCCCGTGTCGTTGCAGAACTGCTTCTGCGTCAGAAGATGAGCTTCACGCCGACGCGCACCGAGCGCGGGCCCTGGAAGGCGAGCGGTCTCCCGTAGGAAGGGTTCACCGTCGCCTCGCCATCGTCCATGATTTGGTTCGCATCGAACGGAGCCAAGTTGAAGAAGAAATCCGGAGTGTAGTCGCACGTGTCGGCGAGGATGTCTTCGCAGAGATCGTTCTCGTAGTGGTTGTTGCCGACGCGCGTGACCGAGTCCTCGTCGAGAAGATTGAGGATGTTCAGGTTGGCTTCGAGCGTGTAGCGCCCGATGCTGAACGGCTGAGTGATCGAAAGATCCGTCTGCGACAGATCGTCCGTCCGGCCGAGGTTGTTGCGGCCGTTCGCGAAGAACGGAACGCCCGTGTAGTAGATCTCTTCCGAGATGGGCGTGCCGGACCGCCACGACGTGTTGACGCCGATACGCGTCCGGAAGGGGAACTGGTACGCGGCCTGGATCTCGAGCGCATGCGGACGATCGGTATTGAGCGGCCCGTCCACCAGGTTGCCGTCCGAGTCGTATCCGTTGACGAGCGAGTCGAAGTACGCGCTCGATGTTCGGGTCGTTACGGCCGAACTCGTCGGAGCTCGCGAGACCCGAGTAGTTACCAGTCGAGCTCGCTGTAGGTGTAGCTGGCGCGCATCGACCAGTTGTCGACGAACTGCCGGATGTAGCTGAGCTCGAGCGCCTCGTAATCGCGGATCGCTTCCGGCTGCGCGGGGGTCGGTCCCGGCAGGATCGCCCGCCACCAAACCCTTGCCGGGGTTACCGGTGATGTAGTGCTCGTTCCACGCCCCGGCTCGTCTTCGACCAGGTAGCCGATGTCCTCGATCGTGTCGACCAGGCTCTTGTTGACGTAACGCACGCCGAGCATGCTGCCCGCGGTGAGCTGGTGCTCGAGTCCGAACTGGAACTCTTCTCCCTGCATCGGCTTCAGATCGGGGTCGAGGGCTTCGTCAGGATTCGTCGGCAGACGGAAGTCGCGCGTCGTGCCCGGGGTACCGAGGCTCGGGCAGGGATTGTCCGACGCGTTGTTGGTCGAGCGTGTGGCATCCGTTGCCGAGCGTCTCCCAATCGAGGGTGTTCAGCGGATAGACGAACGCGATCCAGCTGTCGGCGCCGAACGAGCCGCGCGGCATCGCGAGCTTGGTGATGTCGAAGTAGTTTCCCGCGCTGCCGTAGACCTTCAGCGCTGGTCCCCCATCAGATCCCAGGCGAATCCGAGGCGCGGAGCCATCTTGTCCGAGAGACTGAACTCCATGGCGTATCGCCGTAGACGGCCCGGTTGATCGGGTAGTTGGGGATCTTCTCCTCTTCGGTGCGGACGCCGAAGTTGAAGACGAAGTTCGGCGTGATCTGCCAGGTGTCCTGGAGGAAGTACGCCAGGTTCTCGCTTTCCGCGGAACCCTCGGTACGGAAACTCCGGACTTCGACCGAGCCGTAGGTTCCCTTACGCCCGCCGAAGCGCGGGTAGGCCCCAGCGGATGCGGAAGTTGTTGCCGGCCTCACCGTAGTTGACGACGTTGCTGATGTTCTCCATCTGCATGCCGCCCTTGATCTGGTGCTGACCAAGGCCCTGCAGGAAGTAGGTGGCGTCAAACCCCATGGATTCGCGCTCCCACTGGTCCATTTCATTCCCGTAGAAGCTGCCCGTCGGGACGGAAAGGAATCCGGCGGGACGGTAGCGCGGGTCGCTCGGGGCCACGGGGATCGTCGCCGGACAGACGAACTGGTACTGAGCCGTCGCGTCGAGGCCCGTGTCCTGCTGGTCCGTCGAGAACCTTCCGATCCGGCCGGTCATGAAGAAGTTCTTGGTCGGGACCCAGTCCATGTGGAGCGAGTAGCTCTCGGTCGGAATCTCCGTGTCCACCGAGAGGATCGGCGCTCGCAGGGGTCGACCCGTCCAGAGCCGGAAGAACGCCCGACCTGTCGTACGGATTCAGGTTGGCACCGAGCTTCCAGAGGAACTGGGAGCCGATGTTGCCGGTGATGTTCGCGACGATGTACTCCTGGTCGGCGGTCTGGCTGAACGTCTGCGACGTGCCGTCGGGCGTGCGGTCGATGGTGCGCCACTGCGGCTGGTAGCCGAGGTAGAACCAGGCCCTGTCGCGGACGATCGGCCCGCCGAGAGTAAAGCCAGCCTCGGTCTGGACGTCGTCGTCCTTCTCGAAGGTGCGGTAGAAGGTCGGATCGGACGGATAGTACGTCGGCCGCGAGTCGCCGCCCCAGCCGCTGTCCTGTATGTAACCGTTGAGAGTTCCGTGGAACTCGTTCGTTCCGCTCCTCGTGACGGCGTTGATGACGCCGCCGAGCGAGCCGCCGAACTCCGCCGCGTAGCCGGCCGACTTGACCTGGACTTCTTCGACGAAGTCCGTGACCATGTCCTGAGCGGAGACGCCCGTCTCGGGGTGCGTGGTGTCGATTCCGTCGATGACGAAGCGGTTCTCGGCGCCGGAGGCGCCGTCGATCGAGATGCCGCCGAGGAACGCTTCGTTCGAAGCGCCCGCGGCCTGCGTCACGACGGACGTGAAGTCGCGGCCCGACGGGATCATGTCGAGCTGCTCGCGCGTGATCGCCGTGGACGTCGCGCTCGACGATACGTCGACGAGCGGAGTCTCGGCCGTGACGGTGATCGTCTCCGCGACGCCGCCGAGGGCCAATGTCAGGTTCGCCGCGGCCGCCTGGCCGAGTGAGACGTTGACGCTGGTCTTCGCGTCACGGAACCCGGAGAGCGTCGCCTTGACCGTATACGCGCCGGGGCGCAGCCTCGGAAACCGGTAATTGCCGGCCGAGTCGGTCACGGCCGTGATCGTGCCGGTACCCGCGCCCGACGCTTCCACGGTGACGCCCGGAAGAACGGCGCCGGTGTTGTCTTTCACGACGCCTTCGATAGAGCCCGTCGTCTCCTGTGCTGCAACCGGAAGCGCGAGCAGGAGTGCGAATAGCAAAACTAGATACTTGGAACCTTTCATAGATCCTCCTGGTGCAAAGTCACGCATCGCTCGCTCCCGCACCTTGGAACGAGCGCGAAACCGCTAAAAAGATCTGAACGGATCGCCGCTGCTAGGGATATCGTTCGTGCAACGCAAAGACCGGATTGCATCCACCCGTGACCATCTCGTAACTTCAACGTAACCAATTGGTTCCGCAAAAAAACCCGCGCCGCGCTACCCCGGCCGCTTCGGATTTCCGTTCTTGACGCACAGATGATTGAATCGGGACGGTTTCGCCAAGGTGAACTCTTGGAAACACGCCGTCCGCGGTTGAAACCTTATATCACGCCGGGGACCACGACTTGAAGCTTCTCCGGCGCGAGATGGACCGTCAGAGGCGTCATCGTGACCGGCTCTCCATCCGCGTAGACGTCCATCGGAACGGCCGTGTCGAAGTGAAACTCCGTCGCCTGGCGCGTCATGACGAACGGGCGGCGGGTGTGCTTGCCCGAATACGCGAGCGGCAGGGTCCGGATCAGCTCCAGCTTCGAGCACTTCCCGACCAGGCAGAGGTCGAGAAGTCCGTCATCCGGGACCGCGGTCGGAGCGATGTGGATCCCGGCGCCGTAGCGCGGAGAGTTCCCGACCACGGCGAACATGATCTCGACGTCCTTCGGCCGCCCGTTTTCCTGGAATCGGATCCGGCGCGGCTCGAACTTCTGAAGCACCCGGAAGATCGAGTAGAGGTAGAGCGGAGTCCCGCGCAGGCGCGAGCGGCTCTGGTTTGCGTGACGGTTCACGTCCGAGTCGAAGCCGAATCCGGCGACGCAGACGTAGCGGATGCCGTTCGCGAGCGCGACGTCGATCTCGCGAACGCGCCCGCCGAGGAGCGTTTCGCAGGCGGCCTCCAGTTTCGTCGGAATGCCGAGCGTCTTGGCGAAATCGTCGCCGGAGCCGAGCGGCAGGATCCCGAGAGTCGCGCGCGAGAGATCGAGGTGACGGATCACCATGTTCACGGTGCCGTCTCCTCCACAGGCGACGACCCGGTCCGCGCCGAGGTCCGCGGCGCGGCGGCCGAGCTCCATGAGGTGCTCGCGGCTCTCGCTCGGAAAGAGCTCGACCTCGGCCCCGCGCCCCTGGAGATAGCCGACCGCCTCGGCGATGTGCCGGTGGGCCCTTCCCTTTCCGGCCGCGGGGTTGTAGAGAAGGACGAGGCGCATGCGTGCGGCTAGTTTCCCGTTTCGCGAGGCGCGACGCAACCGCAACGCCTCGCCCGTGATTTGCAGGAGCCCTCGATCATGAAGGTGATTCTCTTCGTCACGATCCTTTCCCTCGTCGCAGGCGGCTGCAGGAACGACGAGCTCGCGCCTCCCCTCCTCCGCGAGGCGTCTGCCCAGGCCTCGACGGCGATCCCGCCGACGGTGAGCGCCGCTCGCCGAACGCCCATCGTCGTCGCCGCGCACGCCGCGCTGCCCGCGATCGTGAACATCCAGACGGAATCCGTGATGCGACGCCGGTCGATCGATCCCTTCTTCGGATTTCCCGGCGGCGATCGCGTCTACCGCTCCCAGGCCGTCGGCTCCGGCTTCATCTGGGCTGCGGATGGAACGATCGTCACGAATGCGCACGTGATCGAAGGAGCGTCGACCATCACGGTGAACCTCTACGATCAGCGCCAGTTCGTCGCGCGCGTGATCGGCGTCGATCCCGACAGCGATCTCGCCGTTCTCAAGGTCGATGCCGCGCGACTCCCCACCCTCCCGCTCGGCAGCTCGTCCGACCTGCTCATCGGCGAGACCGTCATCGCCGTCGGCAATCCCTTCGGTCTGAGCGGCAGCGTCACGACCGGGGTCGTCTCCGCGACCGGCCGCTCCGTCCCCGCGCAGGAGGAGGGGCGGACCTACACCGACTTCATTCAGACCGACGCGTCGATCAACCCGGGCAATTCCGGCGGGCCGCTCCTCAACATCGAAGGGAGAGTCATCGGGATCAACGTCGCGATTTACGCGCAGGCTCAAAACATCGGATTCGCGATCCCTGTCGACCGCGCCAGGAAGATCGTCGAGGATCTCCGCCTCTACGGCGAGGTGCACGACACCTGGCTCGGGGTCGCCACGGCCACCGTCACCCCCGAAGAGGCACAGCGCCTCGGTCTCGCGGTCCCGCGCGGCGCGCTCGTCACGCGCGTCTTTCGCGGCGTCACCGGCGGATCGCGCCGGCATCAGGGAGGGAGACGTCGATCGTCGGCGTCGGCAGCTCCCCCGTCGACTCGCGCGAAGCGTTCACCACGCTGACCTCGACCGCCATCGCGGGACGCGCCCTCTCGATTCGGGTCCAGAGGAACGGAGCGGAAACCGCGGTCAACGTCACGCCCGCCGACCCCCCTGCTTCCCTCGGGCTCGACATCCTCGGGGGCGTCGCCGGAATCCATGTCGCCGACCGGCGCGGCGCGGTCACGATCACCGACGTCGCGGGCGGCTCGCGCGCCGCCGAGGTCGGCCTCGAGCCCGGCGACGTGATCGTCGGCGCGAACGGAGCGCAGGTCGGCTCGGCGCGAGAGCTCAACGACGTGATCGCCCGCGGCTCCGATCGCTCCTCGATCGTCCTCAACGTCGCGCGCGGCCGCTACGTGTACACACTGACGTTCCCTATGGGGGGAGGTACGAGCGCGGAGTTGTAGGGGCGCCCTGCGCGCGCCCGGACCTTCGTCTCGCGTGTAACCGGGATCCGGGCGGCCGCAGGCCGCCCCTACGAGAACAGCGTCATCTGCTGCGGCCGGAACGCAGGGACCAGCGGCGGTGCCGCGGGCCGGCGCCGGTCGGGGCGCGCGCGGAGACCGAGAAGCATCCCGAGATTTCTCCGGAGCCACTCGCGCGCTTCGCGATGGAAGCGGAACCGCCTCTCCTGCCGGTGAAAGCGGCGGTCGTGCGCGGGCCCGAGCACGTGGTGCAGCATCTCGTGGTAGAGGATCGACTGAATGAAGAAGCGGGGCACGGCCGGAGTATTCAGGAACGGATGGATCCGGATCGTCGCGCTCGGCCGATAGTAGGAGCCCAGGCGGATGCTCCGGCGCTTCTTCCGGGCGATCTTTCGTCCCCAGTGGATCTGCGGGCGGCCCGCGGCGGAAAAGTAGTCCCGGAGGATCTCGTCGAGAAGGATCCCGAGGTCGTGGAACGACCCCTCATCACCACCCTGCACCACCCGAAGTTGTTCGAGCATCAGCCGCCGGCGTCCGACCCTTCCCGCAGATCTCGACTCCGAAGGTCATTGTCGCGGAGAGAGGGCGATTGCGCAATGGAGGCGATGGGACGGCTCGGCCGCTGTCGTCATCCTGAGGAGCGCGAAGCGCGGCGAAGGATCTGACGCTCCCAGGCTGCGTCACCCTGAGCGAAGCGAAGGGTCTCAAGATACGATGACGAACCTCCCCGCACTTTGAGGTCCTTCGCTTCGCTTCTAATGACACCACCTGCACGGAGGTAGCGGATGTCGGGCATTTTGAGCTCCTTCGCTTCACACCCGCCCACCCCCCTCGCTCAGGATGACCCACAGGGTCAGTCATTCGCTTCATCGGCGTCCCCGCCGTTGGTCAGCTCAGGATGACGCCCGACGGCGCACGCTGTGCGCCGCTACTCCTCGGTTTCCCCGGCTTCGTGCTTCGTCTTCGAGAGGACCGAGTTGAGGTTCGCGGTCGCCGCGGCGGCGATCAGCGAGGAGCCGGCGGCGAGGACCTCGTCCCCTTTCTTCATCCCGAGAAAGACGCCGATCCCCACGCCGAGCGCGATCGCGGCGAGAGGGTGAAGTCGGATCTGCTCGCGCCAGGATTCGGGAAGCAGTTCCTCGACCTGTTCGAGAAGCGCTTCCGGCCCTTCCGACGCGAGTTGCGAGCCGAACGAGCTCGCCCTCTCGCGGATGTCATCGTCGAAGTCGAGGCCGCCGGCGGACCGCTCTTGCGGATCGGAATATCGATCGCTCACGCATCACTCCTCATCGTCGCTCCGGCGGAGAAGCAGCCCGAGAAGAAACCCTGCGGCGACCGACATCAGAAGCGCCTTGCCCGGATTCTCGCGGACGTAGCTCCGCACCTGTTCGACCATCGCGCCCATGTCCGCCTCGGCGACCTTGCCGCGCACGGAACTGTATGTCTTCTTCGCAGCCTCGCCGGCCGAGGAAACCTTCTCGCCGACGAACGCTTTCGCACGCTCGGCCTTCGAACTCTTCGCTTGCGCATCGGGGCCGCTGGCCGGCGGTGCGCTGGTCGTCTCGTTGTCCATACATTCCTCCAAACAGCAACTCGATTCAATGCTTTCGCGGGAGTGCAGTCAAGTAGGGGCGCCCTGCGGGCGCCCGGAATTTTCGGCCTGCGAGGACCGAGGGTCCGGGCGGCCGCAGGCCGCCCCTACACGACGACCTCGTCCCCCAGGTCGCTCCTGATCTGAAACATGTTCATGATGTCGCCCCGCGTGACGATGCCGCTCAGGGTCCCCGACTCGTCGACGACGGGAAGATGGTCGAGCCCGAGCGAGATCATGTGCTTGAGCGCGGTCGATGCGCGCGTGGTGGGATGCGCGAGTCGTGCCGTCGGGATCCTCTTCATCACGTCCGACGCCGTCCTCTGCTCCCGATCCGGCCGCGCGACCGCCGACACGCCCTCCAGCTCCACGATTCCGATCACCCGCCCTTCCTTCGACACCACGGGATACGCCGTGAACTTGAAGTGCATGAACTTCTCCTGCACCAGGCGCGAGAGCTTCTCTTCCTCCGTCACGACGATCGTGTTCGGCCCCATGACCTCCGAGACGCGGATTCCTTCCAGCACCTCTTCGATCATGACGTGCTGGTAGCTCTGCTCGGCGGCGTTCCGGATGAAGATCCCGATCAGGATGTACCAGATCCCGTTGAGCCATCCGCGCGCGGGATCCAGGAAGATCGAGATGATCCCGACCACCATCAGGATGTAGCCGAAGATCTCTCCCCCCTTCGCCGCCCACCCCGTCGCGCGCTTGTGGTTCCTCGTCTTCCACCAGACGGTCGAGCGGAGGAGCCTCCCTCCGTCGAGGGGGAATCCAGGGACGAGATTGAAGAGCGCGAGTACGAGATTGAGGTTCGCGAGCACGCCGAAGAGCGACTCTCCGGCGACCCATCCGCCTGCGCTCGCGACCCCTTCCGCCTGAAGGAAGAGAAACCAGAGGATCACGCTCGCGATCGGACCGGCCGCCGCCACTTCGAACTCGGTCCGCGGATTGTCCGGCTCCGAGTGCATGTGCGCGACGCCGCCGAAGATGAACAGCGTGATCCGCCGGATCGGAAACCCCAGGCGGTTCGACACCAGCGCGTGGGAGAGCTCGTGAAAGACCACCGAGGCGAAGAACAGGATCGCCGCCGCGACCGCGAGGATCCAGGCGGCCGTCGGCTCGAATCCTGGGTACGTGCTCCGGAAATAGACCCGGCCGAAGGTCCAGACGACGAGAAAAAAGAAGATGAACCAGGAGTAGTCGAGATAGATCGACACGCCGAAGGCGCGAAACAACCGGATCTGACCTCGAAAGAACCGCATTGGCGACATTCTCTACGCCGTGACCCCCGCTGCCAACTGGGTGCCATCCCACTCGCCCGCCCGGTAGGAAGTAGGAAGTAGGGACCGGCTGCGCCGGTCCGCGGGGCCCGACCTCAGCCTGCCGTCCGGGGTCTGGGGTCTGCCGTCCGGGGTCTGGGGTCTGGGGTCTGGGGTCTGGGGTCCGGGGTCCGGGGTCCGGGGTCCGGGGTCTGAGGCCTGAGGTCTGAGATCCGCTTGATCCCCGGCCCCGGGCAGCCCAGACTGCCCCCCGGTGGGCATCGAGATCCGGATCGAAGGCGTCGAGCACGAGTACGGAAGGACCGAGGACTCGGCCGCAGTCCGGGCCCTTCGCGGCGTCCACGTCACCATCGAGCCGGGCTCATTCACGGTCCTCATGGGGCCCTCCGGCAGCGGAAAGTCGACGCTGCTCAACCTGATCGGGGCCGTCGAGCAGCCGACCTCCGGGCGGATCTTTCTCGGAGAGACGGAGATCTCGGCGCTCTCCGAGCGGGACCTGACGCGGATCCGGCGGGAGCGGATCGGCTTCGTCTTCCAGTTCTTCAATCTCATTCCGACGTTCACCGTCCGCGAGAACGTCGCGTTTCCGCTGCATCTGCTCGAAACGCCCCGGCGGGAGATCGCCGAGCGGGTCGCCGCGACCCTGGCCGATGTCGGCCTCGAGGCGCGCGCGACGCACTATCCGAACGAGCTCTCGGGAGGAGAGATGCAGCGCGTCGCCATCGGGCGCGGCATCGTCCACCGCCCGGAGATCCTGATCGCCGACGAGCCGACCGGAAACCTCGACACGCGCACCGGCGAATCGATCCTGGAGCTGATCTCCGCGGTCCACCGGAGCCACCGTCCGACGATCGTCATGGCGACCCATTCGGACCGCGCGGCCGCGCGCGGCGACCGCATCCTCGAGGTCCTCGACGGCGAGGTGCATCCCGGGCCGGGACGATGAGGGCGGCGGCGTTCGCCCGCGTCGTGCGGGGACTCATTCTCAGGCCGCTCGTCCGCGAGCCTCTGCGGACGCTGCTCACGCTCGCAGGGATCGCCGTCGGCGTCGCGGTCATCGTCGCGATCCAGCTCGCGAACCAGAGCGCCCTCCGCTCCTTCGCCGAATCCGTCGATGCGATCGCGGGGCGCGCGAACTACCAGATCAGCTCCGATGCGGGCGTTCTCGACGAGTCGCTCCTCCTTCGGCTCGCCCCCCTCTGGCAGGAAGGCGTCCGCTTCGCCCCCGTCATCGACGTCGAGGGAGCGATCCAGCCGGGCGGGACCCCCGTCCGCATTCTCGGCGTCGATCTCATGTCGGACCTCCATTTCCGCGATTACCGCTGGACGCGAATCGCGACGCGCGAGGAGCGCGTCACGTCGATCGCCGAGAACGCCGAGCCGGGAGCCGTCGAGTTCCTCTCTCTCTTCGAGCTCGACTCGGCGATCCTCCCAGAGACGTTCTCGCGCGAGCAGCGCCTCCCGATCGGATCTCCGCTCCGGGTGGGATTCGAAGAGCGCGAAGCTCTCCTCCGGGTCCGCGGAATCCTCCATCCGAGAGGTCCCGCTACGGCGTTCAACGGCGCCCTCGTCATCCTCGACATCGCCGCGGCGCAGGACGCGCTGGGCATGCGCGGCGAGATCACGCGGGTCGATCTGATCCTGCCGGAGCCGATCCCTCCGGCGACGGGCGCGCTGCTAGAGAAGGCGCTGCCTCCCGGCGCCCGGCTCGAGCGCCCCTCGCGCCGCAACGAGCGCGTCGGCCGCATGCTCCGCGCCTTTCGCGTCAACCTCTTCGCGCTCGCCGCGGTTGCGCTCCTCGTCGGAATGTTTCTGGTCTACAACACCGTGACGATCTCGATCCTGAGGCGAAGGCGCGACATCGGCGTGATGAAAACGCTCGGCGTGTCGTCGCGCCAGATCCTGGCCGCCTTCGTCGGCGAGGGCGCCGTCTTCGGCCTCGTCGGATCGGCCGTCGGCGTGGGCCTCGGATTTCTTCTCGCGCGCGGCGCGCTCGATCTCGTCGGCGCGACGATCAATCAGCTCTACGTCGCCTCCGCTCCGTCGGAGGCGCGCCTGACCGGCGGCCTCGCGCTGGTCGCGATCGCGATCGGAACCGCGGTCTCGATCGCAGCGGCCCTCCAGCCCGCGTGGGAGGCGGCGCGCGTCCGACCGAGCGCGCTGATCCGCCCCGGGATCTATCAGAGGATCGCGATCGCGCGCGCGGTCCGATTCGCGCTCGCCGCCGGACTCCTGCTCGCCGGCGCGTGGGCACTGACGCGCCTCCCGCCCGTCGATGGGATCCCCGTCTGGGGTTACGGCGCGGTCATCCTGGTGATCGCCGCGTTCTCGCTCGCGGCGCCTCTGTCGCTGCACGCAGCCTCGAGAGCCCTCGGCCGGCCGTTCGCCGCCCTCTTCGGCGTGGTCGGAACGCTCGCGGCGGCCTCCGTCCCGGCATCGCTCCGGCGGACCGCGATCGCTACCGCCGCGCTGACCACGGCGATCGCGATGATGGTCTCGGTCGCGATCATGATCGGCAGTTTCCGCGACACGGTCGACGCGTGGGTCGGCCAGACCGTTCAGTCCGACCTCTGGGTGCGCCCGGCCGCGCGGCTCTCGAACGCGGCGACGACGACCCTGCCGCCGGAGCTCGCGCGCGAGCTGGCCGCGATGCCCGAAGTGGCCGCGATCGACCGCTTCCGCGGGCGCGAAGTCGTGTGGCGCGATTCGCTGATCACGGTCGGCAGCGGAGACTTCCAGGTCTCGCAGCGCTTCGGATCGCTCCCCATGATCGAGCCGCGCTCTCACCGCGAGGCGCTCCGGACGGCGATCCGCCTCCGTGGCGTGCTCGTGTCGGAGACGCTCGCGCTCAAGCATCGCCTGCGCGTCGGCGACGTGGTGTCCCTGCCCACGCCGGGCGGCCCTCGACGGTTCCCGATCGCCGGCATCTATCGGGACTACTCGAACGAGCGGGGCGTCGCCGTCATGGACCGCTCTCTCTGGGTCCAGCTCTTCGACGACGAAGGAAGCAATACGATCGCGGTCTTCCTCGCTCCCGGCGTGGGCGCGGAGGAAGGAAGGCGGGCGATCGAGGCGCGGATCGCCGCGCGATACCGGGCGTTCGTCTTCACGAACGCCACCATCCGGCGGGAAGTGATGCGCATCTTCGACCAGACGTTCCTCATCACCTGGGCGCTGCTCGCCGTCGCGCTCGCCGTGGCCGTCCTCGGAATCGTGAATACCCTGACCGCCCTCATCCTCGAACGGCGCCGCGAGATCGCGCTCCTTCGCGTCCTCGGCATGGACAGGAGCGAGATCGGAGCGATGATCGTGCTCGAGGCGTCGGTCATCGGCCTCGCCTCGACCCTGCTCGGAATCGTCTCCGGCTGGATCCTGTCCTGGATTCTCATCTTCGTCATCAATCGGCAGTCGTTCGGCTGGACGATCGAGTTCGATCCGCCCTGGGGGATCGTCACCCTCTCGCTCCTCGCCACGCTCGCGGCCACGATCGGCGCCGGACTCCTCCCCGCGCGCCTCGCGCAAGGCGTGCGCATGGCGAGCGAGATCAAGGGAGAATGAGAGGCATCGCGAATTGCAGATTGCAATCGAGAGAGTAAGCTCAGCATCATGAAACGAGCCATCCTCCTCGCCATTTTCCTCGCCGCCCTCCTCGCCTCCCCGCTCGCCGCCGCGGATCTCGACCGCGAGCTCGCCGCGCGCTTTTCGTCGCTGGCGCTGCAGTGCGTCCATCAGGAGTACCCGAACAAGATCGCGCACGTGCTCGGCTCGGACGGCGACGTGAAGCCGCCTCGCGAGCTCACCCCTTCCTTCTACGGATGCTTCGACTGGCATTCCGCGGTCCATGGACACTGGCTCCTGGCGCGCATGGCGCGGCTCGACGGTGAGGCTCCGTTTGCGGCCGCGGCGCGAAAAGCGCTCGATCGAACCCTCACGCCCGCGAACGTCCGGGCGGAGGTGGCGTACTTCGAAGGCGAAGGGCGCGCGAGCTTCGAGCGGCCGTACGGCCTGGCATGGCTGCTCCAGCTCGGCCAGGAGCTCCGCGAGTGGGACGATCCCGACGCGAAGCGATGGGCCGCGAACCTCGCGCCACTCGAGAAGGCGGTCGTGAGCCGGGCGACGACCTGGCTCCCGAAGCTCTCCCACCCGGTCCGTTCGGGCGAGCACTCGCAGACCGCGTTCGCCGTCGGCCTCATGCTCGACTGGGCGCGCTCGAGCGGCGATGAGGATTTCGCCGCGCTCCTCGAGAGCAGGATCCGCGCGTTCTACCTCGCGGATCGCGCCTGCCCTCTGGCGTACGAGCCGTCGGGAGAGGACTTCGTCTCTCCCTGCCTGGCGGAAGCGGACGCCGTGCGCCGCGTTCTCTCGCCGGAGGAGTTCGCCGCCTGGCTCGGCCCGTTTCTCCCCACGATCTCGATCGACGGATCCTCGAGCTGGCTCGCGCCGGCCGTCGTGACCGATCCGACCGACGGGAAGCTCGTCCACCTCGACGGCCTGAATCTGAGCCGCGCCTGGATGCTCGAGGGGATCGCCTCGCGCCTGCCGGCGAACGACCCGCGCGTCGCGTCCCTCCGCGCCACCTCGCACGCTCACGGAGAATCCGGAATCAACGCGGTTTCCGCGGAGCACTACGAGGGTGGGCACTGGCTCGGCAGCTTCGCCACCTATTACGTCACGAGGCGGGGGATCGCCGCCACGCCGTAGGGGCGCCCTGCGGGCGCCCGGACCTTCGTACCGGCAGATCGAAAGAACGGCCGCACGCTGTGCGGCCCTACTGGCCTCGCAACCGGAACGGCGCCGCATAGCCCGTCATCTCGACGTACCCCTTCGCCGACACCGCGATCCCGCGGGACGCTCCGCGCGCTGTCACGGCGCCTTCCC
Organism: uncultured Acidobacteriota bacterium; assembly: GCA_963793695.1. Lineage (GTDB taxonomy): Bacteria > Acidobacteriota > Thermoanaerobaculia > Gp7-AA8 > Gp7-AA8 > CAWCBB01. The sequence continues at coordinate 173,332 of CAWCBB010000002.1, read as the reverse complement.
AGTACGCGACGCCGGTCGAGGACGCCGTGACGAGCTCCTGGTCTTTCATCTCCGCCCCGACCTCGAGAGTCATCGCCATGCGCGGGACGGAGATTCGCCATCCCATCGGATAGACGCCGCCGCTTTTGGGCGATCGCCACGTTCCGAGCGGCTCGATCGCATAGTCGCCCGAGCGAAGGAGCTCGACGCGCCCCTGCCTGTCGATCCGGCTTCCGGAGGACGCGCGATCGATCGAACCGTCGCGATTCCTCATCTGATAGAGCATCAGCTCCGTGCCGTCGTCGAACTGGAGCGAGAACCAGTCCCATCCTTCCTGCTCCCGTCCCAGAATGGACGTGCTGAACTCGTGATCCATCCACGCCTGGCCGGTGCAGCGAAGAGCGTCGCCGCCAGCGCGGATCGTTCCCCGGGCGAGAAGGCGCGTCATCGAGTAGTAGTGCGACGCGGCTCCTCTCTTCCGACCCTTTCACGCTGACGCCGTCCATGCCGTGTACCGCCGGAGGCTTGACCGTCCGCAGCACGAGGTCGAGAGCGTCCCCCTCCGCCGCGGCTCGGATCCGCCACGTTCCGTCGGGAAGCTCGACGGCGCTCCACCCTTCGTTGAACAGATCGAGCCGCCCGGTCGCGCGCGGCGGCCGTGAAGGGGCTCATCCGGCTGACCTTTCTCGTGGAACGCGAATGTTCGACCGTCGATGTCGCTGATCGCGAAGTGCGCCAGGGCGAGGTCGCGCAGATCCCAGGCGTTCGCGCGCGGCGCGTTCGCTCGGACGCCCACGCGGAAGAACGTCAGCTCGAAGCCGTACCGCCGTCCGTTCTCCGATCGGAGGTGGCCCGTGTAGTACCACCACTCGGTCTGGAACTCTTCGTGCGCGCCATGGTCCCGCGGAAACTCGAATCGCCACCCGGGAACGGCGTACCGGAACCCGCCGGGCGCGATGGCGGCGCTCGCGACGGCAGCCAAAAGAAGGGTGATCCAGAAGTGGCGCATCTCCCTGATCCCTGACTACTTCCTCCTGACGACTCCGAGAAGGGGCGGGCCGTATAATAGCCCCGCCCCGATGAGCGAACAGCCCGCCCGCCGCCGCTCGAAGGTCGCCCCAGGCGACGATTCGATCCCGATCGAGTACGACGACCTCGTGCTCCTCGCGCGCCGCTATTCCGAGCAGGGGATGTTCGACGAGGCGATCCATCTGTACGAGATGGCGTCGAAACTGCGGCCCGGGTCGGCGGCGATCAAGATCCGCCTCTCGCAGCTCGCGACGGCGAAGCAGCAGGCCGAGGCGAGCCGCTGGAGCCATCTCCGGCGAGAAGCTCCTTCTCGAGGCCGCCCGCGACGTGATCGACGCCGGACAGTACGTCGGCCTCGCCGAGTTCTACATGGCGAAGGACCAGAGCAGCAAGGCGATCGAGCTGCTCGAGCTGGCGAAGCTGAAAGCTCCGAACGACTACGCTCCCTGGTTCGTCCTCGCGAAGGCGTATTTCGGCGAAGGGGAATGGGAGCTCGCGCGGCAGGAGATCGAGCAGGCCCGCAGCCTCAACCCGTTCGATCGCGAGCTCGCGGAGCTCTCGGGAAGAGTCTTCTTCGAGCTCAAGGAGTTCGATCGTTCGCTCGAGGAGTTCACCGACGCGTTTCTCCTCTCCACCTCGCAGAAGGGGGATCGAGTCGGAGTCGTTGCGCCGGATGATCAACACGGTCAAGAAGGTGCTCGAGCTCGACACCCAGGCGCTGAACGCCGCGGATCCACACGCGGGTGGGCACGCTCCAGGCGAACACCGAGACTCTGGAGCTCCGCAAGGAAACTCTGCTCAAGAGCGAGCGCCGCGAAGCGATGGAGCGGATCGCCGTCAAGATCTCCCGCGACGGGGAACGGCGGCGCGTCTCTCAGGCGGTCGCCGGGGAGCTCCGCAAGCTCGATGTCTTCGAGAAGCTCGCCGACGAGCACCTTCTCCGGATCTCGCGCGCCGTCAAGCTCCGCGATCTCGCGGACGGCGATTTCCTCTTTCGCGAGAACGACCGCTCGATGGACTTTTACGTCCTCAAGAAGGGCTCGATCGCGATTCAGAAGGAAACGCCGTTCGGACCGCAGCACCTCGCCGCCATCCGCCCCGACGAAGTCTTCGGCGAGATGAATTTCATCGACCGCACGGTCCGATCGAGCGACGCCCTCGCTTCCGGACCCTCCACCTGCTACAGCTTCTCGTTCAGCGCCGTCGACCTCGCGATGGAAGACTACCCCGGTCTCGCCGTCGGCCTCCACTGGGCGTTCTGGCGCTCGCTCAGCCAGAAGGTGCGCGACGCGAACGAGCAGCTCAAGTCATTCTTTCAGGAGGAGGGCGCGAAGGCGACCCGCAAGCGCGGGGAAGCGAAGCGCGAGACGCAGCAGGTGCGCGTCACCTCGGAGGACAAGGTCGGCCTCTTCCGCGAGCGCGGCCTCTCGGCCGCGGAGATGAAGCTGCTCGCGACCTTCTCCGCGGAGGAGAAATTCCGCGCCGGCTCGGTCGTCTTCCGCGAGGGAGAAAGGGGCGACAAGCTCTTCATCGTCCTCGACGGGCGGGTGCGAATCTCGAAGTTCATTCCCGGAGTCGGCGAGGAGGCCCTCGCGGTGCTCGACCGCGGCGACTTCTTCGGCGAGATGGCGCTCATCGACGACAAGCCGCGCTCCGCCGATGCGAAAGCCCACGAGACCGACGCGACCGTGCTTTCGATCGACCGCGCCACCCTGCGCGAGGTCCTCGCGATGGACCCGCATGCCGCGCTCCAGTTCCTCTCGCTCCTCTGCCGGATGATCAGCCACCGCCTGCGCGAGATCAACGACAAGATCGTTCAGTGGAAGTACATGTCGGGGGGGTTCTGAGTCCAGGGGTCTAGGCGTCCAGGGGTCTAGGAGTCGGTCTGGGCGTCTGCGCGTCCAGGGTTCACGCCCGGAACTCCGACCTGGCCTCAATCCGGCTCGTATCCCGACGCCCGACTCGAAGACTCGAGACCGACTCCCAGACTCACAGACACCCAGACTCCTAGACTCGCATGCTCGCCGCGCCAGTCGTTCTCTTCCTCGCGTTCGCCTTCGGCCTCTGGCTGGCGATCCACTACCTCGTTCCCGCGATCCGTGCCGCGATCGTCGCCGCATGGCGTTTCACCCTCGCGCTCGCCTCCCGCAGCCCCCGCTTCGCCTCGCTCGAGGAACGCTTCGACCGGCGCTTCCGGCGCTATCGGACCTACCTTCCCGTCATCCTCATCGTCGCGGGAGGCGCCGTCGTGTCGTTCCTGGCAGCCGACGTCTTCGTCGGCATCGTCGAGGCGATGAACGAACAGAGCGCCCTCGCTCAGGCGGCCGACTCCTGGTTCTGGACGATGAGCCGCCTCTACCGCAGCAGCGGCGCCACGTGGTTCTTCACGTTCTTCACTCTCCTCGGAACCCCCGTGGCCCTCGGCGCGATCGTCGCCGTGATCGGCGCCGGCTCTGGCGGTGCGCGGCCGCTACCGGTGGGCCCTCTATCTGGGCCTCACCTCGGCCCTCGGAGGAGCGCTCAATACGCTCCTCAAGGCGTACTTCGTCCGTCAGCGCCCCGATCTCGCCGAGGCCATTCGCACCGCGACGGGCTACTCGTTTCCGAGCGGGCACGCCATGGGATCGACGATCGTGTTCGGAGCGCTCAGTTACCTCGCGCTCCGCCAGTCCGGAGCATGGCGCGAACGGAGCGCCGCCCTCGCTCTCGCGATCTCCACCGTTCTCGCCATCAGCCTCTCCCGCATCTACCTCGGCGTGCACTGGATCACGGACGTCGTCGCCGGGATCACCGCGGGCCTCGTCTGGGTGGTTGCCGCGACCGTGGCCTACGAAGCGTCGCGGCGAATCCGCGCGGCGCGGCAGCGAAGAGAAAGATGAAGCGACCCGGCGTCTTCGCCCAGGTCCCGCGGTTTTCGCGCGGACCCTGCGGCGCCCACGCTCGCGCTACTCGCCTGCCTCGACCGGCTCGCCCGGCTGTCGCGGGCCATACAGGTCCCGCGCCATCTGCCCGATGCTCACGCGATCGAGAGCGTCGCGCGTGCAGCTGCGGACCATCTGAAAAACTCCGTCGATCGACTCCCGAACCGCGTCCTCCTCATCCGAAGCGACGGGGATCTCGCGCGTTCCTCCCTCCATCTCCCGGATGACCTCCTCGACCGTGATCCGGAACGCATCGCCGCCGGGGACGTATCCGGCCCAATCGCCTCCGATCTCCTTCACGAGCCCCCCCTTCTCGAGCTTTCGGAGGATCCGGAGCATCTGCGCGTCCGTCGCGCCGCATTCTGCCGCGAGACGGTAGGACGAGGGCGCCTCCTCTCGCTGCTCGAATCTCCGCGCGATCTCCAGCATCGCGCGAAGCGCGAAATAGAGATCGAACGTCGGACGGTCCTGCAGCTGTTGTTCGGAGGCGCGCAGGATCCCCTGCAGGTTCTGATAGACGTAGCTCACGGCGACGCCGAGAAGAATGACGACCCAGAGGAGCTCGATCCCCACGAGAAAGACGACGAACAATCCGAGCGTCCCATAGATGACGTTCATATTCCCGGCGAAGAGCGCCGTCGCGTAGAGATTGAACCCGCCGCGGACCGCCTCGAACGCGAGCGCCGCGACGAGCGCGCCGATCGCGGCCGACTTGAGTTTCACGTGGGTCGCCGGGACGAGCCAGAACAGCATGGTGAAGCCCACGAAGAGGACGAGCAGCGGGAAAACGGTAGCGAGAGCGCGGTTGTAGATGATCCCGCTCGTGAAGCGGTTGGTTTCCGCCGAGGCGAGCGCGGTAAACGAGATCCCGATCAGGAGCGGCCCCCAGAAGAAGAGCATCGTGAAGGCGCGGAGGCGCGGCCGGTAGCCGCGCACCATTTCGACCTTCCATATCTGGTTCACGGCGCCTTCGACCGCCATGAAAAGCCGGAAGGCGATCAGCAGAAAGAACACGCCGCCGAGCCCGGAAGCCGCGCCGGCGTTTTCCATGAACTTCGTGATGTGGTTCGCGAGCTGCGTCGACTCGTACGGAATGACCAGATTGAGGAACTGATCGAGCCGGGCCCCGAACTGAGGCACGGTGCCCGAAAACCAGGCGCCGAGGCGCTGGGAGAACACCACGAGAAGGGGAATGATCGAGAGCAGCGTCGTGTACGCGAGCGACGCGGCGCGCGAGGTGATCTCCGCGTTCCAGAACTCGCGATAGAGCTCGCGGAGAAACAGGAACACGTGAACGACGCGGACCCGCGCCTTCCGTTTTCCCGCGGTCGTCCGGCGGTACACCTGGACCGCTTCGTCGGTCCAGATCTGCGAGACCCACCGCCCCGTGGCGCGGAGACGGTCCAGCCGCCGGAGCCTCGGCTCCGCCCCTTCCTCTTTACGCTCCGGACGTTCCATCGGTTAAGCTCGCCAGCAGGAAAGCATAAATCGTACTCGATTCCTCCGGATCAACCCGCTGACCTGCCGTTTGCATTGGCCGAACCCGTGAAATCGTCCGACACCCCCCTGATTCCCGAAATCGTGGAACCGGAGGAGACTCTCCCGGCGGATCTCGCCGCGCTCCGGCACCTCGCCTGGCTCCTGGACGCCGCCGTGGCGATCCCCGGCACCCGCAAGCGGATCGGCATTTCCGCCGCGATCGGCTTCGTGCCGGGCGTGGGCGATGCCGTCGGCGCATTCCTCTCCTCCTGGATCATCATCGGAGCGTTCCGCCATCGCGTCCCGGCGCGCAAGCTCTTCCGCATGATCGCCAACGTGGTCGTCGACGTCCTCGTCGGGGCGATTCCGATCTTCGGCGACATCACGGACATCCTCTTCAAGGAGAACCTCGGCAACATCGACCTGCTGATCCGCAACCGGGACCGCACGCGGCCGCCGCGCACGGCCTCCCACCTCATCCTCGCCGTCCTCCTCCTGTTCGGGTTCTTCGCGATTCTCGGGCTCCTCGCGATCGTCATCGCGATCACGCTTCTCGCGTGGCTTCTGGCCGATCGGAGTCTGATCTGATGTTTCGAAGACGCTACCCGCCGTATCCGATCCGTTCTGCGCTCCCGCTGATCCGCCGCAAGAACCCCATGGAGTACCGGATCAAGCACCAGTTCGGGATCGACGAGGAAGCTTTTCTCCAGACGATGCACGCGCTGACCGGCTCGCCCCTTCAGGATGGGAACAGCGTCGAGATCCTGCGAGAACGGGGTGGAGATCTTTCCTTCGATGCTCGCGGCGATCCGCTCCGCGAAGCGCTCCATCACCATGGAGACCTACATCTACTGGGATGGGGAGATCGCGCGGGTCTTCGCTGAGGCGCTCGCCGAGAAGTCCCGTGGCGGCGTGGAGGTGAAGCTGATTCTCGACGCGGTCGGCTCCGCGAAGATGTCTCCGAGCCTGATCGAGTTCCTGCAGAAGAACGGGATCGAGATCCTCTGGTACCACCCGCTGCGCTGGTACACGCTCTCGCGCATCAACCACCGGACGCACCGGAAGCTGCTCATCGTCGACGGGCGCGTCGGCTTCACGGGCGGCGTCGGAATCGCCGACGAGTGGCTGGGGGACGCCGACGCGCCCGATCACTGGCGCGAGACGCAGGTCCGAATCGAAGGTCCGGCCGTGACGCAGATGCAATACGCCTTCATGGACAACTGGATCAAGGCCGGCGGCCTCATTCCGACGGGATTCGACTACTTCCCGAAGGTCGAGCCGGCGGGGACCGTCCCGGTCCACGTCATGAAATCGTCTCCGTCCGAAGGCGTTTCCGCGGTGAAGCTCTTCTACGGTCTCGCCCTCACGAGCGCGAAGCATAACGTCTCGATCACGAACGCCTACTTCATCCCCGACGCGGACGCGATCCGGGCCCTCGAAGGGGCGGTGCGCCGTGGAGTCGAGGTGCGCGTGGTCGTTCCGGGACAATGGAGCGACGTCCCCATCGTGCGGCAGGCGAGCCGCTGGAACTACGACCGCCTCCTTCGCCGCGGCGTGAAGATCTTCGAGTATCAGGGGACGATGATCCACGCGAAGGCGATGGTCGTCGACGGGCTCTGGACGACCGTGGGCTCGTCGAATTTCGACGCGCGGAGCTTCCGCCTCAACGATGAAGTGAACGTGGGGATCTACGACGCGGGCGTCGCGGCGGAGATGGATGCGATGTTCGAGAAAGATCTCGCGCGCTCGGTCGAAATCCGGCTGAGCGCCTGGCGCCGCCGCTCCTGGTTCGCGCGCGCGAAAGAGAGCGCCGCCGATCTCCTCAAGCCGCAACTGTAGGGGCGCGCTGCGCGCGCCCGGATTCTGGATTCGCGATCCGGAGGTCCGGACGCCCGGAGGGTGCCCCTACGGCCCCCCGTACTGCTTCGCGTAGTACGCGTGGTACTCGGCGCTCTTCTCCTTGATCGCCCGCCACCACGGCTCGTTGTCGAGGTACCACTGGACGGTCCTGCGCAGCGCCTCTTCGAAGTTCGTCTTCGGCGCGAAGCCGAGACGGGCCAGCTTCGAGCCGTCCAGCGAATAGCGGCGGTCGTGGCCCTGCCGATCCGCGACCCGCTTGATCAGCGACTCCGGCTTGCCGAGGATCTCGAGGATCTGACCCGTGATGTCGCGGTTCTCCCTCTCGTTGCCGCCGCCCATGTTGTAGACCTCTCCCCGCTCCCCCTTCTCGACCAGAAAGTCCACCGCGGCGCAGTGATCCTCGACCCACAACCAGTCGCGAATGTTCTTGCCGTCGCCATAGAGCGGCAGGGGCTTGTCGTCGATCGCGTTCGTCACGAACAGCGGGATGAGCTTCTCCGGATACTGGAAGGGGCCGAAGTTGTTGGACGCGCGGGTGATGACCACCGGCATTCCGTACGTCTGGGCGTACGCATACGCCATCCGATCCCCCCCGCCTTCGAGGCGGAGTAGGGATTCCGCGGCTCGAGCGGATCGCGTTTCGCCGAACGAGCCGCTCTCGATCGAGCCGTAGACTTCATCGGTCGAGATCTGGACGAACTTCTTCAGATCCGGCGCGTGCTTGCGCGCCTCTTCGAGCAGGACCAGGACTCCGTGGACGTCGGTCTCGATGAACGTCCCGGCCTCCATGAGCGAACGGTCGACGTGCGTCTCCGCCGCGAAATTCACGACGACGTCGATTCCCGACCCGTCGACCCCGCGATACGCCTCCGCCACATCCTCCGGCTTCGCGATGTCTCCCTGAAGGAACCTGTAATTCGGCTTCCCTTCGAACTCGGCGAGGTTCTCGCGGATGCCCGCATAGGTCAGCTTGTCGAGGTTGAGGACCTGCGCGTCGCTGCCGTACTTGTCGAAGAGGAACCGGATGAAATTCGATCCGATGAAGCCGGCGCCGCCGGTGACGAGGTAACGCATCTGGTCTGCCTTTCGCGGGATCCCGCGCGCTGGAAAACGGCGGGCGAACGGGATCTTCTAGCACGATTCCGCGAGGGTGCCAAGCGCCGAGGTTTCCGCGCGTGTCATCCCGACGTGAGCGAGGATCTCGGGCGGGCGGGTGGTGCACAGGTCGCGTTTGCGCACCGCACCCCCGCCCAGTTCCTCGCTGCGCTCGGAATGACACCTGCGGTGCGAGAATGGGCCCTGGAGCGCATCGATGAACTTTCTAATCAAGAACTTCCTGCGCGGCCTCGCGATCGTCGTGCCGATCACCGCGACCGCATGGCTGATCTGGGCCACGATCATCACGATCGACCGCTGGCTCGGCATCCCCTGGCCCGGCGCCGGCCTCGCCGTCACGCTCGCGCTCATCCTTCGGGTCGGCATCCTCGCCGGCAACGTGATCGGCAGGACCTTCTTTCACTGGACCGAGCAGATCTTCGTCCGCGCGCCCCTCGTCAAGATCATCTACATGGCGATCAAGGACCTCGTCGAGGCGTTCGTGGGCGACCGTCGGAAGTTCAATCGCCCCGTCGTCGTCGACCTCACCGAGCTCGGCCAGATCAAGGCCCTCGGGTTCGTCACCCGCGAGTCGATCGAGTTTCTCCCCGGTTCGGACCTCGTCGCCGTCTATTTCCCGCAGTCGTACAACATCGCGGGCAATCTCCTCCTCGTCCCACCGCACCGCGTCCAGCCCATCGACGCAGACAGCGCCCAGGTGATGGCGGTGATCGTATCGGGAGGGATCTCGGGGAGAAACGGCTAGGCGTCCGCGGCCGCCATCCCTATGGCGCTTTCAGCACGACGCGCACCGCCGTCCCACCGCGCGCGCCGTCGATGGTGCCGGCCAGGTCTCCCGCGCTCACCGTTGCCGGATCGCCGTCCGCATCGAGCCGAACGTCGATCCTCATCGCCTCCGGGAGCGCTCCCGTCATCGAGTCGCCGGGGAGAAGGCCGATCGTGACCGGGAACCCTTCCGCGCTGCTTCTCCGCACGGCAACCGGATCGCCGCCCGAGACCCCCGCGGGACGCGCGAAGACGAAGAGCGTCCCGCTCCGGTTCCCCGCCGCGGGATCGACCTGGACTTCGACGAGCACGCCGTCCGGCGGCACCTGCGGCTGCGGCGGAGCCGCGACTTCCGGAGCGGTTCCGCGGAGCTCGCCCAGAAGCGCCTGCAGGGCGGGAGCCTCGCTCGGAAACCGCTCCATCGCTTTCTCGAGCACGGTCACGGCCGCCGAACCTTCCCCTCTCTGCGCATGGACGATCGCGAGATAGACCCACGTCTCGATGTCGTCGCCGCCGGTTCCGACCGCCCTCTGCGCCATGTCGAGCGCCTTGTCGGCCTCCCCGCGCGAAACGCGCACGACGGCCTGATAGCTGAGCGCGCGCGGCTCGTCGGGCGACTCGCGAAGCACCACGTCCGTTTGCTCGATGACCCCCTGGAAATCGCGTGCGATCAGGAGCGCCCGCGCGAGATCGAGGCGCGCCGCGGTATCGGTGGGATCGTCGTCGACCGCTTTCCTGAGCGCGTCGACATCGATCATCCCTTCGGACGACGGAGCGCCCGACCCCATTCCGCCGGTCGGAGACTCGCCAGCCGAGCGGTCCGAGGTCGCTTCCATCACGAAAAAGAGAAGGGCGCCCACCGCGACGACCGCCCCGGTTCCCCAGAGGAACCCCCGGAGCGGGCTCGCAGGGCGCGAGGACTCGGTCGCCGGAAGCGCTTCGACCGCGTCGGCGGCGCGGGCCGGCACTCCTTCCCCCAGCTCCATGTCGCGCAACGCGCGCGCCGCTTCGATTTCGAGCGCGCTGCCGCTCGGCGGCGAGCTGCTCGGGCGTCCGCTCGGAGGCGAGATCCTCGAGCTCCCGCAGCTCCGCGAGCAAAGCGTCGAGCCGCGCGCGCTCATCCCGGAGGTCGAGGATCTCTTCGACCCGCTCGGACGACGCGATCGTTTTCGACGACCGGGAACGCCAGATCAGCGCCGCGCCCACGGCGACGCCGATGCCCAGCATCACGAGCGCTGGAACCCAGTCGACCTGCTCCATCGCTACGACCCTTCGGGAGCAAGCCCCTCGGTCGTCTTCATCAGCTCCCTCACGTCCTTCGGTTCCCCTTCCGTCGGGGCCTTGTACTCGTTTCCGTGAGAGACCATCAGCCGCTGACTCTCGAACCAGCCGTTCTTCGTCATCGTCCCCTCGACCACGACGCCGATCCCCTCGCGGAACATCTGCGGCGGGACCCCCGTCGACTTCACATGGACGACGGCCTTGCCGTCGGTCACGTCGAACTCCAGATTGGACGACGCGCTCGACTTCCGGATCGAGTTCGGCGCGACCTGCCCGCCGAGACGGATCGTGGCCCCGACCGCCTTGTCCCCCGCCTCGTGGATCTCGGTGGGCCCCCAGTAATAGACGAGGTTCTCGCCGATTCCGCCGAGCGTGATCACGAAGAATCCGATCGCGGCGACGGCGACGGCGCCGACGGCGATCCAGCGGTTGCGGTTCCCATGACTGGTCATTGCGCTACGGCTCCTGTGGCCTCTCGCCCTCGCGCTTCCGTTCCCTGCGGTAGCGGGAGAGGACCGACCCCGTGTAAATCAGAAAGACGATCGCCGTCACCGTGTATGCGGCCCAGACGAACTCCCATCCCCCCGCGATGACGCCTCTCATCGCGCACCTTCCCCGGCGGGCCGGGACCCGGCCGCCGCGGCCGGGTCTTCGAGAGGCGGCCCGAGCTCGTGCTGCAGCCGGCTCGTCGCGATCCGCGTTCGGATCGTGATCCAGCCGATCATCAGGAACAGCACCCCGAACGCGTTCATCCGCAGCGGAATGTGAAAGGCCGAGGAGACGGTCTCGGGCGACGACTGCGTCTGGTGAAGCGAGTTCCACCAGCGGACCGAATAGTAAACGATCGGAACATCGGCGGAGGCGATGATCGTCGCCACCGCGGACCATGTGGCGCGCCGAACCGGATCGTCGACGAATTTCCGCAGGGCGAGGATCCCGAGAAACGCGAACAACAGGATCGCCATCGTCGTGAGGCGCGGATCCCAGTCCCACCAGACGCCCCATGTCGGCTTCGCCCAGATCGCTCCCTGCATGCAGAGGAGGAACGAGAGGACGACGCCGGCTTCCATTCCGGCCTCCATGCGCGCGTCCCACTTCCACCCGCCGCGGATCAGAAACATCAGCGCGGCGATGAAAGTGAACGTGAGCGCGAGCATCGCGTTCCAAGCCGTGGGGACGTGGACGTAAAAGATCCGGTAGACGTCGCCCATGAAGACTTCGGTCGGGGCGCGGAACAGACCGAGATACGAGCCGGCGAGCAGGAGCACGGCCCCGAGCACCATCAGGATGATGGGAGTCCGCGTATGCCGCACCGGCTGCGGTTCGGCGAGATAGCTGGCAGTCATGCGGGAGGAAACCGCAACGCGAGGCCTGCGCTTCCCGCGCGCTTCCGGGTAGACTTCTCGAATGTCTCGTAAAGCCCCTTCTTTCGGAGAATGCCCATGGAACCACTCCAGGTCGCCCTCTCCCTCCTTCTCGTCACCCTTCTGGGGTGCACGGCGGCGGCGCCTCCGGTCACGGCTCCCCGGACCGAGATCGTCGCCGCCCCCTATGCGCTGACGAACGAGGAGGAAGCGACGGTCCTGCGGCTCGAGGACAGGCGCGAATTCGACGCGAACCTCGCCTCCGCCTGGATCGCGCATCCGAACGCGACGCACCGCCGCCGGATCGCGCTCGCGCTCGGGCGGATCGGCCCGGCGACGTTCGCGGACGAGAACGGGAACGGGATCAAAGACGAGGGTGAGCTCATGGCCGGGGTCCGCCTCCTCTCGACGCTCCTCGCGGATCCCGCGCACGAAGTCCGCGAAACCGCGGCGTTCGCGCTCGGCGAGATCGGCGATCCCGCCGGGGTGGACGCGCTCCTGCAGTTCGCCGCGGACCCGCAGCATGCCGGCGTCGCCGCCGAAGCGCTCGAAGCGCTCTCGAAGATGCCGTCGTCCGTGCCGCTCGACCGTTACGCGGCGTTTGCCGCGCCGGGCGTCGCCGAAGGAATCCGCACGCACGCGATCCGTTTCCTCTTCCGATTCGAGGATCCTGCGGCTTCGTTGCTTGCCGCCACCTATCTCGCGGACGAAACTCCGGCGATCCGACGGGAAGCCGCCTATTCACTGGGACGGCGCGCCAACGCGGCCGGGCGGGATCGCCTCCATCTCCTCCTGACGGATCCCGACGTCCTCACCCGCGCCTACGCGGCGCGCGCGCTCGGGCGAATCGGCGATCCCGCCTCGATCGAGCCGTTGCTCGACATCCTCCGCGACGGGCACCCATGGGTGCGAACGAATGCTCTCGTCGCGCTCGCGCAGCTCGCAGACAAGGACCGCTCCGCCTTCGAGAAGGCTCCGGCGGAGAAACTCGGCCGGATCCTCACGCTCACGCGCGACCCCGATCCGGGAACCCGGATCAGCGCGATCGACGCGGCGGCCCTGCTCGCCCGCAGCGATGAGGGCGCAAAGGCGCGCGTGCTCGAGCTCGCCACTTCCGGAAGCCCGTGGCAGCGCGAGGTCGCGTCCGCGGCGTTCATTCGCCAGTTCGGCGCGACCGACACGACGGCCGCCGAGTCCCTCCTCCAGACCGACGCGAGGTTCGTGAGGGTCCGCGTTCTCGAAGCGAGCGGCGCCATCGGTCCGGAAGGATCGAGGATTCGACAACGCCTCTTCGCCGACGCCGATCCGGCCGTCCGCTCCGCGGCGCTGGGAGCGATTCCGGACGCGGAGCTGCCCGAGAGAGCGGCCGACATCGTCGCGGCCCTCGAAGACCCCGATCCGATCGTCCGCTCCACGGCGATCGAACGTTACGCTGCGACCCCGTCCCTCGCGGCGGCCGACAAGCTGGCGACGCTCCGGCGCGAGCTCGCGGAATCGGAGGCCGATCCCTTGAATGACGCGCGCGTCGCCGCGGTGACCGCGATTGCCTCCGTCGAGCTTCCCGAGCGGATCGACGTGTTGCGCGCGCTCGTTTCCGATCGCGACCCCGTCGTTCGCCGGCTCGCGGCGGAGGGGCTCGCGAAGGCGGGGCAGCCGCGGCCGCAGTACACGCCGCTTCCGGTGGACCGCCCCCTCGCGGATTACGTGGGAATCGCCCGATGGGCCCTCGAAACGCACACCGCGGTTCTCCAGACCGGCCGTGGCGAGATCCAGATCCTTCTCCTCACGCGTGACGCGCCGATGACCGCGTGGAACTTCGCGCAGCTCGCGGCGCGCGACTACTTCGACGGAACGACGTTCATGCGCGTGGTGCCGAACTTCGTCGTCCAGGGCGGCGATCCTCGGAACGACCAGTCCGGGGGGCCGGGATATTCGATCCGCGACGAGATCAACCTTCAGAAGTACACGCGCGGCGCGGTCGGCATGGCCCTCTCGGGCCTCGACACCGGCGGGAGCCAGTTCTTCATCACGCATTCGCCGCAGCCGCATCTCGACGGCGGCTACACGATCTTCGGACGCGTCGTCGGCGGCATGAGCGGCGTCGCCGACCCGATCGAACGGGGGGACGGAGTCAACGACGTCGTCGTCGACGGCGGGGCCGTCACCGAGCTCGATCAACGCGTCGCCGCCGTGGAGCAGCCGCCGCTTCCCCTCGAGGTCGGAGCGATGACACCGGAGCATCTGCTGGCGAGCGTTCCCGAGTATGCCGAACGGAAAGGGTCCTTCGAGCCCGACGCCTCGGTGCTGGAGGCGATCGCCTCCAGCGTCCGACCGGGCGACCGGATGGAGGTCCTCCTCGGCACGTGGTGCTCCGACAGCCAGCGCGAGGTGCCAAAGCTGCTCAAGATCTCGGACCTCCTGCAGGCTAGCTACGGCGTGACACTTCCGATCTCGTACGTCGCGATCAACCGCGCGAAGACCGAGCCGAAGGATCTGGTGACGGGGCGCAACATCGAGAAGGTCGCGACGTTCATCTACTACCGCAACGGCGCGGAGCTCGGAAGGATCGTCGAATCCCCCGAGGGGCCGTTCGAGGATCACCTGATGCGGATCGCCGCGACGCCGTAGGGACCGCCCCTATGAAACAGACCGTCGTCATCACAGCCGCCATCCCGCCGGTCGCGACCGCGATCCTGAGCCGGCAGTTCGAGGTCGTCGCCTACCCGACCGAAAGCGCGCGCACCGAAGAGGACATGATCACGATCACGGCCGAGGCCGACGGCGTGATCGCGATGGTGACCGATCCGATCACGCGCCGCGTTCTCGAGTCGAACCCGAACCTTCGCGTCGTCGGAAACTACGGGGTCGGCGTCAACAACATCGACCTCGACGCCGCCCGCGACGCCGGCGTGGTGGTGACGAACACCCCCGAGGCGCTCACCGACGGCCGCCTCGCCGGGGCGGGCCTCGACGCCTATGAGAATGAGCCGGCTGTCGAGCCCCGCCTGCTCGCTCTCGACAACGTCGTCCTCCTCCCCCACCTCGGCAGCGCGACCGAGGAGGCCAGGAGCGAGATGGCCCGCACGGTCGCGGAGGACGTCCTCGCAGTCCTCTCCGGCCGCCCTCCGCGTTATCGCGTGGTGTAACGTGATTCCGATCCCGAATGGACGCCGAAGGCTTCCAAGAAGGTAGAGACCGCTCCGGACACCCCAGACGCCCAGACGCTTCAGGAGACCCCCCATGCGCCGCCTCGACAGAAAATCCGCCCTTCTCGCCGTGATCGACGTCCAGGAGAAGTTCGCCTCCGTCATCCACCGCTTTGAAGACGTCCAGCGCAACATCGACCGCCTGATCCGCGGCTGTCACCTCCTCGGTGTCCCCGCCGCCGTGACCGAACAGTACTCAAAGGGCCTCGGCGAGACGGTCGAGCCGCTCAGAAAGGCCCTCGCGGAGACCTACGCCGCGGCCGCTCGGCCGATGGAGAAAATGTGCTTCTCGAGCCGGGGATGCGCCGAGTTCGCCGACGAGCTCGCGAAAGCGAGACGGAAGCAGATCCTCCTCGCCGGAATCGAGGCGCACGTCTGCGTCTGGCAGACCTGCGTCGATCTGCTCGAGGATGGCTACGAAGTCTTCGTCGTCGCCGACGCCGTTTCCTCGCGCACCCCCGAGAACCGCGACATCGCCCTCCGTCGCATGGAGCAGGAAGGGGCGAAGCTGACGTCGACGGAGATGGCGCTGTTCGAGATGACTGTGCAGTCGGGCACCGACGAGTTCAAAGCGATCTCGAAGCTGGTGAAGTGACCGAAGGCCCCTCACCCCTTCCCCTCTCCCCGGAAGCTCCGTCTGATGCTTCCGGATTTTTGCCCTCGCCGGGGAGAGGGGTTCTTGATCCGCGCGAACGCGTCCCGGCGCGGCAGGATCCCAACCCCTCTCCCCGGCGGGAGCTGTGCTGAAACGGATGACCGTCTTCCGGGGAGAGGGGTATCGATCTCGCGAGCGCGACTTTACCCCTCTCCCCGGCGGGAGCTGTGCTGAAACGGATGACCGTGTTCCGGGGAGAGGGGAAGGGGTGAGGGGTGAGCGGATTCGATGTTCCCGCGCCCGTGCCCGGCCTTTTCCGATCGGGTGTACAAAAAGAAAAAGGCCCGCGACGACCGCGGGCCTTCGTATGACAATCCTGGTGCGAACTACGAATCCGCGCTTCGATCCCTTGGCTTCCGCCCTTCTTCGGGGCGGCCTTCTTGGAGGCGGACTTCTTCGGAGCCGATTCTCTCTTCTTCGGAGCGGCTTTCTTCGCGGCGGGCTTCTTCGCCGGCTTCTCTTCGGCCTTCTTCGGCCTCGGCGCTTTCGCCCTCGGCCTTGGCGGCCTTCTTCTTCGGTGCGGCCTTGGCCTTCGGGCCGGCTTGCGGCCTCGGCGGTCTTCAGCTGGAAATCGACGAACTCGAGGATCGCCATCTCGGCGTCGTCGCCGCGGCGGGAGCCGAGCTTGATGATGCGCGTGTAGCCGCCCGGACGGTCGCGAAGCGCGGCCCGAGGTGTCGAACAGCTTCTTGACGAGATCGTCGTCGCTGGATGCGAGCTGGCGGCGAGCCGGCGGTTGTGGACGCGAGTCTTCTTTGCCGAGGGTGATCGTCTTCTCGACGATCGGGCGAAGCTCTTTCGCCTTCGGCAGCGTGGTGATGATCCGCTCGTGCTCGATGAGCGAGGCGAGCTGGTTGCGGAGAAGGGCGGCGCGGTGGCTCGAGGTCCTTCCGAGCTTGCGATACGACTTGCCGTGTCTCATGTAAGGCCTTTCTTCGTAGCCGCGTGCGCGCGGCGTCGCGGAGCCTGCGGCATCCGCGGCTGCTCGCGCGGCCTCCGGGAGGCCGCGCGCGATGGTCGGCAGCTATTCGGCGTGCGCCGCTTCGGCGCGGCTGGCCGCCTTCGTCCCCATTCCGAACGACAGCCCGAGGCTGGCGAGCACGTCTTTGATCTCGTCGAGCGACTTGCGGCCGAAGTTCTTGGTCGAGAGCATCTCGCGCTCGGTCCTCTGGACGAGGTCGCCGAGGGTGCGGATGTTCGCGTTCTTGAGGCAGTTCGCGGAGCGGACCGAAAGGTCGAGCTCCTCGATCGGCTTGCGCGAGCATCTCGGCGAGCCGCGGATCGACTTCCGGATCTCGGCCGACTCTTCCTCGTGCGCCGCCGTCTCGAAGGCGCTGAAGATCGACAGGTGATCGCCGATCAGGTCGCGCGGCGAGGCCGACCGCTTCCTGCGGGGAGACGGCGCCGTTGGTCCAGACCTCGAGCACGAGCCGGTCGTAGTCGGTCATCTGCCCGACGCGCGCGCCTTCGACGTGGAAGTTGACGCGGCGGACGGGCGAGTGGATCGAGTCGACCGGGATGTACCCGAGCGGAAGATCGGGGTCGGCGTTGCGGTCGGCGACGACGTAGCCGCGGCCGCGCCTGAGGCGCGACTCCATCTTCAGCGAGCCTTCCTTCGAAAGGCGTCGCGATGTGCGCGGTCGGGTCGAGGATCTCGACGTCCGGATCCTCGTCGATGTCGGCGGCGGTGACGACGCCCGGGCCCTTCTTCTCGAGGAAGAGGGTCTTGGGGCCGCCGCCGTGGAGCTTGAAGGGAATCTGCTTGAGGTTGAGGACGACGTCGGTCATGTCCTCGACCACGCCCTGCAGCGACGAGAACTCGTGCAGCACGCCCTTCGACGCGAACGGCCGTGACCGCCGCGCCCTCGATCGAGGAAAGCAGCACGCGGCGCAGCGCATTGCCGATCGTCGTGCCGAAGCCGCGCTCGAACGGCTGGGCGACGAACCGACCATAGGTCGGCGTCAGGGTCTCGGCGTCGTAATCGAGCTTTTTCGGTTTCTGAAAATCTGACCACATCATGACGGCCTCCTCCTGTGGGGGCGCTCAGCCACCGGTAGCCGGCGGCTGAAGCCTGTGCCGACAGTTACTTCGAGTAGAGCTCGACGATGAGCTGTTCCTGGATCGGCAGGCGGATGTCTTCGCGCTTCGGAAGATCGATGCACGCTGCCGCGGAACTGCTCGGGCTCGAGCTGGAGCCAGGCGGGAACGCCGCGTCCGGCTGCCGTCTCGACGGCCTGGCGGATCTGATCGTTCTTGCGGCTCTTTTCGCGGACCTGAGATCAC
Source organism: uncultured Acidobacteriota bacterium (assembly GCA_963793695.1). GTDB lineage: Bacteria > Acidobacteriota > Thermoanaerobaculia > Gp7-AA8 > Gp7-AA8 > CAWCBB01. The sequence continues at coordinate 155,393 of CAWCBB010000002.1, read as the reverse complement.
GTCGCCCTTGCGGACCTGGTACGAGGGGATGTTGAGCTTCCGGCCGTTCACTTCGATGTGGCCGTGGCGGACGAGCTGGCGCGCCTGGGCGCGCGAGGCCGCGAATCCGAGGGAGTAGACGACGTTGTCGAGCCGCAGCTCGAGCTGGCGGAGCAGGTTCTCACCGGTGATGCCGCTGCGCCGCGTCGGCGCGCTTGAAGTAGAGGCGGAACTGTGCCTCCAGGACGCCGTAGATGCGCTTGACTTTCTGCTTCTCGCGGAGCTGCAGGCCGTAGCCGAGAACCTTGGAGCGGCGCCGTCCGTGCTGGCCGGGAGCGTAATTGCGGCGCTCGATGGCGCACTTGTCCTTGAAGCAGCGGTCCCCCTTGAGGAACAGCTTCATTCCCTCGCGGCGGCAGAGCCGACAGACGGGATCCGAGTAACGAGCCACGTGCCTCCTTCGTTGCACCTGCGACCATGGCGCCTGCTGGTACGCCGCTGCTGTCCAGACGATGACATACGAACGGACAGTGCCGCGCTACGAGCGCGACGCCCTGCGTGAGACAGACTTCGGAAACGGCTCAGACGCGGCGGCGCTTGGGCGGGCGGCAGCCGTTGTGCGGAATCGGGGTCACGTCCTTGATCGACTTGATGTCGAGCCCGCTCGCGGCGAGCGCGCGGATCGCCGACTCGCGCCCCGCGCCCGGTCCCTTGACCTTCACGTCGACCGAGCGGACGCCGTGCTCGGCGGCCAGCTGCGCGGCGTTCTGCGCGGCCACCTGCGCGGCGAACGGCGTGCCCTTGCGCGATCCCTTGAATCCGATCCGCCCCGCGCTCGACCACGACAGCACGTTGCCCATCGGATCGGAGATCGCAACGATCGTGTTGTTGAACGTCGCCGCGATCGCCGCGACGCCGTGCGGGACGTTCTTCTTCTCGCGCTTCTTGCCGGCGCGACGTGCGCCGCGTTCGCGGCCTTCGGTCTTCGGTGTCTGCGTCTTCGTGCCATAGCTTTCTGTTCCTCGTGACCTAATCCGAATGCCTACTTCTTGCGTCGGCCTTCTTCTTGCCGGCGATCGACGCCTTGCGCGGACCCTTCCGCGTGCGGGCGTTCGTGTGCGTCCGCTGCCCGCGGACCGGCAGACCGCGGCGATGACGCATGCCGCGGTAGCAGTTGATCTCCATCAGCCGCTTGATGTCGAGCCCGACGTCCTTCCGCAGATCACCCTCGACCTTGCCTTCGTCCTGGATGATCTGACGGATCTTGCTGACGTCGTCCTCGGTCAGGTCCTTCACCCGCGTGTGGCGGTCGACCTTCGCCTGCTCGAGAATCTTGTTCGACCGCGAGCGACCGATCCCGTAGATGTACGTCAGACCGATCTCGACCCGCTTGTTCAGCGGAAGATCCACTCCTGAAATACGTGCCACTAAACCTCCGGGTTGCCGCGATCGGCCTGCTGGTCCGATCGGCTCAAAAATACTGCTGTTAATCGTTCTGATTAATCAGCGACTGTAATCCTGCCTCATCCCTGACGCTGCTTGTGCTTCGGATTCTCGCAGATGATCCGGATCACGCCCTCGCGCCGGACGACCTTGCACTTGGGCAGATCCGCTTGACCGATGAACGTACCTTCATTGCGTCCCCTCGAAGCTCCCGGCCCCGACCGCGCCTCCCGGCGCGCCCGATGGCCTGATCGCTTCTCTGCCCGCTACTTGTATCGGTAGATGATCCGCCCCCGCGTCAGATCGTACGGCGAGAGCTCCACCAGCACCTTGTCCCCGGGGAGGATCCGGATGAAATGCTTCCTCATCTTGCCGGAGATGTGCGCGAGGACCTTGTGCTTGTTCTCCAGCTCCACCTGGAACATCGCGTTCGGCAGGGTCTCGAGAACCGTCGCCATCACTTCGATCGCATCTTCCTTCGACATACCTCTCCAAACCTCGCTTACTAGCGATCCGCGCTGGCCGAGCGCCGTCGCTTTCACTCGCTGCAGGCCGAGCACCCACGGCCCGTCCGCCGTGATCGCGATCGAGTGCTCGAAGTGCGCGGCGAGCGCTCCGTCGAGCGTCCGCGCCGTCCACCCGTCCGCGTCCGTCCGGATGTCCTGGATCATTCCGTTCGCGCCCGCCTTCTCGATCCGCGCCGCGAGCTTCTCGCCGATCTCGCACACCATCGGCTCGATCGCGAGCACCATCCCCTCCCTCAACTCCAGGCCCCGCCCGCGCCTTCCCGTAGTTCTGGACCTGCGGTTCCTCGTGCATCTTCCGGCCGATCCCGTGCCCCACGAACGCCCGGATGACGTGAAATCCAGCCTTCTCCGCGTGCTCCTGCACCGCCGCCCCGATGTCGCCGAGCCGCCTGCCCGGGAGCATCTGCTCGATCGCGAGATCGAGACATTCCTTCGTCACCCTCATCAGGCTTCGCCGCCTCGGCCGAAACCTCGCCGACCGCCGATCGTGATCGCGCCGTCGCCGACGAACCCGTCCACGATCGACCCGAAATCGAGCCCGATGATGTCCCCCTCGCGCAACCGCTCCCGCCCCGGGATCCCGTGGACGATCACGTCGTTGACCGAGGTGCAGACCACGCGCCGGATACGGCGGGAAGCCCCATCGGAGCGTACCCCTTGAAGGGGCTCTTCGCTCCCCGCCGCGCCAGCTCTTCCTCGGCGACCGCGTTGAGCTGCCCCGTCGTCACCCCCGGGCGAACCATCCCGCGGAGAATCTCGAGGATCTCGAGGACCACGCGGTTCGCGCGGTCCATGATCTCCAGCTCACTTCGGGTCTTGAGGACCGGGCCTCTCATCCGCCCAGCGTCTCGTCGATCCGTTCAAAGACCTCATCGACGGACCCCAGCCCGTCGACGTCGCGAAGCCAGCCCTTCGCGCGGTAAAACTCGGCCACCGGCATCGTCTGCCGATGGAATGCTTCCAGCCGTTTCCGGATGGCCTGCTCGGTGTCGTCCGGCCGCGTGGTGAGACCGGAACCACAGGCGTCGCAGACACTTGCGACCTTCGGTGGAGCGCTCTCCAGGTGGTAGACGGCACCGCAGGAAGGGCATGACCGGCGCCCGCCGATGCGGCGCACGATCACCTCATCCGGGACCAGAAGGCTCAAAACGTGAGGCGTCTCTTTTCCATTCCCTTCAGCCAGAAGGGCATCCAGCTTCTCCGCCTGCGGCACCGTGCGAGGGAACCCGTCGAGGACGAATCCCTTCCGGGCGTCCGGCTTCCTGAGCCGCTCCCGGATGATCCCGATCATCAGTTCGTCCGGAACGAGCCCGCCCTCCGCTCATGATCGGCTCCGCCTGCCGCCCCAGCTCGCTTCCCTCCCGCACCGCCTCCCGCAGGATGTCTCCCGTCGAGATGTGCGGGACGCCGTGCTTGTCGGCGATCTTCTTCGCCTGAGTCCCCTTACCGCTCCCCGGGGGGCCGAAAAGAATCAACCGAGCCACGTCGTCTCCAATCCTGTCAACCGCGCCGGCCGCGCACGCGGCCGCGCTTCATGAACCCGTCGTAGTGGCGCATGACGAGCTGAGACTCGATCTGCTGGATCGTGTCCATCGCCACGCCGACCACGATCAGCAGCGACGTGCCGCCGAAGTAGAACTGGAACCCGATGACCTTCCGTGAACCAGAGCGGCATCCCGCGGTCGAGCGCCGCGCCGATGCCGAACGGCAGCCGCGCCACGTGAATGCCCGTGATGAGGAACTCCGGGAGCACGCGAGACCGCCGCCAGATAGAGCGAGCCGACGATCGTGATCCGCGTGAGCACCCGGTCGATGTAGTCCGAGGTCTTCCGTCCCGGGCGGATGCCGGGGATGAACCCGCCGTACTTCCGCATGTTGTCGGCCGTGTCGACCGGATTGAAGACGATCGAGGTGTAGAAGAACGAGAAGAAGATGATGCCGAAGATCTGAAGCAGGTAGTAGAGCGGCTCGCCCACTGCGACCTGCCGCGCGATCGCCTGCGCCCAGGGCGCCTTGATCATCTGCGTGATCGTCTGCGGGCAGCACGAGGATCGACGACGCGAAGATGACCGGGATGACGCCGGCGGTGTTGACGCGCAGCGGGAGGTACGTGTTCGACCCGCCGTAGACCTTGCGGCCCACGACGCGCTTCGCGTACTGCACCGGGATCCGTCGCTGCGCGCGCTCCATGAAGACGACGAACGCGACGACCGCGATCATGAAGATGACGAGGATCAGCACGGCGAACAGGCCGCGCTCGCCCGTGCGGATGTCTTCCGACAGGCCCCACCGCGGCCGTCGGGAGGTTCACGACGATGCCGGCGAAGATGATGAGCGAGATGCCGTTGCCGATGCCGCGCTCGGAGATCTGCTCGCCGAGCCACATGATGAACGTGGTGCCGGTCGTCAGCGTGAGGACGGTCATCAGCGGAAAGCCGATGCCCCAGAGCGCGCCCTGCACGTTCGCGGGAACGAGCGGCGCGCCGCCGGGAGCGGCCTGGCTCTTGAGCCAGAAGGCCACGCCGAGCGACTGGATGATCGAGAGGACGATCGTGCCGTACCGGGTGTACTGGTTGATCTTCCGGCGGCCGAGCTCACCCTCCTTGGAGAGCCTCTCGAGATACGGCCAGACGACCGTGAGCAGCTGCAGGATGATCGAGGCCGAGATGTACGGCATGATCCCGAGCGAGAAGATCGACAGCCGCTCGAGCGCGCCGCCCGAAAACAGGTTCAGGAATCCGATCACGCCCGTGTTGACCGCGCGGAAGAACTCCTGGAGCGCCACCGGGTCGACGCCGGGCGTCGGAACGTGCGAGCCGAGGCGGTAGACGGCCAGCAGCGAGAGCGTGAAGAGCACGCGCTTGCGCAGCTCCGGAATCGCGAAGATGTTCCTGATCGCTTCGACGAGTTTCACTGGGTCTCCTGGCAGCTCCCGCCAGCTGCCTCGATCTTCTCACGGGCGCTCTTCGAGAACTTGTCCGCGTGAACCGTGAGCTTCTTGGTGAGATCCCCATCGCCGAGGACCTTGACCTTCCTCGCGCCGCGGACGAGGCCCGCGCTGCGCAGGGCGTCGCGGTCGACCGTGGCGCCCGTCTCGAAACGCGCTTCGAGATCGCTGAGGTTGAGGATGGCGTACTCGCTCTTGAAGATGTTCGTGAACCCGCGCTTCGGAAGGCGCCGCTGCAGCGGCATCTGGCCGCCTTCGAACCCGAGCTTGCGCGAGAAGCCGGAGCGCGACTTCTGCCCCTTCTCACCGCGGCCCGACGGTCTTCCCGTGCCCGGATCCCGGTCCGCGCCCGATGCGCTTTTTCGCGTGGCGCGATCCCTTTTTCGGTTTCAGATTGTTCAGTTCCATGGCTTCGACTCCTCTTGTTCGCGCCTACGCGGCGCTCGCCGCTCAATCGACGACTTCGACCAGGTGCTGGATCTTCGCGATCATCCCGCGCACTTCCGGGGTGTCCGTCCGCTCGACGACCTGGTGCATCCTGCGGAGGCCGAGCGCGCGCAGCGTCTCGCGCATCTCGACGGGGCATCCGATCCCGCTCCGAATCTGCCGGAGCTGGATCGTCTTGGCGTCTGCTTTCTTCTGCCGGGTGGCCATTACTCGCTCGCCTCCGGCTGCGGCTCCGCGACCTGCTGGCCGCGCAGCTTGTTGTACTCGTCCGCGTTGTGGAGCTTGGTCAGCGCGTCGAACGTCGCCTTCACGACGTTGTGCGGATTCGCCGTCCCGAGCGACTTGGTCAGGATGTCCTGAATCCCCGCCGACTCGAGAATCGCGCGCACCGGTCCGCCCGCGATCACGCCCGTTCCGGCGGACGCCGGCTTGAGCAGCACCTTGCCCGCGCCGAAGTGGCCGAGCGCGGCGTGCGGAATCGTCGTCCCGCTCATCGCCACCGGAACCATGTTCTTTTTCGCGATCTCGATTCCCTTCCTGATCGCCGAAGGAACTTCCTTCGCCTTTCCGGAGCCGAAACCGACCCGGCCCTTGCCGTCGCCCACGACCACGAGCGCGCTGAAGCTGAAGTTCTTGCCGCCTTTGACGACTTTCGTGACGCGGTTGATGTAGACGACCTTGTCGATCAGACCGCTCTCGCTCCGGTCATCGCTCCGACGATCCCCGCGGGGGGCTCCCTGTCCTTGACGCTGCACCATATCCTCCGTGTTCGGATCCGCTCAGGACCGCGACTAAAACTCCAGACCCTTCTCGCGCGCCGCATCCGCGAGCGCCTTGATCTTTCCGTGATACCGGTAGCCGCCGCGGTCGAAGACCACGCGCGTGACTCCGGCGCCCTTGACGCGCTCGGCGATCGCTTCCCCGACGGCCTTCGCCGCCGCGGCGTTCGACCCCGCGACCTTGCCGCGGAGCCCCTCGTCGAGGGTCGAGGCCGCCGCGATCGTCCTGCCCGTCGCGTCGTCGATCACCTGCACGTAGATGTGCTTGCAGGCTCTTGAACACCGCCAGGCGCGGCCGCTCGGCCGTCCCGCGGATCTTCCGGCGCACGCGGGTCCGAACCCGCTGGCGCGCCTCCCGTCTTTCTTTTGCCCGATCCATCGTCGAACTCCTTCATGCCGAGGCTGTGTACCCGGCTCTGGTCCAGGCGCCCCGGGCGCCTCACCGGTGCGGCGCGCGCACCGCGCCGTTATTTGCCTGCCGCCTTTCCTGCCTTGCGGCGGATGACTTCGTCCGTGTACTTGATCCCTTTGCCCTTGTAGGGATCGGGCAGGCGGAGCGAGCGGATCTCGGCCGCCGTCTGGCCGACCTTTGCCGGTCGATGCCGGTGATGGTCACCGCGGCCCGCCTTCGCTCGACCGCGATGTCGATCCCCTCGGGGATCTTGAAGTGGATCGGGTGCGAGTAGCCGAGCTGGAAGACGACCTCGCGACCCTTCACCTCGCGCGCGGTAGCCGACGCCGATGATCTCGAGATCGCGGCGGAAGCCTTCGCTCACGCCCGCGACGTTGTTCGCCACGAGGGCCCGCATCAGGCCGTGAAACGCGCGGGTCTGCCGCTCTTCGTTGGCGCGGTCGAACACGACCGAGCCGTTCTCGACCTTCATCGAAAGACCCTGGATCGAGCCTCGTCCTGAGCGGAACCCTTCGGCCCCTTCACGACGATGTCGTCCTCCTGCTGGCTCACTTCCACGCCCTTGGGCAGCGGAATCGGTTTCTTTCCTACGCGCGACATGAGTTTCTCCTTACCAGACCTGGCAGAGGACTTCGCCGCCGACGCCGTCGTTGCGCGGCCTGGCTTCCCGACATCACACCACGGGAGGTCGAGACGATCGCCAGACCCGAGCCCACCGAGAACCCGGGGGATCTCCTTCTTGCCGCGATAGACGCGCCGCCCGGGCCGCGAGAGGCGCTCGATTCCGTGGATCACGGGCTCGCCGTTGTCCGCGTACTTCAGGTAGACGCGGAGCACGGCCTGGACCTCGCCTTCTCGACGACCTTGTAATTGCTGATGAACCCTTCGTCCTTGAGGATCCGGGCGATCTCCACCTTGAGCTTCGAGGCGGGAATCTCCACGCGCTCGTGCCGCGCCTGGATCCCGTTGCGGATCCGGGTCAGCATGTCTGCTATAGGATCGGTCATCGACATCTGTCTCTCCTTCGATCCGCTGGGGTTACCAGCTCGCCTTGGTCACGCCGGGGATGTACCCCTCGAGCGAGAGCTGCCGGAAGCAGATCCGGCAGAGCTGGAACTTGCGCAGGTACCCGCGGGGGCGCCCACAGACCTTGCAGCGGTTGACCTTGCGGCTCGAGAACTTCGGCTTCCGCTGCGCCTTGACGATCATTGAGGTCTTTGCCATCTCTGTTTCCTTGCTCCGGTCCTGGTCTCAGGACGTCTGCGCGAACGGCATGCCGAGCTCCCGGAGGAGGAAGCGCGCCTGTTCGTCGGTTTTCGCGGTGGTGACGATGGTGATGTTCATCCCCTTCGACTTGTCGACCTTCGAGTAGTCGATCTCGGGGAAGATCAGGTGATCGCGGACGCCGAGCGTGTAGTTGCCGCGCCCGTCGAACGAGCGGGTCGGCACGCCGCGGAAGTCGCGGACGCGCGGGAGCGCGATGTTGATCAGCCGGTCGAGGAACTCGTACATCCGGTCGCCGCGCAGGGTGACCATCGCGCCGATCGGAACGCCCTTCGCGCAGCTTGAAGGCCGCGATCGACTTCTTCGCCTTCGTGATCACCGGCTTCTGGCCGGCGATCGTGGCGAGCTCCTCGACGGCCGTGTCGAGAATCTTGGTGTTCGAGATGGCCTCGCCGAGGCCCATGTTCAGCACGACCTTCTCGACCTTCGGCACCGCCATCAGGTTCTTGATGCCGAATTCGGCGCTGGAGCTTCTCCACGACCTCTTTCTGTGTAAAGCTCTTTCAGTCTTGCCGCCATCGTTTCCTCGCCGCGGTCCGCGAATAGGACCGCTCAATCGCAGTGGTGTCGTTACTTCGATCCGATCTCCGAGTCGCACTTCGCGCAGACGCGCGACGGCGCCCTCGTCCGTGCGGTGCGTCCGACCCGCGTCGGCTCCCCGCAGGCGGGGCAGACGAGCTGCAGGTTCGACAGCCGGATCGGCGCTTCCCTCTCGAGGATTCCTCCCTGCTGGTTCTTCTGCGGGTTCTTCCGCGTGTGCCTCTTGAGGAAGTTCACGCGCTCGACGATCGCCGTCCCTTCGGTCGGATTCACGCGGAGGACCTTCCCCCGCTTGCCGCGGTCCTTGCCCGGTGGTGACGATCACCTCGTCGTTCTTGCGGATCCGGGTACGACCCGATCCCGCGCTCGGCTTGTGTTTCTTTCTGGCTCCCAGCATCGGTGACTCTCCTCAGATGACTTCGGGCGCGAGCGAGATGATCTTCATGAACTTCCGCTCGCGCAGCTCGCGGGCGACCGGACCGAACACGCGCGTGCCCGACCGGCTCGTTCGCGTCGTTGATCAGCACCGCGGCGTTGTCGTCGAACTTGATGTAGGAGCCGTCGCGCCGGCGCGTCTCCTTGACCGTCCGCACGATCACCGCCTTGACGACCGCGCCCTTCTTGACCGTCCCGTCCGGCGCCGCTTCCTTGACCGAGGCCGTGATGACGTCGCCGATCCGCGCGTACTGGCCGGCCGTCGACCCGCCGAGCATCTTGATCGCAGCGATCTTCTTCGCGCCGGTGTTGTCGGCGACGTTCAGAACCGTTCGCATCTGAATCATGATCTGACTCCTTCTCCCGCCGGGACCCGCTCATGACGCCCGCGTCACGATCTCGCGGACGTTCCACCGTTTCCGCTTCGAGAGCGGTCGGCGTCTCTTCGATCACGACCTGGTCGCCGACGTTGCACGTCGGTCATCTCGCAGTGCGCGAGGAACTTGTTCGTGCGCTTGATGTACTTGCTGGTACATCGGTGCATGACCAGGTTCTCGACGGCGACCACCACGGTCTTCTGCATCTTGTTCGAGACGACGACGCCGACCTTGGTCTGCGCCCTTGTGCTGCTTCGCGTCCGCGGCCGTCTCTGCATTCTTCTCTTTCGTTGCCATGATCTCTTCCTGGTCGGATCGGCCCTCAGGCCGATGCCGCATTCCGCTTCTTCTCGTTCAGGAGCGTCTGGATCCGCGCGATCTCGCGGCGGACCTGCCGCATCTTGAGCGGGTTCTCGCATCGATCCCGTCGCGCTCTGAAACCGGAGCTTGAAGAGCTGCTCGCGCAGCTCGCGCTCCCGGATCAGCAGATCGTTCGTCGCTCTTGTCCCGCAGCTCGGCGTGCCTTCGTCATTCTCAGCGACCTCCAGATCTCTCGCGCGTCACGAAGCGCGTCTTGATCGGCAGCTTGTGCGCCGCCAGGCGGAACGCCTGCTCGGCGACCTCGCGCGTCACACCCTCCATCTCGTAGAGAATGCGCGCCGGCTTGACCACGGCACACCCACTCCTCCGGGCGCCCCTTTGCCCTTGCCCATACGGGTCTCGAGCGGCTTCTTGGTGATCGGCTTGTCGGGGAAGATCCGGATCCAGATCTTTCCGCCGCGCTTCACGTGCCGGGTCATCGCGATACGCGCCGCCTCGATCTGCCGGGCGGTCACCCAGCCCGGCTTCGAGCGCCTGCAGCCCGAAATCCCCGAACGAGATCTTCGCCCCGCGCGTCGCCAGTCCGCGACGGCGTCCGCGCTGCTGTTTTCTGAACTTCACTTTCTTCGGCATCAACATGATGCGGTCTCCCTGATCCGTCTCCGGTTACGCCACGCGGCGCCGGCTCTTGGTCTTGGCCATCTCGCCCTTGTAGATCCACACCTTGACGCCGATGACTCCGTACGTCGTCCGCGCCTGCCCCTGGCCGTAGTCGATGTCGGCCTTGAGCGTGTGCAGCGGGAGCCGTCCGTCCTGATACCACTCGGTGCGCGCGATCTCGGCGCCGTTGAGGCGGCCGCCGACGCGCACCTTGATTCCCTTCGCGCCGAAACGGAACGCGCTCTCCATCGCCTTCTTCATCGCGCGGCGGAACGCGACGCGGCGCTCGAGCTGCGCCGGCGATGTTCTCGGCCACCAGCTGCGCGTCGAGCTCGGGACGCTGGATCTCCTGGATGTTGATGTAGACCTCGCCCTCGACCATCTTCTGCAGCTCGTCGCGCAGCTTGTCGACCTCCGCACCCTTGCGGCCGATGATGATGCCCGGGCGCGAGGTGTAGATGTTGATCCGCATCTTGTTCGCGGTGCGCTCGATGTCGATCTCCGAGACCCCGGCATGCGAGAGGCGCTTCTTGAGGTCCTCGCGCAGCTTCAGATCCCGATGCAGCATGTCGGCGTAGTCCGCGGCCCGCGAACCAGCGCGAGTGCCACGTCTTGTTGAACCCGAGCCTGAACCCGTATGGATGAACCTTCTGACCCAAAGTCGCCTCCGTTATTTCTGCCGCGTCCGGCTCGTGCCGGACGCTTTTGCCGCGCCCTTCTTCGTGCTGCGGGTGGGAGCCTTGCCGCGGGTCGCGCCCTTCGCCTTCTTCTCGGCGGCGACGCGTCCCTTCTTCCCGACGGGCAGGACCTGATCGCTGACCTCGACCGTCACGTGCGCCTGCCGCTTCTGAATGCGGAACGCGCGTCCCATCGGAGCCGGCTGGATCCGCTTCTCACGCGGCCCCTCGTCGACCCAGATCTTCGAGACCACCAGCTCGTCCACGTCGGCGGCGGCCTCTCCGTTCTCCGCGTTGGCCACTGCCGAGCGGAGGAGCTTCTCGAGGTCGCTGCGCGCAGGTCTTCCTCGTGTAATGGAGGATCTCCAGCGCTTCGTCGACCTTCCTGCCGCGCACGAGGTCGACCACCAGTCGTACCTTCTGCGGCGACGCCTTCATGTACTTCAGCTGTGCTCTCGCTTCCATGTCGTCTCTCCGTGACTACCGGCGCCGCTATCGCGGCGGACCCGCGGGCTTGACCGACTTCTCGACCTTCTTGCCGCTGTGCCCCTTGAACGTGCGGGTCAGCGCGAACTCGCCGAGCTTGTGGCCGACCATGTTCTCGGAGATGTAGATCGGGACGAACTTCCGCCCGTTGTGAACGGCGATCGTGTGGCCGACCATCTCGGGAATCACCGTCGAGCGGCGCGACCAGGTCTTGATGACCTTCTTGTCCCGCTGCCGGTTCATCTCCTCGACCTTCGTCGCGAGGTGGTCGTCGAGGAACGGTCCTTTGCTGATTGAACGCGCCATAGCAATCTCTCTCCGGGCCGGGGCCCTGTTTCCATCGGGCGGCCGCAGGCCGCCTTCATCGCGGCCGCAGTCCGCCTACTTGGTTCTCCGCTTGACGATGAACTTCGTCGTCTGCTTGTTGTTGCGGGTCTTGTGACCCTTGGTCGGCTTGCCCCACGGCGTGACCGGATGGCGTCCGCCGGAGGTCTTGCCTTCGCCGCCGCCCAGCGGGTGGTCGACCGGGTTCATCGAGACGCCGCGGTTGTGCGGCTTGCGGCCGAGGTGGCGCGAGCGCCCCGCCTTGCCGATCTACACGTTCTCGTGCTCGAGTGTTGCCGACCTGCCCGATCGTCGCGTAGCAGCGGACGTGGACCCGGCGCATCTCGCCGGAAGGAAGCCGGAGCAGTCGCCCATTCGCCTTCGCGCGCCATCAGCTGCGCGGCCGGCGCCGGCCGAACGGACCATCTGGCCGCCCTTGCCTTCCTTCAGCTCGACGTTGTGCACCGTCGTTCCGATCGGGATCTTCGGAGGAGCGGCAGCGCGTTGCCCGACGATGATGTCGGCGTCCGGGCCGGCCATGATCGCCTGCCCGACCGTGAGTCCGTTCGGGAGCGAGGATGTAGCGCTTCTCGCCGTCCGCGTAGTTGATCAGCGCGATGCGCGCGCTGCGGTTCGGGTCGTACTCGATCGTCGCGACCTTCCCGGGCATGCCGTGCTTGTCGCGGCGGAAGTCGATCTCGCGATAGCTTCTGCTTGTGGCCGCCGCCGATGAAGCGCGACGTGATGCGGCCCTTGCTGTTGCGGCCGCCGGTCTTCGTCTTTCCGCGCGTCAGCGACTTCTCCGGGCGCTCTTGCGTGATCACCGTCGAAATCGGAGTGCGAACTGGAACCGGATTCCCGGCCGACGTCGGCTTGTATGTTTTGACAGGCATAATGTCCTCTTCGGCTTCTCGCCTGATTCCTTACACGCCCTCGAAGAACTCGGGCGCCTTCTCGCCTTCCTCCAGCCGCACGTACGCCTTCCGCCAGTCGCGGCGGCTTGCCGGCGAACCGGCCCAGCCGCTTCATCTTTCCGCGCACGTTGAAGAGGCGGACCTCGTCGACTTTCACCTTGAACAGCTCTTCGACCGCGCGCTTGACCTGAATCTTGTTCGCGTTCGGGCGACTTCGAACGCGATCACGTTCGCCGTCTCCTTCATGCATCGTGCTCTTCTCGGTGACGAGCGGCCGGCGGATGATCTCGTTAGCGTTCTTCATGAGCCCAGCACCTCCGTCAGCCTCTGCAGCGCCGACTCGGATCAGGATGATGTAGCGGCTGTTGACCACGTCGTAGACGTTGACGTGCAGCGCGTCGACCATCCGCATCTGCGGGTTGTTCCGCGAGGCGAGGACCGCGTTCACGTTCTCCAGCGAGTCGACGAGAGCGCCTTCCCCTCCACGCCGAGGCCGCCGAACCGCTCGACGCAGAGCCTTCGTCTTCGGCTCGTCGAGCGCCAGATCGTCGCACGACGAGAACCGCCCGTCCTTGCACCTTCCGGGAGAGCGCCGACTTGAGCGCGGCCTTCTTCTCCTTGAGGTTCATCTTGTACGAGTAGTCGCGCGGGACCGGCCCGAAGACCGTGCCGCCGTGACGATGGATCGGCGGGCGGTTGCCGCCCTGGCGCGCGCGGCCCGTGCCCTTCTGGCGGAAGGGCTTCTTGCCCGATCCGGCGACTTCCGAGCGCGTCTTCGTCTTGTGCGTTCCCGGCGCGGAGCGAGGCGAGGTAGTTGCGCACCGCCTCGTGAATCAGGTGCTCCTTGTACGGATACGCGAAGATCTCCTCGGGCAGCTCCACCGAGCCGACCTTCTTGTTTTCCATGTCTTTGACTTCGATCGTCGGCATGGTTACTCACCCCGCTTTCCGTTCTTCGAGAATGCACGAAGCACGACGACCGAGTTCCGCCCACCGGGGACCGCGCCGCGAACGTAGATCAGGTTGTTCTCCGGCATCGACCTTCGCGATCGCGAAGGTTCTTGACCGTGACCTGGTCGCCGCCCATGCGCCCGCCCATCCGCATTCCCTTCATGACGCGCGAAGGAAACGCCGAAGCGCCGATCGAGCCGGGCGCGCGGTGGAACATCGAGCCGTGGCGTCGCGCGGCCGCCGCCGAAGTTGTGGCGCTTCATGACGCCCTGGAAGCCCTTGCCCTTCGACTGGCCGACCACGTCGATCGCGTCGCCCGGCCTGGAAGATGTCGACCAGCGACCTTGTCGCCCACGTTCGCATCGCCCTCGTACGTCGAACTCGACGAGCGTCCGACGTCGGCGGAACGCCCGCCTTCTCGAAGTGCCCCCGCATCGGCTGCGTGATCCGCCGATGGCGAGACCTTCTCGACCAGGCCGAGCTGGACGGCGTCGTAGCCGTCCCTCTCGGCGGTCTTCTTCTGTACCACCAGGCAGGGACCGGCCTGGATCACCGTCACCGGGACGATCGAACCGTCCTCGGCGAACACCTGGGTCATCCCGACCTTCTTGCCAATCATTCCTTCGAATCATCGTCTTCACCTTGGAACCGGCCCTGCCGGTTCGTGTGTCTTTCTCGGCGCGCGGGACCTGACTCAGCCGTCCCTCGCGTCGCGCCCTGCCGGTCCTTCGTCGCGCTCCGCGCTCCTCAGGACGACCTCTCGCTCGCTTCGCGAGCTCGAGGTCAGTACTTCCCGAACGCCTTGATCTCGACGTCCACGCCGGCGGGCAGCTCGAGCTTCATGAGCGCGTCGACGGTCTGGGTCGTCGGCTCGAGGATGTCGAGCAGCCGCTTGTGCGTCCGCATCTCGAACTGCTCGCGCGATTTCTTGTCCACGTGCGGGCTGCGCAGGACGGTGTATCGCGAGATCTGCGTCGGCAGCGGGATCGGTCCGGCGACCTTCGCTCCGGTCCGCTTCGCCGTGTCGACGATCTCCGAGGTCGACTGGTCGAGGACGCGGTAGTCGTAGGCCTTCAGTCGGATGCGGATCTTCTCGTTCATCATCGTTCGTGCCTTTTCCAGCTGCCTGCGAGGCGCGGCTCCCGGAGCCGCGCCCGCCGCGAATGTCGACTACTCGATGATGTCGGTGACCGTTCCGGCGCCGACCGTGCGGCCGCCCTCACGGATTGCGAAGCGAAGACCCTTCTCCATGGCGATCGGCGCGATCAGCTCGATCGTCAGCGACGTGTTGTCGCCCGGCATGACCATCTCGGTGCCGTCGGCCAGGGTGCGCGACGCCCGTCACGTCCGTCGTGCGGAAGTAGAACTGCGGACGGTAGCCGTTGAAGAACGGCGTGTGACGGCCGCCCTCTTCCTTCGTCAGGACGTAGACCTCGGCCTTGAACTTCGTGTGCGGCGTGATCGAGCCGGGCTTGGCCAGAACCTGGCCGCGCTCGACGTCCTTCCGCTCGGTGCCGCGGAGCAGGAGACCGACGTTGTCGCCCGCCTGACCCTGGTCGAGCAGCTTGCTGAACATCTCGACGCCGGTGACGACCTTCTTGACGGTCGGCCGGATGCCGACGATCTCGATTTCGTCGCCGACCTTGACGATGCCGCGCTCGATACGGCCCGTGACGACGGTGCCGCGGCCGGAGATCGAGAAGATGTCCTCGACCGGCATCAGGAACTCCTTGTCGATCGACGCGCTCCGGGATCGGGATGTAGGTGTCGACGGCGTCCATCAGCTCCATGATCTGCTTGCCCCACTCGGAGTTCGGATCGCCGCTCTCGAGCGCCTTGAGGGCGGAGACGCGGATGATCGGGATGTCGTCGCCGGGGAACTCGTAGCTGGAGAGGAGCTCGCGGACTTCCAGCTCGACGAGGTCGAGCAGCTCCGGATCGTCGACCATGTCGACCTTGTTGAGGGAGACGACGATGTAGGGAACGCCGACCTGACGGGCGAGCAGGATGTGCTCGCGCGTCTGAGGCATCGGGCCGTCGGCGGCGGAGACGACGAGAATCGCGCCGTCCATCTGCGCGGCGCCCGTGATCATGTTCTTGACGTAGTCGGCGTGACCCGGGCAGTCGACGTGCGCGTAGTGGCGCTTCGCGGTCGAGTACTCGACGTGCGCGGTCGCGATCGTGATGCCGCGCTCGCGCTCTTCGGGGGCCTTGTCGATCTGATCGAAGGCGACGAACTTCGCCGTCCCCTTCGCCGCCAGAACCTTCGTGATCGCCGCCGTCAGCGTGGTCTTGCCGTGGTCGACGTGACCGATCGTGCCGATGTTCACGTGCGGTTTGCTGCGATCGAATTTCTCTTTGGCCATTTTGGATTACCTCCGTTTTCAGCTCTCGTTCAGCTAACGGCTCCGTCGAGAGCCGTCGGATTGCTGAGTTAACCTGCGACTCTTCGCGATCACTTCTTCGGCGACGTTCTTCGGCGCCGGCTCGTACGCATGGAACTGCATCGTGTAGCTGGCGCGCCCCTGGCGACATCGAGCGCAGCTGCGTCGCGTAGCCGAACATCTCCGACAGCGGCACGTGCGCGCGGATCACCTTCGCCCCGCCGCGCTCTTCCATCTGCTGGATCTTTCCGCGCCGGCGCGACAGATCGCCCATCACGTCGCCCGCGAACTCCTCGGGCGTCACGGCTTCGACGTCCATGATCGGCTCGAGCAGGACGGGACGGCCCTCTTGCGCGCCTTCCTGGAACGCCATCGATCCGGCGATCTTGAACGCCATTTCCGATGAGTCGACGTCGTGGTACGAGCCGTCGTAGAGGATCGCGCGGATGCCCGTCATCGGGTAGCCGGCCAGGACGCCCTTCTCCATCGCCTCGCTTGATGCCCTGCTCGACCGGCTTGATGAACTCGCGCGGGATGCGAGCCGCCGACGATCTCGTTGACGAACTCGTAATCCTTGTCCGTCGGTCATCGGCTCGAAGCGCATCTTGACGTGGCCGTACTGGCCCTTGCCGCCGGACTGACGGATGAACTTCCCTTCCGCCTGGCTCGCGCGCGTGATCGCCTCGCGATACGCGACCTGCGGCTTGCCGACGTTGGCGGCGACGTTGAACTCGCGCACCATCCGGTCGACGATGATCTCGAGGTGAAGCTCGCCCATCCCGCGGATGATCGTCTGGTTCGTCTCCGGGTCCGTGTGGACCTTGAACGTCGGGTCTTCCTGCATGAGCTTCGCCGAGCGCGATCGCCCATCTTTTCCTGGTCGCTCTTGGTCTTCGGCTCGATCGCGACCGCGATGACCGGCTCGGGGAAGTTCATCGTCATCGAGGACGATCGGCTTGTCCTTGTCGCAGATCGTGTCGCCCGTCGTGACGTTGCGCAGCCCGACGGCCGCGCCGATGTCGCCCGCCCACACTTCCTTGATCTCTTCCCGCTTGTTCGCGTGCATCTTGAGCAGGCGCCCGATGCGCTCGGTGTTGCCCTTGGTCGCGTTGAAGCACCGCCGTCCCCGAGTCGACGTGGCCGGAGTAGACGCGGAAGAACGCGAGCTGCCCGACGAACGGGTCGGTCATGATCTTGAAAATCAGCGCCGCGAACGGCTCGTCGTCCGCCGCCAGCCGCTCCTCGGTCTCGTCCGAGTCCGGATTGATGCCCGTCATCGGCGGGATGTCCAGCGGAGACGGCAGGTAGTCGACGACCGCGTCGAGGAGCGGCTGGACGCCCTTGTTCTTGAACGCGGACCCGCAGAGGACCGGCGTGATGATTCTGTTGATCGTCGCGGCGCGGAGCGCCGCCTTCAGCTCGTCGGTCGCGATCGGCTCGCCGGCGAGATACTTCTCGAGGAGCTCGTCGTTCTGCTCGGCGATCGGCCTCGACCATCTTCTCGCGCGCATGCTCGGCCTCCTCGCGGAGGTCCGCCGGGATCGTCCTCGATCTCGTACTTCGCGCCGAGGGTCTCGTCCTTGAAGATGAGCGCCTTCATCTCGACCAGGTCGATGACGCCCTTGAACTTCTCTTCGGCGCCGATCGGGATCTGGAGGGGAACCGCGTTCTTCCCGAGCTTGGCGCGGATCTGGCCGACGACCGCGGCGAAGTTCGCGCCGACCCGGTCCATCTTGTTGACGAACGCGAGGCGCGGAACTCCGTACCGGTCCGCCTGGCGCCAGACGGTCTCCGACTGCGGCTCGACGCCGCCGACCGCGCAGAAGACACCGACCGCGCCGTCCAGGACGCGGAGCGAGCGCTCCACCTCGGCGGTGAAGTCGACGTGACCCGGTGTGTCGATGATGTTGATCCGATGATCGCCCCAGAAACACGGGTCGCCGCCGACGTGATCGTGATGCCGCGCTCCTGCTCCTGGACCATCCAGTCCATCGTCGCGGTCCCGTCATGGACCTCGCCGATCTTGTGGGTGATCCCGGTGTAGTACAGGACCCGCTCGGTCGTCGTCGTCTTACCGGCGTCGATGTGAGCCATGATCCCGATGTTGCGCTGCTTGTCCAGCGATACCTGTCGTGCCATTTCTTCCTCAGAAATCCTCGCCCGCACGCGCCCCCGAAAGGGCCTCGCGCGGCCACCGCGCAGCGGCTCGCCGTGCCCCAGGCACGATGCGCCGCCCGCGCCGCCCGACAAAAAGACGGCGCACGTCCTCAATTGTCCTTATCGTTTCCCGTTGCTCGGTCCGGAACCGCAGACACCCTTCGGGCCCCTGTGTTATCCGGTCGAGACGGAGCTACGGGGGGAACTGCCATGCAGCGGTGACTGGCACCGATGCCTCAAAACCCGATCGCGGCTGGGCCGACCGTGCCCTGACCGCGACCTACGATACTACCATCGGTAATGCGCGAACGCCTTGTTCGCTTCCGCCATCCGTGCGTGTCTTCACGCTTCTTGATGGCGTTGCCGCGGTTGTTGGCCGCGTCGAGGATCTCGCCCGCAAGCTTGTCCTCCATCGTCTTCTCTCCGCGCGAGGCCGCGAAGCTGATCAGCCAGCGGATCGCCAGAGAGTTACGCCGCGCCGGCCGCACTTCGACCGGCACCTGGTAGTTCGATCCACCGACGCGGCGGCTCTTGACCTCGAGCGCCGGCTTCACGTTGTCGACCGCCTTCTTGAAGACCTTCAGCGGATCGTCTTTCGCCCGATCCTCGACCGTCTTCATCGCGCCGTAAAAAATGCCCTCGGCCGTCGACTTCTTCCCGTCCGACATGAGCGAGTTGATGAACTTGGTCACCAGCTGGCTGTTGTACAGCGGATCCGGGAGCACTTCTCGTTTCGGAACTTCGCGTCTTCTCGGCATCGGATGTCCCTGACTACGACTTCGGCCGCTTGGCGCCGTACTTCGAGCGCCCCTGCTTACGGTTCGCCACGCCGACCGAGTCGAGCGTGCCGCGGATCACGTGATAGCGCACGCCCGGAAGGTCCTTGACGCGGCCTCCGCGGATGAGAACGATCGAGTGCTCCTGGAGGTTGTGACCGACGCCCGGAATGTAGGTCGTGACTTCGATTCCGTTGGTCAGCCGCACGCGGGCGACTTTCCGGAGGGCCGAGTTCGGCTTCTTCGGGGTCGTGGTGTACACGCGCGTGCAGACGCCGCGGCGCTGCGGCGACGACTGCAGAGCGGGCGACTTCGTCTTGATGTTGATCGCATGACGCCCGTTCGCGACCAGCTGGTTGATCGTTGGCATTCCTTTTCCTCGACACTGCGGCCGCAGCCGCGAAATCCCCTGGATGGATGACGACTAGGAAGGGGCCCCTGAGGTTCAGGGAAACCGGCGCAAAATACGCCCGCGGCTCGATCTATGTCAAGCCGCGCTCGGGCAGTAACGAGAGCCCCCTGCTCCTTATTTCACCGCTCCTGCTTCTGCGGCCGTACGAGGGGAACGGAGCCGCAACCCTCAGGAATTCCCCCAGTTCCGCCGCTTCCGTCCCCCGCGGCGCCTCGCGAGGTGGCCGGCTACCCCTCGAAGAACCGCGGCAACCAAGCCGACAGGCTTGCGGCGCCGGGGATCGCAGTTCAACCGGCAGTATTGGAATCCCCGGCCTGTCGCGGTCGGTTGCCCCCGCGCTCAGCCCGCCACGACGATCGTGAGGATCTGCGCGATCAGGAGCCGCAGCAGCATCGTCAGCGGGTAAACCGTTGCGTACGCTATGGTTGGCGCCTCAGACCCGTTCATTTGCGTCGCGAACGAAAGCGCCGGGGGATCGGTGTGGCTCCCCGCGAGAATCCCGCAGAGGCTCGCGAAATCGAGCTTCAGTACGGTCCGGCCGATCACCCCGCCGGCGAGCACCGGAATGACGGTGATCGCCGCGCCGCAGGCGACCCAGACCGCGCCGTCCCCCCGGACGAGCGTCTCGATGAAACGCTCTCCCGAGCCGAGACCCACGCACGCGAGGAAAAGCGTGAGCCCGAGCTCCCGGAGCATCAGGTTCGCGGTCATCGGCATGTGCCAGACGATCGGCCCGATGTGCCCGATGCGGCTGATGAGGATCGCCACGATGAGCGGTCCACCCGCGAGGCCGAGGCTGCAGCGGCACCGGCACGCCCGGCAGATGGAAGGGATAGAGCCCGACGAGAACACCGAGAGCGATGCCGACGAAGATCGCGAGGAGGTTCGTCTGGTTGAGGGCGCGCGCCGAATTCCCCAGCAGGTCCGTAGCGCGCGCGACGTCCTCCTCCCGCCCGACCAGTTGAAGCATGTCGCCGAACTGCAACCGGAGGTCGGCGTCTGCCGGCAGTTGCAGATCGGATCGAGTCACGCGCGTCACCGTGACGCCGTGGACCGCGCGGAGCGCGAGGTCGCCGAGCGTCTTGCCAAGGACGGCGGGTCGCGTCACGACGATGCTGCCGGCTCGAGATCGGCCCTGGAAGCGCTGTGAGGTCCTCATCGACCTCCGCTCCGGCGATCAGGCGAAAGCTCTCGAGATCGCGGCGCCTGCCGACCGCGAGCAGCACGTCCCCTATCCCGACTCGCGTGTCCTCCGCGCGGCGATCGACTTCCGCGGTCCCGATGCGCCGGATCCGCGAGATGGTGATCTGCAGTTCCGACGAGCCCGGGGAGGGCGGCGAGGCGAAGTCCGTCGAGATTCACGTTGTCGACGCGGACGCTCATCCGCTCCGGCGGTCTCGCTTCGTCCCGGGCCTTTCGCTCCAGCGCGGCGCGCTCGGCGTCGACGTCGACGCGAAAGATGATGCGCAGCAGGATCATCGAGAGGATGAGCCCCGCGATCGCGCCGGGGTATGCGACGGCGTATCCGAGGCCGGGCATCTGCAGCTCGACGGCGGAGATCCCCGGGATCTGCCTGAGAGCCTGCTCGGTCGCGGCGAGGGACGGAGTATTCGTCGTCGCTCCCGCCAGGACGCCGAGGATCGCCGGCATGTCGAGATCGAGGGCGAAGCCGAGCGCGACCGCGATGAGGCCGCCGAGAAGGATGATGCCGGTCGCGAGCAGGTTCAGCGGAAGCCCCTGGGCGCGGAGCGAGGCGAAGAAGCCCCGCCCGACCTGCATGCCGATCGTATAGACGAACAGGATCAGGCCGAACTCACGCGTGAACTGGAGCGCCCCCGGCTCCATCGTCAAGCCGATCTGGCCGAAGAAGATCCCGGCGAAGAGGACGCCCGCGACTCCGATCGAGACCTTGTGGACTCGGATGCTGCCGAGCGCATGGCCCGCGATCGCGACCGCCGACAGGACGATCATCGCATGAGCCACGGGCTGTGCGGCCTGGAACTGCTCGAGCCAGAGCATCGCACGGCGATTCTATCCCTCGGGCCCGCGCGGTCGGGCCTCCGATATACTCCGCGCCGTGATTCAGGCCTCGCAATCGCCGCTCGTCCGGGCGCTCCTCTCGGAGACGGGCTGGGACATCGACACGCTCATCTCTCCGCTCGACACGATGTACACGGCTTCGCTCCAGCGGGGGCACGAGGCGGCGCTGGTCGAGTACTTTCAGCGGGGCATCGAGAGCTTCCACGCATCGAGCGCCGTGGCCGCGTCACTCGAGACGCGCGACCCTCGCATTCTCGAGTTCGCTGCCGGATTCGGGCGCCTCACGCGGTTCCTCGTGAAACGCTACGACCCCTCGCGCATCGTCACGAGCGATATCGACGAGCCGGCGGTCGACTTCTGCCGCGACCGGATCGGCGTCCGAAGCATCCTCTCGGCGATGGAGCCCGAGGACCTCGCCCTCGCCGAGAAGTTCGACCTGATCCTCGTCTACTCGCTCTTCTCGCACCTTCCCGCGGATCGCTTCGGCCGCTGGCTCGCGCGGCTCTACGACCTGCTCGAGGATGGCGGGTTCCTCGTCATCAGCGTCCACGACGACCGCAGCGTGCCCCTGGATTATCGCGGTCCCGACGGATTCACCTTCACGCCCGACAGCGAAAGCCGCTTCCTCGAGAGCGCCGTCTACGGATCGACGTGGGTTTCCCCCGAGTACGTCCGCCGCGCCATCGAGACGACGTGCCCCGGCTCGGTCGCCACGCACGTCCCGTGGGGCCTGAGCAACTATCAGGACATCTACGTCATCGGCCGCGGCGCGGCCGCGGCTCGTTTCGACCCGGGCCCGTTCGGATTTTTCGACGTCTGCCGCAGAGAGGCCGACAGGCTCGATCTGATCGGGTGGGCGGCCCATCACGATCCGGCGCACCGCGCCGCATCCATTCACGCGATCCTCGACGGGCGCGAGATCGGGTCCACGACCACGTTCACCAGCCGTCCCGAAGTGCCGCTCTTCACCGGCGAGCCGCGTCACGAGCGGAGCGGGTGGGGGATCTCGGTGCCGTTCCCCCAATCGACGGCGCCGAACGGCGGGCCTCTTCTGATCAAAGCCGTGAGCGAGACCGGCGTCGCGTCCTTTCACTGGATCGGGTATTTGAGCGATGCATTCCTCGCCTCCACCCGCGCCGAGAACGACGATCTCAAACGGCGGATTGCCGAGGAGCAGCGGCGAGCGGAATCGGCGGAAAGCGAGCTCGCGCGGGTTCGGAGCGCGTTCTGGGTTCGCGTCCTCAGGCGACTCCGGCTGATCGAGCTCTGACGAGGCGCCCGGCGAGCGCTTCGATGTGCCGCGCGTTTGTCCCGCAGCACCCGCCCAGAATGCGGAGCGACGTCGTCCTCCCCAGCTCCGCGAGCGCGTCCGCGAAGGTCTCCGGCTCTTCCGTCTCCAGGTGATCGAGGCCATCCAGCTCTTCGGGAGAGCGCGCCGACGCATTCGCCTGGAGCGCGATGACGCGCCGGGCCGCGGGCGCGCTCAATCGACGGATCGCATCGCGCGCTGCCGTGGAGTGCGTGCAGTTGATCGAGAACCCCAGCGGAGCCCGACGCGCCTCGCTCTCGATCCGGTCGATCGCGACCTCGAACGGTGTTCCGTCGAGCATGGTCCCGTCCGCCCTCAGCACCGCGCTGATCATGAACGGGATGCCGCTCTCCCCCATCAACCGCGCGATCGCTCTCGCTTCCTCGAAGGAAGGGAGCGTCGCCGCGACCATCAGGTCGGGGCGGGCGGATGCGAGCGCGGCAATCTGCGCCTCGTGATACCGGAGTGCCGCGTCGAAGGACGGCGCTTCGCGCGAATCGTAAGCGTCTCCCTTCGGCCCGGTCAGCGCTCCGATGATCGCCCGACCTCCGCGGCGCTCTCCGAGCTCTCGCAGAAATCGGACATTGTCGCCGTTCACGTCGGCGCCCGCGCAGCGGGAGCGCGCGATCCGCTCGCCGCTCGCTCGCCACGTGTCGGCCCATGCGATCAGCGGCAGCCCGTGCCTTTCGCCGATCGCGAGATAGGCCGCGTGAAGGGATGCGAGGCGCTCGAGGCCGCCCGCCTCGTAGATCAGCGACGCGTGCGCGATCTCGGATTCGAAGTCCACTCCCCCTTCGCGCCGCAGAAGCTCGAAGACGGATCCCTCGGTGAGGATCGTTTCACTTTCCAGAAGTGCGAGCATCGCAGCGACCGATTCTACGGCACGACCTGACGGCCGGCTTCACGGGAACGCTCCTCGCACGCGCCTTTCACGAGGGCAGATCTGCGTCAGGCCGGCCGAGCGCCTACGGCCTCGCAGGTCACCCCACCCTGTCCACGATCACCACGTCCTGATAGCTGAGCGGCCGCGGCCGGCCGTTCCACTTTCCCCACCGCACCGGGAGCCGCGGAACGAGACCCGCGCCGCGAAGCGCACCGAGGATCCACTCCGCGTCGTATGCGACCGCGTCTTCGGGGCGCTCGGGGTCGCTCAGAAGTCCGTGCTCCCACGCATGGGCGAATGACGGAGTCGTGGTGCCCTCCCGCGCCCGCTGGCGCGCGAAGTCGTCGAGGAGAAAAAACGTGAGGAAGGCCCGCCCTCCCGGCTTCAGCACGCGCGCCGTTTCGGAGAAGTAGCGGAGCGTCGCGTCCGCGAGCAGATGCGAGAAGAGCGACGTGGCGAACGCGAAATCGAAATGAGAATCGGGGTACGGAAAAGTCACCGATGCCGCCGGAGCCACGCCGGAGGGATTGTATGAAGTGCTTCCCGCGTCGATGCAACGGAAGCGGAAGTGCGGCGAGACGCCGGTGATGTTCACCTCGTCCCAGTGAATGATCTCGGGGATGATGTCGAATCCCTCGTACGCGCCCTCCGTCAGGTAGCGCTGAAGTGGAATCGCCAACCGCGCGAGCCCGCATCCGAGGTCGAGCACCACGTCGTCGCGGCGCAGCCCCGCTTCGCTTCGCAACAGCTCGACGAGCTCCCTCCCGACCTGAACGAACTCGCCGAGGCCGATTCCCGGCATGTAATACGCCGGCAGGCATTCGATCTGGAACGCGATCTTCTGCTCGGTTTCCCGCCGGCGTCGCCAGCGACGACGGATCTGCCTGAGAACGTCGATCATGGCTGAATGCCGTCCGCTTCCTCCCGTCCGTTCACCGCTGCTTCGCCGGGCTCCACGGGCGGCGGGCGCCAGGCGACACGGAAAATCAATATCCGGCCACCGCGCCCCCGAGCCTGGGGTCGGAGGCACCGAGGCGAATCCCGGTGATCGGATCGATCATGATCGCCTGCACGTCGCCCATCTCCGCGGGGCGTCCCTCGAAGATGTGGCCGCGGCGCTCGAGCACCCGGCGGGAATCGGGATTGATGCCGAACGGCTCCCACTGAATCTCGTCTGGAAGCCATTGATGGTGGATGCGCGGCGCCGCGATCGCCTGTTGGACGTCCATCCCGAAGTCGACGACGTTCACGACCACCTGCAGCACGGTGTTGATGATCGTCGGGCCGCCGGGGCTGCCGAGGGCGAGCCACGGTTTTCCTTCGTCGGACGACGAGGGTGGGCGTCATCGACGAGAGCGGCCGCTTTCGCGGCTCGATGGCGTTCGCCTCCCCCTGGACGAGCTTGTACAGGTTCGGAACGCCCGGCCGGGACGTGAAATCGTCCATCTCGTCATTGAGGAGGATTCCCGTGCCCCTGACCGTGACGCCCGAGCCGTAGCTGTCGTTGAGCGTGTAGGTGTTCGAGACCACGTTCCCATCGGCGTCGACGACCGTGAAGTGCGTCGTCTCCGGCGATTCGTACGGCGCCGGATCGCCTGCCGCCACCAGCCGGCTCGGCGTGGCTCGCTCGGGGTCGATGTTCGCGCCGAGAGCGCCGGCATACTCGCGAGAGACGAGGCCGCGCACGGGCACGCTCGCGAAGTCGGCATCGCCGAGGTATTTCGCCCGGTCGGCGAAAGCGCGCTTCATGACCTCGACCAGAAGGTGAAGCGAGTCGGCCGACCCGTAGCCCATGCGCCTCACGTCGTGCGGCTCGAGCATGTTCAGCATCTGGATGAGAGCGATTCCGCCCGATGAGGGAGGGGGCATCGTGATGATGTCGACTCCGCGATAGGAGCCGACGAGCGGCTCCCGGATCGTCGGCTCGTACTCCGCGAGGTCCCGCGCGGTGAGATTGCCGCCGTTCGCGGCCATCTCGGCGACGATCCGCCGCGCCGTCTCCCCTTCGTAAAACTCGCGAGCGCCGTCTTTCTGAATCCGCCGGAGCGTCTCGGCGAGCTCCGGCTGCGTGAACCGTTCGCCCGCCTGCCACGGCTTTCCGTCCCGAAGAAAAATGCGGCGGCTCTCCGGGAACTTCGAAAGGCGCTTGCGCGTCCTCTCCCCCGCGAGGCTTCGGGCGAGATGATCGCTCACCATGAATCCTTCCGCGGCGAGGCGCCGCGCCGGCTCGACGAGGTCCGCCCACGGCAGCTTCCCGTGGCGTTCGTGCGCGAGCGCGAGGCCGGCGACGGTTCCCGGCACGCCGGACGCGAGATATCCCTCCGTCGAAAGCGTTTCGACGACGTTCCCCTTCTCGTCCAGGTACATCTCTTTCGTCGCCGCCAGCGGCGCTCGCTCGCGGTAGTCGACGATCTCGCCCCTTCCGTCGGCGGAACGGTAGAGGAGAAACCCGCCTCCGCCGAGATTCCCCGCCGAAGGCCAGGTCACCGCGAGAGCGAGGCCCACGGCGACGCTTGCGTCGATGGCGTTCCCCCCTTTTCGCATGACGTCGGCGCCGACCTGCGAGGCGATCGGACTCGTCGACGCCACCATCCCGTGTCGTGCGCGCACCGGGTCCGCGGCGGCCGCGTAGGCCGGCCCGGAGGGATGAACGAGAGCGAGAGAGAGGATGAGGGGGGTCGTCCAGAATTTCATGGGGTGCGCTCCGCCGATTCGGCGGCGCTCATTGTATCCGCACGATCGGCGTCACCCGAGCGCCGGCTGATGGAACCGCCGGGCCCTGCATCGTCATCGTTCCCTTCTCGTCGCGAAGCGCCCGGAGGGCCATCGAACGAGCGCCACGTACCAGAGCAGGACCACGTTGACGATCGGAATCGCCGCGAGGAGGCCGAGCCATGGAGAGAAACCGGCCTTCCGGCAAATCATGACCGCGGGAATGACGAGGGCCAGCGCGATGACCGCAGCCACGGATGCGACGATCGCGAGCTCCATCGGCGCCAGTCCACCCATTCTTTCCGTCCTTCCTTCCCGGCTTCGAAGCGCTCCATTATCTCGCAGTCGACTCCGGGCGACTCGGCGCCCGGCCTCTTCCGCTATGATGCGCGCCCATATGGCCGCACGTCGGGCGCTGAGCCGCCGCTGGCAGTCGATCAGAAAGTGGCTGATCTTCCGGCTGATCAACTGGTGGCCGCCCTACTTCGGCGCGGGCATCCGCATCACGCGCCTCGATCCTGCCGGCGGGCTCGCGGAAGTCGAGTTGCGGCCGCATTGGTGGAACCGCAACTACCACGGCACGGCTTACGGCGGCTCGCTCTTCTCCATGTGCGACCCCTTCTACGCGCTGATCCTCATCGAGCATCTCGGTCCGCGATTCGTCGTCTGGGACAAGTCGGCATCGATCCGATTCCGGCGCCCCGGTGTCGGGACCGTGCGGGCGCGCTTCGAGATCGGCCAGGAGCGGATCGACGAGATCCGCGAGACGGCGATTCGCGACGGGAAGGCCGAGCCGTCCTTCGTCGCGGACATCGTCGACGAGAAGGGAGAGACCGTCGCGCGAGTAGAAAAAGTCGTGCACGTGAAGCGAACGACCAGGAAGCAGCACTGACCCGGGACTAGGCCACGAGATCGAAGTTGCCGAGACTCCTCTCCATCGAGGTCATCGCCTCGAACCGCGCGTCGAGAGCCTCGAACTCGTCGCTGAACCGCTGACGGAACGACGCGAACAGCTCTGCGCTCTCCCAGTGGTCGATCGTCAGATATCGCATCGTATCGGCGCGGTCCCTCAGCAGCTCGGTGCGTCGGCTGCAAGCGCTTGTTAGGCGCAATGGCCTTAACTGAACGCGAGTTGCCCGCGAAGCTGTCATCCCGAGCGCAGCGAGGGATCTGGGCGGGGGCTGCGAAAGAACGCGGCGCCGGTGCAAGGCAGGAGGATCGGCATTCGCTTCGTGATCGCAGGCGAATCTCGATCTACGTTCGAGCGGCCGAATAGTGGCGGCGCGCGTCGAACACCGGGCGAGGAATAGCGACTGTGCGTGTCACCGGCGCTTCTGAGCATGTGACGTTTCCGTCGCGACGAGCGGTATCACGGCTCTGCGGACACAGTTCCAGTTCAACAGTGTCGCCATCGCTGAAACGAAGGCATCTTGCGACGACTTGGCGTCCGGAGTTCGGCGGAATGAGACCGGCTCCGATCTCGCGCCACGAATGGTGTGACGTCTCGATGCGTGGATGGTCGAGCGCCCACTGGACATCCACGAGTTTCACGATGGCTGAATGACGGCTCAAAATTCCGATCGTCTTTCCGTCGCTCGACCAAGCGATCTCACTGCACGCGTAGCTCTTCCCGATCTCGTAAAGGTGCCGAATTGCACGGCCGTTCGGATGCTCGAGTCGGATCGCGTAATCTGGCCCGTCCAGGCGCGGAAGCTCCTGACAAACGGCAACCATGGTTCCGTCGGGTGATGCGACTCGATGTAAGACACGATTTCTGAGACCAAGCTGTGCACAGCCCTCGACGGCGAGAATGGAAATGACGATTGCGGCGCTAAGACCCGTCTTCACGAGGCCGCTCTCGCGAAATGCACGAGCAATCATGCCTGGAATACGCGCGCCATGCGTTTCGCGTCTACGGGCAGGCGGCGTCCTTCAGCCGCGCAGCCCGCACGCGAAATGGTAACGCACTCGGGAGACCGTCGGCGCGGGCGCGTCGGCTGCAAGCGCATGTCAGACAGCCGGCCCTCTCCCGTGCGGGGTCGCGGCACCCGCCCCCACTACGACGACTCGCGGGGCGCGGCCTGGGCCGTGGAGAGATCGGCTGCCGCCGCGACAGCCTTTCTCGCGTCGAGCACCCGGAATCCGCCCCTCATTTCACCGCTCTCGATCAGCAGACGCTTGATCGTTGCGGGCGAAAGCGACGGGTTGGTCCCCTTCATCAGAGCGATTACGCCGCCCACCGCCGGCGGAGCGTTGGAAAAGCCCCAGCCGTCTTCGTGCACCGAATCGAAATCGTACGGCCAGACGTAAACGTCGCGGGCATCGTCCGGCTTCACGGGATGCGCCGGAACGGCGACGATTCCCGCATGAATGATCGCCTCGGAGCACTCGCCCCGACGGCAGTACCGCTTTCGCCCTGTCTCGTCGGTGACGACCTCCGGATGTACGTTGACGAACACGCAGGATCGCGCGCGCGCGTATTCGACGGCATCGCGAAACTCCTGGCTGTCACGCACAGGACCCATGCTGGAGGTCACGACCGTGGCGCCATGGTCCGCGGCATAGCGGATCGCGGCCGGGAGCGCCTCCCCATATCCCTTCTTCAAACTCCGGCCGATGATCGGCATGATCGAAGCCTCGGGCGCCACCGCGTGGATGATGTCCACCATCCAGGAGCCGTGCCACGGCTTCAGATCGCCCATTCTCTCGCCGGGAATCATCGTTCCCGGACTCACGTAGAAATCGCTCGCCCGGCCATCATCGTCGAACTGCCAGTCGACGACAGCGACGGTCACACCCCGGCCCTTGCTGTAAACCCACGCCTCTTCAACTCCCGAAAAGGAGACGATCGTCGTGTCTCCGGGTGGCCGAGGCGGCGCCTTCTTCGTCGTGCACCCGAACGCAGCCGCCAGCAGGAAGGGGACCGCAACGAGCAAAGGCGCCATAGAAACGCTGCGACGGGTCATGGGTACCTCTCGAGGCCGGATCGGCCACACATCACCGCCTATACGATGAATCCGCAAACCGGTTGCAGCCCCTTTCGTCTACGACGGCGGATTCCACTTCTCCCCCGCGAGGTGACGACGTGTTCGCGAAGTAATCGCGGCGCCGCCCCTCACCCCCGACCCCTCGCTCGCGCGACGATGAACGGCAATCCGCCGATCAGCGATGTGGCGATATAGCGACCTCAGTGCAAAAGGGGCCAGCGGACGGCAGGACCACCTGCGAATTCCCCTAACCGCCACGCGATCAGAAGCCACAGGCACGGACCGAGGAGGGCTCCGATGGGAGAGGGGAACGATGGAGAGGGCTCGGTTTCCCCTGGCGCGGGGGAGGGGCGAACCGGGGGGGCGCGCGACCTCCTTCAGCGGCGGACCGGCCGCCGTCGGTCGCGGCTTCAATCCGACCGCTGGCGACCGTATCCGCCACGATCCCGCTCCGATACAAACCCCATGGCGTCGCGGCTTCGTCCAACTGAACTCTTTCCCGCATCCTGTTCGGCGCGCGACCACGGGCTTCGCTTCGCCACGGGTCATCGCGAGAACGTGAGTCGTGCCGGTTGGGATGCGGTAAAGAGTCCTATGAGTTGGGCCGCATCTTGTGAATGTCGGGCGCCGCGCATTCATGCTGCACCGCCGCCTACTTCTCCTGCAGCGACGCCATCATCGATTCGTAGGACGCAAGGAAGTCCTTGATCCGGTCCTTCTTCACGAACGGCGTCGCGGAAGAAGCGCTCCACCGTCGCGTTGAAGAGCGCGGGGTCATCGTACGGAACCATGTGCGTGGCGTCCGGGAAGATGCAGAGCTGGCTGTTGGGGATGTGATGGAAGATCTCGAGGGTGTGCTCGTCGCGGATCAGATCGTGGTCGCCCGCCAGCACGAGCGTGGGCGCGGTGATCGCCTCGAGCGCCGTCGGGGTCGATGTTCGGCTCCTCGAACATCATCTGACGTCACCTTCATCTCGCGCCGGCCCTGGGGCGTGTCCTTGGTCGGCTGCCGGCATCGCGTCGATCATGGTCTTCGACCATGGCCCAGACTTCCGGGTAGACGGCTTCGTCGCTCGGGTTCAGGTTCGCCGCCATGGCGGCAATCTTCTTCACCTTCGCCGGGATGCCGGATGCCGAGCAGCAGCGCCTCGATGCCGCCGTCGCTCCAGCCCAGCACGTCCACCGGCCCGGTCTTCAGGTGATCGAGCAGCGCCGCGAGGTCGTCCGTCATCTTCTCGTAGGTGATCTTGTCCGGGCTGTCGCCCGGACTTGCCCTGGTCGCGGCTGTCCATGGCGATCACCTTGATAGCGCTTGCGGAAGATGGTCGATCTGGGCCGCGAGGTCGGCGATGCTGCCGCCGTTGCCGTGGACGATCAGAAGCGGTTCGCCCGCGCCGTAGACCTCGTAGTAGAGCTTGACGCCGTCGTGGATGAAGGTCTTGCCGGCACCCTGGTTCGAGCCGTACGGCACCGCCGCGACCTTCGGTTGGAACGCGGTGCCAGCCTTCGCAGTCGGCGCGGTAGCCGTCTGGGCAACAGCGAGACACGGAATGGCCAGCGTCAGTGCGACGATGAGAAAGTGCCGCCTCATGGGTGCTCCTTTCAGGACGACGTTCGGGATTCGACTTCCCCGCCCTCTAACCCCTGCTTCTTGAGAGGCTGCTTGTCTTGTCGGCCCAACGGCTCTGCGTTTCAGCCGCGCCAGCCCGCACTCGAGATGCTAACGCACTCGCGAGAACGCCGCCGCGGGCTGGGTCGGCTGCAAGCGCTTGTTAGGCGCCCACTACCAAGTACTCAGCGATCGATTGCGACTCAGGAACCGGCAGCCCATCTTCACGAAGCCCTTCGATATGCATCTGAATCGCTTCGTACATGTTCTTTTCGGTCTCTTCGCGCGTCTCGCCCGTGGCGACGCAGCCAAGCAAGTCCGGCGAGTACGCGGAGAAGTTGCCGCCGCGTTCTCGATGACGATGACGAAGCGATGCAGGTTCATTTCTTGATTCCCGCCTGCTTGAGAATACTGTCGAACGTTCCTGGTGCGAGATCGTCACCAAGGTTGCCCGAAATAGTCACGCGACCGGGCTTCTCGAATGCTTGAACTGCCGGTGGCCACCCTTCGATTTCACCTGGTACCAGCCATGTCAAGCGCATGAGCTGCCCACGAGGGGTGCTGGATGAGCTGCGCTGCGGGCAGCCCAGGCTGCGGGGAAAACGCTTCGAGGCGTGGCGTTCAGCACTCGTCGAGCGTCGCCTGCTGTCCATGCCTCACGCACGCATGTCGTGGCCGAAGCAGAGCGGTAGCCGTTGCGGTCCTCGACGTCGAAGTCGCGGCAGCCGTACGGCTGACCGCATACCGCCGGACGATCTTCACCCCGTTCGCCGTGAATTCCGCGTTCAGCGCGTCGGCGTCCTCGACCCGGATGTAGGCGTCCCAGGCGCCTCCCTCGGGATCGGCGCGGTGGTTCGGCCGGATGGCCGACGGATTGTCGTAAACGTTGGGGGGCAGGTCCGGTCGCCGGCGCCAGGTGGAGAAACTAATGAGGGAGAGCGCTCGTCAGATCTCACGAGAGAGAGGGATCCACAATGCGGATCGTATCGCTCGTCGTCCTCGTCCTTTCAAGTTGGCTCGTTACGCCCGTGGACGGCCAAGATCTGCCGTCGCCATCGGGATCCCTCCTCGTCCGGGTGTTCTCCGGCGCCGACGATCTTCCGATCGAGAAGGCCACCGTCGAGGTCGTCGACCTCGAATCCGTGACACCGGCGCCGGGTGGACCGCCGCCGAAGCCACAGATCCTCGGGCGCGCATCGACGGACGCAAGGGGGTGGGCTGCCGTCGAGAACCTCCCTGCCGGACGCGTCGTTCTGCGCATCCTTCCGGCGGGGCGGAAGTATCCGCACGTCACCGATGCGGTCGCGATCGCGCCGGGAGAGCGGACGCTGCTCGATGACGTCGTGGTGCCACCGCCGTCGGAGCTCGTCGTGCACTTCGACGTCAGCGACTCCCTGCTGCACCATCTGCGCGAGGGGCTCTTCAAACTGAAGGTCTTCGCTTCGGTTCCCGCCGCACCGGGACGAGCGCCAATCACGCTCGAGGCGACGGAGCCGACCGCGACATTCGCCGATTTTCCTCCCGGGAAATGGAGGCTCTTCACCGCAATCGCGCTCGACAAGCCGTTCATCGCGGACAAGAATCCCGTCGAGGTGGAGGTTCCGGCCGGGACGCGCATCGACGTGACGGTTCCGGTCCCCGGACTCCTCTTCGCGGGAACGCTCAGGCACCGCGGCGAGCCGTTTCCGGCGCATATGAATCTGCAGCCTGTGAAGATGACGCCGGACGACTTCGGCTTCGCGGCGAGCACCGACGCGGAAGGGCGGTTCGCCATTCCGCTCCGGCGCGCGGGATCGTGGTCGCTCATGGTGCGGCCGCGCGATTCACGCCGCAAGAACTTCGGGGCCGTCATCCCCGCCGTCGAATTTCGCGAGGCCGACGCCCGGCGCGAAATGGTCATCGACCTGCCGGAAGGCTCGGTCGCCGGACGAGTCGTCGATTCCGAGGGGAACGGGCTCCGGGCGACCGTGGCCGCGCTGCTCGAAGAACAGGAAGAGGGGCGATCGACTCGAGCCCTCACCGCGACGGAGGATGATGGCGAGTTCATTCTCGACCTGCTCGTCGCAGGTAAGTGGAAGCTCGAACCGACGAGCCAGACGCTGGCAGGCGATCCGGTCACCGTAACGGTCGAGACGGACGCCGAAACCGGAGGCGTAACGCTCGTCCTCTCGCGGAAAAAGCGGCTGATTCGGATAAGCGGGCAGAATGAGAACGCGCTCCGCGGCCTCTACGCGCGCGTTTCGTCGTTCCGGCCGGGGAGCCCGCGTCCTGACGAGACGGTTGCGCCGGTAACAGGGGGCGGAGTGGCCTCGGTCGACCTCGCGGGAAGCGACGGCGCGCCGGCGGCGATCGCCATCGGGGAGCGTGGAGTCGTGAGCGCGTTCATCAGGCCTCTCGCGGAGGAAATGCGCGTGACGCTCGAGGCTCCGACGGCGACTCTCGTGTTCGATTCATCCGTTCGGCTGGACGACAGATTCGTGGTCCATGAGGACGGTTCGTTTTTCAAGCTCAGCGACTGGGTCTCGTCGCGCAAAGCGGGAAGTGACGCTCCCCTCGCGGTCCGCGTGCGGCCGGGCATGTGGCAGCTCGTCTTCGCCGATTCGCGTGAAACGCAGGAGCGGCTGTACGCCGGACTCGGATGGTCGCTCGCGCACCAGGTGCGAGTCCACGTCGCGGCGGGCGCGGTCGTCGATCTCCGGTGAGTCGTTCGGCGTACGCCGCATTTCCAGACGGCAGGCACGAAACGACTAAGGCGCCGGAAGTAGAGAGAGCGTCAGATCTTCGATTTTCGACTGCTGCGAGAGCCGGCGATTCGGATCACAGTAACCGGTTGACTAAAGCGACTCTCGGGGCCCGCGCTATCGGCGCGCCTCTGAACTCGTTGAGGCGCAGCCATTTAGGAAGACGCCGAAATTCGAAGGTGTGACCCCCCTTTTTTCTAAGATGCGCGACGCCTCTGCCTGAAGAAGTGCGACAACTCCAGCGGCCGTAGTAGAACCCTATGTCAGCATCGCTTCTCGCCGTACCCCGCCCTGATACTCTGATTTCCCCTAGAGAATCTCACTTCGCGTTGACACACAGGGTGTCAGACGTTTCAGACCGGTGGTCGCGACACCATGCGGATGCTTCTTAGGGACGCGCGCGAAGTTCGAACGCGCTCACGAGAACGATGAACCGTCGTCTGATTCCGCCGTTTGCCGCGATCGCCATGCAGGCGGAGAAACAGAGAACGCCCAGACCTCCGAAGGCGTCGGGTCTGAGCCAACCGGCCACGGACCTGCCGGAGGTGAAGCCCCAGATGGCGGCGACGGCAAACAGGAAGGCGAGAAACGAAAACACCATCTCGAGCCGCGACGCGTTGCCGAGCTCACGCTGCCGGTACGAAGGATCTTCGATCAGGCGTGTCACCCATTCGTCTTTGCTGGACATTTTAGACCTCTGTCGCCAGCATACGCCACCTACCCAACCCGGCGAGCCCTCATTCGTCAACTGCGGGCGAGGAATCGAATCGCGCGTGGCCACCTCAACCGGTCGCCGCAAGGACAGTGAGGTTTGATTGCGCGTTGCCCAGCTTGCGAGGGAGTACGCGACGTCGGCACTCCCGGTGAGATCGCGACAACGACGAGGCGATTCCTTCCGGCTGATCTTGGCCAGGATTGGTTTTGCGGCCTCCACAAGCACCACGTAGAGAGAAGCCTGGCAACCGATTCAGCCTCGTACAAGCGCTGCCATCCCCTTCAGTCGACGATTCCGAGTCGAGGGAACGACGCGGGAAGAACTCCGAGCGCGATTCGAGCGTGTTGGACCGGTACCGGTTTGAGGCCGACGACTCGATACTGACATTGGGTCCGCCGCTTAACGGATCTGCGCTCACCGGCGTTGAACCGCAGGGAATAGAGTAGCGCACTCGGGACTCACGCGGCGCGGCTCAACGTCCGGTGCAGCGCAGAGTTAGACGCCGGTTCCTGACGCCGGAACAGGAATCGCTGTTGGCTTTAGGCACCTCGGCGTCTGGCGCGTGCAAATCTGAGCGACGACTGCAGACGAGTCTTGAGCGAAGCCAATGTACCGAATCTCGTTCCTTGATCGACTTACATGGTCTTCGCGAGGGATAAGCCACTGCTCCAGGCGAACTGCGCCGGTGGACGGTTCGACGACAACGATTTTCGAAGCCACGACGAAGGCGAAGAGCGACGAGTCTTGCGACCACGCAACAGGTCCACCCCACACAGTGTCCGAGGCGACTCCCGCGACGTACCTCAGTCGACCGTTCGTCTCGCCGATCCAGAGCGATTGTTCCGGGGGATCGATTGTCGGATGATTCCGGATCTCTACCGTGTAACGGAGATTAGGAGACTGACTCGCCGACGCGACGCGGGGGTAGCCGAGATCTTCGGCGGAACAGCCGGCCACAAGTGCGAGGGCACACGCAGCACTGCGCGTTAAGCTCGCAAGCATGCTGTTAAACCTCGGGAGTGATACGTGTTCGAGATCTCAGGCGTCTAACGCCTCTGCGGTTCAGCGGCGCCGGCCGCCGCGCAGAGCGTGATTTCAGTCTAGCAGGTGAGCGGCCGGCGTCCGCTGCAACCGCGAGTTAGCTGCCATTGCGATTCCGGACTCTCACGAGCTTCTTGCCTCGCCGCTCACGACGAGGATGTCGAGTGCTCGACGCTTCCCAAACGATCTCAGAACGGCTTCAGCCTCCGGCCGTCGCTTGAACGCGGTGCCTCCAGAGAGCTCCATCGCAAAGCAACCGTTCTCGACGTTGTAGAACCAAAACGGTCACCTTCGCCGCGATCGCCTATTCCTGCGGGGGCGTGAGGGTTTGTCACGCCGCACTAACGGCAAAGTCGTCGACCTTGGAATTCGAAAGTCGGGCTCCCCATCAGACAACAGTCCGAACGCGAAAGCCGCGCGAACCGCAACGTGGCGTGCTGCAAGGTAAGGCCGTCTGCGACCTTCAGGGTACGAAAGAAGGTCGGATCGAAGGTTCTGGTAGTTTCTCCTGCCCCCGATACCGTAGTCCCAAAACGCCATTCTCAGGTGCTGGATGACTATTGAGATCTCCTGTGTCGACCACGAGTCCTTCAGCACCTGAGCGGCCTCCTCCGCAAAGATATAGTGGGCGTCCTGCACCTCGGCTACGTGGGTGATGTCGTTGTGCGAGAAGTGAAACCTACTGTTCCAGAGTCCTGTTTCGACGGCATTCGCGAAGCTCAGAAGGTTTAGGGTGCGATCCGTCGCGTGTCGTGTTAGCGTCCGGCGCAGAACTTCGTCGACGAATAGGGACGCGGCCCATCCATGAGAATCGACGATCGCGTTAAGGTCCGCCGTGTCATACGATGGGACCGTGTTCTTCACCGTGACAAGTCTTGCCCAGTTTCGGTGTTTAGAATGAATCGGGCGATTGAACGCCGATTCGTACACGAGAGCTCCGAAGCTGTAGAGGTCGATCCTCTTGTCATACTCTTCTCCGAACAGGTACTCAGGAGCGGCGTATCGAATCGTGCCCAGAAACGCACCGGTTGTAGTTTGCTCAGCGAAACTGCTACCTCGAATGACGCCAAAGTCGGTCAGCAGCGCGCGTTCGGAGGTGACGATGACGTTCGCGGGCTTGATGTCTCGATGAATGTTGCCTGCCTCGTGAAAAGCCGACAGGCCACGAGCCACGTCGGCAAGGAGCCGGAGTCTCGCCGAGAGCGTTGCGTCGGACCCCTTCTCAGCGAGGATTTTCTCGAGTGTTGGTCCGTCGCAGTACTGCATAACGAGAGCCGGTCTGCCATCACCGTCCAATACGGCGCCGTGGATTTTGACCAGGTGTGGATCCGTTACTGCTCGACCAGCTTCGATCTCACGAAAGATTCGCTGGAGCTGGCCAGGCTCCTCGAGGACCCAGGATCGATATCGCTTGACTGCAACAAACGACCCCGTTTCGAGACCAGCGACAGACTTGCGCATCCGCGCCTTGTAAACGACGCCGGATTGGCCCTCTCCGAGCCTTTCACCTAGTTCGAGGTCCGACCACGCGATCGCCTTGCGCATCAGCCTATTGCTTTCTCCCCGTCTTGGGCCGGACCGCCTCAGCCCGCGTAAGCGATGGTGAAGACGTGGCGAGCTTTGATTTGGCCGAGACTGTGCGGATTCTTTGGCGACTGTATCCAGTTCGTAGCAGAACGTGCGTTTCCGGTACGAATAACCGTTCAAACCTGCTCCCGATTGAAGACCGAACGATGTACCTCGTCGGATCTGCCAGATCCTTCACTCGCCGCTCGATCTCTTGTCGTTGGCCAGGAGTGAGCTCTCCCACATCATCGTCGGCGGGTCGCCATTTCCGCGTTCTCGGTCGGGTCTTTCGCGAGTGTTCGATGCCCATTCGTGGGAGTCACCTTTGGCGGCTAACGGACCCGCGCTTCAGCGGCGCGGCCCACGCGAAAGAGTAACGCACTCGCGACCATCGTGGCGGGCCGCGTCCGCTGCAAGCGCGAGTTAGCCCGCCGCAGCCGCTGCGCTGAGCAGGTGCAGGTCGATAAACGCAAGTCCCACAACCCCAGCTGCGTGCACGACCAGATCCGCGAGATACGGATCATCGATTGACGTTCCAGCGACGAGGCCGTGTCTGTCGCCGGCCGCGTTGCTGATGGCAGCTATGCCATTAATGATGTTCGTGAAGCCTGACAGGATCTGGTGCTCAGCTTGCCGTTCGCCTCGGGAGAACTTCAGTACGTCTTCGGCCTGCTTCAATAGTCGGCCCAGCTCGCCCGAATCGTCCGGTGTCTCACCACGCTCTGCCACGATAGTCTTTAGTGTCGTTTCGAGAAGAGTACGCGCTGCCGTGATCGCCGCGGCAGGGTTGGTTGTGAGCCTTCCGTACGCCGTCATCCAGTCCTCTCGGAAGGCGGTCGCGCGCACTTTCGAGAACGAAAGTCCAACTGGCGACGGCGAAATGAACGAGTGAAGCTGATGACGAAGAGCCCTTCGCTTGGCCTCGTCTGGATAGGGGTACTTTGATGGATATTCCGACCAGGTTAGATCATTGAGCGCGTAGTACTGCTGCTTGGGGTTCAGTGCGTATACAGATTCGATGAATAGTGCATAGCGGGTCGGATTCATCCCGTAATGATCGTGAGGCTTCACGAGATTGGAGTAGCGAGTGAAGTATTCCGTGATCTGCTTCGCGGAGAACCCGACCTTTCCGTCGGCGAACGCGTGAGCGAACTTGTCAGCGATGTTGCGCGGAACTGCCTGCATCGGCACCTCGGCGGGCTAACGTATCACGCCTTCACCTGCGAGCGGCCTCTACAAGCCAGCGACAGAGCGGCACGGCGGCTGCCGCGCGTTTTCGAATATGCGATCTGCAGCCGCCGTGACGCCGCGCGGCTGCGCTGACCGGCCCGGCCGCCGGGGCCTGCGTACGGCCGCTCGTCGGCTGCTACGCGGAGTTAGCCTGCCGACTCTACAACGGCCAGACGTTCCGTCAGTTTTCGTAAGATATCGGTGCGTGGATCATTCAGGTCGCACAGGTTTGAGATAGACCACCGTCTGGCGTACGCGAGGCGGGGTGTCGCAGCGTCGTAAACCGGCGCGGCGACATGAACGATGAGGCCAAAAGTTCTGGCCGTTGTGACTAACGACCGCACGCGGCCGCCATTGCGATGAATGAAGTTGTTCGCGACCTGCTTGACGAATTCGAACGCGGCGGCGAAATCTGTCGTTGTCAAATGAGCATCTGTTGGACTGACAAGCACGGTCAGATCAAGAGCAAGGATTCCGTCGAACGGCGTGCGGATGATCTGCTTGTCACCGTCCCGAATGTTCTTGTCCATTTTGGCCGTTGTGCGAGGGCGCTTCGCTGCGAACCCGAACGACGGGGTTTCTGACGTAACCATCACGTCCGGCTCGGCTAGCTCTACGTCGTACCGCGCTTTTCGCAGAATTGATGCGATTACCAGCTCGAACTGGATGTCCCGCGCTGGAGAATGCTTTACCTCGTCTGTTCTTCGCAGGCCGCCCGACAACGAGCGCTCCACCGCTTCCTTCCAGCCGGAGACGGGTGGATTTGCCGAGAGCGTCTCGACAACCAGAGCCAGATCGTCGATCTCGATTAACGACCGGTGCCAGACCGCGAGATCGAGGCTCTTGGGGACCGTCACGCCATCGGCTTTCACCGCGGCGTCGAGTTGCCTCAGATACTCGCGAAACCGTGAACTCGGGTTGACCCTGATTCCGTTCGCCTCAAGTGTTGCCAGCGTGTCGGCGAGCTTGCGCCGGAGATCGTGAAACCGGCCCATGAAAGTGGTGTGTTTCTCAAGCATCCGGTCGGGCTAACGGACCTGCGCTTCCGCCGCGCAGCCCGCACACGAAATGGTAACGCACTCGCGAGAACGCCGCCGCGGGCTGCGTCGGCTGCAAGCGCAAGTTAGGCCGGCGCCACTACTCGGAGTTTCGAAGTGGTGGAAGGCCTGATAAGGTGACCAGAGAAAAGCTCGCGCTCGGGTCGCGCTCTTTGATCCCAGCTCGTTCAATGAGCAAGCGGAGAGTTGATTCAATCCAGAAGCGCTCCGGCTCCGTGAGTGGGCGAATTTGGACACGTGAGGCAATCTTTCTCACAGTTTGCTCGTCGCCCGCTGCCATAAGCCGTGCAAGGGATTCGAGAACATTGTTGCTGACGTTCAGCTGCGAACTGATGGATTGTTCGCTGCCGAACCATTCTTTGAGCGCGGTCCAGCAGTAGTACGCTGCTCCCTGCAGCGGCTCTTGGCCCGAGATAAACCGTTGAAACCTTTGGATGAGATTGGATGTCTTGGGATAGTCCTCGAATTCGTGAAAAAGCCACGGCGATTGCTCTCGCGTGTTCGCTTCTGCGCGCGGCCCTGCAACTTGAAGATGCGTTACTAGGAGAACGGTCGACCCTGAACCGTTTGAATAGTTGACATCGTGCTCAAAGAAGTCACAACGACCATCGCCGGTCTGAAAAATACGTTGTCCCTGCCACGAGTTCACGAAGCTAGATACTATTTGGCGGGCAGCGTGATCTTCCACAGGTCGCTTGAACCAGAACGCGAGGAGACCCTCATCGTCAATTTCCATCCGGAACGTGGCGTTCTCGATTGTCGGCACGTGCACTGATATCCCTGCTGGAGAGACGCGATACCGAAGCCGGAGAGCTGTTTTGCTCATTCTTCAGGGCGGGCTAACGGATCTGGGCTTCAGCCGCGCAGCCCGCACGCGAAATGGTAACGCACTCGCGATAACACTGGCCCGGGCTGCGTCGGCAAGCGCTTGTTAGCCCGCCGCGTCAGCGTTCCGCAGTACGACGTGTTTTCGATTGCACCGGGTCTCCAGAGCTGACCGGGCAAGTGCCACCTCGCAGTCTTGACGCTCGACGCGTCCCTTCACCTGATCCCAATCTCGCGCGACGATCGTGCCGTCATCGAAATGGCCGGCGATAGATCGCTCAACGCCTTCTTGATAAGGGTATGCGTGAATTGCTAGCGGCCAGAGTGGCGAAACCAAATCAGGTCCGGTGAAAATGCCAACGAGCACATCCTCATAGAGGACCGGACCTCCACTGAACCCAGCATCCAATGATCGGTCAATTCGGAAGACGGGAAATTCGCCAAACCCGTGCGCATGGACCGGATAGCAATCCTCTACAACCTGCGCTTGCTGCTCCCAGAGCTCGGCGGCAACGAAATGATCCCTGTCTTCGATGAGAATGTCCTGCTTTGGCCAACCGTACACTCGTACCTTTGCTCGCCAGTGGGGCGGAAGAAGCTGCCATTCCAAGAAAGCTAGTGTGGGCGCCGCTTCCTTCGCGGCGGGTGATTCCGGATCCATTAGGAGCACCGTGATGTCCGTGTCGTGAGATGGCCAATCGACACTGACACGCCAGATTCGATTCACATCCTCGCTGACTGATTGGTAAGCGAGCGTCGCGAACTCCGGAATCGATTTCTTGATCGTGTACTGCTGATCAAATGGCGTCGCCCGGCGGCGTTGCCCTTCAAGGCGCGCGTCCAACTTCTCGAAGCTCTTGGAGACGTGCTTTGCGAACAGGCCCAGACCGGGCGCGACTAAGATTCCGCTGCCGGCGTCTTTTACCGTCGTTGATTCGGGCAGCCACGCGTAACGCGCGAACAGCAAGGGTGCCACTTTTTCGCGGATTCTGAGATCGGCTGCCGTTACGCGATACACGCTGCATCCTGTCGGGGCTAACGTGTCGCGGCTCACCGGCGTGAGCCGCACGCGACTGAGTATAGCTCCGCGATGGCGTGAGTGCGGCCACGTCCGGTGCAGCCGCGTTGTTAGGCGACAGGTTGTTGAGACCGGAACCCGATCCTCGAGGCGTTGATCATTGCGGGTGCCGGCGGGATGACGTCGATGCGAGCGCTCATGCGCGGAGCGCGAACCGGACCCGCCGATCCACACTCGTGTCGGCGCGCCAGCGTCTCGAGTAGCGAGGGAGCGAGCCGCGAGGAAGGCGACAGGGGGCGAACGTTCGCGGCTACCGTGAGTCCTCTCAGTGTCGCCTAACGTCCCAAGGTGAGCCGCTTCGGCCCACGCCGTGAACACAAGTAAGCGTATCAGACGGCGGGCCGAAGCCGGCTCCACCGCCGAGTTGGACGGCCGGGGCGCCGCACAGGCGACTACATATCCTTGAGGATCTCGCTGCGTTTCTTGTCGTACTCTTCCTTCGAGATCAAGCCCTTCGCCAGCAAGTCGTTAAGCTGCTGCAACCGCTGCTCCACAGATGGTTTCGCCACAGCTGAGTCGACGCCGACTGCCGTCTTCGGTTCGTTCTTGAGTTCAGCGAGCTTCCTATCTCGCGCCTCGGTGAAACACAGATTCCACTTCCAGCCTGAACGTGCGGTCATGTGAGGCGCGCACACCGCGTCAGCCATTCCGCACCCACACTCATAGGTGAAATAGGAGGAGAGATGAGCTGAATCTATCCATCCCTTGTACATCACCCCGCTCGTTCCAAGAGCAAACACGTGAGCGCGTCCGTCAGCCTCTTCGAATTGGTACGACAACACCGTCTTCGCCCACGTTTGTACACCGCCGACGGCTTCCCACATGTCGAGCTTGCCGTAGGCCGCTTCTCCCTGAGAGTCCTTGTACAAGAGGGCATTTTCATGGATCACGATCGCCCCCTGGCCTTTGCCTGTGCCTGTGCTTCTATTCTGTGCAACCGCGAGCGTTGCGGAACATAGAACCCAGAACGACGTTGCGAGCGCGAGTTTTCTCATGGCCGATCCCTTCGTCGATACAGCCTAGCGCAAACGCGCCGGACGCGGAAGGAGGCGCAGCGCATCATTCGCGGTGACGGACTACCGTTGGCCGCCCAACGGCTTTGCGCTTCAGCCGCGCAGCCCGCACGCGGAATGGTAACGCGCTCGCGAGAACGACGCCGCGGGCTGCGTCGGCTGCAAGCGCTTGTTAGGCTGCCGGTTCACGAGCGGATGAGCCGCTTGTACTCCTCATGCCGGCCGATCCAGAACCAGACGACACCGTCCGGGGAATCGACTCCAAGGGCGCGGTGAAATCGACCGACGCGAACGGACCGATACGGGCCGACGCGCTTGAAGTGAAGTGAAGGATGGCGAGGGTCGGACTTGAGGAGTTGAAAGTTCTGACGCGCCAGCTCCTGAACCTCAGGGGAGAGTAGTTCGAGACTTCGCCAGAAGCGGCTACTCGCACGATGACTCAAAGTTCTTTGGTCTTTCCGTTCCGGTGTTCCTCGAGCGCCTCGGCCATCAGCTTGTCGAGCTTTCCGGTAGCCGCGTCGGCTTCGATTTCACGATCCCAAGCGTCCGAATCGTATTCGGCGAACCACTCGCGAAACGTCGCGAGCTCTTCACGCGACAGCTGCTCGACTTCCTTTGCGATCGCTTCAAGCTTGGTCATGACAATCTGAATACCACGTCGCGGGGCTGAAATTCCGGCCGCCTAACCGCTCTGCCGCTCAGCCGCGGCGAACCGCACGCGAAATAGTACAGCACACGGGAGTACCGTGAAGCGGTTCGCCGTCGGCTGCAGCGGCTTGTTAGGCGGCCGCGCCACCGCCTGAGTCAGTCGATGGTCGACCTTTGAGTAATCGAAACGGTCTCTCATGGACGCACGGCGGCGACTAGCTCCGCGTACGAGCCCGGGAAGAAAGAGACATTGTGAAATGCCTCGCGGGCGATCGCCTCGGCAACGGCACGCGCCTGCTCCGAATCACGTCCGAAGACCACGATGCGCGTGTTGTGGTCCTCCATTGGCAGCCGACCATCGTCTTTGGCCGCCTTTACCTCGCCCACGTCCTTTCCGGGGAGCACTCTGTTTCGCGGAATGTTGTGCGCTGCGCTGAGGCTACCAGTTGCGAACTCGTCGGGATCGCGCGCGTCAATCCATACGGCTGTCCGGTCGTTCTCAAAGATATATCGCGCCCCCTCCAGCTCGGTGACCATCAGGCCGCCCAGTGCCCGCCAAACGGGCGCCCCTAACTGATAACGCCTGACGTTTGTGAAGCCGGC
The DNA here is from genome assembly GCA_963793695.1 of uncultured Acidobacteriota bacterium. Taxonomy (GTDB): domain Bacteria; phylum Acidobacteriota; class Thermoanaerobaculia; order Gp7-AA8; family Gp7-AA8; genus CAWCBB01. The sequence goes on along the minus strand of CAWCBB010000002.1, from coordinate 112,103 downwards.
GGAAAGTAACTCCTGGCTCAACCGTTTGCTCTTCCCACAAAACGGACCGTTGCAGTAGAGAACGAGCGGTCTCGTCTTGTGACTGCCGACCAGCCTCTCGATTTCAGCGACGTCCGACACGTACTGCGACATCGGCACACCGGGCTTCGGTGCGACGTTAAGGGCAGAGGGAATATGGCTGACGGCCCATTCCCTGCGTGGACGAGTATCCAACACGACTACGTTTCCCCGCGCGAGAATCTCCGTCAGCTCGGCTGTCGAGATGTTTGGCGTCGGCGCGTCCGCTTCCGCGAGCACCGCCGCATAGACGCTCCGATTCGCTTTTGGTACGGCCACAGCCCTGGTCGCGATCTGACTTGTTGCAGGTTCAGCCGACGGTCGCGTTGTAGAGCAGCCAACGACGACCGGAAGGACGAGCAGCAAGACAACAGAGACCGTTCTCATGAGGTCCTCACCTTTTTCTTCAAAGCGTAGTGTACCGCCGGCCCAGAGAACGACAGGCTCCTCCGCAACGTGCCGTCGTCAAGGCCGCCTAACGGCTCTGCGCTTCAGCCGCGCAGCCCGCACGCGAAATGGTAACGCACTCGCGAGAACGCGCGCCGCGGGCTGCGTCGGCTGCAAGCGCTTGTTAGACGACCGGCCCAGACCGCCGCCGCCACCATGCGACTAGCGTCGCGATGGTTGCCACGACGGTACCCGCGAACACAAGCGCCCATGCGTTCGCCATGGTTTGTGCGTTCGCCAACTCTCCAGCTGAATGAGCTCGGGTGGTGCCGTCGGGAAGCCCGATCGGCGGATCAGCTGTAATCCACGCGAAAAATGAGGCAGCCGTGGCTGAGTACAACGCGAGCGCGACGAGAGCGACGACGACTATCGCGAATTTTAGGTTTCGGTCTGATCGCGCCACGGTCGTCTAACGGGCCGCCGCTCACCGGCGCGGTCCGCACGGGACACTCTAGCAAGTTTCAACAACCGTGGAGCGGACCGCGTCCGGTGCAGCGGCATAGTTAGACGGCAGGTCAGAACACAGGCCTAGCGGACGCGATCGACTCGGCGACTTCGCACGTCAGCGAATTGGCCTGACAGAGCGAACGTACGATCGGCAGGAACCACGGCGGCGCTAATGGTGAAACGACGACGGTTGCGTCGAGTGCTGCAAGATCTACTGAGACGACGTATCCCGGTTGTGGCTTCTGGCCAAGATCTACCGAGGGGTCGGAGAACATTGCCCGAAGTTCAGTCTCGTGCTGGTACGCGACCGACTTGCACATCAACCGACCGTAAACGTTGAAGGCGTGCGGCAGATGCTCCGTGAGCGAAAGGTAATCGATGTAGCGAACCGAGCCGAGGTAGATTGGCTCGTCACGTAGTGGTGTTTCGATTGTTTCCGGGATCGCGGCGTCAAGTTGTGCGAAAGTTGTTCTGATAGCGACGCCGTATTGACCACCGCCGTAACCGCGCCACATCGCCATTGACTCGTGGTCACCAAGGTGCCAACAACTTACGTAGATCGTCTTGGGGTCGGTCGCGAAGATACGTTCGTTGTGACGGAATATCTCGGCCTGCTCTTCCGACGTGCGGCCTTCCGGAGGGGTCTTGATCATCTGCTCGCGCTGCGCCGCATACGCCTGCGTGAATGATCCTTCCAGTGGATCGCCGAGCAGATCTGCACGAGCGAAGTACAGCGCTCGAGTCTGCAGCAATCCCACAAATTTTGCGAGATCGAAGTAGCGCCACACCGGGGCGGTCGGAACAATATTGCGATCAAAGACAGGATGTTCTGGACGCATCTCTGCCACTGCCGTCTAACGGACCCAAGCTAACCGGCGTGGACCCGCACGCCACGAAGTATGGATCTTGGGACTCTCGCGGCGCGGGTCCACGTCCGGTTGAGCGCAGAGTTGGGCGGCACGTTCGCTGCGTGTTGCGTACCAGTACTCATTCCGGGATGTAGTCCAAATGTTGGATGACCGCCTCGAGTTTTCCGCGATCCTCAAGCGTCTGCAGTTGAATGACATGCCCTTGGACCGCCTTCGCCAAGTAAGCGTCACCTCGTAGGTACGGCGGAAGGGGAAGGTCCAAATCTGGATTCTCCCTCCTCAAACGGAGGTACCGTTCGATGATTTCTAGCTGGTCTCGCGCGCGTTCTGATCTGTTGCGCCACCATACGTCTTTCACCAATTCCCGGAACTGCTCGATGATTTCACCAATGCCTTCGAAACTGAACCCGCCCGGCGAAGCGACCCGAATGCGATGAACCCGGCATTGCTCATCGTCGGAGCTATAGCGCGCTAGATCCGAATAGATCTGTTCGTCGCTTGGAAGTACGCCGCTGAGATCTCCGAAGCCGAAAGGACCGGGCGGGAACAGGAAGGGCGGCATGGGGCCGGCGCTCTGCTTCCGCCAAGAGCGGATCGCGTCACGCCACATGTGAAACAGCTCATGATGAAAGGGATGGCCGAGAAACTTCTCGTACCGTCGAAGGGCCACTTCGAGAGACTCTAGATAGTTTCCTTCAAGGCGTTGACGAACACGGGCCACCACACGAGGGCGTTGTAAATGCCCGTTACCGCTGTCGTGAAGGAAATGAGGTCCTGACCAGTCCACGTCCCGGCGGTCCGGAATCCGATGGTCTGCTCGTCAGTCTCTGGCATCTCGCCTCCTTCCGTTCACTACGACCGTACTCTGTGCCGCCCAACGTTCCAGGGTTCAGCCGCGTGGCCCGCGACGCCCTGATGGCACATCTTGGAGGACATGAACGCAGCGGGTCACGTCGGCTGCAACCCGAAGTTAGCCGCCGGTGTTTCCGGTGGGCGTTGTCCTCCCGCGCTGGCGCGCTTTGCGGGCCGTAGCAGCAGCAACGCCTAAAAAGACCACACCACCACCAAGGAAGGTAAGGTTGATCGCACCACCCTCGAACAAAGGAACCAGTGCCGCAACCATCGACAAGATAGCAACAGCCAGGAAACACCAGGTCGCGAGATATCCTTGTCTCATGAAGATTCCTCCTGCATGCGCTCGGCGGGCTAACTAGTCTCTAAGCTGTATTAGGCTGCAACAGCCTAGGTGTCCCCTATGCAGTCTAACGCTGGTTCGTCCGCCGGGGGAGCGCGATGGGCTACAGGGGCCGCAGCCTATCGCGCGGGGGATGGGCTGCGAACGCAGGGCGCCGTACCCGGCTTCAGTCGGCACCGCCCCTCCCCACCTCCTCCAACCGGTCGAGCGGGCTCCGCATCCCTCGGTCCCGCATCTCCTGCAGCACGTGCGTGTAGATCATCGTCGTCCTCACGTCGGAGTGGCCGAGCAACTCCTGGATCGTGCGGATGTCGTAGCCGTCCTCGAGCAGGTGGGTTGCGAAGCTGTGGCGCAGGGTATGGCAGCTTGCCGGCTTGTCGATCGGCGGGTGGGCCCCGCGGAGCGCCTGCTTGAACGCACGCTGCACCACCGATTCATCGAGGTGATGCCGCCCTCGCGCGCCGCTTTCCGGGTTTCTCCATATCCGCGTGGCCGGAAAGAGCCATTGCCACGCGAGCTCGCGCCCCGCGTTCGGGTACTTGCGGCAAAGAGCGTCCGGAAGCGCCACTTCGCCGAGCCCGCGCCCGAGGTCCCGCTCGTGGAGCCGCCGCACCTCGGCGACCTGACCGCGCAGCGCAGACTTGAGGCTCTCCGGCAGAATCGTCCGGCGATCCTTCGACCCCTTCCCTTCCCGGACCAGCAGAAGGTTCGCTGCAAAGTCGACGTCCTTCACGCGGAGCCGCAAGGCCTCGAGCAGACGGAGCCCGCCACCGTAGAGGATCGATGCGACCAACCGCGAGGGTTCCTTCATCCCGCCCAGGAGCCGCCGTACCTCCTCGCGCGTGTGGACGACCGGCAGCCGACGCGTCCGTCGAGCTCTCACGATTTCGGCGAGCCACGGCAAAGGGTCGTCGAGGACGTGACGGTAGAGGAAGACCAGCGCCGACAACGCCTGCCCCTGGGTCGACGCGCTCACCCTCCCCGCCACTGCCAGATGCGTGAGAAACGCATTGACTTCCTCGGCGCCCATCGCCGCCGGATGCCTCTTCCCATGAAGCGCGCGATCGCTCCGCCTCGCCTGCGAATTTTGGCGCAAGAAAAGGGCGGCCCGCCAGGGCCGCCCTTAATCTGCAATCTGAGATCTGCAATCGCGCGCGCGCAGCGCGCGCCTACTGCTCTTCGTCGAAGTCCGCCAGCGCGAGCGCTTCCTCGTCCTCGGCGCGCAGCGCATCCTCGAGGGTCTGCGGCGCGGGCTCTTCCTTCTCCATGTACAGCTCGTTGTACTGAGGCATGCCCGTTCCCGCCGGGATGAGGCGCCCGACGATGACGTTCTCCTTGAGGCCGCGCAGATAATCCACGCGTCCCGCGATCGAGGCCTCCGTGAGGACCCTCGTCGTCTCCTGGAAGGACGCCGCCGAGATGAACGAGTCGGTCGAGAGCGAGGCCTTGGTGATGCCGAGCAGGAGCGGGACTCCGTCCGCCGGCTCGCCGCCCCGCGCGATGACCTTCTCGTTCTCTTCCATGAAGCGGAAACGATCGACCTGCTCGTCCACGAGGAAGTCGGTGTCGCCGACCCGCGTGACACGGACGGACCGCATCATCTGGCGGACGATGACTTCGATGTGCTTGTCGTTGATCGCGACGGACTGCGAACGGTAGACCTCCTGGATCTTGTCCACGAGGTACCGCTGCAGTTCCTTCACGCCGAGGACCGCGAGGACGTCGTGCGGATCGATCGGGCCGTCGATCAGAGGATCGCCGGCGCGTACCCGCTCACCTTCCTGAACGTTGACGTGGGTGTAGCGGGGGACCGAGTACTCGTACCGCGCTCCCTCGTCCGTCTCGACGACGATCTTCCGCATACCCTTGACGACGGGCCCGTGATGCACGAGACCGTCGACCTCGGTGATGACGGCCTTCTCGCGCGGATGCCGCGCCTCGAAGAGCTCGACCACCCTGGGCAGGCCGCCCGTGATGTCCTTCGTCTTCGTCGTCGCGCGCGGGATCTTCGCGATGATGTCGCCCGGGTAGACCTCCTGGCCGTGCGTGACCATGAGGTGCGCCATGACGGGGAGCAGGTACTTCTTCTCCTCGCCCTTCTTTCCCTTGACGGTGATCGTCGGCGTGCGCTTCTCGCTGGCCGGCGACTCGACGATGACCATCTGGGTGAGGCCGGTGACGCGGTCCGTCTCTTCGCGGACGTTCTCGCCTTCGATGATGTCCTTGAAGGCGATCTTCCCGCCGACCTCGGTGAGGATCGCCGAGGTGAACGGATCCCACTCGACCAGTTTGTCGCCCGGCTCGACCGAGTCGCTTTCGCGAACCCTGAGGGTCGACCCGTACACGACCGCGTAGCGCTCCTTCTCGCGGTTGTGCTCGTCGAGGATGAGCAGCTTGCCGTTTCGGTTGATGACGACGAGATTGCCGTCCTTGTTCGTGACCGTCGTGACGTTCAGGAACTGGACCTTTCCGGGGTTGGTCGCCTCGTGCTTGGACTGCTCCGAAACGCGCGAAGCGGTCCCGCCGACGTGGAAGGTACGCATGGTGAGCTGCGTGCCGGGCTCGCCGATCGACTGCGCGGCGATGACGCCGACCGCTTCGCCGATGTCGACGAGCCGCCCGGTCGCCAGGTTGCGACCGTAGCAGCGACGGCAGACGCCGCGGCGCGTCTCGCACGTGAGCACCGAACGGATCCGCATCTGCTCGATGCCCGCCTCCTGGATCTCGTTGGCGAGGTCCTCGGAGATCTCGTCGTTCTGACTGGCGAGCTTTCCGCCCGTGAGCGGATCGAAGACGTCCTCCTGCGCGACGCGGCCGACGATGCGGTCGCGCAGCGGCTCGAGGATGTCGCCGCCCTCGGTGATCGCGCTGACCGTGATGCCGTCGAACGTGTGGCAGTCCTGCTCGGTGACGATGACGTCCTGCGCCACGTCGACCAGACGGCGCGTCAGATAGCCGGAGTCGGCCGTCTTGAGCGCCGTGTCGGCGAGGCCCTTCCGGGCGCCGTGCGTCGAGATGAAGTACTGGAGGACCGAGAGCCCTTCACGGAAGTTCGCCGTGATGGGCGTCTCGATGACCTCGCCGGACGGCTTGGACATCAGTCCGCGCATGCCGGCGAGCTGGCGCACCTGCTCTTTCGAGCCTCGCGCGCCCGAGTCGGCCATCATGAAGATGGGGTTGAACTCGTGCCGGTCGATCTCCAGGCGCTTCATGTCGGAGAACATCTCGTCGGACACCTGCTCGGTGGCGCGGTGCCAGATGTCGATGATCTTGTTGTGGCGCTCGCCGTGGGTGATCGCGCCATCGAGCCGCTGCCGCTCGACTTCGAGCACGGACTTCCGGGCGCTTTCGACGATCTCGTTCTTCCGCATCGGGATGACCATGTCGTCGACGCCGATCGAGACTCCGGCGAGCGTCGCCCAGGTGAACCCGAGGTCCTTGAGGCTGTCGAGCATCTTGACCGTTAGGTCGTTTCCGTAATTGATGAAGCAGAAGTTGACCAGCTCCTGCAGGCCCTTCTTCTTGAGGAGCCCGTTGATGTAGGGGATCTCCCGCGGGAGGTGCATGTTGAAGATGACCCGGCCGACCGTCGTCTCGACCAGCTTCTTGCCCGCGTCGGTAATCTCGGCGTGGACGATGTCCTGCTGGTCGTACTGCTTCGTGAGGTCGATGAGCGGCTTGTCGATGCGGACCTTGATCGCGGTCAGCACCTCGACCGCGCCCGCCTGCAGCGCGATGGTCACCTCATCGTAGCTGCCGAACGACTTTCCTTCTCCCCGCGCTCCCGGCTTTTCCTTCGTCAGGTAGTAGCAGCCGAGGACGAGGTCCTGCGAGGGAACCGCGAGCGGCTTGCCGTTCGCCGGCGAGAGGATGTTGTTCGCCGCGAGCATCAGCACCTGCGACTCGATCTGAGCCTTCGGCGAGAGCGGGACGTGCACGGCCATCTGGTCGCCGTCGAAGTCGGCGTTGAACGCCGTGCAGACGAGCGGGTGGATCTTGATCGCCTTTCCTTCGACGAGGATCGGCTCGAACGCCTGGATGCCGAGGCGGTGGAGCGTCGGCGCGCGGTTGAGCAGCACCGGATGCTCCTTGATGACCTCTTCGAGAGCGTCCCAGACCTCGTCGCTCTGGGTCTCGACGAGCTCCTTCGCGGCCTTGATCGTGCCGACCAGGCCCTTCTGCTCGAGGCGGTGGTAGATGAACGGCTTGAAGAGCTCGAGCGCCATCTTCTTCGGAAGGCCGCACTGGTGGAGCTTGAGCTCCGGCCCGACGACGATGACCGAACGTCCCGAGTAGTCGACGCGCTTTCCGAGCAGGTTCTGGCGGAACCGGCCCTGCTTGCCCTTCAGCGTGTCCGAGAGCGACTTGAGGGGGCGGTTGTTCGATCCCTTCAGGACGCGGCCGCGGCGGCCGTTGTCGAAGAGCGCGTCGACCGCCTCCTGCAGCATCCGCTTCTCGTTCCGGACGATGACGTCCGGAGCGCGCAGCTCGAGCAGCTTCTTGAGGCGGTTGTTCCGGTTGATGACGCGGCGATAGAGATCGTTCAGGTCCGAGGTCGCGAAGCGGCCGCCGTCGAGGGGAACGAGAGGCCGCAGCTCCGGCGGAATGACCGGAATCACGTCGAGGATCATCCACTCGGGACGGTGCCCCGACTTGCGGAACGCGTCCACGACCTTGAGCCGCTTGGCCGCCTTCAGCTTCTTGATCTGCGAGGTCTCGGTCCGCATGATGAGGCGGAGCTCGTCGGAGAGCTCTTCCACGTTGACCCTGCGGAGGAGCTCCTTGATCGCCTCGGCGCCCATCTTCGCGACGAACACGTCGCCGTGCTGGCCGCGGAGCTCGCGGAACTGCTCTTCGGTGAGCAGGTCCTTCTCCTTGAGCACCCCGTCGAGATCGCCCGCGTCGATGACGACGTAGGACTCGAAGTAGAGGATGCGCTCGAGGTCCCGGAGCGAGATGTCGAGCAGGTGGCCGATGCGCGAGGGCAGGCCCTTGAAGAACCAGACGTGAGAGACGGGCGAGGCGAGCTCGATGTGGCCCATCCGCTCGCGGCGGACCTTCGAGCGTGGTCACCTCGACGCCACACTTGTCGCAGATCACGCCGCGGTGCTTCATGCGCTTGTACTTGCCGCAGAGGCACTCCCAGTCCGTGATCGGGCCGAAGATCTTCGCGCAGAAGAGCCCGTCGCGCTCCGGCTTGAAGGTCCGATAGTTGATCGTCTCCGGCTTGGTGACCTCACCGTACGACCAGGAACGGATCTTCTCCGGAGAGGCGAGCGAGATCTTGATCGCGTTGAAGTCGTTGATCGCCTGTGGGCTGGCCGGCTGAAACAGTGCGTTGAAGCTTTCCAATGTGCGCCTCCGTTTTCGTTGGCGAATTCAGTTCGGTTCCATCATGCGGGGGCCGTCCGGCCCCCCGACCCGCCCTAAGCCTTCAGGAGCTCGACATCCAGACAGAGCGACTGGAGCTCCCGAACCAGAACGTTGAAGGACTCCGGAAGACCCGGATCATCCGGAACCTCGCCCTTGACGATCGCTTCGTAGATCTTCGATCGCCCTTCGACGTCGTCGGACTTCGACGGTGAGCAACTCCTGGAGCGTGTACGCCGCGCCGTAGGCTTCGAGCGCCCAGACTTCCATCTCTCCGAACCTCTGGCCGCCGAACTGCGCCTTGCCACCGAGCGGCTGCTGGGTGATGAGCGAGTAGGGGCCGATCGAGCGCGCGTGAATCTTGTCGTCGACCAGGTGGGAGAGCTTGAGCATGTAGATGTAACCGACGGTGACCTGCTGCTCGAACGCCTCGCCGGTCATGCCGTCGTGCAGGACGGTCTTGCCGTCGTCCGGCAGGTTCGCCGCCTTGAGCTGCGCCTTGATCTCCGCCTCCATCGCGCCGTCGAACACCGGCGTGGAGAAGTAGAGCCCGAGCGTCCGCGCGGCCCACCCGAGGTGGGTCTCGAGGATCTGTCCGACGTTCATGCGCGAGGGAACGCCGAGCGGGTTGAGGACGATCTCGACCGGGGTCCCGTCCGGGAGGTACGGCATGTCCTCTTCCGGGAGGATGCTGCGAGATGACGCCCTTGTTGCCGTGGCGTCCGGCCATCTTGTCGCCGACCGAGAGCTTGCGCTTCATCGCGACGTAGACCTTCATCATCTTGATGACGCCCGGGGCGAGCTCGTCACCCTTCTGGAGGTCTTCGCGCCGCTCGTCGGCCTTCTGCTCGAGGACGCGGATGCGGTTCTCGGCGCGCTCGATGAAGATCCGCACCGTCTCGCGGCTGTCTTCGTCGACCGGCAGCGCGAGGAGCTCGCGGCGGCTGAGCCGTCCGAGCGACTTCGCGCGTGACCGCCTCGCCCTTCTTCACGAGCGTCTCGCCCGTGCGGAAGTCGACCACGTCGCGCTGCATCGGCGTCTCCGCGAGCAGCTCGGCGATCTTCTTGTTGCGGGCTCGGTGATGATCCGGATCTCGTCCTGGATGTTCCGGTTCATCCGCTCGATCTCGCCCTCTTCGATCGACTTCGCGCGGAGGTCCTTCTCGACGCCCTTGCGGGAGAAGATCTTGACGTCGACGATCGTGCCCTTCGATGCCCGGAGGCGTCTTGAGGGAGGCGTCGCGGACGTCGCCGGCCTTTTCGCCGAAGATCGCGCGGAGGAGCTTCTCTTCCGGCGTGAGCTGGGTCTCGCCCTTCGGCGTGACCTTGCCGACGAGGATGTCGCCCTGCTTGACCGTCGCGCCGATCCGGATGATTCCGGACTCGTCGAGGTCGCGCAGCGCGGACTCCGACACGTTCGGGATGTCGCGCGTGATCTCTTCGGGACCGAGCTTGGTGTCGCGCGCCTCGATCTCGAACTCCTCGATGTGGATCGAGGTGTAGTAGTCCTCTTTGACGAGCTTCTCGGAGACGAGGATCGCGTCCTCGAAGTTGTTGCCGCGCCACGGCATGAACGCGACGAGGATGTTGCGGCCGAGCGCGAGCTCGCCGGCCTCGGTGCAGGGGCCGTCGGCGAGGACCTGTCCCTTGCGGACGCGCTGGCCTTCGCGGACGACCGGCTTCTGCGTGATGCAGGTGTTCTGGTTCGAGCGCTTGAACTTGATCAGCTGGTAGATGTCGGCGCCGAACTCCTTCGTCTCGCCGGTCTCGACGTCCTCGGCCTCGACGCGGACGATGATGCGGTTCGAGTCGACGAGATCGACCACGCCGCCCCGCTTGCAGAGCACCACGGCGCCGGAGTCGCGGGCGACGACGTTCTCCATCCCGGTGCCGACGAGCGGCGACTCGGTGCGGAGCAGCGGAACGGACTGGCGCTGCATGTTCGCGCCCATGAGCGCGCGGTTCGCGTCGTCGTTCTCGAGGAACGGAACGAGCGAGGCCGCGACCGAGACGAGCTGCTTCGGCGAGACGTCGATGAAGTCGACCTTCTCGCGCTCGATCGAGACGAAGTCACCCGCCTGGCGCGCGATGACGCGGTCGTGGACGAGGTTGCCCTCTTCGTCCGTGATCGCGTTCGCCTGAGCGATCGTGTAGCGCTCCTCGTCCCACGCGGACAGATAGAACGCGTACGGCTCGGCCTCGGCCGGCTGCTGCTCGCTTCTTCGCGCTCTTCGCCTCCGAGTTCGACTTCGCGATCCGGTTGTTCTCCTTCTGGAGCTCGCGCTTCTCGACGATCTGTCCGAGCTGTGAAGCTCGTGTCGCCCGACCTTCACGATCCGGTAGTGATCGAGCACGCGGCCGTTCTCGACCTTCTTGTACGGCGACTCGATGAAGCCGTACTCGTTGATCCGCGCGTAGCACGCGAGCGACGAGATGAGGCCGATGTTCGGACCTTCAGGCGTCTCGATCGGGCAGATGCGGCCGTAGTGCGTCGGGTGAACGTCGCGGACTTCGAATCCGGCGCGCTCGCGCGACAGACCGCCCGGTCCGAGGGCCGAGAGACGGCGCTTGTGCGTGACTTCCGACAGCGGGTTCGTCTGGTCCATGAACTGCGAGAGCTGCGACGATCCGAAGAACTCCTTGATCGCCGCGATGACCGGCTTGGAGTTGATCAGGTCGTGCGGCATCGCCGAGTCGATGTCCTGGTGAACCGACATCTTCTCCTTGATCGCGCGCTCCATGCGCACCAGGCCGATGCGGAACTGGTTCTCGAGCAGCTCGCCCACCGCGCGGACGCGGCGGTTGCCGAGGTTGTCGATGTCGTCGACGCGGCCGACGTCCTTGCGGAGGCGGAGCAGGTAGTTGATGACGACGAAGAAGTCGTCCGCGCGTCATCGTCTTCTGCGTGACCGGCGTGTCGAGGTCGAGCTTGATGTTGAACTTGAAGCGGCCGACGCGCGAGAAGTCGTACTTGCGCGCGTCGAAGAACATCCCTTCGAACAGCGCCTTCGCCGACTCGAGCGTCGGAGGATCGCCCGGGCGCATGCGGCGGTAGATCTCGATGATCGACGCCTCGAACGACTTCGCCGTGTCCTTGCGGACCGTGTTGAGCGAGGATGTCGCTGACCAGGTCCCACTCGGGGAAGATCACCTCGGCTTCGTCGATGCCGTGCTCGCGGAACACTTCGACCCAGTCGGCCGAGATCGGGTCGCCCGCCTCGAAGAGGACTTCGCCCGATGTCGACGTCGACGACGTCGGCGAGGAAGGCGGCCTTCTCGAGCTGCGTCGAAGCCGACCTTCGCGGTGGCCTCGTTGCTCTTCGTGAGCGCGTCGGCCATCTTCTTGTCGAGCTTGATGTCCGCGAAGATCGGGCGGATGTCGCGGCGGCCGCGGATCGAGTGCTTCTCCTTCGCCTCTTCCTGGTCGAGAACGCGCCGGTCGAAGGTCAGCTCGACGTCGTCGCCCGTCTTCGGGACCCGGACTTTGATCGGCGTGTAGAACTGGCGGAGGATCTCCTCGTCCGTGGTCAGGCCGAGCGCGCGGAGGAAGACCGAGCCGAGGAACTTGCGCTTGCGGTCGATGCGGACGTAGAGGATGTTCTTCTGGTCGTACTCGAACTCGACCCACGAGCCGCGGTAGGGGATGATCTTCGCGAGGAAGGTGTGCGGCCCCTCCTTCGTGAAGAAGACGCCGGGCGAGCGGTGCAGCTGCGAGACGATGACGCGTTCGGTGCCGTTGATGATGAACGTGCCGTTGTCCGTCATCAGCGGGATGTCGCCGAAGAAGACTTCCTCTTCCTTCGCGTCGCGCATGTGCTTGACGCCGGTCTCGGGATCCTTGTCGTAGACGAAGAGGCGGAAGGTGACCTTCAGCGGGACGCTGTAGGTCATGCCGCGCTCCTGGCACTCCTCGACCGAGTACTTCATCTGCAGGTCGACGGGGTTGCCGCAGATGTCGCAGATCTCGACGCGGTTCTTGTTGATGACGCCGCACTTCTGGCAGTTGACCGTCTCTTCGTGCGGGATGGTCGGTGATGATCTTCGCGCCGCAGTTCGCGCAGGTCATGCGCAGGTGCTCGAGCCCCTTGAGCTGGCCGCACTTGCACTCCCAGTTGCCGATCGAGTAGCTGGACGAAATCGAGCGAGCAGGTCTCCCGGAAGTCCGAGAAGGGGAAGACGCTGGTGAAGACGGACTGCAGGCCCGTGTCCTCGCGCTCCTCCGGGAGAAGGTTCATCTGCAGGAATCGCTCGTACGACTTGCGCTGGACGTCGATCAGGTTCGGCAGCGCCATGTAGCTGCGGATCTTGGAGAAGTCGTGGCGAACCGGCTCCTGTTTGGGCATGAGCATTCATCGGCCGTTGCTCCTTATAAGAGTGCTGACTGCGTTCAGAACGCTGAGCGCCGAGATGGGCAGAGCGAAAATACGCCGAGCTGTGGGTCAGACGACTCAGGACGCTCGGCACTCGTCACTCAGAACTCGTCGTTTTGCGAGGTCGGCCGCAGGCGACGCGGCGCGGAGGTTCGCGGGGAACTGCCAGCCGTTGCGGAAAGGGCCGCTCCCCCCCTCTCCCGGCTCGAGTTTTCCTGCGGGTCGATTCCCGATTCCGGCGATCCGGAAGTCACGACCGGAGAGAGCTGCATCGGTTCAAGCGTCTCTCCGCACTCGGCGATTCCCGGCGCCGAACGCGGCGGGGCGGCCCCGGCTTGGAGGCCGCCCCTGCCCGGAACGGAGTTACTTGACGACGACCTTGGCGCCGGCCTCTTCGAAGACCTTCTTGATCTTCGCGGCCTCGTCCTTGGACACGCCTTCCTTGATGGTCCCGGAGCGCCCTCGACCAGGTCCTTGGCCTCCTTGAGCCCGAGGCTCGTGACCTCGCGGACCGCCTTGATCACGTTGATCTTCTTCTCGCCGACTTCCTGCAGGACGACCGTGAACTCGGTCTGCTCCTCCACGGGGGCGGCCGCCGCGCCCGCGGCGGGCATGGCCATCGGCATCGCCGCAGCGGCGGCCGAGACGCCAAACCGCTCCTCGAGCGCCTTGACGAGGGTGTTCAGGTCGAGAACCGACATCGTCCTCGATCTGACTTCACGAAATCTTCAGTGGACATTGCCATCGCTTTCAGCCTCCAAATTCGGTCTTCGAAATCGTTCGTTCATTCGGAGCGCGGCCGGAGCCACGCCGTCGTTATTCAGTCGTGGTCTCGGCCGGCGCCCCTTCGGATCGCTGCTTCGCGACCTGGTCGAGGACGACGGCGAGGTTTCGGATATTCGCCTGGAGCACGGTCACCAGACCGCGGATCGGGCTCTGGAGCATGAAGAGCAGCCTCGAGACGAGCTCTTCGCGGCTCGGAAGGCTCGCGATCGTCTCGATCTGGGAGGCCGCGACGACCTTCCCGTCGAGCATCGCTCCCTTGAAGCTCATGGCCGGAACGTCTTTGGCGAACTTCGTGAGGGCCTTGGCGAGGGCCACGGCGTCGCCGCTGTTGTACGCGACGGCCGTCTCGCCGCTGAACTTCTCCCGGAGCTCGATCATGGCCGAGTCCTTGAGGGCGATCAGCGCGAGCGTGTTCTTGACGACCACGTAGCGCGAACCGGACTCGCGGACCTGCTTGCGGAGCTCGGTGACCTGGGGAACGGTGATCCCCTTGAACTCGATCAGAAAGGCGTTGGTGGCCTGACCGATCTCCTGGGAGAGGGAGTCGACGACCTGCTGTTTTTCTTCCCGGTTCATCGTATCCCTCCTACTCCGCCTTGCTCTCGCCGACGGCCGGATCGATCGCGATCGAGGGGCTCATCGTGGAGGAGACGTAGATGGATCGCATGTAGCGGCCCTTGGCCGCCGACGGCTTGGCCTTGCGGACCGCGGCGATCATCGACTCGGCGTTCTCGGCGAGCTGTGCCTGCGAGAAGGAGATCTTTCCGACCGGAACGTGGATGATCGCGGTCTTGTCGACGCGGAACTCCACCTTGCCGGCCTTGATCTCCTGAAGCGCCTTGGCGACGTCGAACGTGACGGTTCCGGTCTTGGGGTTCGGCATCAGGCCGCGGGGACCGAGGACCTTACCGAGCTTGCCGACCGACCGCATCATGTCGGGGGTGGCGATGACCGCGTCGAAGTCGACCCAGCCACCCTGGATCTTCTCGACCATGTCGTCGCCGCCGACGAAATCGGCCCCGGCCTCCTGCGCTTCGCGCTGCTTGTCGCCCGAGGCGATCACGAGCACGCGCTTGGTCTGACCGGTTCCGTGGGGAAGGACCGTGGTGCCTCGCACCATCTGATCCGCATGTTTCGGGTTGACGCCGAGCAGCACGGCGAGCTCGACCGTCTCGTCGAATTTGGCGTACGCGATCTCCTTCAGGAGTCGGAACGCCTCGTCGAGCGATACGGGCGTTGCTCGACCTGGTCGGCTGCCGCACGGTACTTCTTTCCGTGTTTCGCCATTGCACCTCCGTAGTGCAGACGACGGGGTCGCGCCCGTCTCCTACGATTCGGTTGTCACAGCCCGGCAACGCGCCGGGGGCCACTCTTGAATGTCGAATGTTGAAGGACTCGCGGCGCCATGCAACACTCGACATTCAACATTCGACATTCGGTCTCTTATCCCTCGATGTCGATTCCCATCGACCGCGCCGTTCCCTCGACCGTCTTGATCGCGGTCTCGACGCGAGGCGGCGTTGAGGTCGGGCATCTTCAGCCGTCGCGATCTCTTCGACCTGCGCGCGCTTGACCTTCCCGATCTTCGTGCTTGTTCGGCACGCCCGATCCCTTCGCGACGCCTGCGGCGCGGAGAAGGAGGACCGCCGCGGGCGGGGTCTTGGTGATGAAGGTGAAGGAGCGGTCGGAGAAGACCGTGATCACGACCGGGATGATGAGTCCCTGGTCCTTCTGCGTGCGGGCGTTGAACGCCTTGCAGAACTCCATGATGTTCACGCCCTGCTGGCCGAGGGCGGGGCCGACCGGAGGCGCCGGCGTCGCGGCTGCCCGCGGGGATCTGCAGCTTGATGTAACCGGTAATCTTTTTAGCCATCTCTATGTCCTATCGGATTCAGAATGCAAATGCAAAATATAAAAGGCAAAAAATATCTAGATGCAAATCATGCGCTTTTTGAATTCTTCATTTTGCATTCTGCATTCTGCATTTATCTTTTCTGCGCCCCCGCCTGCTCCTCGGCCGCGTCGTACCGGCGTGACCTGGAGAAACTCGAGCTCCACCGGTGTCGACCGGCCGAAGATCGTGACCATGACCTTGAGCGTGTTGCGGTCGAGGTTCACTTCCTCGACCACGCCCGTGAAATTCGTGAACGGCCCGTCGATGATCCGCACGTGCTCCCCATGCTCGTACACGTGCTTCGGTTTCGGCTTTTCCTTGGTCGAGACGACCTGATTGAGGATCGAGTCGACCTCTTCCTGCGTGAGCGGCGTCGGCTTCTTGCCCGTGCCCGACGAATCCGGTCACCTTCGGCGTGTTCTTGACCAGGTGCCACGCCTCGTCGTCCATCTCCATCTCGACGAGGATGTAGCCGGGGAAGAACTTCCGCTGGACCTCCCGCTTCTTTCCACCCTTCATCTCGATGAGCGTCTCGGTCGGGATCTTGCACCTCGCCGAACTTCTCGCGCATGGCGAGCGCGTCGATCCGCTGCTCGAGGTTCTCCCGCACCCGCTCCTCGAACCCCGAGTAGGTGTGGACGATGTACCACTGCTTTGCCGTCGCGTCGGTCATGGCCTTATGCGCCCGCTCCGAACTTCGTAAAGATGAAATCGATCGCGCGGTAGAAGACCACGTCGCAGAGCCAGAGGTACACACCGAAGAAAACCACCGCGGCCAGGACCACGCCGGTCGTCCCGAGGACTTCCGGCCGCGCCGGCCAGGTCACCTTCTTCATCTCGGACGAGACCTCCCGGAAGAACTCCCGCGTCCGGCCCCACCACGCTTTTGGATCGAATTTCATCGTCTGCTCCCACTGAGTGCGCCGACGCCCGCGGCCTCGGGATATGTGGCAGGCCAGGAGGGATTCGAACCCCCAACCCGCGGTTTTGGAGACCGCTGCTCTACCAATTCGAGCTACTGGCCTGTTCTGGACGCTCTCGCTCCGAACCGCCAGGGCCGCGGTTACTTCGCCTCGCGATGAACCGTGTGCCGCGATCGTGCCGGCAGAACTTCTTCAGCTCGAGCTTCTCGGTCGATGGTCTTCCGGTTCTTCGTCGTCGTGTAGTTGCGCCGTTTGCACTCGGTGCACTGCAGGTTGATGATCTCTCTGACTGCCGCCATGGCTTCTCCGCCCTATTGCATCTCGCTCGTCGCCGCTGCCGGCGCAGGAACTCGGATTCGCTGGAGCCCTCGACGAGATTTGAACTCGTGACCCCGTCCTTACCAAGGACGTGCTCTACCCCTGAGCTACGAGGGCCTGTTTTCTGTCGTTCGTTGATCGTTGATCGATCCGCGATCGGGACGACGAAGAACGTTGAACACTCATCGCTGGCCGCGATCAACGGCCAATCGATCAACGATCAACGAAGATTGGAGCGGGAGACGGGGATTCGAACCCGCGACCAACAGCTTGGAAGGCTGTGACTCTACCACTGAGTTACTCCCGCCCGTTCGGCTCGGACCGCCGGAGTTCGGTGGTGGAGGCGGATGGATTCGAACCACCGTAGGCTGGCGCCAACAGATTTACAGTCTGCCCCCTTTAGCCACTCGGGCACGCCTCCACGTTCTTCCGACCCCGCAGCGCGCGCGCTCGTGCGCCTCTGCTGGAGCTGGCGACGGGACTCGAACCCGCGACCTGCTGATTACAAATCAGCTGCTCTACCAACTGAGCTATGCCAGCCCGGATTCCCGGTCCATTCAAAGAAACATCGAGACGGACGTCCACTGTTCGCCGCCTCGGCTCGAAGGACTGAGCCTTATAGCAAAAACGCCTAACCGGCAGCAAGACGAGGCTATTCCGACGCGTCTCGGGCGCCTTGGGCGTCTCGGGCGTCGGTCGTTCTGACGCTCTCCTCCCGGGGGTCATTCAGATGGGATTCATCCGGCAATGCGCCCGGGCCGCAGGTTTCCATAGACGCCCACGGACGCCCCGGACGCTCAAGGCTCTCCAGACTGCCGCTGGATCTCCCAGCCGATCACCGCGGCAGCGGCCGCCACGTTCAGGGAGCCGACGTGGCCCCGGAGCGGGATCGCGATCGTCCCGTCGCAGTGCTCGAGCACGTTCCGGCGGATCCCCTTCCCCTCGCTCCCGAGCACGACCGCGACCTTCCCTCGAAGATCGATTCCGTCCACCCTCGCGCCGGCGGCATCCGCGCCCCAGACCCAGAAGCCTTCCTGCTTGAGCCTCTCGATCGCCCGGGCGAGGTTCGTCACCTGGGTCACCGGGACCCATTCGGACGCCCCCGCGGAGGCCTTCACGGCCACGGGCGTGAGCCCCGCGCTCTCGTGCTCGGGGACGACGAGCAACTCGATCCCGAAGCAATCGGCGACCCGGATGATGGCGCCGAGGTTCTGCGGGTCGGTCACGCCGTCGAGCAGAAAAACCCGGCGGACGGCGCCCACGGCCTCCTCGAAATCGGCGTATTCGGCCGCCGCAAGCTCCGCCGCGACCCCGTTGTGCACGGCTCCCTGGGTCATCCGGTCGATCTCCCGGTTTCCGAGGAAACGGACCGAAACTCCCGCGGCCCGAGCCTGATCGACGATCCGCAGGTGGCGCCGCCCCTCGTCTTTCGAGACGGCGATCCACCGGATCCGCGCCGGATGCGCGCGGATCGCCTCGACGACCGGGTTCGCACCGAAGATGATCATCGTGACATCTCCCGAACGACGTCCCGCGCAAACCGCGGGCCGCCGTAGATGAACCCGGTGTACGACTGCACGAGGTCCGCGCCCGCCTCCAGCTTGCCCCGGGCGGACCGGCCGTCCATGACCCCACCGACCCCGATCAGAGGGAACCTCGGACCGACGAGCAGCCGGAGCCTCCTCAGGATCGCGGTCGAGGACTCGAACAGCGGCGCCCCCGAGAGCCCCCCCGCTTCATCCCGATCGTGAGGGAGGACCGAATGATCGATCGTCGTGTTCGTCGCGACCATGCCGTCCGACAGGCGAACGGCGACCTCGGCGATCTCCTCCAGCTGAGCCGCCCCCAGGTCGGGCGCGATCTTGACGAGGATCGGGTGCTCGCCTCCCCCGGCGAACGTCACACGCTCCCGCTCCTCGCGGACGCGTTTCAGAATCTCGGCGAGATGCGCGGGCCTCTGAAGATCCCGCAGGTTCGGGGTGTTCGGCGAGGAGACATTGACGATCGCGCCATCGGCCCAGGGCGCGAGGGCGCGGTAGCAGGCTGCGTACGCGGCGGGCGCCTCCGCGGCGCCGACCTCGCGGTTCTTTCCGACGTTGACGAAGAGCGGCCCCCGTTTCACGGAGGTTCCACGGCGTTCCACGAGCTGGCGCAACCGCGTCGCCGCGGCCGCCGCGCCGGCGTTGTTGAACCCCATCCGGTTCACGAGCGCCCGCTTTTCCGGATACCTGAAGAGCCTGGGGCGCGGATTCCCCGCCTGAGGGCGCAGGGTCACCGTCCCGACCTCGACGAATCCGAAGCCGAGGGCGAAGAGCGCCTCCGGGAGCAGGGCGTCCTTGTCGAACCCGGCGGCGATTCCGAGCCGGTTGGGGAAGTGAAGTCCCCACAGCTCCCTCTCGTCGAGGCTGCCGCACCGGGCGGCGAGCGCACCGAGGAGAGCGGGCGAGCCCTGAAGCCTCGCCAGCTGCGCGGTGATCAGCTCGTGCGCCGCTTCGGCATCGAGCCGGAAGAGAAGCGCGCGCGCGAGCCCGTACATCACCCCATCGCCTTGCGGAACGCGGACACCCGCTCGAGGGGACTCGAAACCCGAGCGATCCCGGGCGTACGGCTTCCCTGATCCAGGAGCGGCACGACGCGCGCGAGCTCGGGGCCGTGCCCTGCTCCCGTGACGGCGAGGCGGACCGGCATGAAGAGCGTTTTCCCCTTCTGCCCCGTCGCCTGCTTCACGGCATTCATGAGCGCCTGGAACGACTCGGCGTCGGGGACGGAGCCGGCTCGCGCGAGCGCCTCCTCGAGCGCGCCGACCACGCGGCGCGCCTCGGGCGCTTCCAGGATCGCCCGCCCTTCCTCCGCGACGACCGCGCGCTGCGGGTCGAACTCGAAGAAGAGGCGCAGCGCCCGGTTCAGGTCAGGCACCCGTTCGATGCCCGTCTTCAGCAGCTCGATCGCATCGTCGAGCCAGGCCTCCGCCGCTTCGCCCCCCTCCCGTGACGAGCCCGTCCCTCTCGAGATCGCGGTAGATCATCCGCCGCAGCGCGCCGCTCTCCATCTGTCGCAGGTAGAGGGCGTTCATCCAGAGGAGCTTTTCCGGGTCGAACACCGCGGGCGCCGCGTTGACTCGGTCGAGCGAAAAATGCGCGACGGCGGACTCGCGCGTGAAGATCTCCTGCCCATCCGGCGGGGACCAGCCGAGGAGCGCGAGATAGTTGACCATCGCCTCCGCGATGAACCCCTCCTCGGCGAACTGCGATACGGACGTGGCGCCGTGGCGCTTCGAGAGCTTCGAGCGATCCTGTCCCAGGATCAGTGACACGTGGGCGAAGCTCGGCACCGCCCATTCCATCGCCCGGTAGATGAGGACCTGCCGGTGCGTGTTCGTCAGGTGCTCTTCCGCGCGGATCACGTGGGTGATCTCCATCTGGTGATCGTCGACGACGACCGAGAAGTTGTACGTCGGCATCCCGTCCGAGCGGAGAAGGATGAAATCGCCGAGCGACTCTTTCTTCCAGGTGACCTCGCCGCGGATCAGGTCGTCGATCGTCACGTCGGCGTCGAAGGGGGCGTCGTCCTCCTTCGGCACGTGAAAGCGGACGACGTGCGGTTCGCCGCGGCCGGCTCGCGCGCGCCTCTCCTCCGCCGGGAGCCTCCAGCAGGTGAGGTCGTAGTGCGGCGGCCGGCTCTCCGCCTCCGCCTCCCTGCGCTTCCGCTCGAGCGTCTCCTCGTCGCAGAAACAGGGATAGGCGCGCCCGCGCGCCAGGAGCTCGTCGGCGATCTCGCGGTAGCGGTCCATCCGTTCCGACTGCCGGTACGGGCCGTGCGGGCCGCCGACTTCCGGTCCCTCGTCCCACTCGAGGCCGAGCCAGCGGAGGTCGTCGAGGACCATCGCTTCGGACTCGAGCGTGGAGCGAACCTGATCGGTGTCCTCGACGCGAATGATGAACGCGCCGCGGTTGTGGCGCGCGAAGAGCCAGTTGAAGATCGCGGTCCGCGCGCCGCCGACGTGGAGGTGACCCGTGGGAGATGGCGCGAATCGAACTCGTACAACGCGAATCGGAGTCATGATCGGCGGCAATATATCCGATGACGGCGGCGAACCCGTGAAGCATCAGGGTAGGCCGCATTCGTCGCGGAGGTACCGCTTGAGGAAGTCGAGTCCGATGAGGCGCTTCTCCGGAGAAACCGCCTCGATTGCCGCCACGGCACCGGTGAGAACTGGCTCGCGTGGATCCGCGCGACCGCTGCGAGGACGCCCCAGCGCGCGCCCTCGAACGTCTCAGCCGGTCGACAGCGTCGATGACGGAGTCGGCACGCGGAGATTCGGATCGACAGCGAGCGCGTCCCACTCGCCGATCCGCGAGCGCGCATCACGCACCACGCCGCGCGGACACCGTGGCGCACGATCCACCGCCTCGAGCGCGGCGCCACCGATTGCCCGGTGGTCGGGATGGCACGTCGAGCCGTGCCGCGGGTCCAGCGTGAGCACGAGATCCGGGCGAATCTGTCGCGAAAACGAGTCCAGAAACACGTCCAGGGTCGCCGTACCGCTGTCCCAGCGGAGCAGAACGTCGCCCGGCGCGGATGAAGAGCCGTCGGGGAATGTGCCCAGGACCAGCGCGGCCGAGAAGAAGCTCGCGGAGGCGCGCACCTCGAGCTCGCGCACGGTGGCCAGGTCGGGTGCGCAGAGCGGAAGCTCGCACCATCCGCTCTCCCCGCGGGTTGCTACGGCGAAAGTGCATCGGACTTCGCGTTCGCGGCAGTAGAGATCGAGCAGCGGCGCAGCGAGAAGCTCGTCGTCCGGGTGCGCGGCGATCCACAGAACGTTTCGCGCTGGAGGCGGGGCCGCGAACCGGACGACGGGACGGATTCGCTGGGCCCTCGCGGGGAACGCGGCGGCGAAGACGCTCAGCAAGAGCGCGGCGCGGAGAGGTCTCACGGATCGAATACGGCTCCGCGGCTCGAACCGTCGCCCGGAGCGTCATCCGCGATCTGCGTCGTGGACGAGGACCACGGCCAGCGCGGCGACTCCCTCGCCGCGGCCGATGAAGCCGAGATGGTCGGTCGTCGTCGCTTTCACGCTGACACGATCGAGGCTCGATCCCGAGAAGGGACGCGATCGACGCGCGGATCCTCTCGCGATTCGGCGCGAGCTTCGGATTCTCCGCGACGATCGTGACGTCGACGTTCGAGAGCGTGAAGCCGCGCTCGGCCACGACGCGGAGCGCCTCGCGAACGAAGGTCGAGGATGCTGCTCCCCGCCACCGCGCATCGTCCGACGGAAAATGGGCTCCGATATCCCCGGCTGCGACGGCGCCGAGAAGCGCGTCGGTGACGGCGTGGAGGACGGCGTCGGCGTCGGAGTGCCCCGCGAGGCCGCCACGATCGCTGATCCGTCACGCCGCCGAGCACGAGAGGGCGTCCCTCCTCGAACGGGTGGACGTCGATGCCCTGACCGATCCGGATCATGACGACGGCTCCTTCTCGATCCCGAAGCTCAAGCGCTCGAGATCCGCCGGGTGCGTCACCTTCACGTTGGCGCTCTCCCCGGCGAGCACCCGCACCCGGTGGCCGAAGCGCGCGACGACCCCCGCTTCATCCGTCCCGACGAATCCCTCGTCTCTCGCGCGCCCGAGGGCGTCGAGCAGAATCGAGGTCTGGAAGCATTGCGGGGTCTGCGCGGCGACGAACTCGTCTCTGCGGGGCGATTCCTCGATCCATCCTCCCGAGACTCTGTGGATGGTCTCGGTCAGCGGCAGGCCGGGGATGGCGGCGCCGGTCGTCTCGGCCGCCGCGAGAAGCTCGCGGAGGAGGGCCGGAGAAAAGAGGGGCCTGACGGCGTCGTGCACCGCCACGATCGAAACATCGCCGGCGGCGGCCAACGCGTTCCAGACGGACTCCTGGCGCGTGGCCCCTCCTTCGACGATGCGGATCGGCGTGGACCAGCCGCCGCGCTCGACGATGGATCCCATCAGATCGCGGTGAGGGGCGGAAACGGCGATGACGATCCGATCGACCAGGCCGGACTCCACGAAGCGCCGGATCGCCCAGGTGATGAGGGGATCTCCCTGAACGCTGACGAATTGTTTCGGGAGGTCGCTGCCGAACCGCGATCCGCTCCCGCCGGCGGGGAGAAGAGCGGCGCATCGAGCTCGATTCGGATCTGGCGTCATCAACCGTCGAGGAAAGAGCGGAGCCGAGGCTTCCGTCGCGCAGGCGGACGGGTCCGGCTCAGACCTCCATGATCTCCTGCTCCTTGTGTTTCAGGGCGGCACCGACGTCGTCGACGAACTTGTCGGTGAGCTTCTGAATCTCGTCGAGGCCGCGCTTTTCGTCGTCCTCGGAGATCTGGTGATCCTTGAGCATCTTCTTCAGTTTCTCGTTGCCGTCGCGACGGACCTGGCGGATCGCGGTGCGCCCCTCTTCGGCCATGTGGTGCGCCTTCTTGACGAGCTCCTTGCGGCGCTCCTCCGTCAGGGGAGGAACGGGGATGCGGACGACCTTGCCGTCGTTCGCCGGGTTGAGTCCGAGGTCGGCCGAGCGGATCGCCTTCTCGATCGGGGCGATCATCGACTTGTCCCACGGCTGGGCGACGATGAGGCTCGCTTCGGGGACGCTGAGGCTGGCGACCTGATTGAGCGGCGTGTCGGTGCCGTAGTAGGCGACGATCACGCCGTCGAGCATCGAGAGCGACGCGCGCCCGGTCCGGAGCTGGCGGAACTCGGCGTGCAGCGCCTCGAGCGCGCCGTGCATTCGCCGATCCATGTCCTTGATGACTTCCTTGACTTGCATCAGCCTACCTCCACTGGATCGTCGGCGACGATCGAGCCGACTTCTTCGCCGAGAACGGCCCGCCGGATGTTCCCCTTCTCCCGGATCGAAAAGACGCAGATCGGAATCGAGCGGCCGCGCGCGAGATCGATCGCGGACGCGTCCATCACCTCGAGGCGGTCTTCGATGACCTTCTGATACGTGAGACGCGGGATCTTCTTGGCATCCGGCTGCGAGAGGGGATCGGCCGTGTAGATGCCGTCGACCTTCGTCGCCTTGAAGATGATCTGGCAGCCCAGCTCGTTCGCGCGAAGCGCGGCCGCCGAATCGGTCGTGAAGAACGGATTTCCCGTCCCGGCGGCGCAGATCACGATCCGGCCCTTTTCGAGGTGGCGGATCGCCCGGCGCCGGATGAACGGCTCGGCGACCTCGGACATCATGATCGCCGTCGTGACGCGCGTCGGGATCTCTTCCTTCTCGAGCGCCGCCTGAAGGGCCAGCGAGTTGATCACCGTCGCCAGCATCCCCATGTGATCGCCCACGACGCGGTCGATCCCCTGGGCGGCCGCGTTGATGCCGCGGAAGATGTTGCCGCCTCCGATGACGATGGCGATCTGAACGCCGAGATCGTGGACCGTCTTGAGCTCGGCGGCGATCGTGATCAGCGTGTCCGGGTCGATGCCGTACTTTCGCTCTCCCATCAGCGCTTCGCCGGAGAGCTTGAGCAGGATTCTGGTGTAGCGGGGCGTGGGGTTCGCGGTCATGGGCCTACTTTCGATCGATCTATATATCAGGAAGTAGGCGGGAGACTAGTCAGGGGAAGTTGCGGGGGCGCGCAGCGCGAGGCATGAAAACCGGGCGCGGGCGCGGAACCGACGCCGGGTGCGGGTTCGGGCTCCGGCTCGAAGAACGTTGGAGGGAAAACGAAAACCCTTTCCCTCGATCCCTTTCCCTGACGACTGAAAAAGGCCGGCTGGCCGGCCTTTCTCACATCCCCGCCTGAGCCCGGACTTCGGAGGCGAAATCGTCCTCCCGCTTCTGGAGGCCCTCGCCCACCTTGAAGCGGGCGAAGCGCGCGACTTCGATCGGGGACCCTGCGGCCTTGGCCGCCTGATCGACCAGCTGCCGGACGGTCGTCTTCTCCTCGCGGATGTAGGGCTGCTCGAGCAGGACGTTCTCGCCGTAGAACTTCTCCATTTTTCCGGAGACGATCTTGTCGACGACGTTTTCCGGCTTGCCGGACTTGAGCGCCTGGTCGCGCGCGATCTCGCGCTCGGTGGCCAGGTCGGACTCGGTCACGTCCTCGCGATGAAGGAAGCGCGGCTCGGCGGCCGCGACATGCATCGCGATGTCGCGCGCGAGCGCCTCGAGCTTCGCTCTGTCGGCGGCGTCCGAGCGGAGCTCGACGAGCACGGCGATCTTGCCGTTGCCGTGGATGTACGTTCCGAACGCGGATTTCGGCGTCGCCTCGAACTTCGCGACGCGGCGGATGGAGATGTTCTCGCCGATCTTCGCGATCTTCTCCGCGATCACCTGAGCGACGGTGCGCCCCTCGGCATCGCCGGGCCATTTCTGGTCGACGAGCTCGTCGATGCTGACAGCCGGGGAGGACGCGGCGATCCGCGCGACGGTCGCGACGAGCTCGCGGAACTCGGCGTTTTTCGCGACGAAATCGGTCTCGGAGTTCACCTCGACCGCGACGCCGTTGCCGGCCATCACGTCCGCGAAGGCGAGCCCCTCGGAGGTGATGCGCCCTGCTTTCTTGCTCGCGGCCGCGAGGCCCTTCTTCCGAAGGATCTTGACCGCTTCTTCGAAGTCGCCGCCCGACTCGGTCAGCGCCTTCTTGCAATCCATCATTCCGGCTCCGGTCTTTTCGCGGAGCTCCTTCACCTGAGCTGCAGTGATCTCTGCCATGACGACTCTCTCCAACGGGATGGGGTGGGCGGCGCGGGATGGGATACGGGGCGCCGCCCGGTTCGACGGGGGCGCGCCCGAAGGCGCGCCCGGATCAGTTGTCGGACTCCTTCAGGGGACCGGCGAGGGGGCGACTGCCGCCTCGGGGCTCTCGGGCGCGGGCGGAGCGGCGGAGACAGGCTCCTCTTCGGGCGCCTCTTCCTTGCCTTCCGCGGCGAGGTACTGCTCCTCCGCGACCGAATAGCCTTCGAGCACGGAATCCGCGATTTTCGACGCGAAGAGCCGGATCGCGCGGATCGCGTCGTCGTTGCCCGGGATCACGTACGTGATGGCGTCGGGATCGCAGTTGGTGTCCACGATGCCGACGACCGGGATCCCGAGCTTCTGGGCCTCCTGCACGGCGATGTGCTCCTTCTTCGGATCGATCACGAAGAGCGCATCGGGAAGGCCCTCCATCTCGCGGATGCCGATCAGGTTCTTCTGGAGCTTCTCGCGCTCGCGATCCATCGAGGCGCGCTCCTTCTTCGACATCTCCTTCTCGGTGTCGCCGAGGAGTGCTTCGAGCTCCTTGAGGCGCTCGATCGAGCCTTCGACGGTGGTGTAGTTCGTCAGCGTCCCACCGAGCCAGCGGTTGTTCACGTAGAACATTCCGCAGCGGTTCGCCTCTTCGACGATCGCGTCCTGGGCCTGACGCTTGGTCCCGACGAACAGGACTGCGTTTGCCCTGGCCTGCGAGATCCGTGACGAATGCGGAAGCTTCCTTAAAGAGCTTGAGCGTCTTCTGAAGGTCAATGATGTAGATCCCATTGCGCTTGCCGAAGATGTACTTCTTCATCTTCGGATTCCAGCGCTTGGTCTGATGACCGAAATGAACGCCAGCTTCCAAAAGCTCTTTCATCGTAATAGAGACGGCCAACGGTTCCTCCTTTTGCCTGTAGCTACTCGAACAAGCTGTGTCCCGTAGGACATTCATGCAACCGCGGCCGCTGCCCGGCCGCCCGGCCCGCTTCCCTCCGAGATAAAACAAAGGACAGGAGCCGGCCAGGCCCCTGTCCTTTCCTCATCGGAACTGAAGCGAATTCATGAAATCAACGCTTCGAGAACTGGAAGCGCGCACGCGCGCCGCGTCTGTCCGTACTTCTTCCGCTCCTTCATGCGCGGGTCGCGCGTGAGGAGGCCGGCCTTCTTGAGCCGCTTGCGCAGCTCGCCGTTGAAGTTGAGCAGCGCCCGCGAGATGCCGTGCCGGATCGCGCCGGCCTGACCGCTCGGCCCGCCGCCGTCGACCGTCACGACGATGTCGAAGTGATCGCCCGTCTCGGTCAGCGAGAGCGGCTGCTTGATGACCATCTTCAGAACTTCGTTCGGAAAATAGTCGTCCAGCGAGCGCCGGTTCACCATGATCTGACCGTTCCCCTGGCGCAGACGCACCCGGGCGGTCGACGCACTTCCTTCTTCCCGTTCCGTAATACTCAGCCATCGTTCACCTGTCTGCGGGGCGTTAGCCCGCGATCTCGAGCTTCTCGGGCTGCTGGGCCTGATGCGGGTGAGCCGATCCGCGGTAGACCTTCAGCTTCTTGAGCATCTTCCGGCCGAGCTTGTTCTTCGGCAGCATGCCCCACACCGCCCGCTCGATCATCGACTCCGGCTTCTCGACGCGGACGAACTTCGCCTGCCGCTCCTTGAGCCCGCCCGGGTACCCGCTGTGGTGCCGGTACATCTTGTCGCCTTCCTTCGTCCCCGTCAGAACGACCTTCTCGGCGTTCAGGACGATCACGTGATCGCCCGTGTCGAGAAACGGGGTGTAGGTCGGCTTCGATTTGCCGCTGATGATCTTGGCGACCTCCGACGAGAGGCGGCCGAGAACCAGCCCCTCGGCGTCGACGACCCACCAGCGGGGTGTGATGTCTCCCTCTTTGGGGAAATACGTACGCATGACTCTCCCTGCAAAACCGGGAAAAAACCCGTGCCTGTCTGGAATTTCAAACCGTTGCGCGGTGGGCCTTCACGTCAACCGCGAAGGGGCGGGCGCATACCCGCTCCTCCCCTCGCTGAAAGGGCGTGAACGGTAACCGATGCGAACAGGGGGTGTCAAGGCTTCATTCCCGGAGGAAATGTCGCCTCCAGCCTCCTGGAAAGGCACCGCGGAAGGACCCAAAGATCGGAGTGCCCGCTCGGGGCCTACCCCGTGAACAGCGCGGAGCTCCGCTTCCTTCTCGCTCCACTCCCTCCCTCGTTCCGGCTCGATTTCGCCCTCTCGCCGACGGCGCTCCCTGTGGTACAAGCCGCGTGAGCAGAAGACCCGAAGGCCACCCGAAGGAGCCCCCGTGCCCGCGCAGATCATCGACGGCAAAGCCATCGCCCGGACCGTGGAACAGGAGCTCGCGCCACGGATCGAGGCTCTCGCCCGCCGCGGCATCCGCCCCCGCCTCGTCGCCGTCCGCGTCGGCGAAGACCCGGCGTCCGAGATCTACGTCCGGAACAAGGCGAAGAAGGCGGAGGAGCTCGGACTCGCCGGAGAGGTTCGCGAGTTTCCCGCAACGACGACCCAGGCCGAATTGCTCGACGAGATCGACCGACTCAACGGCGACCCGGACGTCGACGGAATCCTCGTCCAGCTCCCCCTCCCCAGCCAGATCGACGCGCAGGCGGTGGTCGAGGCGATCGATCCCCGCAAGGACGTCGACGGGTTTCACCCCGTGAACATCGGGCGGCTTCAACTCGGGCGTCCGGCCCTGGTCCCCTGCACGCCCGCCGGAGTGATCCGTCTGATCGAATCGACCGGCCACCCGATGCGGGGAGCGAGGGCGGTCGTCGTCGGCCGGAGCGACATCGTCGGAAAGCCCGCCGCGATCCTGCTGCTGCAGAGGCACGCCACCGTGACGATCTGCCACTCGCGAACGCGCGATCTGGGCGAGGCCGTCCGCGGGGCCGAAATCGTCGTTGCGGCCGTCGGCCGCCCCTGCCTGGTCCGCCCCGAGATGATTCGCCCGGGGGCCGTGGTGATCGACGTCGGGATGAACCGACTCGCGCGCGGCGACGCGGAAGCCGAGGCGCTCGGCCCGAGGAAGCGCCGCCTTCTCGAGGAAAAGGGGTCCGTCCTGGTCGGCGACGTCGAGCTCGAGGGCGCCGCGGAGGTCGCCTCCTGGATCACGCCCGTTCCGGGTGGAGTCGGACCAATGACGATCGCGATGCTGATGGTGAACACGGTCACGGCCGCTGAGGCGCGAAGAACATGATCCTGCGGGTGGGCCTCACCGGCGGTCTGGCCTCCGGAAAATCGACCGTCGCGACGATCCTGGCGGGCCTGGGCTGCAAGGTCGTGGACGCGGACCGCATCGTGGACGAGCTGTACGAACCGGGCGAGCCCGGTTACGAAGCGCTCCTCGGGGAGTACGGCCCGTCGATCCTCTCGCCGGACGGCTCGATCGACCGGCCGCGCGTCGCTTCGATCGCGTTCTCGACACCCGAAGCGACCCGTCGCCTCAATGAGCTCATCCATCCGCTCGTTCTCGAGCGCGAAGCGCGGCTCATCGCCGAGGAGCAAGCGCGCGACCCGCACGCTCCGCAGATCTTCGTCGTCGAGGCGACTTTGCTTCTCGAGTCGGGGGGTCGCGACCGCTTCGACAGGATCGTCGTCGTCGACACGCCCCCGGGCAGCCAGATGGAGCGCGCCGTCAGGCGCGGGATGGGCCCCGCAGACGCGAGCCGCCGCATCGAGCGGCAGATGCTGCGCGCGGAGAGGCTCGCGGCGGCCGATTACGTGATCGACAACTCGGGCGACGAACCGGCTCTGGAGGCCGCGACGCGGCTCCTCTACCGGCAACTCCTCGCCGAGGCCGAATCGCTCTGACCCCGAATCCCGCTTCACGTCCGGATCGCGACTCCCGACTCCAGGACCCCTGGACCCCTGGACCCCAGGCAAAAAAAACGCCCCCGCCGAAGCGGGGGCGTTCAGGCGCGATCGCCGTTTGAAACTAGGTGGTGGTCGGCGCCGTGGTGGCCGTCGTGTCGGTGACCGTCGTGTCGGTCATCGTGGTGTCGGTGACCGTCGTGTCGGTCATCGTGGTGTCCATGGCCGTGTCGGTCACATAGGTGGACGTGGTCTCGGAAAGGACCGTGTCCGCGGCCGTATCGGTGATGTTCGTCTCTTCCTTGGCGCAGCCGATCGCGAGAATGCCGATCGCGAACAGGGCGACCAGAGTGACGATAAGGGACTTCTTCATGTGTTCTTCTCCTTAGTTCTTCTTCAAGTCATCGAAAGATTTTCGATGGGTTCGGTTTTCTCTACATGGCGTTGGAAACAGTCACTCAGTTTGCCTACATCACCTCATTTCTCGATCGTTGAATACGCAGTTTCCGATGCGAAAAATTGGGAACCCGGCGAGTTGCGCCGAGGCCGCAGCTTAGCGTTCTCTCGGCATCGTCCTCGCGTCCACTTGGAAAACTGAGTCGGGGGCGCGCTAAAACCGTGTATATCTTAGGTGTGGACGCTCCATTGTCAAGCGACGCAAATTCTGCCGGGCTGCCCGGCGCGAACCGAACCACCCGCCAGCCGCTCTCATTCGACGGAACGCTGATCCGGTACGACCTTTATTCCGTCGACCAAAATCGAGTGGTTCTCGTCGTGCCCGGATTCTGGCGATCCCGCCGCTGGCCCGCCCTCGCGGCACTTGCGGGAAAGATCGTCGAGGGAGGCGCGTCCGCCGCCGTCATGGACCTTCGTGGCCACGGCGACAGCGGCGGCACCTTCGGCTTCAATCTGCACGAATGGCGAGACGTCGCGGCCGTGGCCCGGGATCTGGTCGCGCAGAACGGATTTTCTCGCGTCGATCTCCTGGGGTTCTCGCTGGGGGCGTCCGTGGCCGTCACGGCCGCGGCCCGGGCTGACGACATTCCCTGGGGCACGCTGCTGCTGATTTCACCCGTCGCGGACTTCGCGATGATCCGGCCCCGCCTGAACCCGCTCACGGCGCGCCGTCACCTCTCGTTCGCGCAGGCCTTCCGTCGACCGCGATTCGACTGGGGGTTCGCATTCCGGGAGAAGATCCGCGCCATCGAAGAGATCGGAAAAGTACGGGTGCCCGTGACCCTCGTCCACGTGCGCCGCGACTGGCTCGTTCACCACCGCCACGCGGAGACCCTCTACTCCCGGGCCCGCGAGCCGAAGCGCCTGGTGCTCCTCGACATCCCCGGACGGTGGCACGCGGACCGGATTCTGACGTCGGCTCCCGAGGCGATCGAGCCGCTCCTTCACGAGTTCCTTTCGAAATAGAAAAAGGGCCGCGCCTGCGCGCGGCCCCGGGTGCGTCCTTCGCGTTCTCCCTCAGTGGAAAGGAAAGGGAGGCGGCGGGATTTCTTCGTTCCGGGTGTTCCCAACCTCGATGATCTGAAGCTCGGGCACCAGGATTTCCCACGCCTGCTTCTCCGCGGAAAGGGGCGCCTTCACTCCGGAAGCACCCTCCTGAACCCATTGCTCACCATCGAAAACCCACATCGTGACGGCCTCCTTGCCTCCCGGGTCAGTTCAAGGGGCCTGCCAGCGTTGGAGGCACGGAAATATCAGTAATAAAAGAAGTTAGCGGAGGCCACTCTTTGGGGAGGCGCTCGCCGCGTCCTCGTTTCCGATCATTTCGTCCGGCCGCGCTGACGATCCGAGGAGTTGGCTGAGCTGGCGGTAGGCGCGGCCACGGTGGGATATGGCGTCCTTCTGCGCGGCGCCGAGCTCCGCGTAGGTTTTCGTCTCGCCCTCGGGAAGGAACCATGCGTCCCAGCCGAACCCCGACTCGCCGCGGGGCTCGACGAGGATGCGGCCGGGCGTCTCGCCGAGGAGGAGGTGGAGTTGGTCGCCGTCGAAGTAGCCGACGCAGCAGCGCGCTCGGGCGGAGGGGTCGCGAAGGGCGTAGGCGATCGCGCCGAGGCCGCGCCCGCCGGCCGCTTTGAGGAGCCAGTGGATGTAGGGACCGGGAAAATTGCCGAGCTCGTCGAAGCCGAGGGAAACGTCTTCGACGATGAGCCGCCGATACCCCCGCGTGCGCGCGAGCTCGAGCTTGTGCCGGGTGATCTCTTCGAGCGTTTCCGCCTGGATCTCCGGCAGCGCCAGATCGACCCGAAGCAGGGGGATGGAGAGGATCCGCTCCGCTTCGATCGCTTTATTCGGGTTGGAGGAAACGAAAACGAGAGGCTGCTCGCTCACATCGGTCCCGGGGAGGGATCAATCCCTCGGCGCCGCGATCTTCGAATGAATGCGCTCCCGCAGATCGGAGGGCGCGGGGATGGCGCGGAGGCGGGCCCGGATGAAGGCGCGCAGGCGGCGATGGATCGTCATGCGGCAGTCGCAGTCGGGGCAGTGGTGCAAATGCCCCTCGATGTCGCCCTGCTTGTTCGTTTCGAGCTGCCCGTCCAGGAAGAAGTAAGCGATCCGCCGAACATCGTCACAGACCATGCGGTCTCCTGTCTCTCGAAGGTTGGGACGTGACGATTCCCAGCGGGAGTAACTGCCCTACCGAAGCTCGAATTCCTCTTCTTCCGGCTCGTCGATCTCGAACTCGAATTCCTCGGGATCGGTCGCGAGCAGGGAGAGCTCGTCTTCCTCTTCGGCCGCCTGCGGCTCTTCGGCGTCCGCTTCCGTGGCCTTCTTGCGAGCCGGGCCTTTGACCTCGTCCTTGCGGGACCGCATCTTCGCCGGCTCGGCGCCCCGGATGTAGCCGTACTTCCGCGCGTACTCGAGAAGGGTCCGCTCGAGCATCTTCCGTCCGCGGTACAGCCTCGACATCACCGTGCCAACCGGGCAGTCGAGGATCTCGGCGATCTCCTTGTACGAGAACCCTTCGATGTCGGCGAGGAGCACGACCATCTTGTAATCGTGGGGGAGGGTGTCGAGGGCGCGCTTGACGTCCTCGTCCATCATGTCCTGGAAGATCTCGGTCTCCGGATCGCGAATCAGGTCCGGCGCGTTCTTCTGAATGACCCGCTCGTACGACTCTTCAATCTCCGAAAAATCGATCTTGTGCGGGGTGAGCTTCTTCTTCCGGTAGTTGTTGATGAACGTGTTCTTCATGATCTTGAAGAGCCACGCCTTGAAGTTCGTGCCTTCCTCGAACTTGTCGTAGTACTTGTAGGCTTTCAGGTAGGTTTCCTGGACCAGGTCCTCCGCGTCCTCGGAGTTCCGGGTCATGCGGTAGGCGGTGTTGTAGAGGGAATCGACGTACGGCATGGCCGCTTTTTCGAAATTCCACCCCTGTTCGTGATCGTAGGCTTCCGCGGTCTTCATCGTGACTCCTCGCGACACCGTCGCGCTGGGGATATCTGCTTCAACCTTCGTGCCGCGCGCCGGCGGGATGGCGCCGTGCCGGAAGCGCTCGGCAACAGCAATCGATTCAATGGGTTACGGCTTCAGGATGGATCGCGCCTCGGCCTGTCGTCGCGGTGACCTTCCTGCCGGCGTCGTCTTCAGGGGACGGATTGTCTCCGCGGACGAGTCAAAAATAATACGCCTGTCGGGGGGAAATGGTTCGGCGGAAGGGTTGTAAACAAACAGTGAACGAAGCCTATTCCCTCACGGGACCGCCGAGTATATCAGCGCTCCCGCAGCCGGTCAACCCCGTCCCTCGCCTCGGCGGCCTCCAGGAGGGCGAGCAGTCTCTCATAGGCTTCCGTCAGCTCGATGAAGCGCCGGGCGGCGGCGGCGCGCTCGTCGGCCCCGCAGTCGTGAAAGCGATCCGGGTGGTGCGCCCCGGCGAGCCGGCGATAGGCGGAGATCAGTGGACCCCGCTCGAGCTCCCCGCGCAGGCCGAGCGTCTTCATGAGCGAGACTTTCTCCCGCGGCGTCACCCGGCGGAACAGGCTCGCGCCTCCGACCCGATCCGCCTCCCGCGGTCGGGACATCGCGGCGTAGTCCGCGTACTCGAACCGCCACTTCGCGCGCAGTCGCGCGAGCGCATCCGCGTGGAAGCCCAGACCCGAACGAGAGATCGAGCAGCGCATGATATTGCCGCGCTGGAATCGAGGGACTCATCTCGACGGCGAGCCGCACCGCGGATTCGAGCAGCCCGCACCGCTCCGGCTCGCTCGCGCCCCGCGCGAAACTCTCCGCCCAGCTGCTCAGATCGATCCTTCGGCGAAAGGCTCCACGATATTCATGCTGCGCGGCGACGAGCCGCTCGGCTTCGCCGCGAGAGGCGCCTCCGGCGATGGCGATCTCGCTCAGGATGGCTGCGCCGACGGATTGACGGCTCGACGGAAGCTCCCGCCGCTCCGACACCGCCCGCCGCTCCCTCCGCGCGGCCGCGATCGACAGCGCGATCGCCGCCCCACCCCCCACTCCGATCATCAGGAGCACGAGAAGAGTCTCCACGCGTCGAATTATAGGAAGTAGGAAGTAGGAAGTAGGAAGGGCCCACCACCAGAGGTGCCTCGCCTTCGGCTCGGGATGGCGCCGTTCAGATCGAAGACGGCCCGGCTGGAACGGACCGCCGCAGGCGGGTTCCTACGCGCCCGTGTACGTCGCGGCGTTCACGGGCCCTTCCCAGACGGTGACCGAGTCGACGCTCGCGCTCTCGGGCGCGACGGCGGCGGAAAGTTCACGCCAGAACCACTCGGCGATGTTCTCCGCGGAGGGATTGATCTCGGTGAACGGCGCGACGTCGTTGATGCACTTGTAGTCGAGCCGCTTCGCCAGCTGCTCGAGCGCGCGGTTCGAGGTGACGAAATCGACGGCGATCGCGTCCTCGTCGACGCCGGCGCCCGAGGCGCTGAGGGTCGCTTCGACTTTGTAGGAGTGGCCGTGGAGAGGCTCGGCGATCCCGCGGTAGCTGCGGAGGAAGTGCGCGGACTCGAAGCGCGCTTCGATGCGGATCGAGAACTTACCGCTCATCGCGATCGGGCCAGAGCTCGTCGATGAGCGCGGCCCCTGCTCCCATCTCCTCGAGCTCGCCCGGCGTCGCCTGCGTCCGCAGGAGGACGAGCGCGCGCGACGGATCCCAGCAGCCGGAGGGATCGTCGCCGTGCGCCAGCTCGATGAGCGTCTCGAGTGTCTTCTTCCGTTCGGAGTTCATGTTCGCAACCCGCCTCGCCCGGCGCCGGCCGTTCACAAGCGAGCGCCCGCGCCTCCTATTCCGATGCGGAAAATTGAGTACAATCGCGCCTCCATGCCGCTGCCGAAGAGCATTCTCTGCACGGCCTGCGAGCGAACCTACCCGGAGGGATGGCGCCGCTGTCCCTACTGCAAGCACGACCCGGTCCGCACCAGGCAGGAAAACGAAGCCGCGCGTCGGTTGAGCGCGAAGCTCAAGGCGCGCCAGCCGCAAGCGCCCGCGGCGCGCTCGAAAGGCGGCGGAAAGCAGCGCCAGCGCCCCCAGCAGCCGCGGCGAGGCGAGTCGCAGAAACCGCTTCCGGGGAGAGCCGCGGGCGCCACCCCCAACCGCGGGCCGCAGCAGCAGCCTCCGAACCCCAATCCTGGGCAACGCGCGCCGCTTCCCCCCCGCCCCGAAGGAGAGGCGCGCCCCCGCCGCCGGCGGCGCCGCGGCAGAGGCAGAGGCGAAGGCGCGGCCGCTCCCGAGCAGGGACAGCAGCGCCAAGGCCCCCGGCCGGAGCGCTCCCCCCAGCAGAACGGCCCCCGACCCGCGCAGCAGCAGGGCCCCGCCCGGCCCCAGGAGCCTCGTCCCCGGCAGCCGGAAGGAACGGCCGAGGGAAATGCGGGAGAGGCGAAGCGGCGACGCTCGCGCAGGCGGAGACGCCGCGGCGGCGGAGGAAGCGGCGGCCCGAAGCCGCCCGCCTCGGAGTGAGGTCAGCCGCGGCGCGCGGCCTGGGCGTCGCTCTCGTCCCCGGCCGTTGACGCCCGCATCAGCCGCGCGGAGCACTCCGCGAATCCCTCGCACCGCGCGCAGAACCTGTCGTCCGCGAGCGGCTTGAAATCCGCCGGAGGGCAGATGTTGACGCCCGCGACCGTCTCGCGGTCGAGCCGCGCGATCATCGCCCCGGCCGCGGAAGGATCGTCGCTCGCGAGCGCACCCTGCACTTCCGCGAAGAGCGCTACGTTCGCATCGGCACGCTTCTCCTCGGATGCGGCGACCGCGGGGTCGACCCGCATGAGAGGCCGCGCTTTCCTGCGAAGACGCGGCGTGATTCCCGGCGCCGTGTGACGCCCGTGGCGCATCCAGAAGTAGAGGAGGCTCACGGCGGCTCCCCCCGCGGCGGCGAGGCTCGTCGGCCGGAGCATGAACACGCCGAAGGCGAGGAACGCGAGCGCGATCCACGCGAGCCATTTCACCTTCACGGGGAGCACGAAGAAGATGTAGAAGGTCATCTCCGGATACGTCGCGCCGTACGCGAACAGGAGCGAGTAGCTGAGAAAGAACGAGCCGAGCAGCGGAGATCCGATCGCGAACCCGACGGCGGCGGACCCGAGCATCGAGAGCGCCCAGAAGGCGACGAAGTCGAACGTCCCCCACTCTTCCTCGAGCGCGTTTCCCATGATGTAGAGGATCAGGACCGAGAAGAAAAAGCCGAGCGCTCCGCCGTGAATGAACTGGTACGTCAAGAGGCGCCAGACCTGGCCGGAGAGGACCGCCGAAGGGACGAACGCGAAGAGCTGCTGGTACCGCTCCGCGTCCTGCGTCTGAAAAATGAAGAACGCCGCCTCGAGAAAGAGGAGCACATAGATGACGTGGAGGTTCTCTCGAGATCGCATGCGGGGACGCCGGGCTGGGAAACCGGCTCAGCGGACGATGTATTCGCCGGCGTTCCGGATCTCGAGCGATGCGCCCGCCGTGACCCGGTGCGCGGCCGCCTGACCGGCGGCGAGCTCCAGCACGTACCGCGCGGCGCCGCTCGGCGTGTAGCTCGGGCATGGATCCGCCTTGCACGGCGGAACGTTCGCCTTCACGTCGACGACGCGCGAGGCGTCGTCGATCCAGACCATGTCGAGCGGGATCAGGGTGTCCTTCATCCAGAAGGAATGGACGTCGGTCGTCGGGAAGAGAAAGAGCATTCCGCGATCGGCGCGGAGCGAGGGGCGATGCATCAGGCCGAGCGCGCGGGTCTCGTCGTCGCTGACGACTTCGACGCAGGATCGCCGCGCCGTCGGGCAGGATCACGCGCGGCGCATCCGGCGGAATCTCCGCCGCGGGAGCCGCCGGGCGGTTCGCGCCACAGGCGGCGCCGAGCACGAGGGCGAACACGAGAACGAGCTCACGGCGAAGCGGCACCATCGGCCCCCTGAGGCTCCAGCGCGGCCTTTTCCTCGCGCGGGATGAGGTTGTACTTCTTGGCGTAGTAGCGGAACGAACGGAACGACATCCGAGCAGCTCGGCGGCCTGCGTCTGCACGCCTCCGCTGCGCTCGAGCGCGCTGGAGCATGAAGAATCTTCCCGATGTTCTCGAGGTGCTTCTCGAGATCGATCCCTTCCTGCGGGAAGATCGGCGGGGCCCGCCGGAGAGCGTCTCTCCGAGAGGACGCACTCGGGGAGCGATCGGGTCGTGAGCAGATCCGGACGACTCGAGCGCGACGCTCCGCTCGATCGACGTTCTCCAGCTCGCGGACGTTGCCCGGCCAGGCGTAGCTCTCGAGAGCCCGCATCGCCTCGGCCGAGATCCGCTTCGGCGGCATCCCCATCTCCTCGGAGCACTTCGCGATGAAGTGCTCGGCGAGCAGCGGAATGTCCTCGCGCCGCTGCCGCAGCGGCGGGAGCGCGATCGGGATGACGTTGATGCGGTAGAAGAGGTCTTCGCGGAACGTTCCCTTTCTGGATCGAGCTCCTGCGAGGTCCTGGTTCGTCGCCGCGATGACCCGCACGTCGACCGGGATCTCCTCGTTGCCGCCGACCCGCCGCACGATCCGGTCCTGCAGCACGCGCAGGAGCTTGATCTGCATGCCGGTCGAGGTCTCGCCGATCTCGTCGAGAAAGATCGTCCCGCCGTTCGGCCTCCTGGAACAGCCCGCGCTTCTCGCGGATCGCGCCCGTGAACGCGCCGCGCTCGTGGCCGAACAGCTCCGACTCGAGCAGCGTCTCGGGAGCGCGCCGCAGTTGATCGAGACGAACTTCCCGCGGCGGCCGGAGTTGTAGTGGATCGCGCGCGCGATCAGCTCCTTGCCCGTGCCCGACTCGCCCGTGATCAGCACCGTCGAGCTCGTCCTGGCGATCCGCTGCACGATGGCGAAGATCTCCTGCATCCGCGAGCTCTTGCCGATGATGTTCGCGAAGGTGAAACGCTCTTCGAGCGCGCTCCGGAGGTGGATGTTCTCGTCTCGAGCTCGCCGCGCTCGACGGCTTTGCGCGACGACGATCTTCAGCTCCTCGACGTCGAACGGCTTGGCGATGTAGTCGAGGCGCCCGCCTTCAGCGCCTCGACCGCCGACTGAGTCGACGTGTAGGCCGTGATCATGATCACCGGGACCGACGCGTTGTGCGCCTTCACCTCGCGGAGGAAGTCGAGCCCGGAGCCGTCCGGCATCATCAGGTCGCAGAGGACGAGGTCCGGCTCGCGCTCGCCGAACGCCCGCCGCGCGTCCGCGAGGGAGGCGGCGGAGTCTGACGCTCCACCCCTCCCCCTCGAAGACGATCGTGAGGAAGTCGCGCAGCGAGAGCTCGTCGTCGACGATGAGAAGATCGCGTGCGGCCACGCCCGGATTATAGACTTCCACCGCTCGGGCGCCGGCCGGGGCGGGAATGGCGATTGCTATCTGCCAGGCGCCGCCGGCGCCGAGGCTCTCCGATGTCGAATCCCGAACGATCCGATCCCTCCCGCTCGACCTTGCGGCTCGGCTTCCTCCTGGCGGCGCTCGCCTGGGCGATCCCCGCCGCGAGCCACGCGTTCGGCGCCGAGCCGCAGTGGACGCTCGCCGTCGGCACGGCCACGGCGGCGCCGCAGACGGCCGTCGAGGTGCCGGTCGTCCTCACGACGCACGGCGCGAGCGTCAGCGCGGTCGCGTTCTCCATCGAGTTCGACGCCGCGAAGCTCGTTCTCGACGCCAACCCGAACCTCGGCTCGAAGGTGGAG
Source organism: uncultured Acidobacteriota bacterium (assembly GCA_963793695.1). Lineage (GTDB taxonomy): Bacteria > Acidobacteriota > Thermoanaerobaculia > Gp7-AA8 > Gp7-AA8 > CAWCBB01. The sequence goes on along the minus strand of CAWCBB010000002.1, from coordinate 73,752 downwards.
ATCCCCGCTCCGACCATGTTCACCTCCTCCTCCTGGGTCGGAACCGAAGAGGGGGCGATCGGGGTGGTGGTCTACGACAGGACCCGGCCGATCGGCGTGCTCTCCGACGGGCCCGTCGCGAGCATCCGCTTCAGGGTCCTGCCGGGCGCCAGCGGGTTCGCCGCCGTCCGCGTCAGCACGACGAGGCCGTACAGCGCGTCCGGGCCGCGGGGAGAAACGCTCGAGGGGGAGATCGCTCCCGGCGGAGGGATCACCATCGCCGCCCCGGCCGGATCGTTCCTTCCGCCGATTCCGGCGGAACGTCCCCCGGAGGAGCGCTCGCGAACCGAGAGGGCGTCCCCGGAGGATCTCCTGGTTGCGATTCCGCTGGTGGCACCGGCATCGGGCAGCGTCGTGCCGTGGCATGCGTCGCTCCTCCTTCACAACGGGGGCTCGGAGCCGTCCACCGCGCGCCTGACGCTGATGCGCGCCGGGGGGCTCGCTTCGGTCGGGCCGCTGGACGTGATCATCCCGGCGGGAACCACCCGGCGATGGGACGACGCCGCCGGGGAGCTGTTCGGCCTTCCAGGCGCGAGCGGCGCCCTCGCCATCGAGCGGGCGAGCGACGAGCTGATCGCGACGAGCTCGATGGGCGATTCCCGCCAGCCGATGCAGCCGGCGAGCGAGACCCATGCGCGGCTCATCGCCGTCCCCGATTCCCCCGAGCGCCGCAGCCGCATCACGATCGCGAACCTCGGCGCGGAAACGGCGCGCTTCCTCGTGGAGATCCGCGACGCGGGGGGCGCTCCTGGGCAGCCGTGAAGTCAGCGTCGAGATGAAATCCGTGGTGGGGAACATCCATGTGTCGCCGAGCGGCTTTGATGCAGCCACCGAGCTGACGATCCTCATCCGGCCGCTCGCCGCGACCGCGAAGTATCTTGCATGGTCGACGACGCCGGACCGGGACCGGCCGCCGATCGTTCAAACCGCGCGCTGAGCTGCGATCGACTCTCGTCCGCTGAGCTCGTAGCCCCGCGGTTCCTGCCGGAGCAATGCTTCGATCTCCTCGATGCCGGCGGAGGCTCTCAGGGCTCGCTCCGCCAAAGCCCTTTCGGTTCCCGAGCGGTAGCGGCGGCCGAGCAGGTGTACGAGGCGCGGCGAGCGCATCGGGGCTCAGCGCACGGAGGAGTGCGGCCTGAGGCGCCGCCCGTTCGATACGCGAGGGAACGAGGAGGGCCTCCTCCTTCCACTCCTGCCACCACGAAAGACCATCGTCGAGGACGCGTACGTCATTTCGCGCGAGCGCCCAAAGTGCGCATGGATCGGCGGAGAGGACTCCGTCGTCGATGCGACAGGTCGCACCGCTCTCGACGACGACGATGGAGCCGCCGATCGCAGCGACACGGACCGAGGCGCCTCGGCATCGCGCTTCGAACGAACCGAAGGGATCCGGCTGGAGATAGCGATTCGCGAGGCGCTCCTTGCGCGAGACGAAACGGAGCGCCGTGCGCTCGCCGGCTTTTTCGGGCACGAAGTAAATCGATCGGACCGTTTCGTGCAACTGCCCGATTCGGATCGCGCGGCCGTTTCGCTGATCGAGCTTCACCGCGGTCCAGGGAAGATCGAAATGAACGACGGTCGCCGCCGCCTGGAGGTCGAGACCTTCGGAGGCGAGATCGGTCAGGATCAGGAGATCGAGGTTGCGCGATCGAAAGGAGCGAAGGAGCTCGCCGAGCGCGACGTCGACACCTCTCGAGTCGATGGCACCGCGGCTCGTCGCCAATCCGGTCCGAAAACGCCCGGCGAATCTCGAGCAGAGGCGTCTCGCGGTCGCGATCGCGCGCGTGAACACGATCGCGGGCAGAGCGACGCGATCCAGCAGAGCTTCATCCAGGCGGTCGAATTTCTCGCACGCGCTTTCCGTCAAGGCGGCGAGAAGCGCGTCGACGCGTCTCAACTCACGCTCGATCGCCCGAGCGGTCTTCGTCTCCGGGTCGGCTTTCGGGAGGAACGCTTCGGGGAAGAGCAACTCCTGAAAGAGCTCCCTCTCCTCTTTCTCGAAGAGCGATGCGAAGTCGCTACGGCGAAGCACGAAACCCTCGGACAGTTTTTCTCGCGCCCGCCTGTAGAAGCGGCGCTGCCGCTCGAGGGACTCGCGGAGCGCCTCGGGGCTGGACTCGAGGCGCGCAAGAAGATGGCTGCGGAGAAGGGATGGGCTCGCGCCGTCTTCACACAGAGGAACCTCGAGTGCTCCGAGAGCTCGCGCGACGTTTTCACCTGCCGTCCCGAGCGAGAACCGAATGACGCGGCGCGCGCTCACGGGAAACGCCATCTCCTGGTGCGGCTCTCGCCTCACGCCGAGGAGCGCGAGCAGCGAACGGATCTCTTTCGGTCTCGCGGCGTCGAATGCCGCGTCGAGCGACGGAGTCCCGTACGCCTTGAGGACGTCGTCCGGAAATGCGAGCCTCGCGAGCGAGCGGACGTCGTCCAGGCTGTTGCACAGCGGCGTCGCAGTCACGAGGAGAAGAGCCGCGGCCGACGATCGCTCCGCGAGCCGCCGGTGGCGGAGAGTCGCGACGTTCCTGAAGCGGTGCGCCTCGTCCACGATCAGGAGCGATCCCGGATCGAGCCGCGAGAGCGCGAGGAGTGAATCGTGCGAGACCAGCTCCGCCTCGACTCCAAACCGTGCGAGCGTCGCGCGCCAGGTCGCGAGCAGAGGCGCAGGAACCGCCGCGGCGATCCTTCCCGAGCCGCGCCACTCGCGCGCGACGGCCGCCGCGGTGAATGACTTTCCCATCCCGACCTCGTCGAACAGGAGCGCTCCTCCGAGCCGCCGCAAAAGATCGAGGAGGCGGCGCGCTCCGATCTCCTGGTGAGCAAAGAGCCGGACCGGCGGCGGCCGCCGAAGCGGCGGGAGCGTCTCCGGAACGGCAGCGCGGACCCACTCCTCGAGAGTCATGTCCGGCCGAGCCGTTCGCGAACGAACGCCGCGAGGACCTCCGCTTCCGCCGACGAGACGCCGTACGCCGAGGAGAGCACGGCGTCCAGCTCCGCTTCGGCCGCGATTTCATGCGAGGCTCTCCTGGCGAGCGACGCAATCCTGCGCCGGGCCGGCGGCGCGAGCGCGGGCACGGGAATCTCCGCGACCGTCCGCCCGAAGTATCGGTAGTGAAAATCCTTCGCCCGGTCGGCGACCGCGAGCGCGGACGCGCCGGCGACGGTGGAGTTCAGAATCGCCGCCGCGAACCACGCCTCGTCTTCGCTTCCGACCGCCGCGCAATACGCGGTCTGGTTCGGCACCAGAGGGATCGCAAAGCCGTGCAGATTTCGATGCGGCGCGAGCGTCGCCGCCACCATCCCGCGCGAGACGTCCTTCCAGATCACTTTCCACCCGCGGTGCTCGCGACGCTCGTATGCGAGAGCATCGAGTCGCCGACCGCGCCTGGCCGCGGAAAGAGCCACGACCCACGAGGAGCGGCGCGTCGGAAGGAGCATCCAGAGGGAATCCGCCGCCCGCCAGCGCGCGACGTCGCGCCCGCGGACGACGCGCGCGAGATCGCCCAGAGGAATCGGGACTCCCTCCACCAGAGCTTCGCAACGCCCCCAGTCGATCTCCGGCTCGACGAAGAAATCGACATTCGAGCCCGTCTTCACCCCCATGGCGGGGCGTCCGATTCGCTCGGCAAACGAGGGAAGGTCTCGGCTGATCCTCTCGAGAATGGAACGCACCGGGGCGTCGACGAGGACCCACGGCCCTCCCCGCCGGAGCGGAAGGCTCGCCTGGGCGAGACGAATCGAGGAAGAGCCCCGCTCGACGCGCACCGCGCCGGGCCTTCCTCCCTTCCGGACGAGCACGCCGAGCGGAAAGGTGTCGGCGTCGAACAGACGGCGCGCTTCCTCGCTCCAGTCGCGGAGCCAGAGAATCGATCCCGCCCGGGCGACCTGCGCGCGCCATGCGGCGGCATAGCCCGAGGTCACGATCTTCTGCGGCATCAGGAGAGAGATCACGCCTTCGTCCTTCGCGAGGCTCAGGCTCCGGTCGAAGAACGCGAGCGAGAGCTCCCCCTGAGGAATCCCCTCTCCGCCTCCGGCTCCCCCGAACGACGCGTACCGCTCCGAAACGAGTTTGCGCACCGCGGGATCGATCCTGCTCGAGCGCACCCATGGCGGATTGCCGACGACCAGCTCGAACCCACCGCGCGCGGCGACCTCGGCGAAGTGAATCTCCGGCGCGAAAAATCCGACCTCTCCCTCCGCGATCCTCCGTCTCTCGCGCGCGGCAACGTCGATGCGCCGCGCCAGCTCTTCGACTCCCTTCCGCGCTCGCCGCGCGCCTTCGCCGAACAGGGAGGGTTGCCTTCGCGTGAGATCCTCGAGCTCCTCGCGATCGGCTGCGACCGAGCGGTCGAACACTTCGAGGGCCAGATCCCGATCGGATTCCCGCAGCGCGCGGCAGAGCGTCTCCCGCTCGCGCCCGCGCGCGGCGCGAAACCGCTCGATCAGAGCCGCGCGGCCGCGGAGACGCGCGGCGCCGTAGCGATAGACGTCGAGGCGTTTCGCCCCCAGCCAGTCGAGAGGGCTGAGAAGCGTGTTGCCCTGGAGGATGTTCCTGTCGAGATTTGGAAGGGGCGTCACGTGCGACACATCGGCGGGCTCCGCGGCGGCGACGGCCAGCCAGAGCCTCAGCTCGCAAAGGCGTACCGCCTCCGGCTTGAGGTCGATTCCGTACAGCCGTTCGAGGATCCTTCTCCGCGCGAGGGGATCGTTTTTCCGATCTCCCGCGCCGACGGCGGCCGCGAGCCTTTCGATGTGGTGGAGGGCGGAGAGAAGAAACGCCCCGGAACCGCACGCGGGGTCGATCACCCGAAGCTCTTCGAGCTCGCGGCGAATCGCCGGCGGATCGGAGACCTCGAGCGAGCGCACCTCTCCGGCGAGGAACCTCCGGAGATCGTCGCCGCGGCGCGGAAGCTTCCGCTCGAGCCAGGCGGCGAGCGCGTTCCTCACCAGGACGTCCACCACGCTCTTCGGCGTGTAGAAGCTCCCGCTCGCGAGGCGCTCATCCCCGGCCATGAGATTCTCGAAGACGTGGCCGAGCATCTCCGGATCGATGTGCGCTCCCGTTTCATCGTCCTCCTCGATCACGAACTGAAACCGCTCGAACGTGTCGAAGATCACGCGCTCGAGCAGAGCGTCGTCGAGCGAGATGACCGCGTGGCGCCGCTCGAAGGCGCTCCGCTCGAAAAGACCGCCGTTCAGATACGGAAGACGTCCGAAGCGGCGCGCCAGCGGATCACGCTTTTCGCCGGGCGTATTCAGGCAGCCGAAGAAGAGAGGAAGGAACACGCCGGTGAAGAGACCCTCGCGGGTGCGGCGGGATCGCTCGACCAGATCCCCCACGAACGAGCGGTTTCCGTCGAGCCAGCCTTTCTGCTGGACGAAGTAGAGGAAAAGAACGCGCGAGAGGATCAGCAGCGCCTCGGATGCGCGCTCGAGCGAGCTCTCCTCCGGATGGAGCCTCTGCAGGTCATCCTCCAGAGCGCGCGCGTCGTCGCGAAAGCGGAGGAAGAACCGCCGTCCCACGAGCTCCCTCTCGAGCGCGCGCTCGAGGGCCCGCTCGAGGGCGCCGGGACGCCGATCGCTCGACCCGATCCCGCTCATCCGTTCGATCGCGTCGCGCCGCGGCGCCGCGGGGTCGAGATCGATCCTCCGGACCCGCGCCTTCGAATCGAGGCCGGACAGTGAAATGATAAGCGATGATGAGTGCTGATAAAGAAGAACGAATTTCTGGATGACATTCCATCGCGAAATTTGATCGATGAATTTGTTGATCTGGACCGCGTCGGCGAATCCCTCGCCCACCAGAAACTCCACGCGCCCGTGGCGCGCGGCGCGGCTCACGAGCACGCTCCGCGCTATCCCGGCGTCCACGCCGACGGACTCCCAGCGCGCCGGCTCGACCGGGCGGAGCGCCACCTCGAATCCGGCGTCCCGAAGGAGCCCGCCGAGCCCCTCCGCCCCGCGGCACGCCCGCACGGCGCCCTCGGTGATCACGCCTCCCCCCCTGCTACACTCCCCCGGCAATGCGCTTCCCCTGGAGCTATGCGAAGCGGCTGGTCGCCGGCGCCATCTTCGGCATCTACATGGCGCACCTGCTCTACTACCTGAACCCGCAGATCGACATCACCCCCGGGCGCCTCATCGTCGTCACGCTCACCTACGGCGCGCTCTGCGGGCTGATCTTCGGCACGATCCTCTGGGGATTCCGCTGGCTCCGCCTGTTCCTCTTCGGCCGGGGAGAAGCCCCGCCCCGCCCCCACGGGTTCGGGTTCGTGGTCGGCGCCGCCTTCCTCTCCGGCCTCGTCTACTGGGCGCACCTCCTGCTGCTGCGGGTGTACCTTCCCCGCGGAGCGATCCGCATCCTGTCGAAGGCGACGACCGTGATCGGCGCGACCGCGGTCGTGCTGCTGATCCTCTGGGTCCTCGAGCGGACGGCCGGCCGCCGCGCCTCGCGCGTCCTCTTCACGGCGGGCGTCGCGCTGATCTTCGTGTCGAGCTTCTTTCTCTATCAGCGGCGCGACGCGTATCGCTCCGAGGCCCGCGCGCCGGTCGTCGCGCAGATCGCGACCGGGCAGGAGCGCGGCGCGATCCTGGTCGCCGTCCGCGGACTTCCGTACGACTGGGTGATCACGCTCCGCGGCGAGGGAATCGTCCCGTTCTTCTCGTCCGCGATCGAGCGCGGCTTCTTCACGCGCATCGAGCCCTTTTCGACGACGAGCCCGAAGGCCCTCTGGGCGTCGCTCAACACGGGAAAGCTCCCGAACCGCCACGGCGTGACCGGCCGCTTCTCCTATCAGACGCCGCTCAACCGCCCCGGCGAACCGTTCCTGCTCGTCCCGATGGGAGTCGGATTCAAGGGGTGGGGCCTCATCCCGCCGGTCAGCCGGATCTCGGCGTCCCTTCCCTCCGGCCGATCGTTCCCCTTCTGGCGCGCGTGGGAACGCGTGGGATTCCAGACCCGGATCTTCGGATGGAACGAGGATGACTCCCCGAGCGAGCCGCCGGCCGATCGAGAGGAGGAGCGCGCCGTGAGCGCCGTCTCGCCGGAGGCCGCGGCAGCGGTCGAGGCGCTGCTTCGCGACGACCGAAGGAGGCTGCAGGCCGCCGCCGACCCCTCGCCGGCGGCGCTGCTCGCCATCGAGATCCGATCGCTGGAGCGCTCGCTGTCGATCCTCGGCGCGGAGCGCAACGAGCTCCCGCCGCGCCATACGCCGCAGGGAGAGGCGATCCGCGCGATCCTCGCCGCGCTCGACGCCGAGCTGGCCCGCCTGGCGGAGCGGTACCCGGACGCGATCCTCACCATCGTTTCTCCGTCCGCGCCCGATCCCCCGGAGCTTCCCGTGACGCTCCCCACGATCGCGCGGGCGATCGAGAGGTCGGAGGACCCCGGCGCGGACGACGGCGTCCTTCTCATGATCGGCCAGGGCGTGGCGCCCCGGCCGCATGCGGCGGCCGTCGGAGTCGTCGACGTGGTCCCGACCCTCCTGTTCGCCAGCGGGCTGCCGGTCGGGCGGGACATGGACGGGAGGGTGGTCACCGAGGCGTTCGCGGATTCCTTCCTGCGGGCGCACCCGATCCAGCTCATTCAGACCTACGAGAGCGAGGGGCTCGACGTCCGGCGATCCGTCGCGCCCGCGCCGGCTCACAGCGAGCCCCAGGTCCCGTCCGGGCGACGGTAGAGGATCGCGCGCACCCGCCCGGTCGCCCCCGCGACGCGCACCATCGCGACGTCGTGCTGGCGGTTGGTGAGGAAGATCGATCCAGCCGTCCCGCCCCCGTTCGGGCCGAACGAGCAGAGAGTCGAGGTGTTGAAGCGCACGGGCGACGCGCTCTTCGGAATCGTTTTCGACGTCTCCGGATCGAGGACGGGAAACGAGGGAAGGGCGATCGCCACGTCGCTTCCGGGCGAGAGGACCTCCCGGTACGGTCCGACGAGCCTGTCGATCCCTTTCTTGATGTCGTCGTTACGGACGCCGTCGCCGTCCATGTCGTCGACGAGGGCGTAGTGCCAGACCGGGCCGATCTTCTGAAACTTGATCGCCGAGTTCATGCCGCGGGCGATCGCGCGCGAGCGCCCGAGCCTCATGACGCTTCGAATCTCCTGCACCGCTCCTCGGAGCGCGCTCTTCTTCCGAATCGTTCCGAACGCGGGGACCGCGACCGTGACGGTGAGGCCGACGATGGTGACCGCGATCATGAGCTCCACGAGACTGAATCCGGCGGTGGGTCGAGACACGGTTCTCCTCCTTTCGAGTGCGACAGGGCGAGTGATTCGAGGCGGGGCCGCCGCGAACGGCGGCCCCGGGTGGCGGGAGGCGCGCTACTGCTGCGCCCGGGTGGCGGGCTTGGGCTTCGCCTTGCGCGGCATGCGGATCGAGGTGGAAAGAGTGGTCTTGCCTTCCGTGCTGATGTAGGGAGAAAGGCGCTCGAACGTCTTGTCGCCGATCCCCTTGACCTGCATCAGGTCCGTCGGCTTCTTGAAACCGCCCTTCTCCTCGCGGAACGCGACGATCCGCTCGGCGGTCTTCGGTCCGATCCCCGGGAGATAGGCGATCTGTTCGGCGGTCGCGGTATTGATGTTGACGACGCCCGCGGGCGGCGGCGCGTCCTGAGCGGACGCGGCGAACGCGACGAGCGCGAGAAGAACAGCGAGAACCATGGAGTGGGACTTCCTCATGTCGGCTGAACCTCCTTTTCGTTTTGATTTTTCTGGGACTGTTTCGGCTGGATCTGGTTTACCCACACATCGCTTTCCGACGCTTGTCATCGAGTCGCTTGCTTCGGCATCACCTCCTTCGCGGCGGGAGCACTTCAAGAGCGCGACCCGGAACGCGAAAGCGAGCGAACTCGTTGAGGGGAGAAGGGATGAGGAACAATCCGAGGGGCCGCAGCCTGTAAAGAGATTTTGCGATTCGAGGGGGGGTGCAAGAAATCTTGCGTCTTGGCGTCTTGGGCGTCTAGAGCGTCTTGGGCGTCTGGCCCGTCATCCTGAGGAGCGCGTCAGCGCGACGAAGGACCTTGGGGGCACCTTCGCGCGAACGGTCGATTGCGCGCGTGCGCACCAAAGTTCCCTCGCTTCGGTTTGGGGGCGCATCGATCCATCGCGCGGCGGTACTCGATGACCAGGTCAGCGAGCGTTACGTGAAATCGGGCGGTGCTATCATTGCCGCATCCCCATGAAGGAAAAGCGCGACGTCTACCGCTTTCTCCACATCACGCCGCGCAGGATCTTCGAGCAGCTCGATCAGTACGTGATCGGGCAGCAGCACGCCAAAGAAGTCCTCGCGATCGCGGCGTACAACCATCTCAAGAGAATCGAGTACCTCCGCTTCGCGGGCGAGTCGTCGATCCACAAGTCGAACGTCCTGATGATCGGCCCGTCGGGCTCGGGGAAGACGTATCTCGCGCGCATGCTCGCGCGGATCCTCGACGTGCCCTTCGCGTACAACGACGCGACCGCGTTCACGGAGGCCGGCTATTACGGGGAGGACGTGGAGGTGGCGATCGGCCGGCTCCTCTACTCGACGAACCAGAACGTCGGCGAAGCGGAGACGGGCATCGTCTTCATCGACGAGATCGACAAGATCGCGCGCAGGTCCGGCGGCTCGCGCACGGGCGCCGGGGCGCGCGACATCGGCGGCGAAGGCGTGCAGCAGTCGCTTCTCAAGATCCTCGAAGGGGAGAAGCTCTTCGTCCCGCTGAACGTCACGGCGCACTGGAACAAATACGACTACGTCGAGATCGACATCTCGAACGTCCTCTTCATCTGCGCGGGGTCGTTCTCGGACCTCGAGGAGGAGCCGGAGGGGAAGGCGATCGGGTTCTTCGGGAGCGGCGAGACGGCCGCGCGCGAGCTCTCGACGGACGACCTGGTGAGCTACGGGTTCCTCCCCGAGCTCCTCGGCCGCCTCCCCGTGCGGGTCCATCTCTCCGCTCTGACGGCGGACGATCTCGTCGCGATCCTCACGCAACCGCGCGAGGCCCTCGTGCCGGAGTATCAGCGCCTCTGCGCGCTCGACCAGCTGCAGCTCGAGTTCTCCGAGGAGGCGCTGTACGCGATCGCGCGGGCGGCGCTCGGCCAGAAGCTCGGCGCGCGCGGCCTCCGCTCCATCCTCGAGCGGGTCCTCCACCCCGTCCTCTTCGTCGGGCCCGAAAGGGCCGGGGAGCGAATTCTCATCCAGGCGAGCGACGTCGAATCCGCAATCGCGAACGAAAAACATGACCGCTGATCCCGATCCGATCCGTTACCGTCCCGCCTGCACCTGCGATCTTCCCGCTGTCGTCGAGCTCTCCGGCGTCTGCACCGAGCCGCACCGCAGGTTTTCCGCTCCCGTCATCGAGTACATGGCGACCCAGGCGTCGTGCCGTCTGTTCGTCGCCGACGCCCGACAGATTCTCGGATTCGTCGTCGTCCACAAGCTCCGCGGCCGGACCGGCGAGATCGTGGCGATCGACGTCGCTCCGGACGCGCGCGATCTCGACATCGGCACGGCCCTCGTGCGCCGCGGCGAAGAATGGCTCGCGCGAAACGGAGCGAGGGCGATCTATCTCGAGGTCGACGCCGCCAACGACGCCGCGCTCGCGCTCTACGCGAAGCTCGGATACGTGTCGCGCGAGGAATTCTCCGAGAACGGGTCGGTCCGAACCCTGATGGAAAAGTGGGTTTCGTAGGGCATCGCGGATTGCAGATTGGCGTGGATCGATCTGCAATCCGCAATCGTTTGCGTGTACCCTTTGCGCCATGGCGACGGTCGGTCTTTCCGCCAAAGTCCCCTCGCGGGCCGCGCTCGATCTCGCGCAGCAGACCGCGCGCGACCTCGAGGCGCGCGGCTATTCGGTCTGCTTCGACACCGAGACGGGGGCGGCGCTCGGGCGATCCGAAACCGCCTGCGTCGCGAAGGCCGCTCTCGGTGACGGCGCCGATCTGCTCATCACCTTCGGCGGCGACGGGACGCTCCTCTCCGTCGCGCGCCAGGCTCCCTCCGGCGTCCCCATCATCGGCGTGAACATGGGCACCCTCGGCTTCCTCACGGAGATCCCGGTCGAGGAGTTCCCCGAGGTCCTCGAGCAGGTGCTCTCCGGCGAGTACCTCGCCGAGAAACGCGTCACCTTCGACGTCACCGCGCACAGCGAGGAGGGAGAACGGCGGTATCGCGTCCTCAACGATGCCGTGATCAACAAGGGAGCGCTCGCCCGGATCATCGAGATGTCCGTGGAGGTCGGCGGCCGCTTCGTTTCGACCTTCCGGGCCGACGGCATGATCGTCTCCACTCCCACCGGCTCGACGGCATACAGCCTGTCGGCCGGCGGCCCGATCGTCTACCCGACGATGAGCGCCATCGTGCTGACGCCGATCTGCCCCCACATGCTGAGCAACCGGCCCCTCGTCCTCCCGGACGACCAGAGGATCGACATCACCGTCGTCACCGGCGACCAGGAGGTCTACCTCACGCTCGACGGGCAGGAGGGAATCCCGCTCCGGGAAGGCGACCGGATCTCGGTGTCCCGTTCGGAGCGGACGGTCTCTCTCGTCCAGTCCCCGAACAAGAATTACTTCGACGTTCTCCGCAACAAGCTGAAATGGGGCGATGGGCGGTAATCCGCGCCCGGTCCCCGACCCGTCCGGCTATCCGACGATGCTCTCCTGGAGGATTCGTGAAACGGTTCGTCCTTCTGCTCGCCGCTTTCCTGGCCGCCGCCTGCGCGGCCACCGCTCCCATGCCCGCTGAGCGCGAGCTCGTCATCCGCGGCGGAACGCTCCTCGCCGGAACCGATCTGCGCAGGATCGAGAACGCGGCCGTGGTCGTCCGCGGCGAGCGGTTCACGTGGGTCGGGCCCGCGTCCGAGCTGCCTCCCCTTTCCGCGCGGCGCGGTCGTCATCGATGCGACGGGGATGACGATCCTTCCCGGCCTGATCGATTCGCACGCTCACGTCTCGGGACTCGGCGCCGCGCTCGACACGGTCGATCTGGTGGGATCGACCTCGTACGAGGAGGTGATCGAGCGCATTCGCACGGAAGCCTCCGGCGCGCCGGCGGGCGATTGGATCCTCGGCCGCGGCTGGGACCAGAACGACTGGCCCATCAGGGAGTTTCCCCGCGCGGACGCCCTCGACGGGGCGCTGGGCGACCGCCCCGTCTGGGTCCGGAGAATCGACGGGCACGCAGGACTCGCGAGCTCCGCGGCCATGCGCGCCGCGCGCATCACCGCGGCGACCCCCGATCCCGTCGGAGGAAAGATCGTTCGCGACGCGGCCGGCGAGCCGACGGGCGTCTTCGTCGACGCCGCGATGGATCTGGTCGACGCGATCGTCCCTCCCCCGTCCCGGACGGTCCGGCGCAACCGCATTCGCGACGCGGCGCGCGAGATCGCGTCGAAGGGACTGACCGCGGTGCACGACGCGGGAGTGGACCAGGACACGATCCAGCTGATGCGCGAGCTGATCGACGCCGCGCGAGCTCCCGATCCGCGTCTACGCGATGCTCGGCGACGACGACGAGCTGCTCGACTACTGGCTCGAAACGGGGACCTCTCGTCGACTACGGCGACCGCCTCACCGTGAGGGCGGTCAAGCTCTATGCGGACGGGGCCCTGGGCTCCCGAGGCGCGGCGCTCCTCCATCCCTACGAGGACGACCCGTCGAACCGCGGCCTGATGACCTCGACCCCCGAGCACCTCGCCGCGCGCGCGCGGGCGGCGCTCGCCGCCGGCTTCCAGGTCGGAACGCACGCGATCGGGGACGCGGGCGTCCGGAGCGTGATCGACGCGTACGAGAAGGCCGGCGTCGTTCCCGGCGCGCGATTCCGGATCGAGCACTTCCAGGTGGTCGCGCCCGAGGACTTCGCGCGCGTCGTGCGCCTCGGAGTCATCGCCGCGATGCAGCCGACGCACGCGACCTCCGACATGCCGTGGGCGGAGGACCGGGTGGGCGAAGAGCGGGCGCGGGGCGCCTATGCATGGCGCACCGTCCTCGATGCCGGCGGACGACTCGCCCTCGGATCCGACTTCCCCGTGGAAGAGGTCGATCCTCTGCTCGGGCTCTACGCCGCCGTGACGCGACAGGACCTCGACGGAAAACCGGAGGGAGGATGGTTCCCGCTCCAGAAGCTGTCGATCGCGGAGGCGATTCGCGGCTTCACTCTCGATTCGGCCTACGCGGCCTTCGAGGAAGAGCGGCGCGGCAGCATCGACGTGGGCAAGTTCGCGGACCTCACGATCGTCCGGCCCGATCCGACGCTCGTCACCCGCCTCGTCGATCCCGAAGACCGAGGTCCTCTTCACGATCGTGAACGGCGAGGTGGTGTACAACGCGAAGTAGGGGCGCCCTGCGGATGTCTCCCGGCTAGCCGGGTCTGGGGCGTGGCGCGTGTGACGCAGCGCGGAGTCGGAGCGTTTGCCGAGCCTCGTTCCGTCGAGCCGCGAACCCTCCCGCCATGAAGGGCCCCGCGTTCCGCGCCGCCACGCCGAACTCTGCTACGCTCGGGAGACATGGCGCCAATCGGAGGCCTACCCCTCGAAATCCCCGAACTCGGTCAGGTCGCGGAATTCGCGATAGCGGTGCTCGATGTCCTTCGGTCCGAGCTCGCGCAGGCGGTCGAGCGAGAACGCCTCGACGTTGTAGGACGCGAGCACGCTGCCGACGATGATCGCGCGCCGCATCTCCACCTGGTCGTGATCGCGGCACGATGCGAGATACCCGAGAAAGCCGCCGGCGAAGGTGTCGCCGGCCCCGGTGGGGTCGAAGACGGTCTCCAGCGGATAGGCGGGGACGGCGAAGATCCGGTCGCGCGTGACCATGAGGACGCCGTACTCCCCCCGCTTGATGACGATCGTCGAGGGGCCGAGGGCGAGGATCTGGCGCGCGCCCCTGACCAGGTTCGCCTCGTCGGTGAGCTGCCGGACCTCCGCCTCGTTGATGACGACGAGGTCGACCTCGGCCATCGTCTTCTCGAGGGCCGCGCGCTTCGAGGAGATCCAGTAGTTCATCGTGTCGAGAGCGACGAGGCGCGGTCGCCGGATCTGCCGAAGGACGTCGAGCTGCAGCTCGGGATCGATGTTCGCGAGGAAGAGAACGTCGGGAGAACGGAAGTCCTTCGGCGAGCTTCGGGCTGAACCCGGCGAAGACGTTCAGCTCCGTGGCCCGGGTCTTCGCGACGTTCAGGTCGAATCCGTACGCTCCGCTCCAGTGAAAGGTCTTTCCGCCCGAGACCCTCTCGAGTCCCGAGATGTCGATCCGCCTCTCGCGGAACACGGAGAGATGCTCGTCGGTGAAGTCCTCGCCGATGACGGCGACGAGCTGCACGTCCGTGAAAAACGATGCGGCGACGGAGAAGTAGGTCGCGCTTCCGCCGATGACTTTCTCCGCTTTACCGAAAGGGGTTTCGATCGAGTCGAATGCGACGCTGCCGACGACGAGAATGGACACGTTTGCTCCTGGGGCCGGAACGTCGTTCCGGCGTCATGAAATGTATTTTCCGATGATCGGGGCGAGCTGCCGGATCCGCTCCGGCGGGATCATTGCGCGGTCCGTCAGGATCGCGTCGCGGAGCGCGGACGCGCATTCGCAGGTCCGGGCTCGGGCCGCGAGCCGGGGGACCGCCTCGCGGACGATCGCCGCAGGCGGTCGCGGCGTTCCGGTGGAGATACTCCACGATGGTCTCGACCGAGACGGCCGCTTCCGTCTCGTGCCAGGCAGTCGTAGTCGGTCACCAGGGCCATCGTCGCGTAGCAGATCTCCGCCTCGCGCGCGAGCTTCGCCTCCTGGAGGTTCGTCATCCCGATGACGTCCGCTCCCCAGGAGCGGTAGAGCATCGACTCCGCGCGCGTCGAGAACTGCGGCCCTTCCATGCAGACGTAGGCGCCGCGGTCGTGGGTGACCGCGCCGACCCGGCGCGACGCCTCCGCGAGAGCCGCGCGCGTCTCCTCGCAGACCGGGTCGCGCGAAGGAGACGTGCGCGACGAGGCCGTTCGCCGAAGAACGTGTCGGGCCGATGGCGGGTCCGATCGATGAACTGGTCGGGAAAGACGATGTCCGTCGGCGCGTACGTCCTCGCGAAGAGACCCGACGGCCGACGCCGAGACGATCGTCTCGCACGCCGAGCAGCCTTGAAGCCGCAGATGTTCGCGCGGTAGTTCATCTCGGTCGGCATGAGGCGATGCCCGCGCCCGTGGCGCGCGAGGAAGGCGACGCGGACGCCCTCGAGCTCGCCGATGACGTACGCGTCGGACGGATCGCCGAACGGCGTCGGCACCACGCGTTCTTCCAGGACCTCGAGCCCCGGCGATCCGGTAGAGCCCCGATCCGCCGATGACTCCGATGAGCGCCCGAGGCGTCACCGGCTCGCTCTCCATCGGGCGAGCGATGCGTCGATCTCCTCCGCCACGCGGATGGCGAGCTCCAGCGCCGCGAGCCCGTCTTCGCCGGAGACGAGCGGCCGCGTGCGGCTGCGGACGGCGGAAACGAACGCTTCGAGCTCGGCGCGCAGCGGCTCCTTCTTCTCGACCGTGACGTCGAGAGGAACGATCGCGGGCGCTCCGCTCGCATCCCGCCCGAGGCGGTAGCCGTGGACCTGCTGCTCCTTCGTGTCGACCGAGACGTACGAATCGCTGCCGAAGAGGCGGAACTTCCGGACGCGCTCGCTCGAGACGCGGCTGGCGGTGAGGTTCGCGACGGCGCCGGTCGCGAACTCGATCCGCACGTTCGCCATGTCGACGTTCGGCGGTGAGGACCGGGATGCCGACCGCGTGGACCGTCGACGACGTCCGCGCCGAGAAACGAGATGACGAGCTGGAGATCGTGGATCATCAGGTCGAGCAGGACGTCGATGTCGAGCGAGCGTCCGGTGAATACGCCGAGGCGGTCGGCCTCGATGTAGCGCGGCTCGCCGACGAAGCGGGACCGCGGCGACGATCGCGGGGTTGTAGCGCTCGACGTGGCCGACCTGGAGGATCCGGCCGCGTCTGCGGCGAGCGCGACGAGCCGGCGGCCTCCGTCGACGGTCGCGGTGATCGGCTTCTCGATCAGCACGTCGACAGCCGCGCTCGATGAGGGCGGTCGCGATCTCCGCGTGCGCGTCGTCGGTCGTGGCGACGACGGCGCAGTCGATCTTCCCGGCGAGCTCGGCGAGCGAGGTCGCATCGTCGCAGCCCGAGGGCTCGCTCCACTTCCGCGGCGATCTCGTCGCGCGGCTCGAGAAAGCCGACGTGCTCGACCTCGGGCATTTCCGTGAGAACCCGCGCGTGGAGGCGGCCGAGGTAGCCGGTGCCGACGACGGCGATTCGCGTGCGTCCGGCAGTCAACGGACGAATCCCCGCTTCGATTCGCGGACGAACTCGACGAGATACCGCGCCTCGGGGTAGTAGTCCGAGAGCTCCGTCTCGATTCTCTCGAGCGCCGCCGCCAGAGAGAGCTTCGAACGGATCGAGGATCCGATACGCCTTCTGGAGCGCCTCGATGGTCTCGCGCGAGAAGCCTTTCCGCTCGAGGCCGATCGTGTTGATCCCGTAGGTCTTCGCCGGCCGGTTCCCGACGGTCTTGACGTACGGCAGCACGTCCTGCGTCGCGACCGTGAACGCCGCCGATGAAGGCGTGCTCGCCGACGCTGCAGAACTGGTGGACCGCGGAGAACGCGCCGATCGTGCGAGTAGTCGCCGACGTCGACGTGCCCCGCGAGCGTGCCGGCGTTCGCGAAGATCGTGTGCGACCCCACGTGGCAGTCGTGCGCGACGTGCGCGTACGCCATGATGAAATTGTGCGAGCCGATCGTCGTGATCCCGCCGCCTCCGACGGTCCCGCGGTTGAGAGTGATGAACTCCCGGAAGACGTTGTCGTTGCCGATCGTGAGCGTCGGTTCGCTCGCCCTTGTACTTGAGGTCCTGGGGCCCCGTGCCGATCGAGGACTGGCCGAAGAAACGATTTCGCTCGCCGATCGTCGTCGGCCCTTCGATCCGCATGTGCGGGCCGATCACGCAGCCGGCGCCGATCGTGACGTCGGGACCGATGATCGAGAAGGGCCCGACGACGACGTCGGGCGCGAGAGCTGCTTCGGAACTGACGAGGGCGGTCGGGTCGATCTGCGGCATCAGGGTCTCTCCACCATTACGCTCATGAGCTCCGCTTCGGCCACCACCGTGTCCGCCACGCGCGCGACTCCCCGCAGGCGCGCCGTGTTCGCCCGCCGCTGCAGGACCGTCGACCTCCATGATCAGCTGGTCCCCGGGCACGACGGGCTTGCGGAAGCGCGCCTTGTCGATGCCGCCGAAGTAGAAGAGCTTCTTGTCGCGGTCGGGGATGTTCTTGCAGGAAGAGGATGGCCCCGCACTGCGCCATCGCCTCGATGATCAGCACTCCGGGCATGACGGGAGCGCCCGGGAAGTGGCCGTGGAAGAACGGTTCGTTGATCGTGACGTTCTTCACGCCGACGATCCTTTCCTCGCCTTCGATCTCGAGGACGCGGTCGACGAGCAGCATCGGATAGCGATGCGGGAGAATCTCGGAGATCTCGATATGGTCAGCATGGGTCCTCTCATCAGGGTCGGGGGTGGGCTCGCCGAGGTCCGCGAGCTTTCTCTCCAGGGTCTCGAGGCGCGCGATCAGGTCGGGAAGGCGCCGCATCATCGCCTCGGTCTTGAGGTGCTCGCGAAGCGGCCGGGCGGGGCTTCCGGCCACGGTCGCGGGTCCTTCGATGTCCTTCATGACGGCCGCCTGCGCCGCGACCATCACGTGCGAGCCGACCTTCACGTGGCCGGTGATCCCCGCGTGCCCGGCGAGGACGCAGTAGTCGCCCACCTCCGCCGAGCCCGCGATTCCGACCTGGGCCACGATGATGCATCCGCGGCCGATCCGGACGTTGTGCGCGATCTGGACGAGATTGTCGATCTTCGTGCCGGCGCCGATCACGGTCTCCCCCAGCGCGGCGCGGTCGACGGTCGTGCCCGCGCCGATCTCCACGTCGTCCTCGATGCGGACGATCCCGATCTGCGGGATCTTGTGGTGGACGCCCTCGCTCGAGGCGAACCCGAAGCCGTCGGCTCCGATCACGGCCGATCCGTGGACGATGCAGCGCTTGCCCACGACGCAGCCGTGGTAGACGACGGCATTCGGATAGAGGATGGTTCCCTCTCCGATGGAAGCGCGCGCCCCGACGAAGACCCCGGGGAAGATCGCGGCCCCCTCGCCGATCACGGCCTCCGCTCCGATGGTGGCGAACGGGCCGATCCGCGCGCCCGCGCCGATCGTCGCGGTCGGCGCGATCGAGGCGAGCGTCGAGACGCCGTCGGGAAGGGGCACTTCCGAGAAGAAACGCTGGAGGGCGCGGGCGAGCGCGACGTAGGGGTCGCGGACGCGGATCCACCGCGGCGAGTCGCCCGCCATGCCGCGCTCGACGAGGATCGCGCCGGCAGCCGTGGTCGCCAGGAGCTTCTGATAGCGGGCGTTCGCGAGGAACGAGAGGTCGTCGGGCCCCGCGTCCTGAAGCGGGCGCGCGCCGCTGACCCGGCGGCTGCGATCGCCGCGGTAATCGCCCTCGACCAGGTCGGCGATCTCTCCAATGGGAACGCTCGGCATCGGGGGCGCATTGTACCCGTCGCGCGGGGCGGGGCCAAAACGAAAAACCCCCGCCGGAGCGGGGGTTTGCGAGGAACGATCGCGCGGCGTTACTTCGGGGGGGCGGGCGCCTTGGCGCGGGTGTCGTTGTAGCGCTTGATGACCGTGTCGGTGATCTCGATCGCGGGCGACGCATAGACGAGCCCCGATTCGAACTTGTTGAAGATCGCGGCGAAACCCTGCTCTTTCCCGATCTCGTCGATCAGGGGCATGATCTGCGCCTCCATGGACTTGAGCTCCGCGTCGCGCATCTCCTGCAGCTCGCGCTCGGCGTCCTGAGCGGCGCGCTGGAGGACGATCTTCCGGTCGGCGACCTGCTTCTGCATCTCCTCGATCTTCTGGGGGCTCAGCGAAAGGCGCTTCTGGGCCAGGTCGGTGTCGAGCGCGCGGATCTCGTCGTCCATCTTCTTGAGGCGGGCGGTCCGGTCTTCCTGCGACTTGCGCAGCTTCTCGAGGGCGGCCTTGCCCGCCTCGGACTCGGTCAGGACCCGCTGTACGTTGATGATCGCGAGGCGCTGGGGGGCCGTGGTCTGCGCCATCGCGGGGATCGCCAGCGCCGCAACCACCACGGTCAGAATGAGCTTCTTCATACTTTCTCCTTTGATTCACCGGAGCGCCTTCCAGCGGCGCTCATGTTTGAGGTCAGAACGTGTTCCCGATCGAGAACTGGAACGTCTTGAAGCGATCGTTCGGCTGCTCGTCCAGGTTCACGGCATAAATGAAGCGGAGCGGGAACTGGAAGACGGGGAGGAAGATCCGGAGCTCCGCCCCCGCCGAGTACCGGAGTTTCGAGGCATCGAGATCCTCGTCGCGCGCGAACGACTGCCCCGCGTCGCCGAACAGCACGAACCGGAGCGGATCGTTCAGCTTCGCGATGTACTCGAAGTTCACGACGGCCTTCTTGTATCCGCCGACGACGATCTCGCGGCCGTTGATGATCTCCTTCGGCCCGAGGCTGTAGGACTCGAAGCCGCGGATGTCGTATTCGCCGCCCGCGAAGAACCGCTCGCTGCGCGGAACGCAGAGCATCAGTTCCGGCTTGCGCGAGTCGAGGTCGGCGAGGTTGTCGATGCAACCGTCGTCCTTCGTCGGGATGATGTACCCCCCCTCGAAGTTCAGGCTGATCGTGCTCTTTCGGGAGAGCGGCCAGAAGCGGCCCAACGTCAGGATCGGCTTGATCATGTTGATCGTCCCGCCGAGAGGGCCGCCGGAGTAGTTGAGGACTGCGTTGATGCGCGAGCCGCGGAACGAATCGAAGGGATTGTCGCGTGAGTCGTATCGATACGAAGGGACGAACGCCGAGGTCGTGTAGGTGATGTCCTGCGCGAGGGGAAGCGGGACGTTGCCGTTCTCGTCCGGAGCGAGAAGGAACGCCTGGTGCTCCTCCACGTCGCTGAGCGCATAGAGGAACGAGATCGACTCGAAGCGGTCGAGACGGAACCCGTAGGCGAGCGTGCCGCCCCTTCCCTGGCTCGAGAACCCGACGCTGTCCGGATAATCGGTGGACCGGTCGAAGAGCGAGATGCCGAACTGGTGCGGCTTGTCGAGGAACCAGGGGTCCGAGTACGAGAGGCTGAAGTAATCCTGGCGCGCGCCTCTCTGGAAGCTGACGCCCAGGTTCTCGCCCTCGCCCATCAGGTTCCGGGTCGAGAACATCAGCTGGCCGAAGAAGCCGTACGCCTCCGAATAGCCGCCGCCGAACTGGATGTCGTTCTTCCCTTCCTCCTGCCCCTTGACCGTGATGTCGACGGTCTTGCTTTCGGGGTTCACCTTCAGGTCGGGGTTCTCGGTGACCTTGAAGTAGCCGAGCTGGCCGAGCTTGTACATGCTCGCCTTGAACGTCTCCATGTCCAGGATGTCGCCCTCGTCGAGGAAGACCTCGCGGCGAAGGACCTTGTCCTTGGTGACGTTGTTGCCCTTGAACTCGAGCCGTCCGAGGCGGAACTGCTCGCCCTCGTACACCTGCAGGTTCACGTTGACGACGTTGCCTTCGACTTCGATGTATTGCGGATTGATGTAGGCGTAGATGTAACCGCGCCGCCGGTACGCCTCCTCGAACAGATCGATCCGGGTCTGCATCGGCTTGCGGCGGAGAGTCTCGCCCTTCTCGAGCGGCCACTTGCCGATCAGCTGCTCCTCGGTGAAGACCGTGTTGCCCGTCACGCTCACGGCACCGAACTGATGAACGTCCCCTTCGGTGACGGGAATCGTGATCTTCACGCGGTTCCGCTTCGTCGTCTCGACCCTGGGGTCGCCGAAGGTCACGTCCTTGTAGCCGTGGTCGAGGTAGTAATTCCGGACCCGCTCGAGGTCCTCCTCGAGCTTCGAGGGGATGTAGACGTTCCGCTTCCGGGCCCAGGTGATGAGGTTGTGCTTCTTGACGTCCTTCATCTGCCCGCGGAGCCGGCGATCCGAATAGCGCTCGTTTCCCTCGAAGAGGATGCCGGCGACCTTCGCCTTGATCCCCTCGCTGATCTGGAAGACGATCCGCTTCTCGTTCGGGTCGATCATGTCCTCGAGCGTCGTATCGACGGTCACGCCCTCGTACCCGTTCTCGGAGTACGTCTCCTGAATCGTCTCCCCGGCCCGCTTGATGAGCGTCTGCTCGATGGTGCTGCCCACGTGAAGATCGACGTTGCCCTTTTCCAGAGCTTCGGTGATCTTCGTGAGGGCGAGGTTCTTGTTGCCGCGGTATTCGACGGCGCCGATGCGGGGGCGCTCTTTCACGGTCACCCGGATCAGAACGCCTTTCGCCGTCTTCTCGGCGTCGATCCGGACGTCGTCGAACAGGCCCGTCTGCCAGAGGTTCAGGAAGTTCCGGCGGATCCCCTCGGGATCGTACGGATCACCCGGGTTGAGGCCGAGGTAGACACGGATGGTGTCGCGGGCAACCGACTGGTTGCCTGCGATCTCGATCTGGTCGATCGGCTCGCCCGGCTTCGGCTCGGCCGTCTGACCGAGCACGGTGGTCGCGAGCAGCAGCAGGATCAGCAGTGAGGAAAAGGGGACGCGTCTCATCAGTCAGGGCGCTGGCGTACTCGTTGGACGTTCGACCGTCCCAATCGTTTCGCCGGCAAAACAGCGCGTGATTCTAGCTCAGATCCGATCGAATCCCCCGGGTGCGGGGGAGCGCTTCGGGGGGTCGATTCCGAATAAGAATGGCGACCGGGGGAAAATTCCGGTCTGGCTCTACGATCCCGCGAGCGCGACCCAGACGGCCCGGGAGATCGACGCGATGAGGCGTGAGGCCTCCTCTCCCTCCTGGTAGCCGCGGGTCAGGACGACGAGGACGTAGGGCTCGCGGCCGGGAGGGTAGACGATCGCGGCGTCATGGCTGATGCGGGTGATCGATCCGGTCTTGTTCGCGACGACGACGCCGGGGGGACGCCCGCGGGGATCTTTTCCCGGAACTCCTGGCCGCGGAGGATGGCGACCATCGCTTCGCTCGCGGCGGGGGTGATGGCGTTCCGCTCGGCGATCGCCCTCATCACGATCATCATGTCCCGGGCCGTCGTGACGTTGTTGAGGCCCGCCTCGAACGCTTTTTCGTCCTCGACGCCGCGGAGGACGCGGATATCTCGCGCGCCGAGCCGGCGCATCAGATCCATGACGCGCGGCGCGCCGACGAGCTCGATGAGCAGGTTCGTCGAGAGGTTCGAGCTGCGGACGATCATCCGCTGCATCAGCTCCTCGAGGGTGCGCGTTTCCCCGATCGCGTCGTACAGGAGCGGGTCGCCGTCCTCGTTTCTCTCGAGGGCGAAGGGAGACCCGTCGACGATCGACTCGAACGAGTTCCGGACGGCGATCGGCTGATCGAGGCGCAGCTCGTTTCGGTCGATCGCCTCGAAGAGCGCGAGCATGACGGGGACCTTCATCGTGCTCGCGGCGTGCATCGTCACGCCGGCGTTGCGCTCGAAGGTCTCGCCGGAGTGGAGATCGGTGAACGCGACGGCGACGGTGTGGCCCTCCGGGATCGACGCGAGGATCGGGTCGATCGAAGAGGCGAGAGTCGAGGAGAGCGGGGCGGTGGCGCACGACGCGAGGAGCAGCACCGCGAGGGGCAGAAGGCGACGCATGGGCGCAGTCTACGCGAAGACGACGCGCAGGGATTCGAGCCTCGCCTGCCCTCGGGCCGTTGCGACCCGGCCCACCGCGGGGCGGGCGGGACGCCCGCACCCCACGGGCGGACGGCTGGCCTCAGTTCACGGTGTTCGTCACGACGTCGGTGTCGGTGCGGGTAGGGACGAGGACGATCCGGCCCTCCTGGAGCGTGAAGTCGACGCTCTCGATGCCCTCGTCCTTGTGGCGGATGAGGTATTCGGAGAGCTCGTCCTCGATGTTGCGCTGGATCGCGCGGCGCAGCGGCCGCGCGCCCATGTTGGGCTCCTCCCCGCTCTGCGCGAGCAGCCACTCGATCGCCGCGTCGTCGACGTCGAGATCCGGATGCCCTTGCGGAGCGAGCGCCTGGTTGACGTCGTCGATCAGGAGCCGGCAGATCTGCGCGGAGCTCGTCACGGCCCGAGCGGGTGGAAGACGATGATCTCGTCGATCCGGTTGATGAACTCGGGCGAGAACTCGCGCTTGAGCTCCTTCAGGACGAGCTCCTCGATCTCCGCGCTGCTCTGGACCTCGTCGGGACGCCGCCGAAGCCCGACGCCGCGCCGGTTGACGAGGTGCTTCGTCCCGATGTTCGAGGTCATGATGATGAGCGTGTTCTTGAAGTCGACCAGGTTGCCGTAGGCGTCGGTCAGGATGCCGTCCTCGAGGATCTGCAGCAGGAGGTTGGCGATGTCGGGGTGCGCCTTCTCGATCTCGTCGAAGAGGATGACGCGAGTAGGGCTTGCGGCGGATCCGCTCGGTGAGCTGGCCGCCCTCCTCGTGGCCGACGTAGCCGGGGGCGAGCCGATCAGCTTGGAGACGGCGTGCTTCTCCATGTACTCGGACATGTCGAAGCGGACCAGCGCCTTCTGGTTGCTCGAAGAGGAACTCGGCGAGCCGCCGCGCGACCTCGGTCTTGCCGACGCCCGACGGGCCGAGGAAGATGAACGAGCCCATCGGGCGGTTCGGGTTGTTCGACGCCGAGGCGCGAGCGGCGGATCGCGCTGGAGATCGCGCCGATCGCCGCTGTCCTGGCCGACGATGCGGCGCATGAGCGTCGTCCTCCATGTGGAGGAGCTTCTCGGCCTCCTCGACCTCGATGCGACGTGACCGGGATCCCGGTCCAGGAGGAGATGATCTCCTCGATGTCCCGGCGCGTGACCTCCTGCGTCGCCTCGCGTGCTCTCGGCGCGCTGCGCCTTGGTCCGCTCGATCTCCTCCTTGAGCTCGATCTCGCGCTCGCGCAGGAAGACGGCCTTCTCGAAGTCCTTGTCGGAGATCGCCTTCTTCATCTCCTTGACGATCTGGCGGATCTCGATCTCGAGCCGCCGCAGGTTCTGGGTGTCGGCGACGCGCCGCAGCTTCACCTTCGCGCCGGCCTCGTCGAGGATGTCGATCGCCTTGTCGGGGAAGAAGCGGTCGGTGATGTAGCGGTTCGACTGGTAGACGGCCGTCTTGATCGCCTCGGCGGAGTACCGGACCTTGTGGAACTGCTCGTAGCGCTCCTTGACGCC
The DNA here is from genome assembly GCA_963793695.1 of uncultured Acidobacteriota bacterium. Taxonomy (GTDB): domain Bacteria; phylum Acidobacteriota; class Thermoanaerobaculia; order Gp7-AA8; family Gp7-AA8; genus CAWCBB01. The sequence goes on along the minus strand of CAWCBB010000002.1, from coordinate 49,500 downwards.
CTCGAGGATCTCGAAGCGTCTCGTCCTCGTTGGGCGGCGTGACGTGGATCGCCTGGAAGCGGCGCAGGAGCGAGCGGTCCTTCTCGATGTACTTGCGGTACTCCTTGAGCGTCGTCGCGCCGATGCAGGAGATCTCGCCGCGCGAGAGCGCGGGCTTCAGGATGTTCGCCGCGTCGAGCGACCCTTCGGCCGAGCCCGCGCCGATCAGGGAGTGGATCTCGTCGATGAAGATGATGAGGTCCGGGTTCTCCTTGCAGCTCCTTGATGATCCCCTTCAGCCGCTCCTCGAACTGGCCGCGGTACTTCGTCCCGGCGACGATCAGCGAGAGGTCGAGCGCGAGGATCTTCTTGTTCGCGAGGAAGATCGGGACCGCGCCCTCGACGATCCGCTGGCGCGAGGCCCTCGACGATCGCGGTCTTGCCGACGCCCGGCTCGCCGAGCAGGATCGGGTTGTTCTTCGTGCGCCGCGAGAGGATCTGGATGATCCGCTCGACCTCCTTCTCGCGGCCGATCGAGCGGGTCGAACGTGCCCCTGGTGCGGCGAGCTGCGTCAGGTCGCGGCGTACTCGGCGAGGAACGGGAGCTCCTTCTTCTGCTTGGAGACCTCGCGCTCCTTGATGAGCGAGATCGTCTCCTCGCGCACGCCGTAGAGGTTGAAGCCGCTGGGCGGTGAGGAGCCGGCCGGCGACGCACGCCGTCGACGCGCAGGATGCCCGATGAGCAGGTGCTCGGTCCCGACGTACGGGTGCATCATCGACTCCGCCTCGTGGGAGGCGTAGGCGAGGATCTTCTTCGACTCCTCGGAGAGCGGCAGCTCGGCGGTCGAGGAGATCCGCTCGACGAAGATGCGGTCGCCCTCGATCTCGCGGCGGACCTCCTCGGGCTTGACGTTGAAGCGGGCGAAGATCTCCTTGATGATGTCCTCCCCCTCGCGGAGGATGCCGAGCAGGATGTGCTCGGACTCGATGACCTTGCGAGCCGAGCTTGGAGGCCTCGTAGCGGGCGAAGAAGAGCGCGCGGCGGGCTTTCTCGTTGTATTTCTCGAACATGGTCGGTCGGGACGCGGCTTTTCATTTCGAAAACGCGGTCACATCGCGACGCGAGATCCCGATTGTGCGTCACGATGACTGACGTAAGTTGTCGGCTTCGGTGACATTCTCTCATCAATTCGAAAACCTTCTCGCTCGTCTCCAGGTCCAGGTTCCCCGTCGGCTCGTCGGCGAGAAAGAGGACCGGCTCTCCCAGCAGCGCGCGCGCGATCGCGACGCGCTGCTGCTCGCCTCCCGAAAGCTGGTGTGGGTAATGATGCACCCGTTCCGCCAGCCCGAGCTCATTGAGCAGATTTGCTGCCGAGTTCAACGCCACGCGCCGGGGGGTTCTTCCAATCCAGGCAGGCATCGCCACGTTCTCGACGGCGGTGAACTCGGGCAGCAGATGATGGAACTGAAAGACGAATCCGACGTTGCGGTTGCGGAACCGCGCGAGCTGGTCCGCGCTCATGCGGGTCAGCTCGTCCTCCCCGACACGAATCGTTCCAGAGTCGGCGCGGTCGAGCCCCCCGAGCAGGTGGAGCAGCGTCGACTTGCCGATCCCGGAGGGGCCGACGATCGCCAGGATCTCCCCCCGCTCGACCCGCAGGTCGAGCTCACGGAAGACCTCGACCGGCACGGCCGCGTCGCGGTAGCCCTTGGAAAGACCGTCGCCGTCAGAAAGCTCATCCGGGCCCGATTATAAGCAGAGAGCCGCGGCGATACGCCGCGGCCCCCGGGTCAATGCAGATTGAGCTCAGAAGTTCGCGCGATGGATCGAGACCGAGCTCTCACGCCGCAGGTCGGAGGTGAGCTGGTTGATCGCGGCCATGACCTGTTCCGCGCGGTCCGCGCACCAGCTTCTCGCGGATCTGCTCCCGAACCTCGCCCGAGCGGCTGAGGGCCCGCTTCCGCTTGCGCGCCTCGACGTAGATGACGTGATAGCCGAATTGCGTCTTCACGACCCCGCTCGTCTCCCCGGGCCAGCTCGAAGGCAGCCTGCTCGAACTCGGGAACCATCCTGCCCCCGCTCGAACCATCCGAGATCGCCGCCCATCGTCGCCGAACCGTCCTCGGAAAACTCGAACGCCAGATCGGCGAACTGCGTCGAGCAAACCTTTAGATCGCCGGCCCCGGCACGCGGAGCTGCTGCGCCACCGCCTTGATCTTCTCGAGCGCCTGCTCCTCGCCGACCGCGTTGTCCCCCGTGGTGTTGACCACCTGCTGGTCGTTCGGCATGGCGATGATGTGCCGCGCCTTCATTCGCTCCGGCTGCTCGAACTCGCGCGTGTTCCTCTCGTAGTAGCTCGCGCACTTCCGCGTCGGGCGCGATCTTCGGCGTGATCATGCTTGCGGATGTAGGAATCGAAAAGCACCTCCTCGCGCGCGCGACGGAGCTGGCCATCACGTCCGGGCGCTCCGGCAAGGTTGTTTTTTATCGCTTCCTGAACGATGAGCTTTCGGCCGATATACGTCTCCAGGTAGGTGATCCTCCCACCGCTCCGCTCGTAGTTCGAGCGCATGTCCGGCGGGAGAGCGTTCCACGCCGCGTCGAATTCCTCCAGCGTGATCTTCTCTCCATTGACCGCCGCGACGACCTTGGGCTCCGGACCGTCTGCGCGCCTGCCGCGGCCGCGAGCGCGGCGTCGGCGACCGCCGCAAAGATGAATCCGCTTCATGATCCTCCTGGCGGGCGCGCCGGCATCCCGCGCCGCATCTCGTAGACGGTCGGGCCAACAGAAGGGTTTCCGGCACCATTCCGCCGTCCGGTCCGCTCGTGTCGGAACCCCCGGCTCTGGCAAAATTTTCTGTCAAGAGGAATCTGCGCATTTCCACAGCTGTGGAAAAGCGAGCCTCGCCCCGAGAGAACCGCGCGATCTACGCCGGGTGGAAGGTGGAAAAGTTGTGGTGTCGAAGTGAGTCGGGCCGGAATCCGGAAAACTGCGCGACAATCCGCCGGTCCCATCGTTCTCCACGGCTCGTAGAAATTATCAGATGACGGTCCTCGCTCACGACCTCCGCCTCGATCGACCTCTGCCGCAGAATCCGGAGGCCGAGCGATCCGTCCTCGGCTCCGTCCTCATCGATCCGACGGCGCTCGACCGCATCACGGACAAGATCCGCTCCGAGGATTTCTACAAGGACTCCCACCGGCAGATCTTCACGGCGATGCTCGCGCTCACGGAGCTGAACCGCGAGATCGACCTGCTCACCCTCAAGGAGGAGCTCGCGCGGCAGGGCATCCTCGACTCGGTGGGCGGCGCCGCCTACATCTCGTCGCTCGTGGACGGGATCCCCGACATCCGCAACGTAGAACGGTACGCGGAGATCGTCCGGGAGAAGTCGACGCTGCGCCGGCTGATCCTCATGGGGAACCGCGTCATCCAGACGGCGCTCGACCGCCCCGGCGGCACCCCGGAAGACGTCCTCGGCGAAGCGGAGAAAGAGATCTATCAGATCGCCGAGCAGGGAATCTCGACGGGCTTCATCCCGATCGACCGCATCACGAAGATCAACATGACGTCGATCGAGCAGATCCAGCACGGGGGAAAGCTCGTCACCGGCATCCCGACGGGCTACGAGCGGTTCGACGAGATGACGTCGGGGTTCCAGAAGAAGGACCTGATCATCCTCGCGGCGCGGCCTTCGATGGGAAAGACCTCGCTGATGCTCAACATCGCCGAAGCGATGGCGATCCCGGACAAGGGGGGGACGAAGGAGGAGCTCTACAGCGTCGGCATCTTCTCGCTCGAGATGTCGAAGGAGCAGATCGGCCTGCGCCTGCTGTCGTCCGAAGCGAACGTGCCGAGCCACTTCATCCGCGCCGGGATCCTGTCGGAGAAGAACTGGCGCGACCTGACCGACGCGTCGTCCCGGCTCGCGAAGGCGAAGATCTACATCGACGACACGGCGACGATCGATCTGATCGAGATGCGCGCGAAGGCGCGGCGCCTCAAGAGGGAGTTCGGGCTCGACGTGATCATGGTCGATTACCTGCAGCTCATCACGATGAGGGGACGCGTCGAGTCGAGAAACCAGGAGATCTCGCAGATCTCGCGCGGCCTCAAGGCGCTGGCGAAAGAGCTCAACGTCCCGCTGCTCTCCCTCTCCCAGCTCTCGCGCCGCCCGGAACAGCGCACGGGCGACCACAGGCCGCAGCTCGCCGACCTCCGCGAATCGGGCTCGATCGAGCAGGACGCGGACGTCGTCTTCTTCATCTACCGGGACGAGCTGTACAACCGGGAGAGCGAGGACAAGGGGATCGCCGAGATCATCATCGGCAAGCAGCGCAACGGCCCGATCGGCGACTTCAAGCTCGTCTTCCGCAACGACGTCACGAAGTTCTTCAACTACGCGCCCGAGCCGGACTTCGTCCCGTGAGGAATGAACTTGATTTCTCATAGATCCGCTCCGCGGCGAGGCGCGATACAGATGAAAAGCTCCCGTATTGCGCCCCGCCTTGTCGAGCGGCGCGTTCGTCGAACCGGCGGTCGCGGTCGTCACGTCCGATGACGTCGCGCGCGAGGAGCTGGAATGTCGATCCGTCGCGACGCGTAGCGACGAACGTCCGGGCGGCGGCCGGGTCGAACGCCGAAACGGAACGATCGGCGGATGTGCGCTTCCGTCGTTCCGCTCCTCTCCTACGAGATACGAAATCGCGACGTTGATCAGCGAGGCGACCGTTGCGCCGACTCAGCGAGCACACTCGATCCTCCCAGCCGGTTCCGTTCGCTCGCGCGCGAAGATGAGCGGCGCGGATCTCGCGTGCGCTTTACTGCACTGGTAGCACTTCCGAGACTCAACGCCTACCTTCACCGGCGGACCTCCGGTTCTCGGTGAGCCACTTCAGGCCGCCGCGGCCTTAGCGAGATGGTCGTATCCCGAGCTAGGCCGGCTTCCGGCTGCGCCATCGAACCGCCGTGATCGCGGGATCGCGCGCGGGTTGAGCGCGCGGCCGTCCCGGCCGCCGTTGGCGCATCGCGTCCCGATCGGCGCCCGGTAGTTCGCGGCCAGACATCGCCGCAAGGCGACGAGACGCCGCGCGCCCCAGCCGATCCCTGGTCTTGAGATCGAGAACGACCGACTCCTGTTGCGGTAGAGAGAAATACGCGTTCAGCGCGACGGCGAAATCGGCGGGCCCCACCGCCACGCTCGAGGTTCGAAGCGAATTCGAGCCTCCGCGCCGCTGTCGGCTTCCGCGTCAAGTGCTCCCCCCGGCCCGGATCCCTCGCTACGCTCGGGATGACATCCGCGCGTGGCGCACGCCTCCCGGGATCCGTCGTCAACCGCCGATCCTCGCGCGCGCCTTCTTCTGTGCGGGCGGGGCGCCTCCTCATGTCCGGCGATTCGAGTCGTTCCCGTCAGATCCGCGAGGCGGTTCTTCAAATGTCGCAACCGCAAGTTGAACGGATTTTTCCCACACATCGAGTTCTCGGGAATTCATGTTGAATCACCGAAGTCAACGACTCGCGGCGCAAGCAGTGCGTGGAACGCCTCAGTATACCCCCTCTCTGACAGATGGGCTCCGGCTCGGAACCGCGACAACGACCGACAACCGACGACCAACGGCTCTTCGCAAAACTGGAATTGCGGTATCCAAACCCTGTTACCATCGTCTCGCGACCATGCTGCCTGAAGTCTTCGAGTGCCCGCAGTGCGAACGCCAGTTCGTTTTCGACCTCGTCGAACTCGACGGGGACTGCTCCATCACGTGCCCCCAGTGCAAGCGGTATCTCGGAGAGAAGGACCTCCATTACGTGCTCACGAGCGAGATCGAGGAGCTCGAAGAGCGCCTCCGGTTCGAGCGCGACCGGCTCGAGCGCGACGAGGCGATCTACTCGCTGGGCGAATGCGACCCCGAGCTGAAGGTCTACGGCACGGAGATCCACAAGGTCGTCAGGATCCTTCGGCGCGCGATCGACGAGCTCGAGTCGCTCAAGGTCTCGTATCGATAGGGCCGGCGCGCATCCGCCGGCACCGGATCGACACGCCGACTATAGGGCGCACGCTGTGCGCCGCTACGGTTTTTTCATCAGGCCGGCCAGAAAGTCGACAGGCAGCGGGAACACGACCGTGGTGTTCTTCTCCACGCCGATCTCGGTGAGCGTCTGCAGGTAACGGAGCTGGATCGTGATCGGCTCCGTGCCGATGATCTTCGCGGCGTCGGCGAGCCGCTGGGCCGCCATGTACTCCCCTTCCGCGTGAATGATCTTCGAGCGCCGCTCGCGCTCGGCCTCCGCCTGCCGGGCGATGGCCCGCGTCATCGATTCCGGCAGATCGACCTGTTTGACCTCGACGTTGACCACCTTGACGCCCCAGGGGGCGGTGTGGCCGTCGAGGATCTCCTGGATCCTGTTGTTGAGCTTCTCGCGCGCGGCGAGCAACTCGTCGAGCTCGACCTCGCCGAGAACCGAACGGAGCGTCGTCTGCGCGAACTGAGACGTCTGGTAGCGATAGTCGAAGACTTCGACCACGGCTTTCTTCGGCTCCATGACGCGAAGGAAAATCACCGCGTTCACCTTGATCGTGACGTTGTCGCGCGTGATCACGTCCTGCGGCGGGACCTCGAAGGCTTCCTGCCGGAGGGAGATCCGCACCATCCGATCGACGGGAGCGAAGACGAAGATCAATCCCGGTCCCTTCGCGTCCGGGAGAAGTCGTCCGAGGCGGAAGATGACTCCGCGCTCGTACTCCGCGAGTATTTTGATGGACGCGATGAGGTAGAGCGCGAGGACTGCGAATGCAACGAGAAATGGAAGGCTCATCGGGATCTTCTCCTTCATCCGGGACGCGAACAGCGAAAGAACGGCAGACAGAACGCAGCAGGGAGAAGGAAGGGGATCCGGTTGCGGGGTGATCCCTTCCTGCTGTCTGCTTCTTCCTGCCTACTCCTTCCGGCCGTCCCTCTCGACTTCCACCGTGAGATCGCGCACGCGGATCACGCGGACGGGGTCGCCCGCCGCGACCGGCGCGGCGGCGACCGCATCCCAGATTTCTCCGTGCACGAAGACCTTTCCCCCCGGATCCAGCGGCGTGCGCGCGACGCCGACCTCCCCCACCATCCCCTCCTCGCCCGTCGTGACACGGTTCCGGAGGGCGCGAACCGCGATCCCCATGAGGAACATCGCGATCAGGCCGAACGAGATCGAGACGGCCAGCGCGGTCGTCCAGTTCACGCGCATCTCGGGGATGGGGCCTTCGACCAGGAGAACTCCGCCGAGGAACATGGTGACGACCCCCGCAATCCCGAACAATCCATGGCTGGTGAATTTCACTTCGAGCGCGAAGAAGGCGAACGAGGCGAGGATCAGGGCCAGGGCCGCGTAGCGGGTCGGGAGCATGTTGAGCGCGATGACCGCCAGAAGGATCGCGAGCGCGCCGACCACGCCCGGCAGGATGGCGCCCGGATGCTGGAACTCCGCCCAGAGCGCGAGCATCCCCACCGAAAGGAGGACGAACGCGATGTTCGGATCCATGATGAACGAGAGCAGGCGGTGGCGGAGGCTGAGCGGGATCTCGACGAGTCGGCGGTCCGTGAGATCGAGTTTGACGGTCTTCCCGTCGAAGCGCCGGACCGTTCGGCCGTCGATCGCCCGAAGCAGCGAGTCCTCGTCGGCGGCGATGAGATCGATCAGTTTCTTCTGAAGCGCTTCCTGCTCGGTGAACGCGATCGACTTGCGCACCGCGCTCTCCGCCGCCTCGACGTTCCGCCCCCGCTTCGCGGCGACGGACCGCATGAGCGCGGCGGAATCGTTCGCCATCTTCTCGCGCATCACCTCGTCGACTTCCTGCCCGAGCAGGACCGGGTGCGCCGCACCGGTGTTGGTTCCCGGCGCCATCGCGGCGATGTCGGCCGCTTCGAGGATGAAGAAGCCCGCCGAGGCGGCGCGCTCCCCGCTCGGAGCGACCCAGACGACGACCGGCACCGGCGAGGTGAGGATCCGGTTGATGATGCGCCGCGTCGAAACCTCCAGCCCTCCCGGGGTGCTCAGCTGGATCAGGAGCACCGAGTGCCCGCTCTTGACGCTTTCCGCGATCGCTTCGGCGACGATCTCCTCGGTGACCGGGAGGATCATCTGATCGAGAACGAGCTTGCCGACCGCGGCGTTCGCCGCCGTGGCGAGAAGGAGGGAGAGGGCTGCGAGCGCGAACGCTCTCCGGAGGAGCACGCTCCGAGTGTACGCCACATGGAACAGGGGCGTTTCGACCCTGCCGGGGGCCGTCGCTCCTACCGGCGGGGTGGAATGCCGCGGGCCTCGCTGATGCTCAACTCCGCGAGCATCCGGAGGAACTGACGCCCATCCGCGTCCGCGTCCTCGTACGAGCGCCGGAGCTGCTCGATCTGCTCGTCTTCCTCCCACGAGGGGACGGTGAATCCGTCTTTCGGCTGATCGGGAAGGAGGGAGGCTGATCGTTTCCACGCTCCCTCGATCAGGCGCCACGTCACGAATCCGGTCTGCCCGGCCCGGCGAGCCGAGCCGACCGCGGTGAGCGTGCGGTCCGCGTCGAGCCAGTTCATGCCGCGGTCTCCAAAGGCGTTCGCCTCCTGGGCCGCGACGATCCGCGCGACGCTCGCCGCGATCAGCATCCGCAGCGTCGTATCGGACTCGTCGCGCGCGGCGACGATCTCGAGTCCCGAGTGGTGGAGCGAGGGCGACATCGCCTCGCTGCGGACGACCCGACAGTCGAACGTGAGATGGTGGCTCTCCCACTGGAACGAGAGCGCGCCGGCATGGTCGACCTCGAGCGCCTGCTCATGCTCGATGAGCACTCCCACCAGGCCGACGTCGACGATGCGAATCGCCGCGCCGTCGAACAGCCCGGGGATCGGCTCCGGGAGATCCAGCCGATGAAATCGGCGCCGTTCTTCGGGAAGCTCGCTCATCGGGGCGCGATTGTAGCCGACGCGCCCGCGAGCCCGGCGCTATCTCTCGGCAGGAAAAGAATGGAATCGGGTGTTCCCGTCTCAGCGGAGAGCGGTGAGCCGCTCGGCGATCTGCCTCTGAAAACGCTTCCTCGAATGCTCCACCTTCCGGACGTAATCGCGCGTCTCGCGGAAGGGAGGGATCGTGCCGTGCCTTTTCACGCGGGAGGGGCCGGCGTTGTAGGCCGCGAGGACCATCGCCGGGTCGTCGAACTCCCCCTTCAGGTACTTCAGGTACCGGGTGCCGGCCCGGATGTTCTGGACCGGATCCATCGGATCGGCATACCCCATCAGCTCCGCGGTGCTCGGCAGGACCTGCATGAGGCCCTGTGCATCCTTCGAGGACACGAGGCGCGGCCGGAAGTCCGACTCCGTTTCGACGACGGCGGCCACGAGCTCGGGCTCGAGCCCGTGACGCTTCGCTTCGCGATAGATGATCTCTCCGTAAGGAATCTGGGTCCGGAAGAACTCTTCGCGAACGCCCTCGATGCGCAGAGGGCTGGGGAGGCGAACCACGCCGGCGAACGACCCCGCGATGGGCGCGACGAATGGGATCGCTCTCCGATCGCGCCCGGCGAGGCTCTGCTCCTCGGATCCCGAGGCGACGCCCAGCTCGAGCATCGGAGAGCGGACCGCTGTTTCGAGGGCGTCGAGCGGAACGCTCGCGCCGAGAATCAGAAGCGAGCCGGCGAACAGGAAGATCTGGCGCCTCTTTCCGGTGACGCTGAATCGGCGGCGCGCGTGCCGCTGACAGGGGCAGATCACCCGCCAGTTATCGGCAGTCACGCGCGGCGTGCTCCATGTCGGCATCGTCATCGAACCAGCCAGCTCATTCACGACCACCGCTGAGGGCAAGATTCAAACCAGAGTCCCCTCAGAGGCGCGAAGTGGCTGAGAGAGCATTGCTTTCGACCCCGCCGCACCCGCCACGATATCTCAAATAACTACGATCAACGGCTCCGCGGCACGTTCATCGCGTCGCTGATGCTCAGTTCACAGAAGAGCCGCAGGAGTTGACGCCCCTCCGTCCCGGCCTGCTCCCAGGCGCGGCAGAGACGCTGGAGCTCCCCCTTTTCCGCATCGGCCGCGACGGTGAACCCCTCCTCCGGCTGCTCGGGGAGAAACGCCCGTCGCTTCTTCCAGACGCCGTCTTCGAACGTATAGGTCAAAAACATCGCATCGCCGGGACGAAGCGTGTCGTCGTAATCGGCGATGCCGTCGTGAGGAACCTGGTTGCCGAGACGGCGGAGGACCGCGGACGAGAGGGCGCGCCGCAGGGCGTCCGCCGAGTCCTCGTCGGCGCCGACGAAGACGACGCCGCTGTGATGGATGGAAGGACCCTCGCCCTGCTCTTTCCCGTCGAGATCCGGGACGAAGGCGGATCGGACGATTTCACAATCGATCGCGATCGACTCGTTCTCCCAGTCGAACATGAGCTGCGCGGTCCGACCGATCGTTTCGCGCCAGCCGTGTTCGAGGCGCGCGCCGGAGATTCCGATTTCGACGAGACGTACTTCGCTCCCGCCGAACTGTGCGAGGACACCCTCTGGAAGGGGGAGCCGCTGGAACTCTCGACGCTCTCGCTTCTGCATTGGGGACCCTCATATTCTACCGCGTCCGGGGACGGTCTTCGCGATCAGCGCCGCGACTCCCCCTTCCGGGGACGTCGCAAGACGGGCTGGTTTCCGCGATCGAGCGTTTCAGCCTGGGATCGTCCTGCGTCGTTCGATCGGACGCGGGCCGAGAGTCAGGCGATGCCTCGCCACGCCTTGTGATTCGCCATGTAGCGGTCGCACGAGTCGGCGGGGAGGGGGCGGCTGAAGAGGAACCCCTGAAGCTTGTCGCAGTCGTTCGACCGCAGGAAGTCCAGCTGACTGAGGGTCTCGACCCCCTCGGCCATCACCTGCAGGCTCATCGAGTGCGCCATCGCGATGACTCCCGAAACGATCTTCGCATCCTGAGGCGCGATCAGATCCCGGACGAACGAGCGGTCCAGTTTGAGAGTATCGACCGGAAAGTCCTTGAGGTAGCTCAGCGAGGAGTAGCCGGTTCCGAAGTCGTCGATCGCGACGCGCACGCCGAGCGTCTTGAGCTCGCGCAGGATGCGGGCCGTCTTCTCGACGTCCTGCATGACGTTCGTCTCGGTGATCTCGAGCTCGAGCAGTCGTGGCTGAAGCCTCGATTCCTCGAGCGCCTGCCCGACCTGGGTGATCAGGTCCGCCTGAGCGAACTGGCGCGCAGAAAGGTTGACGGAGACGACGAGCTCGGTGCCCTTCTGGCGCTGCCAGAGGCGGGCCTGGCGGCAGGCTTCCCTCATGACCCAGTTTCCAATGGGGATGATCAGCCCGGAGACTTCGGCGGCGGGGATGAACTGATCCGGGAGGACGAGCCCCTGGTTGGGGCTGTTCCAGCGGAGCAGCGCTTCGAGCCCGTAGACGCCGCCCGACTGAATGTCGATGAGCGGCTGGTAGTAAAGGACGAACTCGTTGTTCTTGAGCGCCTTCCGGAGGCCGCTCTCGAGCTCGAGCATCTCGAGGGCGCGCGAGTTCATCGATGCCGTGTAGAACTGGTACGCGTCGCCTCCCTCGTGTTTTCCCCGGTACATGGCGGTGTCGGCGTTGCGGATCAGGGTCTCGGCGTCCACCCCGTCGTTCGGGTAGACGGCGATGCCGACGCTACCGGTGATGAAGATCTCGCGAGTGCCGAGGGTGAAGGGGGCGGAGAGCGCGTCGAGGATCTTTCTGGCGATCTTTCCGGCGTGCTCTCCGCGCCCGAGGACGTGAATCAGGAGCGCGAACTCGTCGCCGCCGAACCGAGCGATCGTGTCCTCCTCGCGGACGGAGGCGCGGATCCGCTCGGCCGCGCCCTTGAGCAGATGATCGCCCATGGTGTGGCCGAGGGAGTCGTTGATCTGTTTGAAGCGATCGAGGTCGAGGAAGAGGATGCCGACCTTGTGCTGATGGCGGCTCGCGTGCGCGAGAGCGACGATGAGACGATCGAGAAACAGGGCGCGGTTCGGAAGCCCGGTCAGAGGATCGTGATAGGCGATGTGCTCGATTTGCGAGGCGGCTTCGAGCGCGGCCTCGCGCTCGTCTTCGAGCACGAAGATCATCGTGCCGAGACCGGTGACCACGAGAAAGAACACCTCGATGGCGGCGGCGGCGACCGGGGCGGGAAACGCCTCGCCCCGCGCGATGAAGGCGAACGCCGCGACGGAGGAGGAGGCGAGGGTGAGGCCGTACCCGAGGAACGCGACGGAGAAGAGGGCGAAGCCGGCCGAGCGGGCGCTCGCGCGGGAGCGCCAGATGCGCTGGCCCGCCCAGGCGAAGGCCACTCCCGCCGCAAGGGCCTGGAGCGAGACGGGAAGATAGATTTGGAAACGCGGCTCGTCGGGGAGCGCGAGAAGGAAGAGAGGCGTCGCGACCGCCGCGCCTCCCCACAGGAACAGGAGAACCTGCGCGTCCCGGATCTTCACCGGCCGGCGGAGCGCGAGCTCCCAGGTGCCCCAGGCGACGAGGAGCGCAGCGAGATAGCCCGCCGAGGAAAGCAACAGCTCGAGAGCGATCCGGAAGGGATTCCAGGGGCCGAACCGCGGGGCGAGGACGACCAGCGAAGAGGCGGCGCCCCAGAAGGCGCCGAGGGAGACGAAGGCGAGAGCCCAGCGGCGAAGATCGTTTCGCGGGTAGCGACGGTGGAAGAGGTAAAGGGAGCCCGCGAGCGAAAGCGCCGCGACTCCCCGGACGGCGAGCGAGAAAAGGAGCGACGAGTCAGCCGCGCTCATCTCCCTCCCTCTTTGCCGGCCCGACCGAGGTCGAGCGCAGGCTGCTCCTCATCATCAACCCGACCCATCCGCCCTGAGACAGCACAGCCCCCGTTCCGGCATCACGCGACTCGGGGGGAAGGCGAGGCGAAGGCGCCTCCCTGAATGCGCGAGGCATTCGGGAGGAACTCCGCCGGTCCCCGATGCCGGTCTTGCCGGACCCAGCGCGAATTGTAGCAATATAAATGTCTAATGGAAATCGTTGATATATTTTCTCAGTCCGGGTTGGTCGCCCAGACGGTCAGATCGGTGACGAACCCCCGGTCTTCCATCTCGAGCATCGACGCGATTGCGTGCGCGATGTCGATCGGGCGGAGCTTGCGGTCGCTGAGCGCCCTCGCGCTTCCGGACGCGTTGAAGAACTCGGTCTGGACCTCGCTCGGATTGACCAGCATGACGCGGATATCGTGCGCGCGCAGCTCGGCGCGCCAGCATTCGGACATCCCGGTGAGCGCGAACTTGCTCGAGACGTAGGCACTCCCGCCTGCGAACCCGCGGCGCCCGGCGGTCGAGGCGATGTTGACGATGTTTCCGGGGATCTTCCGGTCGATGAAATGAGCCGCCGCCTCCCGCGCCGCGAACATGGCGCCGAGAACGTTCGTCTCCCAGACCGAGCGCATGCTCTCTTCGGTGAGCTCGCGCAGCGGGGCGAACGCGCCGAATCCCGCGTTGTTCACCAGGACGTTGACGCTGCCGAGCGCGTCGACGGCTTCGCGGAAGAGAGCCTTCACGTCCGCCTCGACGCGCACATCGGCCCGCACGCCGCGGGCGCCGATCGCCGCCGCCGTCGCGTGCACCTTTCCCCCGTCGCGTCCGCAGATCACGACCTTTCCACCCCGCTCGACGAGAAGACGAGCCGTCTCCCTGCCGATTCCGGAGCTTCCCCCCGTGACGATCGCGCGTACATCGGTCGGTTTCATGTCCACCTCTCCTGTCAGGCGCAGGGCGCGAAGAATCCGGGCGCGCCGATTCCGGGCGCGCGCAACGCGCCCCTACCCGTCGACACGCGGTTCGAGGTAAGCGACCGCGAGGTGCGCGAGCGCGCGCACCCCGAGGAGGAGCCCGCTTTCATCGACGAAGAATCGCGGCGAGTGCCCCGGGGCCGCCTCCTCCTGCGTCATCCCGCGGGGCCGGGTCCCGAGAACGAAGAAGAGCCCCGGGATTTCTTTCTGGAAGAACGAAAAGTCTTCCGCGCCAAGGCTGGGGATGATCGTGAAGACGTTCTGCTCTCCGGCGACGCGTCGAAGCGTGGGCAGCATCGCCATGAACAGATCGGGGTCGTTCCAGACCCCGGGGTAGCCGGTCTCGATGGTCACCTCGGCGGTCGCTCCCGCGCTCGCGGCGATTCCTTCGGCGGTCTTGCGAATCCGCTCGTGGATCTGCAGCCGCATCCCGTCGTCGAGCGCGCGAATCGTTCCGGTGAGCCGGACGTGGTCCGGGATGACGTTGTTGCGAATTCCGCCGTTGATCTTTCCGATGGTGAGGATCGCAGGAGCCTTCGAAACGTCGAGCTGCCGGCTCGGGATGGTCTGGAGCGCGAGCACGATCTGCGATGCGACGACGATCGGGTCGACGCCGAGCCACGGATACGCTCCGTGGGTCTGCCGGCCGTGCACGGTGATGGTGAACGAGTCGACGCTCGCCATCGCGTTCCCCCGGCGCGCTCCGATCTGCCCGACCTCGGCGCGGTTTCCGATGTGCAGGCCGAAGATCGCGGAAGGAGCGGGGTCGCGGAGAGCCCCCTCGCGGACCATCATCTCCGCTCCTCCTTCTTCGCCGGCGGGAGCTCCCTCCTCGGCCGGCTGGAAGACGAACTTGACCGTCCCGGCGAGCTGCTCCCGCACCGACGCGAGGATCTCGGCGACGCCCATGAGGATCGCGACGTGTCCGTCGTGACCGCACGAATGCATCACGCCGACTTCCTCGCCGTTGTAGACGGCGCGCTCCTTCGAGGCGAACGGGAGGTCGAGCTCTTCGGTCATCGGGAGCGCGTCCATGTCGGCCCGGAGCGCGACCACGCCTCCGGGGCGCCCTCCCTCGAGCACGCCGACCACTCCGGTGTGAGCGACCCCGGTCCGAACCGCGAGTCCGAGGCGTTCCAGATGCGCCGCGACGATCTTCGCGGTCCGGAACTCGCGATTCCCGAGCTCGGGGTGCTGGTGGATGTCGCGGCGCCACTCGAAAACGCGAGGCTCGATCGCGGCGGCGAGAACGTCGATTCGGTCGGCGACAGATTCGTTTCCCCGCACTGGGTTCATCCCGGCGATCATACCGAAAACAAAAGGAGCGCCTTCCGGCGCTCCTTTCAAGGATCGGGCCTTCGTCCGCCCTATTCGAGGAAGAACTCGTGGCCCAGGTTCTTCTTCACGTCGTCGGTAAGCTCATTCGAGAGATCGTCGATGACGAGCCCGCCGTCGAGCGAAGTGACGGCGACGGGGGCCGGCAGCATCGAGCGGAGCCGGTCCGCGGCCTCTTCCATCCAGCGGCGCGCGAGCGATCCCGACAGGAGGTTTCTCGCGGTCGTCCGGAAATCGGGAGAGTTGACCTTGAGAAGCCATCCCTCGCCATAAGGATCTTCGCGGATCGAGTCGGGCGCGGTCAGCGCTTTCTCGTTGACGTCGACCACGGCACCTTCCACGGGGGAGACGAGCGAGTAGTCGCGGCCATCGGCGCCTACGGCGATGATCCTCTGTCCCTGGCGGATCCACTGTCCGCGCGTGGGCAGGCCGAGCGTCGCGATCTTTCCGGTCAGCCGCGCCACGAAATCATCGACGCCCACGCGGACCAGCTCCGGCGTCTCGGCGACGGCCCAGGTGTGCCCGGGGTGATAGCGGAAACCATCCATCAGGCGGAAGCCTCCGACGACCGAGGCGAGCGGGACCGCGCGGGGCGCGCGCACTTCAGCGGCGGCGGGCGCTTCGACCGGATTGCGGCGGGCGAGAACGTAATCGATCGTCAGGGCGACTGCGATCATGGAGATGACGAGGATGACTACCATGGTGAACCTCCTGTTGCGTCCGGATGTCTTCCGGTCCGTTCTGCCGGTCCATAAGGGCAAGCGAGGTGCCCTTCTCGCGTCCGCTCGGCCATTTCATCGCAAGGCATTGAAGGCAACGGAGATCGAGTTGTGCGGACCGCTCCGGCGAGGAGTTTTTCAGCGGAGCTGCCGCTGATTTTCACCACAGTGATTTCGGGCGTACGGCGGGTAGGTGGCGGGCAAGGGCCGCAGAATCATGAGTTTGGGATGTGTTGTGATTCTCCATGGCGAAAGCTGAGAATCACCACGGCGCCTCGACGATGTTGGAGCCGAGCGCCGCGCGGCAGGAGCGGCAGAAGCGTTCGAGCTTCAGATCGACGCGCTCGACCGAGTGCGCGGAGGCCATCAGGCACTCGTAGTTGTCGCAGTGCGTGAGCTCGAAGGTGTGCCCGAGCTCGTGGAGCGCCTCCTTGACCGTACGGTCCTCGAGCAGACGCGCGTCGCCGGGAAGGCCGTAGAACTCTTCCCGGAGACGGTGGAAGCCGACGACGGCGCCGCGGCCGCCGTGCTGGGCCTCGCCGAAGAGGTACTTGAGGATCGGGATGTAGAGATCGACCGGCGTGAGGCCGATGAGGGTGCCGTCGGCGGGATCGGCGCAACCGAGCAGGAGGCGAAGCAGCTCGGTCGAGTGGTACTGCTGGCGCTCGGGATGGAAGGTGGGAGCGGGGTCGATGGGGTGGTGGCGCACCTGGACCCGCGTTCCGAACGTCCGTCCGACGCGATCGACGACGGCGCCGAGGAGCGGAGCCGGGACGGCCCCGATCGGAACGACGGTGATGCGGCTCATCGCGGGGCGGTCTGCGGTCGCACCCAACCCCACTTCTTCAGCTTGTTGTGAAGCGTCACGCGGTCGATATCGAGGATCTCCGCGGCGCGGGTCTGGTTTCCTGCCTGCTCGTCGAGGACGCGGAGGATGTGGGCGCGCTCGATGTCTTCGAGCGTTCGGGGGGCGAGCGCGCCATTCCGGTGCGCGAACACGAAATGCTCTTCGAGGAGCTCGTCGCCGCGGGCGATCACCATCGCCCGCTCGACGGCGTTCTCGAGCTCGCGGATGTTGCCCGGCCATTCGTGCTCCTGGAGAGCGCGCATCGCTTCGGGAGTCACCCCGATGACGCGGCGATTCATCGCGAGAGCGTACTTGTGAATGAAGTGATCCACCAGAGGGGGGATGTCCTCGCGCCGGTCGCGGAGGGGAGGAAGCTCGATGTGGAAGACGTTGAGGCGGTAGTAGAGATCGGGCCTGAAGCGTACCATCCTCGATCATCGCGTCGAGGCTCTTGTTGGTCGCCGCGACGCACCGGAAGTCGACCTTGATCGCCTGATGGCCGCCCACGCGCGTGATCTCGCGCTCCTGGAGGACGCGGAGCAGATCGGTCTGCGTCCGCAGGCTGATGTCGCCGATCTCATCGAGAAAGACGGTCCCCCCCTCGGCGACCTCGAATTTTCCCTTCTTCCGGTACTGCGCTCCGGTGAAGGCGCCTTTCTCGTGGCCGAAAAGCTCGCTCTCGAGCAGCGTCTCGGTCAGCGCGCCGCAGTGGATGGTCACGAGCGGGTGATAGCGGCGGGGCGAGGAGAGGTGAATCGCCCGCGCGACGAGCTCCTTGCCGGTGCCGCTCTCTCCGGTGATCAGGACGGTGGCGTCGGTGGGCGCGACGGTCTCGACGGCCTCGAAGACCTTCCGCATGGCGGCGCTCTGGCCGACCATGACCGTCTCGGGAGCGATCGTCTCGTCGAAGGTCTCCTTGAGCATCACGTTCTCGCGCCGGGTCTCGGAGTGCGAGAGCGCGTTCTTGACGATGTTCGCGATGTCGTCGGGATCGAGCGGCTTGGTGACGTAGTCGTAGGCGCCGTTCTTGAGCGCCGCGACGGCCGTCTCGACCGAGGCATAGCCGGTCATGATGATGACGCTCATCTCGGGCTTCAGCTCGTGCATCCTCCGCTGGAGCTCGATTCCGTCGGTCCCTCGCATCTTGATGTCGACGAGGGCGAGGTTCCATTCCCGTTCCGCGAGGCGCGCGAGCGCGTCGTTCGCGCTTTCGGCGGTCCCGACTTCATAGCCTTCTTCCTGAAACCATCTGCGGAGCGAGTCGCGTACGGAGAACTCGTCGTCGACGATCAGAATCCTTCCCTTGGGCATGTGGGCACCTCACTCCGGCCGGCGCAGAGCCGGCTCGGCGGTTTTCTCGGCGGGGAGCGTGATCACGAAGCGCGTTCCGCGGCCGACCTGTGAGTCGACCTCGATGTGTCCGCTGTGGCGATCGACGATGCCGCGGCAGATCGCGAGGCCGAGACCGACGCCGCCGCTCCCTTCCTTCGTCGTCACGAACGGTTCGTAAATGTGCGCGAGAACCTCCTCGGGGATCCCCTTCCCGTCGTCCTCGAGGATGACGCGGATTCCTCCCGCGTCTCCGCGGGCGGCGGCAAGACGGAGGTTTCCGCCGTCCGGCATCGCCTCGATCGCATTCATCATGAGAGCGAGGAAGAGCTGCTCGAGCTGCGCGGGATCTCCGTGCACCGGCGGAAGGTCGGCCTCGAAGTCCGTCTGCATCGCGATCGTGGAGAGCTCGAGCTTGTGGGCGACCAGGCGGATGCAGTGGTCGAAGATCTCCTCGAGCGACGCGGGAGCGAGATGGAGCGGGGTCGAGCGCGAGAACGAGAGGAGGTTCCGGACGATGTCGCCGCAGCGGCGGCTCTCCGACTGGATCAGATCGAGCGCCTCGCGGCTCTCGCCGAGGTGCGAGACCGCCGTGTCCGGATGGCCGCACCAGCGCCGCATGAGGCGCGCGTAAGTCAGGATCCCGGAAAGAGGGTTGTTGATCTCGTGAGCGACGACGGCGGCCATCTTCCCGAGTGAGGCCATCTTCTCGGCCTGCATCATCTGTTCGTGCGCGGCGCGCAGCTCCGCCGTTTTCTGCTCGACGCGCTCCTCGAGGGTGCGCGCCCAAGCGGTGGATTCCTCCCGCGCCTCGAGCAGCTCTTTGCTCATCGTATTGAACGAGGACGCGAGGGCGGCGATCTCGTCCGACCCGCGCACGCGGAGCTGATAGCCGAGCTCGCCCGCGGCGATCCGCCGCGTGGCGAATGTCAGCCCCCGAATTCTGGTGTGGACGAGCCCCAGCACGAAGAGCCCGGTCAGGACCGCCACCGAGACCACGGCGGCGAGGGCGTAGAGCGCCATCCGGCGGGCGCCGGCGGCGAGCGTCTCGTCCGCCGCGGCGAGGGAGAGGTTCGTGTCGAGAATTCCGAGGATCCGCTGCGAAGCAGGATGGGCGTGGCAATCCGCTTGCGAACAGCTGGGCGCGTTCACGATCGGAGTGACCACGCCGATCACGCGCCGGTCACCCTCTTCGTAGATCTGAAACGGATCGCCTTCCGTCTGGTGCGTCGGCGAGCGGCCCGCGGCATGACACCCGGTGCAGGACGCGGCCGTCTTTGGAATCGTCTTTCCGACTTCCAGGTCATCGCTCGAAAAGCTGATCCGCCCATCCCAGTTCAGGATGCGGACGCTCACGAGCCCCGGCTCGTCCCGAAGGCTCGTCACCATCTGCCGCAGCGCGTCGCGATCGTTGTGCAGCATCGAATACGACATCGCGCGATAGATGACGTGGTTGAGCCGTTCCGCCGAGCGGAGCATCGACGCCTCGAGATCGTGCTGGTGGAGGCGGATGTTGACGGCGCCGAAGACGGCGAACACCAGGATCAGCGTGCCGAGCAGGAGGGCGAAGAGCCTGCCGGCGAGGCTCCCCGCCAGACGACGGATCGGCGGAGAGCCTCGGAACGGCCAGGCCGGAGCTGTCACGGGCCGGCCGCGGCCGGCGTCCGCGTCAGCGGCGGCTCCTGTTGCTTCGCGCCACCCGCGGGGAGCGCGTGAGCGCTGCCGGAGTGCTCGAAGATGGGGAGATATTTCGCGGCGAGACCGAAAATGGCGAATCCGACCGCGACGATGCTCGCGGTGATCGCCACTTCAGGCCAGGCCGGCACGTACCGGACTCCAGCCGATCCTTCCATTCCGGTGACGGCGATGTTGAGGCGGTTGATGATGAATCCGGCCACGACGGAGATCGAGATCCAGAACAGGCCGCGCTGGGAGGTCCGGATCGCGCGGAACGAAAGGAGGGCGATGGGGATCGCCATCGCGAGGAGGACCTCGACCCAGAAGAACGACGCCTCATAGCCGAGGTTCATCGCACTGGCCCACGCGTCGCGGGAGGAGAGGTCCTGGACGCGCAGCACGGTGTAGACGGCGAGGATGACGAGCAGAATGCGCGCGAGTCCCGCCATGAGGCTCACGTTGAACGGATGGCCGAGATGCCGCGACGACATCGCCGACTCGAACATCGTCATTCCGATGCCGACGGCGAGCGCCGAGATGAAGAAGAAGACGGGCAGCAGCGACGAGTACCAGAGGGGATGGAGCTTGCCCGCCATGATGAGGTAGAGGCTGCCGAGAGAAGACTGGTGAAGCGTCGAGAGGAGCACGCCGAGAATGACGAGCGGAGTCGAGATCATATGGAGAATGCGCAGCGGTCGCTCGAGCCGGAACCGCTCGAAGACGACGGGCGCGAACTCGAGCGCGAGCACGGTGGTGTAGAGCATCACGCACCAGCCGACCTCGAACATGACCGAGTGCGGGTTCCACATGATGATCGGATGCCAGATGTTCCACGGCTTTCCGAGGTCGAACATGAGCGCGGCGCAGACGAGCAGATAGCCGAGGAACGCGGTGAGGAGCGCGGGGCGCGCGATCGGCTTGTATCGCTCCGCATTGAAGATGTGGGTGGTCGCCATCAGCGTGAATCCGCCGGCGGCCAGCATCACGCCACAGAGGATGTCGAAGCCGATCCAGATTCCCCACGGAAAGTCGTCGGAGAGGTTCGTCGCGGCCGCCAGCCCGCCGGTGAAGCGGAGGACCGTCGCCCAGAGGCCCGCGAGAAGGATGAGCACGAAGATGATGCGCCAGAAGGTGATCTTCGGAAGTTTCATCATGGCCGGCCTCACTTCTCCCCGTCGCGCTTCCGCTCGACGCGCGCGACTTCATCGCGCCGGTTCGTGATCCAGTAGACTCCGCCGAGAAGAACCGCTCCCGTGGTCACGATGCTCGGAATCTTCGAGAGCGCTTTGAATGTGAGCATCGGCATCGGTTCCGCCGGATAGCTCCCCTTGAGTCCGAACTGCTCGAACGGCACCGAGGAGAGAAAGAGCGTGGACGTGCCGCCGACTTCCTCGACACCGAAGATGTGCGGGTCATAGCCGGACGGATTCTCGCGGATCCGCTTCTGCGCTTCCGCAATGAGCGCGGTCCGCTCGCCGCTCATCGTGGCTCCGGTCGGGCAGGCCTCGGTGCACGCCGTCTGCTTTCCGGCCTTGACGCGCTCGAAGCAGCCGGTGCACTTCTTGACGGCCGGGGTCAGCGACGACCACTCGTACTTCGGCACGCCGAACGGGCAGGCGATCATGCAGTAGCGGCAACCCATGCATTTGTCTTCGTCGTAGACGACCGGACCTTCCGCGGTCTTGGTCAGGGCGGCGACCGGACAGACGGACGCGCAGGCGGGATCGCTGCAGTGCATGCAGAGATGCCGCATGTACTTGTCTTCCCCCTCCGCGCTCTGCACGGCCTTGACGTAGGTGAACTTGTGTTCCGACGCTTTCTTCTCCGCCGCGATCGTGTCGTCGTACGGAAGCCCGTTCGCGGCCGCGCATCCGGACTCGCATTCCAGGCAGCCGATGCAGAGCGTCGCATCGTAAAGCAGGCCGTTACTCATGGGGATCTCCCCTTTCACGTCTCGCCCTGGGGACGGGGAGCCGCAGACGGGGCGGAGGGGGCGCGCTCCGGGATCCGAAGCGCGCCGCGAGGCCTCCAGAGCGTTTACGAGCTCACCCCACCGGGGGGCGGCTGTACGCCGCTATCGAGACGACATCACTTCGTCGCGATCGAACGGATGTGCGCCACCAGAGCCTTGATCTGAACGTCGGTCATGCCCTTCTTCTTGAAGGCGTGCGCGGGCTTGCCGTTGCCGTCGGCGATGATCGCCGTCAGCTGCGCATCGGTCTGCTTCTGCACGTCGGCCGAACGCAGATCGCGAATCGCGGACTTCTTGCCGATCGCCGTGTTTCCGCTTCCGTCCTGCCCGTGGCAGGCCGAGCATTTCGTCTTGAAGAGCGCGGCGCCGTCTTCGGCGCTTGCGATCGCGGCCGACCCGAACAGCAGGACCGCAAAAGCGAGGAGAGTCAACAACGCTGTCTTTTTCATCGTTTTTCCACCTGATCTCGTCGATTTATCCTCGGCCGGCCCGTCGCAGTGAATTTTTTCGCCGGCCGTTGATGTCATTCTCGGCCTTTCGACCGACCCGCCATGTGACCGCAACATCCGTTGCACGTGGTCGTTCATGAGGAGCCCGAACGCCTTCCGTCACACGCGCTCGACGGCGAATGTCACGGGGTCGCCGGCGTGAAATCGAGGGGGAGAGCGGCGGACCGTTGAGAAATGCAACGGCCGGCGTCCGGGGGCTCCGGCCGCCCCGCCGGCGCCGGTAACCGTTTACAACACTTTGAGCCGTAACGGCTTGTTTGCCATCGCCGCCGCGGGCGAACGGTAGAGTACCGGGCAGCGCCCGAACCCGGGCCTCGCAGATTTGCAGCAGTGTTCCGCCGCCGCGGAATGGAGCCCTCCCCCGGGTTCTTTTCCATGGCGGCGCGATCGGCCATTCCACGCTCTCTCGTGATGCGAAACCTGACCTGGCTCCTCATCGGAATCGTGCTCGCCTCGGCGAGCATCGCCTTGCGCTGCGCGGACGAGCGTCGCGGAATGGACCAGCTCCTCCCCCGCGGCGCTCGAGGCGTTCGAGCAGGGGCTCAGCGCCGAGAAGAAGATCTACCGGAACGAGGCGCGGGAGCACTTCGCGCGCGCGGTGGAGCTGGACCCGGAGTTCGCGATGGCGCGCCTCAAGCTCCTCTCGCTGGCGAGAGCCGATTCCGACCGCCCGAAGAGGATGCGGGAGCTGATCCTCGAGACGGACCTCGATCGGCTCAGCCCGCGCGAACGGTTTCTGATGCGGCACAGCCTCGCCCTCATCGACCGCGACGCCGCGCGCGCGGACGAGCTGCTGGAGAAGTATTTGCGGGAGAACCCCGACGACTTGTACGCCCTGACGATCCAGTGCGACGGGTACTGGAGCGCGCAGAAGCTCGACGAGGCGGAGCAGTGTTTTTCCCGGCTCCTGACGGTCGACCCGAACTGGGTCGTCGCGCAGAACCACCTCGGCTACATCCGGATGGCGGGCGGAGATTTCGCGAGCGCCGAGGCGGCGTTCGCCTCGTACGAGCGGATCGCGCCGGATCAGGCGAATCCCCACGATTCGCTGGGAGAGCTGCTGATGCTCGTCGGCCGCTACGACGAAGCGCAGCGCTCGTTCGAAAGTGCGGTCTCGGTGCGCTCGGACTTCTGCGCCTCCTGGTCGCGGCTGATCGACCTCGCGTTTCTGCGAGGCGACGGCGCGGCGGTGGATGCCGCCCTGACGCGCGCCGACCGCGCCGTCTGTCCACCCGAGTTCTTCCGCGCGCAACGATGCCGCGCAGAGTTGTGGAAAGCGATCTCCGACGGAACGGCGGGCAGCGCGGCGGGGGCCATCGAGGGGCTCGGCTGCGCCTCGCGCGACTTCGACGCGCTCTCGCTCGCCCTGGCGCACGGCTCGGCGAAGGAAGCGGGGGCGAAGGCGCTTTCCGCCGCGCTCGAGAAAGGAGCGACCGAATCGGCCCGCACCTACCGCGCGCGCGCGATGCCGTGGCCGATCCTCTCCCACATGGAAGCGCGCTCACTCGCGGGGAGCGGCCACACCGCGGCGGCGATCGCGAAGCTCGAGCAGGCGGACCAGGAGGCGACCTACGGCGGCGAAAACGCCGGCCTCTTCAAGATGTACAACCGCCTGGTCCTCGCCTCGCTTCTCGAGCGGACCGGACGCACGGCCGAAGCCGCCGCGCTGCGGAAAGCGGTCGATGCGGTCAATCCACGATTTGCGGAGCGCTTCGCGAGCGTTCGCGTCGCGTGGCCCTGACGATCAGCCGCGCGGCTTGATCTCGATCGTGTGAGTCAGGGGCCGGAAGGCGGGCGTCGGGGGACGCCTCGCGCAGGACTCCGGACGCGCCGGGTCTAGCCGTCGGTGGGGTTGAGCCGCTGGAAGAAGACCTTCTGGAACTTTCCCTTGGGGCTGTCGAACAAGGCGATCGCGCGAAGGTTCACCGGCTCTCGGGAGCCGACCGACCCTCCCTGCGAGTAGACGCGGAGGTTGAACGCCTTGATGGCGGTCTTCCGCGGAGGGATGTCGAGGTTGAAGAACTGCGGGTTCTGATCGACGTAGTAGGCGCCGGTCCCGATCGTCGAGAACTTGATCTGTCGGAGCTTCAGCGACTCGCTTCCCGGATTCGTGACGGCGAGCTCGAAGCCGATCGCCTGCACGCCGCTGTACTGGAGATTGAAGGTGTAGTCGCCGACCTGATACATGTCGAGCTGGGGCTCGACCACGCCTTCAGGGAGACCGCCGCCGGTCGAGCAGCCAGCGATTGCGATCAGCAGAAGGACGAGAGCGATTCGTTTCATGGCTTCCTCCGGGAGCTCACGCCGGACGTCGGCGCGAGCGCCGAACGATCGCATGGGCGGCCAATCCCGCCAGCAGCGTTGTCAGGCTTCCGATGGCAGCGTACCACGGCCATGCGACGGGGGTGGCGAGCCACACGGCAGTCACGGCCGCGATGCCGACGCTCATCCCCGCCAGGGCGGACGAGGGAGACCCGCGGCGGGTGGCGCCGAGGAGGAAGACTCCGAGAATGGGCCCGTTCACGAGAGATGCGACGGAGAGGGCAAGGTCGAGAGCCGAGCGGGTGCCGCTCATGAGGCCGATGCCGACCCCGATCTGAACCACGCCGGCGATCACCGTCACGAGCCGTGAGACGCGGAGGTAGTGTCGATCCGGCCGTCCCGGCGCCAGCGGGGCGTAGAGGTCGGAGACGGTCGTCGACGCGATCGCGTTGAGCGAGGAGGAGAGGGCCGCGGCGAAGATCGCGGCGACGACGAGGCCGGCCAGGCCGGTCGGCAGGCCGGTCGTGATGAAGTCCGGGAAGACCTGATCGGAAGCCGCGAAGGGGGCCGCGAGGGGGCCGGTCGCATAGCCCGCGATCCGGTCCGGCCGGTAGTACCCGAAGAGCAGGACGCCGATGAAGAGAAAGCCGGTGAACTGGGCGAGAACGACGATCCCCGAGGTGAGCAGGGCGGTCGCCGCGCGGCGGGGGCGGTCGGTGCACAGATAGCGCTGGACCATGAACTGATCGGTCCCGTGCGTGGACATCGTGAGGAAACACCCGCCGATCAGGCCCGCCCAGAAGTTGTAGGTGCGCGTCATGTCGAAGGTGAAATCGAACAGCCGGAACTTTTCCGCCGCCCGTCCGAGATCGATCGCGGCGGCGGCCCCGCCCGGAATGGACTGCGCGAGCACGACGCCCGCGGCGATGGCGCCGACGATGTAGATCCCGAGCTGGACGACCTCGATCCAGACGATCGCCTCGATGCCCCCGAAGAACGAGAAGACGATCATCACGAGCCCGAGGAGGACGACCGAAGCGAGGATCGTCTCCGTAGCGTCGGCTGCGGGAACGAACGCGCGGTAGACCGCGGCGAGCACGATGCCCGTCAGCAGCAGCCGCACCCCATCCGCGATGCTCCGCATCACGACGAAGAGCGAGGCCGCGAGCGAGCGCACCTTCCCGCCGAAGCGCTCGGTCAGCAGCTGGTAGACCGTCGAGAGATTTCCACGGAAGTACGACGGGATGAAGAGGATCGAGATGACGACCCGCCCGAGCATGTAGCCGAAGACGAGCTGGAGAAAGCGGAAGTCTCCGCCGCGCGCGTACGCGATTCCGGGAACGGAGATGAAAGTGATCGTGGAGGTCTCGGTGGCGACGATCGAGGCGCTGATCGCCCACCAGGGGACCTGGTGCCCGCCGAAGAAGTAGCGGCTCGTCGAATCCTGCCGGCGGCCGAACCAGATTCCTGCGCCGACGACCCCGGCCAGGTACCCGACGATGATGATGAGATCGAGCGCGCCCAAGCTCGGCGCATTATACCGACCTCGGACCTCGGACCTCGGACCTCAGGGCTCAGACCCGGCTCGGAATTTCGATCCTTCATGTTCGGGGGTCCGGGCGCGCGCAGCGCGCCCCTACGCGGCTGGTTGCGCTGCGCTCTTCGGAAGAAGGAGCGCGGACGCCGCGGTGAAGAGCGCCACCGCGCCGAGGATGATCGCCATGCGGATCCACGGCTCGCCGAGCTGGATCCGGACGCCGGCCAGCCGGTACGACGTCCGGATCCACTCGCAAGCTCCGGCAAGGAGGAGGAGCCTGTGCGCGATCCTCGCCTCCGGGCGGCGAATCAGCGGCAGGAAGGACACCCCGAGCGACGCCAGCACGAGGAGCTGATTTCCCGAACGGAAGAAGTGCGCAGCGAGGAGCAGAGAGGCGAGAGCGGCCGGGATGAAGCGCATGATCTGAGGAGATGATCCGCCGCCGCGCGGCGGCGAACCATGACGGATGTCATCCCGCGCGACCCCGGTGCGGCGAGGGGCATCCCCCCCGCCCAGGGGCGGGCGGGACGCCCGCACCACACGGGGCCGCTACTTCGTCGCCGGGGCCGTTCCCTCGAGCTCGTCCTCATCCGCGCCGCGACCCAGGCCCACGAGGCCGCGCAGCTTCCCGAACACGCCGGCCTTCGCCCAGTCGTCGAAGATGCTGTAGACGACCGGCGTCCCGAGGAGCGTGAGCAGGAGGACGAGCATCTGGCCCCCGATGATGACCGAGCCGATCGCGCGGTTCGTCCCGGCGCCCGTGCCGCTCGAGACCACGAGCGGCAGCATGCCGGCGACGAACGCGAGCGTCGTCATCAGGATGGGCCGCAGACGATCGCGGTTCGCGAGGAGGATCGCCTCGTTCCGCTCCATCCCGAGCGCTCGCAGGCCGTTCGCGTGGTCGACCTGCAGGATGCTGTTCTTCTTCACGATGCCGAACAGGACCAGGATGCCGAGCGACGAGAAGATATTGAGCGACTGGTTGAGCATCAGGATCGAGAGAAGGGCGAACGGCACCGTCATCGGGAGCGCGAGAAGGATCGTGACCGGGTGGATCCAGCTCTCGAACTGGGCCGCGAGGATCAGGTACATGAAGATGCCCGACAGGATGAAGGCGAGCATGAAGTTCCTGGCTGCCTTCTCCTGCTCGCGCGAGCGCCCGGTCAGACCGTACGAATACTCCGACGGCATGTTCAGCTTCGCGGCTCCCGTCTCGAGCGCGTCCATGACGGCCTGCGAGGAGTAGCCGGGCAGCATGTTCGCGCCGACGGTGACCATCCGGCGACGGTTGAGGCGGTTGATCAGCGATGGACCGGTCCCGGGCTTGATGGCGACGACTTCGCTCAGCGGGACGGTGCCGAGCGATGCGGACGGCACCTCGATCGTGGAGATCGCCGCGGCGTTGCTCCGCTCGGTCTTCTCGGCGCGAACGTGGACTTCGTACTCCTCTCCCCCTTCGTAGTAGCTCGTCGCCTTCTGCCCGCCGACGAGCACGTTGAGGGTCGCGGCGAGGTCCTGGACGCGAACGCCGAGGTCGGCGGCCTTCTCGCGGTCGATGTGGACGCCCAGCTCCGGCTTTCCGACGATGAAGTTGCTGTCGACGTCGGTCACGCCGGGGATGTCCCGGATGCCGTTCATGAGCTGCTGGGCGTACTTGTCGAGCTGATCGAGATCGGGGCCGCCGATCCAGAACTGGATCTCGCTCTCCGCGCCTCCGCCGAACGCGTTCACGCGGACGACCTGGGCCCGGAGATCGAGCGCCTGGTACTGCGGCAGGATCTCGCGGCGGACGCGGTCCATCAGCTCGAACTGGTTCTCGGAACGCTCCCCGATGTCGACGAGGTTGACATAGACGCTTCCGAGGTTCTGCGTCTTCTGCCAGTCGTCTCCGATGGTGACGACCGTCGACTCGATCCCCTCGAACTGACGGACCTTCGCGGCGATCGACTCGAGAATCGTGAGCGTCGTCCCGACGCTCGCCCCCTCGGGGGCGCGGACGGAGATCTGGAACTGCGACTCGTCGTCGTTGGGAAGGAAATTCTTGTCGACGAGCATGAACAGCGGGACCGTCGAGATGAAGACGACGATCATGAGGACGACGATCACCCAACGGTGCTTCATCGACCACTCGAGCAGGCGCATGTACGTGCGCTCGACCGCCGGGTAGAAGCCGCGCTCCCGCGAGGTCTCGTCCTCCTCGATGTCCTCCCGCTTGAGCCAGCGGGACGCCATCATCGGCGTGAGCGTGAACGACACGAGCAGCGAGACGGCGATCGCGAAGGCCATCGTCACGCCGAACGAGTACATGAACCGGCCGACGATGCCTCCCATGAATGCGACGGGAAGGAAGACCGCGATCAGCGAAAGGCTCGTCGCCATGACGGCGAGGCCGACTTCCTTCGTTCCGCTGACCGCCGCCTGCATCGGGGTCATGTTCTTCTCTTCCATGTGGCGGAAGATGTTCTCGAGGATGACGACCGCGTCGTCGATGACGATGCCGACCGCGAGCGTCAGCGCGAGCAGCGTGATCATGTTGAGGGTGAAGCCCATGACGGCCATCGCGCCGAAGGTGGCGATGAGCGAGCTCGGGATCGCGACCGCCGCGATGATCGTCGGCCGCGATCGCCGCGCGAACCAGAAGATCATGAAGATGCCGATGAGCGCCGCGCCGCCGATGGAGACCGCCGCCGGCAGCCGCTCGAACATCCCGTGACCGAACAGAAGCAGGTAGATCGCCGCCGTCGCCAGGAGCATTCCGAGGACCTGGCGCGGCCGCGGCGCCGAGAGGAAGATCCAAACCACGAGCGCCGCGAAGATCGCGCCGAGGATCAGGTGCTCCTTGACCGCGTCGACCGCCGCGATGATGAACGTCGACTGGTCGCGGACGATCCGCATCTCCCACCCCTTCGGAAGGTCCTTCGAGAGATCGGACAACCGCTGCTTGATCGCCGCGACGACGGCGATGGAGTTCGTCCCCGACTGCTTCCGGAGGAACAGGATGACGGCAGGCTCGCCGTTCACGCGCGCGATCGACTCCACGTCCGCGACGGAATCCTCGACCCGCCCGACGTCGCCGACGCGCACCACGTGGCCGTTTCTGGTGGCGACCGGAAGCGTCGCGAATGCCCGCGGATCCTCCACGCGCCCGTACGTGCGGAGCGTCAGGTCGCGAAGGCCCTGCTCGACCTTTCCTCCGGGAATCTGCACGTTCTGCGTCTGCAGCGAGTAGACGACGTCGGCCGCCGTGAGACCGACCCCGCTCAACTGCGCCGTGTCCGCCACGACGTTGATCTGACGGGGCCGTCCGCCGACGATCGTCACCTGCCCCACGCCCCAGACCGTCTCGAGCCGCCGCCGCAGAGTCTTATCGGCGTACTCGGTGATGTCCCGCTCGTTCGCCGGTCCCCACAACGCGACGGCGATGACGGCCTCGGAATCGGGATCGAGCTTCTGGATGATCGGCGGCTCGGCGTCCTTGGGCAGCTCGCCGAGAACTCCGTTGATTCGGTCGCGCACTTCCTGCGCGGCGACGTCGCCGTCCTTCTCCAGGTTGAAGGACACCCGGACGAGCGAGACGTTTTCGGACGACGTCGAGATCAGCTCCTCGATGCCGCTGATCGTGTTGACCGCTTCCTCGATCTTGTCCGTCAGCTCCGTCTCGATCTCCTCCGGCGCGGCGCCGGGGAGGACCGTCGTGATCGTGACGAACGGGAACTCGACCTTCGGAAAGCGGTCGACGCCGAGCCGGAAGTACGAGAAGGCCCCGACGACGACGAGGGAAAGAATGAGCACCGTCGAAAGGACGGGGCGCCTGACGCTGATTTCAGCGAGCTTCTGCATGAATGATCTCCGTTGAACCGATTCCGGGCGCGCGCAACGCGCCCCTACTGGAGCTTCGCCTCCACGCGGGCGAAGAGGCCCGGCTGCAGCCGCCCGTCGCGATTCGGAAATTCCGCTTCGGCGAACAGCGTCCGCGTCTGCGGATCGATGACGCCGCCGACGGTCCGGATGGACCCGCCGAACCGCTCACCGGGATAAGGATCGACCGTCGCGACGACCGACTGTCCGGGCCGGATCCGCCCGAGGTACTTCTCCGGAACGCGGAAGCGGAGCTTGAGAGGCGCGGTCTGGATCACGACGAAGGCGACGCCGCCCTCGGCGAGGAACTCGCCCGCGTCCGCCTTCTTTTCCGCGACGACGCCGGTGAGGGGAGAGCGGATGATCGAGTCGGCGAGGCGCTGCCGCGCGACTTCGAGCCCCGTGCCCGCCGCGGCCTTCGCGGCCCGCGCCTGGTCGAATGCCGCGCGGGAGCGGTCGTAGGTCGCCTGGGGAACGGACTCCTTCTGTCGGAGCTCTTCTTTCCGCTCGAAATCGCGCTCGGCCTCCGCCAGGCCGGCGTTCGCGCGCGCGAGCTCGGCCTGCGCGCGGTCCACGTCGAGACGGAGGTAGTCGGTCTCGAGCGCCGCGAGCGGCTGTCCCCGGGTCACGCGCGCCCCTTCCTCGACCATGACGCGGGCGACGCGGCCCGGGATCTTCGGCGCGACCGAGGATTGGGCGGGCGAAACGAACTCGCCGTTCGCCGCGAGCGTTCCCTCGCTCACGGCTGGCGATCGCGCCGTCCGTCACGACGCCCGGCGCCCCGGGCGCCCCGTTCTGCGGAGCGGCGATGCCTTCGACGGACTTCACGTCGGCCGGAAGCTCCGCGGACTGCGCGCTCTGCGCCTGGGCCGCCGGCGCGGGGTCAGCGCCACCGCATGCGGCGGCGAACAGGTGCGAGGAACAGCAATGACGACGCGCCCGCGGCGCGGATCGGTCGGATCGATTTCATGAATTCTCCTTGACGAGGACGCTCCTGAGCGCGCCCGTCGCGAACCAGACGCGGAGCGCTGCGAGGTCGCGATCGAGTGTTCCGGCGACGATGTTGCGGCGAGCCGCGGCGAGCGAGGTCTCGGCGAATTGCACGTCGAGAGATGTCGCTTCCTGCGCGCGATAGAGCTCGAAGATCTGCTCGTATTCGGCCTCGGCGGCTTCGCGCTGATCGAGCGCGAGGGCCAGAGACGTGCGGGCCGTTTCGAGCTCGACCAGGGCGCGGCGGATGTCCTCGCGCACGACCTGCCGCGCCTGATCGAGGACGAGCTGGGCCTGTTTCTCCTGCTCGCGCGCGGATGCGACGCGAGCCGGGATCTCTCCGCTGGTGAAGACCGGGACGCTGAAATTGAGAGTGAGAGCGCCGAACTGATCGGTCGGGAAGGCGGCCGCCTGCTGCGTGAAGCTCGCATCCGCCGTGATGAGCGGGCGGTACGCTCCCCTCTGTTTTCCGACTTCGAGATTCGCGACCTGGGTCGCGATCGCCGCGCGGCGCACTTCCGGGCGGTTCGCCTCGGCGAACGCGATCAGCTCCTGTTCCGAGGGCATCGGCGGAAGCTCGAGCTGCGGGGACTCCGGATCGACCGGGACGTCGACGCCGAGGCTGAGGCGGAGGAGGCTGGCGGCGCTCTCGCGAGCCTGGCGGGCGGCGGCGAGCTGGCGCTCGGCGCCCTTGATCGAGCTCTCGGCTCGAAGCACGTCGACGCGCGTCACTTCTCCCGCTTCGTAGAAATCGGTTGCCTGTTTCCGCGAACGAGTTGCGAGCTCGACGTTCTGAAGCTCGACCGCGAGGAGCGCCTCGGCACCGACGACGTTGAGGAAGCTCGTCGCCACGTCGAAGAGAACTCCCTCTTCGGTTCCGCGCGACGCGTGCTCGGCGCCCTCGACGGCAAGGCGCGCCTGCCGGATCGCCTTGAACTCGCGCCCGCCGGCGTAGACCGGCTGGGAGAGCGTGATCGACGTGCTCCAGTCGTCGACGGGGAGGATCGAGACTTCGTTCCCGTCGAAGTTGAGAGTCACGTCGCGATCGTTGCGCGTGTAGCGTCCTTTCACCTTCACCTGCGGAAAGATCGACGCGCGCGCGCGGCGCACTTCCAATGCGGCGACATCAACCTCGGAGCGCGACCGTTCCGCGGCCGGGTTGTAGGCGAGCGCGATCCGGATCGCTTCGCCCAGAGTCAGCCCGTCGGCGGCCATCGCGTTCGCGTCGGGGGCCGCGGGCACGTCTCCCCCGAGCGCGAGGCTCCCTGGGAACAATGCGGCGGCGAGGATCGAAATCAGAATCTTCTTCAAGCTCGACTCCTTTGAATCGCGATGCCATCGCAGAGCATTTCCATCAGCCACGAAATCTCCTCGTCGATCGGCGGGGGTGAAGTCTCCGTCAGCCGCGCGAGAAGGATCGCCATGAACCCCTCTTCGAGCAGGAGCGCAAGGCGATCGGCCCGCATCCGGCGGATCTCGCCGGCATCCATCGCTTCGCCGAGAAATGTCTCGAGACGCCCGATGTAGCGCTGGAAGTGCGGGCTTCCGTTGCGGGCGCACCGCGTCTCCGCCGGTCCCGCCCCCTGCGGGTACATCGCCGCCGCGTAAAGACGCAGCAACGCGACGTTCCTCTCGAGGAACTCCGTTTTCGTGCGGAACTGCCTCTCGAGGCGCGTCAGATACGCCCCCTCCCCTTCGAGGGCCGCCACCAGCTCGTCCGCCAGGCGGGCGAAGGCCTGCTCGACCGTCTTTTCCAGCAGATCCCGCTGGCTCTCGAAATAGAGATAGAGCGTTCCCTTGGCGATCCCCGCTTCGTCGGCGATCTCCTGCATCGACGCGGCGGAAAGCCCTTTCCGGGCGATGACCCGAAGCGCGGCTTCCTGGATCGAGTCGATCCGGAACCGCTCCACCAGCTCTTCTTTCGTTCTCAGGGTTGTCATGCAAGCCCTCAATTCAGGAAAATGAACGGCGGGTCATTCTAGCAACCATTACGGTCAAAGCAATGAAAGGTTTGGTCAGTTCACGGAAAGTTCACCGCGAAATCGTCGGCCGCGGGACCCACCGGCGCGCGATCGTGGGCGACCGGGCGCCTCGTCGAGGGAGCGGAACGGCGGCGGGTGTCCGGGCGCGCGACGCGCGTGCCCGAGCGCCCTACCAGCTCAGCTGCTTCCGGTGGTGCTCGATGTGGCGCGCGGCGAGGACGAACGCGTTCGCGAGGGAGGAGCGACCGAAGTACGGGTGCGTCAGTCGGGTGCGAGGACGGGCCGCGCGCGCCTTCGCGGCCGCGTCGGAGAAACGCGCGGCCTTCTCCCGAAACGCGGCGATCGCCGCCCGCTGGTCGAGCGATGGCATGGCAGGGCGCAGTTCGCGCGGAGCGCGCGTGCCTTTCGGAAACGCGCCACCGCGGAGAATCCGCGGGGCCATGGTGATGCGCAGCAGGATGCGCTGCCAGGGCTTCGTGAGGATCTTCATTCCGCCGCCTCCTTCGAGCTCGCGAAGGAGGACGTCGAACGTGAGACTCAGGTGCTCGACGATCTCGGCGGGAGACCACTTTCCTTCCGCGCGCGCGGCACGCCATCGCGGCTCGGGCACCCGCTCGGCAGCCGACGCGAGATCGGAGACGGCGGCCGCGTGAAGCCGCTCTGCTTCGTTCCAGTCCATCGGAGGACGCAGGATAGCGGAATCGAGCGCGCGCCGCGCGCGCCCGGAACCTCGAGCGGGCGGAATCGTGACGACGGGCGAGGTCAGACGCGCATTTCGAGGAAGCGGCGGTTCGATTCGTCCGCGATCGTCCGGTGGAGGCTTTCGCCGTGCGAGTCCATCGTCACGATCAAGGGAAACTCTTCGACCTGATAGTGCCAGATCGCTTCCGGGCTGCCGAGGTCCATCCAGTCGACGCCGTCGACCCTCTTGATCGCCTGCGCGAGGACCTGAGCGGCCCCGCCGATCGCATGAAAATAGACAGCTCCGTACTCGCGGCAGGCGGCGAGCGTCTTTTCGCCCATGCCCCCCTTGCCGATGACGCCGCGCATGCCGTAATCGCGCATGAGCTGCCACTCGTAGGGCTCTTCGCGCGAGCTGGTCGTCGGCCCTGCGGCCTTGCAGACCCACTGCTCCCCTTCCTTCACCATCACGGGGCCGCAGTGGTAGAGGACCATGCCGTGCAGATCGACGGGCGGGGGGGTGCCGGTGTGGATGCGGTGATGCATCGCATCGCGCCCGGTGTAGAGGCGCCCGCTGAGCAGAACGACGTCCCCAACGTGAAGCGAGCGGACGGTCTGCTCGTCGAGCGGAGTGGTGAGCCGGATCGGATCCATGACGTCTCCTTCGCGTCGTCGCGAGGTCAGTACAGCCAGCGATGCGCTTCTCCGGTCGGGCTCAGCACCACGCCCCGGCGCCGGAACGCCCAGCACATGTACGCGACCGTGACGTAGAAGCTGGCCGGGACACGGTTGATCAGCCCCACCTTGCAGCCGAGAAGCGTGGTCTTTCCGCCGAATCCCATCGGGCCGATGCCGAGTCGATTCGCCTTGTCCATCACGCGCGACTCGAGCGCCGCGAGCTGGGGGTCGGGGTTGACGTCATCGAGCTCGCGGAAGAACTGCTTCTTCGCGAATGCCCATCCGCTCGAACGATCGCCGCCGATCGCCACGCCGAGGATGCCGGGAGCGCACCCCTCGCCCTGCGCGCGCACGACGGACCCCAGGATGGCATTCTCGACGCCCGCGATGTCGCGGCCGCCGAAATCCGGATCGGGCAGCGAGAACTGGATCCCGACGTTCTCCGAGCCGCCGCCTTTCAGCATCAGCACGACCTGCAGCTCATTGGATCGCCACTGCTCGAAGTGGATGTTCGGAGAGCCCGGCCCGGTGTTGTCGCCGCTGTTCTTTCCGGAGAGGCTGTCGACGGAGTTCTGCCGCAGATACCCGAGGCGCGTCGCCTCGCGGACCGCCTCGGTCGCGGCCTCCGCGAAGTGAATCTGGTCGTAGCCGACCGGAGCCTTCACGTAGAGGAGGATGCTGCCGGTGTCCTGGCAGATCGGCGCGGAGGCCCGTCCGGCGAGATCGACATTGCAACGGATGACGTCGAGGGCGACGCGCGCGCTGCTGCCGTCGGTTTCGGCGGCCTGGGCCGTCTCGAGCGCGCGGCTCACGTCGAGCGGCAACTCGGCCGAGGTCCGTCGGATGAGCTCGAGGACCGTGGAGAACAGCGGCGTCCCGGGGATGGCGAAGCGTTGAGGCGTGGCGAGGGGGGAACTGGCGATCGTCATGAACGCCTCCTTCCGTGCGGCGATTCTGGTGTCGCCGGACGGACGGGGGGCATGGCGGCTGTCACTTCCGATTGTGACCGTCGGACGCGCGCGGCGGACGCGTCAGGGCGCGAGGGCGGGCTGGGCCGGGGCCCTCGCGCGCCGGGCGATCGACCCGCCGATCAGGACCCCGGCGGCTCCGAGAACGGGCAGCAGGAAGGATCCTCCTTCGACGAGGCGTCAGTTCAGCAATCGAAGGCGATCGATCTCAGAGAGCGGCTTCGATCGTGTCGCCAAGGGTGCCGAGAATCTCGAGGCGCGCGAGCTTCTTGTCGTTCGCGGGAATCAGGGTCCAGGGAGCGATCCGCGTGCTCGTCCGGGCGATCATGTCGTTGACGGCCGCTTCGTACGCGTTCCACTTCTCGCGGTTGCGCCAATCCTCTTCGGTGATCTTGTGGCGCTTCCAGTCGATCTCGCCGCGCTCCGTGAAGCGCCGCAACTGCTCTTCGGGACTGATATGGAGCCAGAACTTCGCGAGCGCGATGCCGCGCTCGGCCAGCTGTTCCTCGAAGTCGTTGATCTCGAGAAACGATCGCCTCCAGGCGTCTTCCGTCGCGAATCCTTCGACGCGCTCCACGAGAACTCTGCCGTACCACGAGCGATCGAAGATCGTCACGACGCCGGCGCGCGGGATGTGCCGCCAGAAACGCCAGAGATAATGATGCAGCCTCTCCTCGTCGGTCGGCGCGGCGATGGGGACCACCCGGAGCAGCCGCGCGTCGATCGCCTGGCTGACGCGCCGGATCGCCCCTCCCTTTCCCGCGGCATCCCAGCCCTCGAAGACGGCCACGGTCGAGACCTTCTTTTCCGAGGCTTTCCACGTCAGCTTGTTGAGCCGTCCCTGGCTCCGCGCCAGCTTGCGGTCGTAGTCCTTGTCCGCGACTTTCTGCTTGAGGTCGACCCGGTCGAGGATCGTGACTGGATTGGGGATCGCCTCGGCCGGACCGTTCGCGGCGGCCGCCGCTTTCGGCTCCGCGAGGCGGCGCTCGAGAGTTTCGACCAGCGTCATTCCGGCGGTCAGATCGCGATACCGATCGTCCGCCGATTCGATCACGACCCACGGCGCCGCCGCCGTATCCGTCTTTCGCAACGCGCGCTCGGACGACTTCACGAACTTGTCGTACATCTCGAAGTGCTTCCAGTCGATCGGGCTCACGCGCCATTTCGTCGCGGGAGAGCTCTCGAGCTTCTCGAGCCGCTTCTTCTGCGCCTTCTTCGAGAGGTGGAACCAGAGCTTGAGGATGATCGCGCCGTCGCGCGCGAGCATCTCCTCGGTGAACGCGATGCGCGCGAGCATCTGATCGAGCTCGCCGTCGTCGATCTTGCGGTAGACGCGCCGGACGATCGGATCCGTGTACCAGGACCCGAAGAAGATCCCGATCTTTCCCGCCGGAGGAAGCGCTCTCCAGAAGCGCCAGAAGCGCGGCCGATCGCGCTCTTCGTCGCTCATCGCCGCGAAGACGCTCGTCTCGAGCCCGCGCGGGTCGAGCCACTCCTGCAGCGCGTTGAGCGTATCGCCCTTGCCCGCGCCGTCCGCGCCGCCGATGATGACGAGCGCCGGGCGACCGCTCGCCCGCAACGCCCGCTGCGCCTCGAGAAGGCGCGTCCGCAGCGAGGGCAGGGCGCCTTCGAACTCCGCTTTCGTCGTCTTCCGACCGAGCTCCGCGGCTTCAAACATGGGGGCCTCCCGGCGGGATCATACGCCCGGATGAGGTCGGCAAGGGATCTCTTCGTTTCGTCTCTTGCATCCGAGACAAAAGAGGACCGGCCGGAGCCGGTCCTCTCGCAAATCGCGGAGCAGGCGCGGGTCAGCTCTCGATCAGGGAGCGAAGCTGCCGAGTGGCGACGGCCAGGATCGGCAGGTCGACCGTGCTGGCCGAGCGGATCTCGCCGAGCACCTGCTCGGTGCGGGTGACCTGGCGCGCGCGGCGGCTCAGCCACGCCGCCAGGGCCTCCCGGGCGCCTCCCCCCTCGGCGAGGGCGCCGGCCGTGAGGATGCTCTGGTAGAGGAACAGGTCGTCGACCGCGCCCGCGACGGCGGTTTTCTGCCACGGCGTGTCGGCCGGGATCGCCCGGGCGATGGCGCGGAGCCGGTCGAAGTCGAAGCGGTTGCCGACGCCGAAGTAGACGCCGCCGACTTCCTCGATCGAGCGCTTCGTGCCGCGCTGGATCCGAACGATGTCGGTGAAGGAGCTGTAGAAGTCGAGCCCCGCGAGACGGCGCGCGAGGGTCACGGGGACCCCGAGCCTCTCGAGCTCCGAGATGCGGGAATGGAAGTGCTCCCGCTCGCGGTCCGGAAGGATGGTCTCGAGCTCGTTCTCGAGGGTTGCGATCCGCGGCCGGAACTCGGCTTCGTGCTGGGTGATGTCGAGCCCGTGCGAGCTCCCCTTGAGGAACCAGCGGGTCGCGCGCTCGGCGAGCCGCGCGACGTCGATCATGAGCCGCATCTGCAGGCCGGCCGGGATCTTGTTGTCGAGCGCCTCGATCTCGCCGAAGAGCGATCGCGAATCGAACGAGTTGCGCGCGATCGCGTACGCCCGCGCCACGTCGCTCGCGCTCCGTCCGGTCTCCTCCATGAGCTGGGAGACGAACGTCGGCCCGACGCGGTTCACCATGTTGTTGGTGACGAACGTGGCGATGATCTCGCGGCGCAGCCGGTGGTTCTCGATGTCGCCGCGCACGCTCGTCCGGAGCTGCGGCGGGAAGTACGCGATCGAGCTCGTCCACGAGCAGCGGATCGTCCGGGAGGTCGGAGGCGAGCAGATCGATGTAGAGGGAGATCTTGCTGTAGGCGAGCAGGACGGCGAGCTCGGGGCGGGTCAGGCCGGTCTTCGCCGCGGCCCTCTCGGCCAGCGTCTCTTCATCGGGCAGGGCTTCGATGGCCCGGTCGAGCCGTCCCGCTTTCTCGAGCGAGCGCATGAGGCGGGCCTGCTGGTCGAGCAGAGCGACGCCCTGCACTTCGGCCATCGAGATCGCCTGCGTCTGCTGGTAATTGTCGCGAAGCACGAGCTTCGCGACGTCATCGGTCATCTCGCCGAGGATCCGGACCCGCTCCTCCGGCTTCATCTTTCCCTTCCGGACGATGGAGTCGAGCAGGATCTTGATGTTCACCTCGTGATCGGAGGTGTCGACGCCCGCCGAGTTGTCGATCGCGTCGGTGTTGAGCTTTCCGCCCTCGAGCGCGTATTCGATGCGCCCGCGCTGGGTGCATCCGAGGTTGGCTCCCTCGCCGACGACCAGCGCGCGGATCTGGGCGCCGTCGATGCGAAGCGCGTCGTTGCTCCGATCGCCGCGCCTGGGCGTTGGACTCCTCGCTCGACTTCACGTACGTGCCGATGCCGCCGAACCAGAGGAGGTCGACCTTCGCGAGCAGCAGCGCGCGCATCAGATCGTTGGGCTTGACGGTGTTCGAGGGAAGCTCGAAGAGCGCTTTCACCTCGTCGGAGACGGTGAGCGATTTCGCCTTCCGCTCGAAGACGGCGCCCCCGCGCGAGAGGAGCTTCGGATCGTAGTCGGACCATGCGGATCCCGGCTTGTCGAACAGGCGCCTCCGCTCGCGGAAGCTCACCGCCGGGTCCGGATCGGGGTCGAGGAAGATGTGGATGTGGTTGAAGGCCCCCGACGAGCTTCGTGTGCTCGGACAGCAGCATCGCCGTTGCCGAAGACGTCGCCCGCCATGTCACCGACGCCGACGCAGGTGAAGTCGTTCGCTCTGGATGTCGCGGCCGACTTCGCGGAAGTGGCGCTTGACCGCTTCCCACGCGCCGCGGGCGGTGATGCCCATCCCCTTGTGGTCGTATCCGACCGAGCCGCCGGACGCGAACGCGTCGCCGAGCCAGAACCCGTACTCGGCCGAGATCGAGTTCGCGATGTCGGAGAACTTGGCGGTGCCCTTGTCGGCCGCGACGACGAGATACGGATCGTCCTCGTCGTGCCTGACCACCTGAACGGGCGGAACGATCGCGTCGTCGACGATGTTGTCGGTCACGTCGAGGATGCCGCGGAGGAAGTCCTTGTAGCAGGCGACTCCTTCCTTCTGGAACTCGTCCCGGTTCTGCGGCGCCTGCTTGAGGACGAACCCTCCCTTCGAGCCGACGGGGACGATGACGGTGTTCTTCACCATCTGCGCCTTCATCAGGGCGAGGATCTCGGTGCGGAAATCCTCGCGCCGGTCGGACCAGCGGATCCCGCCGCGCGCGACCTTCCCGCCGCGGAGATGGATCGCCTCGAAGCGCGGCGAGTAGACGAAGATCTCGAACATCGGCCGCGGCAGCGGCATCTCCGCCACCGCGCGCGAGTCGATCTTGAAGGAGAGGTACGGCTTCCGTTTCCCCGCGGCGTCGCGACGATAGAAGTTCGTCCGGAGCACCGAGTCGACCAGGTTCAGATAGAGCCGGAGGATCCGGTCCTCGTCGAGATTGGTCACGGACTCGAGGAGCTTCTCGATCTCCGCGTGGATCTTCGCGACCGCGGCCGCCGCCGGCTGCTGCGAGGGATCGAAGCGCGCGCAGAAGAGCCGGACGATCCGCTTGGTGATCTCCGCGTTGCCCGCGAGCGTTCCCTGCATGTAGCTCTCGCTGAACGTGGTGCCCAGCTGGCGGAGGTACTTGCAGAAGGCGCGAAGGATGACGACCTCGGTCCATTCGAGGCCGGCGCAGAGAACGAGGCGATTGAAGCCGTCGTTCTCCATCTCGCCGCTCCAGACTTTCCGGAAGGCCTCCTGGAACTTCGGCTCGAGGACCTCGACGTCGCCGAGCGAGCCGGAGGAGACGAGCGCGAAGTCGAGGACCCGGACCGTGCCGCTCTCCTCGAACGGGAACTCGAAGGGGACCACGCTCTCGACGAGCAGGCCCATGTTCTCGAGCCGCGGGATGATGCTCGAGAGGGCGACCGGAGCCCCGGTGTGAATCAGCTTGCAATGGAGCTCGCGGGAAGCGCCGCTCTTTCCGTACAGGTCGATCGCGAGCTCGCCGTCCGCCAGGACGCGCTCGATCCTCTCCACGTCGTCGATCGCCTGCTCGGCCGAGTACGTCTCGCGATAGGCCACCGGGAACACCTTGCGGAAGCGGCGGTGCGAGGCGAGGCCCGCTTCTTCGCCGAGCCTCGCGGTGAGCGCGACCCGGAGCTGATCGCCCCAGGTGCGCGCGGCTTCCGCGATCTGCGTGCTCGATCGCACGAACGTCGAACTGCGGGATCTGCCCGGGCGTGGTCTGGACGATGAAGTGACCGCGGGCGAGAGGCGTGTCGCTCACGTACTGGTGGAAGGCGGAAACGGTCCCGTTGAATGCGCGCTCGAGGATCGCCCGAATCCGGTCGCGCACCTCGGAGGTGTAGCGGTCGCGCGGCAAGTAGACGAGCGCGGAGATGAAGCGCTCGAACACGTCCTTGCGGACGAACATCGCGATGCGCTGCCGCTCCTGGAGCTGCAGAACGCCCATCGCGATCCCGAACAGCTCGTCCTCGCTCATCTGGAAGACTTCGTCGCGCGGCAGGGTCTCGAGGATCTGCGTCAGCTCCTTGCCGGCGTGGCTGGTCCGCGCGAGGCCGGCGCGCTCGACGATGCCGGGTCACCTTCTGCCGGAGCAGCGGGACCTGACGGATGCTGCGCGCGTACGCGGCCGATGTGAACAGGCCGAGGAAACGATCTTCGCCGACCAGGTTCCCGGCCGTGTCGTATCGCTTGATCCCGATCCGGTCCATGTGGACCGCGCGGTGCACCGTCGCGCGGTGATTCGCCTTCGCGACGACGATGAGCTCTTTTCTCTGGGCGAAACGGCTGAACTCCGGCGTGAACGGAACGTCGCTGCGCTGCCGCGACTCCGGACGGACGTCGCGCAGGATTCCGAGGCCGGATTCCGGGGCGATCTTGAGGAACTCCTTGCCGTCCTCTCGCACGAACCGGTACTGGCGGTATCCGAGGAAGATGAAGTTCTCGTCGGTCAGCCACCGGAGGAACTCCTTCGACTCCTCGACCTCGTCCTCCGGGATCGGCGTGTTCGACTGGTCGATCTCGTCGAGCGCCTCGGAGAGACGGCCGCGCATCGCCTGCCAGTCCGAAACCGCGAGGCGGACGTCCTCGAGGATCAGCACGAGGTCCTTCCGGAGCGCCTCGAGATCCGCTCCTTCGGTCTCCTGGTCGATCTCGAAATGCATGTACGACTCGGTGAGAGCTTTCTTCGCGCCCGCTTCGGCCGCGCGGGACGATCGCCGTCCGCTTGCCGCCCTTGTCCCGCCGGACGCTGACGACCGGATGGATGATCAGGTGGATGTTCCGCTCGACCCGATTCAGCTCGCTCACGATCGAGTCGACGAGGAACGGCATGTCGTCGTTCACGACCTCGATCACGGTGTGGCTCAGCGACCACCCGCTCTCGGCCGGAGTCGCATTGAAGATCCGGATCTTCGATTGCCCGGGAGCGCGCTCCTCGCCGAAATCCCAAAGGGACAGCGCGCCGCCGAGAAGCGTTTCCGAATCCGTCCGCAGGTCGTCGGGCGCGACGAGCGCGAAGTACTCGTGGATGAACCTCTCGACGTTGTCGGGGTCGGCAGGGCGGCGCTTTCGCGCCTCTTCCGCGAGCCGGTCGATCTGCGCGGTTCTGCTGGCCTGTTCGGTGACGGTCACGACGGTCTCTCCTCGCTCACGGCCGGAGGTCGGCGGAGCTCAAGTTCTCAGGGAGGAAACGGAAATCCTGCTGTCGCATGCGGAGGAGCGGCGGGGGGACCCGGCTCCCTGGGTCCGGCGGATAGCCTAGCACAGCCCCACCGGCCGGAACGGTCACGTTCCGGCGAAGAGACTATCCCGGTTTCGAGGGGCCGCGCGTGCGCGTTTGACGAGCTCGGCGTGACGGCAGACACGTCGAAAGGGGGCGCCCCGCGCGAGCCATTGCAGGGTCGTGCACGGACGACCGATCGGGACGGCGCTCTGACCTTCCGCGACTCCTCTCGACACTACATGAACGCCAGCAGGACCGACGCGATCCCGAAAGCCAGAAAATAGAGGAGCGGTGGAAGGGCGTGGCCGTTTCGGCGCGCGAGGAGGCGGAATCCCGGAAACGCCGCCGCGGCATAGATGAAGAAGCCGATCCCGTACGCGACGTCGCGCCCCGCCAGGGGC
The DNA here is from genome assembly GCA_963793695.1 of uncultured Acidobacteriota bacterium. Classification (GTDB taxonomy): domain Bacteria; phylum Acidobacteriota; class Thermoanaerobaculia; order Gp7-AA8; family Gp7-AA8; genus CAWCBB01. Next base: position 7,307 of record CAWCBB010000002.1, on the reverse strand, counting down.
CGGAGGAGAAGGTGGGCTCCGATCCCCAGAATCGCGGAGACGAGCCAGATGAGGAGGATTCTGCCCGTGAGCGGTCGCATCGATCGCGACAACGGCCCGGGCACGCGAACTATTCACCGTCCGAGGTGGTCCGGAGGTCCATGCCTCGATTCGCATGGAGCGGCGGGCGCCGCGTCGCCCGTCCCGCCCGACCTCTGGACTCCCGGCTGCGAGGCTCCTAGACTCGTCGCCGTGAAAGAACGACCACGCGGATCCAATCTCTCGTCGACCACCCTCTCTCAGATCCGGAAGATCGCGGCCGGAGTCGGAGCCGCGCAGCGGCACGCGCCGCGCCACTCGCAGCAGTATCAGCTCCATCCCCCCGTGCGCCCCACGGACGGCACCGCGGAGAAACCGGCCGCACTCCTCGGGCTGAAGCGGCCGAAACGGGGCTGAGCGGGACCGTCGCGCTGCGCGCTCCTCAGGATGACGCGGCGGGGAAAACCGGACAGGAGCGAAGCGCCCGACCGCGACGCCAGAGCTACTCAAGAAAATATTTGAAATTTGAGAGTCAAAGTACGGGCCCGGGCGCGGGCCCGGGATGGCCGCGCGGTTGGCGAGCCGGGGGACGTTTGAAGCCGGAAACAGAACACTCCGATCGAGTGGGCCCAGAAGGGCGTGCGAAAGGAGGACTACGTCCGTCCTCGTTTGCGGCAGATGGAACGACACAACCGATGGGACCTACTCCATTCTTCTTACTAGCAGATGCTGACGAAACTCATCAAATCCAAACTTCCAACCGTCTGAGCCTTTCTCGGGCCCGAGCCCGCGCCCGCGCCCGGGCCCGGTCTCTTCTGTAAACTCTGAGAGACGAATCCTCAGACTTCGCGTTCAAGAATCTAGACTCCCGCGTCGGCCAGGGCCCGCCGGACCGTCCGCACCGGCATGACGATCTTCACCCTTTCGCGGCCGTCCAGGACCTCGAGGACGAACCGCCCCCCGTGCTTGTGCATCCGCACGAGTTGCCCCTCGTCCTCGATCTCGAGAAGCGGGACGTCCTGGTAGGCCTCGAGCTCCGTGAGCGCCGCGCGCAGCGCCGGCGCCCACTCCGCGACGTCGTTTCGCCCCAGGACGTGATTCCCGTCGCAGGTCCAGCGCGCGTGGCGAAGCGTACGGACCGCGAGAAAGGCCGGGAGCACGACGGCGAAGCGCCCGTCCGGGCCGGAGACCCTCACCTGGATCGCTCCGTCGTCTTCGACGGTGTCGAAGACCCGCGCGGCAACCCAGACGGATCCCGCGATCCAGAGCGCGGTGAAGAGGAGAATGAGCACGGTCGAGCGTCTCATGAGCGTCACTCCGACGCCTGACTCGGCGTCCTGTCGACCCAGATCCTGATTCGCGAGCGATCGGCGGCGATCAGAGCGAGCTCTCCGCCGCCGGCGGCCGCGAGCTGCCGGACCGCGCGCGCGATGTCGAGCCTCCGCCCTTCGCCGGCGAGAGCATCCGCGACGGCGAGAGGAATCGTCGCGGCCACCGTGTTTCTGCCGAACTTCTCCTCGACGACCAGTCGGACGTTCTGTCCCTCGTGCGTCGCATCGACGAGGAGCTCGCCCGTGTCGCGCCGCGTGGCAGTCCCCTCGGGCGCGCCGCGCAGCGCCGCGAGAATCGAGGTGAGATCCCGCGCTGAGATGCTCTGGTCCCCGACGACGAGGCGATACCCCTCTTCGCCGGTGTCGGGAAGGAGGGGCACCGCGCGGACGACGACGGGAGCGGGAAGGTTGATGCGGACTTCGGCGCCCTCGCGCCGCGCGTCGCGGACGGACAGATGGACCCACGCGTCATGCTGGGCGAGGGCCGGCGCCGCGTAGGCGGCGAGGAGGGCAAGCGAAGCGATCGTCCGTACCATATTCGACTCCCTTTCCTGTGGAACGGCGCGGCGGAGCGAAGGTTTCAGTGGATGGGGCCGCCTCCGCGTGAGCTGAGTCACGCGGAGGCGTCTTTCCCGGACGTACGCTGGCCGTGAAGAAGGGGGAGGGGCCAGGGGCGCGAGCGCCCGAGGAGGTGGAGTGTCAACGCACGGAGCGAGCGAGATCGACCTGCTCCTGATCGAGTCGAATCAGGAGGCGGCGGCGCATCTGGGCGCGATGATCGATCCCTCGTCCTTTCAGGAAGGGCTGAAGGTCTCGGTCGTTCCGGATCTGGTCGAGGCGAGCGCGCGCATGCGCCTGCATCCCCCCGACGTGGTGGTCTTCAGCCTTCCCTACATGAGCGACGGCACCCTGGTTCGCTCGCTCCGGAGCACCGTCCCCGAAGTCCCGCTCATCGTTCTCGCGCACGAGAACTCGACGGCGGATCTCGCGCTCGAGGCGGGAGCGGAGGACGTGATCCCGGAGGGGTTGCTGGCGGATCGCTCGCTGAACCGCTCGATCCGGAACGCATTGCAGCGGCACCGGGAACGGCGCCGGCTCTCCGACGTCACGCGCGCGCTTCAGGAGGCGAACATGCGCCTCGAGCGGATGGCGCTCGTCGATCCCCTGACCGAGCTGCTGAACCGGCGCGGGCTGCAGCGCGCGCTCTCGGAGCTGATCGAACGGATGCAGCGGGATCCGATCGACGTGGCCGTGCTCATGATCGACATCGACGATTTCAAGACCGTGAACGACACGCTCGGCCACTCCGTGGGGGACGTCGCGCTGCGGGAGATCGCGCGCCGTCTTCGCGCTGCCGTTCGCAGCACCGACTTCGTCGCCCGGCTCGGCGGCGACGAGTTCCTCCTTCTGCTTCCGGCCGCCGACCGGCGCGAGCTGCGCCGGATCGGGGAGCGGCTGCGGACCGCCGTGACGGGACTCACGCTCCAGAACGGCGATGCCACGCTCCCGGTCAGCGCCAGCGTCGCCGCGATGATGCTGACCGGCGAGATGCCGTCGATCGATCTTCTGGTCGCGAGCGCGCACCCCCTGCTCAAACAGAGCAAGGGAGAGGGAAAGAACCGAGTCACGCATGACGGGCGCAGCGACAGCGGCGCGACCGAGCGCGAAGAGCTCTGCAACGCGGTCTGCCGCGGCGAAGGCGTGTTCGCGGTGTCCCAGCCGATCATCGCGGCTCGCGGACGGCACGGTCGCAGGCTACGAGATCCTGAGCCGCGTCGCGCATGGCGGCGTCACCGAGATCCCGGAGCGCTTCTTCTCGGCGTGCGCGGAACGGAACCTGCTCACCCTCGCCGATCATCGCTGCTTCCGGCGATGCCTCGAGTTCGCCGAGCAGCTTCCGCGGGGCGCACGCAAGCACATCAACGTCTTCCCGTCGACGATCCTCGGCGTTCCCGCCGAGCACCTGCTCCGCGAAATCCGGGACCGGTTCCAACCGAAGAACGTCTGCATCGAGATCAGCGAATCGCAGATCATCGGAGATCCGAGCTACCTGATCGAGCCCGTCGAGCAGCTGCGCGCCGGAGGGGTCCGGATCGGCCTCGACGACGTCGGCTTCGGAAACACCTCGATCGAAAGCCTTCTGCTGCTCCAGCCCGACGTGATCAAGCTCGACAAGCGCGTCCTCCGCGGCGTCGCGGGCGATCCGTCCGCGCGCGGCCGCCTTCAGCGCCTCGTCGAGATCTCGCGGATGGTTTCCACGCAGGTGATCGCCGAAGGGATTCAGAACCAGGAAGACCTGGAAACGGCGAAGGAGATGGGCCTGCGGTTCGGGCAGGGATACCTGTGGGGGCGGCCGGCGTAAACACGCGGATTCCGGGCGCCCGCAGGGCGCCCCTACGGTCCCCAGACGCTCGGACGCCGCCTGCGTGGCGCAACCTGCGCCATGGCACAATGCCGATTCCGATGACGGCTCCGTCCCCCACCGAACTGGACGCTCCGCAGCCGCGCATCGTCGAAGAGCGCGAGTTGCCGGGTCCCGCCGCGGAAGCGGCGGCGATCGCACTGGGAACGTTCATCGGCTCCTCGCCCTCGTTCGGACTCCGCGAGCCGATCGCCCGCGCCCTGAGCCGGTTCTTCGGGCTGGATTCCCGGAAAGTCTCGCTCGGAGCCAGGGCGCTGCCTCCGATTCTTCCCCCCTTTCTGCTATTGGCCGGCCTGGAGGTCGGCGGTTGGTTGCGAACCGGGAGATTCCACTCGCTCACGCTCGACGGGATGGCGAAAGTCGATGCATGGCTGATCGTGACGGACCTGGCGATCGGATGGATCTCGATCGGTCTGCTGCTCGCGGTCGTTTCATTCGTCATGACGTGGGGAGCCCTGAGGGACTCGTCGAGCGATGCGGAGCTCAGCGCGCTCGTCCGGAAGGCCGCCGACCGATATGTCGGCGGAAGCATCACGGGATGGGAGTTTGCGCGCGCGAAACTGCGCCTCGATCCGGTCTTCGAGGAGGCGTTCTCACGCAGTCTGCCGCGCTCGGGCGGAACGTTGATCGACATTGGATGTGGTCAGGGCGTCATGCTGGCGCTGCTGATCGAGGGAATGGATGCGATGCGCACCGGCACCTGGCCGCCGGGCCGCGTGCCGCCGCCTCGGTTCGAGCGACTGATCGGGATCGACACGCGGCCCCGAGTCGCGCGACTCGCTGCCTCCGCGCTCGGTGACCGGGTGGAGATCCTCCACGGAGACGCCCGCACCGTGAAGTTCGAGCCCTGCTCGGCGGCGCTGATCTTCGACGTGCTGCAGATGATGTCGCGCCCTCAGCAGGAGACTCTGCTCCGCGAGCTGCGCTCGGTCCTGGCCCCGGACGGAGCGATTCTCATTCGCGAAGCCGACGCGTCCGCCGGATGGCGCTTCGCGCGCGTGAGGATAGGAAATCGCCTGAAAGTCCTCGCGGGGGGCGCGCTGCGTCAGCAATTCGACTTCCGGAGCCGCGACGAATGGCTCGACTGTTTTCGCCGGCTCGGATTCGCCGCCGAGCTCCGTCCTCTGCGGGGTCAGAGCGCGTCAGGCAACGTGCTGTTCCGGCTGACGCACCTGAAGAGCGCGGGAGCGTAGATCATCCCCGGGGTGCGCGCTATACTCGACCGGTTGATTCCGTTCCCAGACGCGGGCTTTCTGCCCACACCCGCGGACCCCTCGAGCCCCCGCTCCTCCCGCTGTCGAGTCAGCCATCGAAGCCGTCTGTTCGACGGCCACTTCGAGGGTGCGGCGATCCTCCCGGGAGTCGCGCACATCGCCCTCGCCGTCCGCGCGTGCGCCGCCGAGACGAACGCCCCCGGCGTGCTCCGCGGCCTTCGGGATATCCGGTTCCGCCGTCCGATCGGGCCGGGCGACGAGATCGAGATCGTCCTGGTCGACGACCGGGAGCCGTCCTCGGTTCGGTTCGAGATTCGCTCCGGAAGCGAGACCGCCAGCACGGGAGTTCTCCTCTTCGAGTTGCCCGACGGGAATGCCGATGGCTGATCCGCTCGCACCAAACGTCGCGGATCTGTTGCCGCAGACCGGGACCGCTCGGCTCCTGAACGAGGTCGTACACTCCGGACCCGGGTTCATCCATGCGGTGGGCCGGATTCCAACCAGGCACCCGTTGGCCACGAACGGGTTTGCACCATGCTTCCTCGGCCTCGAGCTGGCGGCGCAGGCCGCCGCGGTGCTGGAAGCTCTGCTCCGGGCCGCGGCCGGTGAGGGCCGCGCCGCACGCGTCGGCTATCTGGTGCGCGTTCGAGAAGCCGAATTCTTCCAGTCCGATCTTCCCGTCGAGGCGCCCCTGGACGTAACGGCGAACCTCGAGGGCGCCGCGCCTCCGGTGGCAATCTACCGCGTCGTCGTCGCCGGGAATGGGGCGGAGTGTCTTCGCGCCGTCCTCGTGACGCATGGCGGAACGGATTCCGGATGGTCGCCGCGACTTTCGGAGAATTCATGAATTCACCGGATCCCATGGCCGCCTCATCCCGTCCTTGCTTCGAAGCGCGAGGGGTGTCCAAGACTTACAAGCAGGGGAGAGTCACGGTCATGGCGCTCAGCGGGATCGACCTGGCGATTCCCGACGGCGAGTTCGTGGTCGTCGCGGGGTCGTCGGGCAGCGGCAAGAGCACGCTGCTGCACCTGCTCGGCGGACTCGATCGTCCGGACCGGGGGGAGATCCAGTTCGCGGGGACGAATCTCGCGTCGCGCAGTGAAGCCGAACGTACCGCGATCAGGCGAGACAAGCTCGGCTTCGTCTTTCAGTCGTTCAATCTGGTCCCGGTCCTGTCGGCCTGGGAGAACGTCGAATACGGGGTTTGGCTCGCCGGGATGCCCAGGACAGAGCGCCGGCGGCGCGTGGCGGACGCCCTCGATGCGGTCGGACTATCCGACCGCATCGACCATCGCCCCGACCATCTCTCAGGTGGAGAACGTCAGCGGGTGGCGCTCGCTCGCGCCCTGGTGCACGAGCCGCTCGCGATTCTGGCCGACGAGCCGACGGCCAGCCTCGATTCCCGCACCGGCGGCGAGATCGTCGATCTCTTCCTCCGCCTGAACCGGACCCGGGGAACGACGTTCGTGTTCGCGACCCATGATCCGGCCATCATCGATCGTGCTCCTCGGATCGTTCGCCTGCAGGATGGCCAGATCATCGAGGACAGCCGCCGGAGCCGACCATGATCCCCGCTCTGATCGCGCTCCGGAACCTGTTCCGCAATCGCCGGCGGTCCCTGCTCTCGCTGCTCATCGTGAGCGTGGGCACCGCCGGTCTCCTGCTGACGGTGGGGTTCGTCCGGTATTCGTTCGAGGGTCTCCGGGATGCAATCATCCGAGGCGGGTTGGGACACCTGGAGGTGACGCCCGCGAGTGAACTCGACGCGGACGCATCTGCGGCAGATCCAGCGCGGCGTCCTCCGGCGTTCCGTGACTGGCGGAAGACGCGCTCGGAGATCGAGAGTCAGCCGTACGTTCAGTCCGCCGGCGCGACCATCCAATTCGCGGGAATCGCAACGAGCGGTGACCGCTCAGCCTCCTTTCTGGGCGTGGCGGTGGAGCCGGAGCGCGAGCGGCGGATGGAAGTCGAGATCAAGCTGCGAGGCGGAGTGAACCTCCCGGACGAAGAGCCGTCGGACGGGGAGGACGGCGTCCTCCTGGGGGTCGGCCTCGCGCGGGCGCTGGGCGTCGTTCCTGGCGACGTCGTCACGGTGCTCAGTTCCACGGCGGAGGGTTCGCTCAACGCGCTCGATCTGACCGTGGTCGGCGTATTCACCACCGGATTCCAGGATCTCGACAGTCGAATCCTGAAGACGCACCTGACGACCGCCCAACGCCTGCTCGGCGACGATGACATTACATCACTCATCGTGACGATCACGGATACAGAGGCCACGGCGGAGACGGCGGCCGATCTGCGAACCGCCCTCGCGGGCGCGT
>CAWCBB010000001.1:0-580312 GCA_963793695.1 uncultured Acidobacteriota bacterium | reverse complement strand
TTTGCTCCAGCGTTTGGTCGAGGTCGGTGTGCAACTTCCAGATGTACGCGTGACGCCCCATGAACGTTGATCAAGAATTTACGTGCGGATGCGCGGCAGGCGACTGTATTTTTGGGATCTCCTCAATAGTGAGCTGCAAAGTTGAGTTCCGACCTGATTCGTCCCGCGATAGTTGCGGTCGGCATCGCCCTCGGCGGCCTTTTTGTCGGCGGAGGTTTCGCCAAAGCTCGCTCTGCTGATCGATTCGTTACAGTGAAGGGAATCTCCGAACGCGAAGTCAAAGTCTGCACCTCGCGATCGGCTGCTTCGCATCGTCCTCGGCGAGTGATGATCTTGCGACGGCGAATAAGCAGCTGGGCGAGAGCCTTCAAAAGATCCGCACTTTCCTTGCTGACAATCAGATCGACGCGAGCGGCGCGACGCTTCAGGATTTTTCCGTCATCGACGCGCAGACAAACCAGTACTCGGGTGGATCGAGCGGCGGTGCGCGCTTCGTGATTCGGCAGACAGTCGTCGTTCGCTCGACGAGTCCCGAGCTCGATTCGCGCTGCGAGCCAGAAAGTATCGCAGCTCGTGAGCGCAGGTGTCGTATTGTCCTCCGGAGGAGAATACGGGAATGGAGGACCGACGTTCGTATTCACCGGTCTCAACAAGCTCAAGCCGCAGATGATCGGCGAAGCCACCGCACGCGCTCGGGAATCGGCTGAGCAGTTTGCGCGCGACTCGCACAGCAGTGCGGGATTCGCCGGGCAAGCCAGGGCATTTTCGAGATTCTGCCGCGCGATCAGGCGGAGGGCATCACCGAAGCCAGCCAGATCATCAAGACCGTGCGCGTAGTGTCCACGATCGATTACGCTCTGGACCAGTAAAGCCGGTCCGACGTCCTGAAAGTAAACCGTGCCCGACCCGCCTGAGTCTAAAAGGTCGGCACTTCAACCAATAAAATGAAACTTCGTCGTTTTCTGTTGGTCATCGCCGCGGCACTCATTCCTACGGTGCCCCCACATCATGCTGCGGCACAGCAGGCGGACGTAATTCGTGGACGCGTCACAGGGCCGGACTCCGCTGCGCTCGAAGGCGTCGCGATCACGGTGACTTCGATTTCCGGCAACGTCAGCCGCACTGCGAAGACTGACAGGAACGGCAGTTCACTGTCACGTTTCCGGGCGGCGACGGCGACTATATGGTCGCATTCGCCGCGATAGGCTATGCTGCGAAGCGATTCGAGGTAAAGAGGACTGCGGACGAAGAGATTCTCGTGGCCGACACGCGATTGTCTCGCGTCGGCGCGTCCTCGACCCTGTGAAAGTCTCGGCCGAACGGCAGAATATCGCAACGAAACGATGCGTCCCGATATCAGCGGAACCGAACAGCTCTAACCAATTCCGCGGTTCCCGCAAATCTGATGGGCGACCTCGCCGCGATGGCGGCTTCCCTTCCCGGCGTGCAGTCGGTACCGGGCGCAGGATGGCGGAGCCGACGGTTATTCGGTGCTCGGACTGGCGCCGACCAGAACAACACCACGCTCAACGGCATGCAATTCGGCGGACCAGTCTTCCGCGGGATGCCGGTGTCGAGCTCGCTGGTCACATCACCGTACGACGTGTCACGCGGCGGGTTCAGTGGCGCGCAGTTGAGCTTCGCACGCCAAGCGGATCGAACTTCAAGTCGCGCGCGATGAGCCTGAACCTCGACGCCCCGCAGCTGCAGTAGACCGATCTCGCGGCCCGCGCTTGGGCAGGAATTCAACAACACCTCGCTCGGCGGACAGTCGCGGGCCCGCTCAGTTCGACAAGGCGTTCTACAACTTTTCGTACCAGCTGGGACGTCGCACCAACGACTTGCGGACTTTCCTCAACACGATGCCGAGTGGTCTCGACCCAGTCGGCATCTCCTCCGACTCGGTCGCAGACTGCTCGCCATTCTGAACAGCCCGCGCGTCCCGCTCGACCACCGGCGAATCCGCAGAATCGCATGAGCGACCAGGGCATCTTCACCACCCTCGACCTTGCGCCGCCGTCTTCGACCGGGCAGGCGTTCACGTTTCCTCCAATGGTAGATGGAACAAGAGGACCCGGCCAGCGGTTCGGCGAACGAACTTCCGGCCCACAGCGGTGAGCGCACGAACTGGAGCGGCGGACTCGGCGCGCCAGAACATGTATTTCGGAGTCGGCATCCTGACCGAGACATCCTCAACTTCAGTGCCTCACGACATCTGCGGATCCGTTCCTCGCGATGCCCACCGGATTCGTGCGCGTGAATTCGATCCTGGAGGACGGCACCAACGGATTGCAGGTATTGTCGTTCGGCGGCAATCCGTTTCTTCAACAGCACCCAGAGACGAACACGCCGGTTTCCTCAATCAGCTTTCCTGGTTCTCGCGCAACAGCAAGCATCGCCTGAAGCTCACGACTGAGCTTCGGCCCGACGGCTCGAACCATCGACCAGACCAACAACAGCTCGGCACCTTCTCTTCAACTCGCTCGCTGACCTCGAGGCGTCGCGCCCGCGTCGTACACCCGCCAGCTCGAGCCAGCGCGCGACGTCAGCCAGCTCACGGCGCACTGTCACTCGGTGATTCGTGGCGGAAGACCGACAACTTCAGCTGCAATACGGCGTGCGTGTCGATGCGAACCGATTCGTTCCGATCCGGCATTCAATACCGAGATCGAGTCTGCTTCGGCATCGCAACGACCTCGTGCCGAACCGTGTACGTCAGCCCGCGGCTTGGATTCTCCTGGACCTATGGCACGCGCCGCAGATCGCCGGATTCGATGGCGCAGTGCGCGGTCCGCGCGCCGTGGTTCGCGGCGGTGTCGGTGTCTTCCAGAACACACCGTAGGCCACGCCGTCGGCATGCACTCAACAACACCGGCCTGGCCACCGCAGTTCAGCAGCTGATGCTTCGGTACGGCGGCACCGGTGCCGGAATGGGGCGCGTATGCGATCTGACGCGACGATTCCGAGCGCTGTGCCGACGGATCCACGGGACCGTCTTCGCCAACGCATCGCCGAACGTCACGCTGTTCGCGGACAACTATGGCGGCCAAGAGCCTGCGATCGAACCTTCAGTGGAGCGGACCGATACTGCGCAATCGCTTCACCGCCACCATCGACGGCACCTACTCGCGCAACATGAACCAGCCGGGCACGGTCGACCTGAACTTAATCCGGTGGCGCGGTTCACGCTGGCAGACGAAGCAGGGCGCCCGGTATACGTGCAGCCGAGAGCATCGTTCCGTCACCGGCGCCGTGTCGCCGCGCGATGCGCGCCTGACGCAGCGCTTCTCCGCGTGACTCAGCTTTCATCCGACCTCGTCGCGCAGCCGCCAGGTCAGCCTTCGCCTGTCGCCCGCCACGTTCAGCTCCGAGCCTGAGCTGGAGCCTGGCCTACGTGTACTCGAACGTGCGCGAGCAATTCCGTGGATTCCGAGCACCGTGGGTATCCACTCGCCATCGGATGGGGACGCTCGTCGTTCGACTCGCGTCATCAGATCGTATACAACCTCGGCTACAACTTCTTCGATTTCGTGCGCGTGAGCTGGTTCGGCAGTTCCGGTCCGGATCGCCGTATACGCCGATGGTGGCTGGTGACGTCAACGGCGATGGCTACGTAAACGATCGTGCGTTCATTCCCGACGCCGCAACGACGCGGCCACCGGCATCCAGTCGCTGCTCGACAATGACCGCCGAAGCACGCGAGTGCCTGGCGAAACAGCTCGGCACCTCGCCGGTCGCAACAGCTGTCAGGGCCCGTGGACTCGACTGCGTCGCTGTCGTGTCGTTCAACCCGGTCAAGGTGCGCATGCCGCAGCGCGCGACGCTCTCGTTCCAGGTTTCAAATCCGCTCGGCGCCGCCGACCTGTGCTCAACGGCTCGACAATCTGAGCGGCTGGGGGCAGCCGTCCATTCCCGATCCGCAGCTTCTCTACGTACGCGGATTCGATCCGCGACACAGCGCTATCGCTACGAAGTGAACCAGCGTTTCGGCTCCACGATCAGTCCTGCGGTGCGTTCCGTATTCCGGTCACCCTGACGGCGATGATGCGCTTCGATGTTGGACCGTCGCGCGAGCGCCAGATGCTGACGCAGCAGCTCGATCGCGGGCGTCGTACCCAGGGCACGAAGCTCCGGAGCGTGCTCAAGGCGATGTACGGCAGCGGCGGCGTTCCCAATCCCATGGCGCCCATCCTTCGCCAGCAGGATTCGCTGAAGCTCACGGGAGCAGGCCGACAGCCTCGCCACCCTGAACCGGCGTACACGATCCGCAGATGCAGTCTGGACGCCGGTGGCGAAGGATCTCGCTGATCTTAACGGTTACGATCAGGACATCGCGTACGGATGTACATGAGCGCGCGAAGCGACGATCGACCTGCTCAGCAGCTCGGCCCCGGTCATCAACCTGCTCACGCCGGAACAGCGGCGGAAGTTGCCGGCGTTCGTCGCCAGTATCTCGACCGCGGTACCTCGCCTCGATCCGGTCGGGTACGGCAAGCTTCACGGGAGGTTTTGGTGGCGGCGCGCCGGTGATGATGGGCGGCGACGTTTTCGTTTCGGCTGAAGGTGGCGGTACCAGGACCATCATGATCAGCCGCTGATCCAATCTGGATTTCGAATTTCAACTTTTCATGGCAGGATATTTCATGATTCGCTCAACTGCATCGGTCGCGATTCTCGCTGTCGCCGCTTCAATTGCGGGGGCACAGCAGCGTCCCGCAATTCGCCAGCTCGGCGCCGTAACTGCAAAATCGACGGAGACGTTCAACAACGTCACTTCGGTTCGCGCACTTTCCTCAGGCGGAGTGCTCGTCAATGACGTCAGCGGACGTCGCGTACTCCTGTTCGATCCGCAGCTATCGAAATTCACCATCGTCGCAGATTCGACCAGCGCCACCGCAAACGCGTACGGTGGGCGCAGTGGAGCATTGGTCGCCTACCGCGGTGACTCGTCTATCTTCGTCGATCCAAGCTCGGTCTCGATGCTGGTGATCGATCCTTCCGGGAAAGTCGGACGGGTGATCGCGATTCCGAGAGCGGAAGATGCCAGCTTCATCGGCAACGGTGCGGGCAACGCATCATTCGATTCGCAGGGACGGTTGATCTATCGCGCGCCACCGCGGCTTCAGTTCACACAGCGGGTCGTAACCGGTGGGGCAGGTGGTCTCCCTTCGATTCCTGAGCCGCCTGATTCAGCGCTCGTTCTCCGCGTCGATCTCGCGATCGCGATGTAGTCCTTCGCGACGTTCGCGCGACGGTCGCCGAGCGCGAGGTTGTACTGCTGCGTGCCCCGCTCGTCGCAATGCCCTTCGACCAGGAGCGTGAGCTCGGGATGCGTCTTGAGCCAGCTCGCCGTCACGGCGAGAGCATCCTGCGCGTCGGCCGAGAGCGTGAACGAGTCGAACTCGAAAAAGACGTCGCGGACCCATCCGAGCCGCAGCGCGCGGTCGGTCAGCTCCTCGGTCGATCCGCTCAGATCCTCGGCGGCGACTTCCGGCTCTTTCACGAAGTCGGTCGGCGGCTCCACTTCCACGGCCGGCCGCGTCGGCTCCGGCTCGACCACGGGCGGAACGGGTTCGGGGAACACCTCCGCCTTTTTCGCGCGCGTGCGGCACCCGAACGCGAGCGAGATGCTGAGGACGATGAGCACGAGAAGGAAGAGCCTGCCGCGATTGTGATTCATCACCTATAACTCCTTGTCGGCGCAGGGGATAGGACCCCGGTGCGCTGTCAGAACTGCGCGCATCATAACGTCTGGGAGTCTGGGAGTCTAGGAGTCCGGGAGTCCGCTCGAATGCTGGCCCCGCGAACCATCGCGATCCGCGGATCTCGCCCTCACTTCCGACAGACTCTCAGACTCCGAGACGACCCTTGAGACTCCTAGACTCCCAGACTCCTAGACTCCCAGACTCCCAGACCCCTGGACACTACTCCTCCCGGTCGACCCAGTCCGGCGACCAGTTTTCTCCCTCGGTGGTCAGCTGCTGGAGGCCGAGGCCGTCGACGCCGATCCGGTAGATCTGCCACCGTCCCGAGCGGTTCGACATGAAGAGAATCCACCGCCCGTCGGGCGACCACGCCGGCTGTTCGTTCGAGCCTTCTCCCGCGAGAAGGCGGCTCTCGGCCGTCGCGATGTTCATGAGGCGGATCTGAAAGCGCCCGTCCACGCGCGAGGTGTAGGCGAGCAGGTCGCCGCCGGGAGAGAAGACCGCATCGTCGTTCCACGATCCCTCGAACGAGATCCGCCGGACATTCGACCCTTCGGCGTCCATGACGTAGATCTGCGGGGTCCCGCTGCGCGAAGAGGTGAACGCGAGCTGGCGGCCCGTCGGGCTCCAGGCCGGCGTCGACTCGATCGACGATCCGCTCGTGAGCCGGCGCAGGTTCCTGCCGTCGGAGCCGACGACGTAGATGTCGGGGTTGCCGCGGACCGATCCGACGAAGGCGATCTCCTTGCCGTCGGGGGAGAACGCCGGCGAGGTGTTGAGGTTGACGCCGGTCGGGATCCTGGCGCGCCCGCCGCCGCGGCGGTTGATCACGTACAGGTCGCTCGACTGTTTCATGAACGCCGTATACGCGAGGCGCTCCCCGTCGGGCGAGAAGCTGGGGTTCAGCGTCATCAACCGATCCCTGGTGATCTGGCGCTGGCTCGATCCGTCGTAGTCCATCAGCCAGACTTCGCGTTGTCCCGTCCGGTCGGAGACGAAGGCGATCGAGCTCAGAAACATCCCGCGAGTGCCGTTGAAATGGCGAACGAGGTCGTTCGCGAGGCGGTGCGCGATCTGGGTGAGCGCGCCGGAGGCGCCGCGGTACTTCCGCCCCATCTGAATGGCGTTCGACTCGAGGTCGTAGAGGCGCGCCTCGAGGACGTACTCGCCCGAGGAATCGATCTCGAAGGCGAGCCGGAGGAGGGCCTGGGCGCCCGCCCGCTTCGCCGCCTCGTTCGTGACCTCGCCCGGAGGGAGGGAGATGGGGGTGAAGAACCCGGAGAACGCGAGATCTTTCTGCAGGGCGCGCTGGAAGCTCGCTTCGATCACCTGGGAGGCGACCTCGCGCCCGAGGGAGGGGTCGGGGACGGCGATGCGGATCGTGCCCGCGGCCTGGGTGCCGTAGATGTCGACGCCGATCTGCTGCTGCGCGTGAACGCCGCTCGAGAGGACCAGAAGAAACGCTGCGATTCCGATGGTGCGGTTCAGGAGTCTCGTCATCATTCCTCGGAATTTCTTAGTGGAAGCTGAGATGGACGCCGAGCCACGTCCCTCCGTACCCGAACGGCAGGGGAGGAAGGGGGAGCTCTCGAGGATCGAGCGGAGGGCGGCGCGATCGAACGCGGCGTTCCCGCTCGATCGCATGATCTTCGCGTCCCGCACCCCTCCGTCTCGCTCGATCACGAAATAGACCTGAGCAAGCATCTCGCCCGAAATCTGCGGGCGCGCCCAGTTGCGGCCGATCTTCGAGAGCATCTGGTTGACGTAGATCGTGTAGGGGAAGTCTCCCCCCTCGAGGCCGGTGACGCCCGCGGCGCCGACGCCGGGAAGGGCGAAGCCATCGTCCACGCTTGCGCCCTGCGGGGAGCCCGGGCGCTTCGGCGGCGGCCGCCGACGGCTCGGCGGCGGGTACCGGTTTCGTCGAGCGGCCGAAGAGCGATTCCTGTTTCGGCGCGTACGCCTCTTTCCTGACCGGCTTCCCCTCGGCCGCGTTCGGCGGCGCCGGTTTCGGCGCCTCCACCGGTTTCGCGGGCTCCGTCTTCGCCTCGGTCAGGGGCGTCTTCGCCGCGGGGCCGGGGCGGGAGATCGCGGCCGGCGGGCCGGGAGCGGCGAACCGGATGTTGAGCTGCGTGACGCGATCGGGGGCGTCCGTTCTCTTCGCGCCGGCGATGAGCGCGCCGAAGAGCGCCGCGTGGAGGAGCAGCGAGACGAGCAGCGTCGACCGGAGGCTCTTCGCGCCGCCGGCCTCGCGCTGCGCGAGGACCTCAGCGACGGCGTCCTGCATCGGTTCTCTCCGCGGGCTGCGTGACCATCCCGAGCTGTTCGACACCGGCGCGGTTCATGACGTCCATCACCTGGATCACGTCGCCGTACGCGACGTTCCGGTCGGCGCGGAGCAGCGCTTTCTTGATGCGCCGGCCGCGCAGCATCGTGCCGAGCGTGAGCTCGAGGTCCCCGCGCCCGACGGCGATGTCGTCGAGGTAGACCGCGCCCCCTTCCGAGATCGTGATCGTCGCGGGGCTCGTCGACGAGGACTCGAGGCTCTTCCCCTCGGCCGGAGGGAGCTCGACCGTCAGCCCCTGCGTGAGCAGGGGAGCGGTGACCATGAAGATGATGAGCAGCACCAGCATCACGTCGACGAGCGGCGTCACGTTGATGTCCGACATCGTTCCGAGATCGTCGCCCGGATCGGATTTGAATGCCATGTGTGCTTCCGCTGTCGCTTGCCTGCCCGGAGCAGTCAGGGAAAAGGAGTCAGGGACGAGGGAAATTCGCGTTCTCCCTTCTCCCTGACTGCTTTGCCCTGACTACTCTCAGACGCCCGAGCCAATCTCTCGGTTGCGGGCTCAGGTGAAATTTCGCTCGGTCATGTTGAGGAACTCGAGCGCGAAGTCTTCCATCGTTCCGCGGGCTTCGCGGAGCCGCTGCAGGTAGTGGTTGTAGAAGAGGAGGGCGGGGATCGCGGCGAACAGGCCGGCGGCCGTGTTGATGAGCGCCTCGCTGATGCCGGGAGCGACGGCCACGATCGAAGTCGACCCGCTGGCGGCGATCGCCGAGAACGCCCCCATGATTCCCCAGACGGTTCCGAAGAGGCCGATGAAGGGAGTCGCGGCCGCGGTCGTCGCGAGGAACGGCATCGAGTGAAGGAGGCGGGCCTGTTCCACGCGCGTGGCGCGCTGGAGGGCGCGCTCGACCGCGTCGAGCGACTTGATCTTGGAGGCGTCGGCGGCGTGCGCGATCTGCGCCTCGATCTCCGCGTAGCCGGCGCGGAACAGCCCCACGAGCGGGGAGTCCTTGATCTTCGCCGACGCCGCCTGGACGTCGGCGAGCCGACGGCTGCGCCGGAAGATGCCGAGGAACTGACGCGAGGCTGCGGTCGAGCGGGAGAAACGGATCGCGATCAGGAGGATGATCGCCCACGAGATCACGGAGAAGAGAAGGAGGATGACGAGGACCCCTTTGCCCACCAGCCCCGTGTGCTGAAATGCCTGTAGAAGTTGCACGTTACCTCTGTCCTCGACTCGTTCAGATCGTAGCACGCCGCCGCCGCGTGCCCGGTCTGGCGCAACAGCGTCGGCGAGAAGCCAATTTCGCCGCGCGCTCTGTGAAAGGACGTGTCCAGCGACGAAATGGTTCCACGCGCGTTCATGGGGAGCTTGGAGAGCAAGGTGTGGTGGGGGCAGCCTGCCGGCCCGGTGTGGTGCGGGCGTCCCGTCGGCCCCGGGTGGGGGAAGGGGCCGCGGTCGCGGATCGATCCTTGACCACGCCGTCCGTCGCGGCGAATATTTGCCTCCGCGGGCGGTTATCACGGCCGCCACCCTACTCCTGGCCCCGTAGCTCAGTAGGATAGAGCAGCGGTTTCCTAAACCGTTTGTCGGAGGTTCGAATCCTCTCGGGGCCACCACCGCCCTTCCCCCGGCGGAAGCACGGCCGCACCCACTCAAGGGAGGACGGACGCGCGGGGGCCTGCCCCACGGTCGCGAAACGGGGTCGCGCCAGGTAACCGACTCACTCATCTCGCTTTACCAGCCTCGGCTGAGGACCTTGACCTGGCAGCACTCTTGTAACTGTTCGCGGGCATGAAGCCTCAAATAATTCGCGCAAGCGCTGTCGGGCTCACTCTCGTCTTCGCCGCCGTCGTGGCCCCGGCTCCGGCGACCGCCGCGGATCGCGGGATCAAGCTGGCCTCATGGAGCTCGTCGGTCGACTACCGGCTCCCGATGGCGAAGGAAGGCCTTCCCGCGGACGCGCCGCGCGAGGGAGTGCTGATCACGGTCGATGCGCAGGAGAACGTCCTCTACCTCTTCAAGGATGGAGAGCTCGTCGGCAAGGACAAAGCGGCGACCGGAATGGACAAGACGCTGAAGAAGGGAACGCG
The DNA here is from genome assembly GCA_963793695.1 of uncultured Acidobacteriota bacterium. Lineage (GTDB taxonomy): Bacteria > Acidobacteriota > Thermoanaerobaculia > Gp7-AA8 > Gp7-AA8 > CAWCBB01. Next base: position 570,229 of record CAWCBB010000001.1, on the reverse strand, counting down.
GATGTTTCTCTTTCGCACGCCGCGCGGGATCATGCGGGTTCTGGGCAAGATCGTCGATCCGATCTGGACGAAGCCCGACTGGGCGTTCATCGAGAAGGGAGAGAAGGTGCCGCCGATCGATTCGCCGAAGCGGAAGGAGAAGGGGACCCTCGGCAAGTACGCCCTCGACCTCGGCGACGGGATCCTGATCCACGGAACGAACGACCCCGGCTCACTGGGCAAGAAGGCTTCGCACGGTTGCATCCGCCTCGGCGACGAGATGATCGGGCTGGTGTACGAGCACGCGGACGATCGGGACGCCGGTGTACGTGTTTTGAGTCAGGAGTCGGGAGTCGGGCGTGTAGGGACCGGCTGCGCCGGTCCGTTTCTTTTTTGCGCGAGAGCGGCGAACGGCCGCGCCGCGCGGCCCCTCGACTCGACGAACGGTCGCGCCCGGTCCGACCAGTACGGCGTGACGGGATGCGGCCTTGGAGTGCGGCGCGCAGCGCCGCTTTCGGCAGCCCGGATAAGCCAAAGCGGCGCTTCGCGCCGCACTCCAAAGTGTCGCCTGCGCGGCCGTACTGATGGCTCGATTACGGCGGCCGCAAGAGACGGGCTACTCGCGCGCTTTGTGCCTGTCGCGGCGGTCCTGCGCCAGGATCGTGATCACCAGATAGAACCCGAGCGCCGAGGCGGCGACGAAGCCGATCATGGCGAGCCCGGGGTAGCCGAGGATCTGGAAGCGCGAGGGGACGCGCATCATCAGCGAAGAGCCGACGATGATCGCCGCGATGATCAGCCCGACCGTGAGGCGGTTCGCGACCTTCGTCCCGGCCTTCAGCAGGGATTCGATCTGATTGAGATTGATTCCGATCGAGAACGATCCTTCCTCCGCACGACCGACGATCGACCGGACTCGTCGCGGCAGCTCGAGCGCGAGCGCGTTGAGGTCGAGCAGCGCCGTGTAGTAGTTCCGCGGGCGCAGCTTCTGGCGGACCTTCTGCGCGATGAGCTTCTCGGAGTAGTCGCGGATGACCTCCTGCGCGTTGTAGTCGGGATCGAGCTTTCGCGTGATTCCGTCGAGCTGCAGGAGCGTTTTCGCGAGCATCGCCAGCTCGGCCGGCACCTGGAGGGCGTTCGCGTTCGCCACGCCGATCACCTGGAAGACGATCCGCCCCGCGTTCGCCTCGCCGAGGTCGGCGTCGCGGTAGACGCTGACCATCTCGGAGACGTCGCGCACGAACCGGTCGCGCTTGAATCCGCTCTGCACCGTTCCGACGCGCATGCAGACTTCCGCGACTTCCTCGCCGCGGTTCTCCGTGACGCCGAGGAGGAGTTTGACGATCTCGTCCTGCATGTCGCCGCCGATGCGGCTCGTCATGCCGAAGTCGAGAAGAACGACCTGATCGTCGCGGACGAAGACATTCCCCGGGTGCGGATCGCTGTGCCAGACCCCGTCGACGCAGATCTGCTTGAGGTACGCCTTCGTGAGCGCGTCCGCGAGGCCGGCGTAGTCGTGGTCGATGATCTCGAGCGGCGTGATCTTCGAGACCTTCTTGCCGTGGATCAGCTCCATCGTCAGCACGCGCGTGGTCGTCAGGTCTCGAAGGACCTCGGGGACGTAGATCTCCGGAAAGTCGGCGAGATTGCGGCGGAACGTCTGGATGCTCCGCGCCTCGTGGTGGTAGTCGAGCTCATCGATGAAGCTCCGCCGGGCCTGCTTGACGCTGCCGACCAGGTTCATCCGGCGGGCGACCGCCGAGTGCTTGTCGAGGAACGCGGCGATCTCCGCGAAGACCTTCATGTCCTCGTCGACCGACTGCCGCACGCCGGGCCGCTGGACCTTGACGACGACCTCGCGGCCGTCGCGGAGCACGGCGTTGTGCACCTGGCCGAGGGATGCGGCGGCGACGGGAACGCTGTCGAAGTCGGCAAAGATCTTCGAGATCCTGCCGCCGAGCTCCTCTTCGACGATCCGCTCGACGTCGGCGAACGAGAAGGGCTCGATCTTGTCCTGCAGCTCCTCGAGCTTCTCGATGTAGGGCGGGGGAACGATGTCGGGCCGCGTCGAGAGGACCTGCCCGAATTTGACGAACGTCGGGCCCATGTCCTCGAGCGCGGCGGCGAACGCCGCCGCCCTCTGCTCGACCTCCGGCTCGAGAGGCTGCGCATCCTTCTCGGGGAGGGCCGCCAGCTCCTCTTCGGGATCCGTGGAAAGATGGAAATCCTTCCGGCCGTAACGAGTGAACAGGAGCGCGAGCTGCGCGTAGCGCGGCAGATGAGAGGGCTGTAGCATCCCGCCTCCCAGTGCAAAGCCGACGCCCAGCTGAGTCCGGCCCGCGCGCCACCACGTCTGGGAGTCCAGGCGTCTGGGAGTCTAGGAGTCGGTCGGGAGTCTGGAGTCAGGAGTCTGGCGGAATCGTGAGGAAGAAAAGAGGGGTCACCGCGGCTTTAGGACAGGGCCGACGCCTGGACTCTCCGACGCCAGACCGACTCCTAGACCCCTAGACCCGTAGACTCCAAGACGCCTAGACCCGGCGCGGCGCAGCCCCTACAATACCCGCCGACTCAGTTCCCAAGGAGCACGAATGGCACCCAATCGAAAGTACCTGTTTACGTCGGAGTCCGTCACCGAGGGGCATCCCGACAAGATCGCGGACCAGATCTCGGACGCGATCCTCGACGCAGTCCTGGCCGACGACCCGATGGGGCGCGTGGCCTGCGAGACCCTCGTCACGACGGGGCTGGCGATGATCTCGGGCGAGATCACGACGCGTACCTACGTCGACTTTCCCTCGATCGTCCGGAGCACGATCCGCGACATCGGCTACACGCGCGCGAAATACGGCTTCGACAACGAGACCTGCGCCGTGATCTCCTCGATCGACCCGCAGTCGCCCGACATCGCGCAGGGCGTCGACACCGGCGGCGCGGGCGACCAGGGCCTGATGTTCGGCTACGCCTGCCGCGAGACCGAGGAGCTGATGCCGCTCCCGATCATGCTGGCCCACAAGCTCGCGCGGCGGCTCTCGCGAGGTCCGGCGCTCGAACGAGCTCGACTTCCTCCGCCCCGACGGCAAATCGCAGGTGACGATCGAGTACGAGGGCAAGCGTCCGGTCCGCGTCTCGGCCGTCGTCGTCTCCACGCAGCATTCGCCCGTGGTCTCGAACCACGAGCTGCGCGAGGGGATCATCGAGATCGGTGATCCGGCCGGTCCTCCCCGAGGGCCTCGTCGATCAGAGCACCGTCTTCCACATCAATCCGACGGGACGTTTCGTCGTCGGTGGGCCGCAGGGCGACACCGGCCTCACGGGGCGCAAGATCATCGTCGACACCTATGGCGGGCGTGGACGCCACGGCGGCGGCGCCTTCTCGGGGAAAGATCCCACGAAGGTCGACCGCTCGGCCTGCTACATGGCGCGCTACATCGCGAAGAACCTCGTCGCCTCCGGCATCGCCGACGAGGTCGAAGTCCAGCTCGCGTACGCGATCGGCGTCGCCGAGCCGGTCTCGGTCGCCGTCGACACCTTCGGCACGGCGCGCATCGACGAGGACAAGATCTCCGACCTCATCCGCGCGCACTTCAGCATGACGCCGAAAGGCATCATCGAGAGCCTCGACCTCCGGCCGTCCGATCTTCCGGAAGACGGCAGCCTACGGGCACTTCGGCCGGAGCGAGCCGGAGTTCACCTGGGAGCGCACCGACAAGGCCGACGGCCTCCGCCGCGACGCGGAGCTGCCCGCGGAAGTGGCGGTGTAATCGCAAGGAGTCAGGGACAAGTCGTCAGGGAGCAGGGCTCAGCAGGGATGCTGAGCCCTTCTTTTTCTCACGTAGGGGCGGCCTGCGGCCGCCCGGACCTTCGATTCGCGCTGACGGAGATTCCGGGCGCCCGCAAGGCGCCCCTACGCCGGCGAAGACGCCGGGCTCGGGCGCGGGAGACGCTAAAATGCCGCGGGCCATGTCGAAACTCGCGTCCATTCTCCTCGTCCTCCTCCCCGCCGTTCTCCTCGCCGCCGATCCTCCCGCGCTGCCGCTCGCTCGACGAGGTGCTCCCTCCGAACGTTCCCTGGAGCGGGAAGAGCGAATCGATCGTCGTCCCCGCGACGGATCCCTGGGTCACGCCGTCGGAGCGGAGCGGGCTGACGACGACTCCCTCCTACGACGAGACGGTGAGCTGGCTCCGCAAGCTCGTCGCCGCCGCCCCGCAGCTCCGGATGGTCTCCCTCGGGAAGAGCCCCGAAGGGAGGGACATCTGGATGGTGATCGCCTCGAAGGAGAGGCGGTTCACGCCCGAGGGGCTTCGCGGATCGGGCAAGCCGACGCTGCTCGCGCAGGCCGGGATCCACTCGGGGGAGATCGACGGGAAAGACGCGGGGATGATGCTGCTCCGCGACATGACGGTCCGCGGAACCGAGAAGCAGCTGCTCGACGGCGCGAACTTTCTGTTCATCCCGATCTTCAGCGTCGACGCGCACGAGCGCTCGTCGCGCTACTCGCGCATCAACCAGAGCGGGCCGGAAGTCTCGGGCTGGCGGACGAACGCGCGCAATCTGAATCTGAACCGCGACTACATGAAGGCGCGACACGGCCGAGATGCGCGCGCTCCTCGGCGCGCTCGACCGCTGGCAGCCGGACCTCTATCTCGACCTCCACGTGACGGACGGCGCCGACTACCAGTACGACATCACGTTCGGCTTCAACGGCGAGGCCGGGTGGTCTCCGGCGATCGGTTCCTGGCTCACGACGACCTACCAGCCGCGCGTCGAGAAGGATCTCCGGCAGTGGGGCACATCCCCGGCCCGCTCATCTTCGGCGGCGACGATCTGAAGGGCGGCATCTTCGGCTGGGTCGCCACGCCGCGGTTCTCGAACGGCTACGGCGACGCGCGCCACATGCCGACCATCCTCTTCGAGAACCATTCGCTCAAGCCGTACCGGCAGCGCGTGCTGGGAACCTGGGTCGCGCTCAAGAGCTCGCTCGAGGTGATCGCCGGCGACCGCGCGGCGCTGCGCGCGGCGATCGAGCAGGATCGATCGCGGAACGCGCCCGTCGTCCCGCTCCGCTGGAAGGTGCCCGAAGGGGATCAGCGGACGATCGAGTTCCTCGCGATCGAGTCCAGCAAGCGCATTTCCCCGATCTCGGGAAGCGTGGTGGTCGACTGGCTGGGAAAGCCGGTGACGATGACGATCCCGTACCACGCCGCGACCGAAGTGGCGCAGAGCGTCTCGCGGCCGCGCGCCTACTGGATCCCGCCGGGTTGGCCCGAGGTCGTCGAGCGGCTCGGGGCGCACGGAGTGCGCATGGAGCGGATTGCCGAGCCGAGGACGATCGAGGTGGAGATGTACCGCCTGCAGGACCCGAAGGTGGAGAGCGAGCCGTTCGAGGGGCATGTCCGCGTCGCCGCGGGGATCGCGACGGAGCGCGTGAGGTGGACCTTTCCGGCGAACTCGGTCCGCGTTCCGGCGGATCAGCCTCTCGGAACGATTGCAGCGCTGCTCCTCGAGCCGGCCTCGGAGGACTCGTTTTTCCAGTGGGGGTTCATGCTCGAGCCGCTCTCGCAGACCGAGTACTTCGAGTCGTACGCGATGGAGCCGATCGCGCGCCGGATGCTCGAGTCCGATCCGGCGCTCGAGGCCGAGTTCATGAAGAAGCTCGGCGAGGATGCGGCGTTCCGCGCAGACGCGCGGGCGCGCCTGCACTGGTTCTACGAGCGGACGCCGTACTTCGACGCGCGGTGGAAGCTCTACCCGATCGGGCGGGAAATGGCGTAGGGCGGCCCCTCAAAGGGCGGCGGCGCCTTCGTTACGCCCGCGGGCCGCTCCGTGCCCGCTGATGCCGATCAGAACGTGATGCTCTCGACGTCGAGAAGCTTGATCGCCTCGAAGTTCCCGTTCGCGCGGTTCTGGCCGCGAACGAAGAACTCCGCCCCGTTGCATGTCTCCTTGATCGTCGCTTCGACGACCTCTCGCTCCTGCCGGTGACGCGCGCGATCGTCCCCGGAGCGAGCGAGCAGCACGCGGTCGTCTCTTGCGGACGCCCGGGATGGTCGACGGTCTTCATCTCGTTGGTCCCGAATGTCATCTCTTCGCCCGTCGTCCGGCAGAAGTGCAGGGCTGGGCCCGCTCCGCCATCCCGACGAAGCGACGACATATCCGAACTCGACCGATTGCGAAGTCGAACGAATATGTCGTGCCGTTCTTCGCGCGCACGGTCACGGCCGGCGTGGCCTGGAGGGCGACTTCGACCCGGTTCGCGCCGGTCGAGAGGGACGTTCCGGGCGGATCTGAAGTAACCGAAGCGGGTCACCTCGAGGCTCGTAGGTTCGCCGCGAGGTCGGAGAAGGGAAGGTCCGTCGGCTCCGGTCGTCACGCGCCTTGCCTCGTGCGATCCTGACGAACGCTTCGGCGAGCGGGGCGCGGGCAGCGGCGTCGATCACGATCCCGGAGCGTCGCGGCCGCGGCCTGGGGTCGCTTGACGATCAACGGTGCGCGACTGCGCCGGCGCGGAGGATGTCGCCGCAGCGAGAATCACGAGGCTCCCATCGCAAGCCTGGGGAGCGAAGCGGGGAGGGTGTCTTCATCGAATCTCCTGTCCGGGAATCTTGCTCGCGGCAGCGCGCCGCTGACCGTCGCATTCTATACGGGCGGAGCGGCCCGAACGTCATGCGCCGCGCCGGGGCAACCTCATGGGTTTCATGTACCATGCGAATCGATCCCCGAGGTTGATCCAGCTCACGGCGCGCGCGAGATCATCGTGGCGCGCCCAGGAAGGTTCCGATGGGTCCGCTAGCCCGAAATGAGGCCGACCGACTGCGCGCGCTCCGCTCGATCCGCAGTCTGACCCGTCAGCCGGAACCTCCGTACGACGAGCTTGCGCGGCTGGCCGCCGAGATCTGCGGCGTTCCCTTTGCGGTGATCGGGTTCGTCGACGAGACGTCCGAGTGGTTCAAGGCGAGGATCGGAATCCCCTCCGATTCGCTGGATCGAGTGATGGGGTTCTGCTCCGAGACGGTCGCCGCCGCCGACGTCCTGGTCGTCAACGACGCGACGACGGACGCGCGCTTCGCGGCGAACCCGCTCGTCACCTCGCCGCCCAACGTCCGGTTCTGGGCCGGGGTCCAGCTGCTGCGCGAGGGGCAGGCGATCGGCGCCCTCGGCGTGATGGACCGCCACCCGCGGCAGGTGAGCGGCGCGCAGATGCGCGCGCTGGCGGTAGTGGCGCATCAGATCATCGCGCAGGTCGATCTGGCGGAAGCCGCCGCGCGCGCGGCGAAAGCAGCCGAAGAGGCCGGCGATCTCCGGGAGCTCCTCCGGGAGAGCGACGAGAGGTTTCGGGATCTCTTCGAGCACGCGGACGACTGGGTCATGAGCATCGGCGCGGACGGCCGGATTCTCCACACGAATCGCGCCTGCCTCAACGCTCTCGGATTCGAGGAGCTCGCCAGCCGCTCGATCTACGATCTCGTCGACGGCGGCGCGCGAGGAGCGTTCAGCGACGTGTTCGATCGCGTGATGCTCTCCGGCGCATCGGAGCGCATCGAGACCGTCTTCGCGAACGCGGACGGACACAAGGTGACCGTGGAAGGGGGACTCAACCCGAAGGTGGTCGCCGAAAGGCCGGTCCTCGCGCGCGTCATCTTCCGCGACATCTCCGACCGGAAGCGCTACGAAGCGGAGCTGGCGCTCGCCCGCGATGCGGCGCTCGAGTCGGCCCGCCTCAAGTCGCAGTTCCTCACCAACGTCAGTCACGAGATCCGCACGCCGATGAACGGCGTCATCGGAATGCTCGACCTCCTTCTCGATACCGAGCTGACGGTCGAGCAGACCGAGTACGTCAGGACGGCGCTCTCGTCGGCGGAGAGCCTGCTCGCGACCATCAACAACATCCTCCAGATCTCCAAGCTCGAGGCGGGGAAGGCCGCCGTGACGGTCGGCGACTTCGATGTCCAGCGGACGATCTCCCGCGTGTTCGAGGTCATGGAAGTCGCTGCCCTCGACAAGCCGCTCAAACTCCTGCTCGAGGTCGACCCGTCTCTCCCGCTGGTCCTGCGCGGCGATGTCGGAAAGTTCCGCCAGGCGCTCACGAACATCTTGGGGAATGCGGTGAAGTTCACGAGCGAGGGCTCGGTCCGGCTGCGCGTGCTGCGCGACCGAGACACCGACACGCACGTCCTGGTGCGGATCGAGGTGCAGGACACGGGGCCGGGCATCCCGGAAGAGCTGCGCCCGCGGCTCTTCGAAGCGTTCACCCAGGCGGACGGCTCGACTACGCGCGAGTTCGGTGGCGTCGGTCTCGGCCTCGCGACCTCGCGCCGGCTCGTCGAGCTCCTGGGCGGCGTCCTCGGATTCGACAGCAGGATGGGCGTCGGAACGACGGTCTGGTTCACCATCCCCTTCGAGAAGCGGGCGGAGAAGAAACTCGCCGGCGACGCTCTGCGCCGAGACCTCGAGGGCGCTCGCGTTCTCGTCGTCGAATCGGGGGAAACGAGCCAGCGGATCATTCAGCATTACCTCGCCGACTGGCACGTCGTCGGGGAGTCTGCGCCCTCTCCGCTGGAGGCGCTCCAGCGCGCTCGCAAGGCCGCCGCGGGCGACTCTCCGTTCGACCTCGTTCTCTTCGACCTCCGCATGCCCGGCCTCGACGGGTTGGAGTTCGCCGAAGCGTTCCGATCCGATCGCTCCCTCTCGGACTGCGCGCTCGTGATGCTCGTTCCGCTCGGCGAGAGGGTCGACGAGAAGACCGCGGCCGAGAAGGGGATCGCGCGCTGCGCCGCGAAACCGGTCGAGCGTTCCGAGCTCTTCGACGCGCTCAGCTCCGCGCTTCTCGGACGGCAGCTCCGCGCTTTCCGTGAGACGAAGAGCGGCGCGCGCGAGGCCGGCGTTCCGGCGCCGCCGGCTCCCCCGGCCGTGGCGGAGATCGCGCGGGCGGGTGCGGACGCCGAGCTTCCCGCGGCGGTTCCGGCGGAGCTGGGGCAGCGCGTCCGGATCCTCCTCGCGGAGGACAACGTGCTGAATCAGAAGGTCGCGCTCATGCAGCTTCGGAAGCTCGGGTTCGAGGCCCACGCCGTCGGCAACGGCCTCGAGGTGATGGAAGCTCTCCGGCGCGCGCGCTACGACGTGATCCTGATGGATTGCCAGATGCCGCGCATGGACGGCTACGAGGCGACCCGCGAGATCCGCCGGAGGGAAGGGGCGGGCAGGGCGATCCGGATCATCGCGATGACCGCGCACGCGCTCGAGGGCGACCGGGAGAAATGCCTCGCCTCCGGCATGGACGACTACCTCTCGAAACCGCTCAAGCAGGACGAGCTGATCGCGGCGCTCACGCGCGCCGGCGAGACGGTGAGGAACTAGCGCGACACGGCGGAGGTCCGCGGTCGCTCGCGAGCGACCGAGACTCCTGTAAGCCGCTGATTTCGAGCAGGTTCGCGTTCCGCGACGGCCGGTCCCATCCTGGTGATTCCAATCACGCCGCGCCGTGACCCCCATCCTTTGTCGGCCGCCGTCCGCTCCCTAGAGTGGCCTCTGGAGACCGGACCTCGCGTGGTCGTCGTCCGTCTAGCGCACCGTGCGGCGCCGAGGCGCGCACCAGAGCGTTCCACGCCCCGGGTGTGGGATTTTCCAAAAAGGTCGGATGGAGGAGTAACGTGCCGAAGGAAAGACCGAAGCCGTTCGTCCTCCCGGAGTACTGCAAGGGTTGCGGCCGCTGCATCAGCGCCTGCCCGAAAGCACTGCATCCACGATGGGGACGGAGATCAACCCGCTCACCGGCCTCATCCCGGTCATGCTCGACCTCGAACACGTGCAACGGCTGCGGTCTCTGCATCGACGCCTGCCCCGAGCCCTACGGCCTGCAGCCGATCCGCCGAGGGGGCCGACTTCGAGCTCGAGGATCCGGAGAAGCTCTTCGGCGCGCGGCACACCGACGCGCCCGAGCCGGTCGACATCCCGGACGAGAGCATTCCGCTGCCCGAAGACGCAGCCGCTCGTCATCAAGGGAAACTACGCCGCGGCGATCGGCGCGCTCCTCGCGGGCTGCCGCCACTTCTTCGGCTACCCGATCACCCCCTCGACCGAAGGCGCCGAGCTGATGGCCAAGCTCCTGCCGAAGCTCGACGGCGTGTTCCTGCAGGCGGTCAGCGAGGTCGCCGACGGTCAACATCATGTACGGCTGCGGCGGCGCGGGCCTGCGCGCGATGACCTTCACCTCGTCGCCGGGCTTCAGCCTGATGCTCGAGGGCATCTCGTACATGATCGGCGCCGAGGTCCCCGGCGTCTTCGTCAACGTCATGCGCGGCGGCCCGGGCCTCGGGCAACATCGCGCCCGAGCAGGCCGACATCAAGCTCGCCTGCCGCGGCCTCGGCCACGGCAACACGCACGCGATCGTCCTCGCGCCCGTCGACGCCGCAGGAGATGCTCGACCTGACGATGCTCGCGTTCGACCTCGCCTTCAAGTACCGCAACCCCGTCGTCATCGCTCGGCGACGGCTACCTCGGCCAGATGACCGGCAAGGTCGCCCTGCCCGAGTCGATGGTCAAGCCGGGCATCCCGGAGTGGGCGGTCTACGGGCGACCGCGACGCACCGCGCGCAACCTGATCTCCTCGATCTACCTCGCCGAGCCGACCTCGAGGCGCACAACGTCCACCTAATCGCGAAGTACGCGGCGATGCAGGCGGCCGAGCAGCGCGCCGACCTCTACCTGTGCGACGACGCCGAGGTCCTGCTCGTCGCGTGCACGACCCCGGCGCGGATGGCGAAGGGCGCGGTCCAGCGCCTGCGGCAGCAGGGGATCAAGGCGCGGGCCTCTTCCGCCCGATCACGCTCTGGCCGTTCCCGATCGACTGCTCCGCGACCGCTCTGCCGAGCGCGCAAGCGGATCGTCGTCGTCGAGGCCACCAACGGGCAGCTCGAGGACGAGCTGCGGCTCGCGCTCGCGCACGCCGGCGTCCGCGACTCACCCGAGATCGAGCACGTCCGCCACTTCGGCGGCGTCCTGCCGCAGCTGGAGGAGATCGTCGCGAAAGTGCTCGGCCGCGGAGCGAGGTGACCGCATGAGCACCGTCTTCTACGACCAGTTCGAGCGCCACTCGCACGGCGAGGGGCTCAAGGGGCACGTCGACGCACTACTGCCCGGGCTGCGGGCACGGCCTCGCGCACAAGTACCTCGCCGAGGCGATCGACGAGCTCGGCATCCAGGACCGGACCGTCGCCGTCTCGCCGGTCGGCTGCTCCGTCTTCCTCTACTACTACTTCGACGTCGGCAACACGCAGGCCGCGCACGGCCGCGCCCCCGCGGTCGCCATCGGCCACAAGCTCGCGAACCCCGACTCGATCGTCGTCTGCTACCAGGGCGACGGCGACCTCGCCTCGATCGGCCTCGCCGAGATCGTCTCGACGGCGCAGCTCGGGCATCCCGATCACCGTCATCTTCGTCAACAACGCGATCTACGGCATGACGGGCGGCCAGATGGCGCCGACGACGCTCATGGGCCAGAAGACCGCGACGAGCCCGGACGGCCGGACGCGCTTCATGGGCCAGCCGATGAAGATGGCCGAGCTGATCGCGCAGCTCGACGGCGCCGGTCTACGTCGAGCGCGTCGCGCTCTTCAACGCCAAGCAGCGCAACCGGGCCAAGAAGGCGATCCACAAGGCGCTCCAGCTCCAGGTCGAGAACAGGGGCTTCGCGTTCGTCGAGGTGCTCGCCGAGTGCCCGACGCACCTGAAGATGACGCCCGAGGAGACCGAGAAGTGGGTCGAGGAGCAGATGCTCCCGGTCTTCCCGCTCGGCGTGAAGAAGGACGATCGTCGACGCGCAGCCGCTGGTTCTCGCTGCCGAAGCCCTCGTTCGAGCCCGAGCGGATCCTGGAAGTCGTCGAGGCGAGCGACGAACGCCGGCGCCGCGCTTCTGCACCGGCTTCCCGTCGCACGTCGCCCCGCACGACATCTCGCTCAAGCTCGCGGGCTCGGGCGGCGACGGCGCGCAGACGGCCGCGATGCTCATCGCCCACGCCGGCATCAACGAGGGGTTCGACGCGACGCACATCCCGAGCTACGGCCCGGAGTCGCGCGGCGGCACCTCCTACGCCGACGTCCACGTCGCCGAGAGCGAAGTCCTCTCCCCGGCCTCGCCGCAGCCCGCACGTCCTCATCGCCTTCAACGCGCCGAGCCTCGCCAAGTTCGGGCCGACCGTGCGTGCCGGGCGGGACGATCATCTACGACAGCTCGGTCATCACGGACTCCGCCGCGCCGCCGGCAGGGCGTGAAGCGCGTCGGGGTGCCGTTCACCGAGATCGCCATCGGACCTCGGCAAGCCGGTGGTCAAGAACATCGTCGCGCTCGGCGCGCTCCAGGCGGCGACGCAGCTCTTCCCGAAGGAGACGTTCCTCACCGCCATCCGCCAGGCGCTCAAGGACAAGTGCGCCATGATCCCGATGAACGAGCAGGCGTTCGAGATCGGCATGAAATCGATAGACAAAGACTGAAAAGCGTTCTCCGTGCTCCGTTCCCCGTGCTCCGTGGCAAAGCGGACGGTCAGCGCGACGGAGAATGGCGAACGGAGAACGGAGAACGGAGAACGGAGAACTCATGACCCGACTCGAAGTTCCGCTTCCGCTGTCTCCCGAAGAGAACGACCTGATCGCGACGTGGAGGGAGCTTCCCGCCGGGCCGATGCAGCGGCGCGTGCGCGAGATGGTCCTCGAGCTCCTCCGGTTCGCGCGGGATCCCCATTGCGACGAGATGCAGGGAGACGGTGTCCCCTGCGGCGAGCCGCGGAACCGCTGCGAGGAATGCTCGAAGGTGATCGAGATCCTCCGGCGGTTCGAGACTCGGGTGAGCTCGCCTTCGGCGCCCGTCGCCGCTGCCGCCGGGCCGCCGATCGAGATCGAATCCGAAGCGTGGTGAGCCGCGCGCACGCGGGTTCCTGCTTTCGATGGAGGAGGACCGCCGCGCGTGCGTGGGGGGGAATGCATGGAGAGAAAACGAACCCGTGTCGCGATCCTCGGCGCCGCCGGCCGCGACTTCCACAACTTCAATACCGTTTACCGTGACGACGCCGTCGTACGAGGTCGTCGCCTTCACCGCCGCTCAGATCCCGGGGATCGCCGGAAGGCACTATCCGGCCGTGCTTGCGGGCCCCCTCTATCCGGAGGGCATTCCGATCGTTCCCGAGAGACGACCTGGCGGCGCTGATTCACGAACAACGGGTCGATCTGTGCGTCTTCTCGTATTCGGACGTTTCGCACGAGCAGGTCATGCACACCGGCTCGCTCGTGCATGGCGGACGGGGCGGACTTCTCGCTGCTCGAGCGCGAGCAGGACGATGCTCCCGTCGAAGGTCGCCGGTCATCGCGATCACGGCCGTGCGCACCGGCGCCGGAAAGAGCCAGACGACGCGTTACGTGTCGCGAATCCTCCGGAAGCTCGGCAAGAAGGTCGTCGCGATCCGTCACCCGATGCCGTACGGCGACCTCGCGCGGCAGGCCAGCAGCGATTCGCCACCTATGACGACCTCGCCAGACACGGCTGCACGATCGAGGAGCGGGAAGAGTACGAGCCGCTCATCGACAGCGGCTTCGTGGTCTACGCCGGCGTCGATTACGCGCGGATTCTCGAGATGGCGGAAGCCGAGGCGGAGGTCATCCTCTGGGACGGCGGAAACAACGACCTGCCGTTCTACCGGCCGACTCTCCACATCTGCATCGCCGACCCGCACCGCGCCGGGCATGAGACGCGCTACTGCCCGGGCGAGTCGAACTTCCGGATGGCCGATCTGATCCTCATCAACAAGTGCGACACGGCGGAACGAGCGCAACATCCGCGCGATCGAGGCGGCCGCCCGGAAGCTCAACCCGAAAGCCGCCGTGATCCGCGCCGCCTCGCCCGTCACGTGCGAGAACCCAGACATGGTTCGCGGCAAGGCCGTCGCTGGTCATCGAAGACGGCCCGACGCTCACTCACGGCGGCATGACCTACGGCGCAGGGCTCGTCGCCGCGACGCAAGCTGGCGCGGCGCGATCGTCGATCCTCATCCGTACGCCGTCGGCTCGATCGCGGCGACGTACTCGAAGTACCCGAACGCCGCGGGAATCCTGCCGGCGATGGGCTACGGCGCCGAGCAGATCGCGGAGCTCGAGGAGACGATCCGCCGCACGCCGTGCGAGGTCGTCGTCGTGGGGACCCCGATCGATCTCACGAGCGTGCTGAAGATCGACAAGCCCGCCGTCCGCGTCCGCTACGAGCTCGTGCTCGACGACCCCACGCTCGAGCAGATGGTGATGAAAGCGGTCGGCATTCCGGCGCTCGCGTGAACGGGGAAGAGTAGGAAGCAGGAAATAGAAAGGCCCCTCCGATTCGGAGGGGCCTTTCATTTCCCTAACGAGCTGATCGACGGGCTTTGACACCCTGCTTCCTACTTCCTACTTCCTACTTCCTACTTCCTACTTCCTACTTTTACTTCCTCTTCCTACTTCCTACTTCCTACTTCCTACTTCCTACTTCCTCCAGCAGCGTCGCCGCCCGTCGCGCCATCGCTGCGAGCTCATCGACGTCGGCGCTGCGGGTCTCGCCTGCGAGGGCGTCGATGCGGCGCGCGAGCAGGCGGGCGTCCACGTCCTTCGCCCAGTAGGAGCGCTTGAGCGTTTCGCCGAACGTCGCCGCGAGAGTCGCGAGGCGGAGCGCCGCCGGCGCCTCGTCCCACTCCCGAACCAGATCCCTCACGTAAACGGGATGCTCGATCTCCCGGACGCGATCGCCGCCGTCGACGTCCTCGTACCGGAGACGGAGCGTCGCGATCCGTTCGTTCCGCGAAAGACCCGGCTGGAGCTTGATCTCGTAGAGAGCCGTGACCGCGTGGCCGGCTCCGATCTCTCCGGCATCGACGGTGTCGTCCCGGAAGCGGTGGTCCGCGATGTCGCGGTTCTCGTATCCGATGAGGCGATAGCGCGCGACCGCCGACGGCTCGAACTCCACCTGGACTTTCGCGTCCCGCGCGATCGTCTGGAGGGTGGACGTGAGGTTCTCCACGAAGACCTTCCGCGCTTCCGCGAGCGAGTCGACGTACGCGTAGTGACCGTTCCCGCGGTCGGCGAGCTGCTCCATGAGGACGTCGTTGTAGTTGCCCATGCCGAAGCCGACCGTCGTGAGCTCGATCCCGCGCCGCGCGCTCTCGCCGATGCCCGCCAGGATCGAGTCGGGGCCGGTCCGGCCGACGTTCGCCACGCCGTCCGAGCAGAGGATCACCCGGTTGATCTCGCCGCGGCGGTAGTAACGGTCCGCGAGCCGATAGGCGAGGACGAGCCCTTCCTCGGCATTGGTCGAGCCGCCCGGCGTGAGCCGGTCGATCGCGCGCCGGATCGCGTCGTGATCTCCGGTGGGCTCGAGGAGGACCTCACCGTTCGATCCATAGACGACCAGGCCGATGCGGTCCCGCTCGTCGAGCTGCCCGATGAGGAGCTCGGAGCGCGCTCTTGACGAGCTCCAGCCGGTCCTCCCGCGCCATCGAGCCCGACACGTCGACCGTGAAGATGAGCGTGGCCGGCTTGCGGTTCGCCGCGCTGACTTCGCGAGCGCGGATGCCGAACCGCAGAGCGTGATAGCGGTCGCCGCGCGGGAACGGCCAGGGAGCGGCGTCGCTGTAGATCGCGAAGTCGTCGCGCGCCGGGGCGCGGTCGCCGTAGCGGAACGAATTGAGGATCTCCTCGACCCGGATCGCCTCGGCGGGCGGAAGATGCCCGTCGCGCGAGGTATCTCCGCGCGACACCCCACGAGCCGGTGTCGACGTCGAGCCCGAACGTCGAGAGGCGGTCGTCCTCGGTGTCGATGAACGGGTTCGTGCCGTAGGTCTTGAAAAAGACGTCTCCATACGGCTGATCGTTCGGCTCGGCGGTGCCGCCCGTGGAAGCGGGTGCCTGCGCTGCGACCGCAGCCGCGAGGCGCGACTTGGCGACGCGACCAGGCGCAGCAGACGGAAGCGGGGGAGTTTCGGCCTGCGTCGTGATGACCCCGCCCACGACTCCTCCGACTACGCCTCCGAGGATGCCGCCCTCAACCCCTCCCTCGGCTCCCAGCTCTCGGGCGTCCGCAACCTGGTTCCCTGGCGCGATTCTCCCGGCGGAGCTCCTGCTCCGGTGAAGTCATGGCCGCAACGCCGGCAATCGACGCGAGGCTGTCCAGCGGTCGTTGCTGCACGCCCGCGCCCGTGCCGCCGCTCGCACCGGAGTCTTCCGACGGCGATGAAGTCGCGTGCGCCCGCGGAGGAGGGGGAGGCGCTGTTGGCACCTCGGCGGTGAGCGATGGCGCAAGGTGGCCGGGCGCGGATACGGGAACATTCGGATCGTGCGTCCAGGTCCACGCCAGCCACCCACCGCCGATCATGAGCACCATCGCCGCGGCGAGCTGCCACCACCGCGCCCCGGGGAGGGTGCGGGAGGCAGTGAGCGTTGCGAGATCCTCGGGAATCGCCGCCCGGAGACGCTCTCCGAGCGAGGCCGGGGCTTCCGGAGCTTCCACGGCGCGAAGCCGCTGTTCGATCTGTTCGTTGCGGTTCATGAGGGCACCTCGTTCAGCCGGTCTGCGAGGCGCGCGAGCGCCTTCGCGAGGCGTTTGCGGACCGCGACCACCGTGATCTTCTCGGCGGCGGCGATCTCGCGGACGGTCATCTCTCCCCAGTAATGCGCCGTGACCGTGAAGCGGAGCGCTTCCGGAAGCTCGAGGACGGCGCGGCGAAGCGCGGCGTCTTCCTCCCTCCGGTGAACGACTTCGTCGGCCGAGGGCGCGGGATCTGGAAGGGGAGGAGGGTCTTGCGGGAGCGGCAGGGGCCGCGGCCCGCGGATGGAGTTCAGAAACGTCGTGTACGCGATCCGGTGCAGCCACGTGGAAACGGAGGAGCGCCCGTCGAAGCCGGCGAGGGCGACCCAGGCCTTCCGGAATGTCTCCTGCGTGAGGTCCTCGGCGGCCCCGGGATCTCCGCTGCACTTACAGAGGTAGGCGAAGATCCGCCGATAGTTCGCATCGACGAGGGCCTCGGCCGCGGCCCTCTCTCCGGCGCGGATCCGGGCGAGGAGCTCTTTCTCGCCGCCGGAGCCTTCGATCCCGGGGAACGTTCCGAGAGGTTCATTCACGTGTGCGGTTTCTCCCGCTCGAGCGATCGTTTCCACGTGCTATTGGACACGGGGAGCTGGGAAAAGGAAACCATCGGCAGATTGCCGATACAATCCGCGTCCATGACCCGCCTTCTGCTGCTTTCCAACTCGACCATCCACGGCGAATCGTTTCTCGACTGGGCCGAGGACGCCATTCGCGACTACATGGGCGAGCGCTCGCGCATCGTCTTCGTGCCGTTCGCGCTCGACGACATGGACGGATACGCGAGGACGGCGCGCGAGCGCCTGGGCAGGATGGGTTTCTCCGTGGAATCCGCGCACGATGGAGATCCGCGCGAGCGCGTGCACAACGCGCAAGCGGTCTTCGTCGGAGGCGGCAATACCTTCCGCCTCCTCACGCGCCTGATTCAGACCGGGATGGTGGAGGAGATTCGACGTGCGGTCGAGGGAGGGCACTCCTACATCGGATCGAGCGCGGGGACGAACATCGCTTCTCCCACGATCAAGACGACCAACGACATGCCGATCGTCTATCCGCCGACCTTCGACGCGCTCGGACTGATCCGGTTTCAGATCAACCCCCACTACATCGATCCCGACGCGTCGTCGAAGCACATGGGGGAGACGCGGGAGCAGCGCATCCGCGAATTTCACGAGATGAACGACACGCCCGTTCTCGGGCTCCGCGAAGGCGCGTACCTCCGGATCGAGGACGGCGAAATCACGCTCGCGGGCCGCCGCGGCGCGCGCCTCTTCCGCCGCGGCACCGAGCCGAGCGAGCATGCGCCGGGCGAAAGGTTGACCCTCCTCGAAACCCGATGACGGTCGGCTCTGTCGGCGACCGACGAACCACCCGTCAGTTCGCCAGCGTCGAGGGGAGCCGCGGCGAGGACAGCAGCTCCTCGAAGATCTCCCACCGCCGCTCGGGATCGCCGGCGGTTCCTCCCAGCGCTTCGACGTGTCGCCGGACGAGGTCCTTGCCGAGGTTGTAGTTGATGACGTAGGCGCCGTACTGGTCGATGAAGCGGACGCGCTGCTTCGCGCGATCGGGAGAGTAGAGGGCGTACGTCGCGAGCCACTCGGCAGCCTGGTCCGCCGTGATCTCCCCATTGATGTAGCGCCGCGCGGCCTCATTGCCCGCATAGCTCAGGCGGTCGAGGAGCGCGAGGACGGCGCAGTACGCGTCGGCCCGGGCGGGATCGAGGCCCGCGAGAGGGAACAACACGGTCTTCTCGAACTCGACGCGGCGGTCGGCGGGAAAGGCGACTTCGATTCCGAAGTTCGCCGCCCCCTCGGCGATGAGCGACTGCGGCGAGAAGAGCGGATAGACGGAGTACTCGGTCCACCCGCGCTCCCTGACGAGATGGCTTTCGAGAAGGGCGTTGTAGACATGATGTCCCGGGTAGCCCTCGTGACACGCGAGGTCGATCGCCCGCTCGACGTAAATGGGGAAATCGGTGTTGACCTGAATGAGGCTCTGATAGTTTCCCTGGTACCAGTTGTATCCGCTCCACGATTTTCCCGTGACGTACTCGAGGCGGAAGCTCTCTCCCTCCGGAAGATCGAAGTGGGCGAGCGTCCGGTCGCGACATTCGTCGATCGCCGCACGGAAGACGGCGTCGAGCCGATCGGGAGGGATCACGAACTCGCTCCGGAATCGTTCGAGCCGCTCGGTGAGCGGACCCTCGCCGGGCACGTGCTGCTCGAGTCTCCGGAGAATCGCGGCGAACTCGGACTCGGTGTGCCGGGGCGGCGCTGCGTCGTAGAGCGCGACGGCCTGCTCGTCGAAAGTCAGGCGCGAGCCGAGGAGGATGTCGGCCCGGGTCACCAGCGCCTCGATCTGCCGGCGCAGGTAGTGTCTGCGGAGCCGGAGCATCGTCTCCTCGTCCGTCCCGGCGACCGGGATGTCGCCGCCCGGGTCCGAAGGAAACGCGCCGAGGAGATCCCGGGCCGTCGCGCGGATCGTCTCGAGAGACGGGGACTCCGCCTCGACCTCCTCCCTTCGGGCGGGAGGTCCATAGTAGGCGTCCACATAGTCCGCGTCGTGCAGACCCATGGCGAGGACGAGGCGGACATAACTCTCGGAGATGGAGTCGAGTGAAGGCGGCATGGGAGGCGAGGCCGTTCGGCAGCTGATCGTAAGGAGAACGGCCGGCCCGATCAAGCGGCGGATCATGGCGGGGGAGCATACCCGCCTGCCGTTCCGCCGGGGGGCTGGCCACGGATCTCCTGTGGCCGTTTCGTCGGAGCGACGCTACAATGGCTGCCCTGCGAGAGGGCAGCCTCCGGTAGAGCCGCGGCCCCGGCCGTGGAGAGGAGACCTTTTTTGAGCACCGATCAGGTCCAAACGCGGAATCGGACCGACGAGGAGATCGAAGACGTCTACCGTCTTCACTACAATCTCCTGCACTACCTCGCGTGCCAGAAGTTCAAGATTCCCGTCTCGGACGTCGAGAACCTGATCCAGGAGGTCTTCGTCACCTACCTTTCCGCCGCCGACCAGGTGCGGAACGTCCGTTCCTGGCTGGTGGGCGCCATGTGCAACGCGAGCCGGAACTACTGGCGGTCTCACGGGCGGACCGAAGGGCTTCCGGCGGACATTCTGAGACGGGGTGACCCGGCGGCCGAGGGGCTCGACGATGCGGTCGCGACGCGGATCACGCTTCGGGAAACGCTCTCCCGGTTGCACCAGAAGTGCCGCGATACCTTGAGGTTGCGCTATTTCGAGGGGTGCAGCGCGATCGAGGTCGCCCAGCAGATGGACACGACCAACCGGTACGCGGAAAAGCTGATCTCGAAGTGCCTGAAGAGGGCACATGAAATTTATGTCCGTCTAACCAATGGGAAGGTGACTCCATGACCTGCGATCGCGACCGGATTTACGCCCTCGTCGAGAGCTCCGCTTCGGCGGATGTGGAGACCGAGGCGCATCTGAGCTCCTGTCCCGAGTGCATGGAGCTCTACGGCTCGGTCGTGGAGTTCGCGACCGCTCTCGACGACGCGGCCGTCTGGGACGGCGAGGTCGTCTTTCTTCCTTCTCTCGCGGAGCCGGGCCCCGGGGCCGATCTGCTGGTCGCCGAGTCTCTCCGCCTCTACGAGGAGCGCGCTCGCGGTCTCGACCTGGTCGCGACGCTGCTCGGCATCGCTCCGGACGGATGGCATGGGCACCTTCGTCGAATCGACGGAGTCTGCACGGTCGGCCTCGTCGAGGCCCTGCTCGAGGAAGCGCGGAAGCGATCCTCGACACCCCGCGAGTTCGAGCGGATCGCCGATCTCGCGATCGAAGTGTCGGAGGCTCTCGATCCCCGCTCGTATCCGCCCGGCATGGTCGCGCGCTCGCGAGGCAATGCGTGGAAAGATCGCGCGAATGCGCTCCGCCTCCGCGGCGAGTTCCAGGATGCCCTCTGGGCGCTGGACGAAGCGGAACGCCATTTCCGGAAGCAGCCGATCCCGGAGTTCGACCTCGCCACGGCCGACTACGTCCGCGCGACGATCCTCGTCGAAACGGATCGCGTGAGCGAGTGCCTCGAGCTGGCGGAACGATGCGCGCAGACATTTCTCGATTACGGCGATCTGCATCGCCAGATCCACGCGAAGATGGTCGAGGCCGGGGCGCTCTACAATCTCGGCAGAAAGAGGGAATCGCGCGAGGTCTCGCTCTCGCTCCTCAAGCCGCTGCAGGAGATCGGCGAATCGCGGACGCTCGGTGCTCGTTTTCTTGAACATCGCGCAGATGTCAGTCGACCTCGACGATGCGGACATGGCCTCCATCTATTTTCTGCAGGCAGCTCCTGTGTTCCGCGAATTCGGGATGGTCGCCGAAGAGGCGAGAGCGCGCTGGGGTCTCGGCCGACTGATGGTGGCAACGCGGCCGGCTCGAGGAAGCACTCGAGCGGCTGCAGTCGGCGCGAGTCGAGGTCGATAAGCTCGGATTCACCGGCGATGCCGCGCTGATCACGCTGGACGTGGCCGAGGTGCTCCTTGCGCTCGACCGCCCGCAGGAGGTCCCGGCGCTCTGCCGCACCCTGGTCGAGCGCTTCACGAAAGCAGGCTCCAACGAGCGCGCTCTCCGGGCGCTTTCGTATCTCCGCGAGGCGGCGGAGGCGGGGAACCTCTCTACCGACCTCGTCCGTTACGTCCGCAGCTACGTGGAAGAGGCTCCCCGGCAGCCGCATCTCCTGTTCCTCCCCCCTCCGATGTGACTTTTTTTTGACGGGGGGTAGGAAAAAGGTCGATTCTGCAACTCCTCTCATTGAGACCCGACGAAGACGGGCTCCAGGAGGAGATTGCATGCGTAAGAATCTGTTCGTCAAAACCCACTCCCTTTACATCGCGCTGTTCCTTTTTGCGGCGACCGCGCCCAGGCGGCCGTGCCCCGGACCCTGGATCCGGAGACCGGGACGTGGTGGCAGCTCGCCAGGCGCACCTTCGATCGCGGTCCGTCGCGCCTTCGACGTGATCACGTTCCCCATCGGCTGATTCGCAGGAGGCCCGCCGCAGGAGGGAAGCCATGGATTCACGAATGTCCCAACCGTTACTGGAGGAGTACCTGATCCGCCTCGAGCTGGTTCTGGGTGCGCTGGGAACGGCCTCGATTCAGGAAGTCATCAGCTCGAAAGACGACCGTCTCTCGCGATTTTCGGGGGAGATCGGGCGGCTCGCGGAGGCAGCCCGGGAGTGGGAGCCTCCTTTCAGTGGCGACGAGGAGCTGCTGACCAGCGTCACGGTGGCGGGTCCCGGTTCGGACATTGGGCCGACGCTGCATCTGGATGGCGATGCCGTCCGATTCGTTCTGAGCGGTTCGGCCTGGTTTCAAGGGAAGGAATTGGGGCCAGGGGACTGGCTCCTGATCCCGGCAGGCGCCGGCTACCGGCTCCGCGTCGGGTATCGGGGCGTCATCAGCCTCACGGCCATCTATAGACCGAGCGAAATGGTTCTGCACATGGCAGAAGTCCGGTCAGCCCCCCTCCACTCCTGGGCGGAATAGCCCGCCGCGCCGACCGGAGAAAGAGGCCTCCGGGACCGCGCCGAGCGCCCGATCTCCGGGCGCCAGGGGTGTTTTGTCTTTTTTTTCGGGTGGGGGGGTAGGGAAAATCCGTCTGGGGGTACTCCTTCGCTGGAGAGGGGAGGAGACCCGTGTCGGTTCCATCCAGAAACTCGATCGCGAACCAGGCTCAGGGGCAGGCTCGTATTCTGCTGCTCGACGACGATCCGGTGAGCGCGCGCCTCGTGAGGGCTGCGCTGCCGGAGCCGCTCTACCGCGTCACGTGGGCGTCCGATCTGGGGCGCGCCTGCGATTTTCTGATGACCGAGGCTCCCGACCTCGTTCTGATCCGTATCGAGCTCCATCGCTCCTCCGGGCTCGAGTTTCTCTCCTACCTCCGCTCCACGCCCCGCGGCAGACGCATGCCGGCGGTCATGATGAGCACGGCCGCGTCGGAGAGCGAGCGGCGGCGCTCGTTCGAGCTGGGCGCCGATCGGCTGCTCCCGGGCACTCTCCAGCCCCGCCATCTCCGGCGGCTGGTCAACGAGCTTCTCCAGTCGCGGAACGAATCCCTTCTCGAGCTCTCCCTCTCCGGGGCGCCGACCCGATGGAACGAGCTGCTGTTCGATCCGACGACGCGGGTCGCCTCTCTGGCGCTGGTCTTCGGCCAGTACCGCGACCTGATCGCGCGGGGAGAGGCGATCTCGGTCTTCTGCCTCGAGATCGAGCCGCTCTTCCGTCTCGGCGAACGCGAATCGTGGGAGTCGTTCGATCTGATCCGGCGCGAGTTCGTGCGCGGCCTGCAGGTGGTGCTCTCGGGCATTCTCGGGAACGACGTCGTGATCGCGATTTCCCATCCGGGATCGAACGATTTCTACTGTTTCTCGAGGCAGGCAGCGGGGCCCGGGGTGGACCAGCTGGCCAAGACCCTCGAAGCAGAAGCGGAGCGCCTGCTGCGGCAGATCGACATCGATCCCGCGTTGACCGACGAGGTCGCGGTGTTCGTGGGAGGGACCTCATGCAGCCTTGTCGACGCCGGCTCGCCCGCCGTCCTCTACAACGCGGTGAGGGAGGCCAAGGACCTGGCCGGCCGGAAGGAGACGAGATTCATCCGGGCGCTGGGCGAGCGGCTCCATCGCGCCATCCGCGACCGCTCGATCGTTTCGCACTATCAGCCGATCATCGATCTGGCGACGGGTCGCATCGTCGGGCACGAGGCGCTCTCGCGCGGCCCGCAGGGCAGCGACATCGAAAAACCGGACGTCATCTTCGATCTCGCCCGCGATTTCCGACTCGTATGGGAGCTCCAGGCGCTCTGCATCCGCAACGTCGAGCCGATCCTCACGGAGCTTTGCGACGCGGGCCTCCTGTTCTTCAACCTCGAGGCGAGCTTCATCCTCGAGATGCAGCAGCGCGGGACCGAGGTCCTGCGCCCCTTCCTGGCGTGCGGCGACAGGGTCGTCCTCGAGGTGACCGAGAGGGGAGCCATCCGCGATTTCGCCACCTTCCGCCGCGGGCTGCACGAGCTCAAGGAAATGGGATTCATGATCGCGATCGATGATTGCGGGTCCGGCTACGCGACCCTCGAAGCGGTGGCGGAACTGAAACCGAACTACCTGAAGGTCGGCCATTCGCTGTTTCACGGCGTCGAGACGGACCCGGTCCGCAGGCGGATCGTCGAGCTGGTCGCGCGTTGCGCGGACACGATCGACGCGATCTCCATTGCGGAAGCCATCGAGACCGAGGAGCAGCTCAGCCGTCTGCCGCGAGCTCGACATCGAGCTCGGCCAGGGATACATCTTCGCGCGCCCCGCCCCGTGGGAAACCCTCGTGCGCGACCGCGAGATGAAATCCGCTCTCCGGCTCCTGGACGCCTGACGTCCCGGGCCCGGGGGGCCCAGACCCCAGACCCCAGACCCCAGACCCCAGACCCCAGACCCCAGACCCCAGACCCCAGACCCCAGACCCCAGACCCCAGACCCCAGACCCCAGACCCCAGACCCTGAAGCCTGCGATCTGAGGTCTGAGGCCCGAGGTCTGAGGCTCCGGACCTCGTCGTCTCAGCGAAAACTGATGGGGATGTCGTCCATCGTCAGCACGCCGGGGCGGGCGACCATGACGCGCGGGATGGCGTTGACCGCCATCGCCGCGGTCGCGCGATCGCCGTGGACTCCGCCTTCGATGCGCGCGCGGAGATCGGGAATCCCCTTGATGATGATCTCGTCGCGTGCGTCGCGCGCGCCGACGAACATCTTGATGTCGAGGCTGATCCGCAGCCGTCCCTTCATCGAGCCGTGGATGGTCTGGTGGACTCCCGCGACCTGGCCCGCCTCGACCTGGAGATACTGAGTCACGATGCGCTCTTCCGCGATGACCGGGAGGATCTCCTCCCCGCTGACTTCGTCGAGCTCGGCGCCCAGGCCGTTGGCGATCAGAAGGAGCGACTCCTTGAGGCCCATATGCTTGATCCGGCCCGCGCGAACCTTCTCGTTGAATTGCTCCCGAGTCATGCCGGCACCGACCTTCCGTTGCAGCGGCTCGCGCCGTTGCGAGGCGTCGACCACGCGGAAGACCTCGACCGAGTCGACGGACTGGCAGACGGCGGTCAACGTCAGCGGGAGTTTGTCCATGACGAAGCCGGGGTTGACGCCCGTTCCGATGAGGGTCGCGTTGTTCGCGCGGGCGACGCGCTGGAGCTCTTCGCGAATCTCGACATCGATCGGGAACGAAAGCTCCTCGCACGTGGAGACGACGTGGGCCCCGCTCCCGAGCAGGCCGACCAGCTGATCGCGCACGTCGCGGAGGCGGGAGCCGGTCGAGTGAACCACGACGTCGACTTTCGAATCGAGGGTCGGAGTGACCGGGACCCCGATGGATCGCCCCAGCCCGATGACCTCACCGGCGTCTCTCCCGACCTTGGCCGGATCGATATCGACCGCGGCGACGAGCCTTGCCCACGGTTTCGAAAGCATGAGGCGGGCGATCTCAGACCCGATGGGCCCCAGACCGAACTGAGCGACCGAAATTGGCTGTACGACCATGTACGACCTCCATGTTCCGGGGGCATTCTACGGGGTGGGCGCGGCCCTGGCCACGACGAGTTCGCACACCCGTGCGTGACGAACGACGCCGGACCATCCCTCGGGCGCGGCCCCGGCTCGTACTTGAGAAGAGAGGGAGGGAAAAGGAGAATGCAGCGATGCGCCTCTCCGAGGTTCCGACGCCCGCCTTCCTCGTCGACCGGACACGCTTCCGCGCGAACAGCGACGCCATGCGCGCGAAAGCGGCGGGTTCCGGAGTCGGCTTCCGGCCGCACGTGAAAACGCACAAGACGTTGGAAGGGGCGAGGATCCAGCTCGGCGCGGAGCGAGGGCCGATCACCGTGTCGACCCTCGCCGAGGCGGAGTTCTACGCGGGGGCGGGGTTCGACGACATCACGTACGCGGTTCCGATCGACCCGGGGAAACTCGATCGGGCGGCGGCGTTGGCGCAGCGCATCCGGCTCCACCTCCTTCTGGACCATCCGGCCGGCCTCGCCGGGATGGAGGAGTTCGCGGCCACCCATTCCGTGAGATTCAGCGTCTTTCTGAAGATCGACTCCGGCGCGCGCCGCTCCGGCGTCGATCCGCTGGATCCGGCGAGCGTCGCCTTCGCCCGGCGGCTGACGGAGTCGCGGGGCGTCGAGCTCAAAGGACTCCTCACGCACGCCGGACACTCGTATGCGGCGCGATCCCGGGAGGAGATCGAACGGATCGCGATCGAAGAGGCCTCCATCCTGACGAGCTTCCGCGCTCAGGTTGGCGATGCGACGCTGGTCCGGAGCATCGGGGCGACGCCCACCGCATCGGTCGTGGCGACGATTCCGGACGCCGACGAAGTGCGCCCCGGCAATTACGTGTTCTACGACGCCTTCCAGGTCGCGATTGGTTCGTGCACTCTCGACGCCTGCGCGGCGTCGGTCCTCGCGACGGTCGTCTCGATTTATCCCGACCAGAACAAGGTCGTCGTGGATGCCGGAGCTCTCGCCCTTTCGAAGGATGCGGGACCCGTCCACATCGACCCGGAGTTCGGGTACGGGCTCGTTTGCGACCTGGACCTGCGTCCGCTACGGATGAAGATCGTGTCGATCTCTCAGGAGCACGGGCAGATCCGCGGGAACGCGCCGATCGATTTCGAAGCGATCGGCATCGGGACGAAGCTCCGAATCGTGCCGAATCACTCATGCCTCACGGCCGCGCAATTCGACCGCTACTGGATCGTCGAAGGCGGGCGGGTCGTCGACGAATGGCGCCCCGTGCGCGGGTGGTGAGAGCTCAGTCGGAGGCTGCAACAGGGGTGCCGATTGGCGGGCGCGGCAGGATCGGCGACAATGGTGAAAATGTTGCCCCTGTACGCGTCGAGCTACGACCTGACGGTGGCCGGGCTGCCGAACCTGCTCCTGTCGGTCGGGATCCTCACGTTCGGCCTTCTGATCGCCGTTCGCGAGTCCTTCTCCCTGCTCGCGCGCCGGTTCCTTCTGCTCAGCGGCGCGGCGGCCATCTGGCTCTTTTCGTTCGCGCTCATGTACTGGTCGGCGAACGAGCCGACGGCCCTGTTCTGGGCCCGTGTTGCGTATCTCGGGGTTCCCTTCATCCCGGTCGCCCTCTATCACTTCACGCTCACGCTTTTCGGAAAGCTCGCCGGGCGATCTGTTCAGGTGACGGCGGCCTGGGCGGTGGGGGGAATCTTCTCGATCGTCTTCATCACGACGGACTGGCTCCTCCCCGGGCTCTACCTCTACGACTGGGGCTATTACACGCGGTACGACGCGTCGTCGATCCCCTTTCTGATCTTCTTTCTCTTCCTGCTCAGCGCGAGCGTTCGCCATTACGTCGTCGAGGCGGGCAAGCATCCGGTCAACCAGGAGCGGAGGCGGAGCCGCGTCCTCCTCTGGGCGATCGTGATCGGTCACATCGGTCTCGTCGACTTTCTCCCCTCTCTCGGTGTCGAGATCTTCCCGTTCGGGTTCGTCGGGATCGTCGGATTCGTGATCCTCGCCTGGTACGCGATCACCCATTTCCGTCTGGTGGAGCTGACCCCGACGTTCGCGGCGGGCGAGATCCTGGCGACGATGCAGGGCGCGGTCGTGGTCGTCGATCTCGACGAGAAGATCCGGTTCATCAACCGGGCGGCATCCGAGCTTTTCGGGTACTCCGCGAGCGAGATCGCGGGTCTGCCGATCGGGGAGTTGGTGGGAGACGAGTGGTCGGACCCGAATGCGACGGCCCTGCAGCGCTGGACCTTCCGGGAGCGGTCGATGCGTTGGACCGCCCAGGACGGGCGGATCGTTCCGGTCAACGTGTCCGGCTCGGTCGTGCGCGACTGGGACCGGCGGCCGGCCGGGATCGTCCTGACCGCTCTCGACGTCACCGAGAGGGAGATCACCGAGCGGAAGCTCCGCGAAGGGGAGCGGCGCTATCGCGAGCTCGTGGAGCAATCGCCCGACCTGATCGCTCTCCAGCGGCGGGGAATCATCGGGTACATGAATCCCGCGGGCCTCAGGATGCTGGGCGCCGAGTCGCTCGAGCAGGTTCTCGGCCGCCCCGCGATCGACTTCATCCATCCGAGCAGCCGTTCCGCCGCGCTCGAGCGCATGCAGAGAGTGACGTCGGGCGTCGGAGTCGAGCGGACGGAGGAGAGGTTCGTCCGGCTCGACGGGAAGATGGTCGAGGCCGAGGTCACCTCGCTGCCGTACTGGGGGGACGGGGAGCCCGCCGCGCTCGTGATCGCGAGCGACGTCACCAGGCGGCGCCAGTCCGAGAATGAGCTCAAGCACACTCTCTCGCTCATGCAGTCGACGCTCGAGTCGACCGCCGACGGCATCCTCGTCGTCGACCGCGTCGGCAGGATCGTCTCCTACAACCGCCGTTTTGCTCAGATGTGGAACCTCCCCCGCGAGCTGATCGCGATGGGGGAAGACGATCGTCTCCTCGCCGCCGTGCTCGATCAGCTCGGTTCTCCCGAGCAGTTCCTCGAGAAGATCCACGAGCTCTATCGGGATCCCCAGGCGGAGAGCTTCGACACGGTCGAGTTCAAGGACGGACGCGTGTTCGAGCGCAACTCGATCCCGCAGTGGCTCGACGGCCTTCCGGTCGGACGCGTGTGGAGTTTTCGGAACGTGACGGAACGACGGCGAGCGCAGGAGGCGCTCGAGCGTCGCGACCGCATCCTCGGTGCGGTCGCATTCGCCGCGGAAGGATTTCTCCGGACGATCGACTGGAGAGCGGACATCGACGCGGTTCTGGCTCGTTTCGGCGAGGCCACCGGGGTGTCGCGCGTCAGAATTCTCGAACGGCGGGAGCCGGAGGAGGGGCTCGTCCTCTCCCATGCGTGGAACGCGCCGGGGGCGCCAGCCGAGGACCGGGACGCGGCGGCCACGGGGGGGGATGTCGCGCGCGCCTCCGAGCGGCTCGCCAGCGGCGAGATCGTGCAGATCGATGCGCACGAAGGAAGCTGCTCGCGAGTTCTGGTGCCGATCGTCCCGCAGGCGGTGCTGTGGGGAGTCATCGAGTGGATCGACTGCACCGCGAATCGCGTCTGGTCCCGACCGGAGACGGAAGCGCTGCGCGCGGCCGCCGACGCGCTCGCGGCCGCGATTCAGCGCGAGCGGGACGCGGCCGCCCTCCGGGCGTCGGAGCGCCGCTACCGGCTCCTGTTCGAGCGGAACCTCGCCGGCGTCTACCGGAACACGCTCGACGGGCGGGTGCTCGACTGCAACGAAGCCTGCGCGCGCATCTTCGGCTACGACTCGCGCGAGGAGCTCATCGGCCAGGACGCCACGGTGGTCTACTTCGACGCGCGGGAGCGGGAGACGCTCGTGCAGGATCTGAAGGCGCGTCGGTCCGCCGTGAACCGGGAGGTCTGCTTCCGCAGGCGCGACGGGCAGCCGGTCTGGGTTCTGGAGAACATCTCGCTGATGCCGGACGAGAACGGCGAGCTCACGATCATGGAAGGGACGATCATCGACATCACCGATCGGAAGGAAGCCGAGCGGCAGATCGAGTATCAGGCGTACCACGATGCCCTCACGGACCTTCCCAACCGGATGCTGTTCCTCGACCGCCTTTCCGTCGCGATCGCGCACGCGCAGCGTTTCGGTGGGCACGTCGCGGTGATGTTCCTCGACCTCGATCACTTCAAGTTCATCAACGACACGCTCGGGCATACGATCGGCGATCTGCTCCTCCGCGCCGTGGCCGATCGACTCGCCGAGTCGCTCCGCGGGGAAGACACCGTCGCCAGGATCGGCGGAGACGAGTTCACGATTCTCCTCTCGAACCTTCCGGCGCAGTCGGACTCCTCGACCGTCGCTCAGAAGATCCTGGATTCGATCGCGCATCCATTCCGCATCGAGGGTCACGAGCTGTTCGTCACGACGAGCGTGGGAATCGCGTTGTACCCGATCGACGGCGCCGACCCCGAGGCACTACTCAAGAACGCCGACAGTGCCATGTACCGGGCGAAGGAGCTGGGTCGGAACAACTTCCAGCTCTGCACGCCCGCGATGAACGCGCGCGCGCTCGATCGTCTCAATCTGGAGAACCGCCTCCGGCGGGCGATCGAGCGCCGCGAGCTCATGCTTCATTTCCAGCCCCAGATCAGCCTCTCGAGCGGGGCCATCGTCGGAGCCGAGGCCCTTCTGCGCTGGCGCGACCCGGATCTGGGGATCGTCTATCCGGCGGGCTTCATCGCCGTGGCCGAGGAGTCTCGCCTGATCTTTCCGATCGGAGAGTTCGTCATCCGGGAAGCGTGCCGCCAGTTGCGACGGCTTCGCTCGACGGGCCATCCGGACATGCGCGTCGCGATCAACCTCTCCGCCAGGCAGTTCCAGCAGAGAGAGCTCGTCCCGCAGCTGCGCCGCATCCTCGAGGAGTCGCGCCTCGATCCCGGAGCCCTCGACGTGGAGATCACCGAGGGCGTCGCGATGCTGAACACGGACTGGACGATCGAAGTGCTCAAGAGCCTTCGCGAGCTCGGCGTGGGAATCGCTCTCGACGACTTCGGGACCGGACACTCGTCGCTCAACCATCTGCGCCGCTTTCCGATCGACTGCCTCAAGATCGATCAGTCGTTCGTGAAAGACCTCGGCCGCCAGCCGGCGGACCGCGCGATCGTGGCCGCGATCGTCATGATGGCGAAAGGGCTGAATCTCCGCGTCGTCGCAGAAGGTGTCGAGACCGAAGAGCAGAAGCGCTTCCTGGCGGAGAAGGGGTGTGACGTCATGCAGGGCTTCCTCGTGAGCCCCGCCGTCTCGGCCGAGGAGATGATCGCGATGCTCGCCAGAGACGTCGGAAGCCTGGGCGACCTGCTCCCGGGGCAGCTGCCCTCGTAGGCGCCGCGGTCCCCGTTCCGCGTCAGGTCAGGCGTACGACCGGCGCGGTCCCTGCCTCACGCCTCGATCTCGGCGACCTTCTTGGAGGCGGTCTTCC
Organism: uncultured Acidobacteriota bacterium; assembly: GCA_963793695.1. Lineage (GTDB taxonomy): Bacteria > Acidobacteriota > Thermoanaerobaculia > Gp7-AA8 > Gp7-AA8 > CAWCBB01. The sequence continues at coordinate 539,690 of CAWCBB010000001.1, read as the reverse complement.
GCTGCGCGTGGTCGAGGATCTTCTTCCGGATCCGGATCGACTTCGGCGTGACCTCCACGAGCTCGTCGTGATCGATCCACTCGAGGCATTGTTCGAGGGTCATCGCGCGCGGAGTGTCCAGGGGGATGGCGATCTCCGATCCGGAGGCGCGCATGTTCGTGAGGTGCTTTTTCGCGGGCGATCTGGACGACCATGTCGGCGTCGCGCGAGTTCTCGCCGACGACCTGTCCGTTGTACACCTTCACTCCGGGCGGGAGGAAGAGGATCGAGCGCTCCTGCAGCGGCGCGATTGCGTAGGCGGTGGTCTCTCCCGGCTCCTTCGCGATGAGCGCTCCGCGGCTCCGCTCGGCGACATCTCCCTTCCACGGTCCGTACTCGAGGAACGTGTGGTAGAGCAGTCCGGTTCCGCGCGTCTCCGTGAGGAACTCGGTCCTGAGCCCGAAGAGGCCGCGCGTCGGAATCTTGAACTCGATCCGCACGCGGCCGGTGCCCGGGTTGGCCATGTCGGTCATGTCGGCGCGCCGGAGCTGAAGCATCTCCATGACCGGTCCGACGTGCGCTTCCTCGATGTCGACGACGAGAGCTTCCCACGGCTCGAGGATCTTGCCGTCGACCTCTTTGGTGATCACCTGCGGGCGGGAAAGCGCGAACTCGTAGCCCTCGCGCCGCATGTTCTCCGCGAGGATCGACAGATGGAGCTCGCCGCGGCCGGACACCTCGAAGCGGTCGGGTGTCCCGTCTCGCTCACGCGGAGAGCGACGTCCTTCCGGAGCTCGCGCTCGAGCCGCTCCCGGAGGTGCCTCGAGGTGACGAATTTTCCTTCGAGCCCGGCGAACGGAGAATCGTTCACGAGCCAGAACATCGAGACGGTCGGCTCGTCGATCGCGATCGGCTCGAGCTGCTCGGGGTCGGCGACCGCCGCCAGCGTCTCGCCGATCTGGACGTCCGCGAATCCCGCGACGCCGACGATCTCGCCCGCGGTGGCTTCCTCCGTGTCCACTTTGCGGAGGCCCTCGAAGACGTAGAGCTTCGTGATGCGCCCCTTCCGGATCTTCCCGTCGCGCTCGATCAGAGCGACGTCGTCGTTCTGCGCGATCTTCCCGCGCTGAATCCGCCCGATGCCGATCCGGCCGAGGTACTCGTTGTAATCGATGGAGCTGATGAGGAGCTGGAGATTGCCGCCGGTCTTCGCCCGCGGCGGAGGGATGCGCTTGAGGACCGCGTCGAGCAGCGGGCGGACGTCGTTGTTTCCATCGTCCGGGTCGAGCCGGACATAGCCGTCGCGCCCCGAGGCGTAGAGCGTGGGAAACTCGAGCTGCTCGTCCGTCGCGCCGAGCTCGATCATCAGATCGAAGACTTCGTTGAGGACTTCCTGGGAACGGGCGTCGGGGCGATCGATCTTGTTGATGACGACGATCGGCAGCAGAGCGAGCCCGAGCGCCTTCCGGAGGACGAACCGCGTCTGCGGCATCGGCCCCTCGGCCGCATCGACCAGCAGGATGACCCCGTCGACCATCGAGAGGACGCGCTCGACCTCGCCGCCGAAGTCGGCGTGGCCCGGCGTGTCGACGATGTTGATCTTCACCTCGGTCGGATGAACGAAATCGGCGGGGAGCTCCCGGCCGGTGCGCGTCGGCGTCACCTCATGGTGCACCGGGTTCCCGAGGGCGTCGACTTCGTCGACCTCGTAGCGGATGGAGGTGTTCTTCGCGAGGATCGTGATTCCCCGCTCCCGCTCGAGGTCGTTCGAGTCCATGACGCGCTCGCCGACGTTCTGATTCGCGCGGATCGCTCCCGTCTGGCGGAGGAGGGCATCCACGAGCGTGGTCTTGCCGTGGTCGACGTGGGCGATGATGGCGACGTTGCGGATGTCGTAGCGAAATTGCATGCGATCTCGAGCAGCTCCTGCCGGTCGTAGAACGCACCGAGCGGCTGGAGATTCCCCCTCGTCGGACGGCGAGCTGCGCTGCCCGTCACGGCGAAGGAGTCAAGGCGAAGGGGGGATCCCTCCGTCGGGCTCTCTCCCTTTCCCCTGACTCCTTCGACCAGCCTCTCCTCTCAATACGTGATCCGGTGCTCGTAGATGAATGTCTTTCGCGCGCCGTTCACGAGGAGAGGGTAGAAGGACGACCGGCGGAGCTCGGCGACGTTCTGCGCCTCCAGGTCCGAGCGTCCCGTCGTGTTCCGGAGCGTCCGGACGTTCGCGATCTCCCCGTCCGTGTTCACGGTCGCCTCGAGCAAGATCTCTCCCTTGGTGCCCCCGGGGCTGAATACAGGAGAAGGGGCAACCTTGAAGCGGGGGGAGTCGGATCCCCCTCCGCTGTCGGCCGCGTCGCCGGGCGGGGCGTTGGCGAGTTGGGAGGATCGCGCCCATCCGGAGGTGTCGAACGTGATCCGGACTTCGGACCACCCTCCCTCATCGGCGAGAACGGAGACGCGCTCTCCGGTCCGGAACGTGGCGAGCGAGGGGCTGGCGTCGCTTTTCGCTTCGCGGATCGGGAGCTCGTCGGAAACGACGTAGCGGATGGCGATCGGCTCGCGCGCGGCGGGAACGGCGGCCGGAGGCTCGCCGCACGCGGCGGCGAGAAGAGCCAGGATCGGTAGAAGGCGTTTGAGCACGCGCGCGGGACCCGTTGGGGTGAGGGAGCGCCGGCACGGCGCTCCCTCACAGTGTACCTACTGGATGTGAATATTGTTGATCACTCGCTTGACGCCGTCCACCGACTGGGCGGCTTCGGTGATCTTCGTCCGCTGTTCTTCAGTGGCTGCGTGGCCCGAGAGGGTCACTACGCCGTTCTCGACGGCGACTTCGACCGCGAAGGTCTTCTCCGGCACCCGCGTGGCGATATTCGAGCGAATGTCGGCCTCGATTGCCGCGTCATCCCACTCGTCGGGCGTCTGCTGGTTGAGCGAGCCGCAGCCCACCAGTGTGAGCGCCGTCATCAGGACGAGCGCAACATAGGTCAGTCTCTTTGTCATCTTCGTTCTCCTTTCGCACTGCGGGAGAGCAAGTGGCGTACCCGGCTGTTCGTCACGCGCTGCCCGACGGACATCGATCCACGCTTCGGTCCGCGAATTCAGGACTGAACAGATGGGCTCGCTCGCCGGGCGACGTGCATGCGGCGATCCCGACGGGCCCGGCCTTTGCGGCCGGCTCTGTGATGCCCGGCAAGGGGCGGAACAAGACGTCCCGAGGCACTGCGGCCGATGGAAAGAGGAGGTGCGCCGGCTCTCCGGAATCGGACGCGGCGAGGTCGCGCCGCGCGCGGGGAATCGCATATGATCGCCGCTCTCGCTCCGGACTCGCAGCACGGCGGGGCGAAGCTCGTTTTCACGCACGCGGAGCCGCGCGGAGCGCGGCCGGAATCCGGAAAGGAGTTCTACCGATGGCTAATCTGACTTACTCGCCCAAGACATTCGACCTGAGTGGCCTGAACGGAATCTCGGACAAGACGCTCGAGATCCACTTCAAGCTGTACGAGGGCTACGTCACCAACACGAACAAGCTGAACGAGAAGCTCGCGGAGCTCGTCAAGGACGGCAAGGTCGACGCCGACCGGATGATCGCCTTCTCCGAAATGAAACGCCGCCTCGGGTTCGAGTACAACGGCATGGTCCTGCACGAGTACTACTTCGGGAACATGAAGAAGGGCGGCGGCGGGAACCCGGAGAAAGGAAAGTTCCTCTCCTCGCTCGAAGGGTCCTACGGCAGCTACGAGAACTGGAAGGCCGATTTCACCGCGATCGGGTCTCATGCGGGGCATCGGCTGGGCGGCCTGCTATCACGACCCGTCGAACGACCGGCTCGTGAACGTCTGGATCAACGAGCACCAGGTCAACAACATCGCCGGCTACCACCTTCTGCTGATCATGGACGTCTGGGAGCACGCCTTCCTTCTCGACTACAAACCGGCCGAGAAGTCGAAGTACGTCGAGGCGTTCTTCTCGAACGTCGACTGGGGCGTCGTCGAGCAGCGCGCGAAGAAGACGTAGCGTCTAGGTGTCTAGGGGTCTAGGCGTCCGGGGTGGGGACCGGCTGGACCGGTCCGTTCTTGCCAAAAGAGAAAAGGGACCGACACTGCCGGTCCCTTTTTCGTCGATCGAGAAACGGACCGCCGCAGGCGGTCCCTACTCGCGCCGGCCGCCCATCAGCCTCAGGATCATCAGGAAGAGGTTGATGAAATCGAGGTAGAGCGCGAGCGCGCCGATCACCGCGAAGTTCGTCACCCGCTCTCCCTCGGCCGCGAGGGCGTACGACTTCAGCTTCTGCGTGTCGTACGCCGTCAGGCCGACGAAGACGAAGACGCCGATGACGCTGACCGCCATGTCGAGCGCGGAGGACTCGCAGGAACACGTTGACGACCGAAGCGAGAATGATCCCGATCAGCCCCATGAAGAAAAATGAGCCCCACGACGTGAGGTTCTTCTTCGTGACGAGGCCGTAAATGCTCATCGCTCCGAACGTCCCCGCAGTCACGGCGAACGCCTGGAACACGGCCGCGCCCGTGTAGACGAAGAGAACCGCGCTCAGGGTGAAGCCGTTGAGCAGCGAATAGACCATGAACGCCGAGGCCGCCGCGGCGGGGGACATCTTCTGGACGCGTAGCGAGAGCCAGAAGACGAGTCCGAGCTCGGCGATGATCAGGACCCACATCACACCCGAGAAGACGATCGCCTGCATCGCGGGGGAGACGTAGACCCACGCGGCCGCGAGGGCCGTCAGGGCGAGTCCGCTGAACATCCAGGCGTAGACCGAGCGGATGAAGGCCGAGATCCGCGCCTGAACGTCGATCCCGGAGGAGATCCAGGCGGGTGAATCGGATCGATAAGGTTGAAGCATCGGAGGCTCTCCTTGGAGCAGTTCGCTCGCCCGAGGATAACAGGGGGAGGCGGGAAAAATTCGGCCGGCGGCCTGAAATCCGGGGCGAAAGCCTGCCACGAGAGGAAGTTGGCGTGGAATTTACAAGGGGAGACTCAGGTTTTTGAAACCGTCAGAAGTTGATAGGATCAGACTCATAGTTTGACCGCTTCTGAATTTTCTCAAGGAGAGCCAGAGCGATGGGAAAAATTATCGGAATCGACCTCGGAACCACGAACTCGGTGGTCGCCGTGATGGAAGGCGGTGAGCCGAAAGTCATCGTCAACGCAGAAGGAAGCCGGATCACCCCCTCGGTGGTCGGTTTCGCCAAGAACGGCGAGCGCCTCGTCGGCCAGGTCGCCAAGCGGCAGGCCATGACGAACCCCGAAAACACCGTGTTCTCGATCAAGCGCTTCATGGGGCGCAAGTTCGAGGAAGTCAACGAAGAGATGAAGATGGTCCCCTACAACGTCGAGCGCGCCTCGAACGGCGACGTCCGCGTCTCGGCGGAAGGAAAGCCTTTCTCCCCGCCCGAGATCTCCGCGATGATCCTGCAGAAGCTCAAGCAGGCCGCCGAGGACTACCTCGGAGAGAAGGTCGATCGCGCGGTCATCACCGTGCCGGCGTACTTCAACGACTCCCAGCGCCAGGCGACCAAGGACGCGGGCGAGATCGCCGGGCTCAAGGTCGAGCGGCTCGTCAACGAGCCGACCGCGGCGGCGCTCGCCTACGGGCTCGACAAGAAGAAGGACGAGACGATCGCCGTCTACGACTTCGGCGGCGGCACGTTCGACATCTCGATCCTCGAGGTGGGCGAAGGCGTGGTCGAGGTCAAGTCGACCAACGGCGACACGCACCTGGGCGGCGACAACATCGACCAGCGCCTCATCGACTGGATCATCGAGGAGTTCCGCAAGGACCAGGGCATCGACCTCTCGAAGGACAAGATGGCCCTCCAGCGGCTCAGCGAAGCGGCCGAGAAGGCGAAGATCGAGCTCTCCTCCACGATGTCCACCGACATCAATCTTCCGTTCATCACGGCGGATCAGAACGGGCCGAAGCACTTGAACCTGCAGCTCACGCGCGCGAAGTTCGAGCAGCTCGTCGGGGGACATCATCCAGAAGACGATGGGTCCGCTCAAGCAGGCGCTCGCCGACGCGGGACTCAAGCCCTCGGACATCGACGAAGTCGTCCTCGTCGGCGGCTCCACCCGGATCCCGATCGTGCAGAAGCTCGTCAGCGAGTACTTCGGCAAAGAGCCTCACAAGGGCGTCAATCCGGACGAAGTCGTCGCGATCGGCGCGGCGGTCCAGGGCGGCGTTCTCGGCGGCGACGTCAAGGACGTCCTCCTTCTCGACGTGACCCCGCTCTCGCTCGGCATCGAGACGCTCGGCGGCGTGATGACGAGGCTCATCGAGCGCAACACGACGATCCCGACGCGGAAGTCGGAGACCTTCTCGACGGCGCGGACAACCAGACGTCGGTGGAGATCAAGGTCCTCCAGGGCGAGCGCGAGATGGCGCGCGACAACAAGATGCTCGGCGTGTTCCACCTCGTCGGGCTTCCGCCGGCGCCGCGCGGCATGCCGCAGATCGAGGTCACCTTCGACATCGACGCGAACGGCATCATGCACGTCTCGGCGAAGGACCTCGGAACCGGCAAGGAGCAGAAGATCACGATCACGAGCTCCTCGGGCCTCTCGAAGGACGACATCGAGCGGATGGTCAAGGACGCCGACGCTCACGCCGGAGAAGACAAGAAGCGGCGCGAGGAGATCGAGGCGAAGAACCAGCTCGACTCGCTCATCTACAACGTCGAGAAGTTGCTCAACGAGAACCGCGAGAAGATCTCCGGCGGGGACGTGAGCAATCTCGAGTCGGCCATCACCGACGCGCGGAAGGCGATGGAGCAGGGCGGTGTCGAGAGATCCGGAGCGCCACCGACCAGCTGCAGAAGGCCTCGCACAAGCTCGCCGAAGCGATGTACCAGCAGGGGTCGCAGCAGCCCGGCGGAGGCGAAACCGGCCCGACGGGCGCCGGAGCCCGGGCAGCGGCGCGAGCGCGGACGACGTCATCGAAGCCGAAGTCGTCGACGAAGAGAAGAAATGACCGGGCGGGGGACCGGCGCTCCGGCGCCGGCCTCCCCGATTTTCCGCGAGGGCGAACGATCTGGAGCCACCATGCCGCGAAGAAGACTCGACGGATTTGTGATGATCTCGATCGTCTCGGAGCGCTACAACATCCATCCGCAGACCCTTCGCCTCTACGAGCGCGAGGGGCTCATCAAGCCGACGCGCACCGGGGGGAACACCAGGCTGTACGGCCCCGATCAGCTGCGCCGCCTCGAGATGATCCTCCGGCTCACGCGCGACCTGGGCGTCAACCTCGCCGGCGTCGAGGTCATCCTCGGCATGATCAAGGATCTCGAAGAGGCCGAGGTGAACCTCGATCAGATGATCGTGCGGATCCGGCAGTTGATGCTGGACCGGCGGTCCGGCTTCGACCGCGAGCGCGCGCTGGTCAAGGCGGCGCCAAGGCACCTCGAGAAGGTGTCGAACGGAAAGCGGTAGGCGCAAGACGCGGGGCGCAGGAGCGCCCCGAAGGGGCGCGAATCGCGGGGGCGAGCGAAGCGAACCCCGGAAAGCGGGACAAGAACCAGGCATGAGCCCCGGAGGGGCGACGAAATCGCGAGGATTCTGTCGCCCCTTCGGCGCTCTGCCTTTTTTCGTGTCGGCACGTTCGCGGGCTTGCTGCGCTCGCCCCCGGCTATGCTCTTGCCGCCGCTTCGCGGCGCCTCGGATCTCTGGTGCTCGAAAATCCCCGAGCCATCCTTCCCGTTCAGCGGTCCAGTCGCACGGCCGTATGTGAGATGACCGATTGACAGTCCACGGGGCCAAGGGAAACTGCACGCACTGTTTCCCTACGACCATGGGCCGGCGTGAAGAACATCGGGACGATTCGTACGATCTCCTCAATCAGTACCTGCAGGACATCGCGAAGATCAAACGGCTCGACCCGGAACGCGAACGGGAGCTCGGGAAAGCGATCCGCGAGTTCGACGACGAAGCGCGCTCCACGAGCTCGTGCAGGCCAACCTCCGGTTCGTGGTCTCCTACGCGAAGCGCTTCCGGAACGCCCACGTCCTTTTTCTCGACCTGATCAACGAGGGCAACCTCGGCCTGATGCAGGCCGCGAAGAAGTTCGACCCCGACAAGAACGTCAAATTCATCACCTACGCGGTCTGGTGGATCCGCCAGGCGATCCTTCACGCGCTCTCGCGAGCAGGGGGGCGCGTTCCGCCTTCCTCCGAAGCGCGCGAACCTGATGTACCGTCTCGAAAAGGCGATCGGCGTGGCGATCACGAGGATCAGCGGATCCCGACTCCGGAAGAGCTGGCCACCGAGCTCGGCGTCACCGTCCGGGAGGTGCAGACGCTCCTTCAGGCGAGCAACGAGAACTTCTCCCTCTCCTCGGAGCTCGACGGCGAGTCGCACACCGAGCTCGGAGAGATCCTCGAGCAGACGACGGTCCGCTCGGCGGAAGACGAAATGGACGGAGCGATCGCTCCGCGACGAGCTGCTCCATCAGCTCGAAGGGCTGACGCCGAAAGAGCAGCTCGTGCTGACATTGCGTCACGGCGTCAGGACTACCGCCCGAAATCGAAGGATGGAGATCGCGACGCTCATCGGGCGATCGACGGACGAGGTCACGGCGATGCTGCGCGCCGCGGTCGACGCCGTATGCGAGGCCCTCGGGCTCGTGCCGAACGAGTTCGCGAATGTGCTCCTCTGACACGAGCCCTCATCCTCAAGCGGAAGAGATCTGGGACGCGCTCGGGGATTGGATCACCGGCCGGAGATCGTCGATCGAGCGCCCCGACACCGTCGAGGAGCGACCAAGCATGCCGCGGTGCAGGACGCGGTCGAACAGCTCCCGCTCGATCAGCGCGCGACGCTCAAGCTCCGGTTCGGCATCCTGCAGGACGAGGAACTTACGCTTCGCGACATCGGCGAGATCCTCCGTCTCTCTCGCGAGCGCGTCCGGCAGATCGAAGCGCGCGCCGAGGCGAAGTGCCGGAGGGTGGTGAAGAGGAAGTAGGGGCGGCCCGCGGCCGCCCGGACTCTGGTTCGGCAGGATCGCAATTCCGGGCGCCCGCGGGGCGCCCCAACGCTGTTATCATCCTCCGATGCCTGAATCCGCCGCTCCGATGGGGCGTATCGACGCGCTCGATGTCGGCTCCCGCAAGCTGACGATCCAGACGGAGTACTTCGACCGTCCGGCGCCGCGGATCGAGACGAAGGTCTATCTGGGCGGAGCCCTGAAGAAGGTCTACACGGACGACCTCACGAGCGTCGCCGGCGACTTGCAGCATCACCTTCACGAGATTCACGAGACACGCATGAGGGAGATCGTCGAGGGCCTGCTGGGGCTGCAGCCGAAATGAGGCTCGACCGACTCCGCGGCGATGACGAGAACCGCTGGCGCGAGGAGTTCCTCAGGGAGAACTGGACGTTCGGGGGGCTGACGCTGAGCATCACACTTCCCGAGTTCGCTGAAGGGGAGGTGAAAGTGCAGGCGATGCACTTCGGGTACTACCTGCAGCCTCTCCATCTGGCGGCGTTCGACCGGGAAGACCTTCCGAGGCGTCTGCTCCACGTGCTCGCGCGGCGGAAGCCACCGCTCGATTTCCTCGAGCTCATCGGCGCGGGGGTGCGGATCCCGCACTGCTTCCCGACCGGCTTCACGATCGACAGCGTCCTGCGGATCACGCTGCTGGAGCTCAAGCGATTGCCGGTGAGCGCGGAGTAGCACGATGTCATCCCGAGCGTAGCGAGGGATCTGGGTGGGTGGGCTGCGAAAGAACGCGGCGCCGGTCAGGGCGGGAGAGCGTCATTCGCCCGCGAGTGGAAGGCGAACTTCGATTCTCCTGCCCTGGTCACGTCCCCGCGTCACGCGCTACCCGCCCGCCCAGATCCCTCGCTACGCTCGGGATGACATGCTGCCGCGTTGCGCGGGAAACGAACGCGCGGGGCGCCGCCCGTGTTGCATGGCATAAATCGCGGGTCCCCGCGTATTGTGTCCTCCGATGACGCCGGCGCAGCGACTGTTCGACTATTTCAGGCGTCATCGGGGCCAGCTGCTCCTCGGCGGGCTCTGCGTGATCGGCTCGGTCGCCTTCTCGCTCGCCAAGCCGATGATCGTCGGCGACGCGGTCGATGCGCTCGGCGGCGAGCTCCGGCGGGAAGTCCTCGTCCGGTTCGCGCTGCTCTATGTCGGCGCGTCCGCGATCCAGGGGCTCTTTCTCTTCCTGCAGCGCCGGATCCTCATCGGCGCCTCCCGCCACATCGAGTACGCGATGAGGGGGGACTTCTACGAGCACCTCCAGACGCTGTCCGTGCGCTTTTTCCAGGAGCATCGGACGGGCGACCTCATGTCGCGCGCGACGAACGACCTCGCCTCGGTCCGGATGCTCGTCGGCCCGGCGGTGATGCACGCGTTCTCCTCGGTCCTCGTGGTCGTCGGGGCGTTCGTCATGATGCTTCGCATCGACGCTCGGCTCGCGTCGGTCGCCCTTCTCGCGGTCCCGGTCGTCGCGTTTCTCGCGAAGACGTTCGGGGAGCGGATCCACGATCGCTCGCGCGCGGTCCAGGACTACTTCGGCGACCTGTCGGCGCGCGTCCAGGAGAACCTGACGGGGATGCGCGTGGTCCGCGCGTTCGGGCAGGAAGCGAACGAGGTCGCGACATTCGAGGGGATGAACCGCGAGTACGTCGAGAGGAACCGGTCGCTGATCCAGGCTGACCGCGTTCTTCTATCCGATCCTGCACACGGTCATCGGGGCGCTGTTCGTCCTCGTCTTCTTCCTTGGATCGCGGCGGATCATCGGCGGAGCGATGACGCGTGGGCGCGTTCGTCGCGTTCCTCTTCTACCTCGCGCGCATGGTCTGGCCGCTGATCGCGATCGGATGGGTCATCAACCTCTTCCAGCGGGGCATGGCGTCGATGAAACGCCTCCACGAGATCTGGTCGGTCGCGTCGGAACCGCTCGCCTACGGACCGCCCTGCGCCCCGTCCGGAGAGATCCGCGGCGAGATCGACGTGCGGAATCTCACGTTCTCGTATGGCGACCGCGCCGTGCTCCGCGACATCGATCTCCAGGTCCGCTCCGGCGAGACGATCGGCATCGTCGGCGCGACGGGGAGCGGGAAGTCGACCCTCCTCGCGCTCCTATCCGCGGCAGATCCCGCCGCCGCTCGGAACGATGTTCCTCGACGGCTGCCCTCTGGAGTCCATTCCCGCGCCGACGCTCCGGTCGGCCCTTGCCCTCGTGCCGCAGGAGACGTTTCTCTTCTCCGACTCCATCGCGGAGAACATCCGCTTCGGGCGGAGCGGGGCGACTGCCGAGGAGGTTGCGGAGGCGGCGAGCCTGGCGGGCCTGGGCAGCGACCTGACCGGCTTCCCCAACGGCATCGAGACGGTCATCGGCGAGCGGGGGATCACGCTCTCCGGGGGCCAGAAGCAGCGGACGGCGATCGCGCGTGCGATCGTGAGGAACCCGTCGATCCTCCTCCTGGACGACGCGCTCAGCGCGGTCGACACGCAGACCGAGGAGCGGGTGCTCGGCGCGCTCCGGAAACTGCGCGAGGAGCGGACGGTGTTGATCGTCGCGCACCGCGTCTCGTCGGTGAAGGACGCCGACCACATCATCGTCCTCGAGGAGGGGCGGATCGTCGAGCGAGGGACGCACGAGGATCTGGTCGCGGCCGGCGGCCTCTATGCGAACCTCTACCGCCGCCAGGCTCTCGAGGAAGAGCTCGAGGAGATCGCGTGATCGAGCGGCACGAAGAGGAAGGCGTCAAGCAGTTCGATCCGCGCCTCACGCGCCGGCTCCTGGCTTACCTGCGGCCCTATCGCGGCCGCGCAGCGCTCTCGGTCGCGCTGATCATCCTGTCGTCGCTCTTCGAGCTCGCCGGCCCGGCGATCGTCGGGATCGCCGTCGATCTCTACGTGATCTCCCCGGAGACGCTCCCCGAGGCGGGAGTGAGCCGGAGCATCGGGGAGTGGCTGGGAGGGCGCGGGCTCACGCTCGACCCGCTGTCCGGGATCAACGTCGCGGCCGCGATCTACCTCTTCTCGCTGGTCGGCGGATTCGTGATCCTCTACTCGCAGATGGTCCTGATGAACATGATGGGGCAGTTCGTCATGTCCGATCTGCGGCGGCAGATCTTCGGGCATCTCCAGAAGCTCGACATCCAGTACTTCGACCGCAATCCCGTCGGCCGCCTCATCACCCGCGTCACCACCGACGTCGACGCGCTCAACGAGATGTTCACCGCGGGGTTCGTGTCGATCTTCGGCGACGTCTTCGTCCTCGCAGGCATCGTGGGCATCCTGTTCTGGATGAACTGGAAGCTCGCGCTCGTCCTCTTCTCCATCCTCCCGTTCATCGTCCTGACCTCCGTCTGGTTCCGGAATGGCGCGCGCAAGACGTACCGCATGGTCCGCACGAGGATCGCGGCGATCAACGCGTTCCTCCAGGAGCACATCTCCGGGATGCCGGTCGTGCAGCTCTTCAACCGCCAGGAGGAGGAGGGCCGGAAGTTCGCGACCCTCAACGCGCGCCATCGCGACGCCAACCTCGAGTCGATCTGGTACTACTCGATCTTCTATCCGATGATCGAGCTCGTGCAGTCGATCGGCATCGCGCTGATCATCTGGTACGGCGGCCGTCAGGTCCTCGGCGACGCGCTCACCCTCGGCGCTCTCATCGCCTTCTTCCAGTACGCGCAGCGGTTCTACGAGCCGATCTCCGACCTGTCCGAAAAGTACAACATCCTGCAGGGAGCGATGGCGGCGAGCGAGCGGATCTTCAAGCTCGTCGACACGCCCATCCGCATCGAGTCTCCGGCGGGCGCGCGCCCCGCCGCCGACGTCGAGACGATCGAGTTCCGCGACGTCTGGTTCGCGTACAACGACGAGGAGTGGGTTCTCAAAGGCATCTCGTTCCACGTGCGACGAGGCGAGAAGATCGCGCTCGTCGGGCACACCGGCGCCGGCAAGACGACGATCACCAACCTGCTTCTCCGCTTCTACGACGTGCAGAAGGGCTCGATCCTCATCAACGGAGTCGACGTGCGTGAGATCGAGCTCGGCTCCCTCCGGCGCCTGTTCGCGATCGTGCAGCAGGACTTCTTTCTCTTCTCGGGATCGCTCGCCGCGAACATCACGCTCGCCGACGCGTCGATCACCGGGAAGCGGATGCGGGAGGCGTCGGAGAAGGTCCAGGCGGCGCGATTCATCGAGCGATTGCCGCAGAGCTACGACACGGAAGTCCGGGAGAGGGGCGCGGGCCTGTCGGTCGGAGAAAAACAGCTCATCTCGTTCGCGCGCGCTCTCGCCTTCGATCCGCCGGTGCTCATCCTCGACGAGGCGACCTCGTCGATCGACACCGAGACCGAGCGCCTCATCCAGGATGGGATCGCGATCCTCATGGAAGGGCGCACATCCATCGTGATCGCCCACCGCCTCTCGACGATCCGGTCGGCCGACTCGATCCTCGTCTTCCACCATGGGGAGATCCGCGAGCGCGGAACCCACGAGGAGCTGATGCGCATCGAGGGGCTCTACCGGCGACTCTACGAGCTTCAGTACCGGGAGGAGCTCGGCGCCTCAGGACGAGCGGAGCCCGAGCCCGCGCTCGGCTGAGATTTCCAAAACTCGCCGGTCGGGGGAAGTAATGGTACGATCTCTGCCTTAGACCAAAGGGTAGGCGAGAGCGCCGCGGTTCCATCGGGGGCCGTGAGAAGCTTTCGCTCGTGAAGGGAGGGTTTGGGTATGTTGGTCCGTTTTTACCCGAGCCGGAAGCGTGAAAAGAGCAATGCGCTCGCGCGCTTCCTCAGGACTCAAAAGATCGATTACGAGCTCGTCCGGACGGAAGAGCTGACGCGCCGCGGCAACCGCCTCTATGGCGCCGAAGGAGAACCGGTCATCGAAGTCGACGGCCGGATTTTCGTCAATCCGAATCAGCAGGCGCTCCTGAAGATCCTCGAGGGAGACCTCGAAGACGTCTGAAGCGGCGCATCGATCGCAACGCAAGACCCGGATTCGTCCGGGTCTTTTTGCGTCTGGGCGTCCGGGAGTCGGGCGTCGCGCGTCGATACGCGCGGCGCCCCGACTCCTAGACGCGAAAGTAGGCTTTGTCGAGAGCGCGGTACTGGATCGCCTCGGCCAGGTGGTCGCTCTCGATCGACGAAGAGCCGGCGAGATCGGCGATCGTTCTCGCCACCTTCAGGATCCGGTCCCACGCGCGCGCGGAGAGGCCCATCCTCTCGATCGCGGCCTCGAGCAGCCGCCTTCCGGCCGCGTCGATGGGACAGAGCCTGCGCAGGTGGCGGGTGGCCATCGAGCCGTTGTCGCGGATGGAGAGCGTCCTGAATCGCTCCCGCTGAATCGAGCGGGCGCCCTCGACTCTTTCGCGGATCGCGACGGAGCTCTCGCCCGCCTCCATCCCGCCGATCTCTTCGGGCGAGAGCGAGGGGACTTCCACCTGGAGGTCGATCCGGTCGAGCAGCGGGCCGGAGATGCGCGAGAGGTAGCGGCCGATCTGCAGGGGCGTGCAGATGCACCTGCGCCGGCCGTCGTTGAAATAGCCGCAGGGGCAGGGATTGAGCGCGGCCGCGAGCGTGAATCGGGAGGGAAAGGTCAGGGTCCGCGCCGCTCTCGAGATGGTGACGAAGCCGTCCTCGAGCGGCTGGCGCATGACCTCGAGCACGTCGCGCCGGAACTCGGGCAGCTCGTCGAGAAACAGCACGCCGTTGTGGGCAAGGCTCACTTCGCCCGGCCGCGGAATCGTCCCGCCACCGACGAGCCCCGCGTTCGAGATCGTGTGATGAGGCGCGCGGAACGGGCGGCGGGCAACCAGACCGCTGCCGGAAGGAAGAAGGCCCGCCACGGAATGGATCTTCGTCGTCTCGATCGCCTCCGCGACGCCGAGCCGGGGGAGAATCGAGGAGAGCCGCCTGGCGAGCATGGTCTTCCCCGATCCCGGGGGGCCGATGAGGAGAATGTTGTGCCCCCCGGCCGCCGCGACCTCGAGGGCCCGCTTCGCGTGTGCCTGCCCCCGCACCTCGGCGTAGTCGATGCCGTCCAGCGGGGGCTCGACCGGCGGCGAGCTCGCCTGCGGCTCGATCCGGGACTCTCCTCGCAGATGATCCACGAGCTCGGGCAGGGAGCGGGCTCCCACGACCCTCGCGCCGGCCGCTGCGGCCTCGGGGGCGTTGCCGGCGGGCACGACGATCTCGTGGACGCCGGGCTCACCCGCGAATGCAGCGGAGATCGAGAGGGTGCCTCGGACCGGTGCGAGCGAGCCGTCGAGAGAGAGCTCTCCCACGAACACGCGACCGTTGAGGTGCTCGTCCTTGAGGACTCGGCTGGTGTGGAGAATTCCGAGAGCGATCGGAAGGTCGAACCCCGACCCCTCTTTCTTGACGTCGGCGGGGGAGAGGTTGACGGTGAGGCTCTCCTCCATGCGGTCGAAGCCGCAGTTGATGAGGGCCGCGCGGATACGGGAGTAGGACTCCCGGACCGCGGTGTCCGGCAGCCCGACGAGGGTGAAGCGGGGGAGGCCGAATCCGGCGTGGACCTCCACCGTAATCCTGACAGCATCAATTCCGAAGGTGGCGGCGCTGAGTACCTTGGAGAGCATCCCGGTTTTGCGCCGACCTGCGGAAGTCCCGCTTCCGAGGGTACCTCGGCGGGGGAAAGGGGGCAACGGGTCCTGCGAGCCGGGCTCAGCCAAGAGTCGAAAACGGAAAATGGAGGCGCGAATTTTGCCTCGGGGGCCAATGTTTATTTGGTTGAAATAGACTCTGCTTATTATTGACAAAATCCATGCGGCTATATCTAATGTTGCCACGCAGACTCGAAGATCGGGATGGGTGAGGAGAGCGATGTCATTCGAGAAATGGGTCCCGCAGCCGGACTTGTCCCTACCTGCGTCGGCAACCATCGTCCAGTCGCGTCTGATCCGGCTGACCTCTGACGTCGCTGCCGCCCTCCACCTGCGAGGGCGAACGAGCGCGCACCTTTTCTACGATCGGAAGAAAAAGCTGATCGGAATCCGTCCTTCGGATAAGAAAGACGAGTTGAGCGCGAAGATCCGGCAGTCGGGAAAATCGACGTCGCTTCACGTCCCGACCTTCTTTCGCCATTACGACATCGAGATCCCCGGCATCAAGCGGTTTCATTGCTGGTACGACGAGAAGGAGAAGATGGCGATGATCGACATCTCCCGCCCCTCGCCGCGCGGCCGTCCCGCGGGAACCTAGGTGCAGGACGCGGGCAACGGGAAAGGGCGAGCTTTGCAGCTCGCCCTTTTCGTCATTCATTTCGCGACGATCAGAAGCGCCCGACGCCGCGCCTGCGTGAGGGCTGCTGCGGGATGGAAGCGCCCGGAGAGTACTGCATGACGCCGAGGATGCTGCGCAGGGACTCCGGCGGGAACGTGAAGGGCGTCCGCGGATCGAGGAGGGAGAGGCCCTCGCGGGGGGCGTTGTTCTGGAAGAACGGCGTGATCGACGCGAGCGGGATTTCGGTATTCCACGCTTCGTTGATCGCCTCGATGTACTCGTTCGCGAAGAGCGTGTAGCCGATGTCGGTGAGGTGCACGCCGTCGAGGCTGAAGATGCCGCCGGTCACGAAGCTCGCATTGAGCTCGATTCCGGCGAGGTCGATCCCCTGGAAGACTCCGTTCAGGTGTTCGACCTCCACGACGGGAATGTCGCGAGATCCGGCGATATCACGGATCGCGGAGTTGACTTCACCCGCGCGCGTGCGGATCGCCGCCATTTCCGCCGGCGTGAGGACGACGGCGTCGGGCAGCGGCTTGGTCGGAACGCCATATCCCTGCCCGAGGAGCGCGATCGCATTCAGCGTGAGCAGGCTGTCGGCGGTGAGCTGGCCGATCTGTCCGCCGCCGAGATCGGCGACGAAGTAGAACTTCTGCCCGTCCGCAAGCGTGGTGTAGGGCGGGACGACGTGCACGAACGGGATCTGAAGGGGGTCCGGGATCGTGCCGACGACGATGCCCGCCGTCGGCGCGCCGGCGATCAGCGCGTCGAGGATCGCCGCATAAGCCGTGCGGAAGTCGGCGATGGGTGTCAAGAGCGCAGGGCTCCCGCCGCCGACGGCGCCGAGAATGTCATTGCCGCCGATCCAGACCGTGACGAAGGTCGGATGGAGCGCGATCGCCTGCTGCACCGCCGTTCCGAGGCCGCGGAGAATGAACTGCGCGGCTCCGGACGAGGGCTCGGCGCCGGTGACGGCCAGCAGATGTCCCGCGCGGAAACCGGGAACGCTCAGGTTGTTGTATGGGCGCTGGAGCGTCAGGTTGATCGGCTGACCGCTCTGCGACGCCTTCGGTGCGATGACGACCGATGGAACGATGCTCTTGATCTCGAGCTCTGGAGGGATGCCCGGCTCGCTGACGAGCGGCTGCTGGAATCCGATGCAGCCCGGATCCGGACCGCAGATGGGCAATCCGGCCTGCCTCGCGATGACGGCCGGATAGCTCCAGAGCTGGTGCGAGATCAGGAGGGCGTTGTTGGAAAATCCGGCGCCGTAACTGTCGCCGAGCGCGACGTACCGGGTGAAATCGGCCGAGCCGCGGGCGGCGAAGGCGGGAATCGCCGCCGCGGCGAGGAGAAGGAGTGCTGCGAAAATCGTTCTTGCGGCGTTCGTTCGAGGCATGTGGAGTCTCCTTTAGAACGTGTAGCCGAGGCTGAAGGCGAAGAGGTTTGCGTTGGTCTCGTAGTTTCCGTTGAACCCGTTGTGGTTTCGGCCTTCGTTACCCCGCTCGGCGAAGAAAAGCGCGAACTCGCTCACGTCCACGCTCCAGGGGCCCCGCTTGTATCCGAGGCCGAACGAGACGCCGGCTCTGTCGGCGTCAGGAAGCAGCGGGCCCATCGACTCGACCGGCTGGGGGGTCTCGTCGTAGACCGCGCCGAGCCGCACTTCCCAGTTCGGGGTGACGGGGCGGCTTCCGCCGATCCGGTAGGAGAGCGAATCCTCCCAATACTCGGGAATGACGAGGTTGTTCTGCGGGGTCTGGAGGAACTCCACCCGCAGCTCGTCGAAGACGCTCCACCCGGTCTGGACCACGTCGAATTCGACGCGCCAGTTCGGGATCTTCGTGGTGGCCACTCCGACGCTCGTCACCGACGGAAATTCGATGTTCGCTTCCATCGCCTGGTTCGGGGGAAGCTGCGTGGCGATGATCGCGTCGAGCTGCGGGTTTCCCGTCGAGATCTGGGTGAAGGTCGCACCTCCCTCGAAATCGATGTCGAGGGCGGCGCGGTGCTGGAGGCCGACGCTCCAGTCCTCGCTCGGGCGGAACATCACGCCCGCGTTCCAGCCGATCCCGGAGTTCCAGTCGCTGTTGAGGCGGGCGTGCGCGATGTCTGCGATCCGGCCGGTGAAGGGATTGAAGCGCCCGAGGTTCTGATCGAGCGAGATGTGCACGGTCCGGTACTCGAGGCCGACGCCCCAGGCGAACCGGTCGTCCGCCATCTTCATCGCGAAGGACGGCTGGATCGAGATGCTCTTGATGTTGGCGTCCTGTGAGATGAAGCGGCCCGAATAGCGGTTCGGGTCGGCCCAGTCGCTGCGGAGCGCCACCGGCGTGAACTGGCCGATCCCGAACGTGGCGTTCTCGCCGATCGGAATTACCGCGTAGAGGTTCGGGACGATGAAGGTGTGATTCTCGAACTCCTCGCGGGCGTCGGCTCCCGGGTAAGGCGAGCTCGGGTCGCCGCGGAACTCGGACGCGCCGAACGTGACGAACGTGGAGCCCATGGACGCGGCGAGCGCGCGCTGATAGGCGAGGCCCGCGACGTTGTAGAACATCGCGCTGGGATCGTCCGCGGTCGCCGCGAACGCGCCGCCGAGAGACGTGGCTTTCGCTCCCTGTTCGAAGAAGGCGAAGCCGGAAGAAAAGGCGGTCGCGGGAAGGAGAATCGAAAGGATGAGTGCGAGGGCGAGATTCCTGAGACGCAAGAAAAACCTCCTTAAATCGTCGCGGAACGAGGCGGCTTCATCAAGGTGCCGGAAGCGAGCGCCGGTCGGCGCGGAGCCTCTATGGGGACGGCGGAAGATAGTACAGGAAACCGGCCCGGGAAAACGCGATAAGATCGGCTCGAGCGTCACACCTCGCGCGGAGGGCCCTCGTGAAACGTACCGTTCTCCCGATCCTGCTGCTTCTCGCCTCCCCCCTCGCCGCTGCGGGGATCACGTACGGCTTCTCGAGCGTCACCCAGGGAGCCGCGGCGAAGACGATGAGCGGGACGGCGTCCGTCGACGGCTCCAACGCGCGGCTGGAGTTCGCGCGCGGAGACGGCCTTCTCTTCCAGGACGGCGCGGTCGTCATCACGGGGGATGGCGGGAAGACGCTGCGCATCCTCGATCCCAAAGCGCGAACGTACTACACGCTTTCCTTCGACGATCTCTTCGCGACGGCGGGCTCGCTCATGAAGAGCATGGGATCGATGCTCCAGCTCTCGTTCACGAACCAGAAAGTGGACGTGGGGCCGGCCGGGGCGGGAGAGACGATCGAGGGATATCCCACGAAGAAGTACACGATCCTCACCAGTTACGACATGACCGCGAAGGTGCTCGGCTCGCCGATCTCGAGCAAGGTCGCGATGCAGACCGAGATCTGGGCGACGCCGCGCCTGAGCGCGGACTACGCGACGTTCCTCCAGAACAGGAGCATTCGCACGGGCATCGAGGGGATCGACGTCGCTCATCGCCGCGCAGGCGAAAGGGGTCGAGGGATTCCCGCTCCGCCAGGTCACGCGGATCCGGACCACCCAGGGCGGCCGGACCGACGAGCAGACGACGACGGTCTCCATCTCGAAGATCCGCGAAGGAGACGTTCCGCCCTCGGCGTTCGTCGTCCCGAAGGGCTATACCGAGGTCCAGGATCTGCGCAATGAAGATCCTGAGGAGCGCGGAGCAGATGAACGCGTCATCCGGGAGCGCGTGAGCGCGACGAAGGAACTTTCACACCGCTGCTCGACCCCTTCACGATCGCCAAGCGCGTGTCACCGAAGTTTCGCGACTCGCGCACTTCGGCTTCTAATGACACCCACCCTCCGCGCGGAGGTAGCGGATGTCCCGCATTTTGAGATCCTTCGCTTCACACCCGCCCACCCCCCTCGCTCAGGATGACCAACGGGGTCCATCCTCGCTTCATCGGCGTCCGCGCCGTTGGTCGGCTCGCGATGACGTACGCACGATTCGAGTGGCGACGGTCGATGGTCCTGCTTCCTGCTCTCGCCTCGCGCGCGGCCGATCGCGCCGCCCTACGGGGCGTCGAGCATCTCGCGGAGGACCTCGTTGACGGTCTCCGGGTTGGCCCTGCCACCGGATGCCTTGAGGGCCGCGCCGACGAAAAAGCCGAAGAGCTGACCCTTTCCGGAGCGGTACTTCGCGAGCTGCTCCGGGTGCTGGTCGATGACCCGCCGTGCGAGAGCGCGGATCTCATCGCGATCGGTCAGCTGCCGGAGGCCGAGTCGCTCGACGATCTGCTCGGGATCCTCCGGGCGCTCGATCATCGCTTCGAGCACTTCCTTCGCCGCGTTGCCGCTGATGGTCTGCTGTTCGACGAGGCGGACCAGCGAGGCGATCATCCGCGGGCGGACACCCCACGACGCGATGTCGAGGTGGCGCTCGTTGGCCGCACCGAGGATCTCGTTCTTCATCCAGTTCGCGGCGAGTCGCCGGTCCGCGACCCCTCCCGCCACCCCTTCGAAATACTCCGCGATCTGAGGGGTGGCCACCAGAGCCACCGCGTCCGCGCGGGGGACGCCCCAATCGCGCTGGTAGCGCGCGGCGCGGGCGTCGGGCATCTCCGGGAGCGAGCGGCGGACCTCGGCGGCCCACTCCTCCGGGATCCGCAGCGGGAGGAGGTCCGGTTCCGGGAAGTAGCGGTAATCGTGCGACTCTTCCTTCGAGCGCATCGCGACCGTCTCACCGCTTCGAGGATCGAACAGCCGCGTCTCCTGCCGAACCGTCGCCCCGCCGGTGAGGAGCGCGATCTGCCGCTCGCTCTCGAACTCGACGGCGCGCGAGAGGAACCGGAAGGAATTGAGGTTCTTGACCTCGCTCCTGGTCCCGAGCGCTTCTCCGTCGCGGTGAACCGAGACGTTGACGTCCGCGCGAAGGGATCCCTCTTCCATGTTTCCGTCGCAGACCCCCGCGTACATCAGGATTTGCCGGAGGGCGGCGAAATAGGAGACGGCATCGGCAGCGGATCGAAGGTCGGGCTCGGAGACGATCTCGATCAGAGGAACGCCCGCGCGGTTGAGGTCGACCCGCGTGGAGCCCTCCGGGACGCCGTCGGGCGCCTCGTGCAGCAGCTTGCCCGCGTCCTCCTCGAGGTGGATCCGTCGGATGCGGACGCTTCCGCCCCCGACCGCGACCCTCCCGCCGGTCGCGAGAGGCTCGTCGAACTGCGTGATCTGGTACCCCTTCGGGAGGTCGGGGTAGAAGTAATTCTTTCGCGCGAAGCGGGAGAGGGGGGCGACGGCGCAACCGGTGGCGGCGGCCGCGCGAAGCGCGAGCTCCACGGCGTTTCTGTTGAGGGAGGGAAGCGCGCCGGGGTAGCCGAGGCAGACGGGGCAGACGGCCGTGTCCGGCGGCGCTCCGAACGTCGCCGCGCATCCGCAGAAGAGCTTCGTGGCCGTCATCAGCCGCGCGTGAACCTCGAGGCCGATGACGGTGACCCAGTCGGACATTGGGACAGGATTATAGATTTTGAGAGTCAAAAGCCGGGCACGGGCGCGGCGCGGCGTGGGAAGGCGGCACGCTTAGTCCCCTGGGCAGGGGACGACGCGGACGTTCGTGCTGTCATCCTGAGGAGCGGCCGCAGGCCGCGACGAAGGATCTCAAGATGCGAGAAACGAGATTCCTGGCATTCTGAGATCCTTCGCTCCGCTCAGGATGACCCGCAACGTCCGGCCCGTGCCCGGCGCCCGTGCCCGGTCTTTCGGGCGGAGGTACAGAGCCCGTCATTTCTTCCGAAACAGAATCTGGTAGATCGGCCGCCCTTCCTTCTGGTACTTCGCCTCGTAGTTGGTGCGGGGAGGGTCGTGGCGGACCTCGCCGGCTTCGATCTCGAAGACGGCGGCCATGACCGGGACGGCGGCTTCGAAGTAACTCCGGTGATCCGTGACGTACCATCCGCGCCCGTCGTCGCGGAGAACGCGGTTCATCTCGATGGCCGTCTCGGGCCGGATGATCCGCCGCTTCTGCTCCCGCGGCCGGGGCCAGGGGTCGGGAAAGTAGATGTGGATCTCCTGGATGCTTCTCGGACCCAGCATCTTCTGGAGGACGGGAAAGGCGTCGTAATTGACGACCCTCACGTTCGGGATGGCGCGGCGGACGATCCTGTCGACGATGTGGCGGTGATAGTGGAGGGATTTCTCGATCCCCAGAATGTTCATCGCCGGATTCTGCTCGGCGTGGCGCACGAGAAATCGTCCCTTGCCCGAGCCGATCTCGAGGACCACCGGGCGGTCGTTGCCGAAGAGGCGGGGGAGATCGAGAAGGTCGAGGCCGGTGGCGCGGGGATCGACGACGATTGCCTGCGCGGTGAGCGGGGAGGTCGAGCTCGGGTCCTGCATCGGCGGCGAAGGGTACTGGCCGCCGGGGCGAGGGTCAAGGCGGAGCCCTCGCGGCGATCGCTCGAGGTCGCCATCCGCCTCTGTACGGGGTGGCGGAACAGCGGGTTAGGGGCATGTGTCTTGCTCACAATCATGAAGCACCACGCGAACAGAAGGAGATCCGAATGAGCAAGAAAGACGATCATGAGATGCCCCTTTCGAGGGAGGCGGAGACGAATCGAAACGGCCGGGAGCTGCGGAGCGTGATGACGCGGAATCCGCAGTGCGTGACCGAGCAGGACAGCCTTCAGGAGGTCGCGCGCCTGATGCTCGACTGCGACTGCGGCGCGCTCCCCGTGGTGGGCGAGGGAGAGCGTCTGATCGGGATGATCACCGATCGCGACATCGTGGTTCGGGTCATCGCCGAGGGGCGGGACTGCAGCCAGGCGACGGTTCGGGATGCGATGTCGTCGGAGGCGCAGTCGGTGCGCGAGAACGACTCGCTCGAGAGAGTCTTCCAGGTCATGAGAGACAACAAGGTTCGGCGCGTTCCCGTGGTCGACGAGAGCGGCCGCG
Source organism: uncultured Acidobacteriota bacterium (assembly GCA_963793695.1). Lineage (GTDB taxonomy): Bacteria > Acidobacteriota > Thermoanaerobaculia > Gp7-AA8 > Gp7-AA8 > CAWCBB01. Next base: position 516,596 of record CAWCBB010000001.1, on the reverse strand, counting down.
TGATCGGAATCGTGGCGCAGGCGGACCTGGCGCTCGACACGTCGCGCGACCGCGAGGTCGGCAAGACGGTCGAGAAGATCAGCGAGCCGGATCGACCGCGCGATCGTGCGTGAAGACGACCCGGGGCCGATCCTCCGGCCGAGTGTCGGAGATGAGAAAGCGGCGATCTCGCGATCGCCGCTTTCTCGTTTCATCGCCTGCTGAAAGTGCTCACCAGCCGCACTGCCGCCCGCGGTTCTGCTCGTCCAGCCAGCTCTTGAGCGGAGCGAAATACTCGATGATCGCGGTCGCGTCCATCTGGCGCTGCCCGGTCACGGCTTCGAGGGCTTCGGGCCAGGGGCGGCTGATCCCCAGCTCCATCATCCGGCGTAGCTTCGTGCCCGCTTCCTGGTTCCCGTAGATCGAACAGCGGTTGAGCGGCCCCTGGTAGCCCGCGGTCTGGCAGAGGGCGCGGTGGAGCTGGAACTGGAGGATGCGGGCGAGGAAGTAGCGCGAGTACGGCGTGTTGCCCGGGATGTGATACTTCGCGCCGGGATCGAAATCGTTCTCCGTGCGCGCGACGGGCGGGCGGATTCCCTGATACTTCGTCCGCAGCTCCCACCATGCCTCGTTGTACTCGTCGGGAGCGATCTCGCCGGAGAAGACTTCCCAGCGCCATTTGTCGATCAGGAGCCCGAAGGGAAGGAACGCGATCGACTCGAGCGCGTCCTTCATGAGGAGCCCGAGGTCGCTCGAAGGATCGGGAACCTTCTCGATGAGGCCGATCTGCTTGAGATAGGTCGGCGTGACCGAGAGCGCGATCGTGTCGCCGAGCGCTTCGTGGAAGCCGTCGTTCGCGCTCTGACGGTAGAGATAGGGCAGGTTCGAATAGGCCCTCTGGTAGAAGTTGTGCCCGAGCTCGTGATGGACCGTCTTGAAATCCTCGGCGGTCGGCTCGATGCACATCTTGATGCGCAGATCGCTCAGCTCGTCGACGTCCCATGCGCTGGCGTGACAGACCACGTCGCGGTCGCGCGGCTGGACGAAGAGGGAGCGTTCCCAGAACGTCTCGGGAAGAGGCTCGAAGCCGAGGGAGGTGAAGAATCGCTCGCCGGTGCGGACCATCTCCTTCGCATCGAACTTCTTCGCGACGAGCCGCTGCGTCAGGTCGTATCCGGGATCGGCCTTCGGAGGCGCGACGAGGTCGTAGATGTTGGCCCAATCCTGCGCCCAGATGTTGCCGAGCAGGTCGGCGCGGATCGGCTGATCGAGCGGGACGACGGCGTCCCCGTACTTCTCGTTCAGCTCGGCGCGGACGTAGCAGTGGAGCGAGTCGTAAAGAGGTTTGACCTGCAGCCAGAGGCGGTCCATCTCCGTGGCGAACGCGTCGGGCGGCATGTCGTACTTGGCGCGCCAGAGGACGCCGGTATCGGCATACCCGAGGTCCCGGGAGCCCTCATTGCTCAGCTCGACGAACCGCCGGTAGAGCGGCCGCATCGGCTGCGAGATCGTGCGCCAGCCGGCCCAGGCTTCGGCGAGCTTCTTCGGATCGCGGCTCTCGGCGAAGATCTTCGTGATCTCCCCGATGTCGAGGCACGCGTCTCCCGTGGCGCCCGGCGGGCAGTACTTGCCGGAGCCGTACATCGCCTCGAGCTTCGCCTTGATCTGCGAGAGCTCCTCCGCCTTCGCCTCTTCGGCGGGCGAGGGCGCGACGAGGCCGGTCTTGATCAGGTCGATCTGCCGCCGCACGTCGTAGGGGAGCTCCATCCCGTCGAACTTCGCCGCTTCCTTCGCGAAGTCGACGAACGCCGTAGTGAAGGCCTGATCCCGCTCGGCCGAGAGCTGCTGGGTGTCGAAGGTGATGAAGTTCGCCGCGACCCACGCGGCCCGGCCGGCCTGGACGCCGAGCACGTAGAGCTCGCGGTTGGCGCGCTCGACGAATGCCGTCGCGTCGGAGACCGTGGGGCTCGCGGCGGCCGGGGCTGGCGGGGACGATTCGGAAACGACGGGGGCGGAAGCGGGTTCCGCCGGGGCCGGCCGCACGGTCGCGCAGGCGGCCATCGCGGCGCTGCCGGCGAGAAGCGCGAGAAGACGCATCAGTTTCATGGAAGTCCTCCGTGTTGGATTCGGGGCGAGTGGCAGGCACATCGCGCGCCAGACGATATCAGGAAGCGGGAGCTGGAGTGGGCCGCGACCCGTGCGGTCGCGAAGGCCGGGTCGCGACTCTGGCGATTACCCCGCCAGAAACTCCGCCATGATCGCCCCCGCCTCCCGTTCCTTCCCGTGAAAGCTGTGATCCGCCTCCGTGAGGATGATGAAGCGGGACCGGCGGGGAGAGGCGGAGCGCTCCCGCAGCAGGGCGAGGCAGCGCGGAACCTCGCCGAAGCAGTACTCGTCGTTCTCGCCGAACAGGACGAGGGTCGGTTTGCGCAGGCGGGCGTAATCGCGGAACAGCGGGCGCCTCGACAGATGGAGTCCGCGCATCGCATCGAGAAACGGGAACACGTTGTAGTCGCCGTCCGGGTCGATGGTGTCGTGCAGCGAGGCCCACGAGATCGGGAAGGGGGAGAGCGATCGCGAGGCGAGCTCGTGCCCGCGCCCGGCGGCGATGCGCTCGGTCGAAAGGGCCAGCGCGCGCTCGAACCGTCGCGGGCCGAGCTGGTCGTAGTAGATGCCGACGTCGTCTCCGGGGGCGAGCAGGACGGTGCGGGCGATCGGGTTCCGGGGTTTCCTCCGGTTGTAAACGCAGATCTTGTTCGCTCCCGTCGAGTGTCCGATGAGGTGGAACCGCCGGTACCCCGCGGCGCGGAGCATCGCGATCGCCCCGTCGATGTCGTGGACGCAGTCGCGAATCTTCTCGTACGTCATCCCGGCGAGGACGGACTCTCGCCGCCGGGAAGTCCTCCGGCCGAGACGCTTGATGAGATGAGCTCCCCGGTTGTTGAACGCGAACAGCGCGATCCCGCGGCGCGCCATCTCCTCGCCGAAGGCGTTCGTCCGCGCCGACGAGTAGAAGACCGACGCGTCGCCGTTGCCGTGAAGGAAGAGCGCGGCTTCCGTCGTGGACCGGGCGGGCTCGTAGAGGAGACCCGGGAGCGCGAGGCCATCCGTCGAGCGGAACGTCAGGAGGCGAAGTCGCATGGAGGCATTCTAGTCGGCGGGAAGAGGCAGGGAGCGAGAGCGGGGCTCTCCGGCGGCGCGTTATCGGTCGCGATTCGTGCCCGCCCGAAAGCGCCCGCGCGCGCGTCCGCTGAAACCGGCATGCTCCTCGAATCGTCCCTATACTTGGAGCCGGCGTGAGAAAGATCTTCGAAGCACTCGGAATCGCGATCCTTCTCGCCGCGGCTCTCCCGGCGCAGGAAGGGCAGGGCGGGAGCGCGAAACCGGACTACACGCGCGAGAAGCTCCGCTCCATCCTCCTCGAAGCGACGGAAGAAGCAGCCCTCGCTCGACCGGACCCGTTCAAGACGGGCATCCCCCTGTACACGTTCGGCGTCGGCAATTCGAAGACCACGGTCCGCTTTCTTCCGTTCGCCGCTCTGATGGCCGGCGAGACCGGGCTGGAGCTCAACCCGATCGTCAATCCGTTCGACATGACCGGCTCGCCCGGCACGGCGATGTCGCCCCGGCTCCGGAACCGCTACACCGAGTGGTGGATCGGGCGAAAGCTCGGATTCCCGCTCTCGCCGCCGAAAGAGTAGGGGCGCGCTGCGCGCGCCCGCAGTCGAGGCGGCGGTACGGGAACTGCACAAAAGGCGTTGCATATAGACTTCGCCCTTGTGTACACTGGCGGGCCCGAATCATGGCAGCACGATCGATCGCGAACGCGACCATAACCTTCGGTCTGGTGACCGTGCCGGTCAAGCTCTACGCGGCCAGCCAGAGCTCCGAGTCCGTCTCCTTCAACCTGCTTCACAGCAAGTGCGGCTCCCGCCTCAAGCAGTTCTACCGCTGCGTCGACGAGGAGGCCGAAGTCAGCCGCGACGAGATGGTGAAGGGATACGAATTCTCGAAGGGGCAGTACGTCATCTTCTCGGAAGAAGAGCTCAAGGCGCTCGAGCAGCGTTCCACGCAGGAGATCGTGGTCAACGAGTTCGTCCCGGCGGAGAGCATCGACCCTGTATTCTTCGATCGCGCCTACTATCTGGGCCCCGACAAGGGAGGGGACCGCGCGTACCGGCTGCTCTCCGAGGCGATGCGTCGGACCGGGAAGTGGGCCGTCGCGACCTACACGGCGCGCGGGCGGGAGTATCTCGTGGCGCTGCGCCCGGCGGATGACGGCCTGGTCATGCAGCAGCTCCACTACGCTCACGAAGTCCGGCCGTTCTCCGAGGTCGAGATCCCGCATGGCGAGGTGCGAGAGCAGGAGCTGAAGCTCGCCGTGATGCTCGCCGAGCAGATCACCTCCGAGGAGTTCAACGCCGAGAGCTACCCGGATCGGTCGAACGAGACCCTTCGAAACCTCATCCAGCGGAAGATCGAGGGAGAGGACATCGTCGCGCTCCGGACAGAGCGTCCGAAGTCGGAAGTCATCGACCTGATGGAAGCGCTGAAAGCGAGCCTCGAAGGCTCGAAGAAGGCTCCGTCCGAGGTCCGCAAGCCCGCGCGGCGGGCTCCCAGCGGCGCAGCGGCGGCGCCGAAAGCGCGCGCGGCCGCCGGCCGCGGCCGCGGCCGCAAGTAGTCATCAGCCGTCGATCAGCGCTCGCGCGCGACGATCAGTGCCGCGCGATCTCGTCGATCGGCGCGATCGCCCTCGATGACAGCTTCCGGAATCGGAGCACCAGCAACAGAGCCACCGCCGTGAGCCCGGCGCACAGACCCCACCAGAGGCCCACGATCCCGCGCCCGAAGGTGAATCCGAGCAGGAGGGCGATCGGAAACCCGACCAGCCAGTGGCCGATGATGTTCGCGAGAAACGCGAATCTCGTGTCGCCCGCGCCTCGAAGGACGCCGGCTCCCGACCCCTTGAACGCCGTCGGAGATCTGAAAGACCGCCGCGACGGCGAGCAGCGGGACGGCGATGCGGAGCACCTCTTCCTGATTCGTCAGCAGGAGCGCCAGCGCTCGCGGGAAAAGGAGAAACGAGAGCGCCGAGATCGCCATGAAGCCGGTCCCGGCCACAAAGGCGACCTGGCCCGCGAGGCGCGTTCCTTTCGGGTCGCGCGCCCCGATCGCGCGCCCCACCCGCACGGATCCGGCCGCGCCGACTCCGACCGCGACGGTGAACGTGAACGAGGCGAGCGTCAGGGCGACCTGGTGCGCGCCGAGCGCCGCCTCTCCGAACTTTCCCGCGATCAGCCCCACCAGGCGAAGACGCCCACCTCGGCTCCCATCTGCAGCCCGACCGGAAGCCCCACCCGAAGCCCGCGCCGGAACAGAGGCCCGTCGATCGCGTGGAGGTTCTTCGGCGCCTTTGCGTCGAGCCGGATTGCCCGGACGGCGATCGCGAGGATCGCGAGCTGAACGGCGCTCGCGATGACCGAGGCGACGGCGGCTCCGGCGATGCCGTACTGCGGGATCTTTCGAAGGGGCCCCGCCCACGCCGGAAGGACGCCGCCGCCGAATACGAGCACGATGTCGGCGACGAGATTGAAGACGTTGCCCGCGACCATCGCGAACATCATCGGGCGTATCACGCCGTGCGCCTGGAGATACGCCCGCAGCGCGATGAACATCATGAAGAACGGGAGGCTGAGCATCCGGATCCAGACATAGAGGCTCGCCGGCGCGATCAGGACCGGATCGATGCGGAGAAGCGGAAGGAGGCGGGGGGAGAGAGCCATCGGGATCATGAGCCCGAACCCGACGACGAGAGAGAGCCAGATGCCCTGCCAGAGGACGCGGCGCGCCTGGACTTCGGCGCGCGCGCCGAGAGCCTGCGAGATGAGGGGGTCGACGCCCATGACGATCCCCATGCCGAGGATCGCGACCGCGAAGAAAAGCGAGTTGCCGAGCCCCGCGGCCCCGAGCTCGGTCGCCCCGAGGCGGCCGAGGACGGCTACGTCGACGAGCCCCATCAGCTGCGTGCCGGCCTGCGCCGCAGCGAGGGGGAGCGCGAGGGTGACGAGCGCTCGGAACTCGGTTCGAATCGGGCCGGACATGGAGGGCTCAGACAGGTCCGCAGGATCGCGCCGCGCGCGCCCGCACCGGACCCGCGGTCACGATTCCTCCTGAAGGAGATTCCTGTACGCCTTGAGGTGGCGGAACGCGGCCTGCTTTTTCCCGCTCTTCTCGAGCAGGCCGGAGACGTTGTAGTGGGCGTCGGCCAGCTCAGGGTCGATCTCGAGAGCCCTGCGGTACGCGCCGATTGCTTCGTCGGCCCGGCCGAGATCCTCGAGGGCGACGCCGAGATCGAACGCCGCCGTCGCATGGTCGGGATCGGACGAGAGGGCGACGCGGTAGTGCGCTTCGGCCGCTTCCGGCTCTCCATCTTCGTGGAGGAGTCGTCCGAGATTCACGTGAGCGTCGGCGTGGAAAGGGTCGAGCTCGACGGCTCGGCGATAGGCGTCGCGGGCTTCGGTCGGATCGCTGATCTCCAGCTCGCATCCGAGCTGATACCACTCCTCGGCGGTGAGCCCCTCTTCGTCGGCCCGCGCGCGGGCGGCGTTCCGCTGCGCGAGCGGCGCGACCCGCGTCGCGAGGTCCGCGACCGCGAAATCGAAGAGCACCTGACCGTCTTCCGGGCTCCAGACCGTTCCGCCATCCTGGACGATCACCTGGTCCCCCCGCCCGGTGATCTTCACCGCGGTGATCGGTCGCCCGCTCGGAAGCTGCTCGCGGAGGCGGCGGAGCGCCGAACGGATCTTGCGCGAGGGGACGCGGGCCGCCATCAGCTCCTTGGCGGTGCGGAGGATGACCAGATCCTGAAACGAGAAGCGGAGCTCGCCGCGCGGGCCGCGGTCGGGGGCGAGGAAACCGGCGCGCGACCAGGCGCGGACCTGGTGCTCACTCAGCCCCGCAGCCGCTGCGACGTCCCGAACGGAGTAGCCCTTCATCGTTGCGTAGTGTAGCCGCGGCGAAGGGCGAAGGAAGCAGCAGCAGGGAGGGGTTCGCCTGCGGGGTCAGGTTGCGCCCGGAGGTCTGCGACAGAAACGCGGCCGAAAACGCTATGGAACACGAAGAATGCGGCGTTCCGACCGCACCTTCGCTGAGCCGTGGCTCGCACCTTGCTTGGTATGCGGTTCTGACCGCATGTCGCGGAGTACCCACGCGCGGCCGGCCGGGGCGGCTCGACCGACCCAAACACAGGAGGGATTTGTGCGCAAAATGAAACCATTTGCATTCGTCCTCGGCGTCATCGTCCTCATGATCGCCATGCCTGCGTTCGCCGGCCCGGCTCCGTCGAAGACGGCGGCCGATCAGAGCCTCCAGGCGAGGCAGGCGGATCTGGCGAGCGTTCGCAGCATCCTCGAGATCGACGGCGTCGCGAAGGCGCTCGAGGCTCAGGGATTCACCCGGGGCGAGGTCGAGACCCGGATCGCGGCCCTCTCGGACGAGGATCTGAGCACCCTCGCGCAGAACGTCGACCAGGTTCAGGCGGCCGGACTGTCCGATCAGCAGTGGCTCTGGATGGGGATGGGCGCGCTGATCGTCCTGTTGATCATCGTCCTCTAGCCGATTTCCTCAGCGCGCACGGTGCGCTCTTTCGATGCCCCGGAGGCATTCTCTCCGGGGCATCGGCGTTTTCGATCAATGATGCCCAGGATCGCGGTTCTTCTTCTCTCCGTCGCGCTCGCCGCGTGCATCACGCCGATGCCGCGGAGCGCGCGCCCGACGCCCTCCGCGATGGTCGTGGAGAAGATCCCGGTCGAGAACTGGGGCGACAACACGTGCGGTTCGGGGGCTCTCGCCGCGGTGCTGACGCACTACGGCGACCCGGCGACCGAGGACGAGCTCAACGAGATTCTCCCGAAAGGAAAACATGGGGGTGTCGTCAGTGTCGATCTGCTTCTGGAGACGCGCCGGCGCGGATTCGACGCGCAGCTCGTCCGGGGCGACCAGGCGCTGGTCGTGGGGCGCCTGCGTGAAGGCAAGCCGTCGATCCTGATGCTCCAGGTCCTGGACATGCCGGGAACCGAGCGAGACTACTACCACTACGTCGTCGCGGACGGGTTCGACCCGGAGAAGAACCTGATCCGGTTCCAGTTCGGGGACGGGAAATCGCGCTGGGTGCCTCTGGCGAAACTCGAGGGGCCGTGGAAGGGAGCGGGATACGCGACGATGGTCGTCGATCCTCTCAGTCTCGAGAGCGGTCTGCGGCGCGCCGTTCTCCTCGAGGAGAAAGGGAGCCTCGACGAGGCGATCGAGGCGTATCGGGCGCTTCTGCGGCGCTATCCCGATGCGCCCACCGCGTGGACGAACCTGGGGAACGCGGAAGCGAACGCGGGAGCATCGGGGGAGGCCGAGACCTCCTACCGGCGGGCGCTCGCGATCGCGCCGCAGGATCGGGACGCGCTGAACAACCTCGCCTGGCTCCTGTTCACCGGCCGCCGACTCGCCGAGGCCGAGCCGCTCGCGCGGGCCGCCGTTGCGGCCGGGGGACCCGATCCCCATCTCGCGCTCGACACGCTCGGTCACATTCTCGCAGGCACCGGACGCTGCGCAGAGGCGGGTGAAGCCTATCGAAAGGCCCTGGCGAGCGAGTCGATCGACGGCGCGTCCGCCGCATCGATCCGATCCGAGCTCGAGCGAGGTCCGGCGTGCTCGGGGGAGGCCGCCGCGGGCAACGCCCCACCTGTGGCGCCACCCCGATCTTTCGAGTAAACTGCGTCGTTCCCAGCCGTCCGCGCAGGTTCAGTTCACCCCGTGATCGCGACGCCGGAACGAATCCAGCAGCCGTTCAGGAGTCAGAATGCCGACCGTCACCCAAGCCAATCATCCCTTCGCCCAGGCGGAGGAAGCGGGGAGAGTCCCGTTCAAAGTCGCCGACCTGAAGCTCGCAGAGCTCGGGCGGAAGGAAATCCGGCTCGCCGAACACGAGATGCCGGGCCTGATGAGCCTGCGCCAGCGTTACGGCGCCGACAAGCCGCTCGCCGGCGCGCGGATCATGGGCAGCCTCCACATGACGATCCAGACCGCCGTGCTCATCGAGACGCTCGTCGAGCTCGGAGCGGATGTCCGCTGGGTCTCCTGCAACATCTTCTCGACACAGGACCACGCCGCGTCGGCGGTAGTCGTCGGCAAGAAGGGCACGCCGGAGGCGCCGAAAGGAACCCCGGTCTTCGCCTGGAAGGGCGAGACGCTGGACGAGTACTGGTGGTGCACGCAGGAGGCGCTGCGCTGGCCGGACGGGGCCGGGCCGGACCTGATCGTGGACGACGGCGGCGACGCCACGCTCCTCGTTCACAAGGGGCGCGAGTTCGAGCAGGCGGGGCGCGTGCCTGAGTTCGACGCTCAGAACGACCCCGAGGAGTGGGGCGTCATCCTCGACCTCATTCGCAAGAGCGTCATCGAAGATCCGCAGCGGTGGACGAACGTCGCGGCCCGCATCCGCGGGGTGAGCGAGGAGACCACCACCGGCGTGCACCGCCTCTACCAGATGATGGCCGCCGGGACGCTCCTGTTCCCCGCGATCAACGTGAACGACTCGGTCACCAAGAGCAAGTTCGACAACGTTTACGGCTGCCGTCACTCGGTGGTCGACGGCCTCAACCGCGCGACGGACGTGATGATCGGCGGCAAGGTCGCGGTCGTGTGCGGCTTCGGCGAGGTCGGCAAGGGATGCGCGCAGGCGCTCCGAGGGCAGGGCGCGCGCGTCGTGGTGACGGAGATCGACCCGATCTGCGCGCTGCAGGCCGCGATGGAAGGATACGAGGTGCGTCGCCTCGAGAGCGTCCTCGAAACGGCCGACATCTTCATCACGTCCACGGGGAACAAGGACGTGATCACGGCCGAGCACATGACGCGGATGAAGGACAAGGCGATCGTGGCGAACATCGGCCACTTCGACAACGAGATCGACATGGCCGGCCTGCGCAAGGTCCCGGGCGTGAAAAAGAGCAACATCAAGCCGCAGTACGACGAGTGGACGTTCGTCGACGGGCATTCGGTCCTGATCCTGGCCGAGGGGCGCCTGATGAATCTCGGGTGCGCGACGGGACATCCGAGCTTCGTGATGTCGAGCTCGTTCACCAACCAGGTTCTCGCGCAGCTCGATCTCTGGAAGAACGGGCGGCAGTACGGGAAGGAAGTCTTCGTGCTGCCCAAGCAGCTCGACGAGGAGGTCGCGCGCCTTCACCTGCCGCACCTCGGCGTCGAGCTGACTGAGCTGACCGACTCGCAGGCGGACTACCTCGGGCTCCCGAAGACCGGCCCCTTCAAGGCGGACAACTACCGGTACTAGGCCTCAGACCTCGGATCCCAGAACGGCGGCCGCTCGGCCGCCGTTTTTCTTTGTGGGACATATGCGATGGATGGGATGCACGACCTTCGATTCGTCCCATCGGCGCCATTCGTCCCATGTGCCGTCTCGGTCGATGGTGGCGGGGCGAAGCAGCGCACGAGAACTGCCGATGGTGGCGCCGCGAAGCGGCGCAAGAGAATAGCCGGGGGCGAGCGAAGCGAGCCCCCGGAATCGGGGACAAAGAACGATTTCTCGAGCCCCGAAGGGGCGACGGAGAGTCTCGATCCTTCTGTCGCCCCTTCGGGGCTCGGGATCATCGTTGACGTTCGTCCCGGGGGTTCGCGCTTCGCGCTCACCCCCGGCTATTCTCTTGCCGCCCTTCGGGCGGGAAGTGGCGTTCCCTTGCCGTGCGGCGGGGAGTGGTGTTCCCTTGCCGTGCGGCGGGGAGTGGCGTCTTCCTGCCATGCGGGGCGGGCGTTCCGCCGAACACTGATCCCGAACCGCCGACTCTGGTATCTTCCGTCCTCGTGTAGTTCTCGCATATCGGAGGAGGAAGAACCCAATGTCAATCAGGAAACTCGCTCTCGCCGCCGCGGTAGCGCTGATCGCGATGCCGCTGGCCGCACAGGGCGTCTACGCGCTCCCGGCCGGTGCGGAAACGGCGGCAAAGACGATCGAGGCAGAGACGATGCGAGGCCACGTCGCCTTTCTCGCCGACGATCTGCTCGAAGGGCGGGGACCGGCGACGCGCGGCGACGAGCTCGCGCGCCTCTACATCGCGAGCCAGCTCCAGACTCTCGGGATCGCCCCTGGCATGCCCGACGGCAGGTATCAGCAGCGGTTCGACGTGGTCGGAGTCAACGCGCATCCGCCCGCGGCATGGGCGTTCCGGACGAAAGGAGGAGAGGAGCTCGCCTTCCGCACCAGCGATGACTTCATCGTCGCGAGCGGCGTGCAGAGCACACCCGCGGCCGTCGAGGGAGCCGAGCTCGTGTTCGTCGGGTATGGGATCGACGCGCCCGAGCACAAATGGGACGACTACAAGGGCGTCGACGTCCGCGGAAAGATCCTCGTCATGATGAACAACGATCCGGACTGGGCTCCGGCGCTGTTCGAAGGGAACCGCCGTCTCTACTACGGCCGGTGGACCTACAAGTACGAGGTCGCCGCGAAGAAAGGCGCAGCCGGCGCGATCATCATTCACACCACCCCTTCCGCGGGATACGGATGGAACGTCGTGCAGTCCTCCTGGACCGGAGAGCAGTTCGAGCTTCCGGCGGAAGGGGAGCCGCGGATCCGGCTGAAGGGATGGATGACCGAAGACGCGATGAGGAAGCTCGTCGCCGCCTCGGGAAAGGACTACGACAAGCTCCTCCTGTCGGCTCGGAACCGCAAATTCAAGCCGGTGGCCCTCGGCGTGACGACCTCGCTCTCGCTGCCGGTCGACATCAGTCGGAAACAGACCGGCAACGTCGTCGGGGTCCTTCCCGGCAGCGATCTGAAGGAGCAGTACGTCGTCTACACGGCCCACCATGACCACCTGGGGATGGACGAGAATGGGACGGGCGACCGGATCTACAACGGCGCGCGCGACAACGCACTCGGCGTCGCGCAGGTCCTCGCCGTGGCGAAGGCGTTCACCGCGATGCCCGAGCGTCCGCGCCGGTCGATCATCTTCAACTTCGTCGCCGCGGAAGAGCAGGGCCTTCTCGGGTCCCAGTACTACGCGGCTCACCCCACCGTGCCGGCCGGCCGGATGGTCGCGGACATCAACCTCGACGGCGGGAACATCTTCGGCCGGACGAAGGACGTGGTGCAGATCGGAGCCGGAAAGTCGAACATCGACGACATCGTCCGCTTCGCCGCGGAGAAGCAGGGGCGCGTCCTCGAGCCGGAGCAGTTTCCTGATCGCGGCTCGTATTACCGCTCGGATCAGTTCAATTTCGCGCGGATCGGCGTTCCAGCCATTTACGCCAGCAGCGGAATCGAGTACGTCGACAGGCCGGAAGGGTGGGGCCGCGAGCAGGCCGAGGCCTGGACGGCGAAGCACTACCACCAGCCGAGCGACGAGTTGGCGGCGGACTGGGACCTCGGAGGCGCGATCCAGGACGCGGAGCTCGCCTTCACGGCGGGGCTCGTGATCGCCGGGATGGACGAGACGCCGCTGTGGAATCCGGGCGACGAGTTCGAGGCGGCGCGCAAGAAGGCGCTGGCCGAGCTCCAGTAGGGCGCCCGCAGGGCGTGCGGCCGTTCTTTACCGGTGGCGCGTAGGGGCGGCCTGCGGCCGCCCGGACTTCCCGTTCATGAATGACGAAGTCCGGGCGCGCGCAGCGCGCCCCTACGTCTTCTTCGCTCCCGTGAACTGCGCCTTGAAGTAATCGCGATTCATCTTCGCGATGAAGTCGATGGAGATGCTCTTCGGGCAGACGGCTTCGCACTCGCGGAAATTCGTGCAGCTGCCGAAGTACTGCTCCATCGTCTCCACCATCGCGCTCGACGCGGAGGTAGCGCTCCGGCTGACCCTGGGGGAGAAGTCCGAGGTGCGAGACCTTGGCGGCGGTGAAGAGCTGGCCGGCGCCGTTGGGGCACTGGGCGACGCAGGCGCGCGCAGCCGATGCACGCGGCCGCGTCCATCGCGAGCTCCTGGACCGCCTTCGGCCACCGGGATGAGGTTCGCTTCCGGCGCGGAGCCGGTCGAGACGGAGATGTATCCGCCCGCCTGGATGATCGCATCGAGCGGGCTGCGGTCGACGACGAGATCGCGGATGATGACGAACGCGCGCGAGCGCCACGGCTCGACGTAGAGCTCCGCTCCGTCGGGATACTGGCGCATGCGCACCTGGCACGTCGCGATCTGGAATCCGCCGTGCGCCTTGCCGTTGATCATGACGCCGCAGGAGCCGCAGATTCCTTCGCGGCAGTCGTGCTCGAACGCGATCGGCATCCTCCCCTTCGTCGATCAGCTCGCTCGTTGACGATGTCGAGCATCTCGAGGAAGGACGCGTCGGGGCTGATGTCCTTCGCCTCGTATTCGGCGAGCTTCCCTTCGGCCTTCGCGCTGGCCTGACGCCATACGTAGAGTTTGAAGTTCACTTGTAGCTCCTCGTGCTCAGCTTGACGTTCTCGAAGACCAGGTTCTCCTTGTGGAGGGCGGGATCCGCGCCCACACCCTTGAACTCCCACGCGGAGACGAACGCGTATTCGTCGTCGTTGCGTTGCGCTTCTCCCTCGGGCGTCTGGTATTCGGTGCGGAAATGGCCGCCGGCGGATTCCTCGCGGTTGAGGCCGTCGACGCACATCAGCTCGGCGAGCTCGAAGTAATCCGCGACGCGGATCGCTTTCTCGAGCGCCTGGTTCGGCTCGTCGTTGCCGCCGACCAGCTTCACGTCGCGCCAGAACTGCTCGCGCAGCGCGCGCGACCTGCCTGCGGCGCCTCGATCAGGCCGGCGCGATCGCGCGCCATGCCGACCTTCTCCCACATGATCCTGCCGAGCTCTTTCCAGAACGACTCGGCCGAGCGCTTGCCGCTCGCGCCGAGAAGCTGGCCGATCCGTGCGCGAACGTCCGTTCTCCGCGGCGGCGAACTCCGGGGCGTCGGTCTTCACTTTCTTTCCCATCATCGGCGCGAGGTAATCGCCGATCGTGTAGGGGAGAACGAAATAGCCGTCCGCGAGCCCCTGCATGAGCGCGGAGGCGCCGAGGCGGTTCGCGCCGTGATCGGAGAAGTTCGCTTCGCCGATCACGAAGAGGCCGGGAACGTTGCTCATCAGCTTGTAATCGACCCAGAGGCCGCCCATCGACGTAGTGAGGCGCGGGGTAGATCCGCATCGGAACGTGATAGGGATCTTCGGCCGTGATCTCCTCGTACATCTCGAAGAGATTTCCGTAGCGCTCCTCGATGGTGTTCTTTCCGAGGCGTCTGATGCGCGTCGGCGAAGTCGAGATAGACGCCGCGGCCGCTGGCGCCGACGCCACGGCCTTCGTCGCAGACTTCCTTCGCCGCGCGCGAGGAAATGTCGCGCGGGGCGAGGTTGCCGAAGCTCGGGTACTTCCGCTCCAGGTAATAGTCGCGCTCGGCCTCGGGAATCTGGTCGGGCGCGCGCTTGTCGCCGGCTTTCTTCGGAACCCAGACGCGGCCGTCGTTGCGGAGCGACTCCGACATGAGCGTGAGCTTCGACTGGTAGTCGCCCGACTGCGGAATGCACGTCGGATGGATCTGGGTGTAGCAGGGATTCGCGAAGAGGGCGCCGCGCCGGTGCGCGCGCCAGATCGCGGTCGCGTTCGAGTACTTGGCGTTCGTCGAGAGATAGAAGACGGGGGCGTACCCGCCGGTGCCGAGGACGACCGCGTCGGCCGCGTGCGAGTCGATCTCGCCGGTGACCAGGTTGCGCGTCACGATGCCGCGCGCCTGGCCGTCGACGACGACGAGATCGAGCATCTCGGTGCGGGTGTACATCTTCGACGGTGCCGAGGCCGATCTGCCGCTCGAGCGCCTGGTAGGCGCCGAGGAGCAGCTGCTGGCCCGTCTGGCCGCGCGCGTAGAACGTGCGCGAGACCTGCGCGCCGCCGAACGAGCGGTTGTCGAGCGTGCCGCCGTACTCGCGGGCGAACGGAACGCCCTGCGCGACGCACTGGTCGATGATGTTCACGCTGACCTCCGCGAGGCGGTAGACGTTCGCCTCGCGCGAGCGGTAGTCGCCGCCTTTGATCGTGTCGTAGAAGAGGCGGAAGACGCTGTCTCCGTCGTTGCGGTAGTTCTTCGCGGCGTTGATGCCGCCCTGCGCGGCGATCGAGTGCGCGCGGCGCGGGGAGTCGTGGTAGACGAAGCACTTGACGCTGTAGCCGAGCTCCGCCGAGCGTGCGCGGCCGCGGACGCGCCGGCGAGGCCGGCTCCGACGACGATGATGTCGAACTTCCGCTTGTTCGAGCGGGTTGACGAGCTTCATCTCGAACTTGGCGCGCTGCCACTTCTGCTCGAGCGGGCCCGCCGGAATCTTCGAGTTCAGTTCCATGGGTCGAATCCTCCAGAATCGCTCAGCTTGGTAGCCGAGCATCACCGCGAGCGGGAACGGAAATGAAACCGAGCGTGATGACGATGGCGAACGTCGTAGCGAAAATGCGCCGCCACGGATTGAACTTCGCCGAGTTCCACCCCAGCGACTGGAAGAGGCTCCAGAGGCCGTGGTAGAGGTGGAAGCCGAGCGCGAGGACCGCGACGATGTAGACGAGCGAGACCAGCGGCTGGCTGAACGCCGTCACCACGTTGTGGTAGATGTCGCCCGGAATGAAGTCCTGGTGCGCGTCGCCCGTCGTCAGGTGAAGGATGTGGTAGACGACGTAGAGCGCGATGATGACCCCGCCCCAGCGCATGGTCCGGGACGCATAATCCGCCTCGACGAACTTCTTGCGCTCGTATGCCACCGGCCGCGCCTTCCAGTTCATCAGCGTCAGCTGCGTCGCCGCCTGGATGTGAAGCCAGATGAGCACGAGCAGCGTGATGCGCGAGATCCACAGGCCGACTTCGCGCGGCAGGACCGGCGCTCCCATTACCTTCAACCACTCGCCATAGTGGTTGAGCGCTTCGGGACCCAGGAAGAACTTCAGGTTCCCGATCATGTGCGCGAGGATCCATCCGAATAGGACGATCCCCGAAATGGCCATCACATACTTCTTCCCGAGGGCAGATCGGTAGAAGTTGCCAAACCAGGTCATCGAGCTCACCTCTAGTGTTTTCGTGGGTGGATTGTTGGGTCGCGGCGGCTGCGCGGAGCCGGGCCGTTCCGAAGACCCGGATTCGAATCATAATGGTCCGATCCGATGGGAACAACCGGCGCGCTCACGTGGTCACGTGATGTGGCACCGAAGAGTCCTCTTGCGTCGCGGGACGCCGTGTGTGGCACGGAACGAAATCAGCGCGGGCGCGGCACGCCTTTACCGGCCGCCGCCCTGCGAGTCCGCCCTTTCCTGCACCCATCGGATGAGACGGCTCACGCCTTCCTCGAAAATGTCCGGCCGCGTCAGCAGGGATAGGACCAGATACCCTTCCGTTGCGAAATCGAAGAAATAGCCGGGGTGGACGACGACGCCGCATTGCTCGACGAGCGCGAGAGCGAGATCCTCTTCGCTTTCGACGAGGGGGACGCGGATCACGGCGGACCACCCCCCTTCCACCGGCAGCCGGTCGATCGACGGAGCGCGGGCCACCCGTTCGTCGAGACGGGCAAGATTCAGTTTCGTCCTCGCCGCGATCGACGCCCGGATCCGCTTTCCGAGCGGAAGGAGCCAAGGGAGCGCCGCCTGCACCGGCGTCGCGACCGACAGAAAGCTGTCGCCGATCAGCTCGAGGCCTTCCCGCGCCGCCGCCTTCCACGCGGGCGGCCCGCCGATCCTGATCCATCCGAGCTTCCAGTGGGGAAGTCCGGCGCTTTTCGAGAGCCCGCCGAGGGCGAGGGAGGGGACGTCCTCGAGAGTCGCCAGTGATGATCGCGACCGCGGCTCGTCCGACAGTGGATAGTCGAAGAAGACCTCGTCCGAGATCACCGGGAGCTGGCGTGGCCGGAGCACGGCCGCGAGGGCGTTCCGGTCCTCATCGTGGATGAACGAGCCGGTCGGGTTGTTCGGATGGATGAGGACGACCGCGCGTGTCCTGTCGGAGAGGGCGGAGGCCACCGACGAGGAATCGAGCTCCCACCGCGCGCCGTGAAAGTGGAGCGGAAATCGGCGGAGGTGAAGCGATTCCAGCGCAGCGAGATGGTCGAGAAGGGGATACGAAGGGAAGTGCGTGGCGATCTCGTCGCCCGGATCGCCGAGCAGCTTGAAGAGGAACCCGTAGGCCTCGCTCGTGGACGCGGTCAGCACGAGGTCCTCGGGAGAGACGGCGTCCGCGGCCGTCGAGAGATCCGCGGCAAGCGCCTCGCGCGCGGAAGGGAGGCCCAGCGGATCGGGCTCGTAGGGCGCGCGCGCGGCGGCGCCGAGGATCTCTTCGAGCAACTCCGAGGGATACTCGATGCCGGCGCGCGTCGGATTCGACTCGGTGAGATCGAGGAGTGTCGCGCCGCTCTCGATCGCGGCGCGGCGCGCGTTCGTCAAAGAGTTCGAAGGCGCGCCCCACAGGCTCGACGGGAAAGCATCGGGGGATCATAAGGAAAAAGCAGGCAGTGGCCTTCTTTCTTCTGTCTTATCCTTCCGTCTGCCTGAATTGACGCTTCGCGGCCATCCGGGTAGAGAGCTCAGCGGGTGCGGTACTGCAGTTCGTAGAGTGCGGCATCGCCCACGGCCCCGACCCGCCGTGCGTGATCCTGGAGCAGCCGGTCGAGCGCGGCGGCAGCGGTCGAGTCGAGGCGCGTCGTCCGCTCTTCCTGTTTCGGGTCGAGCTGCGCGTCTTCGCCCGACAGGCCCGCAGAGAAGACGGCGATGTGCGTGATCCGGTCCGTCTGGAGCCGTTCGAGAAGGCGCGGATCGCGGATCAGCCTCGCGACGCGGGGGCCGTCGAAGTTCCCTGCTCCGCGGACCTCGTGTGAGAACCAGAAGAGCTCCGAGGTTCCCACGACGAGCGTTCGCGATCGTTCGGGCATGAGCGAATCGAGCGCGCGGATCCGTGAGTAGTCCTTGCGCTGCGCCGAGAGGAATGCGTCTTCGCTCTCGACTCCGAGGAAGAGGCCCGCGGCGCCGGAGCGCGCCGTCTGAAACGCGACGAGATGCAACTGAAGGGCGGCGGCGGCCAGGAGAAGGACCGCGAGCGCCCGTCGCGCGGCCGCATCGTCGTCGTCGCTTCGCAACGCGGCGCGGGCGCCGATGAGAGCGAGGCCGACAGCCGCGGGAAGGAGCAGACGGGAGGAAGGCGCCGCGAAAATTGCCGCGGCCAGCACGAGGGCCAATCCAGCGGCCACCATGCGAGAGAAGCGATCGAGGAACGGGAAGAAGAGGATCGCTGCGATCGCGAGCAGAGGAACGCCCGCGGCGAGGGATTCGTCGATCAGGCGCGGCGAGAAGAGATACAGGCGGAAGGTCTCGCCGATCCCTTCCGCGAGGCGGAACCCCGTCACGGCCGGCGCGGAAAGCTCGAAGAAGGGCGCGAGGGGATTCCCGGTGAGGATGAGGTTCCGAATCAGGAACGTCGAGCCGGCGATGCGCAGCCGCGACGATCGCGCGGAAGAGAACGCCGCGCCGGCGCCGGTCCGGCGCGGCAGCGGCGAGGGCCAGGATCAGGACGAGTCCGACCGGCGCGAAGGTGTACTTCGTGAGGAAGCCTCCGGCGAGGGCGAGCGCGAAGACGGCCGGCCCCGGCCCGTCTGTCGTCGTCCGCCGCGATCGAGCGCGCCGCGAGCAGCGCCGTGAGCGTCAGTCCGACCAGGGGCCACTCGTTCCACGACCATCCCGCCGTGAGGAGGAGCGCCGGCGTCGAGGCGATCGCGATCGCCGCCGTGAGGCCGCCCGCCGCCTGGGGCAGGGCGAGCGCCAGGACCGAGAACGCCGCGATCGCCGCGAGGAGGTGGAGGAAGTGCGAGGCGATCGCTCCGTCGGCGCCGAGAAGCGCGAGCGCGGGGAGGTCCGCCGACTCGATCGCGAGTGGAAAGTAGGAGTGGGAGAGGAGCGGGAGGTCGATCGCGCGCCCCGCGATGGCCCACTGCCGCGGCACTGCGAGATGGTAGGCGACCTCGTCGAGGGTGAACGCGGGCGCCTGCGCCTGAAGAAATGCGGTGAGGAGCGCGCCCGCGGAAAGGACTCCCGCGGCGAGGGCGAGCCACCCGCCGACGGCGGGGATCGGGCTCTCGCGGAAGCGATAGTCGCCGAGGGCGATCGCGCCCAGGACCATCCCGAGGAGCAGCACGGTGGTCTGGAGGGCGACGCCCGTGGAGACGAGACCGGCGAGGAACGCGATCGATCCGAAGAGCGGGTAGCCGACGAGGAAGTCGTATCGGAGGCGCGGCGGTCCCGCCGGCGACTCCGGGAAAAGGCGGCGCTGAAGGAGGGACCGGAGCGCGCGGCCGACGCCGAGGGATGCGAGAGCGGTCGCCGCGGCGAGCGTCGCGGGGAGCGCGAGGCGGGCGACGGCGATGCGCGCGATGATCAGATCCGCGTAGAAGAGCGCGAGGAGGAGGACGAGGAGCGCAAGCGCGGCGAGAGTCGGCGTACGTCGCGAGACCACGGCGGCAGTGTAACGTAACCCGACGTCAGGCCTCGGACCTCAGGCCTCAGGCCTCGGAGCTCAGGAGTCGACTTCACGGGAATGTCATCCTGAGCGAAGCGAAGGATCTCAAAATGCGGGAATCGACATTCGTGCATCTTGAGATCCTCCGGGCGCTTCGCGCCCTCAGGACGACACGTGCAAGAGCGCTCTGAGGTCTGAGGTCCTGGGTCTGAGGTCAGACGTTACGCCATCCCGGCCAGCGCCTCGGTGACCGCGAGGATCTCCCGGATGATCTGCTTCGCGGCGGCGAACTCGAGCTGCGTGGTCTTGTCCGAGAGGGCCCGCTCGGGGTTGTCGTGCACTTCCATGAAGAAGCCGTCGACGCCGGCGGCCGCGGCGGCGCGCGCGAGCGGCCGCGCGAACTGGCGCGTCCCGCCCGTGGTCGTTCCCTCGCCGCCGGGACGCTGCATCGAGTGCGTGATGTCGTAGACGACGGGCGCGCCGAACGCGCGCATGATCGGGAACGAGCGCATGTCGACCACCAGGTTCTGATAGCCGAACGTGGTTCCCCTCTCCATCAGGAAGATCCGGTCGTTCCCGACCTCCGCGCCCTTGTCGAGGATGTTCCTGGTCTCCTCGGGCGAGAGGAACTGGCCCTTCTTGACCCCGATCGGCGCGGCCGGTCTGCGCCGCGGCGGCGATCATGTCCGTCTGTCTGCAGAGGAAGGCCGGGATCTGGAGGATGTCGAGGACCTCGGCGGCCGGCGCGGCCTGCGAGGGCTCGTGAATGTCGGAGAGGAGCGGCAGGCCGGTCTGGCGCTTCACTTCATCGAGGATCCGCAGCCCCTCGTCGAGGCCGGGGCCGCGGAAGGATGCGACCGAGGTGCGGTTCGCCTTGTCGAAGGAGGATTTGAAGACGAGCTGGATCCCGAGCTCGTCGCGGAGCGCGAGGAGGCGCTCGGCCATCATCGAGCGCGTGCTCGCGCGACTCGATCACGCAGGGGCCGGCGATGAAGAGCGGCGGATTGCCTCCGCCGAACGACGATCTGGTCGTTGATCCTGATGGCGCGGGTCGTCATGAAAGCGAGCTTACCTCGTCGGTCGTGTGAGCCGGAGCCGCGAGCTGCGCGCTCGCGCCGCTCGCTGCTGAACTCGCGGCATGCGCGGATGAACGCGCGGAAGAGCGGATGGGGCGCGGTCGGCCGCGACTTGTACTCGGGATGGAACTGGCAGCCGACGAACCAGGGATGGTCGCCCAGCTCGATCGATCTCGACGAACTTGCCGTCGGGCGACGCGCCGGTGACGCGGAGGCCGCGCTCGACGAGATGCGGAACGTGCTCGGGGTTGACCTCGTAGCGGTGGCGGTGGCGCTCCTCGACGAGATCGGCGCCGTACGCCTCGCGCGACGATCGAGCCTTCCTCGACGAGCTTGCAGGGGTACTTGCCGAGCCGCATGGTGCCGCCGAGAGCGTCGACGCCGATGAGGTCGCGGAGCTTGTAGATCACCTTGTACGGAGCGTCGTCGTCGAACTCGGTCGAGTTTGCGCCGAGCAGTCCGGCGACGTTGCGCGCGAACTCGATCATCGCGCACTGCATGCCGAGGCAGATGCCGAAGAACGGGACCTTCTTCTCGCGCGCGTAGCGGATCGCGCGGAACATCCCCTCGACGCCGCGCTCGCCGAAGCCGGGGCCGACGAGGATCCCGTCGACGCTCGCGAGCTCGCCGTGGTAGCCGTCCTGCTCGAGCGCCTCGGAGTCGATGTAGACGATCTTCACGCTGGACGTTGTTCGCGATGCCGCCGTGGATCAGCGCCTCGTTGAGCGACTTGTACGAGTCGCCGAACTCGACGTACTTGCCCGACGAAACCGACGCGGACCTCTCCCTCCGGATGGCGCAGCTTCCGGACGATCTCTTCCCACTTGCGACAGGTCGCAGACCTCCTCGTGCGGGAGGTGAAGCTTGTCGAGCAGGATCTGGTCGAGACCCTCGCGGGAGAGCGCGAGCGGGACCTGGTAGATGAACTCCACGTCGTACGCCGGGATCACCGCTTCGTCCTCGACGTTGCAGAAGAGGGCGATCTTCTTCTTCATCTCCTCGGGGATGAGTCGCTCGGAGCGGCAGAGGAGGATGTCGGGCTGGATGCCGATCTCGCGGAGCTCCTTGACCGAATGCTGCGTCGGTTTCGTCTTCAGCTCGTCGCTCGCCTCGATGTACGGAACGAGCGTGAGGTGGACGTTGATGGCGTTGCCGCGGCCCGCCTCCTGCCGGAACTGGCGGATCGCTTCGAGGAAGGGGAGCGATTCGATGTCGCCCACGGTGCCGCCGATCTCCACGATGACCACGTCGACGCCTTCCGACACGTCGTTGGATGCAGTCCTTGATCTCGTCGGTGATGTGCGGGATCACCTGGACCGTCTTGCCCGAGGTAGTCGCCGCGCCGCTCCTTCTCGATGACTTTCTGAGTAGATGCGCCCGGTCGTGAAGTTGTTCTTCTTGGCGCCCCGCATCGACGTGAAGCGTTCGTAATGGCCGAGGTCCAGGTCGGTCTCGGCGCCGTCGTCGGTGACGAACACCTCGCCGTGCTGGAACGGCGACATCGTCCCGGGATCGACGTTCACGTAGGGATCGAACTTCTGGAGCGTGACCCGGAATCCGCGGGCCTCGAGGAGGGCACCGATCGAAGCGGCCGCGATCCCCTTGCCGAGACCGGAAACGACTCCGCCGGTGATGAAGATGTATTTCGTGCTCATCAAGCGCTCCTCGAGTCGAAGTGTCCGGATCCGCCGCCGTCTGCGTAACGGGGAAGCCGGCGCGCATTGTTTCCGCGGGAAGGGGAAGGTCGGTGCCGGAGACGGATGGAAGGGGCGAAGATCGGAACCCTCGGGCGCGGGCGTCCCGTTGAGGCCGTTCGCTGGAGATTCTTAGGGTGGGGTGGGGAGGTGCAGGTCGGGGTGAGCACCGGGCTCACCGTTTTTCCCTCTTGCGATCAGCGTAGTCTGGCAAGTTCCTGCTCGATTTTCCGCACGTCTTCCGGGCGGTCGACGCCGAGGTGCGGCGCATCGGTCTCCAGTACCCGAATTGTAAAGCGGTTCACGAGGGCTCGCAACTGCTCGAGGCGTTCGGCTTGTTCGAGCTCGGTCTGCGGGAGCGCGGCGAAGCGGGAGAGGGCGAGCCGCTGGTATCCGTACACGCCGATGTGGCGGCGCGCGAGCTCCCATCCTCCGGCCGGGATGGGCGCGCGCGAGAAGTACATCGCGTCACCGGCCGAGTCGAGGACGACTTTGACCACGTTCGCATCGAGGTACTCCTCCTCGGAGGCGAGCGGGCAGCAGAGCGTGGCGATGTCGACGTGCGATTCCTGCAGGATGGCGATCATCGCGTCGACCGCGCCCACGTCGAGGAGAGGCTCGTCTCCCTGGACGTTGATGACCTGGTCGAACCGGTGTCCCGCCGCCGCCTCGATGTGCTCGAGGGCCGCGGCGATCCGGTCGGTGCCGCTCTCGAAGGTCCCCACGCGGCATCGTCGCGCTCACGCCGTGGCGGACGGCCTCCGTCGCGATCCGTTCGTCGTCGGTCGCGACCCAGATCGCGGCGGCGCGGGCGGATCGCTTCGCGCGCAGGATCACGTGCCCGAGCAGAGTGTCCCCCGCGATCATCGCCAGAGGCTTGCCGGGGAAGCGCGTCGAGCCCCACCGGGCGGGAATGACGATCAGCGCGTCCATCGAAGCGATTCTATAATCACGGCGCGCGCTGCGCCGAACTCGGCATGACGACGACATCATTCTTCCGCGCAACATCTCCCCGCCGGCGGGTCGCGTCGTGGGCCGCCGGAGCCGCGTTCTTCCTCGCGGGCGCGGCGCTGCTGCTCGCGATCGCCGGCTTCTACGAGGCGAAGTTCGCCCGGACGACGGGCGACGCCGTCTGGCTCTGGAGCGATCACCGGATCGCCGCCGACCTGCCCGAGGCGTTCTTTCTGGCCCGCGAGTTCGACCTTCCCTCGGACTTCCGGCTCGTGCGAATCCGCGTCGCGGCCGATCCCGAGTACACGCTCTGGTTCAACGGGGTGGAGATCGGAGGGCGGACCACCAACGGGCTGGAGCTCGACCGGTTCGATGTGACCCCGTTCGCCAGGACCACGAACAACCGGATCGTGCTCGCGATCCGGAGCGCGCGGGGGGTGGGGGGAGTCCTCGCCTCGGTCGATCTCGGCCCGATGAGGCAGAGCTGGCTCGTCACCGACGAGCAGTGGCGGCTCTACCCGGCGTGGAGCGATGCGCTCCTCCGCCCCGGCCCGGTGTCTCTCCCATCCCAGCCGCCGCGCGTCCTCGGGTCCCCGCCGTTCGGCCGTTGGAACTATCCGAAGGACCGGGAAGGACGCCGGTACGAATCACGAAGGGTCTTTCACTACCCGATCGACCGGATCCGTTACAAATCCTGGCTGCCGAAGATCGAAGTGAAGTCGGGCGTCGCGGTCGCCGGTCACGTTCCCGCGGAGGCGACCGCGTTCGACTTCGGCCCGACCGAGGGGCGGCCCGCGATTCGTGTGACGCCGGGGCCGAAACGGGCGATTCCCGTCCGCTTCGCGAGCCATCCTTCGAACCTGCAGGCGGAGGGGGAGATCACCTCGCTCGTGATCGGCAGCGGCGAGCGCGAGGTGACGAGTCCGCAGACGAGCGCGTTCCGCTACTTCATCGTGTACGGCGAGCCTGTCGAAGCCTGGGTGGTGGGGGAGAGGTGACGCGGCGCGCGGACTCCCTCGTTCGCGAAAAAAGAAAGCGGGCGGCCGCAGGCCGCGCCCGCCTCAGAAGATCACGTTGCGGACGTAATAGTCGTACCACTCGATCTTCTTGGTCGCGATGGCCTGCGCGTCTTCGCGCGTGAGCTGGAAACGCCCTGCCGAGCCCCCGTTGACGGTGCGGAGGAAGAGGTCGATGCCCGAGTAGTTCGAGGGGACGTTCGCGAAGACGAACGCCGTCGCTGACAGCGCTTTGAAGACCTGGTCTTCCGTATCGGCCATCAGGTCGATCCGGAGCCGTCCTTCCTCGGCCAGGCTGAGCTTCCGCTCGAAAAGGCCGACATTCTCGAACGCAGCATTGAGTTTTTCCGCCACGACGGGATCGACGGAGCCGGCGACCGGAGCGGGCTCGGCAACCGAGGCGGTCTTCTTCGAGGTGGACGGAGTGGTCGGGGGCGGCGCGGCGCCGGCCGGCGGCTGCGGCTTGCGGATGTTCGCGATCGAGCCGAGAGACGGCTGCTGTTTGCGCGACTGCGACGGGGTCTGGGGCGCCATTTCGATGATCTTGGCGTCGCCGAGGCCCGAGCGGGTGGCCGACTCGCTCTGCGCGACGTCGATGAGGGACGGATCGAGCTGGAGCTTGGTCCCGTTCGTCAGCTCGACGATCGCTTTTCCCGCGACCACCTTCCACTTCTCGCGAGCCTGCAACCTGCGGCCGTCCTTGAGAACGACGACGTATTCGGCGAGGGCCGCGGTCGCGACGAGGGCGCCGAGCAGGGAAATGGCGAGAATTTTGCGCATCATGATCTCCGGATCGAAGCCGATCGACTCGATTATACTCAGCGAACAGCGCCCCGGCAGACCCGATTCCGAACCGGTTCTCTCCGCCCGTTCCGCCGACCCCATTCAATCTCGATAGAGCCCGGACGGAATGGCCGGGAAGCTCGACTTCATGCGCAGAACCAAGATCCTCGCGACCCTCGGACCCGCCTCCAGCAGCGAAGAGGTCATCGCCGCGCTCGTCGAGGCCGGCGCGGACGCCTTCCGCCTCAACTTCTCCCACGGAACGCACGAGGAGCACGCGAAAACGATCGCGATCGTGCGCAAGGTCGCGACGGCCGTCCACAAATTCATCCCCGCCGTGGCCGACATCCAGGGGCCGAAGATCCGCATCGGCGAGATGCGGGAGCCCGTCACCCTGCTGCCGGATCACGAGTTCACGCTCACGACCGAGCCC
The DNA here is from genome assembly GCA_963793695.1 of uncultured Acidobacteriota bacterium. Lineage (GTDB taxonomy): Bacteria > Acidobacteriota > Thermoanaerobaculia > Gp7-AA8 > Gp7-AA8 > CAWCBB01. The sequence continues at coordinate 491,171 of CAWCBB010000001.1, read as the reverse complement.
GTTCTCGGCGACGCCGACGTGATCCCCACGCCGTTCGAGCCCCTGCCGAAGGAAGTGAAGGTCGGGGACCGGATCCTGATCAACGACGGCCTGGTCGAAACGGTCGTCACGGCCGTCGGTGAGACGAGCGTCCGCTGCCGGGTCGTCTACGGCGGGGTGGTCTCGTCGAAGAAAGGGATGAACTTCCCCGACACCGAGCTGCGGATCCCGGCGATCACGGAGAAGGACCGCGAGGACCTCCGCTTCGCCGTCGGGTGCAAGGTCGACTACGTCGCCGCGTCGTTCATCCGCCGGAAGGAGGACATGCTCGAGATCCGGCAGCTTCTCAAGGAGCTGGGCGGGAGCGAGATCGATCTGATCGCGAAGATCGAGAAGGCCCAGGCGGTCGAAGCCCTCGAGTCGATCCTCGAAGTCAGCGACGGCGTGATGGTGGCACGCGGCGACCTCGGGGTCGAGCTCTCCCCCGAAAGCGTGCCGATCGCGCAGAAGCGGATCCTCGACTGGGCCAGCCAGCGCGGGCGGCTCGCCATCACCGCGACCCAGATGCTCGAGTCCATGACCGTCAACTCCCGCCCGACCCGCGCGGAGGCCTCCGACGTCGCGAACGCGATCTTCGACGGATCGGACGCGGTCATGCTCTCTGCGGAAACCGCCTCGGGCGCGTATCCCCTCGAGGCCGTCCGGATGATGGGCCGCATCATCCGAGCCGCGGAAGAACACCCGGAGCTCGCGGTCCAGCAGGGGCGCGATCCCTTCCACCAGTCCTACGAGACGGACGAGTTCACGGACTCGCTCGCGGGAGCCGCCCGGTATGCCGCCGAGGAGATCGACGCGCGCTACATCGTGGTCTTCACGCAATCGGGGTTCGCCGCGCGCCTCATGTCGAAATTCCGTCCCCGCGCGCCGGTCATCGCCCTGACGAACTCGACCTGGGTCGCGAGACGCCTGAACCTCCTCTGGGGGGTCACCCCCTTCGTGCTCAAGGATCCGGGCGACTATCACGAGCAGATCGTGGAGAGGGTGGAGAGCTTCCTCGTCGACGAGAAGCTGGTCGAGCCGGGCGATCGGGTCGTCATCCTGATGGGCTCCCCCCTTTTCCAGAGGGCCAAGACGAATCTTCTGAGGGTCCATCGGATCGGAGATCCCGGCGCTGGCGGGCTCCGCCGTTAGCGGGCCGCGGGGTGTGGGAAGCATCGCCCCAGGAAACGTGGTTTAATTTGATAGCTTGCACCCGCACGGTCCCCCAGCATTGACGGCGCGGGCGTATCTGCAAGGACGACCATGAGGAACATCGCGGTCATCGCGGCTGTCGCTCTGACGCTCTCCGGAGCGCCCGGGGTCTCTGCGGAGGTCCGGCTGAGCGATGTGATTCGGGTCCTGGGCGAAGTCAATGGGGCCGCGGGGCCGGTCGAAGACGCCCTCGTCATCGCCTTCAATCTCTCGAATTCCTACGTCATTCAGACCTTCACGGAGAAGAGCGGCCGCTTCGAGCTTCCGCCGCTTCCGTCCGGAGTCTACCGGGTCATCGCGGTCAAGAAGGGCTTCGCGCCCGCCGTCGCCACGATCATCCCGTCGCGCAGCGCGGGGAGGAAGCTCGCCCTGCGACTCGAGTCGCCGAAGGAGCTGACGAACGAGCAGCGGGACGCGGTGTGGCAGGCGCGGCGCTCGATCCCGAGTGACATCCTGCGGGAGCTGAACATCATCGACGAGACGCTGGATCTCGCCCTGGCGGACGAGGGGGAGAACGGGCGGTTCCGCGGCGAGATGATCTCCATGACGGGCGTCGGCGAGGGGAGCTCGGCCGGCGCATTCGCGCAGACGGCCCTCGGCGTGCGGGGCGCGCTCGGGAGCGGCTGGATGGTCGACCTCTCGGGGGCGCTGCGCACGATCGATCAGGGAACGTTCGCGGTGCCCATGGGGGACGAGGCCGTGGCCGAAGCGGCGGGAGTCTCGATGGAGCTCCGCTCGGGTCTCGCGAGCGCGTATCGGATCGATTCCACCCGCAACACGTGGCTGCTCGCCGGGAGCGACGGGCAGAGCGATCGCGCCGCCGACATCGAATCACACAATGTCGAGTGGAAGGGTGGGCGGTCTGAAGTCCGCCTCCACTACCTGGCGCACGAGAATCTCTTCGACGGCGGGCCGTTCGGCTCGCAGCTGCTGGAAGTCGCCGCCGCCAGCCGGTTCGTGGATGGAGACCGCGCGCAACTCGGCGTCGAGTTCCGCGTGGGCCAGGAGTCGATCGTCGGCTCGACGGTCCCGTTTCGGACCGCGGAGCTCGCGACCCGGGGATCGGTGAACCTGGTCCCGAGCCTCGCGATCCAGTACGGTCTGAACAGCCGGCTCTCCGAGTACGGGAACGAATGGGTTCCGGAAACCGGCGTGCTCGTGCGGCTCTCGCCGAGCAGCTCGATTCTCGTCCGCGGCAGCTACAAGGTCGACGACCGGGAAGCCCCCGTCCTGCATCCCGCCCTGATCTTCCTCGGGCAGCCGTCCTGGCGCATGGCGCCGGAGTCGGAGTACTCGATCGCGTACACGGCCGGGAAGAGCGACGCCGCACAGCTGACCGCGTCCGCATCCGTGGCGGAGATCGACTCGATTCTCCGGGTCGTTTTCGACGACCGTTTCGAGGAGTTCTGGGACGCGTTCTACCTCGAGCCGGGCGACGTCTATAGAACGCCTCGATCGCGGTCCGGAAGCAGCTCGGAGAATCGATCGCGCTCGACGTGAGCACGCTCGCGGGGCAGGCGCGAAGCGATCTGCGGCCGGATACGAAAAAGCGGTTCGTGGCGGGATCGGTCCAGTCGCTCTACAGCCCGACCGGGACGGCGGTGCACGTCGCGTGGCGCTTCATCGAGCAGCCGGCCGTGGACCGAATGCTGACTCTCCAGGAGAGCGAGCGGATCAACTTCCGCGTCGCGCAGTCGCTCGGACTCCCGCTCGGGCTGCGCTTGCTCGTCGGGATGGACCTCGCGCGCGCCGTCAACTCCCCGGTGGTCGCCGACAACGGGGACGCAGAAGGGTTCCAGCGGCGTCTGGTCGGCGGCCTCTCGCTCGCGTTCTGATCGCCGCTTCGTTTCCTGCCCGGCTCGGAAGAGGTCTTCGAAGGCGGCGCTTCCTTCCGCCTACTTCTTTCTGACGACTTCATCCTCGAGCGCGAGCTGCGCCCCCTGTTCCACACGGAGCCCGATCTGCTCGACCAGACGGGTGAAGCGGAGCTGAATCCCCTTCGAGACGAGGATCTGCTTGATGTAGTTGAGCGAGGTGATCGCGGCCGGGAGGCCGGAGATCGCGGTCGGGATCGCGGCGATCCTGCCGACGATCTGGATCGTTTTGTCGGTCCGCGTGTAATCCGTCGACCGGAAATCGGTGCCGCTCTGGTTGTAGTAGGCGAGGAGCAGGATGTAGATGTCGCTCACCAAGTCGCGGAACCGCATCTCCTCGCCCCACGCGAAGCACTTTCCCGTGCGGATGTTCCGAAGGAACTCTTCCTTCGACGAGGCCTGTCGAGACCGTGTAGACCTTCCCCACGTGCTTGAGCGTGTGCGCGTCCGAGCCGCCGACCATCGAGATCGTGCGCCCGGTGCTGCGGATGGTCGTCACGAGCTGATGGACCATGCGGTTGTGAACCGAGGCCATCGCGCCGTTGAGGACCTCGTAGTTGTCGAACATGTCGATCATCTCGCCGATGTATCGCGACGCGACGTTCTTCATCCGATAGTTCTGAAACAGATGGTTGACCGCGAAGATGAGGTTCTGCGATTTCAGATAGGGAACCAGCTCGCGGATGTCCTGGCGGAGATGCGAGATCTCCCGGTGCTGCGCCTCGTTGAGGTCGTAAACGCCGATGTGGACCCGCTGGCTCGTCTCGGGGAAATAGGTCTCCACTTCCTCCGAGATGAAGAAGTCGTCGAGGTCGGGATATTTATTGAGGAGGTAGAGCGCGCCGTCGATGGTGTCGTGGTCGGAGAGGGTGACGTACGACATTCCCCGCTCCTTGGCGATCCGGTAGACGTCTTCCGGAGCGTTGTAGCAGTCGCGAGTGTTCGCGCGCCGGAAATACTTGAACACGGAAAAGCGGCTGTGACAGTGGAGGTCGACCTTCCGCGACGCGGGATCGGCGACGATCTCTTCGGCGAGGAACTCGGCGACCGCTTCCTCGGCCTGATGCTCTTTCATCGATCTTGCATTACCTTTCGCGGCGCGATAGGGTCCGGGCTTTCAGCCGAAATTTTCAATATCTGTGCCGGGGACATCGCAGCGGACTGCTCGATCCGGAATTGGAACATGCCGCCGAAACCCAAAGCGAAAGGCGAAACGCTCGCGGAGTGGCTCGATATCGAGGTCCCGAGCCGCCTTCCCGTCATTCCTCTCGTTTCCTCCGTCCTCTTCCCGGGAGGGGTCCTTTCGCTCCAGGTCGGCATCGAGCGCAACGTGCGGCTGCTCAGGGCGCTTCCCGAGGACCAGAATCTGGTGGCTGCCGTTCTGCCAGATCCGTGGCGACAAGGAGAATCCGCGCCCCGCGGACCTTTCCCGCGTCGGCGTCCTGGCGGCCATCGTACAGCGGCTTCCCCTGTGCCCGACCGCTATCAGCTCTTCCTGCAGGGGCGCCAGCGCATCGAGATCGTCCAGATCCTCCAGGTCGAGCCGTATTTCGAAGCGAAGCTCCGGGAGATTCCGCCGATCTCCGTGAACCGGACGGGCCGCATCGCGGACCTCATGACGAAGGCGATGTCGCTCTTCGAGAAACTCGTCGAGAGCGATACGCGATACTCGGGCGAGCTGCTCAACATCCTGCAGATGAACATGCAGGAGGGGCCGGACCTGTTCGCGGACCTGATCGCGACGTTCCTCAATCTTCCGCTCGAGGAGAAGCAGCGGCTTCTCGAGACGGTCGATCCGATCGAGCGGCTCGAGAAGCTCATCGACTTCATCCAGCGCGACCTCGGGCAAGGCGACCGTCGACCGCGAGCTGCAGCGCCAGATCCAGTCTTCGATCAACCGCCGCGAGCGGGAGAGCTACCTGCGCGAGCAGCTCCGCGTCATCCAGGACGAGCTGGGCGACATCGAATCCCGCGGAACGGGAGGCCGAAACGTATCGCGAGAAGATCGAGGCGCTGCCGCTCGCCGAGGAGTACAAGGAGCAGCTGCGCCGCGAGGTCAACCGCCTCGCGATCCTCTCGCCGGCTTCGTCCGACTACGCCGTGCATCAAGGGACATCTCGACACCGTGCTTCGCAGATGCCGTGGACCGCGCAGACCGAGGACCGGCTCGACCTCGCCGAGCGCGGAGGAGATCCTCGACGAGAAGCATTACGGGCTCGAGAAGGTCAAGGAGCGCGTGCTCGAGTTTCTCGCCGTCCTCAAGCTCAAGGGAGATCTCAAAGGGCCGATCCTCTGTTTCGCCGGCCCTCCCGGAGTCGGAAGACGTCGCTGGGTCAGGCGATCGCCGACGCGCTCGGACGGAAGTTCGTCCGCATGTCGGTCGGCGGCGTGACCGACGAGTCGGAGATCCGCGGCCACCGGAAGACGTACGTCGGCGCGATGCCGGGCAAGCGTCGTCCAGAGCTACATCCAGGTCGGCGTGAACAACCCGCTGATCATGATCGACGAGATCGACAAGATCGGGAAGGACTTCCGCGGCGATCCCGCCTCGGCCCTGCTCGAGGTCCTCGATCCGCAGCAGAACCACGCGTTCGTCGATCGCTACCTCGAGATTCCGTTCGACCTCTCGCACACGCTCTTCATCACGACGGCGAACATGCTCGACATGATCCCGGGGCCGCTGCGCGATCGGATGGAGGTGATCCGCCTCTCCGGGTACACCGAGCAGGAGAAACTCGAGATCGCGAAACGCCATCTCATTCCCGCGACTCCTCGACGATGCACGGGCTGACGCGAGCGAGCCGGTCGCGATCGACGACGACGCGATCCTCGGCGTCATCCGCGACTACACGGCCGAAGCGGGCGTGCGGAGCCTCGAACGGAAGCTCGCCGACGATCGTCCGGAAGATCGCGCGCAAAGTCGCGTCGCGGCGGCGAGGCGGACGTTCACGTGACCAGCGGAAGACCTCGAGGAGTACCTCGGGCTGCCGACCTTCGAGCACGAGTTCGCCGAGCGCCAGCCGGAGATCGGCGTGGCCACGGGCCTGGCCTGGACCTCCAGCGGCGGCGAGATCATGTTCATCGAGGCGACGCGGATGCAGGGCAGCGGCCGGACGATCGTCACCGGGCAGCTCGGCGACGTCATGCGCGAGATCGGTGCAGGCGGCGTACTCGTACGTCCGCTCGAAGGCGCGCGAGCTCGAGATCGACGACAGGCCTTCAGCGACACGACATCCACATCCACTTTCCCGGCCGGCGCGATCCCGAAGGACGGCCCGTCGGCCGGCGTCGCGATCGCCACGACGATCGCGTCGGTGATGGGCGAGAAACCGATGCGCCACGACGTCGCGATGACCGGCGAGATCACCCTGCGCGGCAAGGTGCTCTCGGTCGGCGGCATCAAGGAGAAGGTCATGGCCGCCCAGCGGGCGAACATCAAGAGGGTCGTCCTTCCCGAGGGGAACCGGCGGACCTGACCGAAGTGCCGGAGGACGTGAAGGAGGGGCTCGAGTTCGTCTTCGCCGAGCGGGTCGAGGACGTCTGGCGCGAGGCGCTGATCCCGCTCTATGTCGTCCGGAGCAGCCGGCGGAATACGACCAGTCCGAGTACGACTCGGAACGGCACGCCCGATGGGCGGTGACGCCTCGAGCGGTCTGAGCGCCCGGGCGTCCAAGCGTCTTGGTGTCTGGGAGTCGGTCACCCCTCGGCCCCGGGGCGAGGGGTCTTCGCCCGCCCTGGACTCCTTCTGACTCCTAGACGCCCAGACTCCAAGACGCTTAGACTCGCCTCCCGTGCGCAAGTCCAGCTGCCTGAACAACGTTGTCTTCGTAGCACTCCTCGCCATCGGCTTCGGCCTGAGCTCCTACTTCTGGTTCAAGTACTTCGTGCGAGGACGCTCGATCGGCACTCCGGCGCTCGTCGGGCGGAGCCTCGCGGACGCCCGCGCACTGAGCTCCGACTCCGGCCTCCTTCTCGATCCCGACCCCACGCAGGACCGCCACGCGGACGGCGTCGCGCGGGGCGCGGTCGTGTGGCAGAACCAGCGCCCCGGAACCTTGGTCAAGCGCGGCACCCGCATCATCGTCGGCCGGAGCCTCGGGCCTCTCGTCCTGCGCGTCCCGGACCTGGAGGGGCAGTCTCCTCGGACCGCGCTGCTCGATTTCAGTCAGCTGAACCTGCGGCTCGGGTACGTCGCGAACCTTCCCTGGAGCGGGACGCCCGGAATCATCGCGGCCGACCCTCCGGAAGGAACGGTCGTGCCGGCGCAGCGTGCGATCTCGCTTCTGTCCGGGGGAAATCCGGCGCCGCGCCGGTGGGTGATGCCTGATCTGATCGAGAAAGAGCTCGATCCGGTTCGCGGATCCCTCGATGCCCGGGGGCTGCACGTCGCGCAGGTACGCTACGAGCCCTACCCGGGACTTCCGGACGGACGGATCATCCGCCAATACCCTCTCGCGGGTGCGCCCGTCTCAGCGAAGGACGCGATCTCGGTCGTGGTGAGCCGGCAGGAACAGGTAGGATTCGAGTTGCCATGAAAGTCCGCATCGCGCCATCGATCCTCTCCGCCGACTTCGCGCGCCTCGCCGAGGCGCTCGCCGAGATCGAGCGGGGGGAGCGCGACATCGTCCACCTGGACGTCATGGACGGCCATTTCGTGCCGAACATCACGCTCGGCGCGCCGGTCGTGACGCTCGCTGCGGGAGGCCACGCGCCTGCCGCTCGACTGCCATCTGATGATCGCCGAGCCGCAGCGCCACATCGACGCATTCCTCGCGGCGGGGGCGAACATGATCTCGGTGCACGTGGAGGCGGACCCGCACCTGCATCGGGCGCTCTCCCAGATCCGGGAAGGGGGAGCTCGAGGCGGGGATCGCGATCAACCCGGCGACGCCGATCGAATCGCTCGCCGACGCTCTCGAGTATTGCGACTACGTGCTGGTCATGACGGTGAATCCCGGGTTCGGCGGGCAGAAATTCATCCCCGGTGTCGTTCCGAAGATCCGGAAGCTGGACGGCATGGTGCGGGGGAGCGGTCTGAACGTCGCCATCGAGGTGGACGGCGGGATCGACGCCTCCACCGCCCGGCTCGTCGTCGATGCCGGAGCGACGATACTCGTGGCCGGGTCGGCCGTCTTCGGGACGCCCGATCCGGCGGAAGCCATTCGAACGCTCCGCGCCGCGGCGTCGATCACCGTTGCATGAAGGGGGATATCTTGATCCATCGAAACATTGAAGGCGTGCGCGGACGCGCGCGGGGAGCGTCGCTCCTGCTCGCGGCATTCGTGGCCGCCCTGCTTCTGGCGGCCTGTTCCAGCTCGAAGGACCCGCTTCAGCCGCAGATCGACCCGGAGCTCGCGAACCTCACCAAGGAACAGGTCTTCGAGAGAGCCGAGAAGCTCTACGAGCAGGAAAAGTGGACCCGGGCGCGCCGCTTCTACTCGCACGTCTATGAGGCCTATCCGAACGACCCGCTCGGCCGCAGGAGCCTCCTGAGGGTCGCGGACACCTATTTCTCGCAGGGCGATCCGGTCAACCTGATCGAGGCGCAGTACAAGTACCGCGATTTCGTGAACCGTTATCCGGGCAGCGACCGCGCGGACTACGCGATGCTGCAGATCGCGATGGTCGCGTTCAAGCAGATGGAGAGGCCGGACCGGGATCAGACGAAAACCTTCGAGGCGATCGACAAGCTCAGCGAGATGCTCGCCGCGTATCCGAACAGCCCGCTGCGGCCGGAGGCGGAGAAGAAGCTGCAGGAAGGTCGCGACCGGCTCGCGCGGCACGACCATCTGGTCGCCGCGTTCTATCTGAAGAGCGGCAATCCGCGGGCGGCGCTCGGGCGGCTGAACAACCTCGTCGAGGAGTTCCCGAACTACGCGCGGCGGGCCGAGGTCTTCTACGATCTCGGGCGCGCTCTCGAGGCCCTCGGGCGCGGCGGGGAAGCGAAGCTCTACTACGAGCGCGTCGTCTCCGAGTACCCGGACAGCGAATGGGCGCCCCGTGCGAAAGAGAAGCTGGGGGCCGTGACGGAGTCATGAAACGGGGCGCGCTCGCCGCGGCAGCGGTCCTTCTGGTCGCCTGCGGGTCGGTCGAACCGGCCCCGCCGGCGATCGTCCCGGCGCCATCCGCCGCGGCAGCCGTCCCCGACCCGCGCGTGGCGGAGATGCAGGTGCTTCTCAACGAGCTGATGGACCGGATCGAGGTCCTCACCGCCCGGCTCGCGGCGCTCGAATCGGGCGGAGGCGCCGCCGCGTCGCTCCGCAACAGAGGCCTTCCGCTCCACGCCCCGCCGCCGGGAAAGAGGCGGTTCCCGCGTCCCCGCGCCAGCGCTCCGGTCCGGCCTGCGAGCGTCCCCATCGGCGATCGCTACAGGGACGCGATCGCTCTCTTCGGCAAAGGGCGCCTCGACGACGCGCGAACCGCGTTCGAGGCGATCCTCGCGGCGGACCCCGGCGGGGACCTCGCGGACAACGCCCTTTACTGGATCGGCGAGACCCATTTCGTCCAGGCGCGTTTCAACGAGGCGATCGATGCCTATCGGAAGATCGTGACCGAGTACGCCCAGCAGAACAAGGCGCCCGACGCGATGCTCAAGATCGGCATGTCGCAGGCGCGCCTGGGGGACCTCGCCATGGCGCGCTCGACGTACGAAGCTCTTCTCGAGGGCTATCCCTACTCGACCGCCGCGGCCACCGCGCGCCACGAGCTCGAGAGAATCCGGTACTGAGTCTGGGCGTCTGGGCGTCTGGGAGTCTGCGAGATAGCGACCCATCCGACTCGGGGAACCACGGCGACCCTGCGGGGTAGGGGCGGCCCGCGGCCGCCCGGACTCTCGATCCGCCAGAACGAAATTCCGGGCGCGCGCAGCGCGCCCCTGCGGTGCGGTATTCTTCCCGGATGGCGGACGCCAAAGAAACGAGCGCGACGCTGCTCGCTCGAAAAGAATACGCGCAGGCCGTTCCCCTCCTTCAAGCCGATCTCGAAAAGTACCCGAACAACCCGAGGATCCGCCTTCAGCTGGCCGAGGCGCTCGCGGGGGCGGGGGAGATCGAGCAGGCGATCGAGAAGTACGAGGAGACCGCGCGCCATTACGAGGAGAACGAGCTGATCGTCCAGGCGATCGCCGTCCGGAAGAAGGCGGAAAAGATCCGCGCTGCGGCGCCCGCGAAGGCGGCTCCGACTCCGATGGCGCGGCTGGAGATTCCCTCGAGCCCTCTCTTCGAGGTCCTCGGGCCCGAGGAGCGGGCGGCGGTCGTCCGCGAGATGGTGTTCGTCGAGCATGAAGAGGGCGACATCATCATCACGGAAGGCGAGGAGGGGTCGTCGCTCTACGTGCTCGTTTCGGGCGAGGTGAAGGTCTTCACGCGCGGCCCGACGCGGCGAGAGCATCCCGCTTGCGGCCCTCGGCGAAGGAGACTTCTTCGGCGAGGTGAGCGTCCTGAGCGGGAAGCCGCGGACGGCGACGATCACCGCGGCGAAGCACACCGAGCTGCTCCGGCTCGACCGCGACAAGCTCGAATCCGTCATCGCGCGGCACCCGCGGGTACGCACCGTCCTGGAAGAGTTTTACCAGCGTCGCGCGAGCCACACGGTCGAGGCGATGATCGATCGCATGAAGCAACGGGGGAAGTGAATGGCGGTCCTGCCGATCGTGAAGTACGGGGACCCCGTGCTCAGGAAGCCCACCGACCGGATCACGAATATCGACGGCCCGATCCAGAAACTGATCGACGACATGGTGGACACCATGTACGCCGCTCCCGGCGTCGGACTCGCCGCCAACCAGGTCGGCGTGTCCCTCCGGCTCATGCTCATCGACCTTTCCGTCGGCGAGAAGCCGGGCGATCTCCACGTGTTCATCAATCCCGACTTCGTCGAGAAGAAGGGCGAGGTCGTCGAAGAGGAAGGATGCCTTTCCATCCCCGACTTCGTGGAGATGGTCAGCCGTCCCGAGATCACGACGGTCCGCTACCAGGGCCGCGACGGCAGCTGGAAGGAGATGACCGGCGAGGGGCTGATGGCGCGAGCCCTGAACCATGAGATCGATCATCTCGACGGAAAACTCTACGTCGACTACCTCCGCGGCCTTCGAAAAGAGAGGCTGCTCAAAAAGGTCTCGAAGATCCTCAAGAGCGGAGGCTGGGAGTAGCGACGCGAGTCCAGGCGGCGTCGGCTGTTCGAATCACGGCGCGGGTACCGACGCCTGGACGCCGGACTCCCAGACTCCTAGACTGCGATGTTTCGAGGAGGGTTCGAGATGCCACGCATGCAGTCCGCTACCGTCACGGCCACCGAGCCGCTCGCGCCCGGGGTCGTTCAGGTCACCATCGCGTTCAGCGAACGATTCGACTTCAAGCCGGGGCAATACGTCTCGGTCCATTTCGGCGACGGCGTCTCTCGCGCCTATTGCATCGCCTCCGCTCCCCAGCGCCCGCAGGCCGTGCAACTCGCCGTGCGCCTCGGCCGCGGCCCGGGGTCCGATGCGCTTCGCGAGCTGAGCGTCGGTGGAAAGGTCGAGGTCGAGGAAGCCCAGGGCAAGTTCACGATCCCGGAGAGGGACCACCGCGATGTCGTCCTGATTGCCGGTGACGTCGGAGTCGCTCCGGTGCGCAGCATCGTGCTCCATCTCCGGGCGAGCGGCGATCCGAGAAAGATCACCGTGATCTACGATCCCTCCGACGCGAGCGCGATCTACAGCGGCGACCTCCGAAAAATGGGAGACGCAGGCTCGATCCGCTACCGCCGTGGGGCGGTCGAAGACCTCATCCCGGAGGAGAAGGAGACGCTCGCGAACTCCCTCGTCATGGTGGCGGGATTCGATCCGTTCCTCGATCGCGCAATGGCGCAGCTCGAGGCGGCCGGCGTCGATCCCGGGCGCGTGATCACGGAATCGTTCGGGAAGATCTGAAGATCGGGACAGCCGGTCCCTGCTATTCCCGCAGCCAGCCCGGCAACACGCCCGCACGGCGCGCACGCTCCTGCAACTCGGTCAGCCCTCTCTGCGCGTCGCGGAGCGCTTCCTGCGCCCCGTCGATGCGGCTCCTCGTGTTGTCGAGGTCGAGCGCCTGAGCCGAAAGGGTGTTCGGGTCGTATCCGGAGGAGAGGAGCATCCGCAGTTGATCTTCGAGGTCGACGGCGCGCTGTCGGAGCGATTCGACCTCGGCCTTGCGATCCTGAACGGCCTCCCGCGCGGCGCGCGCCTCGGCGCGCCAGCGCTCCTCCGCCTCTCGCGAGGACTCTCGATCGCTCTGTGGCGGCTCCGGGCGACGCGGTTCGGGCGAAAGGACTTCCGGCGCCCGGGGCGCTCCCTTCTTCTTCGAGAGCTCGGCCAGAAGGCGGTCCCTCTCCTCGGGGGTGACGTTCAGCCGCCGCGCGGGGTGCCGTGCGTCCCGGTCGATCTCCTCGACGGAATCCTGTTTGACGGCGCCTCTCGCCATGGCCTCGAAGTCGATCTCGTCCATCGAGATCGAAAAGAGGACGCCGGCGGGGGAGCGGAAGAGGAGTTTGTCTCCCTGCTGGCGGACCTCTCCGGCGACGGCGATCGACTGGCCGGACCGGAGAAGGACGCGATCGACCGGGCCGGCGAGGAGCGCCGCGGCGAGCAGGAGCGGGAGCAGAGGCATCAGAGAAGAGAACGGCGGACGCGGGGACCTTTCATCCAGCTCAGGCGCCAGTACTACGAAAGGATGATGCTGCCTCCGCTCCCCGGCGACGGGAACGATCCCGGTTTCGGGGTACACTTGAGCCTTCCGGAGAGGGTGCCGTTCGTCCCGAAATGGAAACTCCGGAGGAGGGAATTCGGCTTCGGGCTTGCACGGTGCGAGCTCGTCCAACCCATGGGAAGTACCGTCTCCACCGCCCAATGGCTGCTGCTCGCCGCGACGAGCGGCGTGCTCTACCTGGTTTTCGATGCGGCCCGGCACTTCGTGTATCAACTCGGTCCGGTGCGCCTTCGGAGCTGGGGTGATTCGGAGGCCGAGGGGCCCGGGAGCGCGCGGTGGGTGCGCTTCGATTCGGTCGAGTTCTCTCTGATCAGCGGCGCGGTTCTTCAGATGGGCCTCGTCGCGTCGGTGGGAGCGACCGCCGCCGGCCTCTGGCCGCGGTGGGGCGTTTACGCCGCGGGATGGGCGATCCTCTTCTGGGCCTTCGTCGTCGTTCTCTGGAAATTCGTCCTCGCATTCATCCCCGACCCGCTCGCCGAACGGGCTCTCCGCGCGATCCTCCCCATATCCCACGCGACGTACGTTCTTCTCTGGCCCATCCTGGCCCCTCTCGGGTGGCTCTATTCGCATCTGACCGAACGGCGCGAGGAGGACGAGAGCGAAGAGGAGGCGAGCGAAGAAGAGGTGCAGGCGTACATCGACGTCGGCGAAGAGGAGGGGATCTTCGAGGAAGGGGAAGGTCGGCTCGTTCAGCTGATCGTCGACTTCGGGGATCGCGTCACGCGCGAGGTGATGACGCCGCGTGTGGACATCGTGGCGTTCGAGGTCAATAGCACGCTTCAGGCGCTCGCGAACCTCTTTTCCGAATCGAAGTACTCGCGCATTCCGATCTACGAGCAGAACATCGACCGGATCGCGGGCGTGGTCCACGTGAAGGACCTGTTCGAGGCGTTGCTGACGGGGAGTCCGAAGACGGTTCGCGAACTGCTCCGTCCCGCCTACTTCGTTCCCGAGACGAAGCCGGTCACCGACCTGCTGCGCGAGTTTCAGCTCGAGCACGAGCAGGTCGCGATCGTGCACGACGAGTTCGGCGGCACCGCCGGGCTGGTCACGATCGAGGATCTCCTCGAGGAGATCGTCGGCGAGATCGCGGACGAGCACGAGGAAGAAGAGGAGGAGTCGGTCGTGCAGGTGGACGACGAGGTCTACCTGGTGAACGGACTTCTTCGCGTGGAGAGGCTCGAAGAGCTCTTCGACGTGAACGCCACGGGCGAGGGGTACGAGACGGTCGGAGGGCTGATCTTCACGAAGATGGGCCGCGTCCCGAGAGGAGGGGAGGCCGTGCGCAAGAGCGGACTCCTCTTCGAGGTCGAGCGCGCCGACCGGAAACGCATCTACCGCGTGCGGGTTTGCCGCGACCCGGACGCGACTCCGGAAGGGGAGTCGGCGGACGAGAGAGGGCAGGGGAATGGACGATACGAACGCAGCCGGGCCTGATCCCGGGAACGCGGCGCCTCGTTTCGGAATCGTCGCGCTGGTGGGGCGCCCGAACGCGGGGAAGTCGACTCTGCTGAACGCCATCCTCGGGCAGAAGGTCTCGATCGTCTCCGACAAGCCGCAGACCACGCGGAACCGGATCGTCGGGATCCTGAACGATCCGCGGGGGCAGATCGCGTTTCTCGACACGCCGGGGATCCACAGGCCGCTCCACAAGCTCAACGTGCGAATGATGGATCACGCGAGGTCGGCGTTCGCCGAGGCGGATGTCATCGCCGCGATCGTCGACGCGACGGAGCCGACGGGGCGGGGGGATGAGTTCGTCCTCGAGATGCTTCGGGCGGCGGAGGGGACCGCGAGGGTCCTGCTGCTCAACAAGATCGACCTGCTCCGGAAGGAAAAGCTGCTTCCGGTCCTGGCGCGGTACGGCGCGACGGGTCTTTTCGAAGAGCTCGTCCCGATCTCCGCCTCGACGCGGGACGGCGTCGACCCGCTCGTCGACCTCCTGTTCGGGATGCTCCCGGAAGGGCCGCCTCGATATTCGACCGAGGACTTCACCACGCAGCCGGAGAGGTTCTTCGCCGCCGAGATCGTGCGCGAAAAGCTCCTTCACCACACGAAGGAGGAGCTTCCGTATACGACGGCGGTCGCCGTCGACAAGTGGGAAGAAGACGACTCGTCGGGGCGGATCCAGATCTGGGCGACGATCTTCGTCGAGCGCGATTCTCAGAAGAAGATCGTGATCGGCAAGGGCGGTTCCATGATCAAGCAGATCGGCACGGAAGCCCGGCTCGAGCTCGAGCAGGTTCTCGGCGCGTCGGTCCGGCTCGACCTGCACGTTGCGGTGCGCGAGCTCTGGCGCGAGGACGAGCGTTTTCTCGGGGAACTGGAGTGGCCGCTCGGTGGCGGATGATCGCGACGGCCAACCGTCCGCCTGAAAAAGGTTTCTATTCGGCCCCGCCTTCATTACCATACGCCCACGAGCGTCCAAATTACCTAGGAGGTAGCATGCCGCGCAGACGTACTTTCCCCTTTGTCGTCTTCCTCTTCCTCACTCTCCTCCTCGCTTCTGCCGTGTCCGCACAGCAGACGGGCGCCGTCAGCGGCAAGGTGAGCACGAGCGACGGCCAGGGACTTCCCGGCGTCACCGTGGAAGCCCGGTCGAACGTTCTCCCGCAGGCCCGCATCAGCGCGACGATGGGCAACGGCAACTTCAACCTGCCGGCTCTCGCGCCCGGGACCTACACCGTCACGTTCACCCTCGCCGGGATGCGGACGGTGACGCGCACCGTGCAGGTCCTGCTCGATCAGTCGGCGACGGTCAACGTCGAGATGGCGGTCGAGAGCGTCTCCGAGACGATCACCATCACGGCGGACTCGCCGCTGATCGATCCGACCTCGACGGCGATCAAGTCGGCCGTCAACGAGGACATGATCCAGCAGGTGCCGACGGGCCAGGACTACCGCGACCTGCTGAAGCTCGCGCCCGGCGGTGCAGTACACCGAGGACGCGATCCGCGGCCCGAGCGCGGGCGGCAGCGGCCAGGACAACGTCTACCAGTTCGACGGCGTGAACATCAGCCTTCCGCTGTACGGCACGCTCTCGGCCGAGCCCTCGTCCCACGACATCCAGCAGGTGGCGATCACGAAGGGCGGCGCGAAAGCGGTCGACTTCAACCGCTCCGCCGGCTTCACGATGGACTCGGTCAGCAAGTCCGGCACGAACGAGTGGTCCGGCGAGCTGAAGTACCAGATCCAGAACGCCGACTTCACGGCGGATGCAGAGACGATGCGGTCACCTCGATCTACGATCAGGACAGTGCGTGGGCGACCGCCGGCCTCGGCGGACCGATCCTGAGGGACCGGCTCTATTTCTATGGCTCCGTACTACAACCCCGACGCGTCGATCGCGCAGAACTCGTCGAACGCTATGGCGACGCGCCGGACTACGAGAGCAACCGCGACGAGTTCTTCGGCAAGCTGACGATCACGCCGATCGGCGAATCTCCTGATTCACGGCAGCTACCGCGACTTCGAGCCGCACGGCGACAACGCCAGCATCGGCTCGTTCGAGATGCCGTCGCGCCGGTGACGACGAGGAATCGAGGCACAGAAGATCGCGATCCTCGAAGGCTCCTGGGTCATCAACAGCCGGAGCTTCGCGACGTTCAAGTACAACGACTTACGAGAACTCCGGACAGGGCCGGTCGCGAACACGGTGGTCAGCGCGGTGCCGAGCCTCTCGCTCGGAACGCAGCTGAACTCGACAACCTCGCTGAACATGGGCTACTTCATCGTCCCGTCCTATCCGGTCGAACGGCACGCACCGAATACAGTTCCTTCGCGCAGCCGATCATCGACAAGTTACGGATACCTGAATACGAGCGGCGTCCGCACGGGCGGCGGCGCGGTCGGGGGCGCACGCTACGCGGCCGACAACAACGACTTCTTCCGCGAGAGCCTCCAGGCTCGGCTACGACTTCACGCTCGGGGAGAACCGTCACTCATGACATCCATGTCGGAGCTCAACAGTATCGAGGACTCCGAGACTGCTGCCGCGAGCTTCGAACGGGTGGGGAACGCGTCAGCGTTCCCGCACAACTTCGCCAACTGCCCGGCGGGCACGCAGTGCGCCGGGCACGCGCTACTACTACATCGCCAGCTTCCTCCGCGTCGCGGGCGGCACGGGGACGGAACCCGAGCCTCAATTCCTACTTCGAGTCGACCAACTTCGAGATCAACGACACGATCCGGTGGGGAAACTGGTCGTTCAACGTCGGCCTCATGATGAGCAAAGACACCCTCTTCGGACAGGGCCTCAAGAACGACTCGTCGGCCGTCTCGGGATACGTGCTCTCGCCCGGGGACCAAATACGAGATGTACGAGGTCGACTTCGGAGACGAGATCCAGCCGCGCCTCGGCGCGACCTGGGCCTACAACGGCGTCGACACCGTCTACGCCAGCTACGCGAAGTACACCCCGGCGGTCAGCTCGCTGCCGCGCGCCGCGTCGTGGGACCGGTCCCTCTTCAACCAGCTGTACGAGGTCTACTTCGATGCCGACGGGAAAAGAGATCGGCAATCGGGCGGTCGGCGGTTCCTCGGGCAAGCTCTTCGTCCACTGATCTCGATCCGCGATACACCGACGAGTTCATCCTCGGCACGTCCAAGCAGATGAGCAACGCCTGGACGGCGCGCGCCTACACCCGCTACCGCTACTCCGACGAACTTCTGGGAAGACACGAACAACAACGCGCGCGTCGACTTCCAGCCCGCCGGCAGGTATCCCGCGTGAGCTCTATATCCCGAACCTCGACGACAGCGGCAGCAGATCTGCGCCTCGAACAAGGCGATCTGCACCGGAACCCTCAGCGGGTCGTCCTACGTCATCGCCGAGATGGAAGGCGCCTTCACGAAATACTGGGAAGCGACGCTCGAATCCGATCTCAAGATCGGCAAGGCGAGCCTGAACGGCACGTACACCTGGAGCCACTACTACGGCAACTTCGACCAGGACAATACGTCGACGAGGCAATGACCCTTCGCTCTTCGTCGGCTCGTCCAACATCGCGGACGATCCGGGCCGCCAGATCTGGGACCACAAATACGGCGATCTCCGCTCCGATCGGCGCCATCTCCTGAAGCTCTACGGCTTCTACTCGCTCCCCTGGAAGCGCGACCGTCGGCGCCTACACGGTCTACCAGTCGGGGCATGCCTGGGAAGCGTGGAGCTACGAGCCGTACAAACACCTCACGACCAGCACGAGCGACACGAACCGCTACGGCGAGCCGGCCGGCTCCCGCCGGACGGACGCTCACTACCAGGTGGATCTGAATTACACGCAGAACATCCCGATCGCGGGACTCAACCTGCAGCTGATCGGCGACATCTACAACGTCACCGACAATCAGACCGGGTACAACCCGCGAGCCGGAGCCCACAACACGAACTTCGGCGTGCTCGCGCTCCTACTACCGGCCGCAGCGCTTCCAGCTCGCGGTCCGGCTGCAGTTCTGATTCGGACCATCCCGTAACGAGGCAACGGCCCGGCGGCAACGCCGGGCCGTTTTGTTCTTGCGCGTAGGGGCCGGCTGCGGCGGTCCGGTTCTTCGGTGCACGGCGAGACCGCAAACGGACCGCCGCAGCCGGTCCCTACGGCGCGAACAAACGTTCTCGCGCGCGATCAGCTCGCGCGTCGTCGCATCGGCGTGCTTCTTCGCGATCGCGATCCGCGAGACGCGATCCGGCTCGCCCAGAAGGACGCTCACCTGCGCGCGTTTGAACAGCGCCATCGGGTAGCCGGGATGCGAGGGCGGGACGCGGTCGAGCGCGGCGCGCGCCTCCTGCAGTCGGCGGGCGGCGAGATAGAGAACGCCGAGCTCGAGATCGTGCGCGAACTCCGCACCCTGGAGGGCGCGCGCGCGCTCGAAGGCCCGGAGAGCGGGTTCCGTCTTTCCGACGCGCATCGCGAGCTCGCCGACACGGATCAGCTCGGCCGGGGCGGGTGTTTTCATCGTGAGGAGCCTCTCGCGAAGCCGGAGCGCCTCCTCGAACCGCCCCTGATGCTCCCGACCCTCGGCGAGTGCCTCGACCGCCGGGAGCCGATCCGGAGATTCCGAGACCACGCGTTCGAGCAGAGGGATCGCGCGCTCCCAGTTGCCGCTCCGCGCGTGGTGAAGCGCGAGATACGCGCGCACGTCCGCCGAGCCGGGAGCGATCGCCTCCGCGTTCCGCAACGCCTCGAGAGCCCGCTCCTGGTGTCCGAGCATCGAGTGGGCCGTCGCGAGCCGGAGCGCTGTGGAGACGTTGTACGGATCCTGCGCGAGAATGCGTTCGAAGAGCGGGATGGCCGCCGCGTACTCCTCGCGCACGAACATCGCCGACGCGAGATCGAGGGGCTCGAACAGAATCGCCATGTCGACGGGCCGCGGCGCATCGTTTCGGACGACCGGTCTGGCCTCGCTCGAGACATAGCCGAGGCTCGCGAGACGGCGCCGGTCCTCGTCGGTGAGGCTTTGCGGAGTCGGGATACCCCCGGCCAGCGGGACCGGATACTCGCGGATCGCCTGTCTCGACGCGCGCGAGAGCTCGCCGGCCGCCGCGAGGTCGCGCGTCTCCGCCGGATCGGCCACGACGTCGTAGATCTCCGTCGTCCCGGCATGGATGGCCTTCCGGGAGCCGTCGACCGCCATCACCTGCGGCTGCCAGCCGTACTGGAGAAACGGCTCCATCGCCTCGCCGAGAACGACCTCGGCCGACGCTTGCCGCAGGCTCGAGGCCTTCTCGAGACCCGCGAAATCGAGAATCGTGTGGAAGATCCTCCGGATGCTGACCGGGGCGTCCGAAATGCCCGCGGTGACGCCCGGCCCGGCGACGAGCAGGGGGACGCGCATCGCGCCCTGGTAGAGCAACTTTCCGTGCTGGGCTTCGCCGTGCTCGCCGAGGCTCTCGCCGTGATCGCCCGCGACGATGATCGCGAGCGGGCCGTCGATACGCCGCTCGACTTCGCGCACGAGGCGCCCCAGCTGCTCGTCCATCGCCGCGACCTCTCCGGCGTACGGATTCGAGCCGTAGCGGTCGCGGAAGGCCTCGGAGGCTCATAGGGATAGTGCGGCTCGAAGAAGTGGACCCAGAGGAAGACCGGCTCGCGACGCTCGCTGCCGAGCCACGCGAGCGCGCGGTCCGCGGTCTCGGCGGCGGAGCGCTCCGCGCGCCCGCCCGTCAACTCGTCGTCATACGTTTCGAATCCACGCGCGAGCCCGAACGTGCGGGCCAGCGGATAGGCCGACACGAAGGCCGCCGTGCGATAGCCGTTCTGCCGGAGCGTCTCCGCCGCGACGGGATGGTCGGGCGAGAGATACCGCGCGTTCTCGTGAACTCCGTGGCCTCCGGGATACAGCCCGGTCAGCATGGAGGTGTGCGAGGGGAGGGTCTGCGGAGCCGTGGCATAGGCGTAGCGGAACCGCAGGCTTCGCGCCGCGAGGGCGTTGAAGGCGGGCGTCTCCGCCCCTTTCGCCTCGGGCCCGATCGCGTCCGCGCGCGTAGTGTCGAGGGTGACGAGAAGGATCGAGGGCCGCACGGTCACTTCGGGAGCCGCGCCGCGTTCACGCGCGCAGGCGGTCAGCAGGAGGAGCGAGAACGTCGCGATCGAAAGGGTCCGCACAACCGCGGTTCTAGCACGAACGATCGAAGAGACGAAACCCGGCCCATGTCATCCCGAGCTGACCAACGGCTTCCATGACACCACCTCCGCGAGGTAGCGGATGTCCCGCATTTTGAGATCCTTCGCTTCACACCCGCCCACCCCCCTCGCTCAGGATGACCAACGGGGTCAATCCTCGCTTCATCGGCGTCCGCGCCGTTGGTCAGCTGGGATGACATTCGTCCCGAAGGCCGACTCTGCGACAATGACGCTCGGAGAACGGAGAACGGAGAACGGAGAACGGAGAACGGAATGCTGAACTGGATCTGGTTCGGACTCATCGCGGTGGCGTTCATCGTGGCGGCGATCCGGGGGACCGCGGGAGCCGTCACGGCGGGAGCGATCGATTCGGCGAAAGTAGCCGTCGAGATCTCGCTCGGACTGATCGGGATCATGGCGCTCTGGCTCGGCGTCATGCGCGTGGCCGAAGAGTCGGGCCTGGTCCGCCTTCTCTCGCGAGTCATCTCGCCGGTCATGCGGTTCATCTTTCCCGAGATCCCTCGCGACCACCCGGCGATGGGCGCGATCGTCATGAACCTCGCCGCGAACATGCTCGGCCTCAACAACGCCGCCACCCCCCTCGGCATCAAGGCGATGGAAGAGCTCCAGGAGCTCAACCCGGAGAAAGACGTCGCCACGAACTCGATGGTCATGCTGCTGGCGATCAACACGGCCAGCATTCAGCTCATCCCGGCGACGGTCATCGGTCTGATGGTCGCCGCCGGCTCCCGCAATCCGACGGCGATCATTTCGACCACGATCATCGTCACCGCGGCGAGCCTGGTCGTCGCGATCGTGCGTCACGCGCCTCCTTCAGCCGTTCTTTCCGGGACCGAAGCAGCAGGACGCGACCGCGGAGGAGGCTGAGTGATGCGCGCGAGTCGCTCGATCTCGTCTCGCTCTGGGCCATTCCCGTCCTCATCTTCGGCATCGTGCTCTACGGAGTCATCCGAAAAGTTCGCGTGTATGAAGTCTTCGTCGAGGGAGCCAAGGAGGGATTCGAAGTCGCGATCAAGATCATCCCGTTCCTCGTCGCGATCCTCGTCGCGATCGGGATGTTTCGCGGCTCGGGAGCGATGGAGCTCGTCACCGAGGGGCTCCGCCCCGCCCTCGGCGCGATCGGATTCCCGCCGGAGCTCTTTCCGCTCGCGATCCTCCGTTCCCTGAGCGGCAGCGGCTCGCTCGCGTTCGTCACGGACCTGATCAACACCCACGGGCCCGACTCCTTCCTCGCGCGCACGGGAGCGACGATGTACGGCAGCACGGAGACGACGTTCTACGTTCTCGCGGTCTATTTCGGCTCGGTCGGCGTGAGGAAGATGCGCCACGCGGTCGCCACCGGGCTGATCGCCGAGGCGGCGGCCGCGATCTTCGCGATCCTCGTGTGCCGGTGGATGTTTCTGTAGGGGCGGCCTGCGGCCGCCCCTACCCTCGATCCGTCCGAAGCGAGATTCCGGGCGCCCGCCCCTACGGCGCAGGCTCCGCGGCCGGCTCCTCCGGGACTCGCCCTCCCGCGAGCATCGAGATGCCGTAGAAGACCGCGCCGAGGACGGTGGCGATCGCCAGGGCCTTGAATTGCGCGGGGGCGAGGTTGACGAGGAAATAGAGCGAGATGAGCGTCCCCAGGATCGGGACGGTCCAGCCGCCGGGAGTGACGAACCCCTCGTTGATCTTCCGGAGGCGCGGGACGGCCGCAGCCGTGAAGAGATACGTCGTGAGCCGCGCACCGGCGCTCAGGAGAGCGAGCTTCGCGAACGATCCGGCGACCGCCACGGGAATCGCGATGGCGATCAGAAGCGCGATCGCGAGCACGGGCGTGTGGGTCTTCGGATGGACGTATCCGAGGATCCGGAACGGTTTGCGATCGCGCGTGAGCGCGTAGATCATGCGCGAGGCCTCGAGCGTCGTTCCGAGGTTCGTCCCCAGGATCGACAGGATCGCGCCGACGGTGATCAGCAGAGCGCCGGGATGCCCCATGATCGCAGCGGCCGCGTCCGCGATCGGGGTGCTGGTCTGCGACAGATCCGGCAGGGACGCCATCGCGGCGAGCTGTGCGAGCGAGTATGCGGCAGCGATCGCGACGATCCCGATCAGCAGAGCG
The DNA here is from genome assembly GCA_963793695.1 of uncultured Acidobacteriota bacterium. Classification (GTDB taxonomy): domain Bacteria; phylum Acidobacteriota; class Thermoanaerobaculia; order Gp7-AA8; family Gp7-AA8; genus CAWCBB01. Next base: position 468,604 of record CAWCBB010000001.1, on the reverse strand, counting down.
ATCGGCAGGTCGCGGCGCGGGTTCTTGTACTCGCCGGCCGGAATGCCGAGGTTCTCGAATCCGGCGTACGCGAAGAGCAGAAACAGCCCCGCTTCGCTCCAGCTGATCGTTCCGGGCGGAAGCGTCATCGAGCCGGGCAGCGGGTTGGTCCGGAACGCGATGAGCGCGACGACGATGAAGATCGCGAGCGGAAGCATCTTTCCCCACGTGAAGGCGTAGATCGTCCCCGCGCCGTAGCGGATGCCGAGCGCATGAATCGCCCCGAAAATCAGGAGCGAAAGGATGATCAGCACCGCGCGGGCCGTGGGGTCGCCGGCGGCCGGGATGATTCGCGCGAGGGAAAGGACGAACCCGTTCGCCAGAGCCGCGAGCGAGGTCACCCGCGCGAGCGTGTTCATCCACCCGGTCTCGAACCCGATGAAGTCGCCGAACGCCGCGCGCGCATAGAGGTACGCGCCGCCCGGTTCGGTGAAATGGCTCGCCGCTTCCGCGAAGCAGAGCGCGAGGATGAATACCGGAATGGAGAAGAGGAGGGGAGCCCAGAGGGAGAACGGGCCGAGGAGCCGGTACGTCTCGGTCGGCAGGAGGTAGACGCCGCTTCCGACGACGGCGTTGATGCACATCGCGACCAGGCCCCACATCCCCACCGCGCGGATCAGCTTCGCATGCGTCTCCTTCATTCGATCTCCTTTTCTCCGGAAGCTCGCCAGGCGATCATTCGTCGCCCCGAGCGCAACGAGGGACCTGGGTGGTTCCCGGATCCCTCGCCGCTCTTGGATTAGCGGGAAACCCACTCATTACGTCATCCTGAGCAGCGGCCCTCAGGAGGAGCGAAGGATCTCAAAATGCGGAAATAGCGGCTCCGGCATCTTGAGATCCTTCGGAGGCTTCGCGTCCTCAGGATGACCCGCGATTCCGATCTCCGGCGGCGCAGCCCGCGCCTCGCTACGCCCGGGATGACGAAGGGGGATGCGCGCGGTCCGCGTCACCGGCTCGATTCCTGACGTGCCGGATCCAGCGTTTCCTGGCCGCAGAGAAGCTCCTCGAAGGTCTGCCGCCTCCTGATGAGGAAGGCCTCGTCCCGATCCACCAGGACCTCGGCGGGAAGGAGCCGGGCGTTGTAGATCGACGCCATCGAGAAACCGTAGGCGCCCGTGTCGCAGAACGCGATGACGTCCCCGACTTTCGTGGGGGGGAGCCTCCGCGGCTTCTGATCGTCTTCCTCGCGGGTGAAGACGTCCCCCGATTCGCAGATGTTGCCCGCGATGATCGCCCCCCGCTCAGGATCGTAGGGCGAACCGCTCATGCGGCCGCGAAGCCAGGAGTCGTCGCCGCGCGAGGCGTTCAGGACGTGGTGGTACGCGCCGTAGCGCGAAGGGCGCACGAGATGGTTGAAGCCGGTGTCGCAGCCGATCCAGACGAAGCCGCCGCTGATCTTCCACGTGGTCACGGTCGAGAGCAGCACTCCGGAACCGGCGACGACGTAACGGCCTGGCTCCACGATCGCCGAAAGCCCTCGTTTCCGCAGGTACGCGCCGGCGACCCCTTCGAGGCCGCGGCCGTAGTCGCCGATCGGGAACTCGGCGTCGCCCGGGCGATAGGGAACGCCCATGCCGCCGCCGAAATTGATCCAGCGAAGGTCGGGAAAATCGTCGGCGATGCCGACGAGAGTCCTCGCGGACTCGAGGAGCGGCCGGACCTCGTCCACGCCCGAGCCGATGTGGGCGTGGAGCCCGACGACGGTGAGCCCGGCGTCGGCGAGCATCATCCGCGCGTCTGCGAGCTGCGCCATCTCGAGCCCGAACTTCACCCCGAATCCTCCCGTGACGACGTCGCGGTGATGTCCCGCGCCGACGTCCGGGTTCACGCGCAGGGCGACGGGGTTCGGGAGCTGGAGCGCCGCGACCCGGTCGACCTCCGACATCGAGTTCACGTTGATGACGATCCGGGGATCGGGGAGGAGGAGGAGATCGCTGTCGGACACGTTCGAGCAGGTGAACCAGATGCGGTCCGGGTCGAAGCCGGCCTTCTGCGCCAGGAACACTTCTCCCGGCGAGACCGCATCGCAGCCGAAGCCCGCGGCGGCGATCATCCCGAGGATCGTCAGGTTGGAGTTCGCTTTTGCGGCGTAGAAGGGCTGAATGGGGAGCCGGGCGAACGCCTCGCGAATCCGCCCGAGCTGCCCCTCGATGACGGCGCGATCGTAGACGTAGAGCGGCGAGCCGAATTCCTCGATCAGCCGCGTGACCGGCACGCCGGCGATGTGGAGAGCTCCGCGGTTGAAGTTCATGGCGAGAGGAGTCAGGGAATCAGGAGTCCGCAGTCAGGGTGGCATATTGCACGTTCGCCAACCCCGACTGCAACACCCTCGGGGGGACCCCCGGCCCCTGCCTACGGATCCCGGACTACTTTCGCCTGTGGTACATTCGCGCGCCATGCTGATCCGCCCTTTCAACGGCGTTTCCCCCAGAATCGGGGAGCGCGTTTTCATCGCCGAGACGGCGTCGATCATCGGCGACGTCGAGATCGGCGACGACTGCTCGATCTGGTACGGGACCGTCCTGCGCGGCGACATTTATCCGATCCGAATCGGGGCGCGGACGAACATCCAGGACAACTGCACGCTCCACGTCACCGCCGGCGCGTGGCCGGTCGTCCTCGAGGAGGAAGTCACGCTCGGGCACGGCGTGATCGCGCATGGCTGCGTGGTCCGGAGGGGATCGCTCATCGGCATGGGAGCGACTCTCCTCGACGGAGTGGTGATCGGCGAGGAATCGATCGTCGCTGCCGGTGCGCTCGTCAAAGAAGGAACGCAGGTGCCTCCCCGGAGCCTCATCGCCGGATTCCCGGCCACGGTCCGGCGCTCGCTCACGCCCGAAGACCTCGAGTACCTGTCGAAGTACCACGGGCATTATCTCGACTACAAGGAGAGCTACCTCGCCGAGCCGCGGGGCGAGCTCCGATAGATGACGATGGACGAGACTCTGACGCGGACATCCGCGGGAACGCTCCGGAAGGAGCACGTCGGGCGCCGCATGCGCCTCGAGGGATGGGTTCAGAAGCAGCGGGACTTCGGCGAGCTCGTGTTCGTCGACGTCCGCGACCGGAGCGGCATCGCTCAGGTGGTGTTCGATCTCGAGCGGGGCGTGCCGCCCGAGGTCGTGCAGAAGGCGAAGGAGATCCGCTCCGAGTACGTGATCTCGGTCGAGGGCACCGTCGTCGAAAGGGGAGCGGAAGCCGTCAATGCCAGGATGCCGACGGGGGAGGTCGAGCTCCTCGCGTCATCCGTCTCCGTGCTGAACCGCTCGGAAACCCCGCCCTTTCTCATCGAGGACGACGTCAACGCGAACGAAGATCTGCGGCTCCGGCACCGATATCTGGATCTGCGCCGCGGGCCGCTCACGCGGAATCTGATGCTTCGCAGCGACGTGACCTTCCGAGTCCGCGACTACATGCATAGGAACGGCTTTCTCGAGATCGAGACGCCGATCCTGACGAAATCGACGCCGGAAGGCGCGCGGGACTACCTGGTCCCGAGCCGCGTCAGCAAGGGAGAGTTCTACGCGCTCCCGCAATCGCCGCAGCTCTTCAAGCAGCTCCTGATGGTCTCCGGGATGGAGCGGTACTACCAGATCGCGCGCTGTTTCCGCGACGAGGACCTGCGCGCCGACCGTCAGCCGGAGTTCACGCAGATCGACGTCGAAGGCTCCTTCATCGACGAGGAGTTCGTCTTCGGCCTCGTCGAAGGGCTCTTCTCCGAGATCTTCCCCGTCGCCGGAATCGCCGCCCCCACCCCGTTTCCCCGGATGCGCTGGGAAGAGGCGATGGACCGGTTCGGGATCGACCGGCCCGACACGCGGTTCGGGATGGAGCTGATCGACCTCGCTGCGGTGGCGGCGGCGACGGAATTCGCTCCCTTTCGAGCGGCGCTCGCCGGAGAAGGGCTGGTGCGGGGAATCGTCGTGCCCGGCGGAGCCGGCTTCTCGCGGAAGCGGCTCGACGAGCTGACCGAAGAAGCGAAGAAGTTCCGCGCGTCCGGTCTGGTCTGGATGAAGTTCGAGACGTCCGGCGTCAACTCGTCGATCAAGAAATTCCTGACGGATGCGAATCACCGACGCGTTCCGCGGTGCGCTGGGCGCGCGCGAGGGCGATCTCGCGCTGATCGTCGCCGGAAGCAGGACGGTCGTGTGCGATGCGCTGGCGAACCTGCGGCTGCGGGTCGCGCGCGAAGAGAAGATGATTCCGGACGAACGCTGGGATTTTCTCTGGGTCACGGATTTCCCGCTGCTCGAGAGGGACGAAGAGGCGGGGCGGTGGGCCGCGCGGCACCATCCGTTCACCTCGCCGCGGCTGGACCATCTCGAGCGGCTCGAGAGCGATCCCGGGAGCGTGCTCGCTCGCGCCTACGACGTGGTCCTCAACGGGCTCGAGCTGGGCGGGGGATCGATCCGGATCAACACGCCGGAATTGCAGTCGCGCATGTTCCGCGCGCTCGGAATCGGGGATGAGGAAGGGCGCGAGCGATTCGGGTTCCTGCTGGAAGCGTTCCGCTACGGGGCGCCCCCGCACGGAGGGATCGCGCTCGGACTCGACCGGATGGTCATGGTCATGGCGCGGGCCTCCTCGCTGCGCGACGTGATCGCATTTCCCAAGACGGCGAGCGGCCAGGACCTGATGACCGGCGCGCCCTCGAGCGTCGACCGCGCCCAGCTCGACGATCTGGGCATCGCGCTTCTCGCGAAGCGGGAGTAGCGTGGCCGGGGAGGCGATGGTGGAGCCGATCGTCGTTACATCGTCCCGGGGCTCGTACCCGGTCTTCGTCGCGCACGGCGCTCTGCGCGAGCTGGATGCGATCGTGCGCGGCGTGCTTCGCGGCGGGCACGCGTTCGCCGTCGTCGGAACGGGAGTGCTCGATGCGCACGGGAGCCGCATCGAGAGCGCGATCGGCGACGCAAAGCTCATCCCACACCCCGATGGGGAAGGCGCGAAGAGCCTCGAGTCGGTCGAGCGGCTCCTCGACGGCCTGATCGCCGGCGGCGCGCGGCGCGATTCCGTCGTGATCGCCGTCGGAGGCGGAACGGTCGGCGATTCCGCCGGCTTTGCCGCATCGATCCTTTTCCGCGGAGTCGATCTCGTGCACGTGCCTACGACTCTGCTCGCGCAGATCGACAGCAGCATCGGCGGGAAGGTCGGCGTGAACCACGCGAGCGGAAAGAACCTGATCGGCAGCTTCTGGCCGCCGCGCGCCGTGGTCGTCGATCCGTCGCTTCTGGCCACGCTTCCGGAGACGGAGTTCCGCTCGGGCACCTTCGAGGCGCTCAAGAGCGGGGTCATCGCGGACGAGGCGCTGTTCGAGCTCACGCGCTCCGATTGTCGTTCGGACCCGCGCGTTCTCCTCGACGTCGTTCGGCGCTCGATCGCGGTGAAGGCCGCCATCGTTTCGGAGGACGAGCGGGAAGGCGACCGCAGGCGGCTTCTCAATTACGGCCACACGATCGGCCACGCGATCGAGGCGGCGATCGGATACGGCGCCCTCACGCATGGCGAGGCGGTCGCCTGGGGAATGATCGGCGCGAACGCGGTGGCGGCGATGCGGGGAACGCTTCCCGAAGGCGAACGGGAGAGGATCGATGGGGCGATCCGGGCGCGCTCCCCCCGGGCGCTCGAGCGGGCCGATCGCGAGCGGGTGCTCGCGGCCGCGGCTCTCGACAAGAAATTCACGAGGCGAGGCCGCGCGATGGTCCTCCCGCGCAGGGTGGGGGAGTGCGTCGTCGTCGAGGACGTCTCGGAAGAGGAGCTGAGGGTCGGAATCGCCGCGGCCCTTGCCGGGTGAGGGCCCCGGCCTACGCGGCGGCCCGCCGTACGGGAAGGTCGAGGATCATGCTCGTGCCGATCCCTTCGATGCTCGCGATGTTCACGTGCCCGCCGTGCGCCTCCACGATCTGTTTGACGATGTAGAGACCGAGGCCCGTGCCTCCGCCGCCGCGAAGGGACTTGTTCTTCGTCTGCTTGTATTTCTCGAAGAGCTGCTTGAGATCGTCCGCCCGGATGCCCATCCCCGAGTCGGTGACGGTGATGACCACCGAGCTGGGGCCGTCCTGATCGCGGACCACCTGGGCGCCGATCGAGATGACGCCCTTCTTGGGAGTGAACTTGAGCGCGTTGGACACCAGGTTGATGATCGCCTGGGTCAGCTTCTCTTCGCTTCCGGTGAGCATCGGCAGGTCGATTCCGTGCGCGGACACCAGGTGAATGTCGTCGCGCGCGGCGATCGACTGAAGGCTGTGCACCGAGCGCTTGAGCAGGGCGGAGATCGGGACCGCCTCGTGACCGATCTCGAAGTTTCCCGACTCGATCTTCGAGAAATCGAGGAGCTCGTTGATCAGCCCCATCATCCGCTCGGACTCGCGCGAGGCCTCGCGCAGAAGCTCCTCGTAGAGCGAGTCGAGGCGGGCGGTCTCCTGGCTCAGCACGAACTCGAGCGTTCCCTGGATCCCGGAGAGCGGACCGCGGAGGTCGTGGACGATCATCGACGTGAAGTCGGACTTCGCCTGCTCGGTCTCGCGCTGCTTCGTGACGTCCTCGAACGAGAGCGCGATCTCCTTTTCGTGCCCCGTGTTCGGGATCCGTTCGACGTGGTAGACGCGCCCCTGGAACTCGATGTCGATCGAATGGTCGCGGCTCGGGTTGAGAAAGAAGCCCTGCAGCCACCCCCTCTCGCCTCCGACCGCGCGGGCGTTCTTCTCCATCCAATCGTCCGCCTCGGCGCCGAAGCCTTCCTGGAAACAGCGGTTGCGATAGCTGATCATGCCGGCGTCGGAGACGACCGCGATCGCGACGTGAATGTTGTCGAGGAGCTGCAGAGGCAGGTTGCTCATGTCGGAAGGGTGATCGCTCGGTGCTGTCGGAGCTTCGCGAGGTTGAATAGCGTGTTGAAGTTGTCGAACGGGCTGAGCTTGAGGAGCATGTCGATCGTGAGTCGGCCGTCGATGAGGGAGATCAGGTAACCCTCCTGCGCCGTGAGGTTGAAGCGGTCGAAGTCCGCGAGGAACTCCGGCGTCAGCTTCGGGGCGGCCTGCATGCCTTTGGGCGTGCTCAGCAGGTCGCGGACGATCGCGTTGCGCACGATCTCCGCGTATCCGCGGAGGAGCAGGTCGTCCGGGTACGCCCGCCGCGCCTCGAGGAGCTTCTCCCACGTGGCCCACGTGCCGTTCTGGCGGAGAGAGTGAGAGACGAGCCGCGCCCAGTCGTAAGCGGGAGCCACGGCCGCCGAGGTGATGTCGATCGTCATTCGATGCCGTATTCTAACGTTTCCGCGCGCGGAGGAATCGCCCTTTCGTCCATTTCGCGATCGGCCCCGGTTCCGGCCCTGTCCCGGGGCAGAGGGCGGCAGGGGTCGGAACCCCGGGCGCTTTCGGATATTCTGAGGGGCGTGGACCAGACGGACTCGATTTCAGAGGGTGGGCCGCGGCGGCGTCCGGCGCGCTCCCGGCTGCTCGTGCTGCTGGTCGCGATCGCCCTGGGCGTTCCGAGCGGGTTTCTGTTCGCCCGGGTGATCCGCCTCCCGCTCGTCGAGTCGCTCCACACGTACCGGCCGAGCGTGATCACGAAGGTGCACGACCGGAACGGCCGTGTCTTCAATGAGTACTCGATTCAGCGGAGGATCGTCCTCACCAAGGACCAGATCTCGCCGCACCTGGTGCACGCGATCATCGCCACCGAGGACGGGAACTTCTACCGGCACGGCGGAATCGATCCGCGCGCGATCGCGCGCGCCGCAATCAAGGACCTGATCGCCCGGCGGAAGGTGGAGGGAGCGTCGACGCTCACCCAGCAGGTCGCGAAGCAGGTCTTTCTGACCTCCGAGAAGAGCTGGAAGCGAAAGATCAACGAGGCGTTTCTCGCGATCGAGATCGAGAAGAATTTCACGAAGGACCAGATCTTCGAGCTCTACGCCAATCAGATGAACCTCGGGCACGGAGCGTGGGGAGTGGAGGCCGCCTCGCGGCTCTACTTCGGAAAGCACGCGAAGGACCTGACGCTCCCCGAGGCCGCGACGATCGCCGGAATGATCCGGCGGCCGATGTACTACTCGCCGATCAACCGGCCGCAGAACGCGATCGCGCGGCGGAATCACGTCCTTCGACGGATGCTCGAAAGCGGATACATCTCCCGGACGGAGTACCGGCAGGCTCTCGCGGCGCCGCTCACGCTCGGCACCTACAAGGAGGAGGCGCCGGAAGTCGGCGCGTATTTCTCCGAGGAGGTTCGAAAGTACATCGAGAACCATCCGCGGCTGACGCTGGACGATCTCTACAAGAATGGGATCGACGTTTACACCACGCTCGACGTGGAGATGCAGTCGATCGCCGAGAAGGTGATGCGCAAGGGGCTGCGCCGGCTCGACCGCATCCGGGGCTTCCGCAAGCCGGAGCGGAACGTGCTCGACGAGGGGATCGACCTGGCGGAGTACGACGATCCGGAGTGGAGCGACGAAGAGCTGCAGGCGGAGGAAGCGTATCCGGCACTGGTGGTCGACGTGGACCGGGGGAAGATCGCGGCCAGGATCGGCGCGCGGCAGATCGGCATCGGGCCGAAAGGGTGGCAATGGACGCGGCGCGTCGACATGACGGAGGGCCTCCGTCGCGGTGATCTGATCCTCGCGCGATTCGAGGTGGACCCCGCGAGCGGACAGGAGACGTGGTTCCTCGACCAGATGCCGCGGATGCAGGGGGCGATGGTCGTACTCGACGTCGGCTCGGGCGAAGTGCGCGCGATGGTCGGGGGGTACGACTTCGACGCGTCGAAGTTCAATCGGGCGGTGCAGTCGCTTCGTCAGACCGGCTCGGCATTCAAGCCGTTCGTGTATGGCGCGGCATTCGAGAACGGCTTCACGCCGGCGGACACGCTCTTCGACGAGCCCGTCGCGATTCCGGTCGGGACGGTGGTCTATTCGCCGCGGAATTACGGCGGCGAGTACACGGGAATCGTGACGATCCAGCGCGCGCTCGAGCTTTCGATCAACGTCCCGGCGGTCAAGACGTACATGATGGTCGGCGGCGGAAAGGTGATCGACTTCACGCGTCGTTGCGGCATTACTTCGCCGCTCGAAGAGTATCCCTCGCTGGCCCTCGGCGCCGCGGGAGTATCGCCTCTCGAGCTGACGGCGGCGTTCAGCTCGTTCGCGAACGGGGGAATATGGACGAAACCGCGCCTGGTCCGGCGGATCACCGATGCGACCCAGAAGGTGCTCGAGGAGAACTACCCGGAGTACCGGGAGGCGACGAGCGCGCAGACCGCGTTCCTGCTCACGCACGTGATGACGGGCGTCGTGAGGCGGGGAACGGGCTACAAGGCGCACGTCATCCCTGGAGCGGTCGCCGGCAAGACGGGGACGACGAACGGCTATACGGACGCATGGTTCGTGGGCTACACGCCGGAGCTCGCGGTGGGCGTCTGGATCGGGTATGACGACCCGTCGAAATCGCTGGGCGGAGGATCGACGGGCGGAGACATCGCGCTGCCGTTGTGGGTCGAGTTCTTCCAGAAGATCGACGAGAAGAAGCTGCGCGGGGAGCCGAAGGAAGAATTCGCGCGGCCGGGAAACGTCGTTCTCGTGCCGATGGATCTGAAGACCGGGCGGCGGGGAGAAGGTCCCTGCGGGCGGGTCATCGTCGAGGCGTTCGTTTCGGGAACGGAGCCGACGCGGGATTGCGGCGGCGCCGACAAGGTCGCGAACCTTCCTTTCTTCATGCAGCGCCCGTTCTACGAGCCGAAAGAGAGCGAGCCCTCGACCCCGGCGAACGACGCCAGCGCCCAGCCGGGCGAGGGAGGCGAAGCCCCCTCGCCGGAGGCCGCCGCCCCCAAGCCGCCGCCCCCCGCCCCGCCGCCAGGCTGAAGATCCTCGCAACGCCCGAAGGGGGATTCGTCGCGACGCGGGGTCAGATCTTCGATGTTCGGGCGCGAGGCGCGACGTGGGGTCAGATCTTCGATGTTCGGGTAGGCGGTCGCCAGGTGGAGAATCGTCTCTCTACGTCCTGTGGGAGTCGTTTCCAAACCGAGGAGCTTTGGGCCACAAAACCTCCTCGGAATGGCACCTTCCTCGGAGGATTCGCGATGCCGAGGTAGCCTCGGGGGATGGCACGACCGCTACGACTCGAGCACGAAGGGGCCCTCTGGCACGTCACGTCCCGCGGGAACGAAGCAAAGAACATCTTTCGCAGTGATGCGGATCGGATTCTCTTTCTGATGATTCTTGCGGAGGCGGCCAAGCGGTTCGAGTGGATCGTTCACGTGTACACGCTGATGACGAATCACTTTCATCTGGTGATCGAGACGCCGGAGAAGACGCTCTCCCGTGGAATGCAGTGGCTGAACGGGCGGTATGCGCGGAGGTTCAATCGACGGCATAAACGCAAGGGCCATCTGTTCCAGGGACGCTTTCACAGTGTGCTCGTGGAGAAGGACACGCATCTTCTGGAGCTGACGCGGTACGTGGTGCTCAATCCGGTGCGTGCCGGGATGGTCGAGCGGCCGGAGGAGTACCGGTGGAGCAGCTACCGGGCGACGGCAGGGCTGGAGGCGGCGCCGGAGTGGCTGGCGACCGAATGGATTCTTCGGCAGTTCGGGTCCGATCCGGGGCGTGCGCGCGCGGAGTACGCGGGGTTCGTGGATGCGGGGGTGGGGATCGAGCGCTCGCCCTGGGACGAACTGGTCGGGCAGATCTATCTGGGCACGGCCGAGCTGGATCGAGCGGATGCAGGCGCTCGTGGACGAAGAGCCGCGGAGCGAGGAGCATCCGCGGGCGCAGCGGCACATCGCGAGGCCGACGATGCAAGGGTCGTCGAGGCGGTCGCGAAGACGTTCGAGAGCACGGCCGACGCCGTGGGCTCGCGAGCCCAACCCTCCGCGCGGATGCTCGCGGCGTGGCTGGGATGGAACGAAGGGCTGCTGCGCCTCAGAGAGATCCGCGCCGCGTTCCGCCTCCGGAGCTGCGGAACGATCTCGGATCTGATTCGCCGGTGCGCGCGCGAGGTCGAGCGCGATCCGAGGCTCCGCATGGCGGCGAGGGCCTGTCGCGCGCTCCTCTCCGGCGCTCCGCCCCCGCTGGAAGCCGTGCCTTCCTAGGCCTCAGACCGGAACCCTGTGTCCCCGTCCGCCCTGTCGGGAGTGGCGGGAGCCTGTCTCGGTCGCGCGGACGAATCGATTCGAAGCCGGGGTCGCGCCCCTTCCTGGTCCTTCCGCGTCCGAAAATCGACCTGATCCGGTCCCAAGTCGCTCCGCACGGCGTCGGGCATCGGCCCAGGAGCGTGCCGGAACCTCATCGAACCAGGGTCACATCTTCGATTTTCGGTTCTCAGTCGAAATTCGAAGATGTGACCCCGGTTCGACGCGAAATTCGAAGATGTGACCCTGGTTCGATGAGGTTCCGGTTCGACGCGTTCCGCCGGGGGCTAGCCTTTCGCGGGGACGAGGCGGGAGATGACGTCGATCAGCTTCTCGCGGGTGAGCGGCTTGCGGAGCCAGGCGTCGGCGCCGGAGCCGGGGAACATCTCCTCGAGCGACTTTTCCGGGAGATCGGAGATCAGGACGATCGGGATCTCCTTCTTGTTCGACTGCGACTTGAGGACTTCGCTCAGGCGATTGCCCTTGATGCTCGGCAGGTTGACGTCGAGAAGGATCAGGTCGGGCGTGTTCGCCGCGAGAACATGGTTGAACTCGATCCAGCTGGACGCGGTCAGGACAGTGCTTCCCTCGCGTTCGAGCAGTGCCCGCGCGAGTTTCAGCACGAGCGGGTTGTCGTCGAGAACGAGCACGGTGAGGTTCTTGAGCGATGTCATCGGTGATCGTCTCCGAGCCTGAATGAGCGCTGCGTTTGGCGGATGGTCGCCATGATACATTCATCGCTCCACCGCCGTGAAGTGAAGGAGCGCACAATGGAAGGGTACACACCTCCGGACCATCCGGTGACGCCCGCCGGCAGCCCCTCCGGCGAGCCGGTGCCGGTGAGCGGGTCCTACCGGCCGCCGGCCGAGTATTACGAGTCGCCCGCCCCGCCCCGCGGAGAGAGGGGGATGCCCCCGCTGGCTCCTCTTCGGCTGCGGCGGACTGGGGTGCCTGGGGCTTCTCCTGATCTTCGGAATCGGCTTCTGGGTGACGCGGGGCGGAGGATCACGCCTGACCGGGTTCGTCGTCTCGACGCTGGAGAAGGACGCCGAGAAGTTGTTCACGGACGACGTCCCGCAGGAGGACCGCGAAGCGCTCCGGCGCGAGCTGGCGGACCTCAAAGACCACATCCGGTCCGAGCAGGTCGATTTGATGGAGTTGCAGCCCATCCTCAGCCAGATCAATACCGCGATCCGCGACCGCAACCTCACCGCACCGGAGGTCGAGGCGCTCATCGACGCGATCCGCCGGGTCAACGAGGAGGCCGGGGAGCGCCCCGTCTCCGTCCAGGGGCGCCCTCCGGCGGGATTGAGCCCGGCCTGACCGTTGTTGGGCTCAGGCGGATGAGCGCCTTCCATCTCGTCTCCCCCTTTTCGCCGCAGGGCGACCAGATCCGCGCGATCGAGAGCCTCGCCACCGGGATCGAAGCCGGCCGCCGCGATCAGGTCCTCCTCGGCGTCACCGGCTCGGGAAAGACTTTCACCATCGCGAAGGTCATCGAGCGGATCAACCGCCCGACGCTGGTGCTCTCAGTCACAACAAGACGCTCGCGGCGCAGCTCTACCAGGAGTTCCGCAACTTCTTTCCCGAAAACCGCGGTCGAGTACTTCGTCTCCTACTACGACTACTACCAGCCGGAGGCGTACATCCCGCAGAGCGATCTCTACATCGAAAAGGAGATGACGAAGAACGACGAGATCGACAAGCTCCGGCTGGCGGCGACGAAAGCGCTCTTCGAGCGACGCGACGTGATCATCGTCGCGTCGGTCTCCTGCATCTACGGCATCGGCGACCCCGATCTCTACTTCGGAATGCTCCTCTTCTTCGAGCGGGGGGAGTCGAAACCGCTCAATCATTACCTCCGGAAGCTGACGGAAATGCAGTACGAGCGGACGCCGTACGATCTGAGCCGCGGCATGTTCCGCGTTCGGGGCGACGTGCTCGAGATCTGGCCCGCCTACGAGGACGACGCCGTGCGGATCGAGTTCTTCGGCGACGAGATCGACCGGATGACGCGGATCGACCCGGTGACGGGAAGGACCGGGAAGGAGTTCGACCGCCTCGCGATCTATCCGCGAACCCACTACGTCACCCCGCGCGAGCGGCTCCTCGTCGCGATGGAGAACATCCGCGAAGAGCTCGACGAGCGCGTCGAACAGCTGCGCGCCAGGGGCGGCTGCTCGAGGCGCAGCGCCTGTGCCAGCGGACGCTGTTCGATCTCGAGATGATCGCGGAGCTCGGCTACTGCAATGGCATCGAGAACTACAGCCGCCACCTGAGCGGCCGCGCACCCGGAGAGCCGCCGCCGACGCTGATCGACTATTTCCCGAAAGACTTTCTGCTTGTGGTCGACGAGTCCCATCAGACGATCCCGCAGGTTCGGGCGATGTGGGGAGGCGATCGGGCCCGGAAGGAGACGCTCGTCGAATACGGGTTCCGCCTGCCGAGCGCGCATCGACAACCGCCCGCTCTCATTCGACGAGTTCCAGCAGAAGCTGCATCAGATCGTCTACGTCTCCGCGACGCCGGCCGCGTACGAGCTCGAAAAGACCGGCGGGGAGTTCGTCGAGCAGGTGATCCGCCCGACGGGACTGCTCGACCCGGAGGTGATCATCCGTCCGGTGAAGGGTCAGGTCGACGACCTGATCGGCGTCATCCGCGAGCGGACCGCCCGGGGCGAGCGCGTCATGGTCACGACGCTCACCAAGCGGATGGCCGAGGATCTCACGCGCTACCTGATGGAGCTGGGGATCAAGGTCAACTATCTCCACTCGGACGTCGAGACTCTCGAGCGCATCGCGATCATCCGCGACTTCCGTTCGGGGGTGTTCGACGTCATCGTCGGGATCAACCTGCTGCGCGAAGGGCTCGACATCCCGGAGTGCTCCTGCGTCGCGATCCTCGACGCGGACAAGGAAGGTTTCCTCCGGTCGAAGACGTCGCTGATCCAGACGATCGGCCGCGTCGCGCGCAACGTCAACGGGCTCGCGATCCTCTACGCCGACGTCATGACCGACTCGATGCGGTCCGCGATCGACGAGACCGACCGCAGGCGCGCCCTGCAGAAAGCGTACAACCTCGAGCACGGCATCGAGCCGGCGACGATCATCAAGGCGATCGACTCCGACCTGGTCCGGATGACGAACCTCGACTACTTCGAGCCGTTCGCATCCTCGATCGGAAAGAAGAAAGAGGACCTCATCGCCGAGGGGGATATCGAGAAGACGATCGCCCGCCTCACGAAAGAGATGAAGGACGCGGCGAAGAACCTCGAGTTCGAGCGCGCCGCCGAGCTCCGCGACCGCCTGCGCGAGCTCAAGGAGCTGCGGATCTTCGTGTAGAGACCGGCCCCGCCGGTTCGTCTGCGTGAGTCGCCCCCTCGCCCACGGACCGCCGCACGCGGTCCCCGCGAAGAACCATCGCCGCCAGCGCAGCGAGCAGCGCCAGATGCGCCGCGCGCATCGGGGCCGCCGCCCCGGCGAAGGGCCCGACAGCCATGGTCGCCAGATCCGTCGAAGGCCGCTCGGGGACGGGTCCCCACCGGACGAGCAGGCCGCGGTTCGCCGGCGAGGTCCATCCCGCGAAATCGCGGAAGAGCGCCCCTTCGTGAAGCGTGACGTCCCATAGCGCGACCCATCCCACGAAGAGGGCGACGAGAACCCGCGAGCGCAGCCCGCGGAGGGCGAGCGTCAGCAGGATGCCGACGAACACCGGCGCGAGCGCGTACCAGTACCACCCTTCTTTGCCGCCCGCCGGAAGCGCGAGACCCGCGGCGCGCGCCGAGCGGAGGTACGCGAGAAACTTCACCGCCTGGGCGAGCCCGAACACCGCCGCGGTGATCGCGACGAGGCGGGTCATGGCGCGATCTTCGCGCGAGCCGAGCCGGACGGCTCCCAGCGCCACGCCGATCGCGAGCGGCCCGACGAAAAGCGAGAGGGCGAGCGGAGTCAGGGCGTTCCAGTGCTGCCCGCTGGTCCAGGCGAACGTCAGGACGAACGTTTTCAGAGCCTCTTGCCACGCGACCGGCGGAGCCTCAGCCACCGCATTCGCGACCGGATCGAACGCGAAGATCCCGATCGGATTGCGCGTCCGGCTCCCGAGGTCCCAGAGCGTCGCGAGGAGGGCGGCTCCGGAGATGACGAGGACGAGCGCGACCCGTCGCCGCGGCGCTCGCTGCCGGAGCCAGAACAGGGGAAGGAGGATCGCCGCTGGCCAGCTGTAGAGCTTCGCGGCGACCGCGCCTCCCCAGGCGAGCCCTTCGACGATGATCCCCGGAAATCGTGTCGGCGCGGAAAGCGTCGCCGCCACGGCGAGAGCGAGCAGCAGGCATGCGAAGGCGTCGTTGCTCGCGCGGGCGACCAGCGCCTCCCAGGTCGGAAGGCTCGGCAGGAGCGCAGCGGCCAGAAGGCCCCACGGGCCGGCGAGGCGCCAGCCGATGAACGCGACCGCAAGGCCCGTGAGGAGAGCGAACGCAACGGAGAGAAGACGCCAGAAACGGAGCGCGTCGAGATCGGTCGAGCGCGGCGCGAATCGCGCGACCGCCGTGTAGTACAACGACGGATGCTGCGCCTCGTAGTTCGCCATCTCGTAGGAGCCGCGGAGGACGCGGTCGAGCTCCAGAGGCGCCGGCCGGGCTCCCGACGCGACCACCTGCGGCCATCGGTCGCCGATCACGCCGAAGGCCGGCTGCCATTGCGACCGCTGGTGGATGCTCCAGTCGAGATACCGCGGCACCGAGGGTTCGGCGATCGTCGGATTCCTCGATTCGTTCTGGACGAAGACGAGGCGGGCGACGTGGTAGATCTCGTCCATGCCCGCGTACGGTGGGAGCATGGCCGTCTGCAGGAGGAGGCGCACGGCGAGGACCGCCGCCAGGAGACTCCAGAGGGTGACTGTACGCCGGGTCGCGGATGTCATGAAGGGCTACTTTGGCGGCAGGAGCCTGCAGATCGACTCGATGAGGACCTGAGGATCCACCGGCTTCCGGAGGTAGGCTGTGAAGCCCGCCTCGAGCGCCTTCTCCCGGTCCTCGGGTCTCCCGTAGGCGGTGAGCGCGATGAGAGGAAGATCGCCGTCCCCCTCCTTCCTGATGCTCTCCGCGAAGGCGAACCCGTCGACCCCGGGCATTGCGAGATCGCTGAGCACCAGGTGCGGCCGGGACGCGCGAACGAGCGTGATCGCGTCGGCGGCGTTGGCCGCGGTTCGCACGTCGGCTCCGAATTGCCGCAGCGTGCTCGCGATCATGAGGCAGGTGTCCTGCTCGTCGTCGACGACGAGCAGCGAGCGGCCGGCGAGGACGCGCTCGGATCCGGGAGGGGAGGGCGACGACTCGGCCGCCTCGCGCGGAGCGATCGGGATCGTGATGCTGAACTCGGCTCCCGTCCCCTCTCCCTCGCTCCTGGCCGTGACCTTTCCACCGTGGAGCTCGACCAGGTGCTTGACGATCGAGAGACCGAGGCCCAGCCCTGCCGCGGCCCGCGAGGAGCTGCTGTCTCCCTGTCGGAATCGTTCGAAGATGAATGGGAGGATGTCGGGCCGGATGCCCTGGCCATCATCACGGATCGAGAGGCGCGCCTCGAAGGCGTCGCGCTCGAGCTGAATCAGGACGCGTCCGCCGGGCTGCGTGAACTTGATCGCGTTCGAGAGCAGGTTCCAGATCACCTGGCGGAGCCGGTCGGGGTCGCCCAGAACGGGGACGGGAGGGTCCGCGAGATCGAGCTCGATGGAGATCGCCCGTCCGTCCGCGGCGGCCCTCACGGATTCGAGGGCCTCGAGGATCAGCGGGCGGAGGAGCATCGGGCGCGGCTCGATCTTCATCTTGCCGGTGACGATGCGGGCGACATCGAGCAGGTCGTCGACGATGCGTGCCTGGGCGAGGGTGCTCCGGAAGATCGAGTCGATCGCGAGGCGCAGCGTCTCCTCGTCGACGTTCAGCATGGTCAGCATTCGCGACCAGCCGAGCGTGGCCGTCATCGGCGTTCGAAGCTCGTGCGAGAGGGTCGCGAGAAACTCGTCTTTCGCGCGGTTCGCGGCTTCCGCCTCCGCGCGGGCGTCCTGCGCGGCCTCGAAGAGGCGCGCGCGTTCCAGCGCCTGCGCGCACTGACGCGCGACGGCGAGCATGATCTCGACCTCGGCTCTGTCGAACGGCCGGACCTCCAGGTAACTGAGCCCGATGGCGCCGATCGCGCGCGATTCGACCAGGAGCGGCACCGCGGCGAAGCTCCTGTGCGTCCACCCATCGATCTCGCGCATCCCCGGATACTTCTCGAACAGATCCTCGAGCGAGCAGTACGTCACGATCCGTCTGTCCCGAATGGCCTCCGCGATGGGGAGGTCGGCATCGATCGGGAAGACCTGCCACCGTTCGGCGACCTGGGCCCGATAGCCGGAGGATCGCGCGATGACGATCTGATCTCCGCGGACGAGAGCGAGCGAGCCCGCGTCCGCGCCCAGCTGGCTCAGTCCGGTCCGAATGATGACGTCGGCGATCGATTGCTGCGTCGCAGCCTCCGAAAGCGCCTCTGCGAAATGCTGGAGCGTGGCCGTCCGCCGCGCGGCCCTTCTCCGCGGCCTCTCTCGCGTCGGACTCCCGCCGGAACAGGATCGCGTTCTCCACCGCGAGCCCGGCCCGCCGCCCCAGCTCCTCGGCGAGCTCGCGATCGGGCCGGTCGAACGTACGGCTCGGGTCCGTCGAGATGAACGTCATCGCCCCGAGCGTTCGCTGCCGCCCGGCGATGGGGATGATCAGGACCGAGCGCATCCCGAGCGCCCGGAGCAGTTCGAGAGTACGCGCGTCCCCTGTCGATTCGCGCAGCAGCTGATCCGTGACGAGCTCGTACAGTTCCGACTCGCCCGTTCGAATCACATGCGACACGCCGAGACGCGCGTCCGGGTCGGGGCGATACTCCGGCGCGAGTGATTCGACCCATGCGGTCTTCTCGGGGTCGTCATGCTCGAGGGCCACGGTTCCGATTCCACCGTCGCGCCGGACGAGGTGAACTCCGCACCAGTCGGCGAGCCACGGGACCGCGAGCCGCGCGACCTTCTTCAATGTCTTCCGGTGATCGAGGGACGAGGTGAGCAGCCGGCTCGCGTCCGCGAGGAAGCGGGTTCCCATCTCCGCGCGTTTCCGCTCCGTGATGTCGGACAGAACACTCACCGCGCCGACGATCTCTCCGTCTTCATCGCGGACGGGCGCCGAGCTGGCGATGATCGTGCCCCGCGTATGATCGGCGCGGACGATCTCGATCTCCTCGTTGACGATCCGCTCACTGCCGCTGACCGCGCGAAAGACCGGCCACTCATTGCGCGCGTAGCGACGCCCGTCCGGATGGAACCCGACCCACTGGGCTTCGCCGTCCGTGCGCCAGATGTCCCGGAGCTGCTGGTTGGCGAAGATGATCTCGCCGGCGGCGTTGGAGATGCGCGCGCCCACGGGAAGCTGTTCGAGAATGACCCGGAGGAAGTTTCGTTCGGTCTCGATCTGCCGGAGGAGCCGTTCCCGTTCGGCCGCCGCGCGGCGGGCGTCCGTCGCGTCGGCGAGGATCCCGAGGACCTGGCGCGTTCCTTCGGGCGAGAGAAAGGACGTCGCCCAGACCGTGACTTCGAGCAGCTCGCCGTTGCGCGTCAGCCTCTTCGTATCCAGCCGCGGTGCTTCGCCCCGCACCGCCGTTCGCTCGAGGTGGGCGCGGAACTCGTCTTCGAGCTCCGGAGGGATGATCGGGAGCGGTCGGCCGACGACCTCTTCTTCCGACCAGCCGAACGTCGTTTCCGCCGCGGGATTCCAGAGGCGGACCAAGTGGTCGGGATCGAGGAGCACGATCGGCAGGGGGGAAGCCCGCACCACGGCGCGAAGCATCTCGTTCGCCGCGCGGAGCGCATCCTCCGCGGCGCGCGCGGCCGTGACGTCGCGGAAAATCGTGATGACCGATCGCACCGATCCGGATGGATCGAGGACGGGACGCGACTTGACGAGCATCCATCGAAGCCGCGGGCCCTCGCGGCGGCCGACCAACATTTCGGGCGGATGTTCGCCGCGCAGCGCCCGGTCGGGAGGGAGGTTCTGAGGGTCGACCGGGCGCCCCTGATCATCGACGAGATCGAGAGGTCGCGCGATCGAGAGACGGCCGGCGTCGATCGCCTGCTGCGCGTCCGGGAACCCCATCATCCGCGCCGCAGGCTCGTTCACGAAGATGATCCGCCCCGACGCGTCCATCGCCATCACGCCGTCCGCGACGCCCTCGAGGATCATCGCGAGCTCTTCGCGGGAGGACGAGTGTCCCTGCGAGTCACTCACGGGCGGAGATCCTCGCATGGAAATGATGGAGAGCGGCGGCGCTGATCGCAATCCCCGCCGCGCCCACGGTCAGAAGAAGGATGTAGCTTCCGCGGAGAAACGTCCAGCCGAGGTACGTCGCGCCGGCCGCGAACGGAAGCTCGGCGATCGCGAGCGCGAGGAGGAACCGCCCGAACGGATACCGCAGCGTCCCGAGCACGTAGCCGGGGATCTCGGACGGAAGCGCGAGCTGAAAAAGAAGGACCATCGGGAAGCCGACGCGCCGGCCGACCCGCTGTTCGTAGAAGGAGACCCGCTCTTCGGAGACGAGAAGGCGAATCGCGCCCCGTCCGAGAAAGCGCCCGATCGCGTAGGTGAGCCCGCCCCCGAGAAGCCATCCGGTCCAGAGCAGAACGAACGTCCACCCCTCACCCCAGGCCTTGACGCCGACGGGGACCACGACAGCGCTCGAGAAGAACGCGAGAACCGCCGAGGCGGCCGCGAGCGCGACGAAGCCGAGCATCCCGGCGCGCGGATGCGCGCGAACGACGCTCTCGGCCGCCGCCAGGAGCTGGTTCATCCATTCTCGGGGAGTATCGCTGGCCGCGATCCACCCCGCGAGAGCGAGAAGAGCCGCCGCAACGAGAAGACGCTTGCGCAGATGAGGCAGGTGGGAAACCGGCATCGGAGCTCGGTCGAATTAGATCATGCGGCCGGGGGCGCCTGAAGTATTTCCCTTTCGGGAGGCGTTCTCGACCGCGTGAGCTCGCGCGATCGCGCTTTCGACGAACGGCTGAAACGCCTCAAGCTCCGGCTCAAGGAGATCCCGGAGCGGCCGGGCGTGTACCTGCATCGGAACGAGGCCGGGGAGGTCATCTACGTCGGCAAGGCGCGCGATCTCCGGAGTCGGGTCACCTCGTACCTGGCGGGGCGCGGGGTGCGCGACCTGAAGACGGTCGCGCTCGTCGCGGAGATCCACGCGATCGATTTCGTCGAGACCAACAACGAGCTCGAAGCGATCCTCCTCGAGAACAACCTCATCAAGACGCACCAGCCGCGCTACAACATCCTGCTGCGCGACGACAAGAGCTACCCCTACATCAAGGTCACGATGTCGGAAGCGTATCCGCGCGTGGTCTTCACCCGCCGCGTCGACCGGAAGAAGGGCGATCTCTACTTCGGCCCCTTCTTCGCGGGAACCGCGCGCCGCATCCTCAAGCTCATCGGAGATCAGTTCCGTCTCCGCTCGTGCGATCTCGACATCCGGGAAGGGAAGAGCGCCCTTCCGCGGCCGTGCCTCTATTACGACATGCATCAGTGCCTGGCGCCGTGCGTCGTGGGCCTCACCACGAGCGCGGCGTACCGCGAGATGGTCGACGACGTGGTGCTCTTCCTGAGCGGAAAGAGGCGCGAGTTGCTCGACCGGCTCAAGGAAAGGATGTACCGCGCCGCCGAGTCGGAGCAGTTCGAGCTGGCGTCGTACTATCGCGATCTGGTCCGGACGACCGAGAGGATTCAGGCGGAGCAGCAGGTCGCGTCCGCGAGCGCCGACGAAACGGACGTATTCGGTCTCCATGAGGAAGGAGGGGACGTCGCGGTCCAGATCTTCGTCCTCCGCGAGGGAAACCTGGTCGACCGGCGCGAGCTGTTCTGGGAGAAGATCGCCCGAGTTTCGCCGCGAGACGTTTCTCTCGGAAGTCGTGCAGCGGTATTACCAGGACAACCTCTTCATCCCCGCGGAGGTCCACCTGCCGTTTCCCGTCGAGGATGGGGAGCTCATCGAGGAGTGGCTCTCGGCGCAGCGCGGGCGGCGGGTGGCGATCCGCGTGCCCCAGCGGGGGAAGGGCGTGGACCGGATCGAGCTCGCGAACCGCAACGCGCGCCTGGCGCACGAGTCCCGTTTCCGCAAGTCGACGCAGGACCGGCTCCAGATCGCCGCGGCGCGCCTGGGCGAGGTCGTGGGGTTCGAGCGCGGCGAGATGCGCACGATCGAGTCGTTCGACATCTCGAATTTCCAGGGCACGGACTCGGTCGCGGGGATGGTCGCGTTCGGATCACGGCAGTTTCGACAAGAGCCAAGTATCGGGTGTTCAACATCCGCTCGGTCGAAGGCGCCGACGACTTCCGATCGATGGCGGAGGCGGTCGAGCGGAGGTACAGGCGCGCGGGCGAGGAGGGGAGGGAAGTGCCGGATCTGATCCTGATCGACGGCGGGCGCGGACAGCTGAATGCCGCGCTCTCCGCGCTGAGCAAGCTCGGCATCGAGGACGTCGCGGTCGCCGGCCTCGCGAAGCAGGAGGAGGAGATCTACCTGCCGGGCCTCGACGAGCCGATTCGTCTCGAACGGAACGATCCCGCGCTCCACCTTCTCCAGATGATCCGCGATGAGACGCACCGGTTTGCCGTATCATCGCATCGGCGTCGCCGCGCGAGGCGCACGCTCACGAGCGAGCTCGATCAGCTCGAGGGCATCGGCGCGAAGCGGCGCAGGCTGCTCCTCGAGCATTTCGGGAGCCTCTCCGCGGTCCGGCAGGCCTCGGAGTATGACCTGGCGAAAGTGCTGGGACCGAAAGTCGGCAAGGCCGTCTACGAGCAGCTTCACGCAGCGTCGTAACGGCCACGTTCGCGGCCGCCTCTCGCTCCCGGCCGGGAGGGTTGACGTTGATCAAGCTAGAAGGCGACCTGAAGGAAATCGAGCTCGTCTCCCATCTGCTCGAGCTCGCGGACGAGCGTTTCACCGGCGCGATCCGCTTCGAGAACGACGGGATCATCAAGATCCTCTACTTCAAGGATGGCGACGTCCTCTCGGCGAGCACCAACGATCGCGCCGACAGCGTCGACGAGATCCTCCTGCGGGCCGGGAAGGTCAATCGCGACCACGTCCGTCAGGCTCTCGGAAAAAGGAAGGACAACGAGACGCTCGGCGACGCCCTCCTCTCGATGGGCTTCATCAGCCGCAAGGAGCTGACCTGGGGCCGGCGCACACAGATCGTCGGGATCCTCCGCTCGGTCGCGAACTGGCCGGAGGGGTCCTACCAGATCGTTCACGACTACCTCCCGAACCGGGAGGAGGGGACGCTCTTCTACCTTCCTCAGATCATCCTCGAGCTCGCAGTCACGGATCCCGACAAAGGGGGGATCGAGAAGCGGATCGAAGGAGGCGTCGCGGTCTTCCGGAAACTCGAGGTCTTCAAGGAGCGCTACTCCCGCCTCGCTCTGAACGAGGACGCGGACGCCATCGTCGAGCAGATCGACGGCGAGCGGACGGCGGCCGAGGTCGCGGCGGTCTCGAAGCTCGACGTCTTCGCCGTCTACAAACTCCTGCTGGCCCTCGAATCCCTCGGAATGCTCGAGCGCGACAAACCTGAAGTAGTACATGAGGTTTTGCTCCCTTCCGGCCTGCCTCGCTCCCGCCGGCGCTGAACCGAGCCGGAGCTCCCGTTTTCGACGCGGAAAGACGAACCACCGCCGATCGAAGCTCCACCGGTCGGGGGGAAGATCGAGGCGCCGAGGAGCCGTATACGGACGCAGCATGGACCTCGCCGGATCTCAGCCTCGCTCCTGAAGACGAAGCGCCGGCTCCTCCGGCCGTTAGCTGTGACCGCGCCGGCTCGCCGGAAGCGATCCTCACGAAGCGGGCTCCTTTTCGGAGTGATCGTGATCGCGGTCCTCGCCGCGGCGGCGTGGGGCGGATATGCTTGGTGGCGCGGGCGCGAGACCCTCGAACCGGAGCCGAAGCCTGCCGCCGCGCGGCCCCAGCCTTGCGGCCGGCGGCACCTGCGATCACGGAACGGGAAGTGGAGGAGAGACGGTCCCTGTTCCGGTTGCGACGCCGTCTGCGGTCGCGCCGAAGCCCAGCCGCGCCGGCTCCCGTCGTGGCGGCGCAGCCGGCGTCCGATCCGGAGCGGGCGCGCTTCGACCGGATGGCGGAGGCGTTCGCTCGCGAAGGAAGCGGCGTGGCGTACGCGCTGCAGTTCGAGCTGGTGTGCCAGACGGAGTCGGTCGCGCGCGCTCTCGCGGAGGGACCGAAGGTCTGGTTCGTTCCGATCGAGTACCGCGGACAATCCTGCTTCCGGGTATTCTGGGGACGCTACGAAACGCGTGACGCGGCGGAGAGGGCGCGGGAGGAGATCCCGGCGTCGCTGCGAGGAAGCGGTCCGGTGGTGGTTCGGCCGCAGGAGCTGGTGCGATGATCGAAAGCTTCGGGTCGGTGCTCACGGCCGTCGGGCTCGGGGTCGGGGCGGGGGTCAACGCGTATGCGACCTTCCTCGTCTTCGGACTCCTCTCGCGGTTCTATCCGGCGATGTTTCACGGGGACGCGGCGGAGTTCTTCGCCTCGACTCCGGTCCTGATCGTGGTCGGCGTGATGTACGCGATTGAATTCGTCGCGGACAAGTTCCCCGTCATCGATCACGCGTGGGACGCCGTGCACACGTTCATCCGGCCGCTCGCGGGAGCGATCGTCGCCTTCGCGTCCGCATCTCCGGACGTACCGGCGGGAATCGTGATTCTCGCGACGATCCTCGGGGGCGGCGCGGCGCTCGGCAGCCATGCGGTGAAGGCGACGGTGCGCGCGACGAGCACGGCGACGACGGCGGGGGCGGCGAATCCGATCATCTCGTCTGGTCGAGGACGTTTTCGCGGTGGGGCAGTCTCTGCTCGCGATCTTCCTGCCGTTCGTTTTCCTGATCGTCGCTCTGCTCTTCGGGATCCTCATCGCGTTCTGGTGGATTCGAGGACGGCGGACGCAGACGCGGTGAGGGGAGATGCGGGTTCTCGTCGACGGGAGCAACCTTCTCGGCGCGATGCGGCTGGACCGCGAGAGCGCTGAGTCGAAACGGGAGTTGCTTCGCCTTCTCGCCTCGTGGGCGCGGCGGAAGAAGGCGAAGGTCGTCTGCTTTTTCGACGGGTTCCGGCCCCCCTCGTTCGCCGCGACGCTCGGCGGCGTGATCGCGCGATTCACGCATCCGCGCACCGCGGACGACGCGATCGTCGAGGAGGTCGAGAAGCTCGCGCGCGAGCCCTTCCGGATCGTCACATCCGATGCGGCGCTCGCGGGGCGATGTCGCGGGCGGAGAGTCGAGATCGTCGATTCGCGGAGCTTCGCACGTGAGCTGGAGGATCCGGGGACCGATGCGGAGCAGCCGGCGAGCGCCGACTGGGACGCCTATTTTTCCGATCCGAAAAACAGGAACATATAGCGATTGTCGGCGTGCCGACAATTAAGCTAAGTCGTTTATATGGCTTAATTTCGGGCCGGCCATTTCGAGGCGGCAGGGAGAAGCGGGCAGGGAGAAGGGCCGCTCCATCCCTCTTTGTATTCTCCACCGTCGTCGGCCCCACGAACGTCATAGGGAGGCTGCCCCTTTCCCCTGACTCCATCCCCCGGTCTCCTTCGGGATTTCCCGCGACGAGCGTCCTGTTACTATGCGCACACGTGGAGTGGATCGGAGGATCGCTGCGACTTCGGTCGTGGAGGAAAGTCCGAACTCTCGCGGGCAGCAGGCTGGATAACGTCCAGGCGCGGCAACGCGACGGAAAGTGCAACAGAAAGATACCGCCTCGCCCGGCCTCGGTCGGTCGCGGTAAGGGTGAAATGGTGCGGTAAGAGCGCACCGCGTTGCGGGTGATCGCAACGGCACGGCAAACCCCCTGCGGAGCAAGACCAAATAGGGAAGCGATGGAGACGCCCGCCTCCGCTCGAGCTTCCGGGTAGGTCGCTTGATCCCCGCGGCAACGCGGTGGACAGAGGAATGATCCTCCCTCCTTCGGAGGACAAAATTCGGCTTACAGATCCACTCCACGTGCTTCCTACTTCCTGCTGACTGCTGACTCCTCTTCCCGTACACTGCGCGCCGTGAATTCGCTCACGCCGCCCAGGGCGCTTCGTCCGCGGCGGGACGATCGCCGTTCTCGCGATCTCGTCTCCGTCGAACATCGGATCGGATCGAGGCGGCCGCGCGCGTTCTCGAAGCGAAGGGGTACCGCGTCCTCCTCGCGCCGAACATCGCAGAGAGCGAGCGGAAATACCTGGCCGGGACCGATGCGATCCGGCTCGAGTCGCTCAATGGCGCGCTGCGGGACGGTTCCGTCGATGCGCTCATGTTCGCCCGCGGCGGTTACGGCGCGATGCGGATCCTCGAGGGCGTCGACTGGAGCGCGCTCCGCGAGAATCCCCGCCCCGTCATCGGCTACAGCGACCTCACCGCGCTCCACCAGGCGATCGCGCGCGAGACCGGCGTGATCTCCTTTCACGGGCCGATGCTCAATTTCGACATCCACGAAGGGCTCTCGCCGCAGTCCGATGATTGGCTCTGGTCGATGCTCGGCGGCGATGCGCCGCGGGTCCACCGGTTCGAGCCGGCCCAGATCGTCTCGCCCGGACGCGCGGACGCCACGCTCTTCGGCGGGTGCCTTTCGCTCACCGCCGCGCTTCTCGGACACGCCTTACGATTTCTGGATCGACGAGGGAATCTGGTTCTGGGAAGACGTCGACGAGCCCGCGTACAGGCTCGACCGCATGTTGACCACGCTTCGGCTCGCTGGTAGATTGCAGACGATCCGTGGCGTCATGATCGGCAGGCTCAAGGACTGCGGCGACGAAGGGGAGATCGCCTCGCTTCTCACTGCGTTCTTCGGGAGCTCCGGCATCCCCGTCATTCGCGATCTTCCCTTCGGTCATCACGGCGACAACCTCCTCATGCCCGTCGGGTGCGCGATGTCGCATCGACACGGCTGCGATGACGCTCGAGTTTCCAGAACCGGTGGTTTATCGACGATGAAAGCGGTCTTCAAGACCACGAGCGGCAAGGAAGCCGTCAAGGAGCCCGCCGTCACCATCCCGGCTGGCGAGTACGTCTTCCGCGAGGGCGATCTCGGCACCGAGATGTTCATCATCCAGGAAGGCGAGGTCCACATCCTCAAGAAGCATCGGAACGGAAACGCGCGTGCTCACCCGTCTCGAGAAGGGAGACTTCTTCGGCGAGATGGCGGTGCTCGAGAACGTTCCGCGGTCGGCCGACGCGTACGCGGTCTCGGAGACGAAGCTGATCGCGATCAACGGGAGCCGCTTCGACGAGATGATCCGCAAGAATCCGGAAATCTCGGTCCGGATCATGCGGAAGTATTCGCGGCGGCTGCGCGAGGCGAACGCGATGCTCCAGGAACTCGCCGGCGACGTCCGGATCGACCTCGAGCACCAGCCGTATCAGCCCGCGCCGGGCGCACCCGCGGAAGAGGCGCCCTCTCGCCACCGCCTGGTCGACGTCGCGACCGGAAGCGCGTTCTTCTTCGGTCGAGGATCCGGCGAGAGCACGATCGGCCGCTCCGATCCCGTGACGGGAATCATGCCCGAGATCGATCTCACGCCGGTCGACGCCCATCGCTCGGTCTCGCGGCGTCACGCGAAGATCATCCGTCACGAAGACGGCTGGGCGATCTACGAGGACGTCGGCACCGTCAACGGAACCTACGTCAACGAACAGCGGATCCCCACCGGCGTGCCCGTCCCGATCCACCACGGCGACCGGCTGCGCATCGGGCTGATTCAGATGAAGGTCGTCTTCGAGTAGGAAGTGCTGGCAGTCGAAGCAGGGACGACTGCCTCCGTTCCTCTTCGGCGTTTCCTCTCGTTCCTTTGTGCGCCGGACACGGACCCTTCTACTCCACTTCCTACTCCGTGTAGAACTTCATCTCTCCCGCACAATCCGAGGGAAAATGCGCTCGTGAGCCGGGCGTCCGTCGCATGCGAGATCACGCCGGAGACTCCCGTCCAGTTCCTCAAGGGAGTCGGGGAGGCGCGCGCCGCGCTGTTCGCCGAGCAGGGGATTGCGACCGCGCGCGATCTCCTCTTCTGGTTTCCCCACCGGTGGGAGGACCGCCGCCATCCGGTTCGCATCCGCGATATCCGGACGAGCGGAGAGGCGGTGCTGCTGCGCGGCAGCGTAGCCGCCGCGGCCTCGAAGGTCTCGCGCCGGAAACGGATGGCGATCTTCGAGGCGATCCTCGACGACGGAACCGGAACCCTGCCGATGGTCTTCTTCAATCAGCCGTACCTCGCGGACCGCATCGCTCGCGGCGATCTGCTCAGCGTGTATGGCGTCCCGCGATTGAGCGTGTGGGGCGGGAGGCTGGAGCTCGACAATCCGGAGTGGGAAAAGCTCGAGCCGGGAAGAGATCGAGAGGAAGAGGGAGAGATCGTTCCGATCTACTCGACGATCTCCGGGATTCCCGACAAGGTTGTCCGGGCGCTGATCCGCCGCGCGCTCGAGATCATTCCTCGGCTCGAGGATCCGCTCTCTCCGTCGCTCGCGCGCCGTCTCGGCGTGATCAGCCGGCAGGCGGCGCTGCTCGCGATCCACGCGCCCGCCGATCTGACGCCCGATCTCGCCGATGGGACGTCGGCGGCCCACCGCCGGCTCATTCTCGAGGAGTTCTTCGCCTTTCAGCTGGCGCTCCGTCTCCGCCGCGCGGCGGAAGAGACGAAGCGGAAGAAGCGCACGATCGCGATCACCGACCGGATCCGGCAGAACGTCAGGGCGATCCTGCCGTTCCGACTGACCGGCGCGCAGAAGCGGGTGCTCAAGGAGATCGCGGACGATCTGCAGTCCGCGCGGCCGATGTACCGGCTCCTGCAGGGCGACGTCGGGGTCGGGCAAGACGATCGTCGCGCTGATCGCCGCGCTCGTGGCGATCGAGAACGGCCATCAGGCCGCGTTGCTCGCGCCGACCGAGATCCTCGCCGAGCAGCACTTCCAGAAGATCGCGGAGCTCGTCGGCGGAAAGATTCGCGTGGCGAAACTGTCCGGCTCCACGCGCGCGGCGGAGCGCCGCCCGCTCCTGGCGGCTCTGGCGCGCGGGGAGGTCGACCTCCTCATCGGAACGCACGCTCTTCTCGAGAACCCCGTCTCGTTCCGCTCGCTCGGCCTGGCGATCGTCGACGAGCAGCATCGCTTCGGCGTCGCGCAGAGACAGCGGCTCTTCGAGAAGGGCGTCCTCCCCGACATCCTGGTGATGACCGCGACGCCGATTCCCCGGTCGCTCGCGATCGCCCTTTACGGCGACCTCGAGCTGTCGGTCATCGACGAGCTTCCGCCGGGACGGCAGCCGGTGCGGACGGTCGTTCGCGGCTCGAACCAGATTCCGAGGGTCTGGACCTTCGTCGAAGGGGAGCTCGCCTCCGGCTCGCAGGCGTACGTCGTCTTTCCGATCATCGAAGAATCGGAGAAGCTCGACCTGAAGGCGCTCACGGCGGGTGTCGACGCGATCCGGAAGAGCTTTCCGAAGCGGCGCGTGGCGACGCTTCACGGGCGGATGCCGGCGGAGGAGAAAGAGCGGACGATGGCGGCGTTCAAACGGGGCGAGATCGATCTTCTCGTCTCCACGACGGTGATCGAGGTCGGCATCGACGTCCCGAACGCCTCGGTCATGGTGATCCTCGACGCCGACCGCTTCGGGCTCTCCCAGCTCCACCAGCTGCGCGGGCGGGTCGGGCGGGGAAGCCGCAAGTCGTGGTGCGTCCTGATCCGGAATGAGGGGAGCGCCGAGGAGGCCAAGCAGCGGCTCCGTCTGTTCGAGGCGACGCGCGACGGGTTCGAGGTGGCGGAAAAGGACCTCGAGCTGCGCGGACCGGGCGACTTCTTCGGCACCCGCCAGTCGGGCGCGCCCCGCTTCCGCTTCGGACACATCCTGCGGGACTTCCACCTGATGGAGCTCGCGCGCGAGGCGGCGATCGAAGCGGTCGAGAGCGGGGCGTTCGGCGATCCGCTGGAGCTGGCGCGGAGGATCACCGGGACGGCCACACCCCTGGAACGGGATTGAGGCGTAATCGACATTCACCATTCACCATTCACCATTCGGTACGACCCCAGGTGTCGCCACAACTCGGAATGTTGAATGTGATGCGAATGGTGAATGTAAATGCCCGGTTCAATTGCCTGACTTCCATCCGCTGCGCTACACTGCCTCCTTCCTCGCAAACGGCGGGAAGCGTCGGCCTCCGCCGCCGACTGCTCAATCCGATTCGAAAGGCAGTTCGCGGTGACCCAGCAGCAGGCGATCGTTCTCAGCGGCCTCCGGCCGACCGGCCGAGTGCACCTCGGCAACTATTTCGGCGCGGTGCGCAACTGGGTCGGCCTCCAGGATTCCTACCGCTGCTTCTATTTCGTCGCCGACTGGCACGCGCTGACCTCCGACTACGCGGATCCGGGCCGCGTGAAGGAGAGCACGTTCGACGCGGTCGCCGACTGGATCGCCGCGGGAATCGACCCGGAAAAGGCGACGATCTTCGTCCAGTCGCAGGTCAAGGAACACGCCGAGCTCCACCTGCTTCTCTCGATGATCACGCCGATCCCCTGGCTCGAGCGCGTGCCGACGTTCAAGGAGCAGCAGCAGCAGCTCGTCGACAAGGACCTCAACACCTACGGATTCCTCGGCTATCCCGTGCTGCAGACCGCCGACATCGTCGTCTACCGCGCGAACTTCGTCCCGGTCGGGGAAGACCAGGCGGCCCATCTGGAGCTCTCGCGGGAGATCGTCCGGCGGTTCAACTTCATCTACGGCGATGTTTTCCCGGAGCCGCAGGCGCTTTTCACCGAAACGCCGAAGGTTCCCGGCCTCGACGGGCGGAAGATGTCGAAGTCGTACGGCAACACCATCGGCCTGACGGCCACGCGCCGACGAGATCCGCCAGGCCGTCTCGACCATGTTCACCGACCCGAACCGGATCCGTCGGAAGGACCCCGGGAATCCCGACATCTGCAACCTCTTCCAGTTCCATCGGCTCTTTTCGGATGCGGAGACCATCGAGCGCGTGGACCGGGAATGCCGCGCCGCGCAGATCGGCTGTGTCGAGGACAAGAAGCTGCTGGCCGAGATCATGATCGAAGCGCTCCGGCCGATCCGGGAGCGGCGCGAGGAGATCGACCGCGATCCCTCGATCGTCTGGGACGCGCTTCGGCGCGGAAACGCAGTCGCCCGGGAGCGTGTCGGAAGAGACGCTGGCGCGCGTCCGGCAGGCGATGAAGCTCGATTACGATCAGTTCCAGTCATGAACGATCCCACCCCGAACCCCGAAGCCGAGCCGCTCGAGATCGAGCCGCTCGAGAGCCCGCTCGACGCGGCCGAGGAGCTCGAAGAGAGCTACCACGTCACGCTTCCCGCGTTCGAAGGGCCGCTGGACCTGCTTCTCCATCTGATCCACAAGCACAAGGTCGACGTCTACGACATCCCGATCCTCCTGATCACGCAGCAGTACAACGAGTATCTCGACGCGATGCAGGACCTGACTCTCGACGTCGCCGCCGACTACATCTACATGGCGGCGCTCCTGATCCACATCAAGTCGAAGATGCTCCTGCCGCGGGACGAGGAAGGGGAGCCGCAGGAGGACCCGCGCGCCGAGCTCGTCAACCGGCTGCTCGAGTACCAGCGGTTCAAGGCGGCGGCCGAGACGTTCGCGGAGCTCGACGTGGTCCGCATGGGCGTCTGGGCCCGCCCTCCGGCGCCGCTTCCGGGGACGGACGCGAAGGAGATCGACATGAGCGAGGTCTCGCTCTTCGATCTCGTCGACGCCTTCCGCGTCGCGCTGACCCGGTTCCGCTACCAGCATCCGGGGTCGATCCAGCTCAAGCGCCCCGCGTACAAGGTCTCCGAGAAGATGCGGGATCTCCACGAGAAGCTTCGCGAGACCACGCCGATCCGCCTCTTCTGGTACCTGGAAGGTCGGGACCGGAACGAGCTGGTCGTCATTTTCCTCGCGACCCTCGAGCTCGTCCGGCTCGGCGGACTCTCGTTGCGGCAGGGAGATCTGTTCGGAGAGATCCTCCTTCACCGGACCGAGCGTGAGATCGACCCCGCGCAGTTCAGCGCTTATGACCACTGAGAGGAATGAGGAAAGGGCCGCACCCCGTGGGGCCCCGCGCCGGTAATGAACCTATGGCCATGACATCGACCGAATTGCGAGCGGCCCTCGAGGCGATCCTCTTCGCCTCCGGGGAGCCCGTGAAGATCGAGGATCTGCACGAGGCCTTTTCCGACGAGGGGAGCGAGGCGGTCGACGCGGAGCTCGCCGCGATCGAAGCGGCGTTTCAGCAGCGTGAGGGGGGATTCGTCCTCGAGAAGGCCGCGGGCGGTTTCCGCTTCGCGACCCGCGCCGAGCTCGACCCTCATCTCAGAAAATTCTTCGCCCGGAAGAACGAGGGGCGCCTTTCGATGGCGGCGCTCGAGACCCTCGCGATCATCGCCTACCGCCAGCCGATGACCGTCCCGGAGATCAACGACATCCGCGGCGTGAACTCGACCGGCGTGATCCGGACGCTCCTCGACCGGAAGATGATCAAGATCGCCGGGAGGAAGAACGTGGTCGGAAGCCCCTTCCTCTATCGCACGACGAAGGAGTTTCTCGTTCATTTCGGGCTCGAGTCGATTCAGGATCTTCCGCGCCTCGAGGAGTTCGTCGAGATCCTCGGCGAGAACTTCGCGGAGGAGCTCCTGGCGGCCGCTACGTCCGAAGAGGACGTTCTCGCGCTCGATCCGGGCGAGGCCGAATCCGAGGAGGCGGGGGAGCGCACCTCGCTCCAGGCGGAAGACGAGGTGCAGCGTCTCGACGGAGATCTCAGCGTCGCGGGCGACGAGATGGTCGAGGATTCGGAGGCCCCTCCGGGATCGGACCTGGACTCCGGGAGCGCAGCGATCGAGGGCGCGGAGCGCACGGATTCCGACGTCGACAGCGCGGATTCGACGGAAGACGCGTTAGAATCTGACGCGAGCGAACGAGACTGAATGTCTGTCGATCGGCTGCAGAAGATCATCGCCCGCGCGGGGCTCGCCTCGCGTCGCGAAGCGGAAGAGATGATCCTCGCCGGACGCGTCCGCGTGAACGGACGGGTCGTCACCGAGCTCGGAACGAAGGCGGACGCGGCGCGCGATCACGTCAAGGTCGACGGAAAGCTCCTCCGGGACGCCGAAGAGCCGCGCTACATCCTCCTGTACAAGCCGAAGGAAGTGATGACGACGATGGAGGACCCGGAAGGGCGCACGACCGTCGTCGACTACCTCAAGGGCGTTCGCGAGCGCGTGTTTCCGATCGGGCGCCTCGACTTCCACTCCGAGGGTCTTCTCGTTCTGACCAACGACGGAGAGCTCGCGTACCGCCTCTCGCATCCGAGCCACGGCAGCGTCAAGACGTATCACGTCAAGGTGAAGGGCATCCCCCAGGAGCGCCTCGTGGAGAAGCTCGAGCGCGGCATCGTGCTCGACGGCAAGCGGACCCGCCCCGCCGTGATCGGCCGCCTGCGAACGACCGGAAAGCGCGACGACGAAGGGAACAGCTGGTTCGAGGTGAAGCTCTCCGAGGGCCGGACCCAGCAGATCCGCAGGATGTTCAAGGCGATCGGACATCCCGTCGCGAAGCTCAAGCGCGTCGCGATCGGGCAGCTCACCGACCCGGAGCTCCTGCCCGGACAGTGGCGCGACCTCAACCCGCGGGAGATCCGGCTCCTCACGAAAAAAGAAGCCGAACCGCGTCGACCGGTCCGCGCCGCCGCAGGGCGCCCCGCGAAGACGACGGCCAAGGCCCCCACCAAGAAGTCCGCGCCCCGGCGCCAGGTTTCGAAGAAGAATCCTCCCCTGAAGAAGGAATCCGCCAAGTCGACCCGCTCCCGGAGAGGATGATGGATCCGGTGATCGTCGCGATCGACGGTCCGGCCGGCGTCGGCAAGTCGACCACCAGCCGCCTCGTCGCGCAGCTCCTCGGGATCCCGCACATCGACACCGGGGCGATGTACCGCGCGATGGCCCTGAAGGCGATGCGGGCGGGCGTCCCTCTCGACGACGAGCCCGCGCTCGAGTCGCTCGCCGCCGGAACCCGCATCGATCTCGAGGGAAGCGGCGCCACCCAGCGGGTGCTCCTCGACGGCGAGGACGTTTCCGCCGCGATCCGCACGCCGGAAATGAGCCTCGCGGCGAGCGCCGTCTCGGCAGTCCCCGCGGTCCGCCGCGTCCTCGTGCGGATGCAGCAGCAGCTGGGGCGCCGCGCCGGGGGGGTCCTCGAAGGGCGAGACATCGGAACGAAGGTCTTTCCCGAGACCCCGCACAAGTTCTTTCTGACGGCGACGCCCCGAGTCCGCTCGGAGCGGCGCTCGCGCGACTTGCGGGAGCGGGGTATCGACCAGCCGGTCGACGAGATCCTTCGAGAGATCGAAACGCGCGACCGGCAGGATTCGACCCGCTCCGACTCCCCCCTGCGGTGGGACGAGACCTACGTGGTGATCGACAGCTCGGAGCTGACGCTGGACGAGGTGGTCGAGCGGATCGTGAGCGGGGTCCAGGCAAAGGAGTCAGGGAGAAGGAGTCAGGGGGAAGGGAAACCCTCCGGAGTAGCGCCACGCTCACCCCGGCTTTCCCCTGTCGATTTCACCCCGTCTGCTCGGCCCGGTCTCCTCGTCTCTTCCCCCGCCTTCTTGACGCGCCCCGGAGGCGTCGCTAAACTCCCATTTCGGCGCGTATCAATAAGTTAGCTGACGTGGACCCCGCCGGAATCCCCCGTTCGGGGGCATGTCTTCCCCTTCACCCGGGCGCGGAAAGGGGAGGCGGCTCCGGTTGCTGACCCAGCGGAGAAGCTTGCTTGCGTGACCGAGTGGACCTCGCAGATCGAGGGAGGAAGGTTTCTCAATGCCCCCGAGCGACGATCGCAAACCCCGCCGACCGGGCGAACTGCCGCCGAACAGCGACCTCGAGTCGGCCGGCATGGACGAGCTTCTCCGGATGTACGACGAGAAGATGGCCGAGTTCGCGGAAGGCGACATCATCAGAGGGCGGGTGCTGAAAGTCACCTCCACCGAAGCGATCGTCGATATCGGGTTCAAGTCGGAAGGGGTCGTTCCGATCTCCGAAGTCACCTCGTACTCGGGCGAACTGACGGTCCATCCGGGTGACGAAATCGACGTCTTCGTCGAGCGGCTCGAAACGTCGACGGGAAACGTCCTCGCTCTCGCGCGAGAAAGCGGAGCGGGTCCGCGTCTGGGACGAGCTCGAAAAGGCCTACAAGGAAGGGACCTCGGTGCAGGGCCGCGTCCTGGACCGCGTGAAGGGCGGGCTCGCCGTCGACGTGGGCGTCAAGGCCTTCCTTCCGGGATCGCTCGTCGACGTCCGGCCCGTGAAGAACCTCGACGCGCTGGAAGGGGAAGGACCTCGAGCTTCAAGATCATCTCGTTCGACAAGAAGCGGAACAACGTAGTCGTCTCGCGGAAGGCGATCGTCGAAGTCGAGCATGGCGAGAAGAAGCGGGAGACGTTCGCCCACCTGGAGGAGGGAAAGCACATCCACGGCGTGGTCAAGAACATCACCGACTACGGCGTGTTCGTCGATCTCGGTGGCGTCGACGGGCTTCTTCACATCACCGACATCTCCTGGGGGCGCGTCAATCATCCGTCGGAGTATCTTCAACGTCGCGCGACGAGATCGAGGTCGTCGTCCTCAAGTTCGACGCGGACAGCGAGCGTGTTTCCCTCGGCTACAAGCAGAGGACGCCCGATCCGTGGCTCGACGTCGCGGTCCGCTATCCGATCGGCAGCAAAGTCAAGGGCCGCGTCGTCTCGCTCACGGACTACGGAGCGTTCGTCGAGCTCGAAGAAGGCGTCGAAGGGCTGATCCACATCTCGGAGATGTCGTGGACGCGCAAGGTGCGGCCGTCGAAGCTCCTTTCGGTCGGCTCGGACGTCGAGGCGGTCGTCGCCGACGTGAATGTTCCGAACCGCCGCATCTCGCTCTCGCTCAAGGCGCTCGAGCAGAATCCCTGGGACACCATCGAGCAGAGATATCCCGTCGGCAGCACGGTGACCGGCCGCGTCCGCAACATCACGGACTTCGGCGCGTTCGTCGAGGTCGAAGAGGGGATCGACGGGCTCGTTCACATCTCCGACATGTCGTGGACTCGGCGGCTCAAACATCCCGAGAGAGCTTCTGAAGAAGGGCGACCAGGTCACCGCGCGCGTGATCAACGTCGACGGCGAGAACCAGCGGCTCTCCCTCTCGATCAAGGAATTCGTTCCGAACGAGTGGGACGAGTATGCGAAGCGGCACCAGGTCGGCGACGAAGTCAGCGGAACGATCTCCGAAGATCACCGACTTCGGCCTCTTCGTGAAGCTCGCTGAAGGAGTCGAGGGCCTCGTGCACGTATCCGAAGTCCAGCGCGAGGGGCGCGTGAAGCTCGACCAGATGTTCGCGGTCGGCGACGCGGTCCGCGCGCGGATCATCAAAGTGGATCCCGTCGAGAAGAAGCTCGGCCTCACGATGAGGGACGTTTCTCAGGAGCGGCCGGAGGAAGAACCCGCCGGAGCACCGATCGGAGAACCGCGGCCGCGGTCGCGACCGAGCAGCCGGCGCCCGCGGCGCCCATGGCGGACGAGCCCGAGCCGGCTCCCGAGGGATCGGAGCCGGAACGCTCATGACCGACGAACTCACGCCCGGCGAAACCGCAGCTCCGTCTCCGGAGCCCGTGGCGCCGGCGCACCGTTCCACGCCGCCGCCTCCTCCGAAGCGCGGCCGGGGGCTCTTCTGGGGGCTTCTCGGCGGCTGCCTCGGGCTCTTTCTTCTGATGACGGTTCTCGGCGCGGCGATGACCGCGGTCGGGCGCACCTCCGGGCGAGTGGTGGAAGATCGGGCCGAAGGTGGCCGTCGTCCCCATCGAGGGAGAGATCCTCGACTCCCGGGAGACGGTCGAGCGGTTGCGCGGCTATGCGGAGGACGCGAGCATCCGCGCGCTCGTGGTGAGGATCAACAGCCCGGGCGGCGCGGTCGTCCCCTCGCAGGAGATCTTCGCGGAGATCCGGAGGCTCCGGGCCGAGACCAAGAAGCCGATCGTGGCGTCGCTCGACAGCGTCGCGGCATCCGGCGGATACTACATCGCGTCCGCCTGTGAAACGATCGTCTCGAACCCGGGAACGATCACGGGCTCGATCGGCGTCATCATGCAGTGGTTCAATCTCGAGGACCTCGTCCGATGGGCGAAGCTCGAGCCGCAGACGATCACCGCAGGATCCATGAAGGACGCGGGCTCGCCGTTCCGCGACATCACTCCGGAGGAGCGGGCGTACATCCAGCGGATCACGGACCAGCTCCACCGGCAGTTCATCCGGGCCGTCGCGGAAGGCCGCAAGGGAAAGCTCACGCAGGGCGAGGTCGAGCGTCTCGCCGACGGCCGGGTCTTCACCGGAGAAGAAGCGATGCAGCTCAAGCTCGTGGACCAGCTCGGAACGCTCCGGGACGCGATCGAGCTGGCGGCGCGCCGCGGAGGGATCCGCGGCGAGCCGCGGGTCGTCTATCCGCGAGAGCGGACGGCGGGGCTGCTCGACGTACTCACCGGCGATGCGTCGGTGAAGGCAGTGGTGCAGGAATTCATCGGCAAGCCGGTCGGGGAGACGCGGTTTCTCTATCGGTGGTACTGACCCGTTGGAGGGGATGGATCGTGGAGCAAGAACGGGAACCCGAGACGAGCGAATTCGGCGGAAAGCCGGGCGTGATGACGAAGGCCGAGCTGGTCGACGAGGTCGCGCGCACGATTCAGGTGACGAAGAAGCAGGCGGAGACGATCGTGAACGTCGTCTTCGACTCGATCGTGGACTCGCTCCGGAACGGCGAGAAGATCGAGCTGCGCGGGTTCGGCAGCTTCCGGCTCCGCAGCCGGAAATCCCGGACCGGCCGCAACCCCAAGACCGGCGAAAAGGTCGAGGTGCCGTCCAAGAAGATCCCGTACTTCAAGCCCGGCAAGGAGCTGAAGGAGCTGATCAACCGGGTCGCGGGCGGCGCGGGCGAAGAATCGGATCCGGCGCCCGATCCCGAGTGACGCTCCCGTGCATCTGCTCTTCACTCCCTGGAGGTACCCCTACTTGACCGCTCCGAAAGGCGAGGCCGTCGCGTGCATCTTCTGCGCGGCGTCGATCGCGTCGGACCCTGAATCGACGCTCACGCTCTGGGCCGACCGGCGGATCGTGATCCTGCTCAACCGCTACCCCTATACCAACGGGCACATCATGATCGCGCCGGTGAGCCACGTCTCCCGCCTCTACGAGAGCGGGGACGAGCAGCTCACGGCGATCATCCGGGCATCGGCCGAGGCGCAGAAGGTCCTCTCGGACGTCTATCATCCGGACGGGTTCAACATTGGAATGAACTTCGGCCAGGCGGCCGGGGCCGGGATCGTCGACCATTACCACGTCCACGTGGTCCCCCGATGGGCCGGCGACTCGAATTTCATGAGCGTAACGGCCGAAACGCGGATGATCCCCGAAGAGTTGTCCGTGACGTTCGGGAAGCTCCGACCGAAATTTGCAGAGGTCGGATCGACTTTCTCTTAGCTCGATGAACCGACGCACCCTCACAGCAGTCGTCCTCGCGTTCGTCGTTCCGGGCGCGGGCCATCTCTATCTCGGCCGGCGGGCGCGGGCGATCGCCTTCTTCCTGATCGTCTCGTTCATGCTCGTGCTCGGCCTGGCGTTGGAAGGAAAGCTCTACACGATGGAGCCGGGCAAGCCGCTCACCTTCCTCGCGACCCTCGCTTCGATGGGCGCGGGCCTGCCGTATTTCATCGCGAGGGCGCTCGGGCCGTTCGGAAACGTGATGTCCATGACGTTCGAGTACGGGACGGCGTTCGCCCTGACCGCCGGCCTGATGAACCTTCTGCTCGTTCTCGACTCGTACGACATCGCGGAAGGGCGAAAGCAATGAGCATCCTCCGGAGCCACATCGTCCTGATGTTCCTTTACGCGGTCGCGACTGGGCTCTTCTTCGCGCTCCTGTGGAAGAATGAGAAGTCCGATCGCATCCGGCTCTTCGTGATCATCTTCTGCTCGCTCTTCTTCGGCGGGGTCATCCTCTCGTGGCTGATGTATCCGTTCCCGATGAAATGAGCGCGGCGGGGCCTCCTCCGCTCCTCGAGCGGACGCTCCGCATCGCCCCGGCGGTTCTCTATCTGGCGTTCACCTGGTTCGCCTCTTCGCAGAGCGCGGACTCGCTCCCGTCGAGCGTGAGCGACCGGATCGCGCACTTCGGAGAGTACGCGATCCTGGCTCTGCTGCTCGTTTTCGCGCTGACCGCGTTCGAGGCCCCCCGCGTCACCGGCTCCGCCCTTCTGACGGCGGCCGCTCTCTCGATCGCGTGGGGCCTGCTCGACGAGTATCACCAGTCGTTCGTCCCGACGCGGGACTCCTCGTTCCGCGACGTGATCTCGGACGTCGCGGGAATCGCCGCCGCGGTGGGGATGGTCGCGATCCTGGCGCGTTACGAGCGGAGGCGCAGGTGAAGCTCTGCATCGTGGCGGGAGAAGCCTCGGGCGACCTTCACGCGACGGAGGTCGCGCGCGAGCTGCGTCGGATCGATCCCTCCCTCGAGCTGTTCGGAATCGGCGGCACGGGCCTCGCCGGCGAGGGGATGCGCCTGGTGCGCGATGCGCGCGATCTGGCGATCGTCGGCCTCTTCAACGTCCTCCGGCACGTCCCGATGTTCCTGCGCGCGTTCCGGGACCTGACCCGGGAGATCGAGCGAGAGCGGCCCGACGCCGTCCTCCTGGTGGACTATCCCGATTTCAACCTACGGGTGGCGCGGGAGTGCAGGCGGATGGGGATTCCCGTCGTCTACTACATCTCGCCCCAGCTGTGGGCGTGGCGTCCGAGAGCGCGTCCATCAGATCGCCGAGCGCGTCGACCAGATGCTCGTGATCTTTCCTTTCGAGAGGGATTTCTACGAACGCCACGGCGTGCCGGTCAGCTACGTCGGCCATCCTCTGGTCGAACAGCTCGCCGCGGTCGCGCCGCGGCCGGCGACGCCCCCGCGGCGCCCCTGGCGAATCGCCCTCCTTCCGGGGAGCCGGCGGATGGAAATCGAACTGCTTCTCGAGCCGATGCTGGACGCGGTGGAGCTCATCGGCGCGGAGGCGCGGGTCAGCCTCATCCTGGCTCCGACGGTGGACAGGGCGAGGATCGGGGCCGCGATCGCATCGAGGTCGGTCGCCGTCGAGCTGGTGGGCGAGAGACGGCTCGAAACCCTCGCGGGCTCGGACGTCGCGATCTGTTCCTCCGGCACGGCCACGCTCGAAGCGGCGATCCTCGGGGTGCCCGCGGTCGTCGTCTACCGCCTCCCGCGGCTCACGTATGAAGTCGGGCGGCGGCTCGTCCGGCTCCCTCACTTCAGTCTCGTGAACATCGTCGCGGGGCGTGAGGTGGTTCCGGAGCTGCTGCAGGGAGAAGTCGTAGGGAAGCGGATCGCCGCGGAGGCGCTAGGGTTGCTCGAGCCGGAGCGGTGGATGGCCGCCCGGGCCGCGCTGGACGAAGTGCGAGCCAAACTCGGCGACCCGGGCGCCAGCCGCCGCGCCGCGGAGAAAATCGCTACACTCGTCGCTTCGCGCGGCGGCGCCTCGCGGCCCGAACCATGAAGATCCTCAGACGACTTCTGCGCCACGTCCTCCCGTACCGCGGATGGGCGATGATCGCGCTGGCGAGCATGCTGATCGTCGCCGCGACGACGGGCGCGCTGATCCTGCTCATCCAGCCGTTGTTCGACGAAGTGCTCTCCCGCGAAGGCCGGATGGGCGCTCCCTCCGGGATCCGCGTCACGGTCGCGGCGCCGGACGGAGCTCCGATCGCGGGCGCCCGGGTCAGCGTCGAGGGGGGAGAGAGCAGCCGCGTCGCAGACGCGTCGGGATCGGCCGTCATCGAGCCCCCCGCGAAAGCGCGCCCCGAGGCGAAGGAGCGCGCGAAGACGGCGCTGCTCGACCAGCTTCTGCGGAAGAGCCGTCCGGAAGGGAAGCGGGGAGCTCTCATCAACTGGATCGACGCGCGGACGGGGCAGGCTCGGGGGTGGTGGGAGGCTCACGAGGCCGACCGCTGGCGCTACATCCTCGGGATGCTTCTCTTCGTCTTCGTCGTGCGGGCGCTCACGAGCTTCTTCTCCGAGTACTCGTTTCAGAAGGTCGGGCTCTCCACGGTCCGGGACCTGAGAAACGCCCTCTACGAGCGGATCATCACGCAGAGCAACCGGTTCTTCTCCGAACGGTCCACGGGCGAGCTGGTCAGCCGGATCGTCTCGGACGTCGAGCAGGTGCAGGCGGCGGTCTCGATCCGCGTGGGCGACCTGTTTCAGGAATCGGTGAACCTGGTCGTCATCTCGGCCGTGATCCTTCTGGTGAACACGGAGCTGGCGATCTTCACCTTCATCATCGCTCCGATCATCGCGTTTCCCGTCGTGCAGTTCGGCAAGCGCCTGCGGCGCGCGACGCGCATCTCGCAGGAGCGGATGGCGGACATCGCGACGCTGCTCGAGGAGACGATCAAGGGCGTTCGGATCGTGAAGGCGTTCTCGATGGAGCCGTTCGAGATCCAGCGGTTCCGGGAGGCGACGCGCAGGCACCTTTCGATCAACCTGAAGGCGCAGCGCATCCAGGCGCTGACCTCGCCCGTCATGGAGCTGCTCGCCGGGGTCTGCATGGTGCTCCTGTTCGGGTACGCGGCGATCCGGATCCGGGACGGGGCTCTGACCCTGGGCCAGTTCATGAGCTTCCTGATCGCGCTGGCGGGGATGTACGCGCCGATCAAGCGCCTCAACAAGGTGAATCTCGCGGTCAACACCGCGCTCTCCGCGGCCGAGCGGGTGTTCCTCATCCTCGACGTCCACAACGAGGTGAAGGAAGCGGCCGGAGCGAAGAGACTGGGCACGGTCGGACGCGGGATCGAGTACGAGAACGTCGAGTTCGCGTACGGGGAGCGCCCGGTGCTCCGCGGAATCAGCTTCGCGGTGGCGCCCGGAGAGGTGGTCGCGATCGTCGGCGGGAGCGGCGCGGGAAAATCGACCCTGGTGAACCTGCTGCCGCGCTTCTACGACGTCTCCGGCGGGCGGGTGCTGATCGACGGGAAAGACATCCGGGAGGTGACGCTCGAGTCGCTTCGCGGCCTGATCGGGTTCGTGACGCAGGAAGTGATCCTGTTCAACGACACGGTGCGCAACAACATCGCCTACGGCCGGGCGGACATCTCGCAGGAAGAGATCGAGCGCGCCGCGAAGGCGGCGAACGCGCACGAGTTCATCATGAAGATCGACGGGGGATACGACGCGACGGTCGGCGAGGGCGGCGTGCTCCTCTCGGGAGGCCAGCGCCAGCGGCTGGCGATCGCGCGGGCGCTGCTCAAGAATTCTCCGATCCTGATCCTCGATGAGGCGACCAGCGCGCTCGACACCGAGTCGGAGCGGCTGGTCCAGCAGGCGCTCGCGAACCTGATGGAGGGACGGACGACCCTGGTCATCGCGCACCGCCTCTCGACGGTCCGGCGCGCCGACAAGATCCTCGTTCTCGACGGCGGTCAGATCGTCGAGTCGGGGACGCACGAAGAGCTGCTCGCGAGGAAAGGCATCTACCGGAAGCTGTACGAAATGCAGTTCCTCGAAGAAGAGCCGGCCAGCGAAGCGACGGCGTGAAGATCGATCTCGGCGCGATTCTGATCCCGCGGATTGCCGCGGCGTTCATCCGGACGCTGCACGCCACCCTGCGCGTCCGGCATTGCCGGACCGAGGCGATCGACGCGCTCAACCGGCAGGGGAAGAATTACGTTTACGCCTTCTTCCACGCCCAGATCCTCGTGATGATCTACGCGCGCTTCGCGCGTCCCGCGACGGTGATGATCTCGCAGCATCGGGATGGGGAGCTGATCGCCTCGACGGTCCGGCGATTCAGCGGGATCGAGGCCGCGCGGGGCTCGAGCACTCGTGGCGGGTCGGAAGCTCTGCGCGCGATGCTGCGGGCGGCAGGCGAGGGGCGGGTGCTCATCTTCACCCCGGACGGCCCGCGCGGGCCGCGCCATTCCGTTCAGCCGGGCGTGATCCGGGCGGCGCAGCTCGCGGGCATTCCGATCATCCCCGCCGCCCTCGTCGCCGAGCGGTCGAAACAGCTCGCCTCGTGGGACCGGTTCGAGGTGCCGATTCCCTTCACCCGCGCGCTCTACCTCTACGGAGAGCCGATCGAGGTTCCGCGCGAGCTGTCCGAAGAGGAGTTCGAGCGCACGCGCGCGGAGCTCGAGCGGGCGATGATCGCGCTCGTCGACGAGGGGCGTCGGGAGTTCGATCCTCTGTGGAGGGAAGGACGGTAGTGTCTGGGGAGCATCTCGAGCCGCTCCTCGGGTCTCTTCGTCTCGTCGCGCCCCTTCCGTGACGAACGCTTCTATAATCCGCGGAATGAGCCGCCAGGCAGGCATTCTCTCCCTCGTCCTGCTTCTCGCCGGCTGTGCTCTGGAGGTGCGCGAAGTGCGTCAGGGTGATACTGCGGCGAACGATCCCGCGACGCGCGCGCGCCATCGGATGGTCGAGGACCAGATCGCGGCGCGGGGGATCTCGGATCCGGCGGTGCTCGAAGCCATGCGTCAGGTACCTCGCGACCGGTTCGTTCCGCCCGACCAGACGGGACACGCGTATGAAGATCATCCGCTGCCGATCGGGTTCGACCAGACCATCTCGCAACCCTACATCGTGGCCTACATGACCCAGGCTCTCGGCCTCCGCCCCTCGGATCGGGTGCTCGAAATCGGCACGGGATCCGGCTATCAGGCGGCCGTTCTCGAGCGAGATCGTGCGCGACGTCTACACGATCGAGATCATTCCGGAGCTCGCCGACCACGCCGCGAAAACGCTCGGCGAGCTCGGCTACGACAACGTGCGGGTGCGGCAGGGCGACGGCTATCGCGGCTGGCCGGAAGCGGCTCCCTTCGACGGGA
Organism: uncultured Acidobacteriota bacterium; assembly: GCA_963793695.1. Classification (GTDB taxonomy): domain Bacteria; phylum Acidobacteriota; class Thermoanaerobaculia; order Gp7-AA8; family Gp7-AA8; genus CAWCBB01. Next base: position 425,412 of record CAWCBB010000001.1, on the reverse strand, counting down.
TCATCGTGACCGCTGCGCCCCGCTCGATTCCGCAGCCGCTCATCGACCAGCTCGCCCTCGAGGGAAGAATGATCGTGCCGGTCGGCGACTGGTATCAGGAGCTCGTGATCGTGACCAAGACGAGCGAAGGAATCGTCGAACAGAAAACGATCCCCGTCCGATTCGTTCCGATGACCGGAGAAGTGACGCGCGAGCCCTAGAGGCCGCGGCGTCAGGTGCCCAGGCAGGGAGAATGGCCTTGTCGAGCCCGCGGCTCGCAACCTCTCACTCCGTCTCCCCGACGACTGCCCTCTGCGCTAAAATGCCGGCGAGCACGAAACGCGGCGCCCCGGACTCCGCACCGGTGAAACCAGGGGCCGTCGAAAGGATTATCGTTGGCCAAAGGGAACGGAGCGGACACGCCCAAGATCAAACGGACGCCGAAGATCTACTACGACTGTCTCAAGTGTCCCGCGTACTGCTGCAGCTACGAGCGGATCGATGTGACCAAGCGCGACATCGAGCGGCTCGCGAAACATTTCGAGATTACTCCCGAGATCGCGGAGGCGAGATTCACGAAGGTGGTCGAGGGGCACAAGGCGCTGCGCCACCAGAAGGACCAGATCTTCGGTTCGATCTGCCAGTTCATCGATAAGGAGACGAGGCGCTGCTCGGTGTACCTGGCGCGTCCCGCCGTCTGCCGATCCTATCCGGAAGAACCGCATTGCGGCTACTACTCGTTTCTCTCGTGGGAGCGCGAGCACCAGGACGACCCCGATTTCATCCCGTACGAGCTGGGATAGCGCCTCGGAACGGTCTCCGGTCTCCGTTTTCCGTTCTCCGTTCGGCAACCCGATCGACCTGCGCAAGAGACGGGTCGTCCGGCACGCCCGACGGAGGCACGCCGCGTCAGTACGCCGCCCGGACGTTTTGCCGCGAAGAACGAAGAACGAAGAACGGAGAACGCCTCTGGCAGAGCCCGTCACGGTTCCATTCTGATCAAGTCTCACATGGCCCGCGAGTTGCTCTCCGAGGGATGGAGTGATGCGGAGTTTCCGCAACTCGGGAGGTCACGTGAAACACTACCGATTTTCGATCGCGCCGCTCCTGCTGGCGATCCTCGTCGCGGGTTGCGCTTCCGGCGGCGGCGGCTTCAACCTCATGTCCGTCGAGGAAGAATGGAACCTCGGGAAGCAGCTCGAAGCGGATGTCGCGAAGCAGATGCCGGTCATCCATGACTCGGCCGCCAACGCGTACATCAACAAGCTCGGGCAGCAGCTGGTCGCCGCTTCGGGCAATCCACTCGCGCAGCTTCCCTGGAGCTTCCACGTCGTCGATTCCCCCGAGATCAACGCGTTCAACATCCCCGGAGGTCATGTCTACGTCACGACGGGGCTGATCGGCGCCGCGGACAACGCAGCCGAGCTGGCCGGGGTCATGGGACACGAGATCGCCCACGGCATGGAGCGGCACGCGACCGAGAACATGACGAAGGCGTACGGGTTGAACATCGTCGCCGCGCTCCTTCTCGGGCAGAACCCGGCCGCGTATCAACAGATCCTCGCGCAGATCGTGGGCGGAGGCGCCATGGCGCGGTTCGGGCGTGACGCGGAGCGTCAGTCGGACAGCCTCGGCACCCGCTACATGGCCGCCGCGGGATACAACCCCAACGGCATGGTGACGATGTTCGAGGAGCTGCTTCGCAGGCAGCAGAAGCAGCCGGGGGCGGTCGAGAAGTTCTTCTCCACCCACCCGCTCACTCAGGATCGCATCGCGGCCGTGAAGCACGAGATTCAGGGCATGGGGAGCACGGCGAATCTCACGACGAACACGCAGGAGTACCAGACGTTCCGCTCGCGCTACGGAAAAATGTCGTAAGTCGATCCCCGACTCCTGGCCCCTGGGTCTCTTTTTGGCGTGATATAACCGGCACGCCATGATCCGGAGCATGACCGGTTTCGGGCGGGCGAGCGGGAAGGTCGGCGATCGCCTGCTGATCTCCATCCTCGCGAGCAGCGTCAACCACCGCTATCTCGAAGTCTCCGTCCGCCTTCCCGAGGTCCTCTGGGAGATGGAGCCGGCGATCCGCTCGATCGCGTCGTCGACCTTCCAGCGCGGAAAGCTCGACGTCACGATCCGCGCCGAGCGGCTGCGCGATCCCGACTACGAGGTACGCCTCTCGCGGAACATCGCCGCGCGCGTCCTCCCGGAGCTCAAGGGGCTCCTCTCCGAATACGGCATCGAGGCCAACCTCACGCCTTCGGATCTCCTTCGCATCCCGGACCTCCTGCAGGTGGTTCCGCGCGAAGATGAGCTCCTCGGATCCGAGCAGGCTGACGTGTACGAGTCGTAGGGGAAGCGTTCGAGGCGCTGATCACCATGCGGGAGACGGAAGGCCTGGCGCTCCGGCGCGACATCGAGACGAGGCTCGGGCGAAGTCCGGAGGGCTTCGCGTCGATCGCTGCGATGCGCCCGACGATCCAACAGGAGGCCCTCCAGGCGTACCGCCAGCGAATCGACGATCTGGCGCGCTCGTCGGGCGTTTCGGTCGACCCCGACCGAGTCGCGCAGGAGACCGTCATCCTGGTCGAGAAAGCCGACGTCGCCGAGGAGCTCGCGCGCGCGAACAGCCACATCGAGCAGATCCAGGGCCTCCTCGGGTCGCCCGAGCCGGCCGGGAAGAAGCTCGACTTCCTCTCCCAGGAGCTTCTCCGGGAGGTCGAATACGACGGGGCAGAAGTCCCGCTCAGCGGACGTTCGAAGCGCCGTTGTAGAATTGAAGACGGCCGTCGAGCGTATCCGCGAGCAGGTCCAGAATGTCGAGTAAGACCGTCAACTTCCACCCCGATGGGACTCTCGTCATCGTCTCGGGTCCGTCCGGGGCCGGCAAGACGACCCTGATCAACCGGGCCCGGCAGGATCTCGAGCGCCTCGGCGTCCCCCTTCACTTCTCGGTTTCCCACACCACGCGGCAGTGCCGCAGCGGGGAGATCGAGGGTCGCGACTACTACTTCGTCGCCGACTCCGGCTTCGACCAAATGATTCGATCCGGGGAATTTATCGAATGGGCGCACGTTCACGGGCAGATGTACGGAACCTCCCGCCAGGAGGTTTTTTCGCGCCTCGGAAGGGGAGAGGACGTGATCCTCGACATCGACGTCCAGGGGGCGCGGCAGGTCGCCGAGAACGCGGAGTTGCGCCCGCACTCGTTGAGCCTGTTCGTATTTCCCCCTTCGTTCGCGGCCCTCGAGCAGAGGCTGGAGGCGCGGGCGGCGAACACGAGGGAAGAGATCGAAATGCGCCTCGAAAAGGCGCGGCACGAGATCGAGCAGGGACTGACTTTCTACGATTACGTGCTGATCAATGACGAGCTGGAAGTCGCGATCGAGAGCCTCAAAGGGGTGATCATCGCCAGAAAACTGAAGTCGAAGTCGGCGATGGAGGCGCTCTCCGAGATGGCTCGCCGTTTCAAGGAGGAACGCAGTGGATCGTTTGCCAGAGGGAATCGACAGTAAGTTCCGCTACGTGCTGCTCGTGGCGCGGCGCGCGGAACATCTGATTGAAGGATCGCCGATCAAGCTGCGGTCGAAGCACGCGAAGCCGACGCGCATCGCGATGGAAGAGATCGACAGGAAGGCGATCGAGTGGTCTCTGACGCCTCCGCCCCCCAAGGAGGAGGACGAGACGTCGGTCGAGACGACCGAGTGAACATCGTCCTCGGCATCTCGGGCGGCATCGCCGCATACAAGACGCCGGACCTCGTCCGGCGCCTCCAGGATGCCGGCGCCTCGGTTCGGGTCATCATGACTCCGAACGCGGCGCGCTTCGTGACCCCTCTCTCGCTCGCCGCGGTCTCCGGTTTCGGCGTGATCGCGGACTCCTGGGGAGACCCCGCGCGAGGCGGAGTCGACCACATCGAGATCGCTCGCTGGGCCGAGCTCCTCCTGATCGCTCCCGCGACGGCGAACGTCATCGCGAAGCTTGCCGTCGGCATCGCCGACGACGCCCTCACCACCTACGCGGTCGCGCATCGAACGGCGACGATGGTCGTCCCCGCGATGAACACCGGGATGTGGCTCCACCCCACGGTCCAGGAGAACCTCGAGCGGCTTCGCTCGCGCGGCGTGATCACGCTCGACCCCGACTCGGGCCTGCTCGCCTGCGGCGACGAAGGGGTGGGGCGGATGCCCGACGTGGCGGCGATCGTCGAACAGGTCCGCGCTTTCTTCGGAGCCCGCGACCTCGAGGGGAAACGCGTGCTCGTGACCGCGGGCCCGACGCGGGAAGCAATCGACCCCGTCCGCTACATCTCGAACCGCTCTTCGGGAAAGATGGGGTACGCGCTCGCGCAGGCCGCGCGGATGCGGGGAGCGAGCGTGACTCTCATCTCCGGGCCGACCTCGCTGAGCGCTCCACAGGGGGTAGAGGTCCTCCGGGTGACGACCGCCGCGGAGATGTACGACCGCGTGCTTGCCTCGGTCGATTCGCACGATGTCCTCGTCAAGACGGCTGCGGTCGCCGACTTCACGCCGGCGGCTCCCGAGGCGCAGAAGATCAAGAAGGGCCCCGGAACGGACAGCCTCGTTCTCACGCTGAAGAAGACGCCCGACATCCTCGAAGCGATCTCGAAGCGGGAGAAGCGGCCGTTCACGATCGCATTCGCCGCCGAGACGGAGAACGTCGACGAGCACGCGCGCGCGAAGCTCGCGGCGAAGAAGGTCGATCTGATCGTCGCGAACGACGTCTCCGATCCGTCGATCGGTTTCGATTCCGACCAGAACGCGGTGACGCTGATCGATCGCTCCGGCGGCTCGACGGCCGTGGAACGCGCGAGCAAGATCACGATCGCGAACCGGATCCTGGACCGCGCCCTCGAGCTGATGTAAGCAGTAGCCGGGCCCTTTTCCCGGCAAGCGGTTCCCTCTCCACCTTTCACCCTGACTACTTCTCCCTGCCTACTGTTGCTACACTCGGGACCCGATGTCACACGAGGACCTCTACGCCGAGCTTCGTTTGCTGAAGGATCTCGGATTCACCGAGCTCGATCTTTCGCGTCGTCCCGCGGCAGCGCCGCGGAGCGAGGCCCTCGAGTCGATCGCGGACGCCGATCCGGACGTGGCGGCCCGGTTCCTCGCGGGACTCCCCGAAGCGGGTGATATTGCGACCCTCCCGTCCATGGCGGAGCTCGAGCAGGTCGCGCTGAACTGCGTTCGCTGCCGTCTCGCGAGCGGGCGAAGGCAGGTCGTGGTCGGCTCGGGCAACCGGGACGCCGATCTGATGTTCGTCGGCGAAGCTCCGGGACGCGACGAGGACATCGAAGGGTTTCCGTTCGTCGGGCGCGCCGGGAAGCTGCTGACCGACATCATCGGCGCGATGCAGCTGAGGCGCGAGGACGTCTACATCGCGAACGTGATCAAGTGCCGTCCCCCCGAGAACCGCAACCCGGAGCCCGACGAGCTCGCGGCGTGCCGGCCCTGGATCGACCGGCAGATCGAGCTCGTCGCGCCGCGCGTCATCGTGACGCTCGGCAAGTTCGCCGCCCAGAGCTTGCTCGGCCGCGGCGTGGCGATCTCCTCGGTTCGGGGCGAGTGGCACTCGTACGGATCCATTCGCGTCATGCCGACCTACCACCCCGCATACCTGCTGCGCACCCCTTCCGCGAAGAAGGATGTCTGGAAGGACATGCAGAAAGTCATGGCCGAGCTGGGGATCGCGGTTCCCGAGAAGACCGTCCCGGGGTCCGGGAGCCCAGGGGTCTAGGTGTCTGTCTGTGAGTCTGTGAGTCTTGGAGTTCGTGTCTATGCGTTGGGAAGGTCGCTGACACAGCGCTCCGGGCTGACTCGTTGACTCGTGCACTCCTGGACCGACCCAAGACTCCCGACTCCTCGACCGACTCCTAGACTCTCAGACTCCAAGACCCCTAGACTCGCCTCGTGTCCCCCTTATGTCGAAGTGGCGGTTCCCCTCGGAGTCCACGGGACGTTCACCTACGCCGTCCCGGAGGCCCTCCGGGAGGAGGTCCGAATCGGATCCCGAGTCGAAGTCCCGTACGGGCCGCGGCTGACGACCGGATTCGTCACGGCGCTCGTCGATGCTCCCTCGATCGCGGCTTCGCGAATCCGCGCGATCCGGGCGGTTCTCGACGACGAGGAGCCGGCGCTTCTGCCGGAGGTCGTGGAGCTCTGCCGCCGGGCGGCGGCGTACTACCTCGCTCCTCTCGGTGAGATGCTGCGTGCCGCGCTTCCGCCGAACATGGCGTCGCAGGGACGGAGGAGAGTCCGGTCGGCCGGTGACGGCGCGGCCTTCGACGCGGCCTCGCTCGAGAAACTCGTCGTCCCCGACGATCGCGCGCTTTTCGACCGCATCGTGGCCGGTGAAGGAAACCTGGCGAAACTCCTGGCCGGCGGGCGAGGGGGACGGAGCGCGATCGCGCGCCTTCGCGGCGCGAATCTGATCGCGGTCGAGGACGTCCTGACGGACGCGCGAGGCGTCCGCTACGACCGTTGGGTCTCTCTCGCAGTCGCGGATGAAGATCTCTCGCCGAAGCAACGAATGGTCGTCGACCTCCTCCGCGAACGGGGCGGAGAGGCGACGATTCGCGCCCTCGCGGCCGCCGGCGCGAGCACCTCGTCGATCGATACGCTCCTGCGGCGCGGCGTGCTGGCCGCCGAGCGGCGGGCGCGGCGCCATACGATGGACCCGTTCCTCGCGGAAACCGGCGCCGGCGCGCTGGATCTCCGGTACTCCGACGAGCAGAATCTCGCGATCGATTCGGTGAAAGCGTCGCTCGGATCGTTCTCTCCATTTCTCATCGAAGGGATCACCGGCAGCGGAAAAACCGAGGTGTACGTCGAGCTGATGCGCGAGGCGGTGAGGAGGGGAGAGCAGGCGATCCTCCTGGTGCCGGAGATCGGGCTCACGCCGGTGTTCGCTTCGCGGCTCATGGAGCGGTTCGGCGAACGGATCGCGATCCTGCACAGCGGCCTTTCCGCGAGCGAGAAATACGATCAGTGGTGGCGGGCGAGGCGAGGCGCCGTCGACGTCGCCATCGGCCCGCGATCCGCGATCTTCACGCCCGTTCCAGCGCCTCGGCCTGATCGTCGTGGACGAGGAAGGGGACTCCGCGTACAAGCAGGAGGAGTCGCCCCGTTACAACGGCCGCGACGTCGCCGTGCTGCGCGCGCAGATCGCCGGAGTCCCGGTGGTCCTGGGGTCCGCGACTCCGTCGCTCGAGAGCCGCGAGAATGCCGAGCGCGGCCGTTACCAGCTCCTGCGGCTGACTCGGCGCGTCGAGGCGCGGGAGCTGCCCGCCGTCCAGGTGGTCGACCTCAGAAAAGAAAAGGCGGAGAAGGCGGACCGCGGATCGATCATCTTCAGCCGGGACCTGCGCGAAGAGCTTCGGCGCGTCTTCGACGCCGGCGAGCAGGCGATGATCCTGATCAACCGCAGAGGCTACGCCCCCTTTCTGCTCTGCAGAGAATGCGAGAACGATTTCCGGTGCCGGGACTGCAGCGTTACGCTCACGGTTCACCGGCGCGCGGGGCAGCTGATGTGCCACTACTGCGGCATGAAGGTGCCGATCCCCGCGGCCTGTCCGCTCTGCGGGGGCGAAGTGCTCCAGCCCATCGGATTCGGGACGGAGAAAGTCGAGGAGAGATTTCGCGAGCACTTCCCCGACGTCGCATGCGAGGTGCTCGACCGCGATTCCACGCGCCGAAGGGGGGAGCTCGTCCGCATCCTCGACCGTTTTCGCGGCGGGAAGGTCCGCGCGCTCATCGGGACGCAGATGATCAGCAAAGGGCATCACTTTCCGGGAGTCACGCTCACGGGCGTCATCAACGCCGACGCGATCCTCGGATACCCCGACTTTCGTTCGGCGGAGAAGACCTTCTACCTGCTGACGCAGGTCGCCGGCCGCTCCGGCCGGGGCGAGCTTCCCGGCAAGGTGATCATCCAGTCCGCGTTCCCCAACCATTACGCGATCCAGCACGCGATTCGCCAGGACTACGAGGCTTTCTATCGCGACGAGATCGAGTTCCGGAACCGATTCCTCTATCCGCCCGCTACGTCGATGATCGCGCTCCTGTTCCGCGGCGAGGACGCGCAGAAGGTCGCGAGCGCCGCCGACCGGGGAGGCGAGCTTCTCGAGAAGGCGCTGCGGAGCGTTTCGGACGCCCGCATTCAAGGGCCGGCGCCGGCCCCCCTCGCGCGGATCAAGGGTGTCTTCCGCTACCAGATCCTCGTCCGGAGCGCACAACGCGCCGCGCTCCGCCGCGCGGTCGAGAGCGCCTTCGTCGGGAGCAAGTTTCCGGGAGCCGACGTAGTGATCGACGTCGACCCGGTAAACGTGCTGTAGCGGCGTGGATCCTCAGGTGGCCCTGGACGCTTGCGGGCTCCTTTGGCGAGAGATCGTAGATTTTCCACCAGAGATCGCGATCGTTGGCCGAGAGCGTTTCGCAGAGGAGGCCGATGGCGTATCCGGCCGCGAGGACCGACTCCCAGATCGCCTCGGCGGGCGAGGTTTCGAATTTGTGGAATGGTGCGCGCACCCGGAACTCCGCGGGGTTGAGGTGCTCGAGCGCGTCCGCGGCTCCCTCGATCGCCGCGCGGAGGCGCGCATGCGGGTCGAGCTGCTCGTGGCGCGCCGGATGACGGGTGCGACGCGCGAGGTCCGCCGTCCGTTCGAGCCAGTGCGCCGCCGATTGGATGTGGCGCTCGAGCTCCTTCGTCGTCTCCGGAGACATCGCGCCGGCGCGCATGACCTCGAGGGCGACCTCCACGCGATGACGGTAAATCGTCCCGACGCGCTCGATCACGGTCTGGAGAGTCGGTATGTGGCGCATCTCGTCGCCTGTCGTCCTGTCCTGGCTCATCGATTCATTGCGCAGCGCCCCTCGGGCGAATGCTGCTGCACCATTTGACCCGTCCGGACCCTTCTGTTAGGTTCCCGCCCGTGACGAGCGACCCCTCGCAGTTCGAGCTGCCGATTCAGGAGCTGCGCCGCCAGATCAGCGAGCTGAGCGCCTCGCCCGATTCCGCGAGGGCCGGCCATCTCGACGAGCTCCAGCGAAAGCTTACCAGACTGTCGCGCGAGGTCTACGCGAACCTGACCCCCTGGCAGAAGACGCTCGTCGCCCGAAACCCCGCCCGGCCGTACACGCTGGACTTCATTCACCTCCTCTTCGAGGACTTCGTCGAGCTGCACGGCGACCGGAACTTCGGCGACGATCCCGCCATCGTGAGCGGCCTCGCGCGGTTCGACGGCATGCCCTGCGCCGTGATCGGCCACCAGAAGGGGCGGGACACGAAGGAAAAGCTCCTCCGGAACTTCGGAATGCCGCGCCCGGAAGGTTACCGGAAGGCGCTCCGGGTGATGAAGCTGGCCGAGAAGTTCCACCGGCCGATCTTCTGCTTCATCGACACGCCCGGCGCGTATCCCGGCATCGGCGCCGAGGAGCGCGGGCAGGCCGAAGCGATCGCGGTCAATCTCCGCGAGATGGCGTCCCTCCAGGTGCCCGTGATCGTGACGGTGACGGGTGAGGGGGGAAGCGGCGGGGCTCTCGCGCTCGGAGTCGGCGACCGGATCTTCATGCTCGAGCACTCGGTCTACTCGGTCATCTCCCCCGAGGGGTGCGCCGCGATCCTCTGGAAGAACCAGGCGGCCGCGCAGGATGCGGCCGAGGCGATGCGGATCACGGCGCGCGACCTCAAGGAGCTGCGCGTGATCGACGAGGTCATCCCCGAGCCGGAGGGGGGCGCCCACGCGGATCATGCGCGCGCCGCCGAGCTGCTGCGCCCCTACCTCCAGAAGGCGCTCAGAGAGCTCGGCAAGATCAAGCCCGCGAACCTCCCGGAAGAACGCTACCGGAAGTTCCGCAAAATGGGCGTGTTCGAGAAGGGCTGACGGGAGTCGTCAGGGAGAAGCTGCGGCAGGGAGTCTCCGCGGGGTCAGCTCCTTTTCCACGAAGAGTAGAAATCTTTTCGGCGTCTTCTCTCACCTCCCTTTCGCGGCGGGAGTCACGATCTTCCCATTTCCCCGACTCCTTCGACCCGCCAGCTTTCCAGCTACACTGCAACAGGTGCCAATTCACGACGAATGGGTTTTCGCCGAGCCCTCTTTCTCCACGGGCCGGCTTCCGGTCCATGAAGCTCTGGAGCCTCTCTTCCTCCGCCGCGGAGTGAGCTGTGCGGAAGAGCTCGAGCCGTGGTGCCGGCCCTCGCTCGCCTCCCTGCACGACCCGGCCGGGATCGGAGGGATGGACGCGGCGGCCGAGAGGATTCTGCGCGCGGTCCGCGACCGGGAGAGCATTCTGATCTACGGCGATTACGACGTGGACGGGGTCACCTCGATCGTCCTTCTGAGGACCGTCCTCCGCTCGCTCGGAGCGGAGGTCGACTTCGTGGTCCCGCACCGGATATTCGACGGGTACGGGCTGAAGACGGAGGTCCTCGACCGGGTGCTTCGCGACCGCGCGGTCCGCGTGGTGATCACGGTCGACTGCGGGATCACCTCGGTCGAGCCGGTGGCGCGCGCGGTCGAGCGGGGGATCGACGTGATCATCACGGACCACCACCTTCCGCCCGAGCTGCTGCCGGAGGCGGCCGCGGTCCTCAACCCGAAGCAGGAAGGGTGCACGTATCCGTACAAGGAGCTCGCCGGTGTGGGGGTCGCATTCAAGCTCTGCTGCGAGCTGATTCGCCGCACGGGAAGCTCGATCTCCGTCGCGTCGCTCGTCAAGATCGCGGCGATCGGGACGGTTGCGGACGTGGCCCCGCTGACGGGAGAGAACCGCGCGATCGTGAAGATCGGGCTCGACGGCCTCGCCGACCCCCGCAACCCGGGGCTGCGGGCACTCCTGCGCTCGCTCCAGCTCCTCGGCCGCCCGCTGCGCGCGAGCGATGTCGGATTCCGCATCGGACCGCGCATCAACGCCGCCGGACGCCTCGCGTCGGCGAACACCGCGATCGACCTGTTCGATGCTCCGGACGAAGCCGCCGCGCGGCCCCTCGTCGAGGAGCTCGAGCGCCTGAACCGCGAACGGCAGTTGCTCGAAGCGGCGGTCATCCGGAGCGCCGAGGAGAGCGTGGCGGCGCTCGGGGATCTGCCGCCGATCCTTGTCCTCGCGGGGGAGGGATGGCACCGCGGGGTGGTCGGCCTGTGCGCGGGGAGGCTCGCGCAGAAGTACAACCGCCCCGTCCTCGCGATCGCGCGGGACGGGGGTGAGTGCGTCGGATCCGGCCGGAGCATCGCGGGGATCGACCTCCACGCGGAGCTGGCGAAAGTCTCCGATCTGCTCAGCCGGTTCGGCGGGCACACGCACGCCTGCGGGTTCTCGCTTCCCGACGGCAACCTCGAGCCGCTTCGCGCCCGTCTCACCGCGCAGCTCGCGGGGACGGACCGTGATCTGTTCCGCCGGCGCATCGAAGTGGAAGCCGAGATCTCGATGCGCCAGCTCGATCCGCGGTTCGCTCAGGACCATTCCCTTCTCGAGCCATTCGGGCAGGAAAACAGGCAACCGACCTTCCTCGGCCGCGCGCTCGTGGTCGAGTCGGCGAGGGAGTTTTCGGCCGGATGCTACCGTTTGTCCGTGCGGCAAGGCTCCGAGCGGCGGGTTGCGATCGTCTGGCCTTCAGTGTCATCGTCCCTCGGAGACGTGATCGGCGAGGGGCGCACGGTCGACGCGCTGTTCCGGCTGGAGCCGGACCGCTTCGACGGCCATCGCCTCGAGGTCGTCGATGCAGCGGCGGCGGGCGAAGCTCCCGTCCCGACCTGACGCGGATCCGCGGCCTCCGCCACTGTTCCGCGCGGGTTCGAAGGCGGCACGGGGATTCGCCCGGCGAGATCAGGGAACAGGGGACATGAACCGAAGCATCAGAATCCTGAGGATCCTCCTTCCGATCCTCTTCCTCGGCTTTCTCGCCATCCTCGGCGATCAATTTCTCGCGGAGCGCGCGTCAGGAGCGGAGCGTCGCCGAGCCGGTCACCTCGACCATGCGCGAGGGCGACAGCCCTCTGCTCGAGGCCTTCGAGTTCGAGGACACCCAGACGATCGCCGGCCGGGTCGTCTCCAGGATCCGGGCGGTCCGGACGATGGGATTCACCTCCGGCTGGTACACGCTCGAGCAGGTCCGCCTCACGGTGTACCGCGAGAACGGGCAGACGTACGAGCTGTCCGCCCCCCGCGCACAGTTCCAGGCGGAAACGAAGGAGGCGAAGGCGGAGGGGGGCGTTCGCATCAGCTCGGCCGATGGAATCCTCATCGAGACCGCGGCGATCGACTTCGACGGAAGCCGGATGGTCAACCGCGTCCCCGTCCGGTTTCAGGCGGATCAGTGGTCCGGACGCGCCGGGGCCGTCGACCTGAACGTCTCGACCGAACACCTGCGCCTCTTCGACTCCGTGGAGGCGACGCGCGCCGCCGTCGGAAGCGAGCCTCCCATCGTCGTCACCGCCAACGAGGCGGACTTCGACCGCGTCGCGAGCGAGGCCGTGTTCCGCGGGAACCTCGTCGTCGACCGCGCGGGCGACCGGCTCACCACGGAGGCTCTCACGACCCGCGTCGATCCCTCGAAGAAGGTCCTCACCGGGTTCGAGGGATGCTGTGGGGTGAGATTCGGCGTCGCCGCGGGCTCCGGCCTCGTCGCGGGGAAGGACATGGGGACGACCACGGTCACGGGAGAGCGCTTCTTCACGGACGTCGGCCCCGCGGGCGAGGTCCGCGCGATCTTCATCCAGGCGGGAGGCGCGCCCGCCGTGGCGACGATGGCCGGACCGCCCCGGCGCACTCTCCAGGCCGGCCAGTTCCGCATCGCGTTCGCGCAAGGCGGCGTTTCCGAGCTGGAGGCGACGGGCAGCGCGAGGCTCGAGGAGGAGGGCCCGACTCCGCGATCCATCACCGGATCGAGGATCGTCGCGAATTTCGACACGACGCAGAAGCGGCCGACGAGCGCGGTGGTCGAGGGAAACCTCGAATACCGCGATCCGAAGAACCGCGCGACCTCGCAGCGCGGGACGTTCGACTTTCTCGCAGACCGCGCGATCCTGACCTCCGTCCCCGGGGTGCTCCCCACGCTCGAGGCGGAAGGCTCGAGGCTGTCGGCCGACCGGATCGAGATGAACTCGAAGACCGGAATTCTCGAAGCGAAGGGATCGGTCCGGGGAGCATTCCGGTCGAGCCCGGCGCGCGGCGCCTCGGAGGGGAGCGGGATGTTTCCGCAGTCGAAGACGCCGGTCTACGTCAACTCCGATTCGGTCCTGCTCCTCCAGAAAGAGCAATCGGCGCAGTTCACGGGCAACGTGCGCGCCTGGCAGGAGGAGAACATCCTGCTCGCCAACGATCTGAAGATCGAGCAGGGGGGAGAGACCTTGACGGCGCGGGGGAACGTCCGCGCGGTGCTTTACAATGCCCGGGAGCGCGGGGAAGGCGGGCCGGTAAAGGCGAACGCCGCGACGCTGGTCGCCCGCCGCGCGGACCGGAAGATGGAGCTGGACGGAGACGTGCGGATCGACGATCAGGGACGGGTGCTGAAGGCGGGCCACGCGACGTTTCAGTTCGACGCGCAGCAGCAGCTCGAGCTCGTCGAGGCGAAGGGTGGCGTGGACGTGGCCGAGCGGGCGACGGGGCGGCATGGAGTCGGAACGCGGCTGGTCTACCGCGTCCCGAAAAAGACGATGGTTCTCGAAGGGAGCCCCGCGACGGTGTCGGACAAACAGGGGACGGTCAAGGGAGCCGAGATCGTGTTCGACCTCGCGCGCAATCGCGTCGACGTGGTCGGGGGCGATTCACAGACCGAGTCGACGTATCGACCCGAGGGTGCGGATGAGTGAGCCGGTCCGAGGATCGCTCCGCACGGCCGATCCCGAGCGGATGCCGGCCGAGCCTCTCTGCCTTTCGACGCGCAATCTCGTGAAGGTCTACCGCGGCCGCAAGGTCGTGCGGGACGTCTCGATCGACATCCGGCAGGGAGAGATCGTCGGACTGCTCGGACCGAACGGCGCGGGAAAGACGACCACGTTCTACATGGTCGTCGGGCTGACCCATCCGGACGGAGGAAGCGTGCTGCTGGGGGACGAGGAGATCACCTCGCTCCCGATGTACCAGCGCGCGCAGAAGGGGATCAGCTACCTCGCGCAGGAGCCGTCGATCTTTCGAAAGCTCACGGTCGAGCAGAACCTGCTCGCGGTGTTCGAGACCATGGAGCTGGGGGCCGCGGAGAGGGAAACGCGGGCGCGGCGGCTCCTCGAGGAGTTCGGCCTCACGCACCTCGCGCGCAACCGCGGGTACGCGCTTTCGGGGGGAGAGCGCCGGCGCGTGGAGATCGCGCGCAGCCTCGCGATCAACCCGGCATTCATCTTGCTCGACGAGCCGTTTGCAGGAATCGATCCCATCGCGGTTCTCGACATCCAGCGCATCGTTTCCCAGCTTCGCGAGCGCGGGATCGGCATCCTCATCACCGATCACAACGTACGGGAAACATTGAAGATCACTGACCGAGCCTATATCATCAAAGAGGGCGAGATCTTCCGTCAGGGACCGCCCGAGATGCTGTCGACTGACGCCGGAAGTTCGCCGAATTTACCTCGGAGAAGCGTTCAATCTCCACTAGGATGAGGACGGGGGGCGAAGCCTACTGAGGCTGTCGCGCCACCCCGCCGCCCGCGAGAAAAGGACGCAGGAACTCGGAACTCCCTACACCCATGGCACTCGAACAAAAACTGCATCTCAAGCTCTCGCAGAAGCTGATCATGACGCCGTCGCTGCAGCAGGCGATCAAGCTGCTGCAGATGCAGCAAACTCGAGCTTCAGGAAGTCCTCAACCAGGAGTTGCTGGAGAACCCTCTGCTCGAGGAGCTCAGGAGCAGGAAGAGCAACAGAAGGCCGAAGAAGCCGAGCAGAGCAGCAGCAGGAGCAGCCCGACCAGAAAACCGAAGACGGAAGAAGAGGCAGGAAGAGCCGAAGGCCGGAGGAGAAGGACTCGTTCGACGAGATCGACTTCGACGCCTACTTCCAGGACTACCTCGAGTACGGCTACAACCCGCGGATGAACGAGGAGCACGAGGAGTTCCCGATCGAGAACACGCTCACGCGCCCGCCCGATCTCACGGACCACCTGACCTGGCAGCTCTCGATGTCCGACGCATCGCCGCGAGATCAAGGAGATCGCCGCGTTCATCATCGGCAACATCGACGAGGACGGCTATCTGCGCGTCTCGACCGACGAGATCCTGGAAGCGGACGGGCGCGAGCGAGGAGGCGGTGGAGCAGGCGGTCCGCTCGGGTGCAGTCGTTCGATCCGATCGGGGTCGGCGCGCGCGACCTGCGCGATGCCTGCTGCTCCAGCTCCAGCACCTCGAGCTCGACGAACCTGCTGGTCGAGACCGTCGATCCGCGAGCACTGGGGCATGTTCATGAACCGCCAGTTCGCGCAGCTCGCCAAGCTGCTCGGCGTCGAGCTCAAGCAGCTCGAGGCGGATCGTCGAGGTCATCAAGCGCCTCGAGCCGAAGCCGGGGCGGAAGTACGCCAACGAGCGGGCGATCTACGTCGAGCCCGACGTGCACGTGCACAAGATCGGCGACGAGTACGTCATCCAGCTCAACGAGGACGGCATGCCGAAGCTCCGGATCAACGGCAGCTACCGGCAGATGCTGCACTCGATGGACAGCAAGAAGGACGGCGAGACGGCCAACTACATCAAGGACAAGATCCGCTCGGCGGTCTGGCTGATCAAGTCGCTCGACCAGCGTCAGCGGACGATCTACAAGGTGGCCGAGTCGATCGTGAAGCACCAGCGCGAGTTCCTCGACAAGGGCATCGACCTCCTCCGGCCGCTCGTCCTGCGCGACGTCGCCGACGACATCGGGATGCACGAGTCGACCGTCTCGCGCGTCGTCTCCAACAAGTACATCCACACGCCGCGCGGCCTCTTCCCGATGAAGTACTTCTTCCACAGCGGGATCGACTCCGAGTACGGAGGCGACATCTCGAGCCTGACGGTCAAGCGGAAGATCCAGGGGTTCATCGCGAACGAGGATCCGCGCAAGCCTCTGTCGGACTCGAAGATCATGAAGATCCTCAACGACGAAGGGATCAACATCGCGCGGCGGACCGTCGCCAAGTACCGCGACGAGCTCAACATTCCGTCCTCGACCGACCGCAAGCAGATCTTCTAACTCCGGGAGGGAAGTCATGAACATCGAGATTTCAGGACGCAACTACGAGGTGTCCGATCGCATTCGAGAATTGATCACCACCAAGCTCGACAAGGTCGCGCGCTTCTTTCAGGACATCATCGAGGTCCGCTGCGTTCTGAACGTCGAGAAGCACCGCAACATCTGCGAGATCATCATCATCGGCAAGCTTCAGGACGTGAAATCGATCCAGGAAGCCGACACGATGGAGGACGCGATCAACTCCACGATCGATCACCTCAAGCTCCAGGCGCAGAAGAACCGGAAGAAGATCACCGACAAGCGCAAGAAGGCCAGCCCCGAGCCCGCAGGATGGAACGTCGCCGTGATCGAGCAGGCCGAGCTCCGCGCGACCGACCGCAAGGCCGCCCCCCGCGTGATCCGCCAGACCATGCTTCCGATCCGCCCCATGTCGGTCGAGCAGGCGGCCCTCACGCTCGACGGCTCCAAGAACGAGTTCATCGTCTTCCGCGATCTCGACACCGACAAGGTCAGCGTCATCTACAAGCGCCGCGACGAGAACTTCGGGCTGATCGCGCCGGAATTCTAGGGAAGGAGTCAGGGAGAAGGAGTCAGGGGAGAGGGGAAAACCGTCTCTCTATGCCTCCAATGGCGGGGGCAAAGCTGGACCTTTTCGACTCCGGCATCCAGGGGAAGTGGACACGGAAACACGAGTCGAGGTCTTCCCTTCTCCCGGACTCCTTCCCCCTGACTCCTTCCGGCCATGGCGTAGAATGAACGCGCGGCCATGAACCAGGAAGACTTCGTCCAGGCGGCGGTTCAGATCCTCCTCTCTCCGGAGCTGGAAGATCTCCATCTGAACCTGGTGACGGGCGGGGACGGGCTCGACCGCGTGATCCTCCGCCCGCGGGTCCAGAAGCCGGGGCTCGCCTTCGCCGGGTACTACGAGTACATCAAGCCGGGGCGGGTCCAGATCATCGGCGAATCGGAGACCAAGTATCTCCAGGGCCTTCCCGCGCGGTTGCGCGAGAAGCGCATCCGCGACGTGGCGGCTCACGACGTGGCCTGCTTCATCGTCACCAAAGGGGCGCCTCCGCTGCAGGAGTTCGTCAACGAGTGCGAGAACCGGTCCGTGCCCCTGTTCAAGACCGAGGTGCTGACCTCGCACACGATCACGCGCCTCACGTATTTTCTCGAAGAATCGATGGCGCCGCACATCACCATGCACGCGGGGCTGCTCGACGTGTACGGCATCGGAGTGCTCCTGACCGGCGACAGCGGCATCGGCAAGAGCGAATGCGCGCTCGATCTCGTCTATCGCGGCCACCGGCTCATCGCCGACGACATGGTCATCGTGCGGCGCCACCCGAACGACGTCCTTCTGGGCTACTCCTCCGAGATCCTTCCGCACCACATGGAGCTGCGTGGGATCGGCATCATCAACATCAAGGACCTCTTCGGGGTCTCCTCCACGCGCGACATCAAGCCGATCGACATCATCGTGAAGCTCGAGAAGTGGGTCGAGGGGACCGAATACGAGCGCCTGGGCGTGGTGGGCGAGACCTACGAATGCCTCGGCGTCGTCAAACCGCTGGTCCGTCTTCCGGTCGCCTCGGGGCGCAACCTCGCGCTCCTCGTCGAGGTCGCCGCCCGCAACTACCTGCTGCGCCTCCAGGGCTACCACTCCGCCGAGAGCTTCGCCCGCCAGCTCGACGAGTACCTCGCGCTGCGGGCCGAGAATCCGGACGAGACCCGCGTTCTGCCCGCCCCGAATGACGCGACGACCGCCAGTTCCCAGGTGCGGAGCCTTCAGAGCCGGCAGCTCATGCTCTCGCAGAAGAACCGCGAGATCGATCACGCGCGACGGCGGGGCCGCGGAAAATGACGCCCGACTATCTCGTGATCATCACCGGGCTGTCCGGCTCGGGGAAGAGCTACGCGCAGAGCACGCTCGAGGACCTCGGCTTCTACTGCACCGACAACCTCCCCGTCGCGATGATCGAGCCGCTCGTCGAGGAAGTCGCGCGCGGCGGCTATCACAAGGTCGGCGTGGTCGTCGACGTGAGGACGCCGGGTTTCGCCGGCCATTTCCCGCGGACTTACCGCGAGCGAATCAAGCAGCTGGTTCCTCACGCGATGCTCATCTTCCTCGAGGCGACCGACGAGGTCCTCGCGCGTCGCTTCTCGGAGACCCGCCGGCCCCACCCCTACGACCCGGAGCTGCCGGTCCCCGAGGCGATCCGGGCGGAGCGGGCGATGCTCGACGAGCTCAAGGGCATGGCGGACATGGTGCTCGACACCTCGCAGTTCTCCGTACACGAGCTGAAGGCCGAGGTGATCCGGCGGTTCGGTCTTCCCGGCTATCTGCGGGAGATGCTCATCAACATCGTCACGTTCGGCTACAAGTACACCCCGCCGTACAACCTCGACCTGATGTTCGACGTCCGGTTCCTTCCGAATCCTCACTTCGTGGAGGAGCTTCGGCCGAAAACGGGCCTCGACCGCGAGATCGTCGCGTACCTCGAGGCCCAGCCGGAGTACCGCGAATTCGTCGCCCGGCTTCGCGACTTCATCCTCTATCTCGTGCCCCAGTACGAGAAGGAGATGAAGAGCTACCTGACGATCGGGATCGGCTGTACCGGGGGACGGCATCGTTCCGTCGCGATCGGAGAGTACCTCCGGGCGGCCCTGACCGAAGCCGGCTACGCGGTCGAAGTCACGCACCGCGACTGCAGCCGATAGCGGGGAGCCCCGCGTCCAGATCCGAGCCGGATGCACGATGGCGAGAGAGCGCGGCGGCGTGGGAATGGAAACGGGGTGTCTCACGAGACCGCAGCGAGGCGGCGCGGAAGCGGGGGGCGATGGCGGGTGTTAGAATGCGCGACCTCATCGGCGCCCTGCCGGACCATGGCACGGTTGCGCGCGGGAGGAAAGGACCCCTTTGATCGGCGGATTGATCGTTACCCACGGCGGGCTCGCGTACGAGCTCCTGCATGCAGCGGAAACCATTGAAGGAGAGATCGAGGGCGTCGAGGCGGTTCGTCTGGAATGGAACGAGTCGGTCGAGATCTCGCGTGAGAAGATTCGCGAGGCGCTGGCTCGGATCGGGAGCGAACGCGGGGTGATCATCTTCACGGACATGTTCGGCGGCACGCCGAGCAACATCAGCCTCTCGTTTCTCGAAAAACATCGCGTCGAGATCGTCACGGGGGTCAATCTCCCGATGATCATCAAATTCGCCTCGCTCAAGAACACATGCGACGACCCGTTCGAAGCGGCCCACATGATCCAGGAGAAGGGCTCGAAATCGATTCGCGTCGCCTCGGAAGTTCTCGGGAGCGAAGCGCGGGAGAATGGAAGTCAAGGTGATCAGCAAGGACCTGGAGATCAAGAATAAGCTCGGCCTGCACGCCCGTGCGGCGGCGAAACTCGTTCACATGGCAGCGCGTTTCAAGAGCGACGTGAAGGTTCGCAGGGGGAGCGAGGAGGTCGATGCGAAGAGCATCCTCGGCATCCTTCTGCTCGCCGCGGCGCAGGGGACGACGATCACCGTCTGCGCGGCCGGCGAGGACGAGGGCGAGGCGCTGAGATCGATCGAGACGCTGATCGAGTCTCGATTCGACGAATCGGAGTGACGGTGCTGGTTCCCAAACAGAGAAAACCGCCCCGGGACGTGCGCGCGGAGATCCGCACGTACAAGGGCATCGGCGTTTCTCCCGGCATCGCGATCGGCCGCGCTCTGCTCGTCGAGAAGGTCACCTCGGTCTTCCGCGTCCCGATCAGGGAGGAGGACGTCCCGGGCGAGATCGAACGATTCCGCGAGGCACTGGTCCGCACGCGGCAGGATCTGGGGGAGCTCAAGGCCAAGGTGTCGCGCTCGATCGGCGAAGAGTACGCGTCGATCTTCGACGCGCACGCGATGATCGCGGGCGATCCGGCGTTCGCCGACAAGGTGATCCAGAAAATCGAGCTGGATTGCGTCAACGCGGAATGGGCGCTCTATGAAGTCCAGGAGGAGCTCCAGGCGCGGTTCGAGAGCTTCGAGGACGAGTACCTGCGGGACCGGGGGGCGGACGTCAAGGACGTCGGCGAGAGCCTGCAGAAGAATCTCCAGGGCATCGCGCATCACGAGCTCTCGGAGATCGCGCACGACGTGATCATCCTGGCGGACGACCTCACGCCCTCCGACGCGGTGCATTACAACCAGCGGCCGATCGTGGGGTTCGCGACCGAGTCGGGCGGCCGCACCTCCCACACCTCGATCATCGCGAAGTCGCTCTTCATGCCCGCCGTCATCGGCGTTCCGCGCCTGACCGAGGTGATCGACAACGAGGAGCTGGTGATCGTCGACGGGTACGAGGGGACGATCGTCGTCAATCCGACGCCCGCGCTGATCGAGGACTACCGGAGCAAGGTCTCGCGTCACGAGGAGTACGAAAAGACGCTCCTGCTGAACCGCGACGAGCCTGCGGTCACCAAGGACGGCCGGCGGGTCTCGCTCCAGGCGAACCTCGAGCTGATCGAAGAGCTGAGCGACGCGCACAAGTACGGGGCGGAAGGCGTCGGCCTCTACCGCTCCGAGTTCCTCTACATCGCGAAGAGTCCGCAACTCCCGAGCGAGGAGGAGCACTACGACGTCTACAAGCGGATCGCCGAATCCGTCGCGCCGGGCGCCGCGATCATCCGGACGTTCGACCTGGGCGGCAAGAAGCTGGCCCGCGAGGTGATGGGCTCGCGCGAGGACAATCCCGTGCTCGGCCTGCGCGCTCTCCGCCTCTGCATGTCGCATCGCGACATGTTCCGCACGCAGCTGCGCGCGCTCCTCCGCGCCTCGGTCCACGGCAACATCAAGATCATGTTTCCCCTCGTGTCCGGCATCCAGGAGCTCCGGCAGGCCAAAGCGTTCCTCAAGGAGATCAAGGCGGAGCTGGACGCCGAGGGGATCGAGTACCGTCGGGATCTGGAAGTGGGGATCATGATCGAGGTCCCGTCCGCGGCGATGACCGCCGACGTGCTGGCGACCGAAGCGGACTTCTTCGCGATCGGGACGAACGATCTGATCCAGTACTCGCTCGCGATCGATCGCGGCAACGAGAACGTCAGCTACCTCTACGAGCCGCTCCATCCGGCGATCCTGCGCCTCGTCAAGTTCGTCCTCGACTCCGGCAAGCAGGCGGGAATCCCGGTCTCCATGTGCGGCGAGATGGCCTCGGATCCCCTGTACGCCGTCGTGCTCCTCGGCCTCGGTCTCGAGATGTTCTCGATGAATCCCTCGGCGATCCCGATGATGAAGGAAGTGATCCGATCCCTCCGGTATCGGGACTGCAGGCGGATCGCGTCTCAGGCGCTGCAGAAGAAGACCGCGCAGGAGATCGAGGAGTTCGTCATCGAGAGCGTCGCCATGCGGCTCCCCGCCGGCCTGGTGACCAGCTCCTCGTAATTTCCCGGGCCGAAATGGCCCTGCTGCGGTCGTTGTTCTGCCCGCATGATGGGGAACCGGGTCCGAACGCGCGCGCGCTCCGCTGGGATCATCAGGGGAAGGAGCCTCCTCTCGATGAATCGCAGCGTCGTTGTCTGTCTGTCGGCAGCGCTGCTCGCCGCGCCGCTGTCCGCGGCGGAGACGCCGAAGGCCGGCTCGACGAAGCCCGCGGCCGCCAGGGTCGTGAGCGAGCGGCCGGTGCCGGCGACGGATTCGCCGCTCGTCCGCGCGGCGAAGGCCGCGCGGAAAGCGCGGGAAAAGAAGGCCTCCTCCGGTCCGGTGATCACGGACGACTCCGTCAAGAAGTCCGGCGGTCGCCTCACGGTCCTTTCGGAGTCCGCACGGGTGGGGACTCCTGCGCCCGAGGACGCGGAGACCGCGTTCGTGAAGATGAACCAGGACCGGGCGGACGCCGCGATGCAGGCGGAGCAGGCCCGGGTCGAAGCCGAAGGCCTCGTCAAGGAGATCGCGCGGCTCGAGCGGGAGCTCGCGTCGGTCGAAGAGGACTACTACGACGAGTCCAATCTGGAGCTGCGCGACGACGTCGCGGAGCGCGACTTCAAGAAGACGAAGACCGCTCTCGATGCGGCGCGCGAGAAGCTCGCGGCCGCCCGCAAGCGACAACAGGAGTTCGCGCGCGCGTCCTCCAACGTGGTGAAGCCTTGACCGGAACGGACAAGAGCTTTTTCATCGAAACGTTCGGGTGTCAGATGAATGACGTCGACTCCGAGCGAATCGCGGGACAGCTGAAGCTCCGCGGGTACCGGCGCGTCGAGGACTCGGGCGAGGCGGGCCTGATCCTGCTGAATACGTGCAGCATCCGGGAGAAGGCGGAGAAGAAGGTCTACGACCGGATCGGGGCGCTGCGCGGCGCCGCGCGACGCGGGGCCAGGGTCGGCGTCGCCGGTTGCGTGGCGCAACAGGAGGGCGCGGCGATCCTCGAGCGCGCGCCCTGGGTCGACTTCGTCATGGGGCCCGGCAACGTGGGCCTCCTCGATTCCGTGCTGAGTGGGGAAAGAAGGATCGCGATCGACTTTCCGGACGACCGGAAGTACGACTACACGGCAATCGAACGCACTTCGCCGGTCCGCGCCCAGGTCACGATCATCGAAGGGTGCAACAAGAACTGCACGTTCTGCATCGTCCCGACGACCCGGGGCCGCGAGATCTCCCGTCCGATGCGCGAGATCCTCGCGGAATGCCGCTACGAGATCGACCGCGGGCGCGTCGAGATCCAGCTGCTCGGCCAGACGGTGAACGCCTACCGGTGCCCGGAGACCGGAACCGACTTCGCCGGGCTCCTCGAGCGCGTGGCGGACCTCGAGGGGATCCGGAGGATCCGATTCATGACCTCGCATCCGGCGGAAGTCTCCGACCGGATGATCGAGGTCATGCGCGCGCGAGACTCGATCTGCCGGTTCCTCCATCTTCCCGTCCAGTCCGGTTCTTCGGCGGTCCTCCGGAGGATGAAGCGCCTCCACACGCGCGAGCAGTACCTCGGGCTGGTCGCGCGCATCCGCGCGGCGATCCCGGAGATGAACTTCTCCACCGACTTCATCGTCGGCTTCCCCGGCGAGACGGATCAGGATTTCGAGGCGACTCTCGGCCTGATGCGGGAGATCCGGTACGGCTCGCTGTTCGCGTTCAAGTACTCGGCGCGGCCGGGAACGCCCGCCCTCCGGCTGGGAGCTCACGTGCCCGACGACGTCGCGGGCGAGCGGCTCGCACGACTGTTCGCTCTCCAGGAGGAGATCGAGAGGGAGACGCTGGAGTCCTACGTGGGGCGGGTGCTGCCCGTTCTCTACGAGGGGCCGAGCTCGAAGGATCCGTCGGTCCTGGCCGGAAAGACGGAGCACAACTGGACCGTGAATTTCGTCGCACCCGAGACCGTCGCGATCGGCGAGTTGATTCCGGTGCGGATCGATCGGGCGCTGCATCACAGCTTGCGAGGGGAGGCAGTGGCATGAGCAGTCTCGTTCCGATGAGCATCAAGGGTCTGATGCTCGACCCGATCTCCAACTCGCCGATCGTCATCCTCAAGGACGGAGAAGAACGGATCTTCCTCCCGATCTGGGTGGGGATCTTCGAGGCCAACGCGATCGCGCTGCAGCTCGAGAACATCGCCACGCCCCGGCCGATGACGCACGACCTTCTGAGGAATCTGATCGAGACGATCGACGGGAAGGTGAGCAGGGTCATCATCAACGAGCTCCGCGACTCGACCTTCTACGCCCGGATCGACATGGTGGTAGGGGAGAGGCTGCTGGAGATCGACGCGCGACCGAGCGACGCGATCGCCCTTGCCCTCCGGACCGCCGCCCCGATTTTCGTCGAGCAGGACGTGCTCGACCAGGCGCAGACGATCGCTCCCGACGAGGATTCGGAGGAAAAGCTCAAGAAGTGGTTCGAGAGCGTCAGCCCGGAAGATCTCGGCAAGTACAAGATGTGACGCTGGGCGCCCTGCGGGCGCCGACGCGTCACGGTCAGTCGCCTGCGCGCTCAGGGATCGAGGATCTCGAAATACGGAGATGCTCGCTCATCTTGAGATCCTTCGTCGCGGCCTGCGGCCGCTCCTCAGGATGACGCCGGCGCGGCCAGCCAGCCAATCCCGCCCGCAATCCATCCCTTTCCCCTGACTACTTTTCCCTGACTACTGATTTTCCCTCCCGTCCGTTAGAATCAGCTGCAGAGAATGATCATCACGGTCGCGAATCAGAAGGGCGGCGTGGGAAAGACCACGACCGCGATCAACCTCTCTGCAGCCGTCGCCAACAAAGGGTTCAAGACCCTCCTGATCGACCTCGACCCCCAGGCGAACTCGACGATGAGCTACGTCGACGTCCGCGGTGTCGAGCGGTCCATGTACGACGTTCTGGTCTCCGAAGAGCTGCAGTTTCGCGAGGTCATCGTGCCGACGCCGGTCGCGAACCTCGATCTCGCCCCCTCCCGGATCGCGCTCGCGAAGCTCGAGTCGAAGCTGATCGGGGAGATCGACGGCCACTACCGGCTCAAGGACCGCATCGCCGAGGTCGCCGCCGGGTACGACTACGTGTTCATCGACACGCCGCCGACGCTCGGCATGATCACCGTCAATGCCCTGGTCGCGTCGACCCACGTCCTCGTTCCGATCCAGTCCTCGTATTTCGCCCTGGAAGGCACCGACGACCTGCTCGAGACGATCGACAAGATCAAGGCCCGGCCCAACCCGAACCTCCAGCTCCTCGGCGTGGTCATCACGATGCACGACCGGCGCACGACGCTCGCCAAGGACATTCACGACCAGATCCGCAACGTCTTCGGCGACCGCCTCTTCAGGACCATCATCACGAAATCGATCCGGCTGGAGGAGAGCCCGGCGTACAAGGAGTCCATCTTCTCGTTCGCGCCGCGGTCGAGCGGAGCGATGGAGTACTACTCGTTGTCCGAGGAGATCCTGTCGCGCGTTTAGAAGCGTTCTCCGTCCTTCGTTCGCCGTTCTCCGCGGCGGATCGGACGGTCGGCGAAGAGGCGAGACGGGAGGCTTCGGTGAACGGAGAACGGAGAACGGACTTGACCATGAAACGCGGACTTCCAGAACTGGCGCGCATGCGCCACGACGCCCACTTCGTCGACGAGCTCGCCAGGCGCTCCTCGGCCCACATCGGGTCGATGCTCCCGCTGGCGCTGATCGAGCCCAACCCGGAGCAGCCCCGGACGAACGTCGGCAATCTGGAGGAGCTGACGGCCTCCATTCGCGAAAAGGGCGTGCTCGAGCCGATCCTCGTGCGCCAGCTCGAGCCGAACCGCTACCAGATCATCTCGGGAGAGCGGCGGTTCCGCGCGGCGACCGCGGCCGGGCTCGACGAGATCCCCGCCATCGAGCTCGACGCGAGCGACCGCGAGGCGCTCGAGATCGCCCTCATCGAGAACATTCAGCGGAAGGACCTGACGCCGTTCGAAGAGGCGGAAGGGTTCCAGTTCCTCCAGGAGAAGTTCGGCTACACGCACGAGAAGATCTCCCAGGTGCTCGGGAAGTCGCGGACCACGATCACGGAGGCGCTCCAGCTCAATGACATTCCGGACCGGATCCGGGTGCTCTGCCGGGAGGCGGGGATCTCGAACAAATCGGTCCTGGTTCAGGTCGCGCGGGCCGGCGACGAGGCTGCCATGGAGCGGCTCGTCTCGAGATTCGCCCGGGGGGAGCTGAACCGCGACGACGTCCGGAAGGCGACCGCGAAGAAGGCGGCGGTCCGAAAGGGGCGGCCGAAGAACTTCACGTTCGATCTCAAGGACAAGGCGCTGCCGTTCTCGCTCAGCCTGAGGTTCCGGAAGGCGGAGCAGGTCGGGCGGGACGAGATCATCGCGGCCCTGCGCGCGGCCATCCAGAAGCTGGAGGATCGGTAGGAAGCGGGCGGGGAGCGAATCCGGGAACAGGGGTCGAGGGGGGGGCCGGCGCGAGGATTGGGATCGCGGGCCTTTTCAGGACTCGTAGTATTTAACATAATCTATCTTATGGGACGCTGCGGAAAAGGAGAATGCGCCGTGAAATCCGGCTGCTTCCGCCCTCCCTTCCGGCCCTCTTCCGTCCGGCGCTTGCCTCCTGCCTCCTGCCCACTGCCCTTAGAATGGCGCCCGGCACATGCGGACCCTGACTCGCTACATCCTCCGGGAGCTCGTTCCGCCGACTCTGATCGGCTTCAGCTTCTACACGTTCATCATCCTGATGAATCAGCTCTTCAACTTTGCGGAGCTGATCATCAAGCGGTCGCTCCACTTCTCCGTCGTTCTCGAGCTCCTTGCGCTGACCCTGCCGCACATCATCGTCCTGACGATCCCGATGGCGCTCCTGGTGGGCATCCTGATCGCGATCGGACGCCTCTCGGCCGACTCCGAGGTGATTGCCATGCAGGCCGCCGGTCTGTCTCCCGGGGACATCTATCGGCCGGTGCTCTACTTTTCGCATCGCGGCATTCCTCCTGAATTTCGGGCTCATGACGTGGGCGCTTCCCTGGGGCAATTCGCGGCTCCAGGCTCGGCGTGTCGAACTTCTGACCTCTGCGGCCGAGACGCAGATCAAGCCGCGCGTCTTTTTCGATCAGTTCGATAATCGGGTCGTCTACATCAATGACATCGACTCCTCCAGCGGCCTCTGGAAGGGCGTTTTCATCGCCGACGCGATCGACCCCGACCAGCAGACGGTCATCGTCGCGGAGGCGGGTCGGCTCTCGGTCACCGAGAAGCGGCAGGTCTGGCTCGAATTGCAGGGCTCGACCACGCACGTGGCGACCAACTCCAAGCCGGACCGGTATGAGCTCGGGAGGAACGCGTCGCAGCGGCTCCTCCTCGACGATCCTCAACGGGACGCTGTTCAGGCACAGCCCCTGGCCAAGTCGCTCAAAGAGCTGAGCATCCGGGAGCTGCTCCAGAAGCTCCGGGAGGCGCGCGCGTCGGGAGACCCGCTCGACGCCCGGTTCATCCGGGTCGAGATCCAGACCCGCTTTGCGATCCCCTTCGCCTGCATCGCGTTCGGGATCATCGGCCTGCCGCTCGGGGTCACGAATCGCCGAGGAGGCAAAAGCTCAGGTTTTTCTTTAAGTATTGCGATCATTCTCATCTACTACATCCTGCTCAACAACGGGCAGGATCTGGCCCGCTCGGGCAAGGTGCCGGTGGCTGTCGGGATGTGGCTGCCGAATCTCGTGCTGCTCGCCGGCGGCCTCTGGCTCATGGGAAAGACGGGCGTCGACCGGAAACGGGGCCTTCTTCGAAGCTGGATCACTCCCCTGCTGGACCGCCTTCGCCGTCGGAGCATCGCCGTTGCGGCGGAGGACGAGACGTCGATCCTCCAGCGGCTCGACATCCCGTTCCCGAACATCATCGACCGTTACATCCTGATCGAGTTCCTCAAGACGCTCGGGGTCGTCATTCTCTCGACGGCCGTCGTCTGGGTGATCGTCGACTACACCGAGATCGTCGAGGAGATCACCGACAACAACGTGCCGCTGGAGGTCGTCGTCTCGTACTTCCGGTACCGGACTCTGCAGATCCTCGACTCCGTGCTGCCGATCTCGGTGCTCATCGCGACGCTGATCACCTTCGGGGTCCTCGCGAAGAACAACGAGATCACGGCGATCAAGTCGAACGGGGTCTCGCTCTACCGCATCGCGCTTCCGGTGATCGCGATCGCGGTCTTCCTGAGCTTCATCTCGTACCTGCTGCTCGATTTCGTCCTTCCTTACTCGAACCAGCGGGTGGCGCAGCGGCGGGCGCAGATCGCGGGAAAGGAGACGCCGAGCACCTATTCGCGCGAGCAGCAGAGGGAGTGGGTCTTCGGCCGGGGCCGCTACATCTTCAACTACCTCGGTTACGACCGGGGGTCGAAGACCCTTTCGCAGGTGCAGGTGTTCGAGTTCCATCCGACGGAATTCCGCCTGACCCGGCGGATCCGTGCCGAGGAGGCCCGCTTCGACGGGACGGGCTGGGTCTTCTTCAATGGATGGATCCGCTCGTTCGGGGATGACGGGAACTCCTCCTTCTCGCCCTTTGCGCGGCCGATCCGGCTGCAGTACCCGGAGCGGCCGAGCTATTTCGAGGTCGAATCGAAGGCGCCGGACCAGATGACCTGGGGAGAATTGAGCCGCTACATCGCGAACGTCCGCCGGCTCGGCTACTCGGCCGACGAGCTGACCGTGCAGCTCTGGCGAAAGACTTCCTGGCCGTTCGTGAGCGTCGTCATGGCGCTCATCGCCCTCCCCTTCTCCTTCCGCATGGGAAAGAGGGGGGCGATGTACGGGATCGGGATCGCGCTCCTCCTGGCGTTCGTCTACTGGACCCTGTTCGGAGTCTTCACCAAGCTCGGCGAAGTCGGAAGCCTTCCCGCCGTCCTCGCCGCCTGGAGCGCAAACATTCTCTTCGCGATCGCGGCGGTGTATCTGTTTCTGACGGTGGAGACGTAACGAGGGGTCGTCAGGGTGAAGGAGTCAGGGGAAAGGGCTCCGATCAGGACAATAAGAAAAAGGCCGCGTCGCCGCGGCCTTTCCCTGATCCCTGACTACATCCCCCTGACGACTCCGGGAGCACGGGTACGCCGTTCAAATGGCGTTCACGATCCGCGCGTCGAGACCCGGCCACTTTCGGAGGTACTCACGCCGCTCGCGGGTGAACCGTTCGACGAGCTGGCGGTACTCATCCATCCTCCCCTGCCGCTCGTAGAGCTTTCGCGGCTGGAGGTAGTCCTCGTCGTCGAGACCCGGAACCCTCCGCGCGACGAGATATCCGAAATCGGGATCCTTCTCCCACTCGATCGTTCCCTCGGCGATGGCCTTGACGATCGCCGACGAGTGCTGGATGCGGACCTTCTTGGACCGATCGTCGTCGTCGCCGCCGCCGATCCGCCCGGTGTTCATCAGGTAGACGTCCATGGGCGACCCTTCGAAGAGCTCGAGGAAGCGGTTTCCCTGGTAGGCGTGGAGCAGCGGAAAGAAGGGGTTCGTCCCCGGGACTCGAAGCGATTTGCCGGCCTCGGAGGCCCCTCCGGCGCTCGTCCCCCTGGTCTCGCCCAGCATGAAGTAGGCGGCGGCCAGCGGCCCTTCGAGCTTCGCCACGGCCGGGATGATGTTGTCGTTCCGGTTCAGGACGAGCAGGAAGTCGGCTTTGCCGAGGTTGCGGGCGTCGCCGCTGCCGGCGACGTCGTCCATCCGGATCACGGCTCGGCCGTTCCTGGTGTAGGAGGTGTCGAAGTAGTCGACCTCGTTCGCGCCGTTCTGGGAGACGTTTTCGAGATAGGCGTGCGGCGAGGCGCACGCGTGGTAGATCGTGGGCTCGTCCTCCGGGTCGAGCCCGAACGTCTTCGCGAAGCAGCCGTTCTCGGTCGCGACGACCTTGCCCCCGGGCATGAGCGCGACGAAGTCGTCCTGAACGGGCGACGAGTCGTTCTGCTTGGTGAAGGTGGTCGTGGTCTTCCCCGTTCCGGAGAGTCCGACGATCAGCCCGACCCGGTTCTTCCCGCCGACCGGGATGACCTTGCACCCGGCGTGGAGAGCGAGGCCCCCCCGCTCGTAGACGAGGCGGTTCCACATGCGGAGCCCCCCCTTCTTCGACTCGCCGAAGTAGTCCGAGTTGAAAACGCGGGTGACGTTGTTCTCCAGGTCGACGGCGATGAGGCGATCGTCCGGATAGCCGGGCATCGACAGGTTGGGCGTGTAGAGGACCTGGAGAGTCGGCTGGAACGATCTGAGCTCTTCCGGGGTCCCGGGATAATAAAGGATGCTCTGCATGGCGGCGATGTTGGCGTTCGCCGCTTCGATGACCAGGCGCGCAGGGACCCTGAACTCGGGGTCGTTTCCGATGAACCCCTCCACGACGACCATGTCGTGGTTGCGGATGTAGTCGTCCTGGATCTCCGCCACGCGGTCGTATTCGGCGCGGGTGATGGTCTGGTCCGAATGCTCCTCGGGATGGTCCGTCGCGATGAACGTGGAGAGCTTCGATCGGGAGACCACGCGCGTCGCGACGTTGAGGTTGCCGAACTCCGTCTGCTTCGCGTTCGGCATTCTGGCCGAGAGCTCGCGAAGCTCCTCGGGGGAGGGGTTCCAGATGACCGATTTCGGCTGAACGGGCAGGGTCTTCGAGACCGATGCAGTTTCCGTCATGATGTTCCTCTTAGAAGAAAGTTGGGGTGTTGGTTGGTGCTGTCCCGGCCGCCTTCGGTGTGGTGCCGCGAGGGGGTGAACCTCGTCGGGGCTCGGGGGGGCCCAAGTCTACACGATCGAGATGGAGTCGCCCGTCCGCTCCGTCTGCGAACTCCGTTCCTGCCGCCCGATGCGCCGGGCGGCCGAACCTTCCCGGATTGCGCGTGGCGCCTCCGCTCCCTGTACAATCCGGTTCCATGACCAACCCGGCCAGGAAGGGGCGCACGGCCAGCGATCCTTCGATCCTGGAAGCGCGACGGGTCCTGGAAGTCGAGGCGAATGCCATCCTCGGCCTGATCGAGCACATCGACGAGACGTTCGCCGAGGTCGTCGACCTCATCGGCGAGAGCTCCGGCCGCGTCGTGACCATGGGAATGGGCAAGTCCGGGATCATCTGCAAGAAGATCAGCGCCACGCTCGCTTCGACGGGCACGCCATCGTTCTTCATGCATCCGGCCGAGGCGATCCATGGGGACCTCGGAATGATCGTGGCCGGCGACATCGTCCTCGCGATCTCGAACTCCGGGGAAACCGAGGAAATCGTCCGGCTCCTGCCGGCGGTGAAACGCCTTGGGGCGACGATCGTCGCGATGACGGGAAACCCCGCGTCGGCGCTGGCGCGAAACGCCGATTTCCATCTCTCGGCTGCAATCTCACGCGAGGCGTGCCCGCTCGGATTGGCGCCGACCGCCTCGACGACCGCGACTCTCGCTCTGGGCGATGCGCTCGCGATGGCGCTCCTCGGGAAGAAGGGATTCCGCGAGGAGGACTTCGCCTCCCTCCATCCCGGAGGGAAGCTCGGAAAGCGGTTCCTCAAGGTGCGCGATCTGATGCACTCGGGAGAGCCGGTCCCCCGGGTGGAGCTCGAAACACCGATGCGCGATGCGATTTACGAGATGTCGCGAAAGGGCTTCGGGATCACCGCCGTCGTGGACGCAGCCGGACGCCTCGAGGGGGTCATTTCGGACGGCGATCTGCGCCGCCTGTTCGAGCACGACGAGCAGACGCTCCGGCGGACGGCGCGCGAATGCATGAAGGCCGACCCGCTCACGATCGATGGCAGTGTGCTTGCTTCGGCGGCGCTTCAGGTGATGGAAACGAGAAAGATCACCTCGCTCTTCATCACGGATGCGGATCGTCGCCTCGAGGGGATTCTCCACATTCATGATCTTTGGGGGCTGGAACTGTTTTGATTGAGCCGGCAGGTTCGAACGTACCGGTCGTACTTCATTTCCGCGGCGGGCGGACCGAGCACGTGCTCGCGAACCCGCACATCGATTCGGAGCGGCAGACCGTCTCCGTCGTGCAGGAGAACGGGACCGCGAGGGACGTCGCGTTCGGGGAGCTGAAGGCGCTCTTCTTCCTGCGGGATCCCGAGGCGGATCCGGGAAGGGAAGCCCTCTCCGGAAGCACGTTGGCGGTCGAGTTCGCTGACGGCGAGCTGATCCGCGGAATCACGGGCGAATACAATCCCACGTCCGCCGGCTTCTTTCTCTACCCCCACGACCGGAGCAAAAGCGACCGGATCTTTGTTGTGAACTCGGCCGTCGTATCCATCGACGTCGAAAAGCTCTGATCCGCGCGGCGGACCCGGTCCAACGCGGCGGGCCGCCTTCATGGCGGGCTCCCCCGCCGAAGCGGGTCCCTGGAGGTCACATTGAATCGAATCAAGCACATCGGGCTCGCCCTGCTCGTTGCCGGCGCCGCTCTGGCGGCCCCGGGGCGCGGCGGGCTGGCCGTCGAGCGCGCGCTCGCCGCGACGTCGGGAACGCGCGCGAATTTCGTCCAAAAATTCACCCCGAAGGGGTTCACCCGCGAGCGGGTCGAACAGGGCGAAGTCCTCTTCGGGCCGGCCCCGAAAATGCGCTGGAGCTACGAGAAGCCGGAGAAGAAGACCTTCGTCTTCGACGGGGTCACATCGTGGCTTTATGCGCCGGCGGACCGGCAGGTGACGATCGCCACGCTGAGCGAGAGCGATCGCAGGGGGCTGCCGTTCGTTCTTCTCGCGGATCCCGCGGCTCTTCGGGCCGAGTACACCGTGAAGGAGCAGAAGAACGCCTCGGAGACTCGGACGGAACTGACCCCGCGCAAGGCCGGGGCGCTCGTTCAGGGCCTCGTCGTGATCACCGCGACGAAGGGCGACGAGCTCCGCCGGATCGAGTACTCGGACCGGCAGGGAAACCGGACGGTCTTTCAATTCTCGAATTTCCGTGCGGGAAAGACGGGAGCCGATTCCTTCCGTTTCGATCCGCCGGCGGGAGTCGAGGTGATTCGGAACTGACCGGCCGGGCCGGAGAGATCTCGAGCAGAGGAGCTGAGGACGACATGGCGCAGGAATCTTCATTCGACATCGTCTCGAAGACCGACCTCCAGGAGGTCGCGAACGCGGTGCAGCAGGCGAAGCGCGAGCTCGCCACGCGCTTCGACTTCAAGGGAAGCAAGAGCGAGATCGACCTTGGAGAGGCGGAGATCACGCTCGTCTCGGACGACGCGCAGAAGCTCAAGAGCCTCCGGGACATCCTCGAGGACAAGCTCGTGAAGCGGAAGGTCTCGCTCAAGGCGCTCGACTACCAGAAGGTCGATGACGCGGCGCTCGGCACCGTCCGGCAGAAGGCGAAGGTCGTTCAGGGGATCGAGTCGGAAAAGGCGAAGGAAATCGTCCGAGCGATCAAGGACGCCAAGATCAGGGTGCAGGTCTCGATTCAGGGCGACCAGGTCCGCGTCGCCGGGAAGAACCGGGACGACCTGCAGAAAGTCATCGCGATGGTCAAGGAGCGAGACTTCGGCATTCCCCTGCAGTTCGTGAACTACCGCGGCTGAACCGGCTTTGCGCAAATGCTTCGATCGGATATTCTTCCGTCCGTGAGCACCCCCGGATCCCGTACGGCGCCGCCATCGGCCGGCCCGGTTCGTCCCGAACAGTTTCTGGATCTGGTCGCTCCAAAGCTCCAGCAGGTGGAAGAGGAGCTCCGCCGGCATTTCGCCTCCCCTGTCCGGACGGTCCGCGAGGTCGGCGCTCACATTCTCGACGGCGGAGGCAAGCGGCTCCGCCCGGCGCTGATGCTCCTCGTCTCGCGGATGCTCGATTACAAGGGCAACCTGGACGTCATGCTCGCGGCCGTGGTCGAGATGGTCCACACGGCGTCGCTCGTCCACGACGACATCATCGACAACGCCGAAATGCGGCGTGGGAAGGCGTCGATCAACTACGGCTGGGGAAACCACCTCACTGTCCTCGTGGGCGACTACCTGTATATCCGCGCCCTCGACACGGCGCTCGAGGCGGAGAGCCTCGACATCCTCAAGACCCTCTCGACAGCGACCATCCGGATGACGGAGGGAGAAATCCTCGCGCTGGAGACCAACGGCCGCGCCGACCTCACCCGGGAGGAGTATTTCGACGTGATCGAGCGGAAGACGGCGGCCCTGTTCGCGGCCTCGTGCCGCATCCCGGGCTTCCTCGCCGGCCATCCCGAGGGAGAGCGGCTCGGGGAGTACGGAAGGTATCTCGGGATCTGTTTTCAGCTGATCGACGACGTGCTGGACTACACCTCCAGCGCGGAAGTCCTCGGCAAGCCGGTGCTCTCGGACCTTCGCGAGGGAAAGATCACGCTTCCGCTGATCCTGGCGCGAGTCCGCGCGACGGAAGCGGAGCGGAGGCTGATCGACCGCGTAGTCGCCGAGGGGGACTTCGGCAGTACGGACCCGCGGGAGCTCGTGGCGATCGCGACCCGCTACGACGCGATCGAGGAGACGCGCGACATCGCGCGGGGATACGCCGTGCGTGCGGCGGCCGCACTCGATCCCTTCCCGCAGTCGATGGCGCGGCAGGCGCTCGAGTTCGCCCTCGAGTTCGTGATGTCGCGCGAGCGGTAAAACCGTTCTCCGTTCCTTCGTTCCTCGTTCTCCGAACGGCTCGCGACTCTATTGCCGTCGCTCTCGCCGCGACGGCTCCAATCGGGATCTCCCCGCAGGTCGGAGAACGGACAAAGGGGAACGGAGAACGGTTTCCGGTCGTAAACATCTTGACGATCCGCTCCGCGCAACCTAAAATAATCGATGAACAACCTGGGAAAGGGTGGGCACGGGATGGAGCGGATCCAGGTGAGACGTTCTCAGGCGCCCCAGCGCGGGCGTCTTCTCTCAGCAATTCGAACGTATCTGCCGGGCGCGTGGGTCAGCCCCTCGCCTCAGGACCTGATCTCGCTCTATCGAATTCGCTACCGGATGGCGCTCGATGACGGGAAGTACGATTCGGCGCTGATCTTCCTGAACAAGATCCTCGAGGTCGATCCGATGAACTCGGAGGCGAAGCTCTGCATCGCCGAGCTCTATCACCGGCATCTGGGCGACCTGGGGCGGGCCGTCGAGCAGTACAACAAAGTCATCCGGCTCACCGCCAGCACCCCCTCCGACCACGTTCACCAGCGCGCGCGGACGTCGCTCACGGAGATCCTCGAGCTTCTGAGCTGAGGCACAGGCGGTCCCCGACCCAGCTTCGCGTTCTTCCCCAGGTCCACGGGCAACCGTCCCGGCGCGCAGCGCTTCCGCTTCATACGTCGAGCGCGGCGCGCTGCCCGACCGGCAGAAAGCCGTACGCAGGGACCGGCCGCGCCGGTCTCTGTCGAGGGGGGCCCGACCGCCGCGCGGTGCTTCGCATCTTGGCTCTCGGAAAACCTCCGAGGGGCGAAGGCCGATCGCGTACAGCGCAATGTGACAATCGTGCTGGCGAAGCCGGTTCGACGTCACGGGGCGCGCCTGGCATCCCGTCATAGAGTCGACGGATCCGAGGCAGGCGACTGCGTGTGATGGGATGCGTCCGTTACGGCCGTTCTCGACGGCGATCGGAGTTCGAATGTCTTTCGTCGGCTCGTTCTGACTCGACCAGGACTCTTCCACGGGTCGATCTCCCCTGCTCCGCACTACTGATCCTTCTCGCGATCGCGGCGCCGCTGAGCGCGGATCCGTTCACGCTGACCTCGATCGGCACCTTCAATTGGAGCAATCTGTCAATTTGGAACAGCGGGACCGCTACGCGCTATCCCGGATCGTTGCCTGGCACGATCGACACGGTCACCCTCAATCCTGCGCAGGGCTACACACTGACTCTCGATGTGTTACCGGCGGATGCAGTCAATGTCGCCGCATCGTGCACGATGGGTCTCTGCGAGCTCATCGTCCCGCCGGGTCAGGCGCTGACGCTCGCCGGAGCCTCGACGATCGGCATCAATACGAGTGTCCGTCTCGCCGGAACGATCGGTGGCGACGGCTCTCTGACGATCAACGGTGTGCTCTCCTGGACGGGAGGCGCGATGACGGGCACCGGCGCGACGACCGTTGCGCCAGGAGGGACCATTACGATCGAGGCGGGCGCGGGTCCGACCACCGTCGCACGACCGCTGGTCAACACCGGAACGATCACGAAGAAATTCAGCAGCGTGCGACTGGACATCAATGCGCCGTTCTCCAATGGCGGCACCGTCGTTCTGGACGCCGGCTCCGGGCTCTTCTCCATGACCGGGGGCGGCACCTACACCGGCGCCATGACGATCGGGGCGTCGGCAAGCCTCCGGATCGAGGGAGGCAGCCACACCTTCGAGTCGACGAGCTCGATCACGGGCGCCGGTCAGTTCGACCTCCGGCCTCAGAGCTCGCCTCGGCGGCCAGACGTTCACCGTCCGAGGCGCGAGAGCGAGGTGAGGTCAGGGATCGTAGCTCGTCTCCCCCTCCCCGATCTGGCCTACGCTTTCCACGTCGACCGGCAGCCCTCCCGGCGCGCCGTGTTTTCCGTCGAGCACGGCGAGCAGCGCGCGGACCGATTCCGGCCGCCAGCCGTACGTGAACAAGTATTCGTCGGCGACGATCCCGGCGGCGTCGTACGGCGAGCCGCCGGCGATCAGCGTGAGGGGGATGGACGGGAGCTCGTTCCGCAGCGCGTCACGAGCGCGGCCTGGGAGGCGTTGTGGACGAGGGCGACGAGTCGAACCGGCCCGCAGGCGCGAACCTCCGCGAGGCGGGCCCCGAGAGCGGCAGCGTCGCGCGGCGGCTGGATCGGTAGCAGGTGTCGACGCTCCGCGGAAAACCGGTCCGCGAGCTCCCCCGCCGCACCGATGAAGAAGGACGATGCTGGATCGAGCGGCGGGGCGGCGCCGATCCGCGTGATCGAAGCGCGCGCGATCTCGTCCGCGACCGGATCGTCCGGTTCACAGGGGGCATCGCGATCCTGCGCGTTCGCCCGGGCGGCGCGAAGACGGGCGAGCGTGCGCTCGACCCTCGCTTGCGGGAGGCGCCCCGAGCGGATGGCCTCCCGGATTGCGACGAACACGCCCTCGCGCTCGACGGGCGCGGGCGCGAGAATGATGTCGGCTCCCGCTTCGATCGCCCGGACGGCCAGCTCGCCGGCCCCGAGGTCCTCTCCCAGGCCGCGCATCTGGATCGAGTCGGTCACGACGAGCCCCTTGAACTCGAGCTCTCCGCGGAGGACCGTCCCGAGGAGGTGGGGAGAGATCGAGGCCGGCGCGCCGTCCGCGTCGACCCAGTAGGGATAGCTGACGTGCGCGGTCATGACTCCCGAGAGGCCGGCCGCAATCGCTTCGCGGAACGGACGGAGGTCTTCGCCGGTCATCTCGGTTCCCGTCCGGAGGCTTTTCGACGGCCCGAGATGCGGATCCGTATCGGCGAATCCCTGTCCCGGAAAGTGCTTTGCGATCGACAGAACGCCGCCGGCGTTGAGACCGCGAACGAACGCCGCGCCGAGCCGGCTCACGGCGGCCGGATCGCCGCCGAAACTCCTGGTTCCAATGCCGCTATCGAGCGGAGAGCTGAGGTCGAGCACGGGAGCGAAGTCGACGTGGATCCCGGCGGCGCGAAGCGAACAGCCGACGAAGCGTCCGGCGCGCCGCGCGAGGTCCTCGGAGCTCGCCGCTCCGAGAGCCATCGGCGAAGGTATCGCCGCGGGATCGTGCCTCACGACGAACCCCCCTTCCTGGTCGATCGCGAAAAGCGGAGCGAGCCCACCGCTGGCGTGACGCGCCACGGCCATCCGGATCTGTTCCTTCCGTTGCGGCTGCATATCGTCGCGATAGAAGATCAGCAGCCCGACGCCGCGGTCGCGCAGCCAGAGATCGAGCTCGTCGTCGCGCGAAAGACCCGAGAGCGTCGTCCCGACGAACTGCCCGGCCTTCTGCTCGAGTGTGAGGGGCGGCGCGGCCGCGGAAACGCGCGGCCATACGACTACCGTCGTAATTGCTAAACCCAAGGCTAGAGAGTTAAATAGCGGAGCAGCCATTCACTTGATTCCCAGAATAGCCGATTAGGCGCGCGAGGCGAATCCATGAGCCGTTCCCTACTCCGTTTTCTCGCAGTGTCGATCCTTCTCTGCCTGCTGAGCACGCCGCTGTTCGCTCAGGCTTCGCCCTACATCGTAACGACGACCACGGACAGCATCACTCCGGCGACGGGAATGCTGCGGTTCGCGATCCAGTCGCGAAACGCCTGCTCGGTCGGGTGTCCATCGATCACGTTCGCGATTCCGAACACCGATCCCGGCTGTGTGGCGGGCGCGCCGAACGTCTGCACGATCACGCTCGTGGCCGTGCTGCCGTCGCTGAGCAGCTCAGTGACGCCCGTAGCCATCACTGGACCCAATTCGGACAGCGCCGAGATCCTCATCAACGGGAACGGCCTGGCCGGGAACGGGCTCGTGGCGATATCGCGGGTAACGCTCACGAACTTCGCGATCGGCGGGTTCCCGACCGGCGCCGCCGTCGACCTCAGCGGCACCTCCGACGGCAGCATCATCACCGGCCCAAGATCGGGTTCGCTCCGACCGGCGCGTCCCTGCCCAACGGGGTCGGCGTCCTCGTCGAGAACGGCTATGCGGGCGGCTTCTCCGACGTGATCACGGCGGCGATCCGGAACAGCACCGGCGACGCGATCCAGGTCGGCGCGACGCCTTCCGACGCGATCACCGGCGTCCAGATCAAGAACCTGAGCCTCAAGGACAACGCAGGGCTGGGGATCGACCTGGGGAACGACGGCACCACCGCGAACGACGTGAATGACCCCGACGTCGGCGTCAACAGACTGCAGAACTTTCCGGTACTTACCTCGGCAGCCCAGACGGCCGCAGGGAACCAGGTTCACGTCCTCGGCAGCTTCAATGTCGACGAAATCGGCATGATCGAGTACGACCTCGAGCTTTACGGAACGTACGCGACGGACCCGGAGGCGTGGGTATCTCTCGGAGTCATCCAGTTCGCCTCTCCGACTTCAAACACCGTCAATTTCGACCAGACCGTAGCGTTACCTGCGCAGAGTCCCCCCCTCACGGCCATCACGGCGACGCTCACCAAGATCAACAACTCGGCGAGCCTGCACGAGACCTCGGAGATCAGCGCAGCGGTCGCGATCGCTCCGGCCGACCTGGAGCTCACGAAGAGCGGCCCGGCGAGCGCCGTGGCGGGCCGTTCGGTCACGTGGACTCTGACCGTGAAGAACCTCTCGACCGAGTTCGCCGCGACGGGCGTCACCGTCACGGACACGCTCCCCGCGGGCGTGTCGGGAGTGACGGTCACGCCCCCCGGACCCGAGTGGACCTGCTCGCTCTTGGCCAGCACGGTGACGTGCACGGCGGCCTCGCTCGTGGCGAACTACAACAACGCGATCTCGATCACGGCGAATGCGCCAGTCTCGGGCGCGTCGATGACGAACAGCGCCTCGCTGACGGCGAGCGCGGGCAACAACGTTACGACGAACGACGCCGGCTCCGTGACGACGACGCTTCTCTATTCGGACGTAACCGTCGCCAAGACAGCCTCTGCGCCGACCGTGACGCGCGGCGGCTCGCTCAGCTACAACATCACGGTCACGAACGCGTCGATCGACGCGGGCGCCGACGGCGTCCAGGTCGTCGACACCTTACCGGCGGGATTCACGTTCGTCTCCGCGTCCGGCGCGTGGCTCTGCTCCCCCGCGGGCTCCACCGTGACCTGCGTTCGGACCGGCGGTGAGCTCCCAATCTCGACGTCGTCCATCCTGACTCTCGCCGTGACGGCTTCCTCCACGGCCGGGACGTACACGAACACCGCGACCGTGAGCGCCACGAACGAGACGAACACGGCGAACAACACGGCTTCCGTGAACGTGACCGTCGTGAACACCGCGCCGGTCGGCACGGCCGACACCTACCCCGCGACGGAGGATCAGACCCTGATCGTCGCGGCTCCGGGCGTGCTCTCGAACGACAGTGACGCCGACGGCGATCCGATGACGGTGACGGTCATGACCGGCCCGGCGAACGGCATCCTATCCCTCGCCAGCAACGGCTCGTTCACCTACACGCCGAACGCGAACTTCAACGGATCCGACTCGTTCACCTACGAGATCAGCGATGGCACGGACGTCTCGAGCCCGGTGAACGTCACTCTGAACGTCGCCGCGGTCAACGACACTCCGGTCGCCGTGAACGACACCGCGACGACCAGCGAAGACACCCCCGTCACGATCCCGGTTCTCAGCAACGACAGCGACGTCGACGGGACGACTCCGTCCGTCTCCGGAAGCACCCCGGGAACCAGCGGCACCGTCAGCTGCTCCGCTACGGATTGCACGTATACGCCGAACCTGAACTTCAACGGAACGGACAGCTTTACGTACACCATCACCGACGGCTCGGCAACAGCGACGGCCACGGTGAGTATCACCGTCACCGCCGTAAACGATCCCCCCGTGGCAGTCAACGACACGGCTTCTACGGCCGAGGATACGGCCGTGACGATTCCGGTCCTCTCCAACGACAGCGATCCCGAGGGGACGACTCTCTCGATCGTCGGGAACACCGCTGCCGGCAACGGCGTCGTCTCGTGCGGCGTTACGGATTGCACGTACACGCCGAACGCGAATTTCAACGGAACGGATTCGTTCACGTACTCGGCCGGCGACGGCTCCTTCTCGACCATGGCGACGGTCACGATCACCGTCACGCCCGTCAACGACGCGCCGACCGCGGGGGCGGACAGCGCGACGACGACGGCCGACACGCCGGTGGGCATCAACGTTCTGAGCAACGACAGCGACATCGACGGGAACCCCCTCTCGGTAACCGCCTGGACGAGCGGCTCGCTCGGAACGGTGACCTGTACCGCCGCCGGATCGTGCACGTACACCCCCAACGGAACTTCGGGGACGGACACGTTCACCTACACCGTCTCGGACGGCGTCGGCGGCCTCGCGATCGGGACCGTGACGGTGACGGTCCAGCCGGTCCCATGTCCCACGACCGTGGTTGCGCTCTCGCCTTCGTCGGGCGCGCAGGCCGGCCAGAGCGGGACGCTTTCGTGGAGCGGCGGAACCGGCGCGACGTCCTTCAAGGTCTACCTCGGTCCGGCGGGCTCGGGATGCTCGACGCTCTTCGGGACGACGACGGGCACATCGATGGGGTTCAGCGGGCTCGCTCCGGGCGAGTACGACTGGAAAGTCGTGGCGGAAAGCTCGGGCTGCACCACGCCTCCCGCATCGGCGTGCGTTCGCTTCACGGTGATCGATCCCTGCCCGAACAGCGCGCCCTCACTCGTCGCGCCCGGTGCGGGCGCCGAGGTGACTCCCGAGGTGCGCTTCGAGTGGACGACGGTCGCCGATGCGCTGCGATACCACGTCGTGATCTTCAGTGCGACGGGCGGTCTCGAAGAGATCGCCGTGATCCCGCAGCCGGCGGCGCCTCTGCCTGCGACCGTCTCGACGACCGCAACGATTCCGCTGGGGAACTACAGTTGGTCGGTCCTCGCGGACTTCGATGGCGGGTGCCCGAGCCTCTCCTCGACCAATCGGCTCCTCACCGTGGTTCGCGATTGCCCCGACGGGATTCCCGAGCCGATCGCCCCCTGGAGGCGGGCGCCATCGACGCGACTCCGGTTCTGTTCCGGTGGTCGCCGGTGAGCGGGGCCGTTCGTTACGAGCTGTTCCTCTCGATCAACGGCGGGGCGTTCCAGAGCGCCGGCACGGTCGAGGGGACCGAGGCGGCCCCTTCGATGAGCGCGGAGGTTCCGGCGGGCGCCACGCTCGCGTGGCGCGTGGACGCGATTCTTCCCGAAGGGTGCGGGACGGCCTCGTCGCGGACGGTGCAGGTGAGCGTGGCCTGCTTCCCGCCGGTGCTCTCGCTCCAGGGAGAGGTCACGACGGACAAGCCGTACCAGGTGCGGGCGACGATCGTCTCGGTCGGCGTGAGCTACCTGTTCGAGGAATCCGACACGGAGGCCTTCACGACCGTGGTGGCCCAGAAGACGGGAGAAGTCGACCCCACCGGCGAGTTCGTCTTCGCGATGTTCGAGCACTCGGTGACCGAGCCGCGCGCGTACTACTACCGGGTGAAGCTCGCCCAGCAGGGGTGCGCGTTCTCCGACGTGGGGCGGATCGTCGTGATTCCGCTCCCGCCGCCCGCGTCGACGGAAGCCGAGACGGTCGTGCAGTTCGGCAACGAGGAGGAGATCCGGCAACAGATGTTCGTGGGCTCCCCTACCCCGGACCAGCAGACGAGCTACACCTTCGTGGCGACGACGGATCGCGACTGGATGCGGGTGGAGCCCGCCGCCGGAACGATCGGCCCCGCCGGGGTTACGCTGACGGTCATCACGACTCCCACCGGCCTGCCGGTGGGAACGAACACCGGAACGGTGACGATCACCTTTACCGCGGTCGCCGCCGGCAAGCAGGCGATGGAGACCACCCCGATCACGGGGTCGAGGCCGGTCTCGGTCACGCTCGTCACGCCGGTCACGAACAAGGGGAAAGGCGCGCCGAGCGCGGACTCGCTCATCATCCCAGCCGTCGCGCACGCGACGGGCGTGAACTCCGAATGGCAGACGGACATGCGCCTGCTCAATCTCGGAAGCGGACAAGCAGAAGTACGCGCTCAATCTCACGGTCTCCGGAGAGGACGGCACCCAGACGGGCAAGAGCAGCGAGATCGAGCTCGCGGCGGGCCAGAACGCGGCGCTCAACGACGTGGTCAAGCAGTGGTACGGGCTCGGCTCGCTGCCGGGTGAAGGAGCGACGGGCGTGCTCGAGATCCGGCCGCTCGGAACGACGGGCGCGGGCAAGGGGGCGCAGGCCATCCCGGTCACGCGCACGCTCGTGTCGCTCGCCTCCTCGCGGACGTACAACAAGACGTCGCAGGGGACGCTGGGCGAGTACATCCCGGCCCTCCCGTTCGCCTCGTTCGTGGGCGGAGGAACTCCGGCAGGAGGGCAGAAGAGCATTCTGTCTCTCCAGCAGCTCGCGCAGTCGAGCGCGTATCGGAGCAATCTCGGCGTGGTCGAGGCTTCCGGACAGCCGGTCAATCTGGAGATCCGCTTCTACGACGGCGAGGGAGCGAAGATCCTCACGGTTCCACTCAGCCTGAAGGCCGGCGAACACCGCCAGCTCAACCAGGTCCTGGCGGCCAACGGCCTGACGAACGTCACGACGGCGCGCGCCGAGGTCGAAGTCCTCTCGGGCGACGGACAGATCACGGCGTACGCCTCGGTCGTCGACAACATCACGGGGGACCCGCTCCAGGTGCACGCGGTCGATCTAGCGAAGATCGGGGCGCGGAAGTACGTGATGCCGGGCATCGCCCACTTCAACACGGGCCAGGCGCGGTGGCGCTCGGACGTGCAGGTGTTCAACGCGGGGCTCGCCTCGGTGAGCGCGACAGTCGCGTTCTTCCCGGTCGGCGCCTCGTCGGCCGCGAAGACGGCCACGGTCGAGATCGGCCCCGGGAAGATCAAGACGCTGGGCGACATCGTGCCGACGCTGTTCGGGGAGAGCAACACGGGCGGGGCGATCCAGATCACGACGGCGACCGACTCGGAGCTCGTCGTCACCGGGCGGACGTACGACCAGCGCGAGGCGGGCAGCTACGGGCAGTTCATGGCGGCCGTGACCGAGGACGACGCGATCGGGCTGGGCGACCGGGCGGTTCAGGTGCTCCAGCTCGAGCAGTCGAGCAACATCCGCACGAACCTCGGGATCGTGGAGGTCACGGGGAAAGAAGTGCGGATCGAGCTGACCGCCTTCCCGGCCGAGTCCCGCGTGACGCCGAAGATGGAGTTCACGCTCAAACCCAACGAGTTCCGGCAGATCAACGCGGTGCTCAAGACGCTCAACGCGGGAACGACGTACAACGCGCGGATCGCGTTGCGCGTCGTCGGAGGAGACGGAAAGATCGTCGCGTATGGATCCGCCGTCGACAATCTGACGCCAGGATCCGACGTACATCCCGGGCCAGTAGGGGCGGCTGGGGCCGCGCGTCCACGGGTCTTGGAGTCC
Source organism: uncultured Acidobacteriota bacterium (assembly GCA_963793695.1). Classification (GTDB taxonomy): domain Bacteria; phylum Acidobacteriota; class Thermoanaerobaculia; order Gp7-AA8; family Gp7-AA8; genus CAWCBB01. The sequence goes on along the minus strand of CAWCBB010000001.1, from coordinate 381,829 downwards.
AGGAGTCTGGGAGTCGGCGATCAGCGCGGTCATCGGCTCCGACTCCTGGACTTCGGTGTGGCCGTGCGGCTCTGACTTCTCGGCTCGTCGCCTTCGCACCCGCAGACTTCTAGACTCCCGGACCCCCGGACGCCTAGACTCGTCGTCATGCGGACTGCCGTCTACCCGGGCTCTTTCGATCCGATCACGAACGGCCACCTCGACATCATCGAGAGAGGAACCCGACTCTTCGACCGCGTCATCGTCGGGATTCTCGAGAACGAGGAAAAGGCGCCGCTGTTCAACGTCGCCGAGCGAATCGAGATCATTCGCGAAGTGACGGCGCATTTGCCGGCGGTCGAGATCCTCTCCTTTTCGGGCCTTCTCGTGAACTTCGCCCGGAAAGTGAACGCAAACGTCGTCGTGCGCGGCATCCGCGCGGTCTCGGACTTCGAGTACGAGTTCCAGATGACGCTGATGAACCGCGAGCTGGCGCCCGACACCGAGACGATCTTCATGATGCCGGCGGTCGAGTACACCTTCGTCTCCTCGCGTCTCGTCAAGGAAGTCTTCCGTTTGGGAGGCGACGTGAGCCGCCTCGTTCCGCCGATCGTCCTCGAACGGCTCGGAGCGCGGCTGGGCCGTCCGCCTCGCTGAAGGCGGCTTCAAGGGCGGGTGGCGGCGCGCTTCCGTTCGAGGCGCTCGCGAAGCCCCTCCCCCACCATGTTGCTCGCCACGACGGTCACGAAGATCGCGATTCCTGGAAAGAGCGCGAGCCACCACGCGCGGCGGAGATGCTCGTCGGCCGAGGAGAGGATCGTTCCCCAGGACGCATGCGGCAGCGGAACCCCGAACCCCAGAAATGAGATCGCCGACTCGACCATGATCGCCGCGGAGATGCCGAAGCTCGCGCTCACGAGCGCGGGCTGAATCGCGTTGGGAAGAAGGTGCCTGAGCAGGACGCGCGCCGGCCCGGCGCCCGTCGCGCGCGCCGCGAGGGCGTAGTCCGCTTCGCGAAGCCGGAGGACTTCTCCCCGGACCAGCCGAGCCTCGGTCGGCCACGAGGTCGCGGCGAGGGCGACGATGATGGTCGCGATCCCCGGCGAGAGAACCGCGACGAGCGCGAGGAGGAGAACGAGAAAAGGAAAGGCGATGACGATCTCCACGAGCCGGCTGATGATGAGATCGAGCCAGCCGCCGAAGTACCCTGCGATTCCGCCGAAGAACACGCCGAGCAGAAGCGCGAAGGCAGCCGCGGAGAAGCCGACGAGAAGAGAGATCTTCGCGCCGTGGATCACCCGCGCGAGAAGGTCGCGCCCGAGCTCGTCGGTGCCGAGCCAATGCTCGCGCGAGGGAGGCTCGAGGCGCGCCGCGAGGTCGATTCGGCCCGGCGCCCATGGGACGGGGGCCGCCACGATCGCCTCCCCTTCCCGCTCGGCGGATGCGCGAACCGGCTTTCCCAGGAGCGCCGGCAGCCACGCGCGGAACGCCGGATACTCCCGGTGTGCGGCGACCTCGCTCGCGAGAGGCAGCTCCGTCGCGAGAAGCGGCGAGAGAAGCGCGACCAGCCCGAGCGCCGCGAGGAGGCTGCCCCCCACGACGATCCGGCTCCGCCCGGGCCGCCGCCTCACGACGTGCCTCCGACACGGATGCGAGGATCGACGACGGCATACAGCACGTCGGAGATGACGGATGCAGCGACCGTGACGAGCGCGCTGACGAGCGTCAGCCCCATCACGAGCGGAAAATCCCGCGAGAGGATGGCGCCGAAAAACAGGCTCCCGATGCCGTTCCACTGAAAGATCTGCTCGACCACCACGCTTCCGGAAAGGAGCCACGGGATGACGACGCCGAGGAGCGAGACCATCGGGACGAGAGCGTTCCGAAAGGCGTGGCTCCAGACGACGGTAGCCATACCGGCGCCCTTCGCGCGCGCGGTGCGGACGTATTCCTCGCCGAGGACTTCGCGGAGGGAAGAGCGTACGAACCGCGCGAGGAACGCGATCATCCCGTATGCGAGAACGGTCACCGGGAGGATCAGGTGTACCAGGCGGTCGGCGAAGCGCCCACCGATCCCGAGCGCGTCGTGTCCGGCTGCGACCGCTCCGAAGAGCGGCAGGAGCTGAAGCCGGACGCCGAAGATCTCGATGAGCAGCAGAGCCGTCCAGAAGGCAGGAAGCGAGTAGAGGAAGAAGAGGGTCGCGGCCGAGGCCCGGTCGAAGAAGGATCCGGGGCGGGTGGCGGAGGCGACGCCGATGGGGACGCCGACCACGACAGCCAGAAGGAGCGCGAGACCGTTGAGGAGGAGCGTGGGAGGAAGCCTCTCTCCGATCAGATCCGCGACGCCGCGCCGGTGGAGGATCGACTCGCCGAGGTCGAAGCGGGCGGCACGGGCGGTCCAGGCGGCGAGTTGCGCGGGCAGCGGGCGGTCGAGACCGTGCTCCATCCGGATCTCGGCTAGAACGGCCTCGGAGACGCGCTCGCCGGGGTGGACGCCCGCGTAAAGGAGCGCGGGATCGCCGGGGGCGGCGTGGATCAGCAGGAAGACGGCAAGGACGATCCCGGCGAGAGTCACGGCGGTCGAGGCGAGACGGCGCGCCAGGTACCGTTTCATCGCATCACGGCTCGCTGCGCACCGGATCGAACCGGCGGTCCTCCGGAGCGATCCACCACTGGAGCGGTCCGGGATACCAGCCGAACAGGCCGAATCCTTCAGCCTCCAGCACGTTGCGGACTCGCTTGTTCACGGCCCATTTCGTGGACGCCTGGATCGTCCACGTATACGGCTGGTCCTCCGCGAGAAGGCGGTGAAGCTCGCGGTAGATCTCGACCCGCCTGTCCTGATCGAACGTGGTGCGTCCTTCGTCGATGAGAGCATCGACCGCCGGATTGGAGTAGAAGACGAAATTCTGACCGTTCGGCGGGACCTGGGACGAGTGGAACATCGAATAGAGGTCGGGATCGAGATCGAGCGACCAGGCGAGCATCGTCGCCTGAAAGTCGCCCGCGAGAACGCGGCTGATCAGGGTCGCTCCATCGAGCTTGGTGATGTCGAGGTGGACGCCGATCCGCTGGAGGTCCTGCTGGAAGATCTGCGCCTGGTTCGCGCCGGGCGAATCGCTGGAGGCGAGCAGCATCTCGATCCGGAACGGAACGCCTTCGCGGTCCAGAAGACCGTCGCCGTCGGTGTCCTTCCACCCCGCCTCGGCGAGCAGTTTCCGCGCTCCCTGCGGGTCGAACTCGATCGGGCCGACCGAGGGGTTGAACGCCCAATGGTTCGGCGTGAAGGGTCCCGTGAGGATTCGCGCCGTGCCGTAGTAGAGCTTCTCCACGATGAGGCGGCGGTCGAGGGACATCGTCAGGGCGCGGCGGACCCTGCTGTCCGAGAGGATCGGATCGCGGTTGTTCCAGGGGACGAAGTTGTAGCCGAGCTCGTAGAAGCGGTGGAACTCGACGCGCGACGTGACTGCGGGATTCTCACGGTCCTGCAGCCACTGATCCGTCGTCGCCATGGTCTCGTCGATCTCGCCCGTTCGGAGCGCGTTCCAGGCCTGCGCCTTGTCGCCGATGATCCTGAAAACGATGGTCTGAATGTATGGCTTCTCCCGCCAGTAGTCCTCGCGGCGTTCCAGGCGGATCTCCCGCCCCGCCTCCCGCTTGACGAGCTTGTAGGGGCCCGTCCCGACCGCGCGGCTGGTGAAGGCCTTCGTGAAGTTCCCGCGCGAGTAAACGTGCTCGGGAAGGACGCCGATGTTGAACGCGTAGAGCTGCGAGGGCCTCGCCGACTTGAACGCGACCTGAACGGTCCTGTCGTCGATGGCCCGAGTGTTCTCGAGATCGAGTCCTTCGAACATCCCCGAGAGCTGCACGGCCTGAGACTTCGGGTCGACGATTTTCCGGAGCGTGAACACGACGTCGGAGGCGCGCACGGGCCTTCCGTCGCTGAAGGTCGCGTTGGGCTGGAGGCGGAAGGTCCAGGTCAGGTGATCGTCCGAGACGCTCCATTCGCGGGCGAGACCCGGAATGACCTCCAGGCGCTGGTCGAACTCGATGAGGGGATCGTACAGATAGGAGAGAACGAGCTTTTCCGACTGGGTCGAATGCATCACGAGATTCAACGTGCCGACGTCGGTGTCGAGATGCCGAAGCAGGACGCCGCCGTCGACCGGGATCGCGGGCGCCTCCGTGCTCGGCGATTCCGCGGGCCGCTCGGGCGGCGCGCACGCGATCGCGCAGATGATCAGTGCGAGCGTCCCGAATCGCCGCCACATACGATTCTCTCCCTCCTCGGCCGTGGTCATTATAGAGGCTTTTGGAATCCGCCCGCGGCCCGTTCCGCGAGAGAGCGCGCGCGCTACGGGACGATGCTCGACGACGCGACGTTCCACGATGCGTCGACGACGCGGAAGACGACGAACTTTCCTTCGATCTCCGCACGCCGGAAGCGGAACTCTTCCTCGGGGGAGTCCGCGAGTCCGTCCGACGGCTGAATGCGCACCCACTGTTTTGCGTCGATCGCGTACTCGGCGGTCGAAACGGGAGAGAGCGCATCGCGCACCGTGACGACGATGGTCTCACCGCTGCGCGCGGTCGAGATCGCCGGCGCGGTGTTGTCGACCGTGAAGGCCACCCCCTCCCGATCCTCGGAGAGAGGCGTCTCGGGGTTGTCCCGGCCGTCGGTGGCGACGAGGCGCAATTCATAGATGCCGTCGGGGAGCTGCGAGGTGTCGAAGTTGATCTGCGTCTCCTCGATGTTCTCCCGTAGCCGCAACCATTCGGATGCGCCGCGCGGGCGGAGCCAGACGCCGAACCGCAGCGAGTCGCCGTTCGGATCGCTCGCCTTCCAGCTGATGGTCCGGTACCCCTTCCTGAACAGGCGCTTGCCCGGCTCGTTCCGATCCCGCGGCGCGTCCAGGCTGCTGAAGATCCCGTACTCGTCGGGGTTCGTCGCCTCGAGCACCTGCGGCGCGGAGGGGAACGCGCCGCTCACGAAGACCACGCCCGGGTCGTTCACCGACAGAGCGTCGATGGCCGGAGCCACGTTGCGGTTCGAGTAGCCCGCGGTCATCGAGTTGATCATGAACGCGGAGCTCGCCTTGTCCGCGCTGAGGCGCCACTGGAGGTAGCGCGCCCCGGGCGCGCCGATTCGACCCGTGGGCCCGCTCGAGCTCGACCAGTCGCTCCAGGTCTCGTCGGGAGTCGCCGTGTTGCCGCTGCGGAACGAGCTGCGGAGCCCGCCCAGACCGCGACCCTCCAGCGCGAACTCGCCGAACGTCGAAAAGCGGCCGGTGTCCTTCACCTGCGAGCGGTACTCGATCTTCCCTTCGCCCGGGTTGCCGAGCCGGTAGACCGCGCCCGAGTTCGTCGTCGTGACCAGGACGCTCTCGCGGGCCGCGTCGATGGAGACGACCTGCTTTTCGGGGAGGGAGGCGACCAGGGCGATCTCGCCGGCGCTCCACCGATAGATTCGACCGAGGGGACCGGTCCCGATCAGGAGCGAGCCTTCGCGGTCGCCTGCGGCGAGCGCGTAGACCATCTCACGGTCGAACTTCCGGACGCTGTTGACGAAGCCGTCGCCATCGATGCGGTAGAGCTCGGCGCTCCCCCCGCCGATCGAGCTCGCGGGCTGATCGAACGAGACCGAGACGTCGACGGAGGGCTGCGGCGCGCCCGCGGACGGCGCGGGCTGCTGCTGTCCCTGCTGTGCCGGCGCCTGTGCGGGCTGCTGCGGCGGCTGCTGGGGCTCCGGCTTGGGCGGCGCGCTCGAAGGAAGGGTGCTCGAGACTCCCGCGGCCCATCCGGTCCCCGAAGGGTCGATCCAGATCGACGTGATCTCCGTGAAATCGGAGTCGAAGAGCGCGCGCCCTCCCGAGGACCCGAGCTCGTAGATGCGCCCTTCGCCTGCGCCGCCGGCGAGAATGCGGCTGCCGGACGTCGCAAGGGAGCGGATGTGTGTCTCGGGCGCATCGAAAAGGACGGAGCCCTTCCCGTCGGGCGCGATCTTCCAGACGCGACCGTCGATTCCCGTTCCAGCCGCGAGCGATCCATCCGCCAGGGCGACGATCGCCCAGATGTAGGCCTCCTGCGGGTCGAAGAACGTCGTGGCCGTCCCCGTGGCCGGGTCGACTCGGTAGATCTTTCCGTAGGGTGAAGTCCCGACGTAGAGGGCGCCGCGGCTGAAGGCGAGCGCGTAGACCTCCGGTTCGGCGGCCTTGAAGAGCGCCTTGGCTTCGCCGCCGACGATCCGGTAGACGCGCCCTTCGTTGCCGGTGCCGACGAAGCGGTTCCCTGCTCCGTCGGATACCTGGGAAAGGACGAAGGGCTCGGGGAAGCTCGCAATCTTCGAGACGGAAGGTCCGGCGAGAAGCTGACCGGTGGACGTGATCGCAGTTCCTTCGGGTTCGCCCGCGAGGAGGTCGCCGGGCGACTGGAGTCGCCAGAACTCGGGCCGGACGGCGAAAGCGTCCGGCGCGAGCGCCAGCAGACTGATCGAGAGTGCGAAGAAGACGCGCATGGAACTCCTTCTCCGGGACGGCGTTTCCGACGACGTGGTGGCGGCGAAGTGTTTCAGAGCAGAGGGCGGATCTGCAAATCGATGCGGACCGCGCCGTCGATCACGTAATCGAGTGTGCGGAACTGCTGAACCGAGGCGTCGACTTTCACGGGAGCGGACGAGGAGTTGGTCGTGTCGCCGGTGACGACCGCCTGCATCGAGGGCGGAAGCTTCGGATGATAGACGCCGGCCGAGACGACGCCCTCGCTCTCCCCGTAGAGCGCGACGGTCAGGTCGGTGGCGGAGCGGAGGCGCTCGATGACGTCGACGACCTGGGGAAGGGATTGCGGATCCGGAGGGACGAGCGAGAAGTCGAGGCGGTTGGCGGCGCGGCCGCTGCCGACGAAGAGATAGGCCGCGCCGGGGCGGGCGCTCTCGGGCACGCGGATCTCGAAGGTCTCGGTGAACGGCTCGCCGCGATAAGGCCTCAGGAGGGCGCGGACGCGCAGGGTGTCGCCGGGGTTGATCTCCCCGTCCGCCGGAGGCTCGATCGACGCTTGCGCGAGGTGGGCCACGCGGAGCGCGTCATCGTGGCGGAGCCGGAGCTTGATCGAACGGATCGGTGCGTCGGTGAACTCGTTGGACAGCAGATAGCCGGAGATGACCGCGAGGTAGATCGGGATCGACTGTCGCGCTTCGGCCCCAGCCCATCCGTCCCGCAGGCGAATCGGTTTGGCGACCCCTTCGACCTCGATCTCGGAGTCCAGCATGACAGTCCGCTCGCCCGCGGCGCGCTGCCCCACCGCGACCACGCTGTCGGCGACCATCGCGAGAAGCAGCGGGGAGAGCATCGGATGCTTCGCGAGCCGGACCCGATACGTCTCGGTTCCGCGCGATCCCTCGAGCGTCAGCTCGACCGGGATCGTCTCGGCCGCGCCGCCCACCACGCCCATGATTCCCGCGGCGCGATCCTGCCGGAACGCTCCGACGACCTCTCCGCCGTTCGCGAACTTGAACGACCGCGAAAGGCTCGGGAAGACCGCGACGACCTCGGACTTCGCCATGGGCACGTCGATCTCTCCCATGTCGAGGAACGGATGGCCGAACGCCCAGACGCGATCGCCGTCGACGTGCGTGACCGTCCCGGTGGCCGCGACCGAAAAGTCGCCTTCGAGGAGGATGGCGCCGATGGAGTCGCCTGGCTGGAAGGGAGGCGCATCTCCTGTGGCCACGGTCGCTCCGGCCGCCGCCGTTCCCGCGGGGACGGGAAGAAAGCCGCCGGCCTCGAAGACTTTTCCGAACCGCTCGAGGGTCTCCGGCGCGAAGTTCCCGAACGAGATCGGAGTCGCGATGGGCAGAGCGCCGGCGGCGGACGCGCCGGGACGCGAGATCGCCGCGATCATCGGCTCGAGATCGCCCGCAGCGGGATCGACGAGAAGCCGCGCGAGGTCCGTCTTCGCGAAGACCCTGGAAGCGGGGACCGCGCGCGTTGCGGCAGAACCGTTCCGCGCGATACGCAGCATCTCCTGGATCGGCGTGATCCCCGCGATCGGCTCCTTCGCGAATTGCCACGAGTACGCGAGAGCACCGATCAGCCTTCCATCGATGAAGATCGGAGAGCCGCTCATGCCCGCGACGACGCCGCTCTCCCTGAGGATCTCGGAGTCGACGCGCGCGAGGATCAGGTCCTGGCCCGGGCCCATCTTCGGGAGGAGTCCTATGATCTCGACGTCGAATCGAACCCGCCCGGTCCCTTCGAAAACGGTGACTCCGTACCCCTTCATCCCCTTCCGGATCTCGGAGACCGGCATGATCTCCGCGGCGGCGGCAATGCGCGCGGAAACCGCGGCGACGAGCGCGAGGACGACGACGAATTTTCGGGTCACGGACGATGCAACAGCCCCCCCGGCCCGGCATTTCGGAACGGGAACGGCCGCCGTCAGCGAACGGCTTCGCTGACCCGGACGAATCGGTACCCGCGGGCGCGGAGGCGCGGCAGCTCCTGCGCGAGCACGCGAAGGGTCGACGGGTAGAGGTGGCCGATTCCGATCGCGGTCCCGCCGTCGGCATCGCGGGCCAGCACTTCGAGCTGACGCCTGACGGCGGCTTCGCTCCGGTCGTCGTCGAGGAAGGTGTCCCTCGCGGCATTTCGGACGCCGAGCTGCCGGGCCACGGCGATCGAGACGGAACGGGGAGTGGTCCGCGAGTCGACGAAAAAGACCTCTTCGTCGCGCAGCGCGCCGAGAACGCTCCCCATCACGCGCGGATCGGCCGTCGCGGCCGACCCCATGTGGTTGTTGACGCCTTTCGCGTGCGGAATGCTGCGCAGCATTGCGAGGGTCCGCGCGCGGATCTCCCCGTCGCTCATCGACTGGAGGATCGCCCCCTCGCCGGGTGAGACGTCCGGAAAGCCCTCCGGCTCCATCGGCAGATGGCAGAGGATGTCGAAGCCATGCGCGGCGAGGTACTCCGCGGCGGCGGCCGCATGAGGGGTTCCGGGGATGACCGCGAACGTGAGAGGCACGCCGAGGTCCGCCGCTCGGCGAGCGGCCGCCGTGTCGTAGCCGACGTCGTCGAGGATGAGAGCGATCTTCCCGCGCTCAGGGACGGGCCTCGCCGGGGAGGCGGGAGCCTCGCGCGGGCGCCTCGGATCGGTCCGGGGAATGGAGCGCGCTTCCTGGGGCGCCGGCGGTTTTTGGGGGGGCGGGGCGGGCCTGGCTCCGAAGCCCCATTGGTAGAGGACGAAGGCGAGAAAGCCGACGACCGGCAGGCCGAGCGTCAGCGCGATCACGCGGAATGGTGGCCGCGGCCCGAGAGGGTCGCGCCTCATCAGCGGCCGGCGGCGCCCGGTTCGTTTCTCACCGCTCACGCGGCTTTCTTTTGGGGCTCGGCCTTGAGGACGGAGAGGGCTTTCTGGAGAATCAGGTCGGGCACCTCCTGTTTCGCCTCCTCATCGCTCCGGATCGCGAGGGGTGTCAGGTCCACCAGCACGTCGGGACGGAGCCCTTCCCCGCGGATCTTCTGGTCCTTCGGCGTCGCGTAATCGGCGACGGTCACCATGAGAGACCCGCCGCTGTCGAGCTTCACGAGCCTCTGCTCGATCGCTTTTCCGTAGGTGCGCGTTCCGACGAGCCTGCCCGCTTCGTTGTCTCGGATCGCGGCTGCGAAGACTTCCGCGGCGGAAGCGGAGCTCGTGTCGGCGAGGACGAGCAACTCGCCCCGCCATGCGGTCCGCTCATCGGCCGACCAGGTCTTCGGCTCCACGCGCCGCCCCTTGAGCGAAGCGATCGTCCCCTTTCCGAGGAGAAGATCGGCGGAGGCGATCGCGGCGGGAATCGAGCCGTCCGCGTTCTCGCGAACATCGATGATCAGCTGCGGAAGCCCGCTCTTTGCTGGCGTCGTCGAGGGACGCGGCCAGCTCCGAGGGAGTCGAGTCCAGGAATGTCGGGATGCGGATGTAGCCCACGCCCTCGATCGCGCGGAAGGACGTTTTCGGAGCCGAGTACGCCTGGCGCTGGAGAGTCAGGGTCTCGCGCTTGTTCATCGATCCCTTGAGGATCACGAGGTCGGCCTTCGTGTTCGGATCCCCATGGAGCGCGGAGCGGATCTGCCAGAGAGCCATCTCCTGAGTCGGTTTGCCGTCGATCCGCTCGATGAAATCGCCGGATTCGATGCCGGCCGTGTCGGCGGGAGAACCCTCGACGGGGGCAATGACGAAGGCGTAGCCGAAACGGCGGCTGACGACGAGACCGAGGCCGATCGCTTCGGGCTGAGTGAAGTCGCGGTATCCAGCCATCTGCGCCGGTGGAACGTAGTAACTGAACTCGTCGATGGCGTCCGTGAGCCCGTCGAACGCCCCTGCGAGAAGCGTGTTCGGGTCGACGTCTTCCACGTAGCTGCTCCGGACGAGCGAGTAGATCTCCGTGAAGATGCTCAGATGGCGATACACGTTGTCTTTGGAGATCGCCTGGCCGAACACTCCTCCGGCGAGGAGGGTGACCATCAGCGCGATCGAGACGATGAGAAAGGCGATCCTTTTTCGATTCATGTTCATCCTAACGAAGCCAGCCCCTCGGATCCGCGGGGCGATTATCCTCGCGAATCTCGAAGTAGACGTATCCGGCGCTCCCCTCTTCCCCTTCACCGACGGACGCGATCGCCGCGCCCGCCTGGACCTTCTCGCCGGGGGTGAGGCTCGCTCCGCGCGTATTTCCATAGAGCGAGAACACCCGGTCGCCGTGGTCGAGGATGATGAGGTTTCCGTAGCCCTTAAACCATTGTGCGAAAAGAACTGTTCCCGTGAAGACGGCGCGCACGGGCGCCCCCGGCTCCGCTGCGATTCGGATGCCGTTGTTGACGACGTACGTGTCGAATTCGGTACTTTTCAGCCTTCCGAACGGCTCGATGACCTCGCCGCGGACCGGCCAGTCGAGCGCTCCCTTGAACTCGGCGATGCGCAGTGACTCGCGCGCCGGCCCGCTCTCCTCGTACAGCAGAGTGAAGAGGCGCTCGAGGCGCCGCGCCTTTTCCTCCAGCTCCACCAGTCGTTCCGCCGAGCGGCGCGATTCGCTCTGAAGTCGCGCGAGCAGCGCGGTTTTCTCCTCCCGCTTCTTGGCGGCGCTCTCGCGACGGCCGCTCGCGATCCGACGGGTCTCGCCGAGCTCGCGCTCCTTCTCGGCGAGCAGGCCCTCCTCGATGACGAGCCTCTCCTGCGCCTGCTGGAACGAAGAGACGGCCCTCGCATCCCTCCCGACCATGTAGGCGAGCATCGAGACGGCCCGGAGCGGGTCGCTGCGGGGATCCATCGAAAGCAGCATGCGGAGGTACGGGATCCGCCCCATGCGGTACAGCATCGCGAGCCGGTGCCGCAGATACCAGCTCTGCTTGGCGAGCTCGGCGTTGATTTGGAGCACGCGCGCCGCGATGTCCTCACGCTGGCGCTCGAGGCCTGCCTCGACGCTCCGCGCCGCCTCGAGCTCGCGGCCGAGGATCTGGAGCTCCAGCTCGACGGCTTCGAGATCCGTCTCGACCGACTTCGCTCGCGAGCGCACGCTCGTGAGCTTTCTCCGAAGTCCGCGGATCTCCTCCTTGAGCCGGTCGAGGTCCGCCCGCTGGTCCCGCTGCTGCGCTTCCACGGGCGTCATGGGAACGAGAACGAGGGAGGATAAGGCGAACAGCAGGATCGCAAGGGCCCGGGCGCGGAGCATGGGCTCAGCTCTCCTTCCGCTGAGGGAGGAGTTGGAGCGCTTCGCGCGCCGCCTGCTGCTGGGCCTCCTTCTTCGAAGATCCTTCTCCCCGCGCCGGCGCCCTGTTCGGAAGGTTCACCTCGACGACGAACCGCTTGTCGTGGTCGGGTCCGATCTCGTCGACGACCGAGTAATCCGGGAGCGGGAGCCCCATCGACTGGACGACCTCCTGGAGGGCGGTCTTGTAGTCGTGGAAGAGCAGGTCGTTCTCGTTCAGATCGCGCAGGTCCTCGGAAAAACAGTGCTCGATGAGCACGCGAGTCGGCTCGACGCCGCCGTCGAGGTAGATGGCGGCGATGACGGCCTCGAACAGGTTCGCCAGCAGCGAGTCCTTGTTGCGGCCGCCGGACTTCTCCTCCCCGACTCCGAGGTAGAGTGCCTCCCCCATACCGAACGCGCGCGCCTTCCGGGCCAGGCTCGTCGAGCTGACGAGGAACGCCTTCATCTTCGAGAGCGCGCCTTCGTCCACCGTGGGAAAGCGGCGGAAGAGGATGTCGCCGACGAGAAAACCGAGGACGGAGTCGCCGAGGAACTCGTAGGTCTCGTTGTCGGCGAGCGCGCGCTCGCGGGACTCGTGAGAGAAGGATTTGTGCGTGAGGGCGCGGCGGAGGGTATCGCGGTCGGTGAACCGGTAGCCGAGGCGGGCTTCGAACTCCTCGAGATCGCGTTCGAGATTGCTCAACGGGGACAGTATCGCGTCTGGGAGTCCGGGAGTCTAGGAGTCTAAGAGTCTAGGAGACTAGGAGTCTGGGAGTCTAGGTGTCCTCGGAGTCGGCCGAAACGAAGAAGCCAGCGACGGGGCGGGCTTCTCGAGAAGAGATGGGGTGGTGCCCAGGGACGGAATTGAACCGCCGACACGAGGATTTTCAGTCCTCTGCTCTACCAACTGAGCTACCTGGGCATCGTGGCCGCGACGCGGGTCGCACGCGGAGCGCGCGCATTCTGATCGAGGTGCGCGGCGCTGTCAACGAAGAGTGCGCCAGAGCAGCCCGGACAACGGGCCCCTGACATCAGAAATTTCTAGTGGCGCCGAGGTCGCGGCTCGCTCGACGACGTTCCCCGTGGACTCCTGGACTCTGGACTCCTAGACGCCGAGACGGGCCCTCGTCCTCGTGTCGGCGGTTCAATTCCGTCCCTGGGCACCATCTGAATTTCGATTGAAGCCCGCAGAGATGCGGGCTTTTTTTGCTCCCGGGAATCTCGTACGCGCGACTCGAAGGTCCGAGCGGCCGGGCCGCCCCTACAACCGCCCGAGGAACGGACCGGCGCAGGCATACCTGACGCGCGACGCTCGACCGACTCCTAGACTCCCAGACCCCGCGACTCCCCGACGCAATAGAAAACGCCGCGAATTGCTTCGCGGCGTTTCAAGGCCTGCCTTCCTGGCTGCCTGCGGGGTTAGCTGTCGGGTTCGGGCTGGAGCCCGTCCGGCTTCTGGCCGGATTCACCCCGGACGGGGGCAAGCCGTCACAACAACCTTTGGGTCCCCCGCTCCCCGGCGCCGGGGATTCGGCAGGCAAGCCGCCGCCGGAGGAGCTACCCCCCTTCGACAGCGCGTTCATCATCGGTGGGCGGGAAGGGATTGTCAACGGAGGCGCCGAACATCTGGTTGTGCGGAACGTCACCGGGTTCGGTCGCGCAGGCTCAACGCGAGATCGCGCAGCGGCTGGGCCGCGCGGCCCAGGCCGGTGATCGCCGCGAGGGACGTATCGAGAAGCTCCCCCGCCAGGCGCCGCGCGCCGTCGAGGCCGGCGAGCTTCACGAACGTGAGGCGCGCCTGGTCCTTTCCGACATCCTTCCCGAGCTCCTCGACCGTGGAGGTCGCGTCGAGGATGTCGTCGGCGATCTGAAACGCGAGACCGAGGTTCTTCGCGTAGGCCTCGATCGAGCGAACGCTTCGATCCGGAGCGTCGGCGAGCATCGCCCCCGTCGCGGCGGCGGCGACGAAGAGGGCGCCGGTCTTTCGCGAGTGGATGTACTCGAGGGTCGGGAAATCGAGGGCCGCGGCGCCGGAGTGGAGATCGACCGCCTCTCCTCCGACGCTTCCGTCCCACCCGACGGCCGCGACGGTCCGCTCGAGCAGCTCGCCCAGAGGCCAACGGCGCGGCGAGAGCGCGCGGTGATTTTGCGCGAGCGCGCCGTACCCGTGATTGAGCAGAGCGACCGCGCTGAGGATCGCGAGATCTTCGCCGAAGCGCCGGTGGAGAGCGGGCTCGCCGCGCCGCAGGGTCGCGTCGTCCATCGAGGGAAGGTCGTCGAGGATCAGCGACGAGGTGTGGATCATCTCGAAGGCGGCCGCCGCGTCGAGGAACGCGTCCGGCCGGCCGCCGCAGCTCTCTCCCGCCGCGATGACGAGGATCCCGCGAATCCGTTTTCCGGGGGATCGGAGGGCCGTGCGCACCGGTTCCCGAAGAGGCTCGGGCATCGTCGCTGCGTCGGCGATCTCGGTGAGCCGTGTCCCGACGCGGGATCTTCGATCGGAAAGGTAGTCGCTCAAGTTGGCGTGCGGCGGCAGAGTGCGGTCGGGCGGTTATGGTAGCATCCGAGCGCGCTCTATGAATGGTCAGAAGGCTTTCCGCTTCCGCCTGGCGTTTCCGCTCTTCCTGATCTTCATCGTCCTCTTTCTCGCTCAACTTTCCCTCTACACCGAGCTCGCGCGCTCGGACTACTGGAAAGCCCTGCTCGCGGCGCTCGTCGCCGGGGGCGTGTCCGCGGGGGTCCTGGGGTGGATGCAGGGGCGTCAGAGGAGCGGCGAGGACCAGACGACCTCCCTGCTGCACCGGATCACGGCCGGCGACCTTGCCGTGTCGGCCAGGGAGATCGACCTGTTTGCGGGAACGCAGGAGATCGCGAGCGCGATCCGCGGCATGGTCCTCAATCTCGAGCGGACGATCAGTCGGTTCGCGCAGCTCTCGGCCGACGTGAACCTGGCGAGCGACCAGATCGGGCGGCGCGCGCGGGATCTCTCCCGCAGCGTCGAAAGCCAGGTCGCGGCGACCGGAAGCTCCTCGCAGTCGGTCGCTCAGATCGACCGCTCGATCCGCGACGTGAGCGAGAGCATGGAGAACCTCTCGGTCAACGCCGAAGAGACGTCGACGTCCATTCTCGAGATGTCCGCGTCGATCGAGGAGGTCCGGAAGATCGCCGAGACGCTCTCCGAGTTCGTCGAGCAGACGTCCTCGGCCATCGAGGAGATGATCGCCTCGATCAACCAGGTGGCGACGAACACCGAGAGTTTCTCGTCCTTCGCGACCGAGACCGCGAGCTCGATGGTGGAGATGAACGCGACCACGAATGAGATCGGACGGTCGGCGCGGCAGTCCTCGGAGCTCGCGCGCGACGTGCGCAACGCCGCGAGCGAGGGGCGGGAGTCGGTGCAGGGAACGGTCCGCGGGATGCGGAAGATCGAGGAAGCCGTCCACGAAGCGACCTCCGCCCTCAACGCGCTGGGCGCGCGCTCGCAGGAGATCGGCGAGATCGTCCGCGTGATCGACGAGATCGCGGGGCAGACGAACCTGCTGGCGCTCAACGCCGCGATCATCGCGGCGCAGGCGGGCGAGCGGGGCAAGGGGTTCGCCGTCGTCGCCGACGAGATCCGCGATCTGTCGGAGCGCACCTCCGTCTCGACCGAAGAGATCCGGACGCTGATCCGCAACGTCCAGCAGGGCATCACGGCCGCGGTCGAGCAGATGACGACGAGCGCCGATCGCGTGAGCGAGGGGGTCGATCTGACGGCGCGCGCGGAACAGGTGCTCGACCAGATCCTCGACCTCACGGACCGCTCGCTCCATTCGATCTCCGAGATCGCGCGCGCGACCGAAGAGCAGATGCGCGGCAGCCAGTCTGCGACCGAGGCGATCGAAGAAGTCACGAAGATGGTCCAGCAGACCGCCACGGCGACGCAGCAGCAGTCGACCACCTCGCGGAAGCTCGGCGAGCAGGCGGCCGTCGTCCGCGACTACACCAAACACCTCAAGCGCGCGATGGAGGAGCAGGAAAGCGGCAGCCGGGCCATCAGCCGCGCCATGGACAACATCATGAGCGCCGTCACGGCCGTGTCCTCGTCGATGGGCGTGCTCGGGAGCGAGAGCGCCGCGATCGTCAAGTCGACCCGAGGCGTCGACACGGGAACGCGGGAGAGCAACTTCATCGTGGCCGATCTCAACCAGATGGCGAACAGCCTACGGCACGAGTCCTCGCTCCTCTCCTCCGAGCTCCACCGCTTCCGCCTCCCGCAGGCGCGAAAGGGCGGCGTCATCACCACCGCGACGATCCTCCCGACCCGTCTCTCGCTCGACCCGGCGGAAGCGCAGTACATGGCGCTGGGCTTCATCCAGAACCCCGTCCACGAGACGCTCGTCCGTTTCGGCGAGGGGGCGGAGCTGGTCGCGGGCCTCGCCGAGCGATGGGACGTCCTCGAGCAGGGCCTCGTCTATCGTTTCTACCTCCGGCGTGAGGCGCGCTTCCACCACGGTAAACCGGTCAACGCGCAGGCCGTCCGTGACTCGATCCTCCGGCTGATCGCTCCGGAGACGAACTCCCCCGGAAAGTGGATCTTCCGCGCGATCGAAGGGGCCGCGGAGGTCATCGAAGGAAAGGCCCGCTCCGCCTCGGGGCTGAGCATCCTCGACGAGTGGACCCTCCAGTTACGGCTGACCGAGCCGCTCGCCTTCTTCGTCCTCCTCCTTTCGATGCCCGAGAGCGCGATCGTCCCCATCGACGAAACGAGGGACCGCGAGCGCTTCCGCCTCCAGGCGATCGGAGCCGGCGCCTTTTCCGTCGCCGAAACGGTGGAGGACAGCCGCGTCGTCCTCAAGCGGAACCCGAAGTACTGGGACCCGGAGCGGCCGCACATCGACGAGCTCCGGTTCCGCCTCGATTACAAGAGCAACCGCGACGCGACGAATGCGTTCCTCGCCGGAGAGCTCGACATCGTCCACGGCATCCCGCTGGGGAAGGTCGCCGAGCTCCAGGCCGACCCCCGCTACGCGCCCTATCTGCTCGACAACGTGCAACTGCATACCTCGTATCTCGCGTGGGACTGCTCGTCTTCCCCGTTCGATCGCCCCGACGTGCGGCGCGCCATGAACTTCGCGGTCGATCGGGAAAGAATCAATCAGAAGATCTACTCCGGCCTGGCCGTGACGGCGAAGTCGCTGCTGCCGCCCGGCGTGATCGGATACGACGCGGCGCTCGAGCCGCCCCCCCACGACCCGGAGAAGGCGCGACATCTCCTGCGGCAGGCCGGCTTCGGCTCGGGGTTCTCGATCGACTACGCCACCTGGGACACCGACGAATTCAACAACTCCGGACTGATGGGTCTCGTGATCGAGGACCTCGCCGCGGTGGGGATCAAAGTGAACCTGTCGTTGAAACCGGTCGAAGAGGTCCGGCGCGCGCGCGGCCGCCGCGGCCACGGAACCCTCTTCGCGGGAAACTGGTACGCGGACTTCCCCGATTCGGACAATTTCTTCTACATCTTCTTCCACTCCGAGTCGGAGGCGGTGCCGGGGATCAACTACCGGAGCGGGGACCTCGATTCGAAGATCGAGGAGGCGCGGCGCACCAACGATATCGAGCGGCGAACGGCGATCTATTCGGAGCTCAATCGCCGGGTGATCGACGACGCGCCGATCCTCTGCCTCTTCCACGAGCGCCTCTTCGTGATCCACGGCCCGCGCGTCCGCTCCCTGCGGACGTACCTCGTCCCGCCGCCCGTCCGTTATTCGGATATCTGGGTCGAAGAACAGGAGTGAGGGCCGTGGGGACCCCGCCGCGCCCCTCGACGGTTGCCGGCGTCCGGCCCCCGGGGGACAATCGCCTGCGCGGCCGCCCCTCTTCTCCCCGAGAAATGTAAACAATTGGCGGGCGGAGCCGTCGAATGGGCGTGACCGTGGCGAGTCCGGACGTGCAGCCGCGCGACGAAGTTCCCGACGAGGTGCTGATCGATCGATCGCTCGGCGGGGATGAGTCCGCATTCGAGGGGATCGTCCGGCGCCATCAGAAACGGATTTATCGCGTCGCGTGGGCGATCCTGCGCGACGAGTCGGAAGCGGACACGGTCACGCAGGACACGTTCGTCCAGGCGTTTCTCCACCTCGGGAAGTTCGAAGGAAGATCGGGGCTGGAGACGTGGCTCACGCGCATCGCCATCAACCGCGCCCGCGACGTGATCCGAGGCCGGAGCTGGCTCCGGCTGACGAGCTGGAACGAGGGGGACGCGGACGGGAATGGGTCCCTTCCCCACCCCGTCGAGGGGCGGCCCGACGCCGAGCGAGAGGCGATGGCGGCCGAGCTTGGAGCCGCGATCGAGCGATCGGTCGAGACCCTCTCGGCGCAACAGAAGATGGTCTTTCGAATGAAACACTACGAGGACCGGTCCCTCGAGGAGATCGCGACCGCCCTCGGCTTGAAGGCCGGGACCGTGCGCGCCCACCTTTTCCGGGCGATCCACAAGATCCGGAAGGACCTCGGGGGATGGCTCCCCGGGCGGGCCTCGGCGGCAGGAGAATGACGATGAGACACTACAGCGAGCTCGAACTACTCGACGAGGTCTATCTGCCGGGCGAACCGCAGATGGGCGCGCATCTCGCCGCCTGCGCCTCGTGCAAGGGGCGGCTCGAGCGCCTCAGGAACGAGCTGGGGTCGATCCGAGGCGAGTTCGATCGGAGAATCGAACGGAAGCCGGACGTTTTCTGGGAGAGACAGCGGGCGGCGATCGTGGCGAAGGCGAGACGGCCTCCGGAGCGCGGCGGCCTCCGTCCGTTTCGTAGCTGGGCGCTGGCCGCGACCCTGGTGATCGCGGTCGGGGGCGGCTGGATCGTTCGAGAGAGGTGGGAGGACCGGCCGCGTGAGCCGCAGACGGCGGCTACGGCCACGACGGGATCCGCTGCGATCGTCCAACAGTCGGAAGCACTGCAGCTTCCGACAGCCGACCCCTGGGCGGCCGAAGAGCTCGCGGGATGGGAGCAGGCGGTCGATTGGGAGTCGTGGCTCGAGCCGGGTGACCTCGAGCAGGGAGGTGCATGATGAAGAGGATCGTTCTCGGCGCGGTGTTCGCGGCGCTCATCGCGTCCGCGGCGGCCGCACAGGAAATGCCGCAGGGGAAATGGTGGCAGCGCCCCGAGATCGTTCGCGAGCTCGCGCTCAGCGGCGAACAGCGCGAGCGGCTCGACACGATTTTTCGCGGGACGGCGCCCGACCTGATCGAGTTGCGGAGCGAAGCGCAGAAGAAGGCGGTCGAGCTCAGAAATCAGCTCGACCGGCCGACCCTCGACCGTGAGTCGATCCAGCGGGCCGCGACCGAGGTGAGCGAAGCGCGCGCGCGGCTCTTCGAACGCGAGCTGATGATGCTCGTCGAGATGCGGGGCGTCCTCAATCAGCAGCAGTGGAACCGGTTCCGGAGCAATATCGAAGAGCGGACGATGCGGCGCCCGATGGGCCCGGGAATGGGCCCGGGAACGGGACCGGGCGTGGGGCCCGGCGCGGGACGGGGCACGATGCGCCCGGGCGGCGGCGGGCGGCGGCGGCCGTAAGCCCCGGCCGGAGTCTGGAGTCGGGGGCTCTCGCCTCTCGACTCCCGGCTTGTACAATCCGCGCGTGCTCGATCTCGCCCTCGACGCCGTCGCTTTCGCGCGCGGCACGCTCTCGATCCGGGGTCTGAGCGTGTCCTTTCCGCGCTCTTCTCATACGGCGCTGATCGGCCCATCCGGGAGCGGAAAGTCGACGATTCTCGCGTTGCTCGAAGGTTCGGAGAGGCCGCACGCGGGCTGCGTGATCATCGGCCAGCGGGACGCGACGCGGGCGCGCCGGGGGGCCAGGCCGCTTTTCCATACCACCCGAACGCAGCTCGTCCCCGGGCGGTGGAGCGTCCGGCACGTCCTCGTCGCCGCGGCGCGGGCGCGCCGCGGCCTCGATTACGAAGATCGCATCGCGGAGATCGAGCGGATCGCGGGCGAGTGGCAGCTCGAGCGGCTGTTCGACGTGCGCGCGCGCGAGCTCTCCAGCGGCGAGGCGCTGTGCCTCCGCCTCGCGCAGATCCTCCTGCTTCGGCCGCCGGTGCTCCTGGCGGAGCGGCTCTTCGCATCCGCGACGGCGGGGACCGCCGACGAGCTCGAGGATCGCTTCTGGCGGCAGCTTCGCGTCGACGGCTGTACCGTCGTGAGCGAGGTGACGCGGCCGGAGGAGCTGGGATGGGCCAGTCGGGCCCTGCTCATCGAGCGCGGCTCGATCGTCGCGTCCGGCTCGCCGCGCGAGCTGGAGGCGAGCGCTCCCTCCCCCGGCCTCGCGGCGCTCTTCGGCCCCGCCTCGGCGATTCCGGTCGCGATCGCGGGAACCGAAGTGCGCTCGGCCCTCGGCGTCTGGAGCGTCGATCCGGCCCCGTTCCAGGGGAACGGCGTCGCGCTCGCTCATCCGTGGGACTTCTCCCTGCCGGCCACGGGAGAGGAGTCGGATTTTCTGTTTGGAATCGAGGAAGCGCGCTTTCTCGGCTGGGCGTGGGAGCTGACCGGGATCGTGAGCGGAGGGACGCTCCTCCGGGTGTGGGTGGAGGCGGGCGCGCGCCCCTCGAAAGGGAAGCTGCTCGCGATGCGTTTCGAGCCTTCCCGGTTCAGGCTGTTTCCGGCGGAGATGGCGCCGCGGCTCGGGGTCCCGACGGACGTCGTGCCCTCGCGCGCCGACTCGCGCTGACCTCCCATCGGCGGCGCGTCTGGTACAATTGAGTCCCCCGCCCTGGGGATGGCGGAACGCGCCTTGCAACCGCCCGTTGCGTCGCAAATCACGAAGGAGAGCAGGCTCAATTTGGCTGTCCGCGCCCGGCGAGGCCCGCAAACGCTACGGAAGCTCCTCGTCATCGACGATGACCTGAAGCTCCTCAGCTCCTACCGCGAGCTGCTGATGCCCTATGGGTTCCTCGTCCTGACGGCCGCGGACGGCGAAAAAGCCATCGCGATCGTCGAGGAGCATCCGGACATCATGCTGGTCATCCTCGACGTCGTCATGCCGACGATGGACGGGCGGGAGTGGCTCCGTTGGTTCCGGAAGCGCAAGAAGGACTCGCCCGTGATCGTGATCTCGGCCTACAAGTTCGTGGATGACGACGGCACCCTGCAGCCGACCGCGATCCTGGAGAAGCCGTTCCACGTCGCCGAGCTCCTCGACCTGGTCGGTCTCTTCTGCGGGCTCTCGACTCCGAGCGCCTCGGTCGTTTGAACCAGTAGGAAGGCTACTTCCTACTTCCTACGTTCACTTGATCAGATCCAGCTGCACCGACGCCACGCTCCGCCGGATCTCGATGCGGAGCGGGACCCGCTGCTCGTCGGCGCTCAGCCACACCTTCACCCCACCCCGCCATTTCTTCGCGGAACTTCCGGGAGCGGCCATGATCTCGAACGTATCGACGGGCACCAGAGCCCCGGCGAGCGGAAGCTGGCGCCTTCCGATCGACCTGAAGACGACCGGATAGAGTGCGCCGTCCGAGTAGATCTCGGTGCGCATCGAGCCGGAGAAACTGCCGGCGTTCGCGCGGAGGAAGTGAATCCCGGTGAGGATGTCGCGCATGTCGCCGTCCGGAAGGGTCTTGACCTTCGTCTCGACACCGTCTTCCCGTTCTTTCCGGATCCGGGCGAGCCGGTCCTCGTAATCGAAACGGGTCTGCTCGTTGCGCGTCCGTCCCTCCCACTCGTAGCCGTGGTAGGTCATGAGCGTCTTGAGGTCGCCGCCATCGATCTCGGAGCGATAGACGTACATCCCGTCATCGCTTTTCTTTCCCTTGATGACGAGCTCACTGGCCAGCCGGTCGCCGTTGAGGGACGTCCTGAGCGCGCCGAAGCCGGAGACGGGGAACCTGAACCCCGCGATCCAGGCGAGACCGCCTCGAAGTCTCCACGAGTAGCGGAAATCCTCGGGGCGCGCGGCGGGGCCGCCCGTCTGGGAGAGACCGGGAAGCGCCCCCAGGAGGAGCATGAGGGCGGCGGCGGCGGAAAAGCGTCGGATCGAGACCATGCCGCCCTGAAAACCCTCAGCTCGCGATCATTATTCTGATAAGAGCTGCAGGTGACGCTCGACTTCGTCGATCACGTAGTCCGGCGTGGAGGCGCCCGCGGTGAGCCCGATCGTGGAGGCGCCCTCGAACCACTCCCGCTGAATGTCTTCCGGCCCCTGAATGAGGTAGGCCCTCTTGAGCTCGCGGCAGATCTCCCAGAGGTGGCGGGTGTTCGCGCTCTGTCGCCCTCCGACCACGATGATCAGGTCGACGGAGGGGTCCATTGCGAGCTGGCGGGCGGCGAGCTGGTTTTCCTTGGTGGCGTAGCAGATCGTGTCTCCGCGCTCGACCCGCCGCCCGATCTGCTCGATGCGGCGCACGACCGGCTCGTAATCGTCGGCGTTCAGCGTCGTTTGATAGAAGACCTTGAGCTTCGGATAGGCCGACCAGTCGACCCCGTCCGCATCCGCGACCGTGGAGACGATGTGGTACGACGAGTGGTCGAGGTCGTGCGTGTAGCCGATGACTTCGCGATGGCGCGGATCGCCGATGAAGATCAGGTGATAGCCGTCGGCCAGCGCGGCGGCAGCCTCGTGGTGGATGTCGTAGACGAACTTGCAGGTCGTGTCGAGGATCTGGAGGTTGCGCTCGCGCGCCCGGTCGTGGAACGAAGGGGGGACGCCGTGAGCCGAGAAGACGATGGTCGGCTCGGCGACCTGGGCGATCTCGTCGACGGTGCGGACGCCGAGCCCTTCCATCTCCGCGACGACGCGCTCGTTGTGGACGACCTGCCCGAGGATCGCGCCGGTGCCGCCCTTCGCGGCGAACCGCTTCACCTTCATGTCGGCGATTCGGACACCGGAACAGAATCCGTACTTCTCGGCCCGCTTGACCTCCAAACCGTCTCCTCCTCAGGCGCGTCTGCTGCGTCCGGGGTAACGTCCCGCGGGGGGAGAAGATTGCACCCCGGAAGGGCCCCTCGCACGGGGCGCGCTGCGACATTCTCGACCGCGCGAGACGGGACCTCGGGCGGGATTCAGCTGGGGCGCCGCTACCGTCGCACGACGCCGGAGCGCTCGTAAATCTTCGCTTCGACGAAGATCCGGACCAAGTCCTGATCGAGGAGCCCGTCCTTGACCTCCATGCCGAGGATGTCGAGGGCGCGGTCGGTGGAGATCGCGCGTTTGTAGGGGCGATCGGCGGCGGTCAGGGCGTCGTAGATGTCGGAGACCGTCATCATGCGGGACTGAATCGGGATGCGGGCCGAATCGAGCCCCCTGGGGTAACCGCGGCCGTTGAGCTTCTCGTGATGGGCGTAGGCGATCTCGGGGATGCGCTGGAGGTCGTTGGTCCAGGGGATTTTCGAGAGGAACTCGAACGTGTGCGTCACGTGGCTCTCGATCTCGGATCGCTCCTCTGAGTCGAGATTTCCCTTCCGGATGGAGAGACGCGCGACTTCTTCCGGCTCGACGAGGAGGCGAAGCGTTCCGCGGAGGTCCAAATACTGGCGCGTGGCCAGTTCCTGGAGGTAGTGGAACTCCCCTTCCGGGAGGATCGTCGGCTCGTTCGAGCGGACGATGAACGCGAGGTCTTCCTCCGCCTGCCTGATCAGGTCGCCGGCTTCGGCGTCGACTTCGGCCGCAAAGGCGTCGTAGCCGCCTCTCCCCTTCTCGAGGAGATATTGCATCTTCCGGTCGCGCGCGGAGCCCTCGTTGGACCGGATGAGGAACTCGAACCGCGCTCGGATCAGGTCCATCTGGAGGGGATAGAGTTTCTTCTCCTTGATGAGGACCTTCTCGCGGACGCCGACCTTCCCGAAATCGTGAAGCAGCGAGGCGTAACGGAGCTCGCGCACCTGATCCGGCGTGAACCGCACGACCCGGAAGGGGCCCTCGTCGACGCGGTCGAGGGTCTTCGCCATCTCCACGGTGAGGTCGGCCACGCGGAAGGAGTGGCCGGAGGTCGTGGGGTCGCGCTGCTCGATCGCGGTGACCGATGCGGTGACGAAGCCCTCGAAGAGCTGCTCGATCGCTTCGTAGAGGTAATTGTTCTCGACGGCGACCGCGGCGGACCCGGCGAGCGACAGCATCGAGCGAACCGTCTGCACGTCGAAAGGGACGACCTGCGAGGGGACGTCGGCCGCGGTGAGGATCGCCGGCGCGCCTTCGCGCTTCCGGTTGATCAGCTGAAGGACTCCGATGACCTCCCCGACGTGGTTGCTCATCGGGAAGACGAGCATGGACCGGGTCCGGTAGCCGGTGAGCTCGTCGAAGGAGGTGTTGATCGTATAGGAGGTGTCCGGGGGAAGCTCGTAGGCGTCGTCGATCACGAGCGTCTCGCCGGTCAGGGCGACGTATCCGGCCAGGCTCTCCTTCGTGATCGCGAGCGTCTTCTCCTCGAAATCGACGGAGATCGAATCGTTCTGCGCGAGCTTCCAGCGGAGAACGTGCCCGTGCTGGGGATCTTCGTCGAGCAGGTAGAGAGAGCCGGCGTCGGAACGGCTCAGTTCCCGCGCCTTCGTGAGAATCATCGGAAGGAGGACGTCGTGGTCGCGGACCGTCGAGAGCGCGATCCCGATCTTGTGGGTCTCGTCGAGCTCGCGCGTCACGCGGTTCATCCGCTCGACGAGCCACTCCTTCTCGAGGCGGTCGCGGGCGTGCTCCGCCGCGCGGCGGATCGCCGTGCGCAGAACGTCGGGCTGCGACGACGCCGGGATGTGAAGGTAGATGTTCGACGCCGCCTCTCCGCTCTCTTGCCCCTCGAGGCCGACGCCGAGGAAGAGCGTCGCCGGTGCGGCGGTGCTGAGCACGTCGAGATTCTCCGCGAGCGTCGGATCGATGAGGACGATCTGGACGGACTCCTCGCGGGGGACCTCGCCGAGCGAGGCGATCGGGATGAGCTCCGCTCCCCTCGTTTCGATCGCGCGGAGCGCGCCGGCTTCGAACTGGTGCGAGTGGTAGACCTTGACGCCTTTCATGGCAGCCCTACCCTCCGATGCACGACATCGTCCTCTGCGGCTGGACGAAATTCTCCCGGTTGATTCGATGGCCGGCTTCCTTGTTCCAGACGGCGGCCTCGATCGCGCGCGCGAGCTCCTCGTCGGAGGACCCGTCGCGCAGAAACGCCTTCAAATCATGCTCCACGAGCGAAAAAAGACACGTTCTCAGGTGTCCATCCGCCGTCAGACGGATCCGGTTGCAGTTGCCGCAGAACGGCGCGGTGACGGGCGCGATGATGCCGATCTCGCCGCGGCCGTCGGCGAACCCCCAGCGCGTCGCGGTCTCGGATTTCGAGCGCGGCGGGAGCGCCACCAGGTCCATCGCGCCGCGGAGCGTCTCGAGGATCTCCCGGCCGGGCACGACCTGCTCCATCGACCAGGTATGACCGGAATCGAGGGGCATGAACTCGATGAAACGGACGGTGTGGCCGCCGCTCCGCGCGAAGCGGGCGAACTCCACGACCTCGTCGTCGTTGACTCCGCGGATCACCACGGCGTTGATCTTGACCGGGTCGAATCCGGCGCGTGCCGCAGCCTCGATTCCTTCCAGCACGTCGCCGAGAGCATCGCGCCGCGTCATCGCCAGGAACTTCTCCGGCACGAGGGAGTCGAGCGAGATGTTGAGCCGATTCACCCCGGCGGCGCGAAGCCCCTCCGCGAACTGCGGTAGGTACCTTCCGTTGGTCGTGAGCGCGAGGTCCTCGATCCCGTCGATCGCCGCGACCCGCGAGAGCAGCGAGAGGACATCGGGACGCAGGAGCGGCTCGCCTCCCGTGACCCGGAGCTTGCGGACCCCGAACGACGAGAAGATCTTCACCAGCCGAAGGATCTCTTCGTAGCTGAGGATCTCGTCGCGACGCTTCCACTGGATGTTCTCGACCGGGATACAATACGTACACCGGAAATTGCACCTGTCCGTGATCGAGATCCGCAGATCGCCGATCACGCGGCCGTAGGAATCGCGAAGCGCTTTCTCAGGCATTCTCGGGCTTTGCGTCCCGTGAAACGGGGCGCAAGTTTCCATTATGCCATCGGCGCCGAACGGGAGAGAATGTTCCCTCCCGCAGGCAGGTTGGAGCGCGCAGTTCCCACGAGTTCGATAGAGCCGCCGCACCAGGGCGAGGAGGTCGTTTTGGCTGCTTACACAACCGAGAAGATCGCGCCGAAGTACCACGAGGCGCTGGTCGGATGGCAAAAGAAGAACTTTCCCGAGCTCGAGTTTCTGGAGAAGAGCTGGTCGACCCAGTTCGGCAACCAGACGCCGTTCCAGCTCGTCGCGAAGATAGGCAGACTCAACAGTGAGACGATTGCGAATGGCCGGTTCGCGGGCAAGCCGCGACTCGAGCGGGCCGGCGAGATGGTCGGCAACATGTTCTACAGCGCGCGCGACATCATCCGCGCGCAATGCTCGACCGAGCTCGGCTCCATTCAGCAGCACAGGCTCACGCTCGAGGACGCGCCGACCGACGCGATGAAGTTGTCCGTTCTCCGCATCATGGCCGAGGAGCTTCGGCACGCCTACCAGATGTTCTGGGTGCTCGACCACGATCCCTCATGGAAGAAACCGGGACATCCCGACATCGCGCACGAGACGATGGAGGAGCTCCTCACCATGGAGCTGGGCAACCACGTCCTCGACGCGTTCAACATCCCCTTCCACAACTTCCTCGACAACGTCGTCTTCGCCACGGTCATCGATCTCGTGGGCAAGTATCAGCTCGAGATGCAGAAGGTCTTCTCGTACGCGCCGATGGCGCGCTCGATGGGCCCGATGCTTTCCGAAGAGGGCTTCCACATCGGCTCCGGAAGGATGTTTCTGAAAGAGCTCGCGGTCGCGGCAGCGGACGCCTCGGGGAGGTACTCGGTCCCCGACATTCAGAAGGCGCTCAACGTCTGGCTTCCGCGCGGCGCGGAGATGTTCGGAAACGAGCGGGGCGGCGAGACCGCCCTCGCCTTTGGATTCAAGACCAAGACGAACGGGACCGCGCAGAGCGAATACATGAACGAAGTCCGGGAGCTGATCGAACTGACGAACGTCGCGATGGCGCAGGTGAAGCTCCGCGACCTTCCGGCGCCCGAAGCGCGCGTGCTCGTCCGCGAAGTGCAGGACACCGGTGACTCCCGCGAGGGAATCCGGCCGGAGGATCTCCTCTTCGTCCCCGACGTGAAGTTCTTCCGGCAGCGCGGCATGGAAGAGGTGGTCTACATGCCGTACGACGTCTGCGGCGATCTCATGACGGAGAACGGCAGGCCCGTCGCGGGCGAGCGCTACCTCGCCTACCTCGGCTCGGTTCTTCCCGACTACTTCCTCCGCACGCCCGACTTCATCCGCTACTCCGAGACCCTGCTCGGGCGGCAGGAGCCGAGCACCGGCAGCTACGGGTGGTAGGAACCGCGCTCGACCGAGGCGCTCGAAACGAGCTGTCCTCGCGGGAGATCGGGACGTCTCGCACGGAACCAGGTGCCGATACCTCCGCGCTTCGAGAGGTCGAGGGAGACGATCTTTTCACTGGCCGCCGGTTTGCAGCAGAGATTGGCCGGTGACTCCCATGTCCCTTCGATGCCCGGAATGCCAGACCGTCAATGACGAGGCTGAGACCGCTTGCCTCAGCTGCGGCCTTCTCTTTTTGCACAAGGATCCGCCCCCGCTCCGGCGCAAGGATGATCTCGGCGCGCGCGGGCGCCGCGCCAGCGACGCGACTCTGACCGACTGCCCGTATTGCCTGGCGCAGATCGAGCGGAAGGCGGTCAGTTGCCGCCACTGCGGCCAGATCGTCAACGAGGACTTCCGGCGGGAGCAGCTCCGCCGCCGCCGAACGGCGATCAATTACGCGAGCTGGGTTGCTTACGTATTCGGCCTGGTGACGGTCCTGTTCTTCAAACCGGCGGGCTTGATCGCCATCGGGGCCGGGCTGCTGCTCTCGATCCTCTACTACGCGATTCCGGCGGAAGGTCTCGACCCGGTCGCCGGGGAGAAGCGGATCCGCACGTGGTGGCGGCGTGTCCGGGGCCAGGTCAAATTCGAGCGGGTCACGATGCAGATGCCGGCGTTCAGGAAGGCGAAGCTCGTCTTCGTCGGAACGCCCGTCCTCGCGACGGTCATCGGATACGTGGCGAACTTCCTCTTCCTGCAGCAGCCGATGAACGAGATTCTGCAGAGCAGCCCGGTCTTCAGCGGGATGTCGGTTTCGGCGCACTACGAATACTGGATCGTCCCGGGCGCCGTGGTCTACGACCTCAAGCGGCTGGGCAGCGAGAGCACTCCGCTGCAGGTGCACACGGCGTTTCTCGAGTACGCGCGAAAGATGAAGGACCGCGACTTCGAGGTCGTCCATCTTCGCTTCCGGGGGGACGAGCGCTTCGTGCTCGAGGGGGCGGAGTTCAGCCGCGCCGGGCAGGAGTACGCGGACCGGAACTTCGCCTGGGTCCTGTTCGACCTGCCCAAGCTGTTCGAACCGGCCGGCCGCCGCGCGATTCCGCCCGGGACCTCCGACGCGGACGCGCTGCTCGAGTTCCATCGGCGGTGGTACGCGGACGATCTGAGGTAGTGCGGGGGGGAAGGCCGGCGGCGGACGGCTCGCGTTGACGGTCCGCCCGCCCCGACACCCGCGCTCGAGTTACAGGTATCCCGCCGCCTCGAGCTCCCGCACCAGCTCGACGGAATCGCGAAACTGGAAGGCCTGAATGCCGAGATTGCGCGCGGCGGCGACGTTTTCGGCCAGATCGTCGACGAACAGGGCATCCGGCGGCTTGGCCCCCAGCATTTCGAGGGTCTGATGGAAGATCTCCGGATCGGGCTTCGCGCAGCCGAGCCTGTGGGAAAAGACGAAGACATCGTCCTTGCTGAAGAGGGCCGGAAACCGCCGCGGGATGACTTCGGCGTGGACCTCGTTCGAGTTCGACAGGAAGGCGACCTTGTAGCTCTGCCGCACCCTTCGGAGCACCTCGTCGATCCCCTCGGTGGGGCCTTCGAAGAAGTCGCCCCAGACCTCGCGGAAGGTCCTCACATCGTCCAGATACCCGACCCGGTCCTGCAGGATTCCATGGAACTCGCGAAAGGTGATCAGGCCCCGCTCGAGATCGCGGTACCCTCCGGCCGAATCGAGCAACGCGACGAGCTCATCCCTGGTGGCGCGGGAGCGCGTTTCGAGCCTCGCGAGGACGCGATCGTACGCGAGCCGGACCAGCACGTTGCCGAGGTCGAAGATGAACCAGGTCGGACGAGGCATGATCACATCCTGAAGACGCCGAACCGTGGATCCTCGACCGGAGCGTTCGCGGCGATCGAGAGGCCGAGGCCGAGGACCATCCGGGTGTCGGCGGGATCGATGACGCCGTCGTCCCAGAGCCTCGCCGTGCTGTAGTACGGGCTCCCCTCGGCTTCGTACTTCGCGAGGACCGGGTCCGCGATCTTCCTCTCCTCTTCGGCCGAAAGATGCTTGCCCTCGCGCTCGAGCTGATCGCGCTTGACGGTGACGAGCACCCCCGAGGCCTGCTCTCCCCCCATCACGCTGATCCGCGCGTTGGGCCACATCCAGAGGAAGCGCGGATCGTACGCGCGGCCGCACATCCCGTAGTTCCCGGCGCCGAACGAGCCGCCGATGATCACGGTGAACTTCGGGACCGAGGAGTTCGCGACCGCGTGGACCATCTTCGCGCCGTCCTTCGCGATCCCTCCCCGCTCGTACTGTTTTCCCACGATGAATCCCGTGATGTTCTGCAGAAACACCAGCGGGATGCCGCGGAGATTGCAGAGCTCGATGAAATGGGTCGCCTTGAGCGCCGACTCGCTGAACAGGACGCCGTTGTTGGCGAGGATCCCGACCTCGTATCCCCAGATTCTCGCGAACCCGGTGACGAGCGTCGTCGCGTAGCGCTCCTTGAACTCGTGGAAACGGGAACCGTCGACGATGCGCGCGATGACCTCGCGGACGTCGTACGGTTTTCGAACGTCGGACTGGATGACCCCGTAGATCTCCTTCGGGTCGTAGAGCGGATTCTCCGGAGCGAGCCGCCCCCGGGTCTCGACCTTCGCGGGCGGAAGCGTCTCCACGATGCTCCGGACCAGCGCGATCGCGTGCGCGTCGTCCTCGGCGAAATAGTCCGCGACGCCGGAGATCCGCGTGTGGACGTCCGCGCCGCCGAGCTCCTCGGCCGAAACGTCCTCGCCCGTCGCCGCTTTCACGAGCGGCGGCCCGCCGAGGAAAATGGTCCCGGTGTCGCGCACGATGATCGCGTCGTCCGACATCGCCGGGACGTACGCGCCGCCGGCGGTGCACGAGCCCATCACGGCCGAAATCTGCGGGATTCTCTTCGCCGACATGCGCGCCTGGTTGAAGAAGATCCGACCGAAGTGCTCGCGATCGGGGAACACGTCCGCCTGGAGTGGAAGGAACGCCCCACCGGAATCGACCAGATAGATGCAGGCGAGAAGGTTCTGCTCGGCGATCTCCTGGGCGCGGAGGTGCTTCTTCACGGTCATCGGGAGATAGGAGCCTCCCTTGACGGTCGCGTCGTTGGCGATGACGAGGCACTCGCGCCCCTCGACCCGTCCGATCCCGGTCACGAGTCCGGCGCCCGGCGCTTCATCGCCGTACATCCCGTTCGCGGCCAGGGCGGAGAGCTCGAGAAAGGGCGTGTCGGGATCGAGCAGGAGATCGAGCCGCTCGCGGACGGGGAGCTTTCCCTGGGCGCGGTGACGCTCCAGGTACTTCGGTCCTCCACCCTCGCGCGCCGACGCGATCCGCTGCTTCAGTTCCGCGACGAGCCGCTCGATCCTTCCGGCGTTGGCCCGGAACTCATCGCTGTCGGTGCGGAGATGCGTTTCGATCGGTTCCATTCACCCTCTCGGCTTTCGGGACAAGTCATTCTAGGACAAAAGAAAAATGCGAAATGCAAAGTCGAAAGATAGCGCCATCGTCGAACTCGATCCGCAGCGCGGCGCCCTCCCGCTGCAGGCGGAGGCGCATCAGCGGTTCGCGACGGCGTCGCGGATCGCCTGGACGGCGGTCGCGGTCGGCGTGCCCGGCAGGAAGATCCCTTTGATGCCGAGTGTCCGGAGCTTCGCCACGTCCTGCTCCGGAATGATCCCCCCTGCGAAAACGGGGATGTCGGACGCGCCCTGATCGGCGAGCAGTCGCATGATCTCGGGGAAGAGGACATTGTGCGCGCCCGAGAGGATCGAGAGGCCGATCGCGTCCACGTCCTCCTGGATCGCGGCGGCGACGATCTGTTCGGGGGTCTGGCGCAGGCCCGTGTAGATCACTTCCATTCCGGCGTCGCGGAGGGCGCGGGCGACGACTTTCGCGCCGCGATCGTGTCCGTCGAGGCCCGGCTTGGCGATCAGGACGCGGATCTTGTTTTCGGTCATGGTCATGGCTCCGGTGCGGCCGGGGGCGTATCGCGAAAGATGGAGTAGATCACGATGTCGTGATACGTCCCCTCGCGATAGAACTCCCGGGCGAGCGTTCCTTCCTGAATGAACCCGTTCGATTCGAGCAGATGCCGTCCCCGCTCGTTGTAACCAAAGATGTCGATGCGCAGCTTCGCCAGGTTCATCTCGTCGAAAGCGAAGCGCACGAGCGCGCGGATCGCATCGCCCCCGAACCCTTTGTTCCAGGCGCTCGGCTCGCCGATGAACATGCCGAACTTCGCCCGCCGCGAGACCCAGTCGATCGCGTGGATCGACGCGTTTCCGATGTGCTCGCGGCTGTCCCTCTTCTCGATGGCGAAATGACGCTCGTCGCTGGAGGTGCGGACGGCCCCCTCCAGCCATTCCGCTTCCTTGAAGAAGGGAATCGGATAGCGCGACTTGAGCGTCCGGACGATTTGGGGATCGTTCATCCAGAGGAAACAACGGTCCAGGTCCTCGGTCTCGAGCGCGCGGAGGATGACGCGCTCCCCCGCGATCATGAAACGGCGGCGAAGTCCTTCATCCGCGTTGGGATAGAAGTCACGATCTGTCTGGTGGCCCATCGTCGGCGCGGATTATAAGGTCTAGGGCGTCCAGGGGGTCCAGAGCGTCTGGGGAGTCTACGGCGTCCTGGGGGTCTGGGAACCCTTTGATCCCTGCGCCCGGCGCGAGGTCACCACCCTCGACGGGTCCCTCCGCCGCCGAGAGGGTCGCTCTCCCACGCCGCCTTCGGGCACAGCCTGCCGGTGACCAATCGCACCGCTTCCTTCGGGGACAACACTTATCCATGAACGGACGCCGCCGACGCCGGAGCGGCTCGAAGGAGAGTTCATGTCGACCTCGACCCCCGTGCCCATGGCCGCAGCCGCGGGAGAGCTGCCTCCGCCGCACGTCCGGTTCAGCTGCTCGCTGGAAGAAGTGCTCCGGCTCCGCCGGTCCGTCCGCGCGTACCGCAAGTCCCCCGTCGCGCTCGAGAGCGCGGCGCAGCTGCTCTGGTCCGCCCAGGGAATCACGGATGGAGAGGGGCGGCGGACGACTCCCTCGGCCGGCTCGATCTATCCCCTCCAGGCGTGTCTCATCGCCGGGGCGGTCGAGGGGCTGGAGGCCGGCGTCTACCGGTACCTTCCGGAGCGCCATCGCATCGACGCGATGCGGATGGGAGACATCAGAGCGCCGCTCGCGCGCGCATGCCTCGATCAGCCGTTCATCGCCGATGCGGCGCTCTCGATTCTGCTGGCATCGAACGGCCGCGGCATGCACGAGAAGTACGGCGCCGCGGCCGAGACCTACATCGCGATCGAAGTGGGATGCGCGCTGCAGAACATGGCGTTGCAGGCGGTCGCCCTCGATCTCGGCAGCGTCATCATTGGAGCCTTTCACGAGCCGGTGGTGAGCGAGCTCCTCGGTCTGCGCTTCGAGGAGAAGCCGGCGGCCCTCCTGACGATCGGACACCCGGACGTCGGGCCGAAGGGATGATCGCCGGAGGCGCAGGCCGGAGGTCACGGCGTCGGGGGCCGGCGACAGCCGACCCACGAAGCGTCAGAACCGGGCGAGTTCCTGCACGACCGCGTCGATGATCTGGACCGCCGCGCGCGACCCGCCGGCGTGATGGTTCACGAGAATCGAGAAGTAGCGCCTCCCGCCATCGGCTCCGAGAAGATAGCCGCTCAGAGAATTGACTCCGCTGATGGTTCCCGTCTTCCCGCGCATCCGCGCTTCCAGCCCCGGAAGGCGGCGCGAAAGGGTCCCCGGCTCGCCGGGGGTGGCCAGGATCAGGAAGTTCTCTCCCCGCCTCGGTTCCGCATCGAGCCACCGCAGGAGCCGGACGATCGAGCGGGGCGTCACGAGGTTCCGCACGGACAGCCCCGAGCCGTCCGCGAAGTGAAACTCGGTCGGGTCGAGGCCCACTTCGGTCGTCAGGAACATCCTCTCGATCTCGAGCGAGCGCTCGAAGCTCGCCGGCCCGGCTCCCAGCGACGCTCTCTTGAAGAGCGTGTCGGCGTAAAGGTTCTGGCTGACTTTCATCATCGTCGCGAGGAGCTCGAAGAGCGGCGGCGACCCGATGGATGCGACCAGCGACGCGTCGCGCGAGGCCGCGCCGGCGCGGGGTACGTTGTCGATCGCGATCCCGTTCCGCGAAAGGAAATCGTGGACTCCCTGCGCGGCGTAGAGCGACGCGTCGCGAACCGAGACGAGATCCACCCGAGTCGAGCCATCCGGTTGCTCGACGGTCCCGTCGAGTTGGACTCGGTTCTCCCGGTCGCTCGTGAACGCGATGCGCTCGCCGGTTCCGCACTCCAGCGCGGAATCGGCGCCCACGAACGCGGGATCGGTCGCGACCCAGCTCGTCTCGCAATCGGGAACCGCGTAGAAGACGCCGACGACGTCCTCGTTGAACGCGAGCGCGTCGATCGGCGTCTGGTACGAGGCGCCGATGTCCTCGATCTGCCAGGTCCCGTGAAAGGTGACGCGGTCGAACTCCGAACCGTCGCCGAGGACCGATCCGAGGATCCGGTGAATTCCCCGGGCGCGCAGAGCCTCGAGGAACGGCATGAGCCTCTCGTCGCGAAGCCCTTCATCGTAACGGCCGACGAACGAGGGGTCGCCGTATCCCTTGAGGATCAAGTTGCCCGCCAGCACTCCGGACACGACATCGCCCTCGGCCCACAGCTCCGTCGGGATGCGCTCGTCGAGGGGCGAGCACGACTCGGTGAGCGCCGTCGTGAAGAGCTTCCGGTTCGACGCGGTCATCATCAGCGTCCCGCCGTTGTGGGAGTAGACGACCGTTCCGTCCTCGTCCTCCACGTGGATGCCCCAGAGCGCGTGGTCGAATGGGGACCGCGCCAGCTCCGCGTCGATTCGCGCGGAGAGCGGAGGCTGCGCGGCCGGCGGCGGCGCCGTCGCGCAGGCGAGAGCGAGCGAGCAGAGGAATGCGGTAAGCAGCGCTGCCGAACGATCCAATCAAGACCTCGGAATCCGGGCGCGGAGCGCGCCCTGCGAAAATCGGAGCGCCTCGAGCACGCCCCGACCGCAGATTGTATGCGCCCTGCGCGCCGGGTCACTCGCCTTTGCGGAGAGGGGGCGGCGATCCGGGCGCGGTCGTCGTCGGGGGTTCGGTTTCGACCGGTTCGCCACCCGGCCCGACCAGAATGCCTCCCTCGCTCGGAGAGCGTTCCTCGCCGATCTCGGTCGTCTGCGTCAGTCCCGGGTCGTCGCTCGGCGCGCCCGGCGCCGGAACCGCCGGTGAAATCGTCTCGGTGCGCGTTCCCTCGTCGGCCGAGCGCGAGCAGGCCGCGAGCGCGACCGCGAGCGTCAGCAGAAAAGCTGTCATGAGCAGTTTCACCACGGCTCGATCTCCTGGAGAGGCATCGTTCGTCCCGGCTGCCGCTATTGCAAGAACCCTGACAGACGGCGCAGCCCGCTGCGACCGATTGTTCCGATCAGCTCGCATCGCGCGATCGCGCGACGACGAAACGACCCCGATGGCGACGCATTCCACTAGAATCGCGCTCCGA
Source organism: uncultured Acidobacteriota bacterium (assembly GCA_963793695.1). Lineage (GTDB taxonomy): Bacteria > Acidobacteriota > Thermoanaerobaculia > Gp7-AA8 > Gp7-AA8 > CAWCBB01. Next base: position 347,204 of record CAWCBB010000001.1, on the reverse strand, counting down.
TGACCAACCGCAAACGACTCGGGATTTTCGGCTGGGGCGTAGTCGCCCCGAAATCCCCCACGATCGACGCGTTCGAGAAAAATCTCGAACATCCCGGAAGCTGGCTGACCCCCTTCCGGGAATTCGGCCCGTCCAACTTCCTGGTCGGCTACCCGGAATTCGACTTCGAACACTACCACGCCTGGTTCGACGCGCGGTTTCCCCCATCGCGATTCGCGCAGCTGGCCGACAAGATGGGGCCGATGGCGAAATACGCGATTGGAGCCTTCATCCAGTCGCTCGAACAGAACCCTGGAATCGAAGAGTTCCTGCAGTCGCTCGGGCTCCGGTGCCACGTCTACGTCGGGACGGGGCTCGGCGACTTGACCGTGTCGCACGAGGCCTCGGTCGCCTACGACCGCGGGCAGAATCGATGGAACGAGTTCTGGGCCGCGCCCGAGCGATGCGCGCCATTGCGCCGTCATCTCGGAGGCGCGCCCGAAGCGGACGCCCCTGCCGAACCCTCTGGATTCGAGATCGGGACCGAAGAGTGGATCGACGCGAAGCATGAATGGGAGGCCTACTGGGCGGAGCGGAGCGATTCGCTGCGGGAGTATCTGGCCGCGGCGCGCCAGATCCAGGGCGAGCCGGTCCCTGCCTCGTCCGGGTCGGCGAAGCTGGGCAACATCCGGGAGAAGCTGAAAGGAATCCGCGCGCTGAACCGGAAGTGGGGCTGCCCCGAGGAACCGTGGTCTTCGGTGTCGCCGAACTTCCTGTGGAACATTCCGAACATCCCGGCCTCGCAGATCTCGATGATCGGACGGATCAGCGGGCCGGCGTTCGCGCCGATCGCGGCCTGCGCGTCGTTCGGGGTCGCGCTCCGCATGGCGCTCGATTCCATCCGGCTCGACGAGGCCGACGCCTGCGTGATCGGGATGTGCGATCCCCCGCCGCATCCGCTCTCGATCGCGGCGTTCTACAGGGCCAACGTCGTCGCGGCGGACGCCGAAGTCTCGCGCCCGATGACGGGGCTGAAAGGAACGCACATTTCGGGAGGAAGCTGCGTGTGGATCGTGGGGGACGCCGAGAAGCTCATGGCTCGCGGTTTCCGTCCGCTCGGCATGGAGATCGTCGCGGTGGGGACGTCCTCGGACGCGCACCACATCATCACGCCCTCGAGGGAGGGTCCTCAGCTCGCGATCCGGTACGCTCTCCGCGACCTCGATCCGGAAGCGATCGCGAGCTGGGACATGCACGCGACCGCGACGCCCGGCGACGCGAGCGAGATCCAGCACTCGCTCGAGCTCCTTCCGGCGGACGTTCTCTTCTCGGCGAGGAAAGGGACGTTCGGCCACGGCATGTCGGTGGGCGGCGGCTGGGAGCTCACCGCGCAGCATCTCGGCTACATGCGCGGGCATCTCTATCCCACTCCGCTGACCGAGGGGGAGTTGCACGAGGACGTGAAGATCCACAACGCCCGGTTCGTTCAGGTCGACGGCTGCCCCGCCCCATCCGGGCTCTCCGGAAAGCTGAGCATGGGGATCGGCGGCATCAACTCGTGCATCATCAGCCGCCCGTGGGACGAGGAAGACCCCGAGACGAACGAGTAACGGGCTCGGCCCTCCCCTAGTGCTCTGTCCTCGAGGTCGGCGCACGTTCGCTGGCCGCAACCGCGGCCAACCCTGCGGGTGCGGCGCGACGGCCTCGCTCGCTTTGTCGCCCTCCTCACCGATGTTCCGCATCGGTTGCGTCGGGGCTTCGCGCGATCGAAGCCGTCGCGCCGCAACGAATCTCGTGCCGATCTCGAGGACAGAGCACTAGCCTCGAACCGTCGCCCATGCGGGATGCTCGCCGATCAGTTGGAGGGATCTCGCGAGCAGATCCCCGTGCTCCTCGCGATTCAGCCAGGTCGAGCGCCCCGACGGATGCGGAAGAACCACCGCGTCGAATGAGCGGCCGGCTCGCGAGGCGCGATGCTTCTTCCCCACCACCTTCGCGAGGGCGGTCTCGCCGAGGATCGCGCCGGCCGCGAGCGTGCCGACGCAGATGACGAGCTCCGGCCCGAGAATGCGGATCTCGCGATCGAGATGCGCCCCGCATCGCTCGATCTCCTCGAGCGAGGGAGCGCGATCTCCCCCGGCAGGGCTCCGGCCGGGAAAGCACCGCGCAACGGCCGCGATGTAAACCCTCTGGCGGACCCGCTCCTCGGACGCTCCGATCGAGTCGAACCACGCGAAGAGCCTTCGACCCGCCGTGTACGCGAACGGCCGCTTTTCGTCCTCCTCGCGCGGACCCGGCGCCTGGCCCACGAGAAGGACGCGGGCTCCGGGAACGGGGCCCGTGACCGGACTCCCTTCCATCGCGGGACAGGCCCGGCAGGCGTGAAGCAACTCGAGGTGCGTCTGCAGCGGTGTTCTCTTCATCGTCGCGCCCGCCAACGTTCGAATGAATCGCGCGTCGCTTCTATTTTCGCCCATCCGTCCCCGCATCCACCCGAGGCGCATGAGCTGTTTCGCGCCCGATACCACTCGACCCGCCCGGGATGATCCTCTAAGATCACTCCGATGCGGATTCTTGCGCGCGCGCTGCTGCTCCTCGCCTGTCCGGCGATGGCATTCGGGTGGACGACCGAAGCCGAGATCCGCATCGCGCGCAAGGCCGCGACGCTGGCTCCTCCCGATCTCCGTCTCCTCCTCGAGAAGTACGAGAGCGAATATCTGCGCGGCGTGCGCGAAGCGGCGGGGGGAGACTCGGAACCGCGGCATCGGGAGCCGGTCGCGGGACGCCGCGGACCGATCCGGAGCGAGCTGGACGCGCGCGTCGCCACGGCCCTCCGGGTCGTGCGGACCCGCCAGCCGATGCGCGAGCTCGTCTACGAGCTCGGACGCGCCTCCCATCTGGTCGCGGACGCCAACAACCCGCTCCGCGTCGGCTCGGCCGATCTCGGGCCGGGCGTGGAAGCCGACTACGAAGCGTACTTCGCGCGTAAGCTCGCGCGGTTTCCCACCGTCTTCTACGGCGTCCGGGAGCCCGCCAACGTCGATCTCGTTCTCGGGAGCGCGCTCGCGCGCAGCCGGCGATTCAACGCTCTTCTCGAAGAGGAGTACAACCGGGGAGGGCGCCTCCGCAGCTCGGCCGAGTTCGACGACAGGTCCACCGCATTCGGGATCGCCTCGATCTCGTACTCGCGCGCCGTGTCGGACCTGGTCAACGTGTTTTACGTCGTGTGGAAAGAGGCCGGAGGCGACGTCCGGACCGCGCAGATCATGAAGAAAGGCAACCTCCTCCTCAACGAGAATGTCCGTTAAACGAGCGCTTCTTTCGGTATTCGACAAGGCCGGCGTCGTCGAGCTCGGCCGCTTCCTCGCGAGCCGCGACGTCGAGATTCTCTCGACCGGCGGCACGGCCAAGGCTCTCGCTTCGGCCGGCATCGCCGTGACCTCCATCTCCTCGTGGACGGGCGCGCAGGAGATCCTCGGCGGGCGCGTCAAGACGCTCCATCCGAAGGTCTTCGGCGGCATCCTCTACGACCGCCATTCCTCGGAGCACCGGCGCGACGCGGATCTCTACTCGATCGGGCCGATCGACCTCGTCGTCGTCAACCTCTATCCTTTCGAGCAGACGGTCGCCCGCGAAGGCGTCACGATGCAGGAGGCGATCGAGCAGATCGACATCGGCGGCCCGTCGATGCTCCGCGCGGCGGCCAAGAACCACCGGGACGTGGTCGCGCTCTGCGACCCATCGCTCTACCCGCGGTTCATCGAGGAGATGGAGCGCGGCGACGGAACGATCGGCGAAGAGTTCCGGCGGACGGCCGCCGCCGCGGTGTTCCGGAAGACCTCCGAATACGACGCGGCGATCGCCGCGTGGATGGAACGGGGCCGTGCCACGGACGCAACCTCTCTCCCCGCCGCGGCTCTCGATGAACCTGATCAAGGCGCAGGACCTTCGCTACGGTGAGAACCCTCAGCAGCTCGCCGGCTTCTATGTGACGTCCGCCGCGGCGAGCCCGTTCCGGCAGCTCCACGGCAAGGAGCTCTCCTACAACAACTTCCTCGATCTCGACGCGGCGTGGTCCATCGCGCGGGCGTTCGAGCAGCCGGCCTGCGCGGTCATCAAGCACACCAACCCGTGCGGCGCCGCCGTCGCCGCCGACGTGGCGGCCGCGGTGCGCGCGGCAATCGCGGCCGATCCGGTATCCGCCTTCGGCGGCATCATCGGAGTCAACCGCGAGCTCGATCCCGCCGCCGCCGAGGCGATCGGCAGTCTCTTCCTCGAAGTGATCGTGGCTCCTTCGTTCGCGCCCGAGGCGCTCGAGCGCCTTCAGGGGAAGAAGAACCTGAGGCTGATCGAGGCGGGATCGATGGACGCGCCCGTAGCTCTCCGCTCCGCGGCGGGGGGTCTTCTCGCGCAGACCGCAGACTCCTTCGCTCCCCGCTCGGAATGGAAGGTCGTGACGAAGAGGAGCCCCACGGAGGAAGAGAGGCGCGGCCTCGAGTTCATCTGGACGGTCTGCGCCCACGTGAAGTCGAACGCCATCGTGATCGGCAGAAACGATCGCACCGTCGGCGTCGGTGCGGGGCAGATGAGCCGCGTCGACTCCGCGCGCATCGCGGTGATGAAAGCCACGGGGCCGACGCAGGGCTGCGTCGCCGCTTCCGACGCGTTCTTCCCCTTCCGGGACGGACTCGATGTGCTCGCTCAGGCGGGAATCACCGCGGTGGTCCAGCCCGGAGGCTCGGTCCGGGACGAAGAAGTCATCGCGGCCGCGGACGAACAAGGGCTGGCCATGGTCTTCACAGGCCAGCGCCATTTCCGCCATTGAGCCGGACGCGGTATCGAAAGGCGACTACGTGAGATCTACTCCGCAGCAGATCCGCATGATCGTGTCCGACCTCGACGGAGTCTGGACGGACGGACGCATCATCTATACGGGCGACGCGCGCGAGACGAAGGAGTTCAACGTCCGGGACGGCCTCGGCGTGAGGCTCGCGCAGAGCGCGGGGATCCTCGTGGCGGTCCTCACGAGCCGTCACTCGAAGGCGGTCGAGCGGCGTTGCCGCGAGCTCGGGATCTCCGGGCTCATCCAGGGCGCCACCGACAAATCGATGGAGCTCGAGCGGATGGTCGAGGCGTGCGGGCTGGAGACCGCGCAGGTGCTCTACGTGGGCGACGACCTTCCCGACATCGCCCCGATGGGGGTGGCCGGATTGAGCGCGGCCCCCGCGGATGCGGTGGCCGAGGTGCTCGCAGCCGCCGACTGGAAGCTCGAACGAAGCGGCGGCGCCGGCGCGTTCCGCGAGCTCGTCGAGCGTCTGCTGCGCGAGCGCGGCGAGTGGGAGAGCGTCCTCGAAGGATTCCATGGGAAAGCGGTCGACGCTTCAGGCGTTTAAGAACGGCGCGATCTACCGCGCGCTCCTCGGGGCGAGCGCTCTGGGAGAGCGGCTGTCGCTCGAGTCGGCGCGCCGCAAGGGCGCCCGGCTCGGCGGGCTCGCATGGACGATCCTCAAACGAGAGCGCGGGAAAGCGCTCCGGAACCTCGCCGTCGCCTTTCCCCAGCTTTCGGTCCGGGAACGCGAGCAGCTCGGCCGCGCGTCTTTCCGCCACCTCGGCGTCTCTCTGTTCGAGGTCGCCTGGCTTCCGAATCTCGGAGGGGCCGAGCTGGAGAAAACGACGCGCTTCGAGGGTCTGGACGGGTTCCGCGCCGCAGCCGAAAGCGGGAGAGGAGTCGTTCTGTTCACCGGCCACTGCGGCAACTGGGAGTGGATGTGCGCGGCGATCGGGCTCTCCGGAATCCGGATGAACACCGTCGCGCGGCAGCTCTACGACGAACGGATCAACGACTTCATCGTGGCCTCGCGCCGCCGCTTCGGAGTGGACACGATCGGCCGCGGCTCGGCGTCCTCCGGAAAGGAGATCCTTCAAACGCTCCGGCACGGCGACGTGCTCGGGATGCTGATCGATCAGAGCCTGAAGGTGGAGTCCGTGAGCCTTCCTTTCTTCGGCGTTCCGGCGTCGACTCCCGTCGGGCCCGCGAAGCTCGCGATCCGCTCCGGAGCGCTGGCGATCGCCGGGTTCATTCACCGGGACGCGGAGGGGATCCAGCACGTCCACTTCCAGCCGCCCGTCGACACGGCCGTCTGTTCCGATCCGATCGAGCTCACCGCGATGATGACCCGAGCGATCGAGGCGCAGATCCGCAGCGTCCCCGAGCAGTGGGTGTGGATGCACGAGCGGTGGAAGGCGCGAGGCAAACAGACGCCCGTAATCTGAGATCCCTGCGTCCCTCGGGACGCGGCCGTCTCCGGTTTGCGATCTCGAGGACAGGGTACTAGACCTGCCGTCGGAGGAGTGCCTTTCCGAGAGCTTTCGCCGCCGCAAAGGCGCCGAAGCGGTCGCGGTAGATTTTCATGTAGAGCGCAGGCGTGTTCGCCGGAAGGTCCGCGTCCCGCTCCTTGTGTTCGAGATGAATCGCCCCTGTGGCGCAGGTCGTGACGCACAGTCCGCAGCCGATGCAGCGAGCCAGGTCCACCGACGAGACATCGTCGTGCAGATGGATGGCGTCCATCTGGCAGCGGGTCTCGCACGTGCCGCAGGCGGCGCATGCGTCCGCGTCGACGACGGCGAGATAGTTCGACGCGAAATACGCCGCCGGCTCGTCCAGCGTCTTCGCCGTCTTGAGAATTCCGCAGCAGCAGCCGCAGCAGCAGCACACGAACATCGGTTCGGCCGTGTTCTGCGGCTGCAGGACCAGCCCTTCCCTGTCGGCGACTTCGAGAAGCTGGAGCATCTGCTCGCGGGCGATGAATCTCGCGGCGCCGCTCTCGACCATCCCGCGCGCCGCGCCGCCGATCGTGAGGCAGGTCTGCCGCAGCTTCGTCTGCCTGCACGGCTGCCCCGTCAGGTCACGGCCGTGGCGGCAGATGCAGTCCATCACCGCGAATGGTCCTTCGGAAGCACGGACGAACCCCCGAATGTCGTCGTGGCTCGCCACGAAGCGCTCGGGAACGATCGTCACGCTGATCGGGACCGTCCGGAGCTGCGGTCTGTCGCGCGTGTGAACCGCCCCGGCGAACCCTTCCTCCAGGTAGATCTCGAAATCGCGCTGCAGTTCCGTGCTGAGGCGCGGAAGCTGCCGTTCGTAGATGCCGACGACGAACACGGAATTCGCGTATCGAGCCCGCCCGCGTTTCCCCATTCGTTCGATGAGGCCGGCGTCCGCCATCTCGTCGAGCGCGATGCGGAGCCGATCGACCGTCCATGACCGCCCGAGCCGCTTCGCGATCGTTCGCGGAGGCTCCGGAATCATGCTCAGCGCGAGCGCGACGAGCGCCTGGTCTCGCGAGAAGAGACGCTCGAGAATCCGGATCTCGACGCCCGACGCGGTCGCCGGAAACGGGATCGGCAGCCGGTCCAGATGCTCCTGGAGACGGCGATAGAGGTCGTCGACAGTCATGCCCGGATCATACGCCCGAACGACCGGCGTCACCTGCGGAGTATGTTCTTCACCAGGAAGAGCACATTCGCCGGCCGTTCGGCGAGACGGCGCATCAGATAGGGGTACCACTCCGTGCCGAACGGAATGTAGAGCCGCATCCCCCATCCGTCGCGGACGAGCTGCTCCTGGAGGTCGCGCCGGACCCCATGGAGCATCTGGAACTCGAATTTGTCGGGAGCGATGTTCTTCTCGCGCGCGAAGCGGATCGTCTGCGCGATCATGTTCGGGTCGTGCGTCGCGATGCCGTGGTAGACGCCGCTCTCGAGGAGGACCCGCGTGACGCGCATGAAGTTCTCGTCCACCTCGGATTTCGGCTGGTAGGCGATGTCGCCGGGCTCCTTGTACGCCCCCTTGCAGAGGCGGATCCGGATCCCCTCGGCCGAGAGCTGTTGTGCGTCCTCCAGCGTGCGGTGGAGATAGGCCTGAAGCACGGCGCCGACGCGCCCCTCGTTGCCCGGTTTCCGGTGGATCGCCCTGACCGCGTCGAGAGTCTTCTGCGTGTAGGGGCTCCCCTCCATGTCGACGCGGATGAAGTTGTCGATCCGCGCGGCGTGAGCGACGAGCTCGTTCACGATGTCGATCGCGAGACCGGCGTCGACGTCGAGGCCCATGTGGGTGAGCTTGACGCTGACGTTCGCATTGAGTCCGCGCGCGGCGATCGCGTCGAGAAGCTGGTGATAGAGCGCGGCGCTCGCCCGCGCCTCCGCCGCGTCCGTCACGTTCTCTCCGAGGTTGTCGATGCTGACCGACATCCCGGCGGCGTTCGCCTTCGCAACCGCGGCGAGAGCGTCCTCGACTTCCATGCCGGCGACGAACCGGCTCGACATCTTCTTCCCGATCGCCGAACGCTCTGCCGTCGCGCGCAGAAGCCGGCTCTCGGAGAGAGCGATGAACATGGCTCTGAACATTGATTTTCCTTTACCGTCGAGTTGGAGGCGCCGCGGAGGGACCGCGACGGGACGTCCCGAGCGCGCGGGACACCGCGACTTTGTACCACAACGACGACGACGCCGGGAGCGCGATCGGTCACACGCCCCGTGCTCGTTCTCCGTTCCGAGCTCCAGAGCACCGGGAGTCGAGATCCAGACCTACGCCCTGGCGACGGTCAGTGCCGCGACTCGTTCGGCCCCTCCCTCACGGAGCGCCTTCGCGCACGCGCGAAGCGTCGCTCCGGTGGTGCAGATGTCGTCGATGAGGATCACCCGCCGCCCCGCGGCTCCCCGTCCGGCCGCGAAGGCGCGCTTCACGTTCGCGGCTCTCTCGTCGCGGTGAAGAGTCGACTGGGCCTCGTTCTCCCGCTCTTTCCGGAGCCCCTGCGGCAGGATCGGCGTTCCGGTCGCCGTGGCGAACCGCCGCGCGAGGAGCGCCGCCTGGTTGTAGCCGCGCCGGCGCACCTTTCGCGGGTGCATCGGCACGGCGACGACGGCATCGAATCCCCGGTCCGTCCAGGACTCCCACCTCTCCGCGAGGAGGTGCGCGAGCGGACGGTCGAGGAAATCGTGCCGCTGAAACTTGAACGCGACGAGCAGCCGCTCGAGGCCGTCGCGATATTCTCCCCACGCGTCGATGCGCTCGAGGGCCGCATCCGTCTCGGCGGCGCAATGGAGACAGAGGAAATCGGCCCCTTCGGGAGCGCCGGGCCACGCTGCGGCGCATCGCCTGCAGCGCACGCCCTCGAGCCGCGGAAGGGCGGCCCAGCAGTCGGCGCAGCACGAACCTTCGCGGGCCCGCCACGGGAGCTCGGCCCCGCAGACCACGCAGGACGACGGCAGAACGATTCGCAGGGTCTGCCGTCCTAGGAATGAGACCCCTTCGAGGAGTCGTCGCACCGGATCATTGTAGCCGCGCGCGCCGCTGTGCCGGCCCGCGCGGACGCGGAAGGATGGTATCCATGCAATTGAAAGCCTTCGGGCCAACCCGTATAGTGACGCCCATGAAACGCGGGCTCTTCCTCGCTACCCTTCTCCTTTTCCCCTCGTTCGCATTCGCGCAACCGTTTCAGTTCGGCGTGCTCGCGGGCCAGGGCCGCTCGATGGAAGACGGCTTCAAGTTCTCGTTCGACGAGGGCGTTCGCGAGGTCTTCTTCGGTGCGCGGGTCGACGTCGACACGATGTTCAACGTGAAGCTCGGCCAGACCGACACGGAGACGGGCCCGGCAGGCGAGCGCGTCGCCGACGGGAAGATCGATTACGTCGTCGGGCAGGTCGAGTACCAGTTCGACGAGGTGTGGGGCTCGAGCGCGGTCTTCGGCGGGCCGGGCGCCTACCGGCTCCGCGCCGGAGACCTCGAGGACACGAACCTCGGCCTGGTCGGTGGGGTGAACACGACCTTTCCGATCAACCGCCAGTTCGGGCTGACGCTGGAGCTCGCGTACCACTGGGTCAACTTCGAGGAGCAGTACTCCTTCCTGACGGCGACGGGTGGAGTGCGCGTGTCGTTCTGAGGCGATCATGGGCGCCGCCGCATCACGCGACAAGCCGGAGATCCGATTCGGCCTGCTGTATGGAATCGTCATCAGCCTCCTCGTCGAATACGGGATGCTGAAGTTCTTCCTGGCGCATTCCGGTCACTTCGTCGCGCATCGAGGATTACATCCAGGTCGCGCTCGCGGTGATCGTGACTCTGCTATTCGCGGCGCTGGGGATTCGGTACGCCATCCTTTTCGCCTCGGACGTCCGCAGACGGGGGTGAGCGCGTCCCCGTTCGGGGCGCAACGGAACCTTCCGCCGCGTCCGGCGTTAGTACCATCGGAGACGCGATGGATCTGCCGACCGACGCCGAGCTGATGATCCTTGTGCGCGAGGGAGACGCCTCGGCATTCGCCGGGATCGTCGACCGCCACAAGGACGGGCTGGTCAGCTATCTCACGCACCTGTGCGGCGAGCGCGATCGCGCCGAGGAGTTCGCGCAGGAAGCATTTCTTCGCCTCTACCAGCACGCGGCGAGATACGACGAGCGGGAGCGGCTCGCTCCCTATCTCTACCGGATCGCCACGAACCTCGTGCGCTCGGAGTTCCGGCGGATGCGACGGTGGCGGCTGCTCCTGCCGTGGATCGCGCCCGCGGAGCCCCACCTCGACGATGCGCCCCACCGCCGGCTCTTCGAAACGGAAGTGCAGGAAAAGGTCCGCGCCGCCCTCGACGCTCTTCCGGTCGCGTATCGCGCCCCTCTCGTCCTTCGTGAGATCGAAGGATGGTCGTACCAGGAGATCGCCGCAGCGCTCGGTTGCCGCGACGGGACGGTCAAGTCCCGTATCGCCCGCGGCCGCATGCGGCTGCGCGAGCTTCTCGCTCCTTACTGGAATGGAGGTCCCGATGATTCCCGAATCCCCCGATCCGCTGTTTCGCTCGCTGCCGAGAGAAAGAGCATCTGAGCTCTTCACCGAGCGCGTGATGGCGAGGGTGCGGACGCACGCCGCGCCGGCGCCGCGGCTCCGCCGCTCCGCGCTCGCGATCGCCTCGGTGTTCCTCGCGGCGATCGCGCTCGCGAGCGTGGCCTCGTTCCGACACGCGGAACGGCAGGACGCGGTCGAAGCGGCGCGCGCGGAGCAGATGCGGATCGAACGGGAGCTCGAGCAGATCAAAGAGATGACCGCCGGACTGCAGCCGGTTGTCTATGTCGGATCCACCCGCGATTACGACTACTACATCGACCTTCGCGCGCTCCAGGAGGAGTCGGCGGTCGTTCAGCCGGCCTCGTACCGCGAGGCTCCTCGCCCCGGAATCTGAGCGAAGGATCACAGGAGGAACGGATGAATACGAAAAGATGGATCGGCACGGCGGCGACGGCGGTGATGCTCGCGTTGCCGCTGCTCGCGCAGGAGGCGCCCGAGGCGAAGGACGCGAAGCGCAGGGCCGTGATCGTGAGGAACGAGCAGATCGAGGTTCTCGGCGACAAGGATGGGCATCGCTTCGTCTTCGCTGGCGGCGGAGGCTATCTCGGGATCTCGCCGGTCGGCCTCACCGACGAGCTCCGCGCTCATTTCGGCGTGGCGAAAGACGCAGGCGTCATGGTCGGAAAAGTCTTCGAAGACACGCCGGCCGCGAAAGCAGGCCTGAGGGTGGGCGACGTCGTCACGCAGGTCGATGGGAAGGACGTGGAGTCGACCTGGGACATCACGCGCGCGCTGCAGCAGAAGAAGAAGGGCGATCAGGTTCGCGTCGATTTCGTTCGGGATCGGGCGCAGCAGAACGTCTTCGGTCACGCTCGATGAGCGTCGCGGGGATTTCGCGTTCCAGATGCCGGAGTTTCCTCGCATCGAGATCGACCACGAAACAATTGAGAAGGCCCTCGAAGGGGCTCGCGCCACGGCCCCCGAGGCCAGGGCCCGCGTTTTCACGTTCGGCACCGACTGCGACGAATTGCAGGCGCGGATCCGCGATCTCGAATCGCGCCTCAAGGAGCTGGAGAAACGGCTGAAATAGCGCCCGTCGTCGAGCGCCGTATCCTTGGGAGCACCCTTCGGGGTGCTCTCCTTTTCTCGCCGGCGCTTCGCCGCATCGCGGCCGGCGGCGCTGCCACACGCGAGCGGAACGAAAGCGCCGCCCCGATGTTCGCCCCCGGCGCTATACTGACTCTCGTCTCTCATGCCGCCCGTCGTCGAAGTTCCGGGAAGCCTCGCAGGCCGGTTCCGCCTCATCGAGCGGCTGGGCGGACCGCGCAGCGGCGCCTGGAAAGCCGAGGATCCCGAACGGCAGCGGTTCGTCACGATTCGGATCCTCACCCGCTCGCTCCCCCCGGACCCTGCCCGGCGTGCGGCTCTGCTCGAACGGGTCCGGCAGCGCGCCGCGTTTCACCACCCGGCGTTTCCCGAGATCGAGGCGATCGCGATCGACGGCGAAGCGCTCGTGCTTCGCGAAGAGCTCATCGAAGCGCCGTCGCTTTCCACCGTTCCGAAGCCTCTGGACACGGGCGAGCTTCTCAAGCTCGCCTGGCAGCTCGCCGACGCGCTGCGCACTCTCCACGCGCGCCGGATCGTGCATGGAGCGCTCGACCCCGATCACATTCTCGTCGCGGCGGACGGCTCGTTTCGATTGACCGGCGTCTCTCTCGCCGCGCTGACCGCGCGCGAGGACCGCGGTGAAGAGCGCCTCCTCCGCTCGAGCGATCCGCCGGACCTCCGCGAGCTCTCGTTCCGATCACCCGAGCAGATCTCCGCGCGCGGCAGCGAGATTCGCTCCGACGTCTTCAGCCTCGGAGCGGTCCTGTTCGACGCGGCGACCGGCCGTGCGCCGTTCGGGGGCACCACGCCGACCGACGTGGCGACCGCGGTCCTCCGCACCTCTCCTCCTTCGCCGCTCGAGCTGAACTCGCGACTTCCCATCAACGTGATCGCGCTCATCGGCAAGTGTCTGATGAAGGATCCCGTCAAGCGCTTCCAGGACATGCAGCAGATCGTGGACGAGCTTCGGCGGATCGAGCCGAAGATCGAGAGCCTCGCCGCGCGCGCTTCCTCGCAGGCGCAAGCGCCGAGAATCGCACCGCGCACCTTCGAAACACCCTTCATCGTCGGGACCCTCCCCTATTTCGACCTGCTCGAGCGGGAGGAGGGGGAGAAAGCGTCGCGACTCGCGGCGCTCATGCAGCAGGCCCTGGGCGAAGCCGCCCTTCTGGGCGACGGCACGATCCTCGACTCTCTCGGGGCGCGTTTCATCGCGACGCTTCCTTCCGCGGATGCGGCGCTCGGCGCGCTCCGCCGGGCCGCCGCGGAGATCGACGAGCAGAATGCCGGAGGCGCCGCCGCGGAGAGGCTGGAGCCGACCGCGCTCGCTCACGCGGGGCAGATCACGATCGGCCCAGGATCGCCCGCCGGAGCGGCCCTCGACCTCGCTGGCCGCATCCTCTCTTCGATGGAGCCCGGCCAGATGCTCCTCACCGGGGCGATCGCCGCGGCCGCAGGCCTCGGCGGCGCCAGACCGCTCGGCTCCGTGGAAGGGGTGGAGCTGTTCGCGCTCCCGCCGCGCGAGCCCGAACCGGCGACCGCTGGACCAGAGCCCGAGGAAGCGCCTCTCCCGCCCGCTCCCGCGAAAAAATCCAGGCGCATCGTCTGGCTCGGCGCCGCCGCGGCCCTCTTCCTGGCCGCGATCGCGGCTCTCCTCCTCTGGCCGCGCGAGAAAGCGGCCCCTCCGCCGGCCGCGGTTCCCGCGAGCAGCACGGCCCCTGGCGACGCCAGGCCGCAACTCGTCCTCGAGCCTTTCTCGGTCGACGGGACGGATCCGGACATCACCGCCCGCGCGGCGGCGATGGAGGAGGTGGTTCGCGCGATGCTCGCGAGCTCTCCCGATCTCCGTCTTCTCGATCAGCCCGCGGGCGATGCCGCGCGTTTCGCGACAAGGAGCGTTCCCGGCGGATCGCGAGACCAGATCACGGTCTACTCGCTGACCGGAGGTTCGGGCGAGAGCGGCCCGCTCTCGATCGAGGACCCCGCGTCGGCGACGGCGATCGCTGCGTGGATCGCCGAAAAGTCCGGAGTCGCCCCCGAGCGGATCGCGAAATCGAACCCCGAAGCGCTCGCCGCGTTCATCGAGGCGCTCGCTGAAAAGCGATCGCGCGCCGCCGGGTCGACCGAGCGTTCGGCCGCGGCGATCCGGAAGGCGCTTCAATCCGACCCCGATTTTCTTCCGGTGGCGCGCGCCGCGGTCTCGATTCTTTCGGAAGCGGGAGATCGGCCGGGAGCGACCGCGGCCGCGGAGACCGTCGTGCGTCTCGATCCGAAGGACGCAGCCACGAGCCGTCTGCTGTTCGACTGGTCGCGCGAAACGGCCGACAAGCCGCTCGCGATCCGTAACGGGGCTGCGCTCCTCCGGACGGGCCACGCCGATGCGGACGTCCTCGTCTTTCTCGCGCGCGAGGCTCTCGGCGCGGGAGACGCCGAGGCCTTCCAGCGGCTCCTGGCCCGGTTGCAGCGTTCTGCGGGGAGGGCGCCGCTCCCGCTGCACGCGGCGGATGCGACCGCGGCGCGCGGCCAGCTCGGCGTCGCGGTGCAGCAGTACTACGCCCTCGAGCCGGCCGAGCGGGCGAATCCGTTCCTTGCGCTCAAGATCGCGCGGATCGATGTTCTCCGGCATTCGATCCCTGCGGCGGAGCTCGAGCTCGAGAAGCTGCGACTGCTCGATCCCGCCTATTCCGCGGAACTTCTCGAGGCCTACCTCGCGGCCGAAAAGCGCGATGCGGCGAGCGCGGCGGCCGCTCTCGCGAGGGCGGGCCGCGCTCCGAACCGGGCGCCCGACTTTCACACCGCCGAGGCCGAGGTCTACGCGATCCTCAACGACCATCGCGGAATCCTCGCCGCCCTCGGCCGCGCAGTCGAGGCCAGGGAGCCGACCTACGCCTACGTCCTCGCGAATCCCCTCTTCGCCTACCTCCGCGAAGAGCCCGAGTTCGACCGGTTGCGCGCCTCGATGGAACAGGCCCAGCAGGAGCTGCGCGCGTCGCTCGAAGCGACGCGCTGATCGCCGCCGACCGCGACCGTCGACCTGATCGGGATCGACTCGAGGAATTCGCGCCAGCTTCTCGCGCCGCCCACGCCGGGTTAGACTCAATGGCCTTAACTTGAGCGATGGTTTCGACGACGCTGTCATCCCGAGCGTAGCGAGGGATCGGCTGGGGCGCGGGCGTCTCGCCCGCCGTTGCGGCGGCGTCTCGCCGCCGCCACCGGGCGCCGCGGGACGCGGCGCCAACGGCGGCCGGGACGGCCGCGCCCCTTGCGCACCGATCCCGGTCATCGGCGGTCGGGCGCAGCCCGCGCCTGCCTACGCTCGGGATGACAGCTTCGCGGGCAACTCGCGTTCAGTTAAAGCCATTGGGGTTAGACTTCCCCTCATGCTCGCGATCCGTGTCAACGCTCCGGGAGGGCCGGAACAGCTCGTTCCGGAAAAGCTCTCCCTTCCCGAGCCGGGACCTTCCGAGGCACGCGTGCTCCTCGAAGCGTGCGGCGTGAACTTCATCGACGTCTATCAGCGGAGCGGCCGCTATCCCGGGCCACTCCCCTACACGCCCGGCATGGAAGGGGCGGGCGTCGTCGATGCCGTGGGAGATGAAGTCAAGGAAGTCGCGGTCGGTGACCGTGTCGCGTGGGCGAGCGTGAAGGGAAGCTATGCCGAGGCGGCGATCATCCCGGCCGCGCGGCTGGTGCGGATCCCGGAGGGGATCGATGCCCGGGCCGCGGCCGCCGCAATGCTGCAGGGGATGACCGCGCACTACCTCGCCCACTCGACCTATCCGATCCGGCGGGGCGATGTGGTTCTGATTCATGCCGCGGCGGGAGGCGTCGGCCTTCTTCTCGTTCAGATGGCGAAACGCCTCGGAGCGACCGTCTTCGGAACGGTGTCCACCGACGAGAAGGCCGAGCTCGCCCGGGAGGCGGGAGCGGACGCGGTGATCCTCTACACGCAGACGAGCTTTCGCGAGGAAGTCCGGAAGCTGACCGGGGGAAAGGGAGCGCACGTCGTCTACGACTCGGTCGGAAAGACGACGTTCGACGAGAGTCTCGGCTCGCTGCGGCCCCTCGGGATGATGGTCCTCTTCGGCGGATCGAGCGGCCCGGTCCCCCCTTCGACCCGATGGAGCTGAACAAGCGCGGATCGCTCTTCCTGACGCGCCCCACGCTTCACGACTACATCGCCGACCGCGCCACGCTCCTCGACCGGGCGGGCGACGTTCTCGGATGGGTCGCGGACGGATCGCTTCGCCTCCGGATCGAGCGCACCTATCCGCTCGAAGACGCGGCCGACGCGCATCGGGATCTCGAGGGAAGAAAGACGACCGGGAAACTGCTTCTCGTTCCGTAATTCCGGTCGCGGGCCCCTTCCCGGAGCCTCAGCGGCGGGCGTTCCGCCCGTCGCATCAGCCGAGTGATCGCAGTCACGGCCTCCCGTACGCGGCCGTACACGGCATCCGATGCCGGGTTGTTACGCTCGCGCCCGGAGATTCTTCGAGGCAAAGGAGGGTTCATGCGCCCGATCGCTGAGCCTTACAAGATCAAGGCAGTCGAACCGATCCGGATGACCACGCTCGCCGAGCGCGAGAGGGCCATTCGCGAGGCGGGATACAACACGTTCCTGCTCAGGAGCGAGGACGTCTACATCGATCTCCTCACCGACAGCGGCACGAACGCCATGAGCGATCGCCAGTGGAGCGCCCTCATGCAGGGGGACGAGGCGTACGCAGGCGCGAAGTCCTTCTACCGGATGGAAGCAGCGGTCCGCGAGATCTACGGGTTTGCGCACGTGGTTCCGACCCATCAGGGTCGCGGCGCCGAGAACCTGATCTCGAGAATCCTGATCCGTCCCGGCCACATCATCCCGGGCAACATGTATTTCACGACGACCCGCGCGCACCAGGAGCTCAACGGCGGAAAGTTCGTGGACGTGATCATCGACGAGGCCCACGACCCCGCGGCCGAGCTGCCGTTCAAGGGGAACGTCGACCTCCGCAAGCTCGAGAACGTCATCGCGGAGTACGGAGCCGAGAATATCCCCTACGTCAACGTCGCGGTGACCGTGAATCTCGCGGGCGGTCAGCCGGTGTCGATGCAGAACCTGCGCGAGGTCAATGCGCTCTGCCGGAAGCACGGGATCCGCGTCTGGTCGGACGCCACCCGCGCCGTCGAGAACGCGTTCTTCATCAAGGAGCGGGAGCCGGGCTACGCCGACAAGCCGGTCCGCGCGATCCTCAAGGAGATGATGTCCCTCTTCGACGGCTGCACGATGTCGGGCAAGAAGGACTGCCTGGTCAACATCGGCGGCTTCCTCGCGATGAACGACGAGTGGATTCTCCAGCAGGCGCGCGAGCAGGTCGTCATCTTCGAAGGAATGCCGACGTACGGCGGTCTGGCCGGCCGCGACATGGAAGCGATGGCGCAGGGCATCTACGAGATGGTGGACGACGCCTACATCGCCCACCGGATCTACCAGGTCCGCTACCTCGGCGAGCAGCTCCAGAAGTCGGGGATCCCCATCGTCCGCCCCATCGGCGGCCACGCGGTCTTCCTCGACGCGAGGGCGTTTCTCCCTCACGTGCCGCAGGAGCAGTTCCCGGCCCAGATGCTCGCCGCCGCGCTCTACGTCGACAGCGGCGTGCGCTCGATGGAGCGCGGCATCGTCTCGGCGGGACGCGATCCGAAGACGGGCGAGAACCGCCGTCCGAAGCTCGAGCTGGTCCGGCTCACCATCCCCCGCCGCGTCTACACGGACCGGCACATGGACGTCGTGGCGTACTCGGTCGCGCACCTGTTCGAGCACCGCGAGAGGATCGGCGGGCTCGAGATGGTGTACGAGCCTCCGACGCTCCGCTTCTTCTCGGCTCGCTTCGAGCCGCTGCCCGTGGCGGCGCCGGCTCGGGATCGCGAGGAGGCGCTGGCCGGAGCGCGCTGACGGATCACCGGCCGACACCAAACAACACGGGCCGCGAGAGCGGCCCGTGTTGTTTGGAGGGCTCGGCGTTCGTCCGCTTCGGCTTCGATGGTTCGTTGATCGATCGCGACCTACCCGCTCTGTTCCTCCTGCAATTCTCCCAGCATCCGGACGTAGTTCGCGTAGCGCTCGGGCGGGATCTCTTCCCTCGCGACCGCGACCTTGACGGCGCACTCGGGCTCCTGATCGTGGAGGCAATCGTTGAAGCGGCAGGCGAGCGCTCTGTCCTGGATCTCGGGAAAGTAGAAGCGGAGCTCGCCCGGGTCGACCTGCCACAGGCCGAACTCCCGGATCCCCGGGGTGTCGATCACGCGGGTATCTCCGCCGAGGTCGTAAAGGGTCGAGCGAGTCGTCGTGTGGCGACCGGTCCCGGTGCGTGCGCGGATTTTTCCGACGCGGACCGTGAGCTCCGGCTTGAGCGCCTTGAGCAGCGAGGACTTGCCGACGCCGCTGTGGCCCACGAAGACGCCGAGCCGCCCGAGGAGCCGTTGTCTGAGCTCCTCGAGCCCTTCGCGGGATTCGCTCGAACAGAGGACGATCGGGATCCGGAGGGCGCGATAGGGGTCGAGCTCCTCGAGGATCAGGTCGCGATCCGCTGCGGGGACGAGATCGATCTTGTTGACGGCGATGAGCGGCAGCGCGCCGCCGCTCTGGATGGCGATGAGGTACCGGTCGATCAGACCGGGCCGCAGCGGAGGGTGCGATCACCGACGCCACGTGCACGACGATGTCGACGTTCGCGGCGACGACGCGCTCGCGATCCTTGACGAGCGGGTCGGGCCGGGAAAGGACCGTGGTTCGCGGAGCGATCGCCGTGATCACGTTGCGCGCCGGCTCGCGCCGGATCGTGACACGGTCGCCGATCGCCAGGTCATTCTCGTCGTCGAGCCGGACCGCAGGCGACAGATCGCACTCGAGCAACTCCCCCCCGGCGAACGCCTCGCACCCGCGCGGGTAGAGACCGACGGCGAGGCCTTCGATCTGCTCGCCCTTTCCCGGCGCCTCGTCGGAGAGGCCGAGATCCTTGGGCGCGTGCGCGCGGGAATCGTCGAGGTCGAGATCGGGCTCTTCCTCGAACAGGTCGAGGTCGCGCGGGTCGATCCTTTCCTTGTTTCTCGATTTGCCTTTGACCACGTTCCGGTTCAGTTTCGCAGCTTTACGCCGCGCTTTCACGATCTCGTAGTTTTTCCGGTGCTCGAGGCAGGCGAGGGCCCGCCTGAGGTGACGCTCCATGATGGCACTCCTTCCCATGAGGATCGACTCCGGACGAATGTCCGGTCGAGGAGGGCGGCCGCACGGAGGGCGCAACCGGCGTGAAGCCGGAGCGGTCAGCGCGCGGCGCCGGCGCGGAAGGAGCGGTCTGCAAGGTCTGACACGAAAGCCTCGCCCGCATGGTAGCAGCGCCTCGCACGAGGATCCAGCGTGAGGCGGCCGCGCATCACGCCGGCTGATATCATCCGCAGCCGATGAATAGCCCGGCCCGCCTGTTCGCCGCTTCCTTTTTCGCGCTCGCCCTCTCGTGTCAGGCGCCCGCTCCCCCGCCGGAACCGGAGGTCGCACCGGCTCCGCCTCACCGCTGCGAAGGCGCCGGCCGTCCCGATCGGCATGGTTCGGATCACCGCCTCGAAGCTCAACGTGCGGAGCGGCCCTTCGGCGAGCGACCCGGTCGTCGCGTCGGTCCGCCGGGGCGATCGGCTCGCGCTCCTCGAGAGGGCGAAGAAGGGGTGGATGAAGGTCGCGCTCGCGTCGGGTGAGACCGGATGGGTCTCCTCGCAGTACGCGAAGGAGGTCAGGAACTGCTCTCCCGATCGCGACTTCCGGGTCATCGACGCTCCCCCTCTCTCGTTCGACGACAGCGGCGCGCACGGCGTGGTCACGGTCGAAGCGACCGTCGGAGCCGACGGCAAAGTCGCCTCGACCCGCGTTCTAGGAAACGAAACGGGCGATCCCTCGCTCGCGGCTGCCGCGGAGCGGGAGGTCCGGCAGGCTCGTTTCGAGCCTCCGGTCCGGAACTGCGTTTCCAAGCGATTCATCTACACTTACCGGCGCACTTTCTGAGGTTCCGTCGCTTCACCCGCAATCGGAGGAGACTGATGATCCGCTCACTCGTGCTCGCGTTCTCACTCGGCGCCGCAGCCGCCGCGCCGCTGGCGGCGCAGCCCGCGGCCGATCCGGAGCTGCTCGCGCGGGTGCGCCGGATCCTCGAGCGCGTTCCGCTGATCGACGGTCACAACGACCTCCCCTGGCAGTACCGCGAGCGGGCGAAAAACCATCTGCGGCAGATCGACCTCGCGACGGATCTGAGCAAGCTCTCCGATCCCCTCCACACCGATCTCGCCCGCCTGCGGGCCGGAGGCGTCGGAGCGCAGTTCTGGTCCGTCTACGTTCCTTCGTCGCTCGCCGAGCCGGTTGCCGCCGTCCAGACGCTCGAGCAGATCGATGTCGTCCATCGCCTGATCGCCGCCTATCCCTCGCGCCTCGAGCTCGCTCTGACGGCCGCGGACATCCGCCGGATCCACCGCGCCGGGAAGACTGCCTCCCTCATCGGAGTGGAAGGAGGACATTCCATCGCGAGCTCGCTCGCCGTTCTGCGGCAGTTCTACGCTCTCGGCGCGCGCTACATGACTCTCACGCATGGGGACACGATCCCGTGGGCCGACTCGGCGACCGACGCGCCGGAGCATGGAGGCCTGACCCCCTTCGGCGAGGAAGTCATCCGCGAAATGAACCGCTTGGGCATGCTCGTCGACCTCTCGCACGTCACGGTCGACACGATGAGCGACGTCCTCGACGTGACCGCCGCGCCGGTGATCTACTCCCACTCCTCCGCGCGCGCGCTCAACGATCACCCGCGCAACGTCCCCGACTCGATTCTCGCGAGGCTCCCGAAGAACGGCGGCGTCGTCATGGTCAACTTCGTTCCCCCCTTCATCTCCCCGGCGAACCTCGCCTGGGGCGCGGAACGTGATGCGGTCGAAGCGCGCCTGAAAGCGCTTCACGAGGGCGATCCCGGGCGAGTCTCCGCCGGCGTCAGCGAGTGGCGGGAGAAGAACCCCCCGCCGCGAGCGACGATCGCGGACGTCGCCGATCACATCGACCACATTCGAAAAGTGGCGGGAATCGACCACATCGGGATCGGGTCGGACTACGACGGAATCAGCAGCACGCCGGAAGGGCTCGGAGACGTCTCCCGGTTCCCGTACCTCTTCGCGGAGCTTCTGCGGCGGGGATACTCCGACGACGACGTCGCGAAGATCGCCGGGCTGAACGTCCTCCGCGCGATGGAAGCCGCCGAGAAGGTCGCGGCGCAGCTCTCCTCGACGCGTCCGCCGTCCGACGCGCTGATCGAAGAGCTCGACAAACGCTAGGCGCCCACGCGGGGCGCCCTTACGGCTCGTTCGTCACCGTCTCCCGGAAATGGACGCCCCTTCTCGCCAGCTCGGCGATGAGCTTCGCGTAGACCCGATCGTCGCCCGCGAAGAGTTCGGGAGGGAGCACGCCGGGCCGCCGGAGCTCGCCGCGGACGAGCATCCGCGCCATGATCGAGCAGGGAAACCCGGTCGTCCGCGCCATCGATGTCTCTCCGGTCTCGGGATCCGTCCTGTCGAAGAGATCGAAGGTATAGCGCACGCGGGCTCCCGCGGCCCGTCCCGAGGCGACGACACGGAGGACCGTCAACTCCGGCTCTCCCTCGCCTCGCAGCCACGCGCGAAAGAGCAGCCGCTCGGTCAGCTCCCGCGGAATCACCTCGCCGCCCCGGAGCCGCTCGGGAGAATCGCTGAAGAATCCCGTCTCGCGCAGCATGCGCATCCGATCCGCGTGACCCGGATAGCGGAGCGTCTTTTCCTTCATGTTCGTCGCTTTCACGGTCTGGACGAGAGTGCGCAGTCCGTCCGTGTTGAACGCTTCGAGGGTCCCGATCCCCGGGAACTCGACGGGCTCCGGCTCCGAGAGCGCAGGCTTGACGACGATCGCTCCTCCTTCGACGAGGCGAGCCGGGCGCGTGTACTCCTCGATGACGTCGGTCGCCGAGAAGACGATCCGATATTCATACGGCCAACGCCTCTCGACCGGGATCCCTCCCACGAAGATGACGGCGTCATCGAGATGCCCCAGCTTCGCGGCCGCGCGGCCCACGGCCAGATTCGACAATCCGGGCGAGACGCCGCAATCGACGACCGCCGTGACGCCCTTCTCGCGGGCGAGCGCGTCGAGGTCGAGCGGATTCTCCGGCGCGAACGAAATGTCGGAGATCGGCAGTCCCGCGTCGATCACCGTGCGGAGCATCGCCGTTCCGAGGCGTCCCGGCACCGCGCCGACGACCGCGTCGCAGCCCTCGATCGCGGCGCGGACTCCCGCGGAAGAACCGAGGTCGCCCTTCCGCCGCTCCACGTTCGAGAGGGCCGCCACGGCGGCGAGATTCTCCTCGGATAAGATCCACCGCGCGGACTTCGATATCGGGCTCGGCGGCGAGATCGCGGACGATCGTGCTGCCGACGAGACCACAGCCGAGAACTGCGATTCGTTTCATGCGGGCGATCGTATGCGAAGTGAGCGGCTCGTCGCCAGTGCGCGTGGACGCTTCGTGCCGCTATTCCCGGTCGATGGACGGCACCACGGGAGGCGGAGCGGCCGTGTTGCTCCATCTGGAGGGAACGGCGCTCGCGGGGGTCACCTCGCCGCTGAAAGGTGAGACGCTCCAGAGCCCCGCGCCGCCGGCGCAGGCCGCGCTCGCGTCCGGAGGTGCTTCCACCCCGACGACGATCGATCCGTCGGAGGCGAATCCTCGCCCCGCGAAACCAAGAGCGCAATCCGCGCCGAACCGATCCGCGAGACGCGTCACCGCGTCGATCTGCTCGACGGCGCGTGTCCGGGAGTCCCAGACCAGCAGCGTAGGCTCGACCCGGTCCGTCGGGTAATTCCAGGTGTGCAGTTCCAGCAGGAGCCGCGAGCCGTCGGCCGACCAATCGACGAGGTCGATGGCGTTCCCGTTCCGCCCCTCCCATCCCGGCTTCTGGAGGAACGCCACCTCCGCCCGGCCCGCCTTCCCGGATCCAGAGGCGCGAGACGTTCTGGCAGCTCCCTTCATCCGAGTCGGCCCGGAGGGCGCGCGCTTCGATCTCGACCCAGGCGGAGCGATCGCCGGACGGCGCGACCAGCATCGCGCTGCGCGCGAGTCGCGAGCCGAATGGACCCTCGAGCCCCGTTCCCCGGCAGGTCACACGGGAGCTTCCTTCCAGGATCTCGAGGAAACCCGCCGGCCCGGAGGGGGCGGAGGCGCAGGAAGTCAGAAGGGCGGCTGCGAGGAGCGCGGCGAACGATCTCATCGGGAACGAGGGGCTGCGAAGCGCGTGCCGGGAGCGGGCGGCTCGGGCAGGGCGCGGGGAAATCGGCCACGCGCGCCTACTCGTCGCTGGTCCACTCGGTCCGCGCGAGCTGGCCGGGAGAATCGCTCAAAGTTGAAAAGAAACGCTCCGGGTCCATCGCGAGACGGACGATCACCGATTCCCCGGCGTCGTGTGAGAGGACGAGCATCTCCATTGCATCGCCGGACGCGCGCGTCCAGACGGTGGTCCGCTCGCCATCGGCGCTCGAGACGCGCACCATGGGAGTCCATCCCCGGCCGACCGACTCGATTGCCCGGTCGAGGCGCGCGCTGTCTTCCGTCGGCCCCGTCTCGAATACGGCAAGTTGAAGATCCCGGATTCCCTTCGGGTTCAGAGTCCGCACGCCGGCCCGAGCGAGGCCGAGCATGGGGATGTACTGACGCCGGACTCCCGGCTCGGATTCGACCGCCCGCACGAGGGTGGAGAACTCGGAGCTGCGGCAGCCTCCGAGGGCCGCCGCAGCCAGGGTCGCGAGAAGGATCGCGTTCGCGCGCCGGATCATTCCTTCACCTTCGCCTTTTTCTCCGAGACCCGGGGAATGCCGAACTGCCCCTCGATCGCGCCCAGCTCCGCGAAATCCAGCGTCCCGACGATGTTCACGAACGTGAGCTCTTTCGGCTCCGCCGCGATGATGACCATCCCGCCGATGACGTCCCCGTTCAGATGCGTGTAGATCTCCACGTTCTCCTGGTCGACGCTCTGCACGTTCACGATCTTCTGCCACCCGGGACCGATGGTCGAACGGAACTGCCGGATCAGAGCGCGGTCGTACTCCCCCTCGTTCGCGAACGTATAGCTGCGGACGTAGATCCCCTCGAGGCGCCGGACGAGGTTCGCGATTTCCTTGTCGTCGGGATCGCTCGAGAGGAATCGCGACGCCGCCTTCAGGAGCTGTCCGTCGAGAGTGACTTCCACCGTCTCGACCGCCTTCGCAGCGAGGTCCTTCGTGTCGAGGTCGAGCGCGATCTTCTGGGCGAGGGCCCCCCCCGGCAGGGCGATCACCATCGCGGCCAGGACGGCGAGCCATTTGAGCTTCTTCATTTCCAGACTCCTTCTCCGCTACTCGGCGGAATGATGTTCGATGCTCTCTTTTGCGAGATTGAGCTTCTGGCTCGCGATGCGGAGCGCGGTTACTGCTCCTTCCGCGGCCTCCTCCGCCCGTCGCCTCTGCTCGAATCGGTAACCCTCCCACCCACCCACGAGGACGACCAGCAGCGCCGCCGCCGCGCGAAGAGCGAAGCGTCGCGACGCCGGCGCGCGTAGCGAGCGCCCGCCCTCCCCGCGGGCGATGCGGTTCATGACACCCTCCGCGAATCCCGCCGGCGGATCCGGCCGCCGCAGCGCTTCTCGAAGCTCGCGTTCCAGATTCACCCTTCGCTCCTTTCGCTTCGCGCGAGCCCCCGTCGAAGAGTGTCGACGCCTCTCCGAAGATGGCTCTTCACCGTGTTCAGCGGAATGCCCAGCATCCCGGCGATCTCGGACAGGTCGAGCTCTTCCTGGAAGCGGAGCGCGATCACGACCCTCTGCCGCGGAGGGAGCTCGGCGAGCATCTGACGAATGCGCCGCCGCGCCAGCGGATCGCTCTCCTCCCCCGCGCTCCCGAGCTCCCCGGCGTCCGCGAGGGGGACCAGGCGAAATCTCCGCCTGCGGGCGGCATCGATACAGCGGTTCGCCGTGACCTTCCGAAGCCAGTGAACCAGGTGCGTCGGAGACTCGATCGCGCCGATGTTCCGGTAAAGCTGCAGAAAAACGTCCTGGGCCAGATCCTCCGCCTGCGCGCGATCGCCCAGCGAGTGAAGCGCGATGCCGAAGACCATCGACTGATGTTCGCGGACCAGGTCCGCGAACGCCACCTCGTCGCCGGTGCCGGCTCGGGCGAGGGCGAGGGGCATCTGCTGAACGACTGCTTCGCTCATTCGATGTCTATATACGGAGGTTCGCGCGTTTCGGGTGCAGCCGTGACCGTGCTGGCTGCTTTCTTGCTCGAAGAAGAAACGGAGGACCGTATGAAGTCATTGAGCATCCCGATCCCAGCGATCGCGCTGGCTGTTCTGATCATGGCCGTGGGCTGCGGGGTCTCGGAAGGGCCGGCCACTGAGACTGTCGGAGAAACCGCAACCACGGAAACCACGTCCACCACCTCGACGACGACAGTGCCCGCGGACGCGACGCTGACCGCGACGGCGCCCCCTCCTTCCGAGCAGATTGCGGAAGGGGCCCAGGAAGTCGGCCAGGGGCTCGAGAAGGCCGGGCGCGGCGTCGCCCAGGCCACGGGCAAGGCTCTGCAGAAGGCCGGGCAGGATCTCCAGCAGGCGGCGCGTCCGGACGCCGAAGAGAAGGCCCCAGCTCCGGAGCCGGCGGCTCCGGTCCAGCCGGCTCCCCCGCCTCAGGTGGCGGCCCCGGCCCCGACGGCGGCCGTCGGAAACGCAACCAACGGCGGGCGCGTCTTCGCGGCGAAGAAGTGCGCCGCGTGCCATGGCGTGAACGGAGCCGGCGGAACGCCGATCGCGCAGAAACAGAACATCCCTCCGCTGGGATCCTCGGCCGTGAAGGGACAGTCCGACGCGGACCTCACGCGAATCCTGGCGCAGGGAAAATCCGCGGTCTCCGCCAGCGCGCACAAATCGAAGAACCTGACGCCCGATGAAATGCGCGATCTGATCGCGTGGATCAGGTCGCTGTAGCCACTCGCGCGCAGCGGCGCGCGCCTTGTGCGCCGCTGCGCGTTACCTTTGGAACACCGCGATCGCACTGATCTCCACGAGCGCTCCGTGCAGGCTCCCCCCCAGGGTCGTGCGGGTCGGATACGGCGGCGGCATCATCTCGCGATAGACGGCATCGAACGCTTCCCATTGCCCGATGTCCGCCAGGTACGCATTGACCGAGACGACGTCACCCAGCGTGAGCCCCGCGGCCTCGAGCACGCGGCCCAGATTCCGGATGACTCCCCTCGTCT
Source organism: uncultured Acidobacteriota bacterium (assembly GCA_963793695.1). Taxonomy (GTDB): domain Bacteria; phylum Acidobacteriota; class Thermoanaerobaculia; order Gp7-AA8; family Gp7-AA8; genus CAWCBB01. Next base: position 320,972 of record CAWCBB010000001.1, on the reverse strand, counting down.
GGTCCCGCACGTCCGTGTCCGAGGAGCTCGCCGCTCTCGAACGAGCGGGGTACCTGCCCGGAGATGAAGAGCAGGTTTCCCGCGCGAATCCCTCTCGAATAGGCCCCGCGCGGCGGCACGGACGCAACCTCGACAGGCGCCCAACCTCGATCGCTCATGAAGACCTCCCGGTTCGTCGAGTTATTCGACTCAAAAAGGCGGAATCCGCACAAACTTGAGGGCTTGGCGAATATTTCTTAAACGACGTCGCATCATACACTTGGGACCTCGAGACCGATCGCCGCAACGGTTCGGACCCCCCCGAATCGTGAGCTGCGTCACGGAGGGCGAGCCGAGGGAGACACATTATTTGCATGAAGTCGTATGCGCGGGCGGCGGCGGCGGCGCGAGCGCCAGTTGAGTCCGTCGCAAGAAGCCGATACGATGAAGGAGGTTGGCCGGATGGAAGCGGAAGGGACGGGCGGCAGGTTAGTAGTTATTATGAACTATGCAAGCCGCTCCGCCCGCCGACTCGCAGCACTCCTGCTCCCCCTGATCCTTCTGCAGGGAGCGGCGGTGGCCAGCGACGCCCCGCCGACGGTGGAGAGCATCTCGGTCAATTACGTCCTCGTCCCGTTCGTGCCTCTCGACAGGCACGGCAAGCCTCTCGGGGGTCTCCGCGCGCGTGACGTCAAGCTGCTCGTCGACGGCAGAGAAGTCCCTACCGATCTGTTCGAGCACGCTTCGGACTCCCCGGTCTCCTTCACCATTCTCCTCGACGGCTCCGGGTCGATGGGTCTGGCCGGAAAGCTCGAAGGCGCGAGGGCGGCCCTCGCGACCCTGTTCCAGAACCAGAGGCCCGGCGACGACTATGCGCTCTACCTCGCCGCGGCCGGTCAGGTGACCGAGATGGTCCCGTTCACCACGAGCGGGCAGCGGATCCTCCGCCGATTCGACGAGGTCACGCCGTTCGGGAAGACGGCCCTCTTCGATGCGATCGTCCGCATGCCGGACAAGTCGATCCTCGGCACGAACGGATCGCGAGCGATCATCCTGCTCACCGACGGTCTCGACAACGCGTCATCGATCGACAGGCGCGCTCTGCTGTCGATGCTCGAAGCCGTCGACGTCCCGGTCTATCCGCTCGGCCTCGTGCAGGCTCAGTCGCTCCTCCCGTCGGCGGGAGCTCCGAGCGAGAGCCGGCTCGACGTGGCCGTCCTCGCGGACCTCGCGCGGATGTCGGGCGGACGGATGGTGATCACCTCGGAACCGGAGGAGCTGCACAACGCGATGCACGTCGTGCTCAACGATCTGCGCGCGCAGTATCTCGTCGGGTTCGCGCCCAGTGGGAAAGGCAATGTGAGATTTCGCCGGATCGACCTGAAGATTTCCGGGCCGGTCGAATCGGTGCGTGTTCGGAGCGGCTACCGGGGCACCGACCCGCCTCTCCTCGCCCGAAAGGGCACTTCCCGGACAACTAAGTGAAGAAAGGGAGTACATCAGTATGATCGGTCTGCAAAAGGTTCTCGGAATTTCCGCCGTCGCCGGAGCTCTGCTGCTCGGCGGTTGCGCCACCAACAAAGCGGTGGATGAAAGAATCGCCCAGCTCGAAGGGCGCACCACCCAGAAGATCGAGTCGATCGAGACTCAGATCGAAGACGTTCAGGAGAAGCAGCGCGCCACGGATCAGCGGCTCGACCAGGTCAGCCGCGAGGCTCAGGACGCGCTCAAGCGCGCGCAAGAAGCGGGCGTCCTCGCCAAGGGACAGATCGTGTTCGAGCAGGCGTTCACTGACGACGCGATCAAGTTCAAGCTCGGTTCTGCGGATCTCACCAGCGAGGCCACCGCGGCGCTCGACACGCTCGCGACTCGGATCAAGGACCTCAACAAGGTCGTCTTCATCGAGATTCAGGGTCACACCGACTCGACCGGAAGCACGCGGTACAACGAGGAGCTCGGGTTCGATCGCGCGGAAGCTGTCCGGCGCTATCTGAACCGGCAGCACAATCTCCCGCTCGCGCGGATGTCGACGATCTCGTACGGCGAGACGATGCCCTCCGTCGAGAACAACAGCCGCGCCAACCGGATGCAGAACCGGCGCGTCGTCGTCGTCGTCCTCGAGTAGCTCTCTCGTCACGGATCATGAAGGGCGCCTTCGGGCGCCCTTCTTTTCGATCGCGATCCGGTGGCGACCTGCGCGCATCCGGCAGAAACAGCGGTCCGCCGCGGTTATGGTCTGCGTGTCTTCGGTGACCCGCCTCCTCCTCCCCTTCCTTCTCCTGGTCGCGTGCTCGCCCCGGGAGGAGATCCCCCCTGTGTCGGTGACGCGGCGCGGCGACCTCACGATCGAGTCTCGCCCGCTGCGCGTGGACGCGACGATGGCGGCCGTCGGCCTCGCTCCCGCGGGCGATCGGCGGGAGGGTGAGAGCGAATGGGATTCCTCGTTCAGCGATGCGGAGGGGAGGGCCCAGCGCGATTCCGTGGAGCGCGAGTTCCGGCTGACGATCGTCAACCGCGGCGCCACGGCAAGCGAGTTCCACGCGAGGATCGATTATCTCGGCGTCGACGGGAAGCTGGTTCGAAGGCGCGCGCTGGAGAAGCTCGTCGTCCCGCCCTTTACCGAGACGACCTGGAGCGGATCCGTCTCGCTTCCCCCACCCGGCGGGGCCGAAGTCGTGACCCGGGTCCTTCGCTCGACCGAGCCGTTCGAGTCACCCAATGCCGCAATGAGCGACCGCCACTCTGCCCGCCGCGACAGCGGGAAACCGGCACGTATGGCATCATGGGACGCCCACGGAGGAAACGGAACCATGCCCCGCTTTCGAATGTTCGTCGCCGCGCTCGCCCTGGGGGTGATGGCGCTGCAGGCCCAGACGCCGCCGACGGGCGAAAAGCCTCTGAGCCCGCCGGCGACCGCGAGGGGGACGATCGGGGGAAGGGAAATCACCGTCCAGTACTGCGCCCCCTCGATGCGAGGGCGCACGATCATGGGGGGCCTGGTGCCGTGGAACAAGGTCTGGCGCACGGGAGCCAATGCCGCCACGACCCTGGTCACGCAAGGCGATCTGCGCGTCGCCGGGCTCGCGGTGCCCCGCGGCACGTACACGATCTACACGGTCCCGCGCGAGCGCGAATGGACGCTCGTCGTGAATCGCCAGACGGGGCAGTGGGGAACGCAGTACGACGAGAGTCAGGACCTGGGGCGCGTGAAAATGCAGCTCCGAACCCTTCCCTCTCCAGTCGAAACCTTCGCGATCTCGATCGAGCCCACCGGCGGGAACCGGGGCGTTCTCAAGCTCATCTGGGAAACCACGGAAGCGAGCGTTCCGATCGTCGTGGAGTAGCCCGAGGGCCGTAGCGAGCAGGCAGGGCCGATGGTTCCTTCTGCCCGCTAATAGATCACGACCTGGTCGCCCACGCTCGCCATCTCGAAGAGGGTCGCGATGTCGTCGTTGTGCAGGCGGACGCACCCGTGCGAAACGCTCTGGCCGAGCTGCGAGACCTGCTGGGTGCCATGGAGCGCATACCCGTCGCCGAGGTTGAGGCGGTGGGTACCGAGAACGTCGGGATACTGGCGTTGCCGCGTCCCGATGGGCGGAATGACGATCGCTTCCCCGCTCACGATCGGTTGTCCCTCGGGCAGCGGGACCCCGTCGCGCATGACGTTCGAACCCTGCACGTAGAGTCCGCCGATGTTCTGCCCGCGCTCGAGACGGACGACGCGAAGCCCTTCCTTCCTCGCCTCCTCGATGAAGTGCCAGTCCGGCGGAACCCATTTCGGGTCCTTTTCCTTCGAGAGGATCCGGAAGCGTCCGATGGGCGTCCGGAAAACCATCGTCCGGCCGCCCTCGGTGAGCGTGGTGTTCTTGCCCGTCGACGCGACGCCCTCGAAGACGAGCTGCCCGTTCTTCCTCGCGTAGACCTTGTTCTCGGCCGTGGAGACCGTGATCACGAAATCCGAGTCCTGGTTTTCCTCGATCGCCTGCTCGTTCGTCGCGGCTTCCGATTCGAGGGTCCGGATCTGGTTCGCGTTCACGTCGAGCTCGCCCCTCACCTTCGCGAGCTGCTCATCGACCCGCTCGGAGATCATCTGATCGATCACCCGGACGCGCCGGAGGCGCGCCGCGTCGGAGACCGTGATCGCCTCCGCGGCGACCGCGTACGTGGCGAGGCCGAGGCCCAGCACCAGCAGCGCCCACGATCCCAGCAGTCCAACCCAACGCGGCATTCCGACTCTCCTAGTAAATGTAGACTTTGGTCCCTTTGTGAATCCGGGGCCAGATCGCGCGAAGGTCCGATTCCGACCCGACCATGATCGATCCGGGCTTGGGGCCGTCGAGCGGGCTCTCCTCCGCGGGCGGCGAGTGGATCACGTAGCCGTTCGGAAGCTGGATGACGTACTTGCCCAGCCCCGCTTCGAGGGTAGGCCGCTCGCCGGGCACAGGCTCTTTCTTCATCAGATAGACCCATTCCGGGATCGTCCAGCTGTGGTCCGCGACCTTCCCTTCGATCTCGAAGGCGCCCTTCACGGGGACGAACGTCCAGTTCCGGCCGCCGGTTCCTGCGATGACCGCCGGCGGCCCCACCTGGACGGCGGCCTCGCGAAGGATGGCATCGCCATAGTGGAACCGCAGCTTCCGCGCGGAGGTATCGACCGAGAGATAGAAGTCGTTGGAGTTGAGCCCTTCGAGGAGCTGCTTCTGCCCCTCGAGCTCCCTGGCGAGCTGCTCCTTCGAAAGGTTGCGCTGCGCGAGCTCTTCCTTGAGGCGGTTGATTTCCTGGGGCGTCCGGAGCCGCTCGGTGAGCACGTCGTCGAACTGGCGGTAGACGATCCTGCGGTGGACCTGCGCCAGACCGATCGCCCCGATCGCGATCGCGAGGACGGCGAGATTCAGCCAGAGGGGCGGCCGCGGGAAATTGCGCCGATCCGAAAGTTCCGTGCGGGGCGACGAGCGCCGGTCGGGGTTGAACAAGGCCATGCGTGTCGGGACCGCAAGTCCCGGACGTCCCAAAATGCCAGATTGCTGCCAGCTTCGGCCGTTCCGCGGCCGCGCACTATCGATGGTGGGGCGCACAAACCATCGATGGCTGCCGCGTCGGGGGGAAATCGACCATAGTGGCGGTCGATGCATACGATGTTTCTCGGCCCGAGATCCCGTCCCACCATTGCCATCGAAGCAACCTTCGGCGGTTACCCCTGCAATCTTCGCGAGCTCGGCCCCGCCGCTGCGACCGTCGAGCAGGCGCTCCTCCTTCCGCCCGGCCATCGGGCCCATCTCAGCTTCCGCGCCGCCGGCGAATGGTTCCACCTGGCTGCCGACGTCGACCGTTCGACCCTCGATCGGCAGCTCTCGATGGATGCAGGTCGTCCCCTGTACCGCACGGACCTGCAGTTCAGAAACGTCCCGAGCGAAGTGTCCGCCCACCTGGGGCAGCTCCTCCACCTCCTCGATCTCGACGTTTCCGCCGAGCCCGGTGCACACCGAGGCGCTGCAGTTCGAGATCGTGGGTCTCTGAGCCGCCCTCCGCTTCCGAGCCGACCGCCCGACTCCACGCGGTGTGTCCGCCACCCCTCCACACATGTCTCTGAAGTCATTGCGGTCTTCGCGCGATCCGCGATAAAAGGTGGCGGGTAATCGAAGGCGTCACGACGCCTCCCAGGAGGGATTCATGCGCAGTCTCCTTCGCCGCCCGGCGGCGATCTGCGTCCTCGTTCTGCTCCCGTCGTCTCACGGCGAGCGCTCAGGACCTCGCTTCATTCGAGAAGCGGATCACGCTCGAGACGCTCGACAACGGCCTGACCGTCCTCATTCTCGAGCGTCCCGACGCGCCGGTCTTCTCGTTCTTCACGCACGTCGACGCCGGCTCCGCGCAGGAGGTGCCCGGGATCACCGGGCTGGCGCACATGTTCGAGCACATGGCCTTCAAGGGCACGACCGAAGATCGGCACCACGGACTAGGCCGCCGAGAAGGCGGCGCTCGAGAAGGTCGAGGAGGCCTACGCCGCCTACGACCGCGGAGCGCCGCAAGCCCGACCGGAGCGCGACGAGCGAAGGTCGCGCGCGCTCGAGAAGGCCTGGAAGGACGCCATCGACGCGGCCGAACCAGTACGTCGTGCCGAACGAGTTCAGCCGAGATCGTCGACCGCGCGGGCGGCGTCGGCATGAACGCGTTCACCAGCTCCGACGAGACCGGCTACTTCTACTCGCTGCCGTCGAACCGGCTCGAGCTCTGGGCCTACCTCGAGTCCGAGCGCTTCCTCAACCCGGTCTTCCGCGAGTTCTACAAGGAGCGCGACGTGGTCATGGAGGAGCGGCGCATGCGCACCGAGAGCCAGCCGATCGGGCCGGCTCATCGAGCAGTTCCTCTCCGCCGCGTTCATGGCGCACCCGTACGGCCAGCCGACCGTCGGCTGGCCCTCCGATCTCCACGCCTTCTCGGCCACCGACGCGCGAGGCGTTCTTCAAGAAGTACTACGTCCCCTCGAACATGGTCGCTCGCCATCGTCGGCGACGTCAAGCCCGCCGAGGCGCTCCCGCTGATCGCGAAGTACTTCGGCCGTCTGCCGAAGGCCCCGGAGCCGGAGCCGCTCCGCACCGAGAGCCGCCGCAGAAGGCCGAGCGGACGGTCGTCCTCCGCGAGACCGCGCAGCCCTTCTACATCGAGGGCTATCACCGCCCGGCGGCCTCGCATCCCGACGACGCCGTCTACGACGTGATCCAGGACCTCCTCTCCTCGGGGCGCACCTCGCGCCTCTACCGCTCGCTCGTCCGCGACAAGAAGATCGCCGCGGCGGCGGCGGGCTTCAACGGCTTCCCCGGCGAGAAGTACCCGAACCTCTTCGCCTTCTTCGGCGTCCCGACCCCCGGCCACACGACCGACGAGATCCAGGCGGCCATCGATCAGGCCGAGATCGAGCAGCTCAAGACCGAGGACGTCACCGGCGACGAGCTCGCGATGGTCAAGACGCGGCGGAAGGCGAACCTGATCCGGGCGCTCGACAGCAACAGCGGCCTCGCGATCCAGCTCGCGACGGCCCAGACGCGCTTCGGCGACTGGCGCGAGCTGTTCCGGCAGATCGACCGGATCGACAAGGTGACCGCCGCCGACGTGCGCCGCGTGGCGAACGAGACGTTCGTTCCGACGAACCGCACGGTCGCCCGCCTCGAATCGACGCGCCCCGCGCAGGCGACGCCCGCGGCACCCGCGGCGAAGCAGTCCGAGGGAGGACTCTGATGCGAATCCGAAACGCGATCACGACAGCAACGCTCGCGCTCTTCGCGGCGACCGCGGTCGCGCAGGTAGGCGACTGGCGCGACATCAAGACGCCGCCCCTCCGGGCGTTCCAGGTGCAGCAGCCGAAGCGGGTCCAGCTCGACAACGGGCTCGTGATCTTCCTTCAGGAAAACCATGAGCTTCCGCTGGTCTCCGGCACCGCAATCATCCGCGGCGGCGAGAGGGACGTCCCCGCCGCCGAAAGCCGGCCTTGCCGACATCTACGGCCAGGTGTGGCGGACGGGCGGAACCACGGCAAGGACCGGCGACGAGCTCGACGACTTTCTCGAGATGCGGGCCGCGCAAGGTCGAGACGAGCGCCGATGACGACTCGGGCTCGGTTTCCTTCAACACGCTGAAGGGACAGCTCGACCCCGTGTTCGGAGTCTGGGTCGAGCTGCTGCGCAACCCCGCGTTCCGCGAGGAGAAGATCGAGCTCGCGAAGCGCCAGTCGAACACCGCGATCGCGCGGCGAAACGACTCTCCCGCCGGAATCGCCGGCCGCGAAGCGAACCGCCTCCTCTGGGGCGCCGACACTCCGTACGGGCGCGTCCCCGAGTACGACACGGTCGCGTCGGTCACCCGCGACGACCTGCTCGCATTCCACCAGCGCTTCGCCCATCCGAACAACATCATCATCGGGATCTCAGGCGACTTCGACTCGAAAGCCATGGAGGCGCGCCTCCGCAAAACGTTCGAGTCGTGGAAGCGCGGCCAGGCGGCCACCACGCCCGAGATCGTCCCGAAGGCTTCGCGCGGGATCTTCTTCGTTCCGAAGGACGACGTCACGCAGAGCACGATCGTGCTCCTCCACCCAGGCACTCGGAAGGACGACCCCGACTACCACGCGATCCAGGTGCTCAACGAAGTCTTCGGCGGCGGCTTCTCCGGCCGGCTCATGAACCGCATCCGCACCGAGAAAGGCCTCGCCTACTCCGTGGGCGGCGGCATCGGGACGGAGTACGACCGCCCCGGGCGGTTCCTGATCAACATGGGGACGAAGAGCGAGTCGACCCTGGAGGCGATCGGGTCCCTCTACGCGGAGATGGAGAGCATCCGGTCGAGATCTGGTGACGGCCGACGAGATCGGCCTCGCGAAGGAATCGATCCTCAACTCGTTCATCTTCATGCTCGACTCCAAGCGAGAAGGTCCTGAGCCAGCGGATGGTGCTCGAGTTCTACGGTTATCCGCCGGACTTTCTCGAGCGCTACCGCACAGGGATCGAGAAGGTGACCGTGGAGGACCTGCAACGGGTTGCGCGGAAATTCATCCGCCCCGAGGAGCTCGCTGTACTCGTCGTCGGAAAGGAAGCGGATTTCGACAAGTCTCTTTCGACCCGCGGCGAGGTGAATGTCATCGACATCACCATCCCGGAGCCGGGCGCGTCGACCGCGAAACCGGCGGCGGCCGTCGCGACGACCGACGAAGGGCGCGCCCTGCTGCGAAAGATGAAAGAGTTCCTCGGCGGCGCGGCCGTCGACGGGTTGCGCGCCATGCGGACCACGGCGGAGATCGAGGCGAACACCCCCGGAGGAACGATGCAGATCCGTCAGACGACGACGGTGGACATCGCGTCCGGCCGGGTCCACCGCCTCATGCAGACTCCGATGGGAGAGATGCAGATCGCGCTCTCCGACGCGGGCTCCTTCGTCCGCGGGCCGATGGGCGTCCAGGATCTTCCCGCATCGCAGAGCAAGGCGATGCGCGAGGAGCTCTGGATCGATCCGGTCTATCTAGCCCGGAATGCCGAGGCGGGCAACGTCGGCGTCTCGAGGAGCGGCAGCGAGACCATCTCCGGGGTCGAGGCGGCGAAGCTCGACGTCGACGCGGCCGGCGCCAAGGTCACCCTCTGGGTCGACCCGGCGACCGGGCAGCCGCTGCGGCGCGCGCGCTCGAGCATGGCGATGGGGCAGAAGGTGGAGGAATCCGCCGAGTTCACCGATTGGAAGGCAGCGGGCGGAATCCGCTACGCATCCAAGGTCGTGATCACCTCGAACGGCGAGACCCAGGCGCAGGTGAGCGTGACCTCGTTCGAGCCGAACCCGGAGATCGACGAGAAACTCTTCATCAAGTAAGGCCGCCCTCGTCGTTCATGAGGGTCCGGGTGCCACGGCCCGGCCGGGCTCCGCGGTGCCTACCTCTTCTTCCCGCCTCCGAACTTGCGGACGGACGCGAAATGGACGTGGAAGTAGTTCGCGGCAGCGCGGACGGCCCGATAGACGGTAGTCGGGTCTTTCCCCTCCACGCGATCGAGCCCGGTGCGCATGTTCGGAGGAAGCTTGGCGCGGCAGCGGCTGCAGAGCGCGGCCCCGAAGGTCTTGTCGAAGTCGCAGCGGGGACACTTCGGGTCTCGGCCCAGCCGGGCGAGCTCGTCCTTTTCCGGAATCGTCATCGTGAACATGATACGAACGGGACGGCCCGACGTCACGCTTTCCTGTGACCGACCGGCTGATTTCCGCCGCGATCGTCGCGGAATCGTCATGGAGAACTCCCCTCGCGGGATGCCAGGGTGTACATTTCTTCCATGACCACCATGGAGATTCCGTCCGCAGTCCGCCCGGTCGAGTCGCGCGATCCGAACACGGGGACCGTCTGGCGGAGTTTCGACCCGGTCTCCCGGGGCGAGGTGGTCGCCGCCGTCAGCGCCGCGCGAACGGCGCAAAGGACCTGGCGCGAGGTACCGATCCGCGATCGCGCGGCCGCGATGAACCGCGTGCGGCGCGAAATCTACGCGAGGCGGGAGTCGATCGCCTCGATCCTCGAGCGGGAGACCGGTAAGCCTGCGTTCGAAGCCCTCTTCGAGGTCATGATCATCGCCGATTCCGCCGCGTGGGCGGCCGCGCAGGGCCCGCGGGCGCTCCGGCCGCGGCGCTTTCAATCCCGTCAGGTCGCAACGCTGCGGAAAACGGTCGAGATCCGGTGGGAGCCGTTCGGCGTCGTCGGGGTGATCGCCCCCTGGAACTATCCCCTGCTGCTCGCGGGGGCGCCGATGTTCGCGTCGATCGTCGCCGGAAACGGCGTCGTGCTGAAACCTTCGGAGATGACTCCGAGCTGCGGGATCGCGCTCGTGGAGGCCATTCGAGCGGCCGGCATCCCCTCCGATCTGGTGCAATGCATTCAAGGTGACGGGACGGCCGGCCGGCACCTCATCGAGTCGGGCATCGACCGGCTCTTCTTCACGGGCAGCGAAGCGACGGGCCGGAAGGTCGCGGCGGCGTGCGGGGAACGGCTGATCCCCTTCTCCCTGGAGCTCGGGGGGAGCGATGCCGCGATCGTGCTGGACGACGCTGATCCGGTCACGGCCGCGGCGGGGATCGTCTGGGGACGTTTCTCGAACGCGGGTCAGACATGCGTCGCGCCGAAGCGCGTTTTCGCGGTCGACTCGATCTACGACCGGCTCGTCGAGGAGCTCGCGCGCGCGGTCGCCGCGCTGCGCGTCGGAGGGGGGCCGGATCGCGATGTCGCTCCTCTGATTCGTCCATCGCAGGCGGCCGCCCTCGCGGGGCAGCGACGGGACGCGATGGAGCGGGGCGCCCGCGCTCTGGTCCGGAACGATCCGCGCTCGCCGTCCGATTCCGCGGCTCCCGCCGAGATCCTCGTGGACGTCGACGAGCGGATGCGGATCATGCGCGAGGAGACGTTCGGACCGCTTCTCCCGGTGATGCGCGTGCGCTCGGCGGACGAAGCCGTCGAGAAGGCGAACGCTTCCCCGTTCGGGCTGAGCGCGAGCATCTGGACCGGGAACACGCGCCGCGGGATCGAGCTGGCGCGTCGCATCGAAGCCGGGACCGTCATGGTCAACGACGTGGTCGCGGAAGCGGCGATGACCGAGGTGCCGCACGGAGGGGTCAAGGCGAGCGGCATCGGGCGGATGCACGGGCTGGTCGGACTCACCGATGTCGCGCAGCCGAAAACGATCGTGGTCGACCGTTTCTCGCGCTGGCGGCAGGCGTGGTGGTTCCCCTACACCGACCGGATGACGGAGGGGATCTCCGCTTTCTTCCATTTCATGCACGGCACGGGGCCCGTCTCGCGCGCGCTCGCGGGGCTCAAGGCGACCCGGTTGCTCTATTTCGGGAAGAAATAGAGGCGTTCTTCGTTCTCCGTTCTCCGTTCTTCGCGGGAAGGTTAACGGTCGTTGCACTAGACAAAGTTCTGGCCGGTTATGCCGCGCCGCGCAGCGGCCAGATATGACAGCCGGGCTTCAGCTTCGTGACTGACACGGAAGAACGCCGCCCCAGATCGTTGCCGCGAAGAACGAAGAACGGAGAACGAAGAACGCCTTCGGGGCTAAGCCATCGCCGCGGACGGCACGTCGGGATGCTGCTCGACGTACCGCACCAGGTTCGCGCAGTAGTCACGAAATCGCGGAAGGGCGAGGCCGCTCCCCGCGAGGTCGCGCGCGCTGTTGGTCGTGTCGTACGTGGCGGGATGCACGAAGTAGTCGATCGCGGTCGAGGGGATCTGCATGAGGCGGAAGACGCCCGGGACTTGGTCGATCGACCACTTCGCGAGGCCGAGCGGCAACGGCACGCGCACGAGCTTCTTCCCCGCCGCTCCGGCGATCCCGTCGAGCATCTCGCGGATCGACGGAGGGTCCGGATCCGCGAGCTGGTACGTCACCCCGCGGGAGCGCTCCATCCCCGCCAGGCGGTCGATCGCGTCGATGAGCCAGTCGCGCGGAACGACATTGAGCGAGTTGCGGTCGATCTCCCCCACGGTCGGCATGATCGCGAGCCGAGGCTGCTTCACGATCCACCGGATCACGTAGTAAGGCCCGTCGTACTTTTGCGTCGCGCCCGTCGTGCTGTCCCCGGTCACGACCGCGGGACGATAGATCGTCGCCGGCAGCCCCCCGGCCATGCGCCGCCTGATCTCGGCCTCGGCCAGGTGCTTGGTCTCCTCGTAGAAGTTGTTGAAGGCCTGCCCCTTCTCGAGGTCGCCTTCCATGAAGCGGCCGTGGTGGCGGCCGCTCACGTAACACGTGCTGACGTAGTGCACCCGTTCGAGGGCGCGGCTGCCGGCAGCGAAATCGAGCACGTTTCGGGTCCCCTCGACGTTGACGCGGTGCGCGGCGTTCCGCGCGACGCTCAGGTCGTAGATCGCTGCGAGATGCCACACCTCGGTCAGGTCGCGCGCCATTTCGGCCGGGAGGCCGAGCCCCGGGGTCGCGATGTCTCCGGCGACGAGGCGCACGCGCGCGGAGAGCCGAGGATCATGGGCCGCGGCGATTCGCCCCAGCGCCTCCTTCGCCACCGCCATGAATTTGGGTTGGACGATGCAGACGATCTCTTCCGCGCGCCGTCGCGCCGCGATCCGTGGAAGGAGAGACGATCCGAGGAACCCGGGAAAGCCGGTGAAGAAGACTGTCATGGGACGCGCACCTCGTCCCGCGTACTCTATCCAAATTGGTAGAGGAGCGTCCCGCGCAGCTCTTCCAGCGCGGACGTGAGCGCGGGCCCGGGCTGCACCCGGAAGTGAGGATTCAGGCGAAGCCGGATCTTCCCGTTTCCGTTCGCGGCGTGCGGCTCCAGCTCCTTCGGTACGTCCTTGAGCGCGACATTGAGCGGGAATCTCCCCCGGAAACTTCTCGACGATCTCGCGGATCCGCTTGACCGTTTCCTCCCCCGCGTCGCCGTAGGCGATCTCGAGGCAGAGCTCCTTGACCTTCCGATCGCGGATCCCGTCGAGCGGCATCAGCTCGATCGCATTCAGCTCGGGAGTGATCGGAAGCTCGGGCGGGATCTCCGGCGTGGGCAGGTCCGCCGCATCGCCGTCGCCGAGATGCGAGCGAGCGCCGGCAGCGGCGATCTCTTCGCGCAGCTCGGTGTCGAGCCGCACGCCGGCCCCCCCGTTGTCCTCCTCCTCGCCGTCGACGCCTTCGGCGCCTCCGCTGAAGAGAGCCAGGTTCACTTTGCTCACGTCGACGCCGATCCGCTCCCGTTCGAGCTCGTCCTCTCCCTTCTCGTCGTCGACGCTCGGCGCCGCCTTCGCCACCCGGGCCGCGAACCCGGACGTGTGGAACCCTTCCTCGGGATGGCCGCCGTACTCGTCGTTGAGCAGTTGCGCCTGCTGCTCCGCCGAAGCGAGCGACGCGCTCCTTCCCGACGGGACTCCGCCGGTGTCCTTGACGGCCGCGCTCATCAGGATCGGGACGCCGTTCTCCAGCCAGCGGGCGACTTTCTGAAACAGGTCGCTGAAGACGACCACGTCGACGCTCCCGTACTGGTCGTCGAGGACGAACTTCGCCATCAGCTTCCCTTCGTTCGGCCCCTTCTTGATCTTGGATTTCTTGAGCTGCCCGACGATGCCGCCGATGTCGACGATCTGGTCGACGTAGTGGGCCAGGGTGGAGGTGTTCGCCTTCGCGAAGAGCTCGAGGTCTTCCCGGTAGCGGTTCAGCGGGTGACCGGTGATGTAGAAGCCGAGCGTCTCCTTCTCGAAAGCGAGCTTCTCCTCCTCGGCCCATTCCGCCGGCGGTGCCGGGGCGAAGCGGGTCGCGGCGGCGTCGGTCGAGCGGGGCGCCATCCCGCCGCCGGCGAGCATTCCGAAGAGAGAGTTCTGGCCGATCTCCTTCTCTTCCTTTCTCTTCTGCGCCTGAGTCATCGATCCTTCGAGCTGGTCGAAGAGCGCCTTGCGCGAGCCGCCGAAGCTGTCGAAGCTCCCCGACTTGATGAGGGCTTCGAGAACCTTCTTGTTGCAGGCTCGCAGATCGACGTGCTCGCAGAACCCGTCGAGGGCGATGAAGCGGCCGATCTGCTGGCGCGCCTTGAGGATGGACTCGATCGCGCCTTCGCCGATCCCCTTCACCGCGCCGAGGCCGAAACGGATGTTGTCGCGGACGACCGTGAACGAGAAATTCGACTCGTTCACGTCGGGCGGCAGGAGCCGGATCCCCATCGACTCGCACTCGTGGATGAACTTGACGACGTTGTCCGTCTTGTCCATCTCCGAGGAGAGGACCGCGGCCATGAAATAGCGGGGATAGTGGGCCTTGAGCCAGGCGGTCTGGTACGCGAGAAGAGCGTAGGCGACCGAGTGCGACTTGTTGAATCCGTACCGCGCGAACGGCTCGATGAAGTCGAAGATCTCGTTCGCCTTTCTCTGGTCGTACCCGTTCGCGACCGCGCCGGAGACGAACTTCGAGCGCTCCGCCTCCATGACTTCCTTCTGTTTCTTGCCCATCGCCTTGCGGAGCAGGTCCGCCTGTCCGAGGGAGTAGCCCGCGACCGCCTGGGCGATCTGCATGACCTGCTCCTGATAGACGATGACGCCGTACGTCTCCTCGAGGAACTCCTTCATCGCGGGGACGACGTACTTCGCTTTCGACGTCCCGTTCTTCCGCCTGACGTACTCGTCGACCATGCCGGCGTCGAGAGCGCCGGGGCGATAGAGCGCGTTGAGGGCCGCGAGGTCCTCGAACCGCGTGGGGTGCGCCTTGCGAAGCAGGTCGACCATCCCGCCCGACTCGAACTGGAACACCCCTTTGGTCCGCCCTTCCTGAAACAGGCGGAAGACCTCCGGGTCGTCGAGCTCGAGCGTCGTCGACGTCGACCTCGGTTCCTTCCTGCGCCTTGATCGCCTTGACGGCCGTCGTCGATGACCGTGAGCGTGCGGAGACCGAGGAAGTCCATCTTGAGAAGACCCATCTTCTCGACGATCGCGCATGTCGAACTGCGTGACGATTTCGTCCTTGTTCGTGCGGTAGAGCGGGACGAAGTTGGTCGACCGGCTCGGGGGTGATGACCACGCCCGCGGCGTGGACCCCCGCATGCCGCGAGAGCCCCTCGAGCCTCGAGCCGAGGTCGATGATCTTCTCGACTTCCTTGTCGCTCCGGATCGGCCTCCGCCAGCTGCGGCGAGCTCTTCGCGGCCTCGGCCAGGTGCGTCCCCGGGTCCGTCGGGATCATCTTCGCGACCTTGTCGACGAACCCGAAGGGAAGGCCGAGAACGCGGCCGACGTCGCGGACCACCGAGCGCGCCGCCATCGTCCCGAAGGTGATGATCTGCGCGACGTTCTCCTGACCGTACTTGTGCCGGACGTACTCGATGACGCGCCCCGGTTGTTCATGCAGAAATCGATGTCGATGTCCGGCATCGAGATCCGCTCCGGGTTGAGGAACCGCTCGAACAGAAGGTCGTACTCGAGCGGATCGACATCCGTGATCTCCATCGCGTACGCGACCAGGGAGCCGGCGGCCGACCCGCGCCCCGGTCCCACCGGGATGCCCGAGTCCTTCGCGAACTTGATGAAATCCCATACGACCAGGAAGTAGCCGGGGAACCCCATCCCCTTGATGATCTCCACTTCCGTTCCGGAAGCGATCGCGGTACGCCTCGATGGGGTGGCGCTTGCGCCCGGCGGCGAACAGAGGAGCGAGTCGCCCGCAGCCGCTTGTCCAGCCCCTCGGCGGCGATCTTCTCGAAGTACGCCGCGATGTCGAAGCCCTTCGGGACCGGAAACTTCGGGAGGTGGTGTCCCTTCGGCTCGATCTTCAGATCGATCCGGTCGGCGATCTTCATCGTGTTCGCCGCCGCTTCCGGGTAGCCCGCGAAGACCCGGCGCATCTCATCCGGCCCCTTCACGTAGAAGTCGTCCGAATAGAACCTCATCCGGCGGTCGTCGTCGAGGGTCTTTCCCGTTCCGATCGCCAGGAGAACCTCGTGCGCGAACGCGTCCTCCTTCATCAGATAGTGGGAGTCGTTCGTTCCGACGAGCTGGAGGCCGACCTCGTCGCCGAGCTTCTTCATCGGCTCGAGGATCTTGACCTGATCCGGGATGCCGTGGTCCTGGATCTCGAGGAAGAAATTCTCGGGGCCAAGGATCTCGCGGTAGGCGAGCGCCGTCTGCTTCGCCTTTTCGTAGTTGCCCGAGGCGAGCGCCTGCGAGACTTCTCCTTTGAGGCATGAAGAGAGGACGATCAGCCCCTCGCGATGCTCCTTGAGGATCTCCTTGTCGATGCGCGGCTTGTAATAGAACCCTTCGGTGAAGCCGATCGAGACGAGCTTGACGAGGTTCCGGTACCCGGTCTCGTTGGCCGCGAGCACGATCAGGTGATTGTTCGCGCCGGCGTCGGCCGAGTTCTCCTCGCCGACCGCGCCCGCCTTGTCGTGCCGGGAGCCGATCGCCGTGTACATCTCGCAGCCGATGATCGGCTTGACCCCGGCCTTCTTCATCGCCTCGTAGAACTCGATCGCGCCGAAGAGGTTGCCGTGGTCGGTGATGGCGCACGCGGGCATGCCGAGCTGGGCCACGCGCGCGGCGAGCTCGACGGGGCGATTGGCCCCGTCGAGAAGCGAATATTGAGTGTGGAGATGGAGATGAGCGAAGGACATCGGGGTTCCGCCGGCATTTTACCGGATCGAAGGGTGACGCGGGGGGCCGATAGGACAAATGGGACGGATGGAGTTTCGTCGCGGCGTCCTCATCCGTCGCATGCGTCCCATATGTCCCACCGTTCGTTGCGCTTCCGGAAAGGAGCCTGCTACCGTACGCGTTTCATGACCGCGCCGATTTCGACTACCGCACGCCTGACCATCCGCCGCCTCGAGCCTGCCGACGCGCCGTTCATCGTGCGGCTGCTCAACGACGCCGCGTTCTTCGAGCACATCGGCGACAAGGGCGTCCGGACGCTCGAGGACGCCGCCAGGTATCTGCAGGAGGGTCCGATTGCCAGCTACGCGCGTCACGGCCACGGCCTTTACGGCGTCGCACTGAACGAGACCGGCGAGCTGATCGGCATCTCGGGCCTCCTGAAGCGCGACGATTACGCCGACATCGACCTCGGCTACGCGTTCCTGCCGGAGTTCCGCGGCGGCGGCTATGCGTCGGAGGCGGGATCGGCCGTCCTGAGTATCGCCGCCGATGTGATCGGCGCGAAGAAGGTACTCGCGCTGGTGGCACCGGCGAACGCGGCATCGATCCGGGTGCTCGAGAAGCTCGGATTCGGACCGTCCGAGATCCCGCCGGCTAAGCCCGATACGATCGTTTTCGAACGCAATCTCAACGCGTAGTCATTGCCTCGAAGCCAAGGAGTCGGGTGAGCGGCATGCGCGGCACTCCGCTTCGTCGAGTCTCGGCTCTGCTCGCGGGACTTGAGTCGAAGCGGGGCGGAGCGCGGACCGCTCACTTCCCCTGAAGCCCCGCCAGCACGAACACCAGCGGCGCGTTCCAGTTGATCGCGATCTCGTTGCTCGCGAACGATCCTTCCTCGTCGAGGTACAGCTTTGCCGGAGGAGTGTCTCGCGGGAGGCCCCGCAGCAGCGGGTCGCGCCGCTCGCGATCGGGGCCGCCCGCCAGCAGGCCCGGGCCACGGCTCGTCGATGGCGTCCGAGCCGCTCGGGCGGTGGTGCGGGTGACGGACCGAATGCGCGCCGGCGCCGGTGACCCAGGAGATCGAGAGCGCGTTCCGACCGAGGAGGTAGTGGACGATGTCGAGTGCAGCGTCCTCGTAGGCCGCGTTTGGACGCAGCCGGTTCGCGACGAGCAGCTGCATCGCGTAATTCGCAGCGACGCCGTTGGACCCCCACACGTAGTTCTCCTCGACCATGGGGATGGTCCAGCCATTCCGCTCCGCCCTCTCCACGATCGGCGTCCGCCGCCGTCAACGAGCGGCTGGCCATCGCCTTTCTGAGGCCGGGATCTCCTTCCTCGCCGAGCACGTACGCCCATCCCGCCAGCGCGCCGACATCCCTCCAGCCGGGTGGGTCGTTCGCCACGATCGCACGGATCGCCGCGTCCGCCCTCGCCAGGAAGAACGCGTGCGCGCTCGGGTCGCCCGTCGACCGCCACAGCTCGGCCGCCGCCCAGAGCCGCTCGTCGAGGCAGTTCGCGTCGCCGTACGCGCCGGTGCCGATCCCGGCGCGGGTTCGTGAACGTCGACATTGGGATCTCCTCGAGCCACTCCCAGGCGCGCTTCGCCGCGGTCCCGGCGCGCGCCGCGAACTCGGCGTCATACGGTCGATAGACGCGCGCCGCGATCGCGGCGACGGCGGCGAGGTCGGCCGTGGCGCACGAGCTCTTGTACGGCGCTCTGTCCCGTGCCGATCACGTAGCTCGTGGCCCCGTCTTCCTGCGGCGCGACGAAGCCCGGAAACCTCGTGCTCGTCTGCTTGTGCCAGACTCCCCCGTCCTCATCCTGCATCCCGAGCATCCACTCGAGGTTCCAGCGGACCTCGTCCAGCAGGTCGGGGGTCTCGTTCCGCGACTCCGGGATCGCGAGATCGAGCTTCGCGACCGCGCTCGGGAAGAGCTCGAACGCCCAGAGGAGCGTGCCGACCGTGATCCCGGAGTTCACCATGTAACGTCCGTAGTCGCCGGCGTCGTGCCATCCGCCTGCGGTGCGCGCCGGACCGGATTTTCCCGAGCTGCGGTGAAACTCGCCCCGGAGGTGGCATGCCGGATGGGCATAGTCCGCCGCCCAGATCCACCGTGGTTCCGCACCGCTGTCCGTAATAGGAGCGCATCGTCAGTCGGAGCAGTTCGACATAGGGCGCTTGCCCGATCTCGAACGGCCAGCTCCGTCCGGCGCCCGCCACGCGGATTTCGTATCTTCCCGCTTCGTCCAGCGAGGAGAAATCCGCGGTCCGGACCTTGTCACCGGAGAGCGCGTCGAGCTTCGCCTCGGAGAGCTCTCCTTCGAACACCATGGTTCCGTCGCTGATGCGGTAAACGGAGAAGGTCTTCGCCTCGCCCGCGACGACCGCCGCGATCTTGGGCGCGCCCGCGGGATACCCGACCTGATCGACGTGGATGGACTCCGTGGAAGAGGCCAGGGCCGAAGAGAACGCGCCTTCGGCGCAAATGCAGAATCCAAAATGCAAAATGACAAATCCAAAAAGGGCCGGAACGCCGGGTCTTCGTTCTTGATTCGTCATATTGCATTTTGCATTCAGCATCGTTCTTCTGCCTTCTCAGCCGCGGATCTGTGCGCGGTACTCTTGCCCCTTCCGCACGGCCGCCCGTGACTCCGGCCGTCGTCCCTGCCGTGAATAGACGTCCGCGAGGAGGAAGTAGCCGAGAGCCTTGAGGTCCGGCTCCCTGGCGCGCTCGAGTCCCATCTCGGCGAACCTCTCGACCTCCCGGAGCTGCCCGGGCCGGTCCATCAGGGCGCGCGCGAGGAGCAGATAGGCCCGCGCGCTCGCGGGGTCCTGCGCGATGATCGCCCGCATCTGCGCCTCGGCACCGGCCGCGTCGCCGCCGCGCATCAACAGGCTCCCGAGATTGAAACGAGCCACGACGGATTTGGGATTGTTCTCCACTTCCTTCTGATACGCCGCGCGCGCCTCGCCGGACCTCCCCTGCTCCTCTCGAAGGAGGCCGAGGTGGAAGTGGGCCAGGGGGAACTTCGGATAGTCCTTCACGATGCCCGTGAGGATCTGCTCGGCCTCGCCGAGCTGCCCGAGCCCGATCAGCGCCGCGGCGAGATTGATCCGGCTCCGACTCAGCTTCGGCTGGATCTCGACGACCTTCCGTAGGAGGGGAAGCGCCGCCGCGTGGTCCCTGTCCGCCATATGCGCCTCGGCCATCAGCTCGTAGGCTCGCGCGTTCCGGTCGTCCTCGGCGAGGGCCCGCCGGCAGATGGCCATCACCTCGTCGCGCTTCCCTTCGTAAGAGAGGATCTCCGCCATCAGGATGAGCGCTGGGATGTTTCCGGGCTCCTTCCGCAGGTACGCGTCGAGGATCTTCTTCGCGTCGGCGACTCTGCCGGTCTTCCGGTAGGCGGACGCGAGGAGGAGCTGCGCCTGGGGGATGTTCGGATCGTCGCCGAGCACGATCTCCAGCACCTCGACGGCCTGCTCGTAGTCATCCTTCGAGAGAAGGTTGGCCGCATAACCGATCGAGTCGAACAGGTGGAGCTTGTCCTTCGGATCGGGGAGCGCGCTGTCGTCCTGCTCCTCCGCGGAGCTTCCCGAGACGTAGCCGAGGGAGGCGAGCATCTTCATCGTCTCCTGGTCGACGTTGGCCTCCTCGGCGGCCGGCGCGTTCTTCCCGATCTCGTCGCGGACCTTCTGCAGTTCCGTCCGAAGCTGGAGGCTGACGCGCCGGAGATCCGCGTACCGGTTGTTCGCCTCCCCCGGGTCGGTCGAGAGCTCGTAAAGCTCGCTGCGTGGCGCTTCGATGAACTTGTGCTCGTTGGTTCGAATGCTGTAGAGCGCGGCCCAGCCGTACTGGAACTTCGTCGCGACCGATTCGCTGTAGGCGTAGCGGGAGGGCTGGGCGTCCGGAGCATCGAAGAGCGGCAGGAGGGATTCGCCGTGGAGCGGCTCGACCTTCTCGCCGGAAACGAGGTCGATCACGGTGGGCAGGATGTCGATCGTGCGGACCTGCGCCGGCAGGCGTACCCCGTCGAGGTGCGCGCCCGGGATGCGAAGGATGAGCGGCACCCGGAGAGCGTAGTCGTAGACGAAGTAGCCATGCTCGCTCTCGCCGTGGCTGCCGAGCCCTTCGCCGTGATCGCCGACGACGATCACGATCGTGTTCTTCGAAACGCCCTTCTCATCGAGCCACTGGAGGAGCCGGCCGACCTGCGAGTCGGCGAACGCGATCTCGCCGTCATAGAGTCCGTTGGGGCCTCCGGCCGCGAACCGTGACCTGAACGGTTCCGGGGGTTCGTAGGGGACGTGCGCATCGTAGAGATGCACCCATGCGAAAAACGGCTTCGCGCTCTCCTCGCCGAGCCACCCGAGCGCCGCGTCGACGACGGCATTGGCCGGCCGCTGGACCCGCGCGAGGTCGAGTTTTTGGTCCTGGCCCAGCTTGAAGTCGTCGTCGTAGCGATCGAATCCCTGCTCGAGCCCCCACCGCCCATCGAGCACGAATGCGCCGACGAAGGCGGCGGTTCGGTATCCCTTCGCGGCGAGGCGCTCGGCCATCGTCGTGTGGACGTCGCCGAGCGCCGAGGCCCCGTTGACCCGAACGCCGTGGTACGGCGGGTAGAGCCCGGTCATGATCGACGCGTGGGACGGCAGCGTGTAGGCGCTCGGCGTGATGCAGTTCTCGAACAACGTTCCCTCGCGCGCGAGAGCATCGAGGTTCGGCGTCTCCGCGCTGGCGTAGCCGTAAGCGCCGACATGATCCGCGCGCGTGGTGTCGAGCGTGACCAGGAGGATGTTCGCGTTGCGGAGCTGTCCTTTCGCGACCGTACGCGAGGAGCCGCGGCCGAAGAACACGACCAGCACGCCGAGGATGACGGCGGTCGCACCGAGAAGAATGACGCGGATTTTCCGGGACCGCGGAGGGGAGACCATGTCAGTCCTTTGTACAGCGGATATCGGAAAGTGACAAGGATCCGGGAACGATGTCATCCCGAGCGTAGCGAGGGATCCGGGTGGTTGTGATGCGCGTGACGCCGGACCGAAGCAGGGCGTCAGGATCGAGGTTCGCATTGGACCACGAAGCGAATACCGATCCCCCTGCCCTGCACCGGCGCCGCGTTCTTTCGCAGCCCCCCACCCAGATCCCTCGCTTCGCTCGGGATGACATCCTCGCGAGCGCGAAGTTTCTACTCCTCAGGTTCGGCGCCCCGCCGTGCTAAGGCATCGGGATGACACAAAAACCGGAGGGCCCTCGCGGGCCCTCCGGATCGAAGAAACCGTTGACGTGAGCGTCTAGAACGAGAGCTTCACGCCGCCGCGGACCGTCCGGGGCTGAACGATCCCGTAGACGCGTCCCCAATCGCCCCCCCTGAAGCCGATGCGATTCGGGGAGTTTTCATTGAGCGCGTTGAGGACGTCGACCGAGAGTCGCACATTGTAATTCGTGATCGCGAATTCGCGCTGCACACTGAGATCGACGATCATCGTGGAGGGCATCCAATACGGATCGTCGGGATTGGCTGCGACGATCTGGTCCGATCCGCCGCCGATGATCACGTTCGAAGGAATGTCGGACATCCAGCTCGCAAACGTCGCGAGGCCCTCGATCGGGTAGATGGCACGGCCCGAGTCGTACCTGAGGCGAAGCCCGAGATCCGATTCGACCACCGGGACTTTGTAGCTCCCCGAGACCTTGACCATCATCTCGGGAGTCATCGGGAGCGCCCCGGACGTGTTGTTCTGGAAGTGGTTCATCGAGCTGCCGAACGGCGTGTCCATGATCATCGGGCCGTCGATGTACCAGGTCTGATCCACGGTTCGGGGCGCGATGCCGTCGCTGCTGTTCCAGTTCACCGAAGCGAGCCCCTGCCAGCGATTCGAATACCGTTTGTTGAACACGATCTGCAGGCCGCTGTACTCGCGGTTGACGTCCTGGCCGGCGAAGCTGCTCATATTGACGGCGCGGTACCCGGTGTTGGAGCCCACGAACTTCGCGTCGTCGATGTCGGTCTTGCCGTCTCCGTTGTAGTCCTGGAGCTTGATGGACCAGATCGACGTTTCGTAGTCGGTGAACGTCGTGAAGGGCCGCTTCTCCCATTCCCAGTACTGGCCCGTGTCCGTGTTGTACGGCCGCAGTGCGAGGAAGTCCTCCGACTTCTTGTAGATGTACGCCGCCTCGACGGAAAAGTCGGTGCCGAGCTGGCGCTGGAGCGACACGGTGAACTGGTCCGTGTACGGATTCGACGTGCCGTCCTCGACCTCGAGGAACCACGACGGATCACTCGTGTTGCTACTCATCAGCGTCGTGGGCGTCCGCCCCACGAGCAACCGAGTCGCGGGCCTGACTTCGTCGAAGTCGACCTTCCCGTTGTGGTTCAGATCGACCTCCGACATCGGCAGGTCGTACCTCCACGTCTCGGTCAGGGCCTCCTGCATGTCCGGACCGAACCGACGCAGCGTCTCCACGCTCATCGGCGCGTAGTAGCGCCCGACGTTGAACCTCATGACGGTCTTCGCGTCGTCGGTCAGCGTCCAGATCATGCCGAGGCGGGGAGAGAACGTGTCGAAGTCGAACACGTCCATCCCGACTCTCGACCTCAGGAACGTCGGATTGTCGATGTCTTCGGGACCGGTCGGCACCTCGTAAACCGCACCCTCCCCGTAATCGGCCGTCGCGTTGTCCCATCGGAACCCGAGGTTGAATGTAATGCGGTCGTTGAGGATCCAGGTGTCGTCGACGAAGAGCCCTTTGCTGTCCGACTGCCGGACCGTCAGCCAGGGGTTACGGTAGATCTTGTTGTTGTAGATGGGGAAAACCGGGTTCTCGTCCGTTCCCCACTGCCAGCTCTCCGGACCGTTCCACCACCAGTCCTTCGCGGGACCGTAGTCCCATGGATACGGATAGGCGAAGTTCGCGTAGCCGTGGAAGTAACCGCCAAACCAGTTGCCTTCCGCGGTGGTGTACTGGACGCCGAACTTCAGTTCGTGCTCGCCGAGGAAGTCGTCGGCGTAGTGCGAGAGGTCGGCCTGGTACGTCTGGCGCTCCGAGATCTGCTTCTCGACGTACGGGAAATCGCCGCCGAGGCCGATGCTCTGCGTGCCGATCCACTTCCACCAGTTGATGTATCCCGGGTGGCCGTACTGGTTCGGGATGGTCGGGTGCTCCTCGGTATTGAATCCGAGCGACTTCAACGAGAGGATGTCGCGGTCCGAGATGACCCACTGATACTGCGCCTGGAGCGTGTCGTTGTCGCGCGGCTGGTTGTAGACCATCGAGCCGTCCCAGGTCTGCCCCCAGGTCGTGTTGCCCGACTCGAGCTCTTCGGTGTGATACGCGAGCCAGGCGCGGTGATTCGCCCCGAACTCACCCGTGAGCTTCAGGTCATATAGATCGGCATTCCAGAGCGACAGCGGGTCGAAGAGCGGCGTGTCCGTTTCCGCCTCACTGGTCGAGTAGCCACCGTAGAACCAGAGGCGGTCCCGCAGGACCGGGCCACCGAAGGTGACGCTCAGCTCCGTGCTGCTCTCCGGCTTGTTCGTGAGAACGTCGGTGGGACTGGCGTACAGGAAGTCGTCGCCGAAGTCGAGCGTCGAGTTGTCCGCGGCGTTGCCCATCTGCGAGTAGTAGGCGAGGTCGCCGGTGAACTTGTTCCCGCCAGACTTGGTGAGAACGTCGATCGCCGCTCCGGAGAAGCTGCCGTATTCGGCCGTCGAGCCGAGCGAAAGGACCTTCACCTCTTCGACGGTGTTGTAGTTGACGCTGACGAGCGACCCCCAGGGTGCGCCGCGGGGATTCGTCGCGTTGACGCCGTTCACGAGAAAGATGTTCTCGCTGGCCGCGCCGCCGAACGCCGACGGGCTCGGGAGCCACGACCCTTCGGATCCGACGTCCGACATACCCGGCGCCGTGAGCGCGAGATCGTAGAACGCATTGCGCGAGGTGGGCACCTTGTCGATCAACTCGTCGGTAAACGTCGTGTCGATCTGCGCTCTCCGCGTGTCGACGATCGGCGCCGCGCCCGTGACGACGATCGCCTCCTCGTAGGCGCCGGGCTGCAGGCCTACCTTGAGGTCGACCTTGCTGCCGGAGTGGAGCACGATGCCCGAGGTCGAGAACGTCTTGAAGCCGGAGAGCGTCGCCGTCACCTTGTAGGTCCCGGGCGGGACCGACATGAAGACGAATCGACCGCCCTCGCCGCTCATCTGGGTCCGTTCACCCGTGACGAGCGAGGGGCTGGAGATCGTCACCGTGACCCCGGGAACTTTCTCGCCGTCCGGCAAGGTCGCCGTTCCGGTGATCGTTCCGTCGGACACCGACTGAGCGAATCCGAAGCTGGCGGCAAGGAGCAGCGCCGCAGCCCAGACCAGGCTCCATCGGTTCACTCTGGGGATTCCCATAGTTCCTCCTTTCGACTCATGGTTGCGAAGAAAGCGAGCGCGCCGCGCGGAATGGAGCGGCGCGAATCCGAGGGTCGGTCGACAGAAGCGGGGGAAAATCGATGGGCGCGTCGAGCAGTAAGGCCGACGGCGTTTTACATCCGATGAACGGAGTCACCATGCGGGTCACCGGGTCGGAAAACGATTTTTTTCGGAGGGTAGGGTCTTGGGGCTGACGACAAGATGGACCGGTTTTTGCCCGCGGTCAAGCGCGTTGAGCGGCATCATCGCGATGGCCGTGATATCAATCACTTACGCGTCGCCCACCGTCACAGCGGCGCGTGATATGCGAGCGCGAGATCGGTCCATCCCGGAAAGTGTTACGATCGCCGCAACGTCGAGATCGCTTTCCAGTTCCAGGTTTCCGTTTCCGTTTCCGGTTCCCTGCAGCGCGACACCAGCCCTCAGACTTTACGTCTTCAGAGAACTCCGCTCTGCGCGCCGAGGTCTGAGGCCTGCGGTTCACACAGAAGACCCGAAACCCGACCGCTGAGACGTCCGTGGAGGAATGATGACCGTCACGGGAACCCTGGTTCACTTCGCTCTGCTCGACTGGGTCTGGACCGCACTCTTCATCGCGATGATGATCGCGTGCGGCATCATCTTCTACCGCCTCGGCAAACGGAGCGAAGCCGACTTCTTCCTCGCCGGCCGCGGGCTCCCCTGGTGGCTCCCCGCCACGTCGGTCTACGCGACGCACACCGCGACCGACACGCCGATGTGGATCGGCGGAACGATCTACCGCTGGGGCATGCGCGGCATCTGGTATCCCTTCTTCACCGCGTGGTGCGCCGTCTCCCCCTTCGTCTCGACGCGCATCTTCCGACGATCGATGGCGATGAGCCAGGCGGAGTGGCAGAGCCTCCGCTACTCGGGGCTCGGCTCCGAGCTCCTGCGCGGGTGGCTCGCCGGATGGCAGACGTTCATGAACATGTTCGTCGTCGCGTGGGTCTCGGCCGCGATGGGCAAGGTCTGCACGTACCTGTTCGGCTGGCCTTCGTGGTTCGGCATCATCTTCTTCACGGCGATCTGCGCCGTGTACGTCCTCGCCGCGGGGTACTGGGGCGTGATCATGTCCGACTTCCAGCAGGGCGTGATCGCGTTCTTCGTCGATCACGCTGGTATGCGTCTGGGGCATCACGGAAGCGGGAGGGCCGACCGCGATCGTCGACCGTCTGACGAGCCTCGGCCAGGAGTGGCGGACCAACCCGTTCCACTTCGACGCGTTCTGGGGGCTCGATCCGACGAAGTTCTACGCACTCGACGTCATCACGCTGCTCGTCATGGCGCTCTTCGGCGGCCTCGGCATGGGGAACTTCATCGACTGGTACCCCGAGGCGCAGCGCATCCAGAGCGCGAAGACGGTTCGCGACGCGTCGTACTCGATCTGGGCCGGCGGCCTCGCCTCGATCTTCCGCAACTCGTTCTGGGCCGCCTCGATCCTCGCGTTCTTCGTCCTCTTCCCCGGCATCAAGGATCCAGGCGTCTACGAGTTCGGCTGGTTCCGCCTCGGGTTCGACTACATGCCCGCGGGGCTGGTCGGGATGTTCTTCGCGGGTATCATCGCGATCCATCTCTCGACGATCTCGGCGCACCTCAACCTCGGCTCGCTCTACGCGACGCGCGACCTCTACCACCACTACGTCAATCCCGAGGCGACCGAGAAGAAGCTCGTGACCATGGGCCGGTGGACGACGTTCCTCCTTCTCATCGGCAGCTTCGTCCTCGCGCTCTCGATGCAGTCGATCACGGCGTGGCTGATCTTCGCGCTCTGGCTTCAGGCGGCCGGGATCTGGGTGCCGTCGATCCTCCAGGTCCTCTGGTGGCGCTTCAACTCGTGGGCGTATCTCGCGAGCTGGATCGCGAACCTCGCGATGAGCTGGCTCGTCGTGTTCGTGCTTCCCGCCCTCGGCGTGCTCCCCGCGCTCCCCGACTGGGTGAACTTCTGGCTGCTCGCCTTCCTCGTCGCGCTCGTGTACGTCCCGATCGTTTTCCTCACGAAGCCCGACGACATGGACCACCTGGTCGAGTACTACGTGCAGGCGCGCCCCGCCGGATGGTGGGGCCCCGTGAAGGCGGAAGCCATCCGGCGCGGGATGATCCCCGCTGAGGATGCGCCCCGCAAACCGCTCTTCGCGCAGGAGTGGACACCGCACGAAGCCGACTGCTGGTCGCGCCACGACGTCTTCGCCGCGATCCTCTCGGCGCTCTGTTACCTCTTCACGGCGATCGGCGTCGCGGGCGCCCTCCTGATGAAGCCCTGGGGATTCGCCGGCGTCGCCGGGGCTCTCATCACCGGATGGCTGATGTTCAAGGTCATCGATCCGAAGCTCAAGGCGCTGTCGGCCGCGTTCGAGGAGGCGCAGGCGGGACATCTCGCGCGCGTCAACCGGGTGACCCGGTGGGAGGAGCACCAGTGATCAGCGAGGCGATGGGAAAGATCCTCGGGATGGTCATGGCGTACGGCGTCAGCGCGCTGGGCCTCCTGCTCGCGTACGTGAATTACCGCAAGCGTGTGGTCAAGGCGGACCGGGTCATGACGGGAACCGCGTGGGGCGTGGTTGCCGCGGTCTTCGTCGTGATCGCTCTCGGCGTGTGGGTCGTCGCAGGACTGACCGAACGACCCGCCGCGGCGCCCGGGCCGGAAGGCGTCGGAGAGGCCGCGGTCGCCGAGGTGGTGGTCGAGGAGGAAGCGCCGGCGACGACGCCGCCGCCGGTCAGGTCGCAGGCCGAATGGTCGTGGCTGGGCATCATCCTCCCGCTCGCGATCTTCGCGTTCGCGACGTGGATGACGGTGACGCTCTTCCGCCGGTTCACGCACGAAGGCCGTCACGTGCCGTAGAGAGTCGCGCGAGGTTCAGTCGTGTCATCCCGAGCGTAGCGAGGGATCTGGGTGGCTGGGCGGTGCGATGGCCGAGGCGCGTGCACCGCGCCCCCTCCCGGTCCCTCGCTACGCGCGGGATGACATCGTCGCGAGGGTTTCGGACTCGGTTTATCCACGCGGGCTCGTGTGAGGTGTGCATGCGCAGACATCTGCTCCAACTCGCGTTCTCAGTTCTCGCACTCGCCTTCGCCCTCCCCATCCACGCCGCGCGGCTTGCGCTGTTTCGCGCGCCCGGCTTCCCTACCGTCGACGCTCCCGCGATCTCCGAGCGGACGCTGACCGAGGCTCTCGCGGGTCATGATGTCGACACGCTCTCCTCGCTCGATGCGTTGAAGAGCGGCCTCGCGAGCCACGACACGCTCCTTCTCCCCTACGGCAGCGCGTTTCCGGTCGACGCCTGGCCGGAGATCACGGGGTTTCTCCGCGGTGGCGGTAATCTCGTCGTCCTCGGCGGCGCGCCGTTTCATCAGCCCGTTCGCTTCACCGACGGCAGATGGGTCGCCGGGATGCGCCAGCCCACGTACGCGCACGAGCTGTTGATCGGTCCGGCCGAGGCGCTCGATACGCGGGGCCTGACGGAATCGCTGCCGGACGGCTCCTGGTCGCTCCCGATCGAAGGTGCCTCGACCGTCTGGGCGCTCACGGTCCGCCTCGGAACGAGGGCCGACCTCCCCGCGGAGCATGGATCCGAAGCGCACCGCGACGGCATCGTTCGCCCGCTCGTCCATCTCGTCGACGCGAGACGGGATTCCCCGCGCGGCGCCGCTCGTCGAGATCGACCGGCTTCGCGGCGAGCACGCCGGCGGCCGCTGGATCTTCGCGCCGACGGACGCACGCCTCGACGCCGCATCGATTCGCGCGATCGTCGCGCGAGCGCGGACCGGAGCGTCGCATCTCGACGCCCGCCCGATGCACGCGAGCGTCGAAGCCGGTGAGACCCCCGTCATTCGGATTGCCCTGCGCCGATTCGCAGAAGATTCCAGAGTCCGTCCGTGCGACGCTCGTCCTCCGGGACGACCGCGGCCGCGAGATCTTCCGCACGCAGGTGCTGCCGCGGCAGGCAGCCCTGACGTTCGAAGCGTCCGTTCCGATCCACCGCCCGCTCCCCGCTCGCACCGGGCCTCTATCACGCCGAGGTCGCGATCGACGGAATCGACGTCTCCCCACGCGTCACCACGACAGGCTTCTGGGTCCGCGACGACGCGCTCCTCGCCTCCGGCCCGCGTCTCAGCGTGTCTCGCGACTGGCTCCGCAAGGACGGCAAAGTCTTTCCCGTCATCGGCACGACTTACATGGCGTCCGACGTCCACCGGAAGTTTCTCTTCGAGCCCGACCCTCACGTGTGGGACCGCGACTTCGCGACGATGGCGAAGCTCGGCATCAACTTCGTCCGAACGGGCGTGTGGACGGGATGGTCGCGCGCGATGCTCAACAGCGGCGCCATCGACGAAGGGTTCCTGCGCGCGCTCGATGCGTACGTGATGACGGCCGCGAAACACGGGATCGTCGTCAACTTCACCTTCTACGCCTTCCTTCCTCCTTCGTTCGGGGGAACGAACCCGTACCTCGACCCGCGCGCGCTCGCCGGGCAGCGGGAGTTTCTCTCGACGATCGGGGGGCGGTACCGCGGCGTGAACTGGATCCACTGGGACCTGATCAACGAGCCCTCGTACGCTCCTCCGGAGGGCCTCTGGTCGAACCGGCCGATCCGCGACCCATGGGAGGCGCGCGCGTGGCGCGCCTGGGTCCAGCGACGTCATGGCGGCGATCTCGCGGTCATCCGCGACCGCTGGCGCGACGGGAGCGACGCGCCGCTCGAGCTCCCGCGGGAGAGCGATCTCGGATACGCGCAGATCCGCGAGGATCGGACGCCGCGGAAGACCCGCGACTTCGTGGAGTTCTCGCAGGAGGTCGTCGCGGGGTGGGCGGCGGATCTGCGAAGCGCGCTGCGGGCCGCCGGCGGCGAGGTCCTCGTGACGCTCGGGCAGGATGAAGGGGGAACGTGGCTGCGCCCCTCGCAGCAGATCCATGCCGAGGCGATCGACTACACGGCGGTGCACCCCTGGTGGCAGAACGACGACGTGCTCGCGACCGGCGTCGCCTCGAAAGTCCCGGAAAAGCCGATGCTCTTTCAGGAGACCGGGACTGATGCGGCTCGAGGATCTGGACGGCTGGCCCTGGCGCTCGCCCGAGCTCGCCGCGCGGGCGCTCGAGCGCAAGTACGCGTGCGCCTTCGCCTCGCGCGGAGCCGGCGTGGTCGAGTGGGCGTGGAACATCAACCCGTTCATGCCGATCGACAACGAGTCCGTCATCGGGTTCTTCCGCCCGGACGGGACCGCGAAGCCCGAGCTGGACGTCGTTCCCGCGTATGCGGAGTTCTTCCGGACCGCAGCCGCGTGGCTCGACGATTTCGAGCCGGACCCCGTGATCGTCGTCATCCCCCACTCGCGCCTCTTCATGGGGCGGCCGGCGGCGTCCGACGGCGTCCGACGGATGATCGGCCTCATGGCGGAGCGCTTCGGGGTCGTGCCCACGGCGCTCTCGGAGCTGCGCCTCACGCCCGAACGACTCCGCGACGCGAAGCTCGTCATCGTTCCCTCGCCCGAGTTTCTCGCGGGACCCGCCGCGGATGCGCTGCTCGCCGCCTCCCGAGAACGGGACGAAGATCCTCCTGACGGGCGCCGTCACGGGCGACCCCTACGGCGAGATGCCGGCGGCGCTTTCCTCGCTCGGAATCGCCGACCGCGGTCGCCCCGTGGAGCTGAGGGAGCCGGTTGGATCCGCCTTCGCGACGTTCGACCGGAACCTGCGGGAGTCGTTGCTTCGAAGCCTCGCTCCCCCGCTCGAAGCTCGCTGACGGGAAACGTCTGGCACGAGCCTCTCCCGCTCGAGCACGCGCGCGAGGACGAGCCGCTCGCGTCCCTTCTCGCGCGGGCCTTCGCCGCGGCGGGCGTGGAGGCGCATCCCTCCGAGGGCGGTGTGGCAGCCCGGCTCCTGCTCGCACCACGCGCTGTTTTCGGCGTCTTCGTCAATGAAACGGCGAGGGACGCGGAACGCGCCGTCACGATCGCCGGGCACGCGGTGCGGGTCTCGGTTCCGGCGGGACGGGCCCGGCTGCTGCTGTTCGACCGGAAGTCGGGAGAGGTGATCGCGGAAACGCGCTGATCGCCGCCGGCCGGAGACGGACGCGACGCCACCCCGCGGCGACCGCTCGAAGGGGGAGGAACCGCACAGGCCGCGGTGCGCTCGCTCAACGCTCCTGACGACGGCCGGCACTGGATTCCCGTCGCTTCGGCGGCAAGAATGCTGCTAGGAGGCTGAGCGGGGATCGAATCCAGGCCGGCCTCGCGAAGGAGAGCTCCCATGAACGATAACTGGAAGGATCGCGCGGTGAGCGCGGCTGACGCCGTGTCCCGGATCCGGAGCGGCATGAAGGTCTTCATCCATGGGGCGGCGGCGACTCCCCTCGGTCTCATCGACGCGCTCGCCGCGAGGACGGACCTCGAGGACGTCACGACGTATCACATCCATCTCGAAGGGACGGTCCCTCTCGCGGCGCCCGAGAAAAGAGGCCAGTTCCGAATGACCTCGTTTTTCACGGGCGTCAGCCTCAGGGAGGCCGTGAACGACGGGCGCGCGGACTTCATGCCCGTCTTCCTCTCCGACATCTCCTGCCTCTTCTGGCAGGGCCGGATCCCGCTGGACGTCGCGATCCTCCAGCTCTCCCCTCCCGACCGCCACGGCTACTGCACCCTGGGCGCCTCGGCCGACTGCGCTGTCGCCGCCTCTCGCACGGCGAAGATCCTGATCGCCGAGATCAACGAGCAAATGCCGCGGACGCACGGGAACACCCTGGTACCGTTCAGCTCCCTCGCCGCGTACGTCTGCACGAACCGCCCGCTGCCGGAGCATCCGCCCGGCGAGCCGACCGCGGAGGAGGCGGCCATCGGCGAGAACGTCGCGCGGCTCGTTCCCGACGGGGGCACCCTGCAGATGGGAATCGGCGCGATTCCCGATGCGGTCCTCGCGCGCCTGTTCGACAAGCACGAGCTCGGGGTCCACACGGAGATGTTCTCCGATCGCGTCATCGATCTCGTCGAAGCAGGGGTCGTGACCAACCGGCGGAAGAAGGTCCATCCGGGGCGGATCGCGACCAGTTTCGTCGTCGGCTCGAAGCGGCTCTACGACTTCGTCGACGACAATCCGCTCGTCGCGTTTTACGCGGCCGACCACACCAACGACACGGCCGTGATCCGCAGAAACGAGAAGGTCGTCGCGATCAACTCGGCGATCGAAGTCGACCTGACGGGTCAGGTCGTGGCCGACTCGATCGGCTTCCGGATCTTCAGCGGCATCGGCGGCCAGATGGACTTCATGCGCGGCGCCGCGCTTTCGGCGGGCGGCATCCCGATCATCGCGCTGCCGTCGACGGCCCAGAAGGGAAAGAGCTCGCGCATCGTGAAAGCGATCCGCGAGGGGGCGGGCGTGGTCACCACGCGCGGGCACGTCCACTGGATCGCGACCGAGTACGGCGCGGTCGACCTGTGGGGCAAGTCGATCCGCGAGCGGGCAGAGGCGCTCATCTCGATCGCCCATCCCGATTTCCGCGAGGAGCTGCGGCGCGAGGTCCGCGAGACGCGGCACTTCGTCCTCGCGTAGCGCGGCCGAGGCCCCCCCTTCCTCTACGGCACGTGGAGCGCGGGCGGATTTTCTTTCTTCCGGCGCCGCTGCCGCCGCCCGCGCGACTAGAATAGCCGCTTCCAGATCGGCGGTAAGAAAGAGGTGTCCGATGAGAGCCGTGTTCCGTTCGATGTCCGTTCTTCTGATCTTTTTCTCTCTTTCCATCCATGCCGGCGACGAGAAGGCCGCGCAGCAGCAGGCCGCCGAGCAGGCCGCCATGGCGGCGATGATGAAGGCGGGCGCGCCCGGAAGCGAGCACGGCAGCCTCGCGCAGCTGGCGGGGACGTTCGACGTCACGGTTCGGATGTGGTCGGCCCCGGGAACCGAGCCGAACATCTCGACCGGCGTCTCGCATAACCGGATGATCCTCGGCGGCCGGTGGCTCGAGCAGCGTTTCGAGAGCACCTTCATGGGGCAGAAATTCGAAGGCGTCGGATACACCGGGTACGACAACCTCAAGAAGCAGTACGTCGGAATCTGGATGGATACGATGACGACCGGCATGATGGTCAGCTACGGCCAGCCCGGGACGAAGGCGAACACGTACGAGTTTCACGGGACGATGGACGACCCCGTGACCGGCAAGTCCTCCGCGACCACGGATACCCTCGTGGTTTCCGACGCCGACCATCACGCGTCCGAGATGTTCGTGCCTGCTCCGGACGGAACGATGTTCAAGATGATGGAGCTCGAGTACGTGAGAAAGAAGTGACCGCTAGCGCGTAACGGGGGGCGAGCCGGGTGCGGACCCGTTCGAGGAGCGCCTTCGTCGCCCGGATCCCCTCCGGCTCGCTCAGGACCTCCCGGGGGTGACACCGATCACCCAGCGCGTCGGCCGCGGGCGGGTAGAGTCGTTCACCCGGCCGCGTGCGCACAAAAGCGTATGTTGCGGAAGGAGGCCCGCCATGATCTCCTTGCCGTCCGCGTCCTTCTCGCGGCCGTCGCTCTGGCATTCACGTTATGCTCGGCGGCGGCGTGCTGGTGCGCCTCTTCGGCGACCTTGGGATTCCTCCACCCGGAAACCAACCCGCTCCCGTGGCAGCTCGGCTCCTGGGTCATCATCGCGGCTACGCTGTCTGGTTCGGGCGTGCGCTCCGCCTGGACCGGGTGGAGGCTCGCCGCATGCCTCGGGATCCTGTTTTCGGCATCTCGCACTTCAACAGCATCATCGAAGCGCGCTTCTTCGGCTTCGTCACTTCCCGCCAGCTCTGGGCGCTCCTGATGGCGAGGCGCTCTTCGGACGCGCTTTTCGCGCTTGCGCTCATCCCCATCGTTCGGCGGGCTCCCGCGCTCGAGGACGGCTGCTCGACTGGGTGTTCGTTTCTCGCCGCTCCGCGTCGCCGCCGGAGCTGTCGCGTACGTAGCGATCTATTTCATCGCGGGAATCATGGTCTTCCCCTTCGTGATCGGTTTTATGAACGAATGGGCGCTCTGCCGGAACAACTCCATGTGGTCGCGATGCAGCTGCTGATCCGCGGGCCGGTTTTCGTCGCGCTGGCGGCCCTTCTCGTCCGCATGAGCGGGACCTCGCGGGGGAAACGGTCGTGATGTGGGGGGCGTGCTCGCCTGCTCGGCGGCGTCGCCACGCTGATCGTCCCGAATTCGTTCATCCCCGACGCGCCGCGCTGGGCGCACTTCGTGGAGGTCACGATCTCGAACTTCCTTTACGGCTGCTTCCTCGGCTGGCTCCTGACGGTCCGGAACGCGTCCTCGGAAACGGCGGCCGCCGGACCGAGACCCATGCCGGTGGCTCCGTAGGGGCGGCCCGGGGCCGCGCGACCGGGCGTTATTGCGAGAGGAAGCGGTGCACCTCGCGCACGAGCACGTCCCGCTCGCACGAGGTCGCGAGGTGGCCGCAGTCTCCGGTCAGGGTGACCAGCTTCGCCTGAGCGAGCCGGGCCAGCTCGCGCGCCGGCTCGGGACGCACCATCTGATCCTGCAGCGAGACGACGATCAGGACCTCAGGGCGCATCGCCTTCGCCGCCGCCGCAGCGTCCCCGCCGAACTCCCGGTAGACGTCGATATCCATCATCGCGCTGAGCTGTGCCGCGTAGTTCTCCGCGTCGATCTTTCCCACGGAGCTCGTCTGTTTGTCGGCCCAGGAAGGGAGCTCCGCGGGCGTCACCTGGCCCACGAGCCACTCGGGCGTCCGGATCTCGAGCTGGTTCATGCGCGCGACGAGCCGCATCGCGCTCGCCGTCCGCGCCGCGTCTCCGCGCGCGGACTCGATGAGCTCGAGCTGCGTCCCCCAGAAGAGAAGGTCGTGCGCGGACTGCTTTGGAGTCCCGACGACCGGCACCGCTTTCTGCATGAAGTCCGGGTAGCGGAAGATCCACTCGAACGTCTGCATCCCTCCCATCGACACGCCGGAGACGGCGTACACCCGTTCGAATCCGAGAACGCGCGTGAGCGCGGCGTGCTGCGAGCGCACCATGTCGCCGATCGTGATTCGCGGGAACGCCGAGCCCTTCTGCGTCTCGCTGTTCGAGGGCGACGACGAGACGCCGTCGCCGAGGGCGTCGAAAGCGATCACGTGGAACCGGGAGGTGTCGTAGAGATTTCCCTCGCCGATCCATCCCGCGAGCCCCTCCGAGGTTCCGCCGAACCAGGTCGATACGACGAGCACATTCGAACGGTCCGCCGCGAGCGTTCCCCAGGTTCGATAACCGACCCGGGCCCCTTCGAGCGTCTGCCCGCTCTCCAGCGTCAGATCGCCGATCTCGGCGAAGCGAAGCTCCCCGTCCTTCGCGAGAAGGGGCGTCGCGAGAAGCAGGAGAGCGATGAGGAGCGCGCGCGTCGGTTTCATCTTCACGAGAATCCTCCCGTCGCTCAGAAATCGCACGGGGAGACGAGCCGCGGGACCTGCGCCGGCACCGTGTCGGTGTATCCCACCGATCGCGCTCGGAGGTCGGCGACAGCCGCTGCCACTTCCGCCGGCGGCAATGCCGAGCCGGCACGGTGAAACACCCAGTCGATGTCCTCGATCCACGTGCGCATCGGCCCCGCGGGCAGGAGCCCGTCGCGGACGAACCAGAGGTTGAAGTTCATCGACATCATCTCTTCCGGATAGACGCGCTCGGTATGCTCGGCGAGCAGGTCTCCGTCCACGAAGTAGCGCACCTCGCCGCCGGCCACGTGCAGGACCAGCGTGCGCCATCCCTCGTGCGAGCCTGCCCGCGAGCCGGATTCATTGTCGGCCTTCCACTCCGGCTCCGGATGGAACGTCTCCCACGTGGTGGCGAACATCGTCGCCCCCTCATGGCCCCACCCTCCGTTCGGCAGGTACTCGAAATCCGCCTCGCTGTAGTCGAGGTCCATCGGGGCCTTCAGCGGGGCGATCTGGTAGAAGGTCTCGACGATCTGGTCGCCGTCCGGCCCGGACGCCGGCGCGTCCGTGAATCGGACTCGCGCCGCGTACGTCCCGTCGAGGTATTTCCGCTCGTGGCAGATCTGCGTCTGCCGCGTATTGGCGGGCGTCCCGTCGGTGACCGACGTCATCCGGACCACGCGATTCCCGGAAATCGCGGGATCGTCGTGGAGCGAGATGCTCTCCATCCCCCACTTCGCTCCCGGAACGCCGGGCCACCCGGCCGCGGACCGCACGATCCAGCCGTGAGCCGCGAGCTCGCCGGTGGTCGCGTACTCGAAGTCGTCGAACATCGTCAGGCCCGGGGTCCCGGCCCCGGCGGGACGCATGGCGCAGCCCGCAGCGAGAAGAAGGAGCGCCAGAGCAGCAATCGTCGCCTGTTTCATGATCATCTCCGCAGGTTCTCGTAGAGGACGTCGAGCAGGACCTCGTCGGGATCGTGGCTGTGCTCCCAGTACATGATGCCGCCAAGGGCGTTCTCTTTGACGAATCGGACCTTCTCGAGGAGCGATTCTGGATCGTCGTAGGTGATGAAGGTCCCGGTCTCGGGATTCCAGAGGAAGGGCGCTTTCGCGGACGCGTCCCAGCGCCGCGTGAATCCCTGCTTCCCGATCAAGTCCTTCGAGAGCGCCGACCAGGAGTAGTCGGGTCCGTACTTCGTGTAGGGCTGGTAGAGGCCGTCGTTCGTCGCCGCCGCTCCGCTGAAGCCGCGCGCGTAGAACGGAACGCCGACGACGAGCTTGTTCGAGGGGATTCCGGCGGCGAGGTGCTGGCGCACGTACGAGTCGGTGGAGGGCCCCGACTCACCGGCGGCGTCCGACCGGAAGAGCGCCGCGTGGTGGCCGGTCGTCGGCGCCCACGACCCCGCCATGTCGTACGTCATGATGTTGATCCAGTCGAGATACTCGTGCAGCACGCCCATCTCGGTGTGCTCGAAGTACCTTCCGGCCGCCGACGCGATCGTGAGCGTGTACGGGTCGCTTCCCCACCGCCCTCGCTGATACGAGAGCCAGTCGAGATGCTCCCGCAGCGTTTTCAGCATCGCGGTGAAGTTCTCCTTGTCCTCGGGCCGGAACTTGATCCCGGGCCCCGGCTGGCCGGGGTACTCCCAGTCGAGGTCGATCCCATCGAGCGCGTACCGTTTCACCAGATCGACCGCGCTCGCCGCGAACTTGTAGCGGGCGGCTTCGTCGACCGCGGCGTCGGAGAAGTTGTCGGCGCCCCAACCGCCGACGGACACGATGATCTTCAGCGCGGGGTTTTTCGCCTTCAGCGCCTGGAGTTGCGCCAGATGCGCCGGCGAATCGGGATCCTTGAACACGATCGTCCCTTCGGGACTCACCGTGCCGAACGCATAGTTGATGTGCGTCAGCTTCTGCGCGCCGATCCGGTTGATGTCGGCACGTCCGCGAACGTACGCGACGATACGATAGCCGGGCTCCGCCGGTGCGGCCGCGTCGAGCGCGCTGCGGCAGGCGCTGGCGCCGAGCGCCGCGAGCAGAATCAGAACGACTCGGATACCTCTGGAATGCCGGATCACCGTTTCTCCTCGGGCTCCTTCGGAACCCTTTCCCTGGTCTTCCTGTCGAGCCGCAACATGATCACGTCGTGGGCGGGCAGGCGCACCGCGAGCGCCGAGTCCGTGTCGCCGCGACTCCGCCCCGCCCAGACATCGCGAATCCCGTGGAGCGTTCCCTTCGAATCGAGCTCGCGCTCGAAGATCGGGTCCACGATGTTCTCGCGCGCCCAGTCGAAGCGCACGTCCTGAGGCTCCGTACCGCGATTGAGGAATGCGACGGCCCAGAATCGCCGGCGAGCGGACGGGCCCACACTTCGACCTTGCCGAGCACCGCGTGGCGGAAGCCCTGGATTCCGAGCGGATCCTGATCGATTGCGATCACCTCGCCATTGGTGAGAATCGCCCGCGTCGCCTCGCTCATCTTCGCCACGTCGTTTCCGGCGATGAGCGGCGCCGCGAGCATGCTCCACATCGAGAAGTGTGCGCGATCCTCGGCTTCGGCCATCCCGTTCCCGACCTCGAGCATGTCGGGATCGTTCCAGTGATCCGGCCCCGCGTGCGCCCTCAGCCCCTCCTGCTTGTCGAGGATCTGGAAAACGCCCCACGATTTCCAGTCGCCGTGGTCGACCACGCAGTCGAAGCAGCTCGCAATGTCGCCCGTGGTCCGCCACAGATGCCCGATCGGCTTGCCCCAAAGCCACGGCCGGTTATCGCCCCATTCGCAGATGCTCAGAACGACGGGCCGCCCGCCGCGCGAAGAGCTTCGCGCATGGTCAGATACGCCCCTTCCGCCTTCAACCCTTCGTATTGCACCAGTCGTACTTGAGGTAATCGACACCCCACGAGGCGTAGGTGGCGGCGTCCTGGTACTCCCGTCCCCGGCTTCCCGCCCTTCCCCCGCAGGTCTTCCATCCGGCGTCGGAGTAGATCCCGAACTTCAGACCTTTCGAATGCACGTAGTCGGCGAGGGCCTTCATGCCGGAGGGGAATCGCGCCGGATCCGGACGGATCACTCCCGTTTTCATCGCGCTCCCCCTGCCAGCAGTCGTCGATGACGACGTAGCGGTATCCCGCCTCCTTCATCCCGCTCGCGACGATGGCGTCGGCCGTTTCGCGGACGATCCGCTCGTTCACCTCGCAGCCGAAACCGTTCCAGCTGTTCCATCCCATGGGAGGAGTCAGTGCAATCCCGTCGAACTTCTGCGCGAGCCCCGCGGGGCCGATCAGGAGGAGGACGGCCGCGATCGCGATTCGCATCACCGGATGGCTGGCGCCGGCGGGCAGGGATCGGGATCCCCTTCCGTCGCGGGCAGGAGGCGCACATCGCTGAACCCGATCTTCAGCGTTCCGTCGGTGGAGATCCGCATGGGATTGTCGATCGCGGTCATCTCCGTCCCCGCGTCTGCGAAACATCGCAGGCGGATCCGGATGGATCCCCACGCTCCCGCATCTCAGGCCTCGCAGCAGCGGAGTGAGGTCGACCGCCCCCGCTCCCATGGCGAGCGTCACCGGACGTGTGGGAGGCTCGAGGATCCGCAGATTCATCGCGAGCGCGAGATTGCCGTTCGACTCCCGCGTGAGATCGACCGCTGCGTCGGAACGGATCGAGACCTGTCCTCCTCCGTTGCCCGACCACGTGACCAGCCGCCCGCGTTCGCCCGCGGGCGCCCCTTCGATGCGAAGCGCGCCGCTGCTCACCGCTCCGGGGCCGTACACGCGGAACGGCGACCCTCCCGCGTTCCCGACCCACAGCTGCCACGGATTCACGAGGTCCTCGGCGAAGTAGTTCTTCGTGCTCTCGCCCAGGTCGACGCCCGCGGTGTCCACGGAGAGCTCCGGCAGGCGGACGCGGTCCGCGTACGTGAGGCCGAAGCCGACCGGGAAGAGAGGATCGTATCCGGCATCGCCTCGATTGATCACGACCTGCGACGCGAGCTTCGGCCACGAGAACGAGAGCTTCCCTTTGAAATCGTACGGGACGCTTCCGTCGGCGGCCTTGAAGAGGACGTCTCCGATCCCTCCCCCTTCGGTCCCGGGGAGCCAGGCCGCGACGAACGCGTCGGATGCGTTGAGATGCGGGTTCACCCAGAGAGGCCGCCCCGAAAGAAAGACCGAGACGACCGGGACCCCCGCGGCCTTCAGCTGCCTGAGCGTCTGCAGATCGGCCTCGCCCGGAAAGACGATCGACTTGAGGTCGCCCTCGAATTCCGCGTACGGGTTCTCTCCGAACACGACGATGGCGACGTCGGGCTTGTCCCCCCTCATCTCGGTTCCCATCAGGCGCGGGCTGCCGCCCGCCTTCTCGACCGCTGCCCTGATGCCATCCCAGATCGAAGTCGCGCCGGGGAAGTTCTCGTTCGTGTTCTCGGTCCCCTGCCACGAGATCGTCCAGCCGCCGGTCTGCTTCGAGATCGAGCGCGCGCCGTCGCCGGCGACGAGGACCGTCTTCCGCGGATCGAGTGGGAGAATGTTGCCGTCGTTCTTGAGAAGGACGAGCGACTCGCGCACGGCCTGGCGCGCGACCGCGCGGTGCTCGGGCGATCCGATCCGCGCGAAGTCGCCGCCCAGCGGCCGCGCGGACGGCTTGCCTGCCGTGAAGAGCCCCTTCCGGAGCTTCACGCGGAGGATGCGCGCCACGGCATCGTCGAGCCGCGCGGCCGGGATCTCTCCCGAGCGGACCTGCGCGAGCGTGTTCTCGTAGAGGGCCTTCCAGTCTTCGGGGACCATGAACATGTCGATGCCGGCGTTGAACGCCTGCGGACAGCTCGCGTTCGTACATCCCGTCACCTGCCCGTGCCCATTCCAGTCCCCGACGACCATCCCGTCGAATCCCATCCGTTCCTTGAGCATGCCCGTGAGGAGCTCGCGATTGCCGTGCATCTTCCGGCCGTGCCAGCTGTTGTACGACGCCATCACGGCCTGGGCTCCGGCGCCGATCCCTCCCAGATAGCCCGCCGCGTGGATGTCGCGCAGCTCGGCCTCGGTGGCGAGGTTGTCCCCCTGGTCCTTGCCGCCGACCGTGCCGCCGTCGCCGAGGAAATGCTTCGTCGTTCCGATCACCCGTCCCGCGCCGAAAAAGGAGGGCGTCCCGCCCTTCCCCTGCAGCCCTTCGATCATCGCGGCGGCCGAGACGCGGACGATCTCGGGATCTTCGGAGTAGCTCTCGTAGGTGCGCCCCCACCGGTCGTCGCGCGCGACGGCCACCGTCGGAGAGAAGTTCCAGTCGAGCCCCGTGACGCTCATCTCGGCGGCGGTGACCTCACCGACGCGGCGAAGCAGGTCGGGATTGCGCGTCGCGCCGAGCCCGATGTTGTGGGGGAAAAGAGTCGCGCCGATGATGTTGTTGTGCCCGTGGACGGCGTCGGCGCCCCAGATGAGAGGGATCGCCTGAAATCCATCCGTGGTGTCCATCGACGCTTCCCACAGAGAGTCGGCGAGCGCGAGCCAGTCCCGCGGGGTCGCCGTCCGGACGTCGCCCGCCCACCCGCCTCCCCCGTTGAGGACCGAGCCGATGTGGTACGCGCGGATATCGGCCGGCGTGACATTCTGGATGCTCGGCTGGATGACCTGCCCGACCTTCTCTTCGACCGTCATGCGGCGGAGCAGGTCCTCGATCGCTCCCTCGACCCCAGGGTCGCGCGCGACCGCGCTCCTGACCACGGGCCAGGCCTCCGGATGCACCTCGGCGATCCCGCCCGCGGCGGGCAGCACGGCCGGCGCCACGGAAGGAGCGGGTTCCGGGGCGGGCGGCGCCGCGGTCTGACATCCGCAAAGAAACGCGGCGAGCAGCAGAGAGAAGAACGCGCGCATGAACATGGCGGGGTCTCCGAATTGCGTCGTGCGTGGATGGAACGGCGCCAGGGGGGCGTCGCGGCGAACTCGCCGCCGCTCGCATCATCAGTAGAAAGAGGCCGTCAGGACGGACTGCGAGTCGAGCATAGAGCGTTTGTTTATGTCAAGAGAGGTTGGACGTGGCGGAACGCCGCGAGCTACCCACCGGCGCGCCACGGCGGTGGGATCTCGAACGCGGCCAGGCCCCTTGCGGTACCATCGTCGCGGCCTCTCCGTCATTCCAGGGCTTGGTGCTGAACCCGATGTCGTCATCCTGAGGACGCGAAGCGGCCGAAGGATCTCAAAATGCGACATCGTAGATTCAAAGAGTTGCCGCATTTTGAGATCCTTCGCTTCGCTCAGGATGACCCCGCGTCATATCGACGCCGACTTTAGCACCGGTCGTGAGGCCCGGCCTCGTGGGCCGGCGTGAGGAGAAAACGATGCGACGGTCCGTTCCCCTTCTGCTCATTCTCGCCATGGCCGTGCCCCTCTCCGCGCAGGAGAAGCCCGCCCGCACCGAGATCCTCGCGGCGGCGCGCGAGACGATGGAGGCGGTCCGGTTCTGCGCCGTCATCACGCTGGACGCCGGCGGTCGCCCGAACGCCCGGGTGGTCGACGCGTTCGCGCCGGGCGAGGACATGGTCGTGTGGTTCGCAACGAATCCGAAGAGCCGTAAGGTCGCGGAGCTCCGGCGCGATCCCCGCGTCACCCTCTACTACTTCGACCCGCAGGCGCCCGAGCAGGGTTACGTGACCCTCCTCGGCCGCGCTCGACTCGTCGACGATCCCGCCGAGAAGAAGAAGCGCTGGAAAGAAGGGTGGGAGGCGTTCTGGCCCGATCGCGGCGCAGGCTACCTCCTCGTCGAAGTCACCCCCGATCGGATCGAAGTCGCGAATCCGAAGCGGGGCATCGACAATGACCCCGTGACGTGGGCCGTCCCGGCGGTTGATTTCCCGAGACGTTGATTGCGTGCCGGGGCAGCATCACTCGAGAAGCGACATGACCGAGGACCGCATCTCGCGCGCGCTCTACGCGCTCCTCGAGCTCTCGAAATCGATGAGCTCCGAGGTGGACCTCGACTCGCTGCTCGGGGTCGTCGTGGAGAAGGCCTCGTCCGTCATCGACGCGGAGCGCACCAGCGTCTTCGTCTACGATCCGGTGTCCGAGCGTCTCTCGAGCCGGATCGCGCAGGGAGTCGGCGGCGAGGTGATCGAGCTCCCGCCGGGCCAGGGCATCGCGGGCGACGTCGCGCGCACGAAATCGGTCGCCAACATCCCGGACGCCTATGTCGATCCGCGGTTCAGCCCCGAGGCCGATCGGCGGACCGGGTTCCTCACCCGCTCGGTCCTGTGCGCCCCCATCTTCACGCCCCGCGGGAGACTTCTCGGCGTCATCCAGAGCATCAATAAACGGAGCGGCGGCGCGTTCGACGCCCACGACGAATCCATCATGGAGGCGCTCGCCTCCCAGGTGGCCGTCGCGATCGAGCGCGCGCAGATGACGGAGGTCTACGTCGAGAACGAGCGATTCGAGCAGGCGCTCCAGGTCGCCCAGGACATTCAGATGCGGATGCTCCCCCGGGGAGATGTCGCAGCGGCGGTCGAGGAGATCGAAGTCAGCGCCAGCCTCAAGCCGGCCCGGATGGTGGGCGGCGACCTCTACGACTTCTTCCGCCGCGATTCGGACTCCTTCTGTTTCTGCATCGGAGACGTCGCCGGGAAAGGGGTCGGCTCCGCGCTCGTCATGGCGGTCGCGAAGACGCTCTTTCGAGCCAACGCCGCGGTCCTCGACGACCCCGCGGCCCTGATGGGCGCCATGAACGCGCGGCTCTACGAGGAGACCGATCCGACGATGTTCGTGACCGCGTTCTGCGGCATCCTCGATCTGCGCTCGGGAGAGATCCGCTACAGCAACGCCGGTCACAACCCCCCGCTCGTCCTGACCCCGTCCGGCGAGCTTCGGAGCGTTTCGGCCCGCCCCGGCATCGCGCTCGGGGTGCTGCCCGCTTTCGTGTACCAGACGCACTCCGTCGCGCTGGCTCCGGGCGAAACCCTCTATCTCTATACCGACGGCGTCTCGGAGGCGACCAACGGCGCCGGAGAGCTCTTCTCGACCGCGCGGCTCGAGGGGCTCGTCCGGGGCGCCGTGGGCGCTTCTCCGGGCGAGCTCGTCGCCGCGACGCTGGCGGCGGTCGAGGCGTTCGCCGCCGGCGCGCCCCAGCACGACGACATCACCCTCATGTGCCTCCGCTACCGCGGGCCCGGCCGGATTCGCCCCCCCATGGCGTAGAATCCCGGAATCAGTCCATCGGATCGGGCGCGCAGTCCCTTTGGCTCGGGGCCGCAGGCTCCGGGCGAGG
Source organism: uncultured Acidobacteriota bacterium (assembly GCA_963793695.1). Taxonomy (GTDB): domain Bacteria; phylum Acidobacteriota; class Thermoanaerobaculia; order Gp7-AA8; family Gp7-AA8; genus CAWCBB01. Next base: position 277,320 of record CAWCBB010000001.1, on the reverse strand, counting down.
CCGCGATGACGGTGTCGGCGAAGTTCCGAAGAGATGTCGGTGCGCTCGGCGAAGTGTTCGAGCTCGTCGAAGCCTTTTTCGAGCGGGAGACGCTCGCGGCGTCCCTTCGGCCGCCGATCGATCTCGCCGTGGAGGAAGTCTTCACCAATTTCGTCAAGTACAACGCCGGAGCGCCCGGCGAGATCGGCGTGAGCCTCCGGCGCGATCGCGACGAGTTGATCGTCTCCGTCACCGACTTCGAGGCGGATCCTTTCGATCCGACGACGCAGCCACCGCCGGATACCGCGGCGTCGCTCGACGAGCGCACTCCCGGCGGACTGGGAATTCACCTCGTCAAAAGCATCATGGATCGGGTCGAGTACGAGCACCGCGACAGGCAGGGCACGGTGACTCTCTACAAGAGGATGGAGTGACGATGCTGGAAATCACGGTCGGATCGGGCGACGAGATCATCCTTGCCGGGCGGTTCGACGCGTCGCAGGTCGAGAAGGCGAGGCAGTTCTTTTTCGCGCTGCCGGCCGGGCGGGTGGTCGACCTCGCTTCGCTCGACTACATCTCGAGCGCTGGCCTCGGAATTCTCCTCGCGACGCAGAAGCGCCTGGTCGATCAGGGAGAGGGGCTGCGCCTGATCAATCCTCCCGCGCACATCCGCGACATCTTCCACTTCTCCGGTTTCGATCAGGTGTTCCAGATCGACTGACGGTGATTCTCGGGGTGCCGACCAACTTTTGAAGCCACTGGCTGTACTTCATGACGAAAGAAGAACTGGATCTCGTCTGGGTTGCCCGTTGTCTCGACGGTGATTCCGAGGCATTCGGCCATCTCGTCGAGAAGTACCAGAAGCCGGTGTTCAACGTGATCCTGCGCATGGTGGGCAGCTACGAGGACGCGAGCGAGATCGCGCAGCAGGTCTTCCTGAAGGCGTTCGAGAGCCTGCCGCGCTTCGGCCGGGATCGCCGGTTCTTCAGCTGGATCTACCGGATCGCGATCAACGAATCGATCAACCATCTCGAGAGCAGGCGTCACTACGACGAGCTCCCGCCCGACGCGCCGGCGACGGGTCCGGATCCGGAAAGCGAGCTCGCCTCCGCGGAGACGAGCCGCGCCCTCCACCAGGCGATCGCGTCGCTCAAACCCGAGTACCGCGCGGTCGTCACCCTCCGCCACCTCCTCCACTGTTCCTACCGCGACGCTGCGGAGATTCTTCAGGTCCCCGAGAAAACGGTCAAATCGCGGCTCTTCACCGCGCGACATCTCCTTCGAGACGCGTTGGCCGCCCGCGGCATCACGAGGTAGGGATCGTGGACGAACGAACCGACGAGCTGATTCAGATGGAACTCGATGGCGAAATCTCCGAGGCCGAAAGCGCGGAGCTCGACGCGGCGCTCGTGGCCGACGGGGAGGCGCGCGCGTCCCTCGAGTCGTACCGGAGCCTCGCCCGCGAGATCGAGCGGCTTGCTCGCGTCGATCCGCCTCCCCTGCTCGCGACGGGCGTGGCCCGCGCGATCCGCGGGCGACAGGCGGAGCGCGCGCCGCGCATGGCGCCACCGAGCCCCGCCAGCCGCCGCCGGCAATGGCTCTTCACCGGCTATGCGGCCGCCGCGGGATTGATCCTCGGGCTTCTCGCGACTCCGTTGCTGATGCGCACGGACGCATTCCGGGCCGCCTCCGAGCCGGCCGGCGCCGCGGCCTCGATCGGCTCGGCCGAGCTCTCATCCTGGGAGGTCGTCGATCGTCGGAGCGTTTCGACGGCGAACGGAACCGTCGCTCTTTCGGTGCGGCGCAATCGGGATCGCTTCGCCGTCGAGGTCGCGTTCGCCGCCCCGGCGAGCGCGGAGGCGGCCATCTCGTGGGACGCCTCGCGCCTGTCGCTTCTCGCTTTCGTGCGGGATCACCCCGCGGGGCCGCTCTCCGTGGGCGAGGGACGGGTCGCCGCGCGCCTCGACGCCGACGATCGCCTCACTCTCGTTCTCGCCTCGCGCGGAGCGCCAGGCTCGATTCACGTGGAAGTCAATGGTACCCGGGCGCTTTCGAGCGATCTGTCGCTCGAACGTTTCCGGGAATGAACAACCCTCCCGGTCGGAGAGCAGTGGTGAGTTGGAGGACATCGTGAAACTCAATCGACGGATCAAGTTTCTTCTCGGCTTCGGCGGGCTCGCCGTGGTGCTGCTCGTCGTTTTCAATATGTGGTACCCCCCCGTGAACGACGACGCCGCGACGGGGGCGGTCGGCGCGGTGAAGAAGCACCGCCAGCAGCAGATCGCGGCCCAGGACGTCGTTCTCGGCGATGAGGCCAGCCGGAAACAGGAGCAGATCCTGTACGCCGACTACCTCGAGGATGCGGCGACGCTGGAGAACGTCAGCGCCGAGCTCGCGATGGCACTCCGCAACAGGGGCGCGCAGGACGCAGACCTCGGCTCGATGCGGGCGACCCTCGCCGCCGCGGGGAAGTCGCTCGACGCGCAATCGAGCAAGCTCGAGGCACAGGCGCTCGCCAGCGCCCGCAGCGCCCTCGAGTCCATGAACGCGATCCTGGTTCGGCTCGGTCCCGCCGTGTTTGGCCTGGATATGAGACAGGCGCTCGAGGCCGACCTGCAGAGCATCGCGACGAGTATCGAAAACATATCGACTCTGGAGAGCGCCGACATCGAGGCCCTCAGCGCTTGCATCTCGCGAGCGCTTCCAACCAGCTCGAGGCGCGGGTTTTCCGCGCCGCCAGCTCGACTGGAGATGAAGTCCCGGCTCGACGCCGTCCGCCGCGATCTCGAGAACAGGCAGGCGACTGAATCCTCCCTGGAGAGCGCGCGGACGGAGATCGGGCTCATTTCACGAGATCTCGGAAAGAGCCGCGTCTCTGGAGAACGCCTCGCTCGAGCGGCATGAGGCGTATCTGGCCGCGATGGCGGCAGGAGAACAAGTCGCTGGAAAGCGCGCGCGCCTCGCTCGACGCCGTCTCCCGGAAGCTCGAGGCGAAGAACGCTCTCGAGAACGCCGAGGTTCAGGCGCTCGAACAAGCAAGCCGCGCGCTCGCCAATCAGGCAGCGAAGCTCGAGAACCCAGGCCGTCGAAGCCCTCGAGGCGCGGATGGAGCTCGTCACCCTCGAGAACAAGGCCGTCGCGGATCTCGAAGCGGCTCTTGGCGCTGTTTTCAGCGCCCTCGTCGAACCGTTCCGCTCAGCTGCAGCTCAGCGCGCAGGCGCGCCAGGATCTCGAGCTCGGCCTCAACGCCGCGGACCTGGCGCTCGCCAACCGCCAGCTCCGAGCCTCGACGAGGCGATGCTCGCATCGATGGGTCATGAGCTCGCGGCCGTCAGGCCGCTATCTCGACAACCGCTCCTCGCTCAACAACCGCTGGGCGGAAGCCGGCCGCGCTCGGCCAATCGCTCGGCCGAAGCCGCGACGCTGGGCAAGTGCTCGTCCCCATTGATCCTCGACAACTTCCGGGTTATCTGGGCAGGATGTGCGCGCAGTTCGAGAACCGGTCTGCTCTCGCCGCGAAGAACGCGCTCGAGAGCAAGACTCTGGAACAAGAGCCGCTGGAAAACAGGAGCGCCCTCGAGAACAAACGGGCGCTCGAGAACCAGCAGCTCGAGAAAGAGCTCGGCAACAAGGCACGCCAGCTCGAGAACCGCGCCAAGCAGCTCGAATCAGCTCCGCCTGGGGGGATACGGGTCTAGCGCCAGGGTTCGTCCGACCCGGTCCGGTCCCGCGGCCCCGGCTTCCCGCCGGGGCCGCGGTTTTTGAGAGCGGCCCGGCGCGCTTGCCGTTTCCGACTCCGGACGTCGTCTATAACGAATCGACCTCATCGATCATCGACTCGGTAGGGCTGCGGGTGCAGCGAGGGAGTGCCATGGCGCGTTTCGTCCGTGCGGCGGTCCTGCTCATCGCTGTCGCCTTTCCGCTTCATGCCGAGCTCCATTCGCGGCGCACGACAACCTGAACCTCATCTATTACGACAAGGCGCACGAGTACCTCTCCTTCCACCTCGCCCGCTGCTTCGAGAACTCTCTCGCGTTTCACCGCACTCTTTTCGACTACACGCCGTCCGGTCCCGTAACCGTCCTCATGCAGGACTTCGGCGACTACGGGCATGGCGGCACCTCGACCGTCCCGTGGAACTACATCAGCATCGGCATCGAGCCGTTCGATTACGTGTACGAGACGATGCCCGCGAACGAACGGATGAACTGGCTCATGCATCACGAGCTCGTTCACGTCGTGGCGACCGACAAGGCGGCGGGGAGCGACCTCCGCTACCGCGCCCTCTTCCACGGCAAGGTCGCGCCGGATCGCGACAACCCGATGTCGATGTTCTACAGCTTTCTCACGAGCCCCCGGTGGTACTCGCCGCGGTGGTACCACGAGGGGATCGCGACCTTCCTGGAGACCTGGATGGCGGGCGGTATCGGCAGGATCCTCGGCGGCTACGACGAGATGGTCTTCCGGACGATGGTTCTGGAGGACGCCTATTTCTACGACGTCGTAGGCCTCGAGTCGGAGGGGACGACGATCGATTTCCAGGTGGGCCAGAACTCCTACCTCTACGGCACCCGATTCGTGACCTGGCTCGCGGCGACGTATGGGCCGGAGAAGATCATCGAGTGGTTCGACCGCCGCGACGGGAGCGAGCGCTACTTCTCGTCGCAGTTCAGGAAGGTCTATGGAGTCCCGCTCGACGAGGCGTGGCGAAGGTGGATCCTCGAGGAGAAGACCTGGCAGGAGCGCAACCTCGCGCGGATCCGGCACTATCCCGTCACTCCGCTCTCGCCGCTCACCCGAGAGGTCCTGGGATCGGTCTCCCGGTCGTTCGTCGACCGCGACCGGAACCTTCTGTACGCGGCAGTCAATCGCCCGGCGCGCCCGGCGCAGATCGTCTCCATCGATCTCTCGACGGGGACGCTCACCCCGCTCACGGAGATCACCGGGCCGGCGCTGTATTTCGTCACCTCTCTCGCTTGGGACGCGAAGGGAGGAAAGCTGTTCTTCACGAGCGACAACTCGCGAGGTTGGCGCGACATCCACGAGCTCGATATCGCGACGGGGCGCCGCCGCGTGCTCCTCGAGAACGCGCGCGCGGGCGATCTCGTCGTCAACCCCGCCGACCAGTCGATCTGGGGGATGCAGCATCACAACGGCTATTCGTCGCTCGTCCGGATCCCCCCGCCGTACGACGAATGGGCGACGCTCCTGACGCTCGAGTACGGCCGGGACCTGTTCGACATCGACATCTCACCCGACGGGACGAAGCTGAGCGGCTCGATCATCGACGTGACGCGGCCGTCAGCAGCTCGTCCGTCATGGATGACGGCCAGGCTGCTCGAAGGAAACGGCTCGTACGAGCCGCTCCACGAGTTCGAGAACAACTCGCCGGAGAACTTCGTCTTCTCCCCCGACGGAAGCTACCTCTACGGAACCTCGTACTACACGGGCGTCTCGAACGTCTTCCGCTACGACCTGGCCGCGAAACGATGGAGGCGGTCTCAACGTCGAGAGCGGCCTCTTCCGGCCGATCCCCGTCACGAACGACAGGATCCTCGCCTACCGCTACACGTCCACAGGCTTCGCTCCCGTAGGAGCGCCCGTCGAGGCCCGCGAGGACATCGACGCGATCCATTACCTCGGGCAGGAGGTCGCCGAGCGCCACGAGGAAGTGAAGGAGTGGATCGTCGGGTCGCCCGCGCGCGTCGACCTCGATGAGGTCACCACGTTCAACGGCGACTACGAGCCACTCCGCCAATTGCGGATCGCCTCGGTCTACCCCGTGCTCGAGGGATACAAGGACTCGGTGGCGGCCGGCGTCCGGTTCGACTTCGCCGACCCGCTCGGCCTGCACTCCGTCGACGTGACCGTCGCCGCGACGGCCCGGGACGACGAGCTGAAGGACGACGAGGCGCTCCACGTGAAGATCGGATGGGATCACGTTCCGTGGAAGGTGCGCCTCCGATACAACGCGACCGATTTCTACGATCTGTTCGGACCGACGAGAACGAGCCGCAAGGGACATTCCGCTCTCGTCTCATACGGCAACTACCTGATCTACGAGCGGCCGAAAACCCTCGAATACACGATCAGCGGGGCGTACCACGGCGGTCTCGACACCCTCCCCGATTACCAGAACGTCCTCGCTCCCTTCGAGGAGTACGCGACCGCCGGGGCGCACCTCGATTACCGCGACATGAGACGGACGATCGGCTCCGTCGACTACGAGAAGGGCGTCGCCTGGGGCCTGGCGGCGAGCGCCAGTCTGGTCGATTCCGACTTCTTCCCGCGGATCAGCGGCACGTACGATCGCGGATTCATGCTCCCGCTCGATCACTCGTCCCTCTGGTTCCGCGCGGCCGCCGGCAAATCGTGGGGGGACCGCGACAACGTCTTCTCGAGCTTCTTCTTCGGCGGCTTCGGGAACAACTGGGTCGACTGGGGAGAGGTTCGCCGGTACCGGGACGAGGAGAGCTTCCCGGGCCTCGAGCTCAACGAGACCGGCGGGACGGATTTCGCCAAAGGAACCGTTGAATGGACGCTTCCTCCGGTGCGCTTCCGGAGGGTCGGAGTCCCGGGCCTCTACACGAACTGGGCCCGCCTCGCTCTGTTCAGCTCCGGCCTCGCCACGGACCTCGGGCGGCCCGACGAGCGCCGCGAGATGTGGAACGCCGGCGCGCAGGTGGACTTCTCGCTCGTCCTTTTCTCCACACTCGAGTCGACCTTCTCGGTCGGGTACGCCCAAGCCTTCGAGCACGGTTCCTCGTCGGACGAGGTTATGATCTCGCTCAAGCTTCTTCGCTGATGCGTGGGGCGGAAAGTCCGCGCGGAGGGTTGGCGGCGGCGTGACGGATCTGGGTCGAGTCGTTCTCGCGCTTCTTCCGGTCTCGCTCTTTCTCGCGAGCCTCGTCTGGCTGGACAGCTACAGGCTGGTCCGGCTCCGGAGCATCCTGCGCATGATCGCCGCCGGCGCGCTGGCCGCGGCGGCCAGCTGGATCGCCAACCACACGATGACCTCCGGAGGAATCGACCCGGCCCTCGTTCGACGATGGCTCGCGCCCGTCGTCGAGGAGCTCCTCAAGGGCGCTCCGCTTCTCTACCTCCTGCGCAGCCGGCGCATCGGATTCCTCGTGGACGGCGTGATCTTCGGCTACGCCGTCGGGACGGGCTTCGCGCTCGTGGAGAACGTCTACTATCTCCTGGCGCTCCCCGACGCCTCGCTTCTCCTGTGGCTGATTCGGGGAGTCGGCACCGCCGTCATGCACGGCGCGACGACCGCGACGCTCGCGATCTGCACCATCGCCCTCCAGCTCCGGAGGGATTCGGACAGCCTCCTTCTCGCCCCGCCCGGGGTGCTGGGCGCCATCGCAATCCACTCCGCGTTCAACCACTTCATGATCTCCCCCCTGCTCTCCGCTCTGCTCATGATGCTCGTCGTTCCTCCTCTGCTCGTCCTCGTCTTCGCGCAGAGCGAGCGGTATCTCCAGGCCTGGCTCGGCAGCGGCTTCGATCTCGATTCCGACCTGCTGCGGCTGATGCACTCGGGGGATTTCCAAGCCTCGAAGCCGGGACGATACCTCGCCACCCTCCGTGACAGGTTCGACGGGTCGGCCCTCGCGGACATGCTCTGCTACCTGAAACTGCAGGCGGAGCTCTCGCTCCAGGCCAAGGGGCTCCTCATGATGCGCGAGAGCGGCTTCGACGTGCCGAAGGACGAGGGCGTCGTCTCCAAGATCGAGGAGATCCAGTTCCTCGAGAAGAGCATCGGCCGCACGGGCCTCCTCGCCCTCAGGCCGATCCTCCACACCACCCCGCACGACCGCTGGCAGATTCAGATGCTGACCGAGTAGTCCCTCCGGGACCGTTCGTTGCGTCATCCCGAGCTGACCAACGGCGCGGACGCCGATCAAGCGAGGATTGACCCCGTTGGTCATCCTGAGCGAGGGGGGTGGGCGGGTGTGAAGCGAAGGATCTCACAATGCGGGACATCCGCTACCTCCGCGCAGGTGGTGTCATTAGAAGCCGAAGGCGAGGGGGCTTGGGTGACACGCGCGCGATCGAGGTTCCCTGCGGTGTCACCAAAGGTCCTTCGTCGCGCTCACGCGCTCCTCAGGATGACGCGACCGGAACCCGTGCCTGAATCGTGAGCGCGTCATCCCGAGCCGCAACCGAGGGAACTTGGGTGACACGCGCGCGACCGAGGTTCCCTGCGGTGTCACCAAAGGTCCTTCGTCGCGCTCACGCGCTCCTCAGGATGACGCGAAAGGGGTAGAGCCTGCTGGTGGAATCGTGCGACGTCATCCCGAGCCGCAGGCGAGGGAACTTGGGTGACACGCGCGCGATCGAGGTTCCCTGCGGTGTCACCAAAGGTCCTTCGTCGCGCTCACGCGCTCCTCAGGATGACGCGACCGGAACCCGTGCCTGAATCGTGAGCCCGTCATCCCGAGCCGCAGGCGAGGGAACTTTGGTGACACGCGCGCGATCGCGATTCCCTGCGGTATCTCCCAAGCGCTCAGGCGCTCCTCCGGGATGATGCGGGAGGACCGCAGCCTCGTCAGCGCCTGGGGGATGCCGCCGCTTCGACTCCGCGGTCCGTTCGAGCGGCGGCTTCGAGGATCTCCTGTTCCGTCAGCACGCGGTTGCTCTGCTTCGCGACCTGGAGCACCGCCGCGACCGCGGCCGGAGTCGGCGTCAGGCCCCTCTCCGTCAAGTAGCAGATGACGTTCGAGTTGCCCGACATCGGACCCACCTCGATCTCCTGCCTGCGCCCGATGAGATGCGCCGGGACGCCGGAGTACACGAGGTTCGAGAGCCACTCGTGGCCGCGTTTCTGCGCCTTGATCACGGCCGCCGCATGGACTCCGGTGGCGGTCCGGAATGCGTCGCGGCCGACGATCGGCATGTTCACGGGCATCGGAACGCCGGTCGCGTCCGCGACCACCGAGACGTATTCGGGAAGGGTGGTCAGATCGTCATCGCGAAGGCCGAGGAGCTTCATGTTCACCAGGAGCTGCTCCATCGGCGTGTTGCCGATGCGCTCTCCGATGCCGAGCGCGGTCCCGTGGACGCGCGTGGCCCCCGCTTCGACCGCGGCGAGGCTGTTCGCGAGATCGAGGCCGCGGTCGCGATGGCCGTGCCAGTCGATTCCGACCTCCACGTCGAGCTCCTTCATCAGATCCGCGCACCCAGGAGACGAGGTTGTACGCGCCGTGCGGGGTCGCGGCACCGCACGTGTCGCAGAGGCAGACGCGCTTGGCTCCCGCGTCGACCGCGGCCGTCAGGAGCATGCGGAGATCCTCCGGCGAGGACCGCACCGTGTCCTCGGTGACGTACATGACGTCGAGGCCTTCCTTCACCGCGAAGCTGATCGCCTCCTGCGACTGCTTCAGGATGAAATCGAGCGGCCACTCCTCGGCGTACTGCCGGATGGGCGAGCTTCCGATGAAGACGCACGCCTCGATCGGCACGCCGGTGATCTGCGGTGACCTCGGCGATCGGCTGGATGTCGACCATCATGGTCCGCGCCGCGCAGTTGGCGCGAATCTTCATTCGGTTGTCGGCGATCTCGCGGCAGAGCCGGGTGACCGCTTCGCGCTGCCGCGTCCCGGCGCCCGGGAGGCCGATGTCGGCGGTGTCGATGCCGAGGCTCTCCATGAGGTGGAGGATCCGGACCTTGACTTCGGCTGGAGGATCGGTGACCGACGGGCTCTGCAGCCCGTCGCGCAGGGTCTCGTCGTCGACCATCACTCGCCCGCTCCACTCGCCGCGGCGCGGGCCGTGGCCGGCCCAGTCGTAGATGAGGGTGCTCTCGTCCGGAACGTTCATGCTCTCCTCCGGGAGCGGGTGATCCGCGAGCCATCCTCGCGGGCGACCGGCGGAGCCTTCGCTCCCGCCGGTCCTTCACGGCTCCGTCATGCCTCGCTGGCGTGAAGCCCGAAATCCCTCGCTTTGTTCAGCAGTTCCTGCGCCCCTTTCTCGTCCCCGCTCGACCGGCGGATCACGGCGAGATGGAAGAGGCTGCTGACTTCGCCCACGCCCTCGTCGAGGCTGCGACGGAACTCCCGCTCGGCCGCCTGCATGTCGCCGCGCCGCTCGTGAATCACGCCCATGTGGTAGTGCGCCATCAGGTACTCGGGGGTGAGGATCATCGCCTGCTCGAAATGGCCGCATCGCGTCGTCGAGCTGTCCGGTGTGAAACAGAGAGAGCGCCAGGCGGTAATGCGCCGCCTTGTACTCCGGGTCGATCTGGAGGCACCGGCGAAACGCGCGGGCGGCTTCCGGCATGTTTCCGCGGTGGTAGTACGCGACCCCGAGATCGTAATACGCGACGACGAACCGCGGCGCCGCCGCGATCGCCTTCTGATACCGCTCGATCGCGAGATCGAGGGTCCCCTGATGGAAGTAGACCGTTCCGAGAAGATGGTTCGCGATCACGTGATCCGGATCGATCTCGACGAGTCGCTCGAGCTCGCGCCGCGCTTCCTTGCTCTTTCCGTCCTTCTCGAGAACGAGAGGGGCGAGCAGGCGCTGATCCACCCACGGATCCCGAAGGAACATCCCGCACTCGGAGCAGTACTTCTGCTCCTCGGTCGCTGTCTTCCCGCAGCGGGAACAGCGTTCGATCGGCTTGGCAGTCATCGGATCCCCTCCTCGCCCGTTGAACTCACCGGGCCGGCTAGTCGCCGGGCGCCGTCGGATCGATCTTGCGCTCCAGACAGACCCGAGGCGCCGGCATGAACCCCTCGCGCTGGAGAAACGCCAGCAGGTCGAAATCGTTCCACTCGACGTCCGTGCGGATCGCGGTGACGCCGAGCGCGCCGAGGTTGAGCCGGAGCTGACGCATGAGGGCGGCGCCGACTCCCTGGCGCCTCGCCTCGAACTCGACCCCGATCGCCTCGATCGACGCACTCGGCTCGCTCACGCCGAACTCGCCGTACTGGAGCGATCCGATCATGAACCCGGTCACGCGTTCCTCGAGCTCCGCCACGAGCGAGATTTGCAGCCCCGCCATCCGGACGGCGCGCTCCAGCATCAGCTCGAAATAGCGCGGCCGCTTCCGCCCCGACGACATCGCGTCGATCCGGACGATCGCGTCGAGATCGCTCTCCCGCATCGCGCGCACGACGACGCGATCGGTCTCCAGGACCCCCGGTTCCTCCACCTGTTGCATGTGCAACCTCCGTTTTCTCACATGTGCTGCCCGGAGTCTACGCGCAGGATCTGGCCGGTCACCCGGCGCGCGCCGGGCCCGCAGAGAAAGACGACGGCCGCGGCGACGTCGTCCGGCTCGACCAGCTCGCCGGTCTGCGTCTCGGCGAGCGCGGCGGCGCGGACGCTCTCGTCCGCCGATTCGGTCAACGGGGTCCGCACCCATCCGGGCTCGACCACGTTCGCCGTGATGCCGAACCGCCCGGTCTCGCGGCTCACGCTCCTGGCGAGGCCGAGCAGCCCCGCCTTGCTCGCCGAGTACGCGGACGTCCTCTCTTCCCGCGCGAGCCGTTGATCGATCCGATCAGAACGATCCGGCCTCCGCCGCCCCGCCTCATCTCCGGAATCGCGTGCCGCAGCAGGAGAAAGGCGCCTCGCAGATTCACCTGATGGACCTGGTCCCATTCGGCGACCGGAAGCTTCCAGATCACGGCGTCGCGCGCGATGCCGGCCGCGTGGATGACCAGGTCGAGCCGGCCGTGCACGTCGGCAATCATGCGGATCGCGGCTTCGACCGAGGGGTCCTCGCGCACGTCGCACCCGATCGAGACGGCAGCGGGATCGGAAGAGGCGGCGAGATCGAGCGAGATCGCCGTCGCACCGGCGGCGCGGAGCGCGGCCACGATCGCACGGCCGATTCCGCCCGCGCCTCCCGTGACCGCGGCCACGCGTCCCGCGAGCGGAAGCTCCGTCATGACGCCGCCTGCCGCCGCGCGAGCACGCGGTGGCGGTACGCGCCCCAGAGAGCGGCTCCGAGCGCGCCCGCGTAAATCGACATCGGATGCGTTTCGACCTCGATCGAGAGCCCGTCCTCGACGAGCTTCTCCCGCAGCGCCTGCGCGAGCCCCGAGTCGGCCGCCAGGCCTCCGGTGATCGCGACCGTCCCCTCCGCGCCCACCGCGCGAAGCAGCTTCGAATAGCGCCCCGCCATCGAGAGGTGGATCCCCTTGAGGATGTCCGCCGTCTTGATCCCGCGGCTCACCATGTTGATCACGTCGGTCTCCGCGAGGACCGCGCAGATGCTGCTGACCATCTCCGGATTCGTCGCGGAGCAGGAGAGCGGCCCGATGTCTTCCAGCGTGATGCCGAGATAGCGCGCGACGTTCTCGAGGAACTGCCCCGATCCGGACGCGCATTGGCTCGTCATCCGGTATCCGAGCACGCGGCTCTCGGCCGAGATCTTCATCGCGCGCGCGTGAAGGGCGCCGATGTCGACGACCGCGCGCGCGTGCGGCATCAGGTAGACCGCGCCGCGCGCGTGCGTCGTCATCCCGTAGAAATGCCCGCGGCGGAACTCCACGAGCTCGCCCTCACCGGTCGTCGCGATGTACGCGATCTTCGCCGCCGTCGTTCCGGCTTCCGAGAGCGCCGTCTCCCACGATTCCTCGAGAACCTTCCTGAGCTCCCGCCGGCGGATCCGGTCGTTTCTCGAGCAGAGGACCTCCGGGCGTCCCCCGTCGCCCGCATCGCGAACGATCACGGTCTTGACCGAGCTCGAACCCACGTCGAGCCCGGCGGCCAGGATCGGCTCTTCGATTCCCCGCGCCCGGGGCGCCGTTGCGATGAGCGTAGCCGTCACGCGGTTCTCCTTGCGCACGTAAGGGCGCCCTGCGGGCGCCCGGAATCCACGATCCGCGTTGAACGAAGGTCCGGGCGCGCGCAGCGCGCCCCTACGGCCGGCGGAATCATGGTGCTCTCCTCTCTCCTGCGCGACGCGCGAAGAGCGCCGCGCCGAGAGCCCCGGTGTAAATCGAGTCGTGCGAGGTGTTGAGGACCCGCTCGCCGTAGTTCTCACGGACGAGGTCCTCGAGGGCCCCGACCGCGGCCGGGTTCCGCGCGACCCCCCCGGTGAACGTGAACTCGTCGGAGATCCCGCCCGAGCGCGCGAGGAGCGACATCGCCCGGAGGATGATCGCGCGGTGAAGCCCCGCGAGAATGTCCTGGCGGCTCTGGCCGAGCGCCAGGCGGTCCCGCAGCTCCGCGCCCGCGAACACGGTGCAGGTGCTGTTGATCTTGACGCGGCACTTGCTCTGCTGGGCCAGAGGGCCGAGCTCGTGCAGGCCGAGGTTCATTTCGTCGGCGATGTAGCCGAGGTAGCGTCCGCATCCCGCGGCGCACCGGTCGTTCATCTGGAAGCTGGTCACGATCCCGTCGGAATCGAGCTGGATCGCCTTCGTGTCCTGCCCCCCGATGTCGAGGACGGTCCGCGTCCCGGGGAACATCGCGTGCGCGCCGAGGCCGTGGCAGAGGATCTCGCTGCGGATCTGCTCTTTCGGGAACGGGAGGCGCTGGCGGCCGTAGCCGGTGCCGACGGTGCCTTCCTCGATCAGCTCGAGCGCTCGCGCTTGCTCGACCGCGTTCCGCAGGTGCTGCGCCTCGGCCTGAATCTCCGTCGTCGCGGTCCGCAGCGTCAGCTCGAGCGCCGCCCCGATGTGCCGCTCGAACGCGTGCTCCGACGTGGTGTTCTCCACCGTGAGAATCGCGGCATCGTAGACGCCGCAGAGCAGATCGAACGAGATTCCCTTCGGATCCCCGACTGCCTCGGCCAGGTGCATGAAGTCGGCGCCCGCGAGGTCGCGGAAGAAGTCGCTCCTCCGGACCGCCCCTTCCGCGTAATGCCCCTGCGCGCGCTGCGTCATTCGCTCGGAGACCGCCTCGAGCCGTGCGCGGAGAGCGGCGGCGTGGGCGGCATGCTTCGGCGTATCCGCGATCGCCAGCATGGACTCGCGGAGGCCGGCGAGCTGTTCGAGATACTGCTGGAGGCGGAAATTCCGTTCGAGCGAGGGAAGGAACACTTCCTCGAGAAGGCCTTTCGAGGCGGCGAGCACGGCGTTCGCGTGGGTCACGGAGAAGCGTGTCCGGACGAACGCTTCCTCCCGCACGACCTGGGCGGCGACGTCGTAGTTGCTGCGGCTGTTCGTGATCCCGCGGCCGATGATCGCTCCCTCCCCGTCGAGAACGACCGCCTTGGTGGTCGTCGAGCCGAGGTCGATGCCGACGTAGACGCGCATCGAGCTCATGCCACCACCCTCGCGCCGCGTTTCTGATCGATCATCTGCAGGTAGCTCTCGAGCCGGTTCTTGATGTTCGCCGCCGAGAAGTAGCGGGGATCGACCAGGTCGCTCTCGATGAACGCTCCGGGGACGCCGGTCCGCTCCTCGAGCTGGCGGAGCATCAGCAGCTGGCCCACGCTGAAGGAGTTGCAGCTCTTGACGCTGTTGATGACGAATCCGTCCGCGCGGTACTCGCGGATGTACTTCTCGAGGAGATCGACGCGCGTGGGGAGACCGAGGTTCGTGTAGCAGCCGAGGCAGTAGTCCGCGAGCGTCTCGAGCGGATGGTCCGGGTCGTGCCGGAAGCCGCGGTCGTAGAGTCCCCCGACCTTCGTGTAGGTGCTCGCGACGACGACCGCCTCCTCGTCGTGGAACATCTTCCAGAACTCCCGGAAGCTCGTCCAGTTGGGCGGGCCTTCGACGACGAGGCGATATTTCTGGGAGTCCATCGGGCCGTCGGGAGTGATCGGCCCGAGTCCCGCGGCGAGCCGTGCGTCGACCTCCTCGCGCAGCGTCCTGTAGTAGTCGACGGCTCCCTCGGTGCCGCGGAACGCGCTGAAGATCGGGCCGATGTAGTAGACGCCCCCGAAGTAGGCGTCGATCGGCGACGGGGTGTGCTTCGCGCTCTCGAGCACGGCGACCAGATCGTCCTCCGCCCTCGCGGAGAGGCGCAGCATCTCGCGCAGGCGCTCTTCGTCGAACTTCTTTCCGCTGACCGCCTCCAGCTTCGGAATGACCTCGCTCCTGAGCTGACTGGACCACGTACTCGCGCTGGTGCGGATCGATCTGGCCGCTCGCCTGATAGGGGACGTGCAGCATCGCCACGGGACAGTCGTACTCCTCCCGCAGCAGCTCGAACCATTTGAGGAAGGTGAAGCAGCCGGTGTACGAGAGAAGGAGCAGATCGGGCCGCGGAAGCTGCTTTCCCGACGGGCCGATGTTCCCCTTCTTCATCATTCCGATGTCGCACTTCACGTACGTGCAGACGTCCTCGCTGTGGCCGTACTTTTCCGCCTCGGCGATGTAGCCCGCCGAGAGCTTGCGCATGCCGGACTGCAGCGCGTTGATCTCCGGGAGGACCGGCAGGAGATCGAACGACCGGACGAGCTCGTTCAGGTTTCCGGGGACGAAGGTGTAGACGACCTTCTTCCCCTCGTCGTGGGCGCGCTCGAGCGCGTCGTAATGATCCGCGAGCATCTGCTTCTGCAGCAGCATGCTCTCCTCTTTCCTGACGGGGGCGATGGGCGCGACGCTCATGCTTCGCTCCAGAGGCGGATCGAGTCGGAGAAGGTCCCCGCCTGCTCCCGGATCACGGCGAACTGGCCTGTGTCTTCCGAGTACTTGAACTCCGTGTGAGGAATCCCTTCGCGGTCGAGGGCGGCTACGAGGATCGGCTGCTCGAGCAGCGCGGGATCGCAGAAGCTCGGCGCGCAGAAGATGACCCCCTCGGCATCGTGGCGCCGGACGGAATCGATGAGCCAGCGCGCGCGATCTCCCTCGGGGGCGTAGCGGGAGGCCGTCGACGCGCTGTGATTCAGATACGCATCGACGAGGTTCTCCATCGGATCGCCCGTCGTCGGGACTTCGCTCCTGAAGCCAGCGGAGGCCGAGGAGCAGATCGTCGTCGACGACCCAGCATCCGGCCCTTTCGACCGTGACGAGAAGCCCCTGCGGGGGTTGCTCGCAGAACATCCCGACGAGGACGACCCGGCTCCGGTCCTGGTCTCGACGTTCGCCGTCCTGGAGAGCGAGCTCGAGATACTCGAACGGAGCATCGCGGTGTGCTCTTCGGGGGGCAGCACGTTTCCCGCGCGGAGAAACAGGTACACCTCGGCGAGCGGGAAGACCCAGGGGCGCCGGCTGCGCGCGGCGTAGAGGTCGCGGATGGCTCTGCGGTTCTCGTTGTACACCTCGATGCTTCGGCTCAGATCCTCGTCGGAGACGGTCCGGCCCGAGAGTCGCGCGAAGTCCGCGCGAAGCCGTTCCATCTCGAAGCGCCAGAACGTCCCGCCCACCGCCGGGTCGAAGTTCTGCGGGACGTCGACGTAGCGGACGTAGCGGTCGGGGAAGAGCATCGACCACATTCCGGACAGGTTGCGAATGACGTCGCAGATCGCGGGAAAGAGCATCCCGTCGAGGACGTCGAGCCGGTGCGAGAGGGCGAGCTCGATGGTGCTGCGCGGGATGCGGCAGATGTAGCTCTGAAAGTACGCGTCCCCGCGGATGATCTCGAGGCGGTCCCCGCCGCCGACGATGCCGACCGGAAGCATGCCCGCCGCGTGGATCAGCTCGCGCGGAACCTAGATCGGCATGTGGCCGACGGCCTTCCGATTCTCTCCGCCCGCCTTCCACGCATGCACGGAGCCGAGATCGATGTCGTCGAAGAGATGCTGCGCGCGGTCGACGAGCTGCTGGAGAGGCGGGATCATGCCTGGAGTCCTCCCGCCGTCAAGAGACCACCTTGTCGCGCGTCCGCGACCCAGGGCGCGATCTCCTCGATCAGCTCGTCTCCCCACCGCGCACCCTCGGCGAGACGCTGGCGGAGCCTGATGAAGTCGACTTCCCGCTGCTGCTTCGTGCCGTGGTGGAAGGCGCGGAAACCGGCGTTCGCCTCCGTCATCATGTTGAGCGAGAGCCACGCGCGGTTGCTCTCCTTGTTTCGGTCCCAATGCTCGAGCTTGTGCTTCCGGATGCTCTCGACCGTCTTCGTGAGGCAATCGGGCATGGTGTAAAGGAGCTTCGTCGTCATCTCGTCGACCGCCCGATCGAGCAGAGTCAGGTCGACCGCGCCGCGAGCCATGAGGGCCTTGGCCTCGTCCCGCGCGGCACCGGTCCTGGGCTCGCCGTAAACGACGCGGCCGAACTCGTCGAGCGTGCGGTCGGTGACGACCATCGGGTTCGCAATCCATTTCTCGTCCACCCGAAGCGCCGGGAGGATCTGCGTGAGGCCGCCGAGCCAGTAGAAGCGGTGCGCGCTCCAGGGCTGGCAGAGCGTCGCGCTGATCATGGCGTTTTCGATCCCCACGAAGAGCGGAAGAAAGTCGGTGCTGCCGCCGTCGGGAGCGGACCCGTGTTTCGGTCCCGCCTGGCTGAAGACCGCGAGATCGCTGGCGATCGAGAAGTCGCACGCCATTCCGATCTCCTGCCCGCCGCCGACGCGCATCCCGTTCACGCGCGCGATCACCGGCTTATCGCAGGAGAGGATCGCCGAGACCATGTCGTTGAAGAGCCGCATGTACTGCCGGTACTCCCCCGGATTGCCGGCATAGACCTCGGCGTACTCGCGCGTGTTGCCGCCGGTGCAGAAGGCGGCCGTGCCGGTCCCCGTCAGGACGACGGCGACGGCCGCGCGGTCGTTGCTCGCCTCGCGCAGCGCGAGGATGATCTCCTTCGCCATTCCGGTCGTATAGCTGTTGAGCTCCTTGGGGTTGTTCAGAGTGATCCAGACGTTGTGGAGCCCATCGACCGGCGCCCCTTCCCTGTCGAGCAAGGGCCGCCGCGACACGACGATCTCGCGCGGCGAAAAGTCCTCGGTGAGATTGTGGTTGTTCATGCGTTCGCTCCGTTCGGTACGACGATGGCGCGGCGCCGCAGCTCGTGACGGTGTGCCGCGCCGAGCAGGGCCGGGATCTCTTCGAGGGGGTGGCGCTCGATGAACGGCTCCAGCAGGACCTTTCCGTCGAGCACGAGGCGCAGGGCGTCCGGGTAATTCTCCGGGGCGCATCCCCAGTTCCCGCGCGCGGTCGCGTCGTACGCCATCAGGTTGGACAGCCGGATCTCGACCTTGTCGGCCGTGTAGCCGACCACCGCGAGATAGCTGCCGAAGTCGAGAAGGTTGAAGGCGGTCGTCTGCCCCGCTCCGGTGCCGCTCATCTCGAAGATCTTCCAGCCGACACGGCCACACCCCGTCTCCTTCGACAGATTGCGGATCGCCGTCTTCATCGACTTCGGGTCGGCGCTCTTCGGGTTGAGCGTAAGCGTGGCGCCGTGAGCGGACGCGAGCGACAGGCGCTCGTCGCTCACGTCGATCGCGACCACAGTCGCGCCGAGCGCCGCGGCGATCTGGACGCCGAATCCGCCGATCCCGCCTGCACCGACGAAGATCGCCAGATCGCTCGCTCCCACCTGGGCGCGATGGATCGCTTCGAAGGGCGTCGTCACCGCGTCGGCGACCACCGAGAGCATCTCGAGGCTCACGCCGGGAGGAAGATTCCCGGGGACGTGGCAGAGGCCGCGCGCCGGAACGACGACGTGGGAGGCGAAGCCGCCGTCGCCGTCGTTGCCCGGCATGAACTGCCGGCGGCAGATGGTCGGGCGGTTCGCCGCGCACGCCTCGCAGGCGCCACAGGGGATCACGGCGGGGACGATGACGCTCCGGCCCGTCCATTCCGCCGCCGCGCTGCCCGTGGCGACCACGCGGCCGGCGATCTCATGCCCGAGGATCAGAGGGAGCGGATGGCGCGTCGGAACGCCGTCGTACGCGAACCCGACGTCCGTGTGACAGACGCCGCACCCGGCGACTTCGACGACGACATGGTCCGCAGAGGGCTCCAGAGGAGGAAGATCGAACCGTGCGAGATCGGCCCCGGGAGCCGTGAGTCGGTATCCGTACGCTCCCTCGAGTGGTGCCACGTCGCCTCCTTGCGGCTCCGGCGGCCGGCAGGTCGCTCGGAACCCTCGTGTTCTGGAAACTGCACCTTCGATTCGGACCAGGCGCTTTGCGCGGGACGTCACCTCGAGGGAGTGCAGGTCGCGGTCATCGTACGCAAAGGAAAACGGAGGCCGAGTGACAGTTGTCACGCGGACATGTGAGCGACAGGCAAGGCCGCTACAATGGCGCAATGATCGATGCGGCTCGCGATTCACGCCCGGCGGAAGCGCTGCTGCATCCCGGCGGTCTCTTCATCGCCTCTCTCGCGCTCTCATGGATTCTCGAGGCGATCGCGTCGCTTCGGATCGATACGCGCATCGACAGGCTTCCCGGGCAGATCTCCATCGCGATCCTGTTCCTCGGCGGCGGCGCCGTCCTCGCGTGGTCGCTGGTCACGTTCCGGAGCCGGGCCACCTCGCCCGAGCCCGGGTCCGCGCCCGCGGCGCTCATCACGGAGGGCCCCTTCCGCTGGTCGCGAAATCCGATGTACCTCGCGCTTCTCTGCTTCTCTCTGTCGATCGCGATCATCGCCGGATCGGCGTGGTTTTTCGGCGCGACGGCAGCGCTCGCCGCGATCCTGGACCGAATCGTGATACCGCGAGAAGAGAAGGTCATGACAGAGAGGTTCGGACCGGCCTTCGCGTCGTACCGCACCAGGGTTCGAAAATGGGTCTGACGGCTCTCGAAATCGACAAAGCCGGCACGCACGGAGGATTGAATGAAGCGCCCCGCAATCGTCATCCCTCTCCTGTGCATCGTTCTCGCAGCAGGAGGTTGCCGGACAACGCAGACAGCCCCCTCGCGCCTGGAGACCACCCCACGGCACGATGAATGGATCCAGGTCGCCCGCGAGGGGCGCAACGTGAGGACATACGTCGTGTATCCGCAAGTCAGCGATCGAGCCCCCGTGGTCATTCTCATTCACGAGAACCGTGGCCTCACGGACTGGGTCCGGACGGTCGCCGACCGTCTCGCCGAGGAGGGCTACCTCGCGATCGCGCCCGACTTTCTCTCCGGGATGGCGCCCGGCGGTGGAGGAACTCGCGAGTTTGCCTCCGAGGACGCCGCGCGGGAAGCGATCGGACGGCTTCCGGCGGAGCAGGTGCGCGCCGATCTCCGCTCCGTCGTCGAGGAGGCGCGCGGGATCCCATCGGCGAGCGGCGAGATCTTCCTCGCCGGATTCTGCTGGGGAGGAGCGCGGGCGTGGGAGGCGGCAAATGAGATCGACGGATTGCGCCGCGTCTTCGTCTTCTACGGAACGGGCCCCGACGACCCCGAGGCGGTCTCCGCAATCGACGCGCCGGTGTTCGGCTTCTACGGCGGCAATGACGCCCGGGTGAACGCGACGATTCCGAAAACCGAGGAGTTGATGCGCGCGGCGGGAAAGCGCTTCGAGCCGGTCATCTACGATGGCGCCGGGCACGCCTTCATGCGTCTCGGCGAAGCCACGGATGCCTCCGAGGCGAACGCACGCGCCCGCGCGGCGGCCTGGGAGCGTTGGCTGGCCCTGTTGCGTTAGCCGCGCGCGCGCGGGCATATACTCGACCTACACGTCGCCTCCGACCCCTTCTCCAGGAAAGTCGACATGAAGAAGATCGTCACGGTCGCCCTCGTCGCGTTCGTCATCCTTCTCGCGGGCTCCCAGCTGGTCCGCCCCGCCCGCACGAATCCTCCCGTCGACGCGCCGCTGGCGATCGGAGATCCCGCCGTCGAATCCATCCTCCGCCGCTCCTGCTTCGACTGTCACTCGAATGAAACGCGCTGGCCCTGGTATTCGACCGTCGCCCCGTCTCGTGGTTGCTCGTGAGCGACGTCAACGAAGCGCGACACGAAATGAACTTTTCGAGCTGGAAGGACCCGAAGCGAGAGCTCCGGAAGGAAATGTGCGAGTCTAGAGAGAGGTCTTTCATCCCGCTCCATCGGGACGCCCGCCTGAGCGAAGCGGATGTCCGCATCCTCTGCGACTGGGCCGCGCGATCGAGCGGGGGAGCGCCGATCGCCGAGGCCCCGGACGACGACGATTGAGCGCCCGCACAGGCTCCGACTGCAGACTCTATCATGATCACGGACACGCTCGACACGCCCCTCTTTCTGATCGCGATGAGACAGGTCGTCGATCCGTTCTTTCACCGCAGCGTCGTCCTCCTGCTCGAGCACGGTGAGGACGGGAGTTTCGGACTCATCGTGAATCGCCCGACGGACGTACCGATGGTCCAGCTTCTCGGCGGCCTCGGGGTCTCGTGGGGAGGCCCACTCGACGCCGCGACCTGGTTCGGAGGGCCTGTCCAACCGGGCGTCGGCACGATCCTCTACGCCGGAGGCGCCGAGGAGGGAGGGGAAGCCGCCCCGGAGTTCGCGGCCGGGCTCCACATCTCCCGCGACATCCGCGCGCTCACGCGCCTCGCTTCGAAACCGCCCGCCGAGTTCCGACTCCTTCTCGGCTACGCCGGGTGGGGCGCGGGGCAGCTTCAGCAGGAGATCGAGCGGAACGACTGGCTCATCGCGCCCTTCGATCGATCGAACCTCTTCGCGCGCGACTCGGCTCAGATGTGGACGCGCGCGCTCGAGTCGATCGGGGTCCGTCCCGAGTCCCTCCCGACGTGGGCGATGACGGGAGACGACGAGAAGACGAACTGACGGGGGGACCGCCGGATTCGCGGCCGTACCGCTGGCGACCGCCGATCGATGGCGGTCCCTACCCTCCCCGGCGGCGATCCGGCATACTCCCCTCCATGGCGTCCACCCTCTACTTCCGCCAGCTCCTCGCCGGCCGTGATTTCGCGCGCGCGAGCCCGGTCGCGGCGCAGATGCGGAACTTCTCATATCTGATCGGCGACACGAAAACGCGCGAATGCCTCGTCGTCGATCCCGCGTGGGACGTCGACGGGCTCCTCGACGCCGCCGAGGCCGATGGAATGACGCTCACCGGCGCGCTCGTCACGCACTACCACCCCGATCACATCGGCGGAGACCTGTTCGGTCACTCCGTCGAAGGACTGGCGCAGCTTCTCGAGAGGCGCGGAGTCCAGGCGC
Source organism: uncultured Acidobacteriota bacterium (assembly GCA_963793695.1). GTDB lineage: Bacteria > Acidobacteriota > Thermoanaerobaculia > Gp7-AA8 > Gp7-AA8 > CAWCBB01. The sequence goes on along the minus strand of CAWCBB010000001.1, from coordinate 255,396 downwards.
ACTGCAACAAGGAAGAGGCTGCGGGCGTGCGGTTCATGACCGGGTTGTCGGGATCCGACGTCGTTCTCCATGAAGCGGGGGATTCGATCGCGATCGGCGACGTGCGCGTGGAGCTCGTTCACACGCCCGGTCACACGCCCGGCAGCCAGTGCTTCCTCGTCGAAGGACGGCTCGTCTCCGGCGACACCCTGTTCGTCCAGGGATGCGGCCGCGTCGACCTGCCCGGCGGCGACCCCGCCGAGATGTACCGCACGCTCACCCAGCGCCTGGCGAAGCTGCCGGAGACGACGATCCTCTATCCCGGCCATCACTACGGTCCCTCCCCCACCTCCACTCTCGCCGAGGAGCGACGCTCGAACTCCTACCTCCTTCCGCGGTCGCTCGAGGAGTGGCTCGGGTTGATGGCATAGCTCCGATCGAAGATCGCAGATTAGATTGGGAACGCCGAAGAATGAAAACGGTTTGGATCCTCCTCGTCGTCGGCGCCGGCGTCGTCATTCTCGATCGGCTCCTCCTCGCGGCCGAACGGCGGGGCTGGATCTACTACCGTCGCAGCCGGGGGCGATCGGGCAGCACCGCGAGCGCGTTCCTCGAGATCCAGTCGATGCTCGAGCCGTCACGGAAGCACGTGCTCGAGGCGAAATCCGAGGAGAAGGAAGAGCAGGACGACGCGGGCGACCCGCCGCAGTCGGCGGAAGATCCGTGACCCTGCGCGCTGATCGCGATCAGCGATTCGAGGGAGGCTCGTACGCGACGCCCCCGCCAAACGGAAAATCGCGGGGAGGGCGCGTCTCCAGCTCCGAGCGCGCGTCGAGCAGCTCGCGCAGGTTCGTGAGCTCGATGAAGAGGTGGCGGTGCCTGAGTCCGTGCACCGCCACGGCCACGAAAAGGAACGCGAAGAGCGCGAGAAGGACCGCGGTGATGAACGCGCTCGCCGGGACCATCGAATCGGGAACGGCGTAACGGAAGATCAGAGTCAGAAAGAACACGGGCAACGGGATCGAGACCGCGACGGCGAGCACGCGCCCCTGGAGCCTGAAATACGGCCGGGTCGACAGAAACATCGTCGCCAGCGAGAAGCCGAGCGCCCAGAGCGTCGCCAGGCGAAGCTCGAGCATCATGTCCAGCGTATCCGCCTGCGCCGCCGTGAGCCCGATCTGCCGCTCCAGAAGCGACGCGCGAAAATCGAGGGCTGCGTAGAGCCCCGCCGACACCGCCGCGCTGCACGTGGCGAAAATCGAGAAGAAGGCGGCGAACAGATTCCTCGGCGCGATGAGCGAGGCCATCCGGAGAAAGAGCCCCGCGACCGGAATCGAGAGGAGCATGACGGCGAGAACCCCCGTCGTCGTCGATCCGCGCAACAGATGCACGCTCGATACTTCGAGCCAGTCGCCCGTCATCCCGCGATCCACGACCGCTCCGAACAGCAGCAGCGCGGCGAGCATCGAGAAGACCACCCCGAGGTAGAACAGTGATTTCGGCATGCGCGGTCCGGCCGGAGCCGGTTCCTCATGATAAGCGCATCGGCGCCCCTGGGACGAGCCATCCCTTCCCCCTGACTACCTCCCGCTGGCTACTCACGAAAAACGGGCAGGCCTTTCGGCCTGCCCGTCTGAGTCGAAAACGCTGAAATCGCTCGGCTACTCTTTGCCGGAGAGCGCCTTCTCGAGGGCGAGGGCCATCGCGGACTTGCCGCCCGTGGCCTCGCTCTCCTTCTGCTTCATCACGCCCAGGTACTCGGCGCGCTCGCCGGCGGCCTTGGCGGCCTCGTGGCTGAGCGCGATGCGGCGGCGCTCGGGGTCGATCGAGATCACCTTGACGGCGAGCTTCTCACCCGGATGATGCGCATCGCGCCGGGGAAGAGCCCTGCGGCAGCTCGGAGGCGGGAATCAGTCCGGTCAGACCGGGCTCGAGGCTGACGAACACGCCGGGCTGGCTGGCCCGCTCGACGACACCGTCCACGACCTTCCCGAGAGGATACCGCTCCTCGGCTCCGTCCCACGGGTCGTCCGTGGCGACTTCGCGAAGGGCGAGCGAGAGGCGTTTCCGCTCAGGATCGACTTCGCGGACCCAGCCCGAGACGCTCGCGCCGATCGCGAGCTCGGAGCTGTCCTTGGTCATCCCGATCGGAAGCTGAGAGAGGTGAACGAGGCCGTCGAGCCCCGGCTCGAGCTCGATGAAGAGGCCGAAGTCGGCCTTCCGGACGATCGTGCCGGCGAAGTGGGTGCCCGGCTGGTATTTCTCCCAGGCGTACTCCCACGGATCGGGCTCGAGGTCCTTCATCGAGAAGGAGAGGCGCTTGCCGTCCTTTTCGATCTTGATGATCTTGACGTCGACGTCCTGGCCGATCGCGAGCACGTCGGCGGGGTTCGTGATCCGCCTGCGGCTCATCTCGGAGACGTGGAGGAGACCCTCGACGCCGCCGATGTCGACGAAGGCGCCGAACGGCACGATCGTCTTCACCTTGCCGGCGTAGACGTCGCCGATCTGCAGGTTCTGGCGGATCTGCTCGGCTCGGCTGGAGGCCTCTTCCTTCATCAGCGCGGCGCGGGAAACGACCAGCTTGCGGCCGTCATCCGACATCTCCGTGATGAGGAAGTCGTACGACTGTCCCAGGAAGGACTCGGGATTCTCGATCTTGCCGAGCGTGATCTGCGAGAGCGGGCAGAAGGCCCGGACGCCGCCGACGCTCACGTCGAAGCCGCCTTTGTTGCGGGCGCCGACTTTTCCTTCGACCGGCAGGCGGCTCTCGTACGCGCCGCGGAGCGCGTCGAGCGAGGCGCGCCGCAGAAGCATTCTCCGCGAGATCCGCACCTGCGGCGCGTCTCGACGACGGTCGCTTCGACCACGTCCCCAACCTGTTTATCTTCGATCTCTGCGGTGCCGATCACCGCTTCCATCGGACCCCCGTAGGAAACGTAGGCATCGTCCCCGGAGATGGAAACGATGGTTCCCGACAGCAGGTCGCCCTTCTCGGGCTGTTTGAAATTCAGGCTCGCCTCGAAGGCCTCCGCGAAGGAGGTCTCGGCGTTATCTCTCGATTGCGTCATGAATGGTAGAACCTTCCTGGTGAGTGTTGCCCGGACAGCGAGGTCAGGGGCGGGCTCGCAATCTTACTCGATTTTGGCGAGATTACAAAAGCAGCCGGACGGACAAACGGGGCGCCGCCGCAGCGAATTCCATTCTGGCGCGGCCCCCGGATCCAGAAAAAGACACTCATTGCGCATTGCGAATGAGCTGCCGTAGCACGTACGGGAGAATCCCGCCGTGCCGGTAGTATTCCACTTCGATCGGCGTGTCGATCCGCATCCGCACCGGCACGTCGAGCGTTTCCTTGCTTGCGCGATGAATCCTCAGAGTCACGGACTTTCGCGGCTCCAGATCGTCCCCGAAACCGACCACGTCGAACGTCTCGGTCCCGTCGAGCCCCAGGGTCTGCGCCGAGGTCCCCTCCTCGAACTGCAGGGGGAGAACCCCCATCCCGACCAGGTTGCTCCGGTGGATCCGCTCGAAGCTCCGGGCGACCACGGCGCGGACCCCCAGAAGCGCGGTCCCCTTGGCGGCCCAGTCCCGCGAGCTGCCGGTCCCGTACTCGTGCCCGGCGAGCACGACGAGCGGAACGCCCGCCCCGCCGTATCGCATCGCCGCGTCGAAAATGCTCATCTGCTCGCCCGTGGGCTGGTGGAGGGTCACGCCCCCTTCGACGCCCGCGACCATGAGGTTCTTGATCCGCACGTTCGCGAAGGTCCCGCGGGTCATGATGCGGTCGTTCCCGCGCCGCGAACCGTAACTATTGAAGTCCCGCGGCTCGACCCCGTTCTCGACCAGGTATTTCCCGGCGGGTGAGGCAGGCTTGATCGCCCCCGCCGGAGAGATGTGGTCCGTCGTCACGGAGTCGCCGAAGATCGCCAGGGCCCGGGCCTTGACCACCTCGGTGATCTTCCCCGCCTCCATGGAAAAGCTCGTGAAGAACGGAGGCTCCTGGATGTAGGTCGAGGGGGTCCAGTCGTAGATGCAGCCCGGTCGAGCTCGGAATCGCGTTCCAGAGCGGGTTCTGCCCGGCGAAGTCGCCGTAGAGCCGCCGGAACGTCTCCGGATCGAGCGAGCGGCGCATGGCATCCTGCACCTCGTCGAGCGTCGGCCAGATGTCGCGAAGGTAGACCTCTTTCCCGTCGGAGCCCTCTCCGAGCGGCTCCTGCGTCAGGTCGACGTCGATCCGACCCGCGAGAGCGAAGGCGACCACCAGCGGCGGGCTCATGAGGAAGTTCGCCTTCACGTTCTGGTGGACCCGCGCTTCGAAGTTCCGGTTGCCCGACAGCACGCTCGCCGCCACGAGGTCGTTCTTGACGACCGTCTCCTCGATCCGGGGGTCGAGCGGGCCGGAGTTGCCGATACAGGTCGTGCATCCGTAGCCCACGAGGTTGAACCCGAGCTGGTCGAGCGGTTTCTGCAGCCCGGCCCGCTCGAGGTAGTCCGTCACGACCCGAGAGCCGGGCGCGAGCGAGGTCTTCACCCAGGTCGGAACGCGCAACCCGCGCCCGACCGCCTTCTTCGCGAGCAGCCCGGCCGCGAGCATCACGCTCGGGTTCGAGGTGTTCGTGCAGGAAGTGATCGCCGCGATGACCACGTCGCCGTGAGCCATCTCGAGACCCTTTTCCAGCGTGTCGTTCTCGAGGACCGCCGCCGTGCCGACCCGGTCGGGAGTCGGACGGTTGTTCATCATTTCCGTCTCGGTCTCGGTGCTCGTGTTCCTGAGCTCACCGACCGGGACGGTGGTCGGATCCTGCTCTCCCCCGCCGGCGACCGTCGGAGGCACGCACCAGGCGAGGCCTCCTACGCGCCCGCGGGTCCCCTGCTCCTTCCCGTATCCGCCATCGGCTGCCGGCTTCTTCAGCAGCTCCAGGAAGGTCGAGCGGAGGTCTGCGAGCTCGATCCGGTCCTGCGGCCTCTTCGGTCCCGCCACGCTCGCGCCCACCTCGGAAAGATCCAGCGAGAGGACGTCGGTGTACTCGATGTCCCCGGCCCGCGGGATTCCGAACAGGCCCTGCGCGCGGTAGTAGCTCTCGAAGGCCTTCACCTGATCCGGAGGACGACCCGTCGCCTTCATGTACGCGACCGTCTCTCCGTCGATCGGGAAGAAGCCCATCGTCGCGCCGTACTCGGGCGCCATGTTCGCGATCGTCGCGCGGTCCGGGAGCGAGAGCGACGCCGCCCCCTCGCCGAAGTACTCGACGAATTTCCCGACGACCTTGTACTTCCGCAGCATCTGCGTGATGTGGAGGACGAGGTCGGTCGCCGTGACGCCTTCCGCGAGGCGACCCGAGAGGTTGACCCCGATGACGTCGGGCGTGAGGAAATAGACGGGCTGGCCCAGCATCCCCGCCTCCGCCTCGATTCCGCCGACGCCCCATGCCACCACGCCGAGTCCGTTGATCATCGTCGTGTGCGAGTCGGTCCCGACGAGCGTATCGGGATAGTAGACGCCGTCCTTTTCGAGGACGCCCTTCGCGAGATACTCGAGGTTGACCTGGTGGACGATCCCGATTCCGGGAGGGACGACCCGGAACCCGTCGAACGCCTGCGTTCCCCACTTGAGGAACTGATAGCGCGCGTTGTTCCGGTGAAACTCGATTTCCATGTTGCGGTCGAGCGCGTCCGGAGTGCCGGCGAAGTCGACCTGCACCGAGTGGTCGATCACCAGGTCGACCGGGACGAGCGGCTCGATGATCTTCGGGTCCTTCCCGAACCGGCTGGCCGCCGACCGCATCGCCGCGAGGTCCACCAGAAGCGGGACCCCGGTGAAGTCCTGCAGGAGGACGCGGGCGACCATGAAGGGAATCTCTTCGGTGCGCTCCCCGCGCGGCGACCAGCGGGCGAGGTTCCGGACGTCCTTCTCCGAGATCCGGATGCCGTCGTGATTGCGGAGAACGGCCTCGAGGATGATCCGGATGGAGACGGGAAGGCGGGAGATCGCGCCGATCCCTTCCTTTTCCAGCTGCGGGAGCGAGTAAAACCGCCCCTTCTTTCCGGATCCTGCGTCGAAGCTCTGAAGGGTATTGAACAGGTTGTGGGGCATCGAGGTCACTCCAGGTTGTCGAGAAGTGCGCGCAACGGGAGGATGGCCGGCTCGAGCGCGCCGCGGACGGTTTGCCAGTGTAGGTGCGGCGTCGCGGTGGGTCAAGGACGGCCAGCCGTGAGCGGGAGCGCGAGATTCCGGCGCAACGCTGCGCGGCCACGAGAGAACACGATCACGGCCTGCAGCCGTGAGGCAGTCGCCAGGGGGAGGAGTCAGGGATCAGGGGAAGGTCGCGTCCTTGGGCGTTTGCCCTGATCCCTGACTACTGACTCCTGACTACCTCCGCTACAGCGCGCGGAGCGCGCTCCCCCGCCCGCTCGACCCACCCCCGCCTCTCCACCTCCGCGTACGGCACCAGGGCGTTCGCGTAGTAATCGCGCAGCGGCAGCTCCCCGGGGGTCCACCGCCACCCGCCCGGGCCGAGCTCGATCAGCCGTCGCAGGCGCAGCACCCGTTTCGCCGCTCTCCAGACGTCCGCCGACGCGTGCTCGCGGATCAGCCAGTGACGACCCGCGCCCGAAGCGCGGAGATGATCGATCTCGCGGAGGATCTCGGCCTCGCTGAGCGCCGTTTCCGCCCGCTCGCGGAAGATCCTGGCGACGAGCGTCACCGGCGTGGTCGGAAGCGCGTCCGACATTCCCTGCATGACCGTCCGCGCGAGCTCCCGCAGCGCCGCCTTCTTCTCTTCGAACACTTCGCTGAGGATTTCAGGGTGCCGCCCGACGAACTCGTCGACCGACACGGGGGCGCCGAAGGTCACGATCGCGTACCCGTATCTCCGCAGGCGTCCCGTCATGATTCTAAGGAGGTTCTTCAGGAAAAAGACCGCCGTCGTCCTCGCCTGCTCTCCCCGTCCCGGGCCTTCTCCCGCCTCGATCAACTCCCGCGTCAGAACGCGGTCCTCGAGGACCCGGTCGTAGTTGATCGCCGTCGGGATGATGTAGAGCGGCGCGGTGAACGAGCCGTTCCGCTTGCTCCCCACGATGTAGTCGAGCATTCCGAGCTTCGGCTTCTGCCAGGCGCCGTCGCGCGTGAGCCCTCCTTCGAGAAAGATCCCCTGCGTCACCCCCCGCCTCGTGATCGTGGCGACGAACTCCGAGAGCACGGCGTGGTAGAGCCCCTCGCGGAACCTTCGACGGATGAAGTAGGCACCGAACCACTTGAAGAGATGGTTGAGCGGCCAGACGCGGGCCCACTCTCCGACCGCGTACGAGAGCGAGATGAACTTGAAGAGCATGTGGGCGACGAGGAGATAGTCGGTGTTCGACCTGTGGTTGATCGCGTACACCACCACGGCCCTCTTACCCGGCCCCTCGGAGAACCGTCGCATCGGCCCGCGGTTCACGACCACGCGGTAGAGCATGTTGAGGAACGCGCCCGCGACCGGCGCACCGAAACGGTAGTATGCGAGCAGGTTGAATTTCGGGACGATCTCGCGGAAGTACTGACGCGCTTTCCTCTCGCCCTCGGCTTCGGGGACGCTTCTCTCGCGCGACCAGGCGGCGATCGCCCGACGAACCCGCGCGCTCTCGAAGACCGCTCGGGCGATCTCCTCGTGCTTGCTGGCGAGCTTGAAGCGCTCGATGTGAAGCTTCCGCTTCCGGATCAGCCGGCGCGCCGCGCCGGGAGCGCCCAGGAATCAACGCGACCGCCGCGGCGAGGGCCACGATCGCACCGGCGACCGTCCAGGTTGTCATCTGGAACAGATTCTAGCCGATGCGGCCCGGCCCGCCCCTACCGAATCGCTGCGACGATTTTCGCGCTGATCGAGGGCAGCAGCTTCGTGTCCTCCGCGGCCCCGCGCGTCAGGATCGCCGCCACGTACCGTTTTCCGCCGGGAAGCTCCACGAGCATCGCGTCGTGCCGCACTTCCCCGGTCCAACCCGCCTTGGACCAGAGCTTCGATCCCGCCGGAAGCGCCTCGCCGCCGAACTCCGCGACCTGGGAGTATTTCGCGTCCAGAGGGCGGCTCATGAGCGCGAGCATCGCGTCGCTCGCCTCGGGCGAGACGGCGCGCCGCCGGCCGATCCATAGGAGGAACGAGGCGACGGCCTCGCTCGTCACGCGGTTCCTGAACTCCCGGTTTTCACCCAGGATCTGTTTCTCTCGTCCGTAAACGCCTTCGCACCACGTCTTCCCGTTCGCGCTGACGTCGTACCCCATGCCGCCGAGCCACCGATTGACGAGATTGCGCCGATGGACGAACCGCTCCCATTCGTATCCCGCCAGCTCCGGGCCGCTCGTCGTTCCCGTGAGCCTGTCGACGACGTACGACGTCGCGTCGTTGAGCGATTCCACGATCATGTCTTTGAGCGCAGCCTCCAGCGGCGCGTCGATCGTCACCCTCCCGCCGGCTGCCTCTTCGTAGATCGCGCCGAGAAAGAACATCTTCACCACGCTCGCGGGGTGATAGGGGATGTCGCCGGCGAAGCTCGCGCGCCGCGGCCTTTCGGGCTTTCCGAGATCCACGACGGTGATCGACAGGTTTCCCGGCTGGAGCCCCGGAAATTCCGTGAACGTCGCAGCGGCGATGGCCGCGAGTTTCTTCTCGAGCGCGGCGTCGACGGAGAGCTGCGTGAACTCGCGGAAGTCGGCGCGGGCAGGAAGGGCGAACGCGAGGGTCAGCAGCACCGCCGCGAAGAGCGCGATGCGCGCCGTCGGGTGCGATGTCTTCGGCAGCTCGGTCGAGGTTCGGTCGTGGAGAACCGCGAATGACGATCCTCGCGCCGAAGACCGTCTCCGCGTTCGACGCGCCCCCCACCCGGATCCCTCGCTGCTCTCGGAATAGCGGCAAAACCGCTCATTCCTGTCATCCCGAGCGAAGCGAGGGATCTCAAAATGCAATCGCGATTCGCGCATTTTGAGATCCTTCGGCCGCTTCGCGTCTTCAGGATGACCCGCGATGTAAATGGGAGTCCATTCCGATCTCCGGCGGTCGGACGCAGCCCGCGTCTGCCTACGCTCGGGACGACATTCTTCAAGGATCACGGTCGGCTCCTTTTCGATTCGATTCTGACTCCCGACTCCAGACTCGCGGCTCTGGGTCACGCCCTCCCCATCCACTCGGTGATCCTCGCCACCACGCTCTCCGGCGTGAATCCGAATTTCTCCGCGAGCACTTCGTACGGGGCGGACGCGCCGAAGCGATCGATCCCGATCACCAGAGCGCGGTGGCCCACGTACTGGTACCAGCCGCTGCTCCTCCCCGCTTCGATCGCGACGATCCGGCTGCGATCGGATCCGAGGACTTCGTCGCGGTACCGCTCGTCCTGCGCGTCGAAGAGCTCGAGGCACGGCGCGGAGACGACGCGAGCGCCCGTCCCCCGCTCGCGGAGCTTTTTCGCCGCCGCGATCGCGAGCGGCACTTCCGACCCCGTCGCGACGATGGTGATCTCCCCTTCTTCGTATCCGTCGACCACGTACGCGCCTTTGAGGACCTTCTTCGGATCGAAGCCGGCGGGCCTCTCGATCGGGTCGAGCTTCTGGCGCGTGAGCGAGAGCGCGGTCGGCCCGTCGTTCCGCGACAGCGCATGCGTCCACGCGGCCCCCACCTCGGCGCCGTCCGCGGGACGGAAGACGTGGAGATTGGGGATGAGCCGCAACGCGAAGAGGTGCTCGACCGGCTGGTGGGTCGGACCGTCCTCGCCGAGGAACACGGAATCGTGCGTGTAGACGAACACGGACGGGATTCCCATCAGCGCCGCGAGGCGGACCGACGGACGCATGTAATCGGAGAAGATCAGGAACGTGCCGCCGTACGCGCGCCAGCAGCCGTAGAGGACCATCCCGTTGACCGCGGCTCCCATGGCGTGCTCGCGCACCCCGAAATGGAGGTTGCGGGCGGTGAAGGCGGCGAGCAATGGCGCGGCGGAGTCCTCGCTCTCCCGCTCCAGGGTTCCCTCACCCTTGAGCATCGTGTTGTTCGAGGGGGCGAGGTCGGCCGAACCGCCGACGACGAAGGGGACCAGGGATGCGACTTTCTGGAGCGCCTGGCCGGAGAGGGCCCGCGTCGCCGCCGGCTTCGGCGAGCTGGCCGCGGCGACGAGCTCCTGGAGCGTCCCTTCCGGCATCTCGCGGCTCCAGAAGTGATCCCAGAGCTCGCCGAGCGGCGGGTTCGCGGCGCGCCACTCCTTCATCGCCTTCTCCCATCTCTTCCGGGAGCGCGCGAGCTTCGCCGTGCGGCGGCGGAACTCCTCCCGCACCTCGTCGGGAACCAGGAACGTCGGCTCGAGCGGCCACCCGAGAGCCTTCTTGGTCGCGAGGACCTCCTCTTTGCCGAGCGGCGCGCCGTGTGCTTCCGCGGTGCCGTGGAGGTTGGGGCTTCCCCATCCGATGATCGTCCTCGCGGCGATCAGCGAGGGACGGTCGGTCGCCCTCTGCGCTTTCCTGATCGCCTTCCGGATCGCCGCGCGATCGTGGCCGTCGATCTCCTGCACGTGCCAGCCGTACGCCTCGAATCTCTTCTTCACGTTCTCGGAAAACGCGAGGCGCGTCTCCCCTTCGATCGAGATGTGGTTGTCGTCCCAGAAGTAGATGAGGTTTCCGAGCCCGAGGTGTCCTGCGAGCGAAGCGGCTTCGTGGCTGATCCCCTCCATGAGGTCGCCGTCGGAGCAGAACGCGTAGATGTAGTGATCGACCGGATTGAAATCGCTCGAATCGAACCGCGCGGCGAGCATCTTCGCGGCCATGCCCATGCCGACGCCGTTCGCGAAACCCTGACCGAGCGGTCCCGTGGTGACCTCGATGCCGGCCGCGTGGCCGTACTCGGGATGTCCCGCCGTCCGCGAGCCCCACTGTCGGAACGCGCGGAGCTCGTCGAGGGTCATGTCGGGGGATCCCGACAGATGGAGAAGGCTGTAGAGGAGCATCGACGCGTGCCCCGCCGAGAGCAGAAAGCGGTCGCGGTTCGTCCAGTGCGGCGCCTTCGGATCGTGCCGGAGAAACTCGGTCCAGAGGACGAACGCCATGTCCGCCATGCCCATCGGCGACCCGGGATGACCGGAGTTCGCCGCCTCGACGGCGTCGACCGCGAGAAAGCGGATCGTATCGACGCAGAGTTGCTCGAGCCGCTCGCCCTTCCCCATCGGCTCGTTGCCGGCCCCGGCCGCGCCGAGCGTCTCCTTCGCTTCGGCAGGGGTCCGGGCGGAGTCCTGCTCGGGGTGGTCTTCGGTCATCGGTTCCTCCTGCGGATTCGGCCGGGATTATACTCACGCAATTCGGTTCGCAAGAGAGTGCAGGCAGGGGACGAGGAGCATGGGGAGCCGGTCGTCCGGGCGGCTTCCCCCTGACTGCGGAAGACGAAGGAGTCGCGATGCCAGCACCGCCTCAGGTCAAAGGAACGCCCCTCAGGAGCTTTCTGACCTTTCTGGATCAGGAGCTCACGCCGGAACAGAGAGAACGCGTTTTCGCGAAAGTCCCGGGCGAAACGGCCATCCGGCTGAAGAGCAAGCAGGTCATGGCGACCGAGTTCGTCCCCGTGTCGCTGCTGAATCAGATCACGGAGGCAGCTGCGCGCGAGAAGGGCGAGCCCGTCGAGCTGTTCGCGAGGCGCGCAGGCCGCTTCGGCGCGAGGGATGCCGTCAACACCGTGATGCGCTTCCTTCTTCGAGTCTTCACTCCCGATTCCCTCATCCAGAAAGGGGCGGCCGTCTGGAAGAGCGTCTACGACCGGGGCGAGCTGGAAGCGATCCGGGAGCCGGGAACCCGGGCCCGCGTGATCCTCCACGATTTCCCCTCCGAGCCCGCCGGCTGCGCCCGCATCACCGGATGGATCGAGGAGATGACCGCGATGACCAAGGTCAGGAACATCTCGGTCCGGCAGGTGAAGTGCTCCGCGAAGGGCGCGCGCGCCTGCGAATGGGAGATCGCGTGGGAGTGAGAGGAGAGGACGCCGAATGAACACGCTTTTCACGGCTCAATCGGACCACCCGCTGTTCCGGTACCTCGCACAGGAGGAACGCGAGCGCCTCGAGATGCTCGCTTCGGTGATCGAGCTCGAGGACGGCCAGATCCTCATTCGCGAGGGAGAGCGCGACACGCGGCTCTACACGGTCGAGCAGGGAGTCCTCGAGATCGTCGCGCCGGGGAACCGCGTCATCGCCGCGGTCGGGCCGGGCGAGGTGATCGGAGAGGTCTCGTTCATCGACGACTCTCCCCGCTCCGCCTCGGTGCGCGCCGCGGCCCCCTCGTTGGTTCGCTCCTGGGACAAGCCCGCCCTTCTCGGCGCGCTGGGGACCGACCCGTCCACCCTCGCCCGCTTCTCCGTCGCGCTCAATCAGCTTCTGGTGGAGCGGATCCGCGACACCGCGAAGGCGGGGGTGGTCAGAAGAGGGTCTGGGGCGTCTTGAGCGTCTGGGGCGTCTCGAGCGTCTTGAGCGTCCGGGCCATCGGCGTGTCTTGGCGCTCTTGGCTTTCTGGGAATCGCGGTGGAGGCCTGCTCAGTCTGCGCGTGAGGTAGCCAGCGCGTGAAGCCCTCCTGAGGAGCGGCGCGAGGCTCCGACGAGAGGGATGAGACCGAGACTCGCGGTCGCCCAGACGCTCAAGACGCCCTAGACGCCCTAGACGCTCTTCATCCACTCGAACGTCAGGTAGTGGTCCCCGTTCATCGCCATCCTCCGGTAGACCTCCTGCGCGCGGGTGTTGGTGCGGTCCACGTAGAGACGGATGCCGCCGACGCCGTCGTCGTGCTCTGCGAGATCGCGGACGTGGCGGTAGAGAGTCGCGTAGACGCCCTTGCGGCGCCACGGCTCCTCGATCCAGACGCTCTGGATCCACCAGACCATCCGGTTGCGCCAGTCGCTCCATTCGAACGTGATCATGAGGCTGCCGATGACCGCGCCGTCGGCCTCGGCGACCCAGTAGTGACCGAGCGCGGGATTCGAAAAGAGTGCGGCGATCCCCTTCCGGACGGTGGCGGGATCCAGGGTCATCTGCTCGGTGTCGCGTGCCATCGCCTCCTGAAAGCGGGCGATCGTCTCGAGGTCGGCAGCCGTCGCGCGTCTGCAGAGAATTCGTGACTCGTTCGTGTCGGGCATCGGAAGGTCGCTCCTTCGGAGATGGGCTACACTCTATCGCGACTTCCGGGTCGCGGAAGGAACCGAACCACCCCAGCTTCGCCTTGTCCGAATCACCCCTCGTGGACCGCCCCTCGCGAGCCGAAACGACGCGCGCGCTGATGCTGCTCCTCGCGTCCTCGGCGCTCTTCGGGCTCATGGCGTTTCTCGCCAAGCTCGCGACCGAGCGCATCGACGGCGCGCAGGTCGCGATGATCCGGTTCGCGGTCAGCCTCGTGCCGATCTTCTTCTCGGGGACGTTTCGAAAGGCCGCGTTCACGTTCCAGCGGATCGACATCCTGTTCATCCGCGGGTTCTTCGGCGGAATCGCCGTCCTCCTCTATTTTCTCGCGATCGAGCACATCCCGGTCGGTCTCGCGACGCTGCTCAACTACACCTCGCCGGTCTTCGGAGGGCTCTTCGCCGCGGCATTCATCGGGGAGCGGATCCGCGGGAGGGTCGCCGTGCCGCTTGCGGTGGCTCTCGCCGGCGTGTTCCTCGTGGTCCACTCGCACGCGGGGCCGACCGAGATCTTCGGCTTCGGGCGGTGGGAGCTCGCGGCCCTTTGCTCGGCGATCTGCTCGGGCGCGGCCCTCACCGCGATCCGGGTCGCCCGGCAGACCGAAGGGTCGTGGGCCATCTTCGCTTCGCTCTCGCTGTTCGGCCTTCTCGCCACGGCGCCGTTCGCGATCCGGAACTGGACGAATCCGAGCGTGATCGGCTGGCTCCTGATGATCGGCGTGGGACTCGTCTCGATCTTCGCCCAGATCCTGATGACGCACGCGTATCGCTGGGTGGAGACGATGGTCGCCGGAGCCATGTCTCAGATCGGGGTGGTCGTTTCGATGGCGCTGGGGGCGATGTTTCTCGGCGAGGCGATCACCGCCCTGACCGTCGCCGGAACCGCGCTCACCATCGGCGGGGTCACCCTCGTGGTCCGAGCGACCACCCCGCCTCGCGCGAGTCCCGAGGAGATCCTCGAGATCTGATACGCCGCCCCGGACTTCGGGATCTCCGCGAGCACGGTCTTCCGGGCTCGCGCAGCGGGCCCCCGTGTCGCGTACAATCTTCCCTCGCATGGACGATCCCCACCTCCCCGCGCGGATACCCGTGACGCGGTTCGGCCCTCTCGCGATCGTGGTGTATGGCCTTCTGTCGCTGCTGGTCGTTTACGCCGCGTATCTCGTCATCCATCCCTTCCTGACGCCGCTCCTGCTCGCTCTCGTCGTCGTCACGCTGTCGTATGGACTGTACGAGCGCACCGCCGCCAGGCTGGGAGGGCGCCGTAACCTCGCGGCGAGCGCGATGCTCCTGCTCATCACTCTCGTGCTGGCGATCCCCGCATCGCTGCTGATCCTCATGCTCGTCGAGCAGGCGATCTCGCTCTTTCAGACCCTGCAGGAAGCCGATTTTCAGAAGTTCTTCGCGACCCTTCATGTCGAGCGACGACTCGCCGCCATCCAGCGATGGGTCCCTTGGCTTCATCTCGAGCAGGTCCGCCTCGACGACGTGGTCAGGAAGGTCGTCGAGCGGCTGCCGGCGCTCGTCGCGACCCACGGGTCACGCATTCTCGCCGGCTTCTTCGGCATCTTCATGGGCTTTCTCCTGATGCTCCTCGCCTCGTTCGTCTTCTACACGAACGGCGGCGCGATGCTCCGGGAGATCCGCGCCCTTTCCCCTCTGCCGGACGAATACGACGAGCAGATCTTCGCCAAATTCCGCGGCGTGGTCGACGCGACGTTCCGCGGCCAGTTCCTCACGGCGATCGCGCAGGGGCTGGTCACCGCGATCGGCCTCGCGATCGCGGGCGTCCCCGCGCCGGTGTTCTGGGGATGCCATCGCAGCGGTCTTCTCGCTCATCCCGATGGTCGGCGCCGCCGCGATCTGGATTCCCGCGTCGATCTACCTGATCTTCATGGCGTCGCAGGACGTGGTCGGCTGGTGGCGGCCGATCTTCATGATCGCGTGGGGGATGCTCGTCGTCTCGCTCGTCGATAATCTGGTGCGACCGCTCGTGATGCGCAGCGGCGTGAACATGCACCCGATCATCCTCTTCTTCGCGATCCTCGGCGGGATCCAGGCGTTCGGGTTCACCGGCCTTTTCCTGGGTCCCCTCGTCTTCGTCCTGCTCGTGACGCTCGCGGAGATCTACAAGGGGGCGTTCGGGCCGGGGCCCCTGATCCTGCCCTCCAGCGAACCGGCGACACGGGTCGCCGAGGACCCGCGATCAGCGATCGACGATCATCGGCCGAACCAGTAGCTCATCTTGACCATCAGAACGTCGTCGGACGCGACGTCCGCGAGAGCGGACACGTCGCGCGAGAGATCGAAGGTGCCGGTGGTCACGGCGTCCTCCCGGTTCTCGTTCCACACGACGTACATCGAGCTCCCCGGGCGGAACTCCCACCGGAGAACGGCGCTCCCGCGAACACTGCGGTAGTTGAAGTCGGGATCGCCGAAGCGGAATGGCATCGCCGCGCCGGCGCCATCAGGGTCGACCGTGTACACGTTCCCATCCTGTCCGATCGTGCTCCCGCCCGTTCCATACAGCCGGTATTCGAGCGAGTGGGGTCGCGCGACTTCCTTGAACCCGTAATAGTCGCCCGACGCGATGTAGGGC
Organism: uncultured Acidobacteriota bacterium; assembly: GCA_963793695.1. Lineage (GTDB taxonomy): Bacteria > Acidobacteriota > Thermoanaerobaculia > Gp7-AA8 > Gp7-AA8 > CAWCBB01. The sequence goes on along the minus strand of CAWCBB010000001.1, from coordinate 239,648 downwards.
TGGACGTACATCTGAAGGCTGAGCCTCGAGCTGAATGTCCACTCGAGCCTCGTCGAGAGCTCGAGAGATTTCTGCGCGATGCGCGAGAAGAGGTAGCGATTTCCGTACGTCGCGGTGGCGCTCGCGTCCCCCCACTGGGTCACGTACTGGGAGTAAGAATCCGATGTCGAGTAGCTCGGCCCGATCGAGAGGCTCAACGCCGGGGTGGGGCGGTACCGGATCGAAGCCGAGAGGGTTCTCTCCCAGCTCTCCTCCCCTCCCTCCTCGATCCCGGCCGATCCCTCGAACATCACTTTCTTCCGCTCATCGGTGTTGAATCCGGCTGAAGTCGACCATCCCTCCGGCTGGCGGATCATCGGCCCGCCGCGCGTCGCGCGGTCGTCGAGCCGATCGGACACGTGAAAGAGGTCCATCCAGAGGCCGGTGTAGTTCGTGAGCGTCACGTCTCCGCTGCCCCCGATGCCGCGGCTGATCAAATCGCCGTCGAAGTTGTAGTTCTGCCACTCGGCGACCCAGAACCCTCGCCGCCGGATCCGCCCGCGCGGCTCGGGATCCTGAAACAGGAGCGCGGCGTGCGTGGCGACCTGGTCGGCCCGCTGGAGATACCCGACGTCGTTCGTCTCGAACCCGGGCGAGTATCCCTGCGCCTGAACGTTGTAGCGCCACTTGCCGCGCTGCTTCGCGACGGTGACCCGGCCGCCCCATCCTTCGAGGGACGCGCGGCCCGGATCGAGATCGATATGCGTCGCGTCCGGCCTCTGGTAGCGATGCGCGGCGCTCGACTGGGTGATCCCGATCGCCTCTTCGCTGCCGCGCACGCTCGTGCCGGCGAGAAACCACTCGAGGATCGTGTCGCGGTCGCCGAAGAACCAGTGGCCGTCCACGCCGGCCAGATACGCCTCTTCCCTCATCCAGTCCGTGGAGGCGTCGAGGTTGCGGTTCACCGCCGTGACCAGGGCTCCGATCCGCCCCTTCGAGCCGAGGTCCTTCGCCAGGCGCGTCACCAGGTAGTTCGTACCCGGCTCGATCGTGGCCTCGCGCTGCGAGCTTCCGAGTCTGAAGGTGGCGCGCTCCTCCTGCGTCACCGCGTCGAGCGCCGCGATGCTCCATCCGTTGCCGGTCTTCCCGGTCAGCTTCGCCGCGCCCAGGATCGTCGTCTCCCCCGGCGCGTCGATGAAGTCGTAGGCGCTCTCCGAGGTTCCCTGCGGCGCCCGGCCGATCCGGCGCGAGTAGAAGAGCATCGGAGGAAAGTTGTTGATGTTGAAGTTGTTGTTCGATCCCCCGTGACCGAACTCGAAGAGGTTTCCGCCCTCGAGAAAGAACGGACGCTTCTCCGGATAGAACAGCTCGTACTGCGAGAGATTCACCTCGGCCGGGTCGACTTCCACCTGACCGAAATCGGGGTTGATCGTCCCGGTAAGCGTCAGATTCGAGGTGACGCCCCACTTGAGATCGAGCCCTCCGGTCGCGTCCCACTCCGAGGTGGAGCGAAACGGATCGCTCTTCTCGACGGTCTCGCGATAGTCGACGCGCGTCACCGCATAGGGCATCAGTTCGAGCGCCCGCTTCGGCTCGATTCCCCGAATCCCTTCGAGATCGGCGAAGCGCGACACGAATCCCGCCTCGGTTTTGGGCGTGAACACGAGCCGCGACACCTCGTTGTTTCTCGCGATCTCACGCGAGAAGTTGATCCCCCAGACGTGAACCTCGCGATTCGGGAAGCGGAGCTGCGAATAGGGAATGCGGATCTCGGCCGTCCACCCCTTCGCGTCCGTCCTCGTCGCCGACGACCAGACCGCGTCCCAGTCCCAGTCGTCCCAGTTGTCGTTGTAGAGGACCATGTCGATCTGGACGTTCGAGGGATTGACCCCGAAGCCCGCCCCCGTGCGGCGGTCGTGATGGGGGTCGAGATAGACCTTGAACCAGTCGGATTCGAGGCTGCTGTCCCGCCGGCCGAGGAGCGTCGTGACTCGGTGACTGTCCTCGAGAATGGCGCCGATGTAGATCGCGTCGTCGTCGTAGAGCACGCGCACGGAGGTCGGCTCGGTCGCCGGCTTTCCCTCGTCCGGGTCGCGCTGCGTGAAGCCGTCGATCGGGGGAGCGCCCTGCCACGCGGCCTCATCGAGCGCCCCGTCGACCACGATCGCCTCGCGTATCCGCTCCGCGCGATAGAGGCCCCGGTCCGGCCTCGGGATCGACGCGCTCCCTCCCCGCGCGGCGAAGGGGAACAGAAAGGCCATGGACGCGAGAATCGCGAGAGACGGTCGTGCCATCGTTCCGTTGTACGGATCGCCTCGGGCGAAAGTTTTGGAACTCGCGCCCCCCGGAGAGTCTATATCCATCGATATATTGTTGAGCCGCCCGGATGATCCTATCCTTCCGCCATCCAATCAGGTGGGATGTCTGGAGGCTCGCTGGCGGGCGTCGGCCAACCGGCGGTCCATTGTCGGAGGGTCGAGGGGAGCGCCCCGCGCTCCGCCGGATCCCCGGGGAGCCCGGCCGCGCCCCGCGGCCCTAGAGGCTCGTTCCCTCGCTGATGCTGAGCCGGGCGAGCAGCCGGATGAACTCGCGGGCCGACTCGTCCCCCTTCCGATAGGTCTCGCAGAGCTGCTCGACCTGCTCGAGGTCCTCGCTCGCGGAGACCGTGAAGCCGTTCTCGGGCTGGTCGGAACGGGACGTTCGCGTCATCTTCCAGCTGTTCTGGTCGAGGCGGCAGCAGATGAAGCCGCTCTCGCGCGCGATCCGCGCGGCGGGCCTCTGGTCGTTCACTCCGATCGCGCGGGCCGCCTCCGACCGGTTCGCCGTCAGCGTGTGGTCGCGGAAAATCGGCATGTTCTGGACCGAGACGGGGATCTCGCCGCGGGCGTTCGCCTTCTGCTCGTCGAGGGCGCGCCCGATTTGAACGGCGATCATCCTCTTGAGGAGGTCGCGGTTGGCACCGGGCTCGATGAACAGAAGGCCGGAGTGAAACACGGTGAGCCCGTCCCCCCTCGCACCGGCGAACCGCTCGAGCATGCAGCGCATGACCCTCGATCGGAGCTTGATCGTCTCTTCCTCCCAGAGGAATGAGAGAACGACCTCGGCTCCGATCTTGATCGGCTCGCTGTGCTCGATCTTGGCTCCGTCGAGACTGAGGTCGACGATGACGACATTCTGCGAGCCGAGCCGCGCAAGGATCGGTGGAGCCAATCGGATTCGATGAACTCTTCGTTTCTTCGAAAAAGGCATCCGGAGCCGCGCCAGGGTGAGTCGTTCGGCTCAGTTTACGATGATGCGGCGCACGAGGCCACCGCGTCAGTCGCTGAATCGCCCCGAACGGGTCGACTTGATCTCTCCCCTCTTCCGCTTCTCCTCGATCCGCTTTCGCTTCGCCGCCCGCGGCACGCGGGTCGGTTTGCGCGGAGGCGCGTCGGTGAGCGCCTCGCGCAACAGCTCGGTGAAGCGCTCCGTCGCGGCGGCGCGGTTCATCCCCTGCTCGCGGTGACGCTGCGAGGACACCTGAAGGATTCCCTGGCGGTTGATCCGCGTCGCCAGGCGTTTGGCGATCTTCTCCTTCTGTGCGTCGTCGAGCGAAGGGGAACCCGAGAGGTCGAAGAGAAGGGTGATCCGGCTGCTGACCTTGTTGACGTTCTGCCCGCCCGGGCCGCCGGCGCGCGAGGCGATGAAGCGGAGCTCGCCCTCCGGAATCTCGACCCCCGGGACGACCTCGATCATCTGGCCTCACTCCTCCCCTCGAGCGCGCGGGCGCGCGGGCGCCGCCGCCCGTCAGAGCGCCACGGCGGCGGCCCCGAGCCGAGAACAACCTCCGAACCGCTCGAATTCCGCAAACAGCAGAGACAGCAGCGACTTGAGCGCTCCCATTCCCCGGCTCCCGCCTCCTGCTACGATTCGCGGATGCAGCTCGAACGAAGGCTCGACCCGATCGAAGCGCGCGCGCTCGGAGCGCTGCTCGAAAAACAGCTCGCCACCCCGGAGTACTACCCGCTGACGCTCAACGCCCTTCTCGCGGCTTGCAATCAGAAGTCGAACCGCGACCCGGTCCTGGAGCTGAGCGACTCGGAGGTCCGCGGCGCGATGGAGAGGCTCCAGGAGTTGCAGCTCGTCTGGGAGATCCACGGAGGGCGCGCCGTCCGGTACGACCACCGCCTCGACGGCCGGTGGGGACTCACGCCCGCAACGAAAGCCATCATGACGCTCCTTCTCCTGCGCGGGCCGCAGACTCCGGGAGAGCTCCGGGGGAGGAGCGAGCGGCTCCACCGCTTCGAGTCGGTCGAACAGGTCGAGGGAGAGCTGCGGTATCTGGCCCAGGGGGATGAACCGCTGGTCCGGGAGCTTCCTCGCCGCTCCGGGCAGAAAGAGAGCCGCTGGAGCGATCTGGTGCGCGAAGCGTCCGGAGAGATCGAGGAGAGCGCGCCGCCGCCGGCAGCCGAATCGCTGAGCGGGAGAGTCGAGCGCCTCGAGGCGCAGGTCGAAGAGCTCCGCGCCGAAGTGCGCGCGCTGCGCGAGGCGCTGGGCGCGTAGAGGCCCGCCGGGGAGTACCGCTTGCGGATCTCATTGATCAACGGTTGCAATCTGCAATCTGCAATCTGAGATCTGCAATGCTCTACGATTCCTTTTCGTACGGCACGCCCAGCGCCTTCGGCGCGCGCGAGGTTCCGATGAATCCGGCGAGGACGACGAGCGTCAGCACGTAGGGAATCGCCTGGATGAACTGGACCGGAATCGGCGCGACACCCTGCATCTGGATCGCCACCGCTTCGGCGAACCCGAACAGAAGGCAGGCGAGCATGGTGGGCAGCGGCCGCCACTTGCCGAAGATCAGCGCGGCGAGCGCGATGAACCCGCGGCCGGCGGTCATGTTTCGCGTGAAGAGCGAGGACTGTCCGATCGACAGGTATGCCCCGCCGATCGCCGCGAGCGCCCCGGAGGCCAGCACTCGCGATCCATCGGATCGTCTCGACGCTGATTCCGGCGGCGTCCGCCGCTTCGGGATTCTCTCCGACCGCCCGCAGCCGCAGTCCGAGCTTCGTCCGGTTCAGGATCCACCAACTGAGCGGCACCATCGCGAACGCGAAGACGATCGGCGCGGTCGGGAGGAGGTTCTCCTGCGGGATCTGGGGCGTCGCGCCGGTCGACTCGAACAGCGCGCCGCTCAGCAGCGCCGGAACCCCGAGAAAGAGGATGTTGATCGCCGTGCCGCTCACGACCTGGTCGGCCTTGAAGCGGATCGTCGCGAGCGCGTGGATCGAGGCGACGGCGATGCCGGCGACCATCGCCGCGGCCATCGCGATCCAGGGGCTGCCGGTGAAGTGGTTCACCGCCGCCGCCGCGAACGCGCCGGCGAGCATCAGCCCCTCGAGCGCGATGTTGATCACGCCGGAGCGCTCGGAGAACATCCCGCCGAGCGCCGCGAGCAGGAGCGGCGTGGCGAGCCGGATCGTCGAGAAGACGATCGCGACGCTGAAGATCTCGTCCATCAGACCTTCCCCTCCGCCCGCGAGGAACGCCCGGACGGGAACCGGAACGCCGATCCCGAGGCCACGAACAGGATGATGATCGCCTGGAGCACGAGCACCAGATCCTTCGAGACCTCTTCCGTGAAGATGTCGACGAACAGCCCGCCGCGGATCAGCGCGCCGAACAGCAGCGCCGCGAGGATGACGCCGACCGGATGGCGGCGTCCGAGCAGCGCCACCGCGATCCCCGTGAATCCGTAGCCGGGAGAGAATCCGTCGTAGAAACGGTAGCGGTACCCCAGGACCTCCCCGATTCCGACCATTCCCGCGAGGGCGCCCGAAAGCGTCATCGCGATCACGATCTGGCGGCCGCTCGCGATCCCGCCGTACTCGGCCGCGGCCGGATTCGCGCCGGTCGCGCGCATCGCGTACCCCCACCGGGTCTTCCAGAGAAAGACGGCGACCGCGAGGCAGGCGGCGAGCGCGATCAGAAACGAGATGTTCAGCGGAATGCGCAGGGGCAGGCCCGGGACGAACGATCCGAGGCGGGCGATGTGCGCGTTCTCGCCGATCGGCCCCGTCTGCATGATCGGATCGGCGGGATCCTTGAAGTAGTACTGCGTGAGCCAGTTCGTGAGCGCCACGGCGATGAAGTTCATCATGATGGTCGTGATGACTTCGTGGGCGCCGAAGCGCGCGCGGAGCACGCCCGGCACCCCGCCCCACACGCCGCCCGCGACCATCGCGCCGAGCATCGCCGCCGGGATGAGCAGCCACGGCGACGCGCTCGCGAACGTGATTCCGACCCACGCCGCGGCGAAGGCGCCCACGTACAGCTGTCCTTCCGCGCCGATATTGAGCAGTCCCGCGTGAAGCGCGAGCGCCACCGCCAGCCCGGTGAAGATCAGCGGCGTCGCGTAGAAGAGCGTGTATCCGATCCCGTCGGGCCAGGAAAGCGCGCTCCCCAGCAGAAGATGGTACGTCTCGATCGGATCGTCGCCGATGAGGACCACGATGATCCCGCCGAGCGCGAACGCCGCGACGATCGCCAGCAGCGGCAGCCCGAGATCTCCAACGATCCGCTTCACTGCGATCCCCTCCGCTCTCCGCCGGTCATCATCAGGCCGATCGTCTCGACCGGAGTGGCGGCCGGATCGACCTCGCCCACGATCGCGCCCGACTTCATCACGAGCAGCCGATCGGAGAGCGAGGTCACTTCCTCCAGCTCCGCCGAGACGAGCAGGATCGCGCACCCCGCGTCGCGCAGCGCGACCAGCTGCCGGTGAATGAACTCGATCGCCCCGATGTCGACTCCCCGCGTCGGCTGCGCGACCAGCAGGAGCCGCGGCGAGGAGTCGAGCTCCCGTCCGATCACGAGCTTCTGCTGGTTTCCGCCCGAGAGGGTCCGCGCCAGGAGCGTCGGGGATCGCGGGTCGGACGTCGAACCCGTCCAGGATCCTCCGCGTCTTCGCGAGGATCGCGCCGCCGTCGAGCAGCAGCCCGCCGCCCCGCTGCAGCTCGCGGCGGTCGTGCGAGCCGAGGATGCTGTTCTCCCGGAGGTCGAAATCGAGCAGCAGCCCGCGCCGGTGGCGATCTTCCGGGACGTGGGCGATCCCGAGCCGCCTCCGCCGCTTCGGCGTGCGCCGCACGATCTCCGCGCTGTCCAGGACGATGCTCCCGCTCACGCGCGCGCGCGGAGTCAATCCCGCCAGCGCTTCGACGAGCTCGGTCTGGCCGTTCCCCTCGACGCCGGCGATCCCGACGATCTCGCCGCCCCGCACCGAAAGAGACACTCCGTCCACGCGGACCGAACCGTCGAGCGCGGTCACCCGGAGGTCGCGCACGGCGAGCACCTCGGCCCCCGGCCGAGCCCGGCCTTTCTCCACGCGCAGCAGGACTTCGCGTCCGACCATCATCCGCGCCAGGTCCGCCGCGTCCGTCTCCGCGGTCGGCTTCCGCCCCACCACCTTGCCGTCGCGCATCACCGTCACCTCGTCGGAGAGCGCGAGCACCTCCGAGAGCTTGTGCGTGATGATGACGATCGTCTTTCCGCCGGTCCGCATCGAGCGGAGGATGCGCGAAGATCTCGTCCACCTCCTGCGGCGTGAGGACGGCGGTCGGCTCGTCGAGGATGAGGATGCTCGCGTTTCGATACAGGAGCTTGAGGAGCTCGACGCGCTGCTGCTGCCCGACGGAGAGATCTTCGATGCGCGCGCGCGGGTCGACCGCGAGGCCGTAGTCCGACGAGAGCTGCGCGACCCGTTCGGCCGCCGCCTCGAAGTCCACGACGATCCCGCCCGGCTCGTCGCCGAGGACGATGTTCTCGGTCACGGTCATCGTGTCCACCAGCATGAAGTGCTGGTGCACCATCCCGATGCCGGGCGCGATCGCGTCGTGCGGGCTCCGGATGTCGACCACCGTCCCGTCGATCGCGATCGCTCCTTCGTCCGGCCGGTAGAAGCCGTACGCGATGCGCATCGCGGTCGACTTCCCCGCGCCGTTCTCACCGACGATCGCGTGGATCGTCCCGGGACGGACGCTCAGGCTCACCCGGTCGTTCGCCACGACCGTCCCGAACCTCTTCGTCACCCCCCGCAGCTCGAGCACTACTTGACTCCCTCGGCCATCGCGTCGGTCACCTTGATCCGCCCCGCGATGATCTCCTTCTTCGCCTCTTCCGCTTCCCGAATCACCTCGGGCGGGATCAGGCTCCGGTTGTACTGATCGAGGGCGTACCCCACTCCGTCGTTCTCGAGACCGTAGACGTGCAGGCCCCCCTGGAAACGGCCCGCGACCTTCTCTTTGATGATCTCGTAGACGGCGTTGTCGATCCGCTTGACCATGCTCGTGAGAACGTAACCCGGCTTGACCCAGTTCTGGTTCGAATCGACGCCGATGACGAATTTGTCGTACTGCTCGGCCGCATCGAACGCGCCCAGCCCGGAGTTCCCCGCGGCCGTGAAGATGACGTCCGCGCCCTTCCGGATCTGCGCGACCGCGAGCTCCTTTCCCTTTCCCGGGATTGTTCCACGCCGCGTCGGTCACGCCCACGTAATTGTCGATGACGCGGATCTCCGGATTCACGCTCCTGGCGCCTTCCGCGTAGCCCACCTTGAATTTCCGGATCAGAGGGATGTCCATGCCGCCGATGAAGCCCAGGACGCCGGTCTTCGTCGTGCGCGCCGCGATCAGCCCGACGAGATACGACCCCTCGTGCTCCTTGAAAATGAGCGATGCCACGTTCGGGAGGTCGATGAAGCCGTCGATGATCGCGAAATTGATGTCCGGATAATCCTTCGCGACGCTCTCCATGATCGGCGTCTGCGCGAAGCCGACACCGATGATCAGATCGTAGCCGCGTTCCGCGAAGGCGCGCATCGCGGGCTCGATCGAGGTCGGGTCGCCCGGCTCGACGTCCCGCAGGACGATCGGAAGGTCCTTCGCCGCGCGCTTGACGCCTTCCCAGGCGGCGGCGTTGAACGAGCGGTCGTCCTTGCCTCCGATGTCGAAGACGATTCCGACGTGAACCTTCTCGCGGTCCTCGCTGGCGCCGAGGAGCTCGCCGCGGCAGGCGGCGATGAGGGCCGAGACGAGAACGACGAGGATCACCGCGGCGAGGCGACTCTGAGGGCGGGATTTCCGGAGGACGGGCATGCGAGGCGTGAGTATCCGGGAATCGAACGCCGGAGACAAGCCGCGAAACCTCCCGATGGACACCGCGCGCGAGACGCCCTACCTTTCCGGGCCGTAGCCGAGCTCGCGCGGCGTTCTGCCGCAATTGCTGCAGACGATCTCGTACCAGGGGAGCGCCTCGCCGGCTTTCTTACCCGGCTGCGGGTGAATCACGATCTCGGCGGCGCACGCCGGACAGAGGGTCCAGACGACAGTCGTTCCTTCCCCATCGAATCGAACAAAACAGGTCGGATTGCGCACACCCGAGGAGTACCCGTGGAGCGAGAACCCCTACCCTGTCTTTCGTTGGAGGGACCCTCCCGAACGTTGGTAGCGAGAAGGGCCCGAGGTGGCAGCATCGTCGGGTCCGGGCTTATGTTGTGGGCATCGGAGGTGTCCTCATGGCCGAATCGGAGTCCAGCCGCTCCTCCCGTCAGAACAAGGCGAAAGAGTCCTCGCGCTCGAAGGCGCGGATCGAGACGAGCCACACCACCAAGAAGATCGCCTCGATGAAGCGCGTCTCGCCGAAGCGCTTCTCCCACACCGCGATGGGGAACCGGTAACGCCGAACACGGACCCCCGACCTCAGCGCGATTCGCAGCTGCATTCGTCCCGGCGGCGGACGTATGATCCGCTCGCGCGGTCTTTCTGCGCGATCAATTTTCGTGGCCAGGCCGTCCGAGGCCTGCAGTCTCGAACGGAGAACCCTCGATGGACATGACTCTGAACTTTCCCGGCGGCGTCGTCGTCGAGGCGATCTGGAAGGGACACACGATCCGGACCGATCAGCCCGCCCGCGACGGCGGCGGCGATTCGGCTCCAGCCCCCTTCGATCTCTTCCTCGCCTCGATCGCCACCTGCGCGGGCTTCTATGCCCTCCGCTTCTGCCAGGAACGGCAGCTCTCGACCGAAGGCCTCGCTCTCTCGATGAGCATGGAGCGCGATCCGGAAAAGAAGAAGATCTCGCTCGTCCGGATCCGCCTGACCACGCCCACGGACTTCCCGGAAAAATACAACGCGGCGATCGTCCGCGCGATGGACACCTGCGCCGTGAAGCGTCACGTTCTCGATCCTCCCGAGTTCGACGTGGCCCTCGCCTGACTCTCGACATGGCGCGCAGGGGCCAGACATCGCGGGAATCGATCCTGCGAAAAAAAGAGTACGACCGCACCTACTACGACCGGTGGTACCGGGATCCGGCGACCCGGATCGGGGATGACGCGGTTCTGCGTCGCCGCGTCGCCCACCTCGTCGCGACGGCCGAGCTCCTCCTCGGACGGACGGTTCGCTCCGCGCTCGACGTCGGGTGCGGCGAAGCGCGATGGCGAGCCCCGTTGCGCGCCCTCCGCCCGAAGATCCGCTATCTCGGCCTCGAGACGTCTCCCTACGCGATCGATCGGTTCGGCGCCGCCCGGAACGTGCGCGCGGGATCGTTCGGCTCACTCGAGCAGCTCGGAAAGAGCCGCTTCGACCTGATCGTCTGCGCCGATGTCCTCCACTATCTACCGGCGCGCGAGATCGACGCGGGCCTCGCCGCGCTTCCCCGGCTCCTCGCCGGCGTGGCCTTCCTGGACGTCACCGTCCGGGAAGATCGCCCGGAGGGGGACCTGGAGGGGTGGATCTCCCGGCCGGCGTCGTGGTACCTCGATCGATTCGAGCGCGCCGGGCTGAGGAACTGCGGGATGATGTGCTGGGCCGGCGCGGACCTCGAGGATCGCTTCGGCGCGATCGAGCGTCCCGGGGTAAAACGATGAAGAAATGGAAATCGCGGCGCAACAGGAGGCGAGGAGGGGACCGCCCTTCCGTCTTCTTCCTGATCGTCTTCGCCCTCGGCCTGATCTTCCTCACGATCCTCTTCGTCCGCGGCATCGGCCGGGCCGCCCCACCCGGGCTGCCAGGTGCCCCGCCGGCCTCGCAGCGGTGAGGCCATCCGCGCTCGCAGCCTGAAGGCACTTGCGACCCGCCCTTCGCTACTATCCTTTGGTAGCTGTTTCCGTTCCGTGACGTCGCCTAAAATCGGAATCGATGATCTGTGTCGATGTCGCGCACGCCTCCGGACGGCACGAGTGCGTGCTCTCAGGGCTCTGTTCCCTTCCGTCCACGATCATCCCGCGCGGCACCATTTTGTTTCGCGAGGGGGAGCCGTCGCACGGCGTGTACGTCCTTCGCTCGGGGCGCGTTCTTCTGAGCGTTGCGACCCCCGGGACCCACTCGCGCGTGATCCACATCGCCCGCGCCGGCGAGATCCTCGGCCTCGCGACGCTGTTCACGGAGGGCGCCTACGACGCCACCGCCGAGGTCGCGCGCCCGGCGCAGTTCTCGTTCGTCCCGCACGAGGAAGTCCGGACCCGCCTTTCGCTGCATCCCGACGCGAGACTCGAGATCCTCCGGCAGCTTTCGCACGACGTGATCAGCTGCCACGACTGGGTGCGCAGCGCGCGCGTAGGCCCGGACCGTACGTCATGCGCGGGACGAGGTTCCGGGCGCCCTGAGGGCGCCCCTACCCCTTCGTGGCCGCGAGCACCCGCTCCGGAGTCATCGGCAGGCGGTAGAGGCGCGCGCCGGTCGCGTCGAACACGGCGTTCGCGATCGCGGCGCCCATCGGGACGATCGCCGGCTCTCCCCCGCCCTGCGGGGTGAGCTCGTCGTTCTGCACGAGCACGGTCTCGATCCGCGGCATCCACGAGAATCGCGGAATCCGATACGTCCCGAAGTTCTCGTCCGCGATCGCGCCGCCCTCGAACCGCAGCTCCTCGGCCAGCGCGTAGCCGAGCCCCATCGAGATGCATCCTTCCATCTGCATCTTCGCCCCGAGGGGATTGATGACGATCCCCATGTCCTGCGCGCAGACGATGCGATCGACCTTCACCTCGCCGGTGGCCTTGTCGACTTTCACCGAAGCGAAAATGGCGGCGTAGGTCCCGGAGTCGTACCCGATCGCCATCCCGTGACCGCGACCGGACGGCGCGGCGGCCGGCTTCCAGCCGAAGGCATCCGCCGCGGCCTGAAGCGTGCGCCTCACGCGCGCGTCGGAGATGTTCCGGAGTCGGAACTCGAGCGGGTCGACCTTCGCCGCGGCGGCCATGATGTCGATCTGCGATTCGCGGGCGAAGACGTTCGTCCCGGCTCCCGGGGCGCGCCACGGCCCCGTGCCGAAGAGGTGCAGCTTCGCTCCCGCCGAGCCGCGCGACATGTACGTGCGGAGCCGAGCGTCGGGAACGTCGTAGAAGAGCTCCGCCGCGCGATCTCCCGCGGCCCAGACGCCGTAATCCCAGAGCGTCATCTTTCCTTCTCCGTCGATCGCGGAGACGATCTTCACGACCGCGGCCGGATCGAACGTATCGAGGAAGAACTCCTCGGCGCGCGTCCAGGCGACCATGACCGGCTTTCCGGTGAGCCGCGCGAGGCGGGCCGCCTCGAGCGCCTGCCCCGTCGAGCTCTTGCCGCCGAAGCCGCCGCCGAGGAAGGGAGTGATGACGCGGACGTGTTTTTCGTCCAGGCCGAGCGCTTCCATCAGGCGATCGCGCGTGCCGAACGGGCTCTGCGTCGAGGCCCAGACGGTCATCTTCCCGTCCTTGAATTCGGCGAGCGCCGTGTGAGGCTCCATGGGAGCGTGCGCCTTGTACGGCGTCCGGAACGTCGATTCGAACACCCGCTCGCCCTCGGGACGGACGGCGGTCACATCTCCCTTCGTCAGCTTGACGTCCCCTTCCTGCGCGTTCTTCACGAAGTATTCAGCGACGGACTCCGTGTCGAACGGCGGCGCGGGGACGTCCCACTCGGCCTTGATCATTCCGAGCGCCTCGTCGGCCGCCTCCGGATCCGCATGCAGGACGGCGACGAGGTCCTTCTCCTGGACGACCGTCACCCCGCGCATCCCTTTCGCCTTCGTCACGTCGACGGACTTCGGCGTCGCGCCGTGCGCGGGCGGCCGCAGGATGCGGGCGTAGAGCATCCCGGGAAGGCGGACGTCGCCCGCGTACTGCGCGCGCCCCGTGACCTTCTCGAGCCCGTCCATCCGCTTCGGCGACTGCCCGATGACCTTGAACTCCTTCACGGAGCGGAGGATCGCCTTCTCGTCGACGAGCCTCGAGATCGCTTTCCCCTTCGCCAGCTCGCCGTACGTCACCTTCCGCGACGGGTCGCCGGCGACCGAGACGATTCCGTTCTCGACGAGGAGCCGATCGCGCGGGACGCCGAGCGTCGAGGAGGCGAGCCGCAGCAGAACGGTGCGCGCCTCGGCCGCAGCCGCGCGGAGCGCGGGGCCGAACACGCGCGTGGTGAGCGAGCCCCAGGTGCCGGCGTCCCACGGGCACTGATCCGTGTCGCCCAGGACCATCGTGATCGAGTCGAGCGAGACGCCCAGCTCCTCGGCCGCCATCTGCGCCTGCGAGGTCAGGACTCCCTGCCCCATCTCGATCTTCCCGGAGAACACCGTCACGTGGCCCGTCTCGTCGATCCGGAGGTAGGCGTTCAGATCCTCGGGGTATCCGCGCCGCTGCGCGAAAAGGTCTCCGGGCTTCGTCGTGATCAGCACGACGATCCCCCCTCCGAGGAGCTTGCAGAAGCTGCGTCGATCGACGGGAAGGACGGTCGCGGTCATCGCGCACCTCCGGCCCGCACGGCGGCATCTTCGATGGCGGCGACGATCCTCTGGTGCGCCCCGCATCGGCAGAGGTTGCGCTCCATGCCGGCGACGATCGCCTCGCGGCTGATGCGCGGCTGCGCGGAGATCAGCGCGTAGGCGTTCATGATCATCCCGGGCGTGCAGTAGCCGCACTGGAGAGCGCCGTGCTCGATGAAGGCAGCCTGCAGCGGATGGAGGCGCTCGTCGGTCCCGAGCCCCTCGATCGTGAGGACGTCCTTCCCCCGCACGCTGCTGAGCGACCTCTGGCAGGAGCGAACCGCCTTGCCGTCGATCACCACGGTGCACGAGCCGCAGAGGCCGGTGCCACAGCCGTACTTGGTCCCGGTCGACTCGAGATCGGTGCGGAGGACCCAGAGCAGCCTCCGTTCGTCATCGGTTTCGAGCGAGACCGGTTTTCCATTGAGGCGGAACTCGACGGTTCGGATCAAGGCGGGACCCTCCTCGAAAAATCATGGTACCGCAGGACGGCACGCGCGGGAGGTGATCGCGACCGACGTAGGGGCGGCCTGCGGCCGCCCGGAACTCCGTGACGCGCGAAACGAGATTCCGGGCGGCCGCAGGCCGCCCCTACTTGCTACTTCCTACCCGCTCCTAGAGAATCCCGCGGTGGATTTCCTCCGAGAAGCGTTCTCTTTCATCACGGATCCCGAGAAGCTGATCCGCGTCGGCGGCTACACCGCCATGGCGATCGTGGTGTTCGCGGAGACGGGCCTCCTGATCGGGTTCTTCCTCCCGGGCGACTCCCTGCTCGTGACGGCCGGACTTCTGGCCTCGCAGGGTTACCTCGACCTGCTCACCCTCAACGTCCTTCTCATCACGATGGCCATCGCGGGAGACGCGACCGGCTACTGGATCGGCACCCGCTTCGGCCCCGCCCTCGAGAGGCGGAAGGACTCACGCTTCTTCAAGCGGGAGCACCTGATCCGCACCCAGCTCTTCTACGAGGATCACGGCGGAAAGACGATCGTCATCGCGCGCTTCGTCCCGATCGTCCGGACCTTCGCTCCGGTGGTCGCCGGCATCGCGCGGATGTCGTACCGCCGCTTCGGCTCGTACAACGTGTTCGGCGGACTGTTCTGGGTCCTCTCGATGACCCTCATCGGGTACCTCCTCGGGGAGACCATCCCCGGGATCGAGAAGCACCTCGAGATCGTGATCCTGGTCGTCATCGGCCTCTCCCTGGTACCGGGTTTCATCCACCACTGGCTCGGGCAGCGGAAGAAGAAGGCCGAATCCCGGGAGTTCGGGCGCGTGCTGGCGAAGATGGTCGAGTCGATTCATGCCGTCCTCGAGCAGGCTCCGTCGACCGACGCGGCGACCCTGGTCCGTCTGCTCGACGAGAGGCACGAGACCCTCCACCTCGAAGACGAGGCAGTCCGGCGACTCTCGGTCCGCGCGACCGCGGGCCCCGGGTCCCATCTCGAGATCGTCCTCGAAGAGACGCCGGTGAAGGGAGAGGTCTCGTACGCGCGGAAAGAAGCGGCGCACATCGATCTCGCCCGCCGTTTCGTCGAGTCCGAGGAGGGGATGGAAGAGAGACTCGGAAAGGCGGCCGAGCGCAGCATCGACTTCGCCGCCTGGCACCTTCCCGACGGAGAGCTCGCGCTGAGAATGAGGGTCGAGACCGAGGCCCTCCCGGCCGCGCTCCTGATGACGTTCGATCCGAAGGGAAGTAGGAAGTAAGAAGAGGAAGCAGGAAGCAAAAGATGCTTGCCGGGGTGGCGACCCCCTGGCGCTTGTTCCATCGTTTCTCGTGGCTCGTTGTCTTGTATTCTGAACGTACCGAGGGGCTACTTCCTACTTCGTACTCAAAGGAGCGCGCGTGATCGACATTTTTCGCCGACGGACTCTGGACAGTCTCATCGCCGAGACGCACGAGGGGCGGACGCTCAAGAAGACGCTCGGGCCGGTGCAGCTCATCGCGCTCGGCGATCGGCGCGATCATCGGCGCCGGCATCTTCGCGACGATCGGCACGGCCGCCGCCGGAGACTGCCAGCGGCCCGGGCGCCGGCCCGGCGCTGATGCTCTCGTTCGTCCTGACCGCGATCGCCTGCGGCTTCACCGCGCTCTGCTACGCGGAGTTCGCCTCGATGGTGCCCGGTCTCCGGCTCCGCCTACACCTACTCCTACGCGACGCTCGGGGAGCTCGTCGCCTGGATCATCGGCTGGGACCTGATCATCGAGTACGCGATCGGCAACGTCGCGGTCGCGATCTCCTGGGCGAACTACTTCAACACGCTTCTGCGAGGGCTTCGGCATCCACCTGCCGGCTGGCTGACGATCGACTACACGACGGCGCTCGCGAAAGATGCCGGACGTCGTCGCCGCCGCGCCGCACCTCTTCGGCGTCCCGATCGTCTTCAACATCCTGGCCGTTCGCGATCGTCGCGCTCGATCACCATCGTCCTGGTCTGGGGCATCCGCGAGTCCGCGCGCTTCAACTTCTGGATGGTCGGCGATCAAGCTCGTCGTCCTCGGGTTCTTCGTCTTCGTCGAGCTTCAAGTACGTCAAGCCCGAGCAACTGGACGCCCTTCGCGCCGAACGGCTTCGCCGGGATCGCCTCCGGCGCGGCGATCATCTTCTTCGCCTACATCGGCTTCGACGCCGTCTCGACGGCCGCCGAGGAGCGCCGCAACCCGCAGCGGGACATGCCGATCGGCATCATCGGCTCGCTCGATCATCTGCACGATCCTCTACATCGTCGTCGCCGCTCGTCTTCACGGGGATGATCCCGTACCCGGCGCTCACGCAACAGCTCTCGCGACGGAGCAGGCGGAGCCGCTGACCCTCGCGATGAAGTACGCCGCGATGCCCGACTGGATGGTCGGGCGTCGTCGCGTTCGGCTCGGTCGTCGCGCACACGGCGGTGCTGCTCGTCTTCCAGCTCGGCCAGCCGCGCATCTTCTTCTCGATGGCGCGCGACGGGCTGCTGCCGCCCGTCTTCGCGAAGGTCCATCCCGAAGTTCCGCACGCCGCACGTGCCGACGATCCTGACCGGCATCGCCGTCGGCGGTCACTCGGCCGTTCACCTCGCTCGACGAGATGGTCGACCTCACGAACATCGGGACCGCTGTTCGCGTTCATCCTGGTCTGCAGCCGGGATCATCATCCTGCGGTTCAAGGAGCCGGACCGCGAGCGACCCTTCCGCGTCCCGTTCGGCCCGTTCCTCCTTCCGCTGCTCGGGATCGTCTGCTGCGTCGGGTTGATCATCTACCTGCCGCCGCCCTCCTGGTGGCGGTTCGTGGCATGGCTCGGCGTCGGCATGGTCTTCTATCTCCTCTACGGCATCAGGCACTCGCGAGCCCGGCTGGAAGGGGCATAGGGACGGGCGGGGATCGGTTCCGCGATACTCTCCCCGGCGATGAGACATCGTTTGCGCTCCGCGCTCGTTTGGGCCGTCGCGCTGCCGGGATTTCTGGCCGGCTGCGCCACGGCGCGATCCGAGCTCCGCGTCCCCATGCGCGAGGCGTGGATGGAATCCCTCTCGAGCGCCGTTCGGATCCCGACACCTGGGTCCCCGCGGTCGGCCGCGCTCGCCGTCGCACTCGCGGGCGTGGACCAGGACATCTCCGATTGGGCGCGCGACGACACCCCGATCTTCGGCGACGAGCATCGGGCCGAGACAGCGAGCAACGAGCTGAAGGGAGCGACGCACATTCTGATGTTCGCGACCGCGCTCGCTCCGCCGCGAGCGAACCGATCGCTGGGAACGGCTCCGCCGCTCACCGATCGTCGAGCAGGAAGCGATCGTGGGCGCGTCGGCGGCGCGACGCTCTCGGCAAGGAAGCCGCGGACCGCGAACGGCCCGACGCGTCGAACCGCTCGAGCTTCCCCTCGGGACATGCATCCGGCTCCGCCGCGACCGGCGCGCTCGCCCGGGAGAACCTCCATCGATCGGCGATCCCTCAGCGCTGGCATCCCGCGGTTCGGATCGCCTCGCGCGTTCTTCACGGCGGCACCGCCTGGGCCCGGATCGAAGCGGGAAACATTACCCGACCGACGTCCTCGCCGGCTCGGCGCTCGGCAACCTGCTCGCCGTCACGCTCGACCGCGCGGTGCGCGACGAGGTCGAGCTCAGATGTCGATCTCGCCCTCGCGGGATTCCGTTCTCGTGGACGTGCGGATTCGATTCTGATCCGCCGCACCTCGTGGCCCGCCCATTTCGCCGACCCCTCACCCCTTCCCCTCTCCCCGGATTCGCGATTGCGGACCTTCCGGAAATCGATCGCGCCGGGGAGAGGGTGAGGCTCCGTCACCATGATCGCAGCGGCTTCATGGCGCGAGAGCCCATACCCCTCTCCCCGGCGGGTTCGTGTTCGAGCGTGAATCGTGTTCCGGGGAGAGGGGAAGGGGTGAGGGGTCGCGCGAGGGACCCGGAAGAAGCGATTGCGTATCATGACGGGAACCCGATGCAGAACCTGTCCGCACGATCCTCCCTCCCGCTCCTACTCGCTCTGGTCGGCGCGCGGCTTCTCCTTCATCTCCTCTTCGGGTGGCGACTACGGATTTCATCGCGACGAGCTCGCGACGATCGACGACGCTCGCTACCTCGCGGCCGGATACGTTGCGTACCCTCCGGTCACGCCGCTGATCGGCCGGCTCGCCCAGGAGCTGTTCGGCGACTCCCTCCGCGGCTTCCGCCTCTTCTCCGCGCTCGCGCAGGCGACCGCGATGCTCTTCACCGGCCTCATGGCGAGCGAGCTCGGCGCCTCGCGGGGCGGGCAGGCGCTCGCGGCCCTCGCGGCGGGCGTCGCCCCCGTCGCGATGATGGCGGGCGTGCTCTTCCAGTACGTCGCCTTCGACTATCTCTGGTGGGTCCTGATCGCCTTTGCTCGATCCGGCTCCTCCGGAGCGGCGACCCTCGCTGGTGGATCGCCATCGGCTCGCTGATCGGCCTCGGCATGCTGACGAAGTACACGATGGGATTCTTGGTGGCGGGTCTCGTCGCCGGCGTCCTCTTCACGCCGGCGCGCCGGTTCCTCCGCTCTCCCTGGCTGTGGGGCGGCGCGGTCCTCTCGCTCGTCGTGTTCGCGCCGAACCTGATCTGGCAGATCCGGCACGACTTCGTCTCGCTCGAGTTCCTCGGCACATTCACGCGCGGGACGTGCGGATCGGAAGGACCGAAGGGTTCGTGGCCGAACAGTTCTTCGTCGCGACGAACGCGCTCACGGTTCCGCTCTGGATCGCGGGGCTCTGGTACTTCGTCTCTTCGCGCGAGGGAAGAAGCCGTACCGCATGATCGGCTGGATGTACGCCGTCCCGCTCGCCTCTTCATCGCGATGGAAGGGCGCGGCTACTACATGACGCCGGCGTATCCGATGCTCTTCGCCGGGGGGGCCGTCGCGTGGGACCGCTGGACCGGATCGCCTCCGCCCCGTCCCGGCGCGGGCGATCCGCATCGCGACCTCTTCGATCATGACTCGTCGCGGCCGCCTCCGCCGCCCTGCTCGCGCTTCCGATCGGGGCCGTGTCACTCGCCGCTCTGGAATGCGCGGCTTGCCCTCCATCGGGAGTTCACCGAGGAGATCGGATGGGACGATCTCGCCGCGACCGTCGCGCAGCGTCTGGTCGACGCTCCCGCAGCAGGAGAAGAGCGGACAGCAGGGATTTTCGCGGGAAACTACGGCGAGGCGGGAGCCGTCAATCTCTACCGTGACCGCTATGGGCTGCCGGAAGCGATCAGCGGGACGAACTCCTACTGGTACCGCGGCCCCGGCGATCCCCCGCCGCGGACGCTCATCCTTCTGGGCGTGCCGCTCGAGGACGCGCAGGAAGTCTTCGAGCAATGCGCCGTCGCGGCGCGTCTGACGAACCGCTGGGGCGTGGAGAACGAGGAGTCCCGCGACCACCCCGACGTCCTCCTCTGCCGGCGCATGAAGGTGCCGTGGTCCGTGGTCTGGCGGGAGGCGCGGAGTTTCGGCTAGGCCTCGCGTTCGGAGCTCACCGCTCCCGCGGCCCCGAATCGGAGATAATGACGGGCGGACGAACATCCGACTCCATCCAACCCCGTCCTCTCAGGAGACCCCCATGCGAATCACCCCCCTCCGGCTGGCCTGCGTCCTGTTCCTCGTCGCGGCCCCCTCCTTTTCCGCGGACACGGTTGCGGCCCTCGTCGAGACGTACGGCGCGCTGCAGCTCGCTCCGGAGACGCTGACCGTTCAGAACGTGAAGCTCGGGAACGGGAACATCAACCTGAGCCTCGCGTCCGGGCGGCTTGCCAGGGTCATGGCGGGCGACCAGGCCGTCGGCTTCTTCTTCGTCGGCAACGGAAGTTACGCCTACACCTCGAACGAGCCGGTCGAACAGCCGCTCCTCGCATCGAACCTCAGGCGCGCGACGAAGCTCGAGTCGCAGAAGGCCGGCAGCGGAACGAAAGTCACGGACACGTTCGACCAGGCGTTCATCTGGTGGCTCGGTGCGCCCCTGCCGGAGATCGCCGGCTCGCCGGGCGGCGCGCCCGTGGAGAAGGAGCTCGGCGAGCACCGCGAGCTCCTGGTTCGGGAGTTCGGCGCCCCCGTTCTCCATCGCGTGGTCCAGCGCGAGATCAACGCGTTCGCAGGGAAGTTCATCCGCGTCGAGATGACCGGCGGGAAGGAGAACGCCGCGTACGAGTGGGACGAGGCCGAGGATTTCATCGAGAGTTTCTACACGCTCGAGCGGGCGGGGGGGACGCACAAGGACCTCCGCAACCGCCTGACGCAGATCCCGCTCTCCGAGCAGCCGATCGGACGGACGGCCAGGCAGCCGCCGACTCCGCCGTTCAGGTTGATCGACGTCGACTACACCCTCGTCGCCTCCGAGGGCAACGACGCGGCCCTGACGGTGACGGAAACGTTCGTCGCGAACGTGAACGGTCTTTCGGTTCTCCGCCTCGATCTGTACAGCGAGACGATGGACGACAAGAGGCTGTGGAGGCACTACAACGTCCGCTCGGTCAAGGACGCGTCGGGCAAGGATCTCTCATTCGACCATCGCGAAGACTCGCTGATCATCGGGCTCCCGAAGCCGCTGGCGGCCAACGCGACCGCGAAAGTGACCTTCCAGATCGAAGGCGACTTTCTCGTCCGGCCGCAGGGAGACAACTTCTGGGAGCTCGGCGTCGAGCCGTGGTTCCCGATGCCGGATCTGAACGGGCAGTACTACACGCTCCATTCGGTCGTGAAGGTGAAGAAGCCGTACGTGCCGCTCGCACCGGGAAAGACGATCCGCCGCTTCGAGGAAGGCGACTACAACGTCGTCGAGAACCGGATCGAAAGGCCCGTGCAGTTCGCCGTCGCCCTCGCCGGAAAGTACCACTACGACGAGGAGACGAGGAAGGACGTCACGGTCCGCGTCGCGACCTACGGGCAGAAGAACAAGCGCGCGATCAAGCAGCTCACCGACCTCGCCTTCGGAATCATCGACTACTACACCTACTTTCTCGGCCCTTTCCCCTTCCCCGAGCTGAACATCATCCAGATCGACTCCTACGGATTCGGCCAGGCGCCTCCCGGAACGATGTTCATCACGAACGAGGCGTTCAACCCCACCGGCGGCGACGTTCTCAACCAGCTCTTCTCCAAGGGAATCAACGAGCGCTTCGCCCACGAGATCGCCCACCAGTACTGGGGCCACGCGGTGAAGATGCCCTCGGGCGAAGAGCAGTGGCTGACCGAATCCTTCGCCGAGTATTCCGCGGCCCTCTTCATCAGGAAGCTCCAGGGTGACGCGGTTTATCGGCAGATGCTGCGCGATTGGACGAGCCGCTCGAAGGTCGCGACCGCGTCCGCGCCGATTCCGATGGCCAACCGGATCCGCATCCCCGGCGACCGGTTGGCCAACAGCAGGAGCGGACGGCCCTCGTCTACTTCAAGGGAGCGCTCCTCCTCGCCGACCTCCACGAGGAGCTCGGCGACCAGGTCTTCCTCTCGTTCATGAAGTCGTACCAGAAGAGCTTCCACTTCAAGTTCGGATCGTCGGATGCGGTCGCGGGCCTGCTCGAGTTCATCACGAAGAAGGACTACAGGCCGTACATGGACCGCTACTTCTGGGGAACCGAGATGCCCGAGGTCAAGTAGGGACCGGCGCGCCGGCTCGTCCACCGGTCTCCGTTCTTCGTTCTCCGTTCTCGGGTCTTCGTTCTCGGGTCTCGAGTGCGAGGGATTGCGAAAGACGCCGGAGGCGTCTCAGACGGTAGCCGGGTGTCGCGCGAAGCGCGACGCCCGGAAAGCACGGATAAAGAGAAACGCACCCTGAAGGGGTGCAAGACGGCGAACCCCGTGGCACCCCTCCGGTGTGCTGCGCTTCTTGACCCGATCTCAATCCGGGCGTCGACCGCGCCAAAGCCGTTCACGGCACCACCGGCGGCAGGTACGGCAACGTCCACGCAAACAGCCAGCAGAGAAAGCAGAACGATCGGCACGTGAAACACCAGCTGCAGGATCGAGTACCCGGCGAGGTCCCGCGCCTTCGCGTTGAGGATCCCCATCAGCGGCAGCATCCAGAACGGATTGATCAGGTTCGGCAGCGCCTCGGCCGCGTTGTAGATCTGCACCGTCCAGCCCAGGTGGACGTTCCAGGCGTTCGCGGCCCCCATGACGTACGGGGCCTCCACGATCCACTTCCCGCCGCCCGACGGGATGAAGAGGCCGAGCAGCGCCGAGTAGCCGGCGACCACGAGCGGAAACGTGCCCTTCGTCGTGAGGTGAACGAACACCTCCGCGAGGCGGGTCTCGATCGCGGTGTTCGAGATGATCCCGAAGATCCCGGCGTAGAAGGGGAACTGGATGAGGACGCCCGCGGTCGCGGGGACGGAGCGCGAGACCGCGCGGAGGAACGAGCGCGGCCTCCAGTGAAGGATCAGACCGGCCGTGATGAAGGTGAAATTGAACGTGTTGAGATCGAGCGCGGCGATCGCTCCCTTCGATGCGATCTGACGGACCAGCCAGGCCACCATCAGCGCCGCGACGGCGAGCGTGAGGATCGGCGACTGCTCGAGTTTCTCGGCCGGCGTGCGCGCCTCTTCCCGCTCGATCACGAGCGGCTCGAAGCGGATCCCCATCTCCTCGGCGGTCCTCGCCTCCTCGTCGCGCGGGCAGGAGAAGTACGCGATCGCGACGGAGACGGCGACGAGGATCGCGGCGAGGAGCATCGACTGCCAGAGGAAGATCGTCTGCGAGAGCGGGATCACGCCGGTGATCGGAAGGAGTGCCGGCGGGGATCGACGACGGGGTCGCCTGGAGCAGCGCCGCGGACGAGGAGAGTCCGAGCGCCCAGACGCTTCCGAGCCCGAGGTAGGCGGCCGCCCCGAGAGCGCGGTAGTCGACGCGCGGGTTGCGGCGCGTCACCTCCCGGACCAGAAGGCCCGTGAAGATCAGCGAGAGCCCCCACGAGATGAGCGACGCCATCATCGCGAAGAAGGCGACGAACCCGACGGCGCCGCGCGAGGTCTTCGGAACCGCGGCCAGCCTCCGGATGATCCGCGCGAACGGTGGGGAGCTCGCGACGACGAACCCGCCGACGATCACGAGCGCCATCTGCATCGTGAACGGGACGAGCAGCCAGAACCCGTTGCCGAACTCCGCGACGAGCCTGACCGGCGACTCCCCGATCGCCATTCCCCCGGCGAACACCACGAACACGGCGGCCAGGGCGAAGACGAAGGCGTCCGGAAACCACCGCTCGCAGGCATCGGCGATGCGCATCCCGGCGCGGGCGAGGAGGGAGGTCGACCTCGGCGTCATGAATGGATTCTAAAACGGCAAGACCGCAAACATGAAAACCCCGGAAGCCGGCGCGGCGTTGGAGGAGAACATGATCACGCGCCTGTCCATCGCCATCGTCCTCGCGGCGCTGCTCGCACTCCCGGCAGAGGCCGCAGTCGACCCGTCCGCCGAGGCGGCGGCGCTCACCTCGCTGCTCGCTGAGTATCTCGCCGCGGATGGCCAGACCGATCTCGCTGCCTCGCTGCGCTCCCTCGACCCTTCGTCGGCCGAATCCCGCGCTCTGCTCGAATCCGCGGTCGGCCCGAAGATTTTCGACTTCGGCGCCAGGATGTTCGGTTGGTTCGAGGAGCAGGCCACTTCATCGCAGCGCGGGGTCGAGACCCGTCCGTGGGCGACGTTCGAGTCGGAGCACTTTCTTTTCGCGTACCGGCCCGGCAGTGTGGCCGGCCGCGACCGCGCGCTGATCGCTTCTGCTGCCGAGGATACGTGGGTTACCGTCGGGTCGTCCTTTGATCTGGCGACGGCCGTCGAGGAGAACGGCACGCTGATCGCGAACCGCACACCGGACGGGTCTGACGAGGCCACGACCGCGAAGATCGTCGTCACGCTGCATCCGTTTCGCAGCGACGACACCGCGAAGAGGCTGAAGGGTCCATCCCTGGGAACGACGAGTCTCGGCGCAACGAGACGAGAAGGGGTCACGCGCCTTCGCGCGGACATTCGGCGAGCCGCTCGCGCAGTCGGAGAAAGCCTGGCTCGAGAGCCTCGGGAAGTAGGAGCCATTCCAGCCCAACTTCATGGCTCGGCTCTCGCGGAATGTGAATCGAGTGCCGTAGGGCCGCACAGCGTGCGGCCGGGTCCCTGGTAATTCGCGCAACGTGAATCGAGCACCGTAGGGCCGCACAGCGTGCGGCCGTTCCCCGGTTCATTGCGATGATGTGAATCGCGCGCCTTCGCGGGCACCCCGAGAGCGGCCGCGCGGCGCGCGGCCGTTCTCCTCGCCTCCCGCGGGATGTGGGAGTGCGCCGCGCGCATGCAACCGGCGCAGCGGGCCGCGTCCGCTGCAAGCGTTAGTTGAACGAAGCCGGACCTTTGCCGTCATTCCAAGGTCGACGAGCCACACCTCGCCGCGTTTGGCGTGGCTCACTTCTCGGCTTCCGTCCGATCATATTCGGCAAAAACGGCGTCCGCGCTAGCGACTAGCTCGTTGTCGGACACAGAGACGAGAAGCTGAGAGGAGGAGAACGACGGAGTAGTAGGAATAGGGTCACATCTTTCGATTTCTGTTCTTCAGAGCCGACCTTCCATTCCGAGGAGATTGGCGGTCGAAACGTCCTCGGAACGGAAACACCCGCTTCCAAATCAAAGACCAAAGCTGTGAACCCACTTTTCCGCGCGTCTCTTTGACCGGGATAAGTCGTCCGACGGGTACGTTGCTGACCGGCGAATACTTGTCCGCCGAGCCGAAAATCGAAGATATGACCCCAATTTCATTCTCCGAGAGGGACTCGCCCCTCAGGACCCATCCCTGCCCGGGATTCGAACCGTAAGAGGCAACGAAATGCCGCAGAATGCCACATCCGAGAAGGAGCAGCTCACCGCGCCGCAGGTTGTCGCGCTCGCCGCGCTCATGGAGGGCCGGACCGTGACGGATCCGGCTGAAGCGGCGGGCGTGGATCGCACCACAGTTCACCGATGGCTGAAGGCGGACTTCGCCTTCATAGCGGCTTACAACGGGGCGATGAAGCAGCTCAGGGACGAGACACAGCTGCGACTCGTGAACGTGGCTCTCCGCGCCTCTGAGACGGTAGAGCGAGCGGTAACCGGCGGCAACGTGCAGGCGGCACTCGTCGTCCTCCGCGGGCTCGGACTTCTCGGAGGTAGGCTTCCGATCGGGCCGGACGACCCGCAGGAGCTTCGGGAGATCGTCGAGACCGAGCGGCATAATGCCGAAATGCTTCGTATGTTGACGCGCATCTGAAGCGACCTCCCGTCAAAAGGGCATCTGGAGAAACTTCTCCTGTCGGTCACGCCTGACTTGCTACAGTGGCATCTACCGTGGTCGAACGACTCACATCTGCGATGGGAGGACAACACCGTGACCGAGAGCGCCGCGTATTCGAGCGGTTACTAATCAGTCGCGAACATAGGCTACAGATTCAGCGTTGAAGAAAGACCGGACAAGGGCGGGCCTGCGACGAATGGTGGCGAGGTCGAGATGGACGCGGCGGTGGAGCGACTCGTTGGCCTTGAGCGGTTCTTTGCTGACGCCGGTCTTGCGGAGGTAGTTCCAGACAAACTCGTCGGGGTTCAACTCGGGTGCGTAGCCAGGAAGAAAGTGCAGCTCGAGTCGTCCGGCCTGACTCTGCACGAAGGCGGCAATGAGCTTTGCCCGATGCGCTGGATGACCGTCCACCACCAGGAAGGCCGGACGGCGGCGCCGCTTGAGAAATGCGGCGAGGAACACGGCAAAGCGGGTGGCGTTGAGCGTCCCGGTGAAGGTGTCGAACCAGAACGCTCCCCGGGCAGTCACCGCCGAGATCGCACTGACCTGCTGGCGTTGTCCGCTCGTTCGGACCACCGGCGTCTTCCCGCGCAGTCCCCATGTTCGGGCCAGCGCCACATCCGAGCGGATGCCCGCCTCATCGAGAAAGAAGATGTCGGCGCCCGCCGCGCGGGCTCTGGCTTTGAGCCGCGGAAACTCTTCCCGTTTCCAGCGCTCGATCGCCTTCGCGTCGCGCTCGTAGGCGCGGCGGAGTGGCTTTTGCGGTGTGATGTCGAGCTGGCTGAGCAGCTTGCCCACCGCGGTGACGCCGAGCCGGACGCCGAGCCGCTGCTCAATCAAGTCCGCAACGATCTGCCGGGTCCACAGACCAAAGTCGAACCCGTACTGTCGAGGATCCTTCCCCACGATCCAACGCCGCACCTGCAGCCTCTGACGCGGGGTGAGCTGCGCGGGCCGGCCGGTGGCCTTGGTCGAGCGCAGTGCCCGCTCCCCACGACGACGTGCTTTACGAAGCCACTTGTAGATCGTCGTGCGGCACAACCCGTACGCCTTGATCACTTCGCTGGGCTTCTCGCCGCTCCGGACACGGCGCACCGCCATCAGGCGAATCGTTTCGCTGCTCTCGTGCGAGAGGGTTCGGCCGTCGATTCGCATAACGCCATTCTACCGCACTCGGATGACAATGTGTAGACTAAGTTACGGACTGGTTAGTAATCCGACTCCATCCGCACTTGAAGAATTCCGAATTACACCACTTCGATGACGAATGTCTGGATGGAATTCTGACCGTTGAAGGACGGAGGATAGGATTTCAGCTCACCGAACTATTTACCGAGGGCACAACCGACAGGCACGGAAGTACAGCACGGAGAGCGGAGGAGCGCTGGGACGCACTCGCTCCGCAGCTTCACGCGGCTCTGAATACGCTTCCTCAGCTCAGTCGTGCGTCAATATCGCTCCGCTTCCGGACTAGTGGTCACTTGAATCCTCACGATCTCCCGCGAGAGCAACAGGGCCGCGACGCTTTCGTGCGCGAATTTGTCGCCTTCTTGCAAGCAAACCTTCCGCGGTTAGACCGAACACCGAACGTCGTACACGACCTCGAACTACAGCGTCAGTCACCGCTCGGGAAACATCTACGAGAAGTCACATTGTCATGGCGTGCCATCACCGAGGACGCGCCAGCTCTCGTCCAGACCGTTGGCCTCCGACATTGGCTCAGGATGGGGCCAGACGTCGTTAATGAGGTCTTCCAGCGCAAGGGTCCAAAACTCACCGCCTTACGTATCGCGCAAGTGCGAGAAAAGCACTCGCTATCGGAAATGTACCTCGTGCTCGGAGGCGATCCGCAAGGGCCGCGACACAGCAAGCAGACCGCAGGAGACCACCTATTCGTTTTGCACTCCCTGACACATATGCAATTCCTCCTCGACGATTTCGGATGCGATGGGATAGTAATCTTCTACGACGGCGGTGATCATCTCTCTGTATTTTGTTCGTTCTGTGTGCACAACTATCAGGCAATCCACAACTGGCATTCGAAAAAGATCGGATGGCCGATGGTCCGCCATCGGTGCGCCTCTCTTAAGCTGCAAGGGCCGATTGCGAGAACCGAGAAGGGCGACCCCCGGAGCGAAGTCTCCGTCGCTGTCGCTGACGAACTAAACTGGATCAGGACTGAATAGGATTCAGCGTGGTAACGGTTCGTAGCTTTGACGTGCATCGCTCCTAAAGTCCGAGTAGTACGACCTGTGAGGCTAGTCCATGCTAGAGATAGTCCTTCTCATCATCGTCGGGTCGATCGCATATCGAGGATCTTCGTATCTCGTTTATTACGCACGGCAAGGCGATGCCGTGTTCCATGTTCCCTTGCCCTTTTTGCGCCCCGTGGGCCGAGCGGTGACTACGTACTACATGCTCGCGAGCATCCCGTTGGCTGCGGTAGCCGGGTTCCTACTGCACGGCTCGTGGGCTGAGGCTTTTATCGTCGCGGGTGGAACGTGGGGCGGCATGCTTCTGGTCAACCTCTTTGTACGGTTCAACGCAGCCATCCAGTTCATGCTTTTCGGATTCATCAATCTGTTATGGCTCGCCGTAAATGTCATTCGTCGAATCTCGGGCTGATTTGCAAGGATTTTTCGACAACACCCTGACGGCATGGATCAACTCTTTTCGAGCTACGTTCACCGTACTGTTAGGGCACTCATGGGAGTCAGTGCGACTTCACGCGAGGGCCGTCGCCTGTCGACCTTTATAGGGAGCGTCGATGCTGTCCATCTTTAATAGGAACCAGCGGACGACCGAGGCTTTGATTGATCAAGCTACGGGCGCTCAGTCGGTCTTGTACCGGATGTTCAAAGACTTATTGCAGTGCTCCGACGATTCGATCCAGAAGCTTGAGCTGAGCTTTTTGTCGCTGTCAGTTCTCGAATATGTTTACCTTCTAAAAGGCAAAGGCAGTAACAAAGCGAAAACGCTCGAACGAGTGGTCGAAGCTGTTCTTTTGAAGTCCCTACCATTTTGTGGTCGAACAGTTCCCTTCGCGCAGGCACTCAGTGAATATCACCATCGCCGAGAGGGCTACTTCCGATATTTGGATTTGATAACGGGGGTTAGGCCGTCGACCAGCGGATCGCCGTGGGTCACGATGATGATGGACGCCTACGAATCGGTGACTGGAAGGAGTGCCGCAGGCGAGATGATAAGGATTGCTGCCTCGGGTCAGTTAATCGTGCAATTGATCGCTGATGATGCGGATTTCATCAGAACGCTATAGGAGAGCGGTTGGAGGAGCTTCGCCGGAATATCGCCTTTTCGTTCTGAAGGTTGGGGACAGGTCCGGAAAACCAACAATTCTCTACGATCGGTAGCACATTGGTTGGTTTTCCGGACCCCGGGGCCCCACCTTTTCGGCGTTTTCGCGGGGGCGCCACGAATGACAGCTGCGCGTTCTCTGCGAAGAACGGTATCAGCGCTCGTCTCCGACGCTCCCCCGCGTCATCAGCTCCCACGC
This sequence comes from uncultured Acidobacteriota bacterium, assembly GCA_963793695.1. GTDB lineage: Bacteria > Acidobacteriota > Thermoanaerobaculia > Gp7-AA8 > Gp7-AA8 > CAWCBB01. The sequence goes on along the minus strand of CAWCBB010000001.1, from coordinate 210,646 downwards.
GCGACGGGCGACAGGAAAGGTGAGATAGATGGTGATGGCGAGCGGAATGAGGGAGAGCTTCCGCACGAGAACGAAAAGGTGGGGCGTATCGGGAAGGGCGAATCCGCCCCCGGCGGCGAGGATCGCGGCGACGACCGCGCCGCCGTAGCGGATCGCATTCCTGTAATCCCCCTTCTTGATGAGGATCGCGAAGCTGATCGTGAGGACCAGTCCGATCGCGACAAGACACCAGGCGACGACGGGTTCGAGCGCGGCCATCACCACTCAGTATGCTGCGCTCTGCGTGAGAAGCCTACGAGTGGCGTCTCCCGCAGTGGAGCGGGGCCGGTATCCAGGCCCGCGAATCACGCGGCCGGGTTTCTCTCCGGTATGTGTCCCCTCGCGCAGGACCCGGACCCCGTTCACCCAGACGTCGCTCACTCCGGTCGAGTACTGGTGCGGCTTCTCGAATGTGGCGTGATCGGCGATGGCCGCGGGGTCGAAGAGCACGAGGTCGGCGAAGTAGCCGGGGGCCAGCCGCCCGCGCTGCTCGATCTTCAGATTCGACGCCGGCGCCGACGTGAGACGGCGGATCGCTTCGGCCAGCGGAATGACCTTCTCCTCGCGGACGTACTTCCCGAGGAGGCGCGCGAAGTTGCCGTAGGTGCGCGGGTGGGCGTTCGACTTCAGGAAGACGCCCTCCGGCGCGATCGATCCTGCGTCGGAGCCGAAGGAGACCCACGGCAGGGCGATCTGCTTGCGGACGTTCTCCTCCGACATCAGGAAGTACACCGTGTCGACGCGGCTCTCGTCTTCGATGACCAGCTCGATGGCCGTCTCCTGCGGCGACTTGCCGCGGATCGCGGCCACATCCGCGAGCGTTTTTCCCGTCAGCGGTTTGAGTCGATCGTTCTTGAAACCGACCAGGAGGATCCGATCGGGCGATCCGGCCAGCACGTAGAAGTTCTCCCAGGCGTTCGTCGGCGTCGAGATCTCCTCGATGAGGCGCTCACGGAGGGTGAGATCCTGCAGCCGTTCTCTCCACTTCCGGAAGCCGCCTTCCTGCACCCACGGCGGCATCATGGCGTCGAGACCGGTCGCCCCGGCGGTGTACGTGTACATGTCGGCCGTGATGTGGAGGCCGGCCCGGCGGGCGGCCTCGATGCGGGCGATGACTTCGTCCATCTTGCGCCAGTTCGGCGCCCCCGCGGCTTTGAGGTGATAGATCTCGGCCGGGACGCCGGCCTCCCGGGCCACGGTGACCACCTCGTCGAACGCCTGCAGAAGCTCGTTCCCCTCGCTGCGGATGTGCGAGATGTACATGCCGCCGAATTCGCTGGACGCCCGCGCGAGCTCGACCAGCTCCGCCGTTCCGGCGTAGAAGGCCGGCGCGTAAATGAGCGATGAGCCCACGCCCAGCGCTCCTTCACGCATGGCCTGGCGCACGAGGTTCTTCATCCGCTCCAGCTCCTCGGGCGTCGGCGGTCGGTCGGTGTAGCCGACCTCGTGGATGCGCACGGTCGTGGCGCCGACGAACGAGGCGACGTTCGTCGAGACGCCCCGCCGGACCAGGGAGTCGAGGTATTCGCCGAGCGTGGTCCATTCGACCTCGAACTTGATGTCGCCCTGCTGCTCGACCATCTCCTTCTTCATCGCGTCGTTGAGCGGCCCCATCGACCATCCCTCGCCGAAGACTTCCAGGGTGACCCCTTGCCGGATGTTCGACTGCGAGCGCCCGTCGGCGATCAGCGACTCGGTCGCCCAGCTCAGCATGTTGATGAACCCTGGCGCGAGGGCGAGGCCGCGCGCGTCGATCTCGCTCCTCCCGCGGCCGGAGACCGGACCGACGGCGGCGATCCGGTCGCCATTCACGGCCAGGTCGCCGCGGACCGGCTCCGCTCCCGAGCCGTCGTAGATCATCGCATCGCGGATGACGACGTCGTGTTGCGGAGTCGTGGACGCGCAGGCGGAGAGCAACAGAGCGGCGGCGGCAACGAACCTGTGGCGCATGAGGGCGATTCTACCGACTCAAGAAGGGAAGAGGGGTCACATCTTATCCATCCGCGGTTCGGCCCGCACATCAAGAAGCTGAAGAATTACGAGCCCGAGACGTGGCGGTACCGGATCGGCTCCTGGCGGTTCTTCCATGAGATCGACGACGGGGAGCGGATCGTCTTCATGACGGCCGCGTCCCACCGGGGTAGCGCCTATCGCTCGTGAGACGGAGCTCGGGGGGAAGAGGGTCACCCATTGGGCCCGCCGGGGCGGAAGGCGGACGTCGAAGCCGAGGCGATTCTCGAGAAGCTCGGCCCGCCGGCCGTTCGCTACCATCCGCTCACGACCGACGCCGGCGCAACGCATCGGGCCTGGCCCATCTACCGCGACATAGGACGTTGGCGTCCCCAACGGGATTCGAACCCGTGTTGCCGCCGTGAAAGGGCGGTGTCCTAGGCCTCTAGACGATGGGGACTAAAGAACTGCTCTGGGCTGCGGTTGCTGGTGAGCCGGGCAGGGATCGAACCTGCGACCAATTGGTTAAAAGCCAACTGCTCTACCACTGAGCTACCGGCCCGAAATCTCGGGCAACCGCCGGAGCCGCATCACCATACGGAGCGCGACCCGGCGTGTCAACCGCGGTGTCCGAACGCATCGCACATCCCGGAAATTGCAGGCGAAAACCGGGCCTCGCCCTCGATCCCTGCCCAGGGGGGAGCGGCCGCGAGCAGGGCGGCCCTACGACCTCATCGCTTCATCGTCGCGAGATCGAGGGAACGGCCGCGCGCTGTGCGGCGCCACGGAGCGTGTCGCTGGCATTACCATTGGAATCTGATGCCCCGCCTCATCTTCATCGGCGACGTCCACGGCTGCTTCGAGGAGCTGGCCGAGCTCGCCTCCCTCGTCTCCCCCGCCTCTGACGATCGCGTGATCGGCGTCGGCGATCTGGTCGCGAAGGGACCCGCGTCCGCGCGCGTGGTCGACTTCTTTCGCGAGCGCGGATGGGAGTCCGTGAAAGGCAACCAGGACCACAAGACGCTCGAGCGGGCCGCGGACGTGCCCGACCTCCACGGCCGCGCCGACCTCCTCGAGTGGCTCGCATCCCTCCCCGACTGGATCGACATCCCCTCCCACGGGATCCTCGTCGTTCACGGCGGCGTGCTCCCCGGAACGCCCGTCGCCGAGTCCCTCCTCCGCGACCAGCGGAGCTCCCTCCGGACCCTTCGCTTTCTCCGCCGCGACTGCAAAGGCGAATGGCTGCCGGTGCCGAAAGGAAAAGAGCGCGACACGGATCGCTTCTGGGGCGATCTCTGGGACGGCGACCGCGTCGTCGTTTACGGTCACTCTCCGGTTCCCGAGTCGAAGCCTCGAATCCGCGCGAAGACGATCGGTCTCGATACGGGATGCGTGTATGGCGGGCGGCTCACCGCGGCGGTCCTCGAGGACGGCGCGTGGCGGTTCGAGAGCGTCGCGGCGAAGAGGGTGCACGCATCGAGAAGCTGACGTGCCGGACGCTGACCCCTCACCCCTTCCCCTCTCCCCGGAACGCGATCCTCGGTTTTCACCACCGTCCCCGCCGGGGAGAGGGGTAAAGACCGGGCGCGGGCGCGTTCACGGGCGCAGGGAACGGAGAACGGAGAACGGTCTTATCCGTCCAACTCCCGCACCGCCGTCTCCAGCATCTCGTCCACGCGCGCGCGGGTGCCGCTCTCGCAGTAGATGCGGATCAGCGGCTCGGTTCCCGATTTGCGGAAGAGGATCCACGTTCCGTCGTCGTAGCCCAGCTTCACCCCGTCGCGCTCTTCGCGCAGCTCCAGGCCGGGGCCGAAGCTCTGATCGAGACCCCCCGACCGCGCCCGCTCGATGAGGCGCTCGCAGGCCTGCTGCGAGCGGGAAAGGTCCCGCCGGTCGTAGTGCGACGCTCCGAACTCGTGCTCCATCTCTCCGACGAGACGCGAGAGGCTCTTGCCCGATCGCGCGATGGACTCGGCGACGAGGAGTCCCGAAAGGATCCCGTCGCGCTCCGGGATGAACGATCCGAACCCGATGCCGCCGCTCTCTTCGCCGCCGATGACCACGGGCCGCGCGAGCATCAGATCCGCCACGTGCTTGAACCCGATCTCGGTCTCATGAAACGGCCGTTTCAATTTTCGCGCGACCTTCTCGATCACCCGTCCCGTCGAGAACGTCTTGACGATTTCCCCCTCCGCCCCCCGCTCCCTCACGAGGTACAGCGCGAGCAGGGCCAGGATCTTGTGCGGCGAGACGAACTCCCCTTTTTCGTCGAGGATCCCCAGGCGGTCGGAGTCGCCGTCGTTGCAGATCGCGAGGTCGTATCCGCCCCGCCGCATCGCGTCGCGGGAGGCGGCGAGGTTCTCCGGAATGGGCTCTGGATTGACGCCGCCGAAGGAGGGATTCGTCTCTCCGCGGATGGTCGTCACCGTCGTCATGCCGCTGCTCTCCGATGAGCGGAGATGGCTCTCGACCGCGTCGAGGTCGAGAACTCGCGAGGGGATCCCCGCCGCGACTCCGTGGATCGGATCGTGGAGGATCTTCAGCTTCGCCGAGCGGAGGAGATCGACGTCGAGGCGCGCGCGGAGCGCCGCGACGTACTCGTCGAGCAGGTCCGTCTCCACGACCGAACCGCCGCCGGATTCTTCTTTCTTTCCGATCGCGTCCTCGATGGCGGCGTACATCCCGGGCAGCGCCGACCCGCCGTACCACCCCTTGAACTTGATGCCGTTGTAGCGCGCGGGATTGTGGCTCGCCGTAATGACGACGCCGCCCAGAACCTTCCGGTGTGCCGCCGCCCAGGAGATCGCCTGCGAGGGAGTCGGCACCTCGGAAAGCGCGACGTCGAACCCGGAGCGTGATAAGACGAGCGCCGCCTCCTGCGCGAAATCCTGCGAGAGAAAGCGGCGATCATAGCCGACGATGAGCCGGTCGCGCGTGACGTCCTCCGGCGCGAACATCGTTTTCGCCGCGACGCCGATCGCCTCGGCGACCCGCCGCACGCTCGCGAAGGTGAAGCCGTCCGCGATCACCGCTCTCCATCCGTCCGTCCCGAAGACGATATCGCGCTCGCTCATCCCGTCACTCTCCTCCAGCCGCCATCGCCCGGGCAGCGTCCGCGTGCCGCGGCCCCCGCCCCTCATTTCGCATCTCCGAAACGCTGACGAGCCGCATCCCCTGCGCGCGGAGGCCGGCGATCAACTCCGGCAGCGCGCGGTCGAGCCGCTGCGCCGCCTGGCGATCGCTGCCGAGGTGCATGAGGACGATGCCGCCGTTGAGCGTCGTGCCGTTGGTCTCGCCGAACTTCATCAACCGCCGCGTCAGCGCCTGCGGATCATAGTAGATCGGCGAATCGGGATCCGAGACCCAGTCGAGTGCGTCGAGGTTCGAGCGCCGCCCCCGCGTCCAGCCGACGTGGAGGTAGCCCGCCTCCTCCGCCCACCCGCGGATCTCGCTGTTCTCCTCGCCGAACGGCGCCCGCCAGTACGGGGCCATCTTCTTTCCCGTGACGCGGCCGAATGCTTCTTCCGTGCGGCGAATTTCGTCGAGGAAGAGACCCCGCGTGATGCGCGGAAGCGTCGTCTGCTTCCGGTTGCGGGCGAAGGTGGTCAGATGAGGGTGCGACCACGTGTGGTTGCCGACCTCGTGCCCCTCGGCCACGATGCGCCGGACCAGCTCGGGCTCCCGATCGATGAACTCTCCCGTCAGAAACACGGTCGTCCGCACCTCGTGGGCGCGGAGCACGTCGAGGATCTCCGCCGTCCCCCGGCTCGACGAGCCCGCGTCGAACGAGAGGACGATCTCGGGACGCGCCGTCGAGCCGCGCGTGAAGCTCTCGACGAAACGCGCGGATCCCGAGCGGACGGACATCGGAGGAGCCGTGGGAGAATCCTTCACACGCGGAGCGAACGAAGCCGCGGCCAGCTCGGGGGCCGCCGCGGCGACCGACCATTGCGTCTCGCCGAAGGGGATGGGCCTCTCGAAACGGAACCCGCCGTCCTCCCCCGCCACGACCGTCGAGACCACCGCGCCCTGCTCGAGGAGGAACGCGAGCGCACCCGGCGAGGTGCGCCCCGTGATCAGCACGGCCTCCTCACCCTCGGCGATCGAGAGGATCTCCGCAGTCAGCGCCTTCTCGCGCACCCGCTCGTGCTGGAACGGAAGAATGCCGCGATCGAGCTCCCGCGCCGCCCGGGCCAGAAGCATCCCCATCGGAACGAGCGCCGCGACCAGAACCGCGGCGAAGAGAGGCGCCGGGACGGGACGGGAAAGACCGCGGCGCGCCCCGCCCCAGAGCTCCGCGCTCCGGAACGCCGCCCTGCATCGCTCCGAACAGAAGATGTGGCCGCCCTTCCGGACGTAGCACTCCATGCAGATCACGCGGCGGCAACGGAAGCACTTCCGCTTCGCGGTCTTCTCGGGGTGGCGGAAGCAGGCGGACGGGGGCATCTGTCCACATTGTAAGGGGGGTTGCGTCAGAACGGCGGCCTGCCGCCGCCAGATGCAGAATGCAAAATGCAAAATGGCAAATCCAAAAAGAGTCGCTCAGCCCCTTTTTGTATTTTTCATTTTTCATTTTGCATTTTGCACTTATCTTTGCTCTTTCTTCTGCTCGATCCGCACTCCCTCCGGCCCGCCCGTGATCTTGACCTCGGCGGTTGACGTCTCCACGGGCCGCCCCATGGCGCCACCGAGGGAGGAGTCGTTCACGTCGAGCATCGGCGCATCGGGGTTGATCCCGTTCTGGCGCTCGAGCATCCCCGGCTCGACACCGAGGAGCTGCTCGCGGCGGGAGGACTCGAGCAGGAGAGGATCGGCGCCGCGGGAGGATGAGATCTCCTGCTCGGGCACGACCTCGTAGGCCGCGCGGGGAGCGAGCTCGGGGATCTTCGTGCGGCTGCTGTAGAGGCGGCCTTTGCCGAATCGCGCCTTGTCGCTGACCTCGGACCAGATCGAGATCGCCATGAACGCGAGGACGAGCACGAGGATCGTGATTCCGACGTTTCTCTTCGTCAGGATCCGCCTGCGCCGGCGCCGGTCGCGCTCGGGCCCGAAGGAAGGGGACTCGCTCATCCAGCAGCAGCTTGGTTCAAGCGAGATGCCAGTCTGGCCCCGGCCTGGGAGTCTAGGCGTCTAGGAGTCTGTCTGCGAGTTCGAGAGTCGGGAGTCAGCTGAACGCGCCCGGAGGGCGCGAGGAGAGTAGCCGGGGGTGAGTGAAGCGAACCCCCGGTTGCGCGGAACAAAATCAGGTTCGCGCCCTGAAGGGGCGCGCGGACGATCGCGGACCTCTGTCGCCCCTTCAGGGCTCGACTGAATTCGCGCCTCCGGTTCCGGGGGTTCGCGCTTCGCGCTCACCCCCGGCTATTTTCTTGCCGCCCTCCGGGCGTCCCCCCCGCGCCCGAGCCCGCGTCGGCGACGCTAAACAAAAGGGCGAGGGCCGCAGGCCCTCGCCCTTTCAATATCAACCCGGTAGTGCTTACCGCCGCGGTGGGCCGCCGCCGCGGCCGCCCCGGTCGCCGCCGTGCCCGCCGCGCGGTCCGCGGCTGCCGCCGCGGTCGCCGCCATGGCCTCGGTCGCCTCGGTCGCTCCGCTCGGGGCGATCGCCCCGCTCGGCGCGCGCCGCCGCCGCGGCCGCCAGCTCCTCCTCGGTCGGAGGGGGAAGGAGCGGCTTGCGGGAGAGACGGATCTTGCCGTTCTCCGGGTCGACGCCCACGACCTGCACTTCCACCTCGTCCCCGAGCTGGAAGTGGTCGGTCACGCTCCGGACGTGCGTGTGCGCGATCTCGGAGACGTGGAGAAGCCCGTCCTGGCCGGGAAGGATCTCGATGAACGCGCCGTACGGCTCGATCCGCTTGACCGTACCCTTGTAGTTCGCGCCGATATCCGGCGTGGCGGTGAGGCCCTTGATGATGTCGATCGCGCGGTTCGCCGACTCCTCGTCGGTCGCCGCGATGACGACGGTACCGTCATCCTGGACGTCGACCTTGGTCCCGGTCTCCTCGACGATCCAGCGGATCGTCTTGCCGCCCGAGCCGATGACGTCGCGGATGCGGTCCTTGGGGATCTGGATCGTGTAGAGCCGCGGCGCGTACTCGGAGAGCTCGGCGCGCGGGGCGGAGATGGCTTCCTTCATCTTTCCGAGGATGTAGAGGCGTCCGTCTTTCGCCTGGGTCATCGCCTGGGCCATGACTTCGCGAGAGATGCCGCTGACCTTGATGTCCATCTGAAGGGCGGTGATCCCCTTCTCGGTCCCGGCGACCTTGAAGTCCATGTCGCCGTCGTGGTCCTCGAAGCCGGCGATGTCCGTGAGGACGACCGCCTTGTTCTCGCCTTTGATGAGCCCCATCGCGACGCCTGCGACGGCGGCCTTGGTCGGCACGCCGGCATCCATCATCGCCAGCGAGCCGCCGCAGACCGAAGCCATCGACGACGAGCCGTTCGACTCGAGGATGTCGGAGACGCAGCGGATCGTGTACTTGAAGTCGTCCTCGATGGGGAGAAGCGGCTCGAGCGCGCGGCGCGCGAGATTGCCGTGGCCGATCTCGCGCCGCGCCGGGCCGCGGAGGAACTTGACCTCGCCGACCGAGAACGGCGGGAAATTGTAGTGGAGCAGGAAGCGCTGGAAGCTCTCCCCCTCGAAGTCCTCGATTTTCTGGGCTTCCTGGGGCGTGCCGAGGGTGATGGTGACGAGCGCCTGCGTCTCGCCGCGGGTGAAGATCGCGGAGCCGTGCGTGCGCGGCAGGACCCCGACTTCGATCCAGATCGGGCGGATCTCGGTCGGCGTGCGGCCGTCGAGGCGCTTCTGCTCGTCGAGGATCAGCTTCCGGAACACCTCGCTCTGGAGGTCCTCGAAGACCGCCTTCGCCGCGGAGATCTTCTCGAGGTCCTCGGCCGGAACGCCGGAGAGGAAGGCGTCGAGCGCCTGTTTCATCGCGTCGCGCCTGCGCCATCTTGCCGGAGGTCGTCAGCGCCGTCCGGACCGTGTCGCGGTGTCTGCCGGCGAGATCGGCGTAGAGCTCCGGGGTGTACTTCTTCTTGTACTCGACCCGGATCTTCTCCTTGCCGGTCTCGTTGCGCATCTCGATCTGGAGGGCGACGATCTTCCGGATTTCCTCGTGCGCCCGATCGAGCGCGTCGAGCACGAGCGTCTCGTCGACCTCGCGCGCGCCCGCCTCGACCATCACGATCGCATGCTCGGTCCCGGCCACGATCAGGTCGAGGTCGGAAACGTCACGCTGCGAGTTCGTCGGATTGACGACCAGCTCCCCGTTGATGGATCCCATGCGGACGGCCGCGATCGGATTCGCGAAGGGGATCGGAGAGATGGAGAGAGCAGCGGACGCGGCATTGAGCGCGAGGATGTCGGGATCGTTCTCGCCGTCGGCCGAGAGGACGAAGGCGATGACCTGCGTCTCCTGCCGGTATCCCTTCTCGAAGGAGGGGCGGAGCGGCCGGTCGATCAGGCGCGAGGTGAGAGTTTCCTTTTCGGTCGGACGCCCTTCGCGCTTGAAGAAGCCGCCCGGGATGCGACCGCCCGCGTAGGTGAACTCGCGGTAGTCGACGGTCAGCGGCATGAAGTCGCCCAGGACGGTGCCTTCCTTGTAGCAGGCGGTGGCGAGAACGACGGTGTCGCCGTAGCGGATCCAGCAGGCGCCATCGGCCTGCTTGGCGACCTTGCCGGTTTCGAAGGTCAGCGTGCGACCGCCGACTTCGATTTCCTTCTTATATGTCATATTCACTTCCATGGCGCGCCGGCCCGACACTCGGGACCGCTCGCGCAGACTTCGGACCGGAGGGGATCCGGTCGGGAGGGAACAAAGGCGTTCCGCGTTCCCCGTTCCACGCGCAGTTTCGCGGAACCTGGAACACGGAACGCGGCCAGTACGCGCGTTACTTGCGGATCCCGAGCTTGTCGATGACCGTCCGGTAGCGGTCCGCGTCCTTCTTCTTGAGGTAATCGAGAAGGCGGCGCCGCTGGCCGACGAGCTTCAGAAGCCCGCGCCGGCTGTGGTGGTCCTTCGCATGCGACTTGAAATGATCCGTCAGGTAGGCGATCCGGTTCGAAAGCAGCGCGATCTGCACTTCCGGCGACCCGGTGTCGCTCTCGTGGACCTTGTACTGGCTGATGATCTCGGTCTTCTGCTGTTTCAGGTTCGGCAAGTTGCTAACTCCTTGAATATGCAATTGATTCAAATCTTTTGTCAGTCGACACTCTAACACCCGGGGATTCGGAAAGCATTCCCGGGGAACGGCCCGTGCCCGGGCCCGCGCCCGGGCCCGGCTCTTCCCCGGCTCCACGAAAAACCCGGGCACGGGCCCGGGCACGGGCCCGGGCGGCAGCCCGTCAGGTCTGCTTGAGGACCACCTTGGGCGCGATCTCCACCGGCCCGCCGCCCTCCCGCAGGACGTTGACGGCCTCGCCGATGGCGACGAGCTCATCCTCCAGGTTGACGATCGAGACCAGGTCGTTCACCGCGAGCTCGACCTGCGGCTTGAGGATGATGGTCTGCCCCGAGAGGAGCTTTCTCTCCTGCGACGGATCGACGAAGACCCGCTCGAACGGCAGCTCGATCTCCGAGATCGGGATGTAATGAGGCCGCGCGTAGATCGCCTCCCGCACCGCGCCGGCGAGCGCATCGGACCGGGTCGCGTCCTCGACCCGGAACGCCCCGATTGCGGTCCTCCGGAGCGATTTCAGGTGCGCCGGGATCCCGAGCGAGAGGCCCAGGTCGTGCGCGAGCGCCCTGACGTACGTGCCGGCGGAGCATCGGACCCGAAAGCTCGCGACCGAGCCCTCGACCGAGAGGATGGAAAACTCGTCCACCCGCACCCGTTTAGGCGCCAGCGTCACCGTCTCCCCCTTGCGCGCGAGCTCGTACGCCCGCTTTCCGTCGACCTTCTTCGCCGAGAACGCGGGCGGCGTCTGGTCGAACTCACCCCGGAACTTCTCGAGATGCGGCTCGAGGTCGATCCCTTGGACGCTCGCCTCCGTCGCTTCCCCCTCCGCCTCCCCCACCGCGTCCCTCGTGTTGGTCGACCAGCCGAACTGGAACGTCCCCTCGTACGTCTTCCCCATCTTCATCAGGTACGCCTGGAGCCGGGTCGCGCGCCCCAGGCAGAGGACGAGCAGGCCCGTGGCGGCGGGGTCGAGCGTGCCGATGTGCCCCGCCTTCTTCTGCCTTCCGTGGCGGCGCACGAGGTCGACCACGTCGTGGGACGTGATTCCGGGCTGTTTATCGATGAGGAGTAACCCGTCCATGGGAGTACTCAGGGAAAAGTAGTAAGGGAGAAGGGAACGCCTCGCTGCGCTCGGCGAAATACAAAATGCAAAATGCAAAATGGAAAATCCAAAAAGGAAACCACTCGCTCTACCTCGAATCCATTTTTGTCTTTTTCATTTTGCATTTTGCATTTGCCGCCGAAGGCGGCGTCATGACGTCGCGAGTTGCTCCTGGAGAATCGAAACGATCTTTGCCTTCGCCTCCGCCATCGGCGCCGGCACGAAGCACCCCGCCGCTGCTTTGTGTCCCCCGCCGCCGAACATTGCCGCGACCGCCTGGACGTCGGCGCCCGGCTTGGCGCGCATCGAGACGCGCGTCCCTCCCTCCACTTCCTTGAAGAGCGCCGAGACGAGGACTCCGTCGATGGTCCTTCCGAAATTCACGATCCCTTCCGTGTCCTCCGCCGAGGCTCCGGCCTCCGCGAAGAAGCGCGCGGGGAGATCGATGGTGGCGATCCGGCCGTCCGCGATGATGTCGAGCGTACCGAGGCAGAGTCCGAGCAGCTTGATCGACCCCGGCGTCGCACTCTCGTTGAGCCAGAGCGAGATCTCGCCCGCTTTCGCGCCGGCGCGGACCATCTCGGTCGCCGCCTCGAGAGCGCGGAGCGTGGTGTTCATGTAGCGAAAGAAGCCGGTGTCGGAGGCGAGGGAGACGTACATCTGGGTCGCCATGTCGGCCTCGAGCGGCATTTCCATCTCGCGCGCGAGCTGGAGAACCATCTCCCCCACCGAGGGAGCGTCGAGATCGATGTAGTTCACCTCGCCGTACATCTTGTTGCCGAGGTGGTGGTCGATGTTCACGACGGGACCGGGAAGGATCGCGAAGCCGGTGCGCTCCGACTCCGGACACTCCATCGTGAAGAGGGCGTCGTATCCGTCGGGGTAGTCGGCGGGAAGCGTCTCGGCGACGACGATGTCTCCGGCTCCCGGCATCTTTCCGAGTGGTTTCCAGAAGGGATCGCGGACGAGGATCGTCGCGTCCTTCCCGAGCTGGCGGATCAGGCTCCGGAGGGCGAGGGCGCTTCCGAGCGCGTCGCCGTCGGGATTGCGGTGCGAGGTGATGAGAAACCGCTCGCCGTTGTAGATGCGCCGCACGACGGCGCGGACGGATTCCTCAATCGTGGTCATCGGACTCCCGTGGATCGCCGGTCGTTGATCCTTGCTCGTCGGTTTCCTCGGCTGGCGGGAGCACCTCTCGCAGCCGCGCTTCGATTGCGCTCGCGTAGACCGAGCTCGCATCGAGCTTCCAGTCGATCTCCGGGATGTAGCGGAACGCACGGGCCTTGGCGAGATAGTGGCGGATCGTTCCGTCGGCGCGCCGCACGGCTTCGAGGGCCGCCTGTCGCTGCGCCTCCTCGCCGATCGAGCTGATCCAGACGCGCGCGAAGTGGAGGTCCGGCGACATCTCCACGTCCGTCACGCTCGCGAGAGCGAGATCGGGGTCGCGCAGCTCCTGCCGCATGATCCTCGCGATTTCCGCGCGAAGCGCCTCGCCAACCTGCATCGATCGTCGCGTTCTCTTCATGATCTGCTCGCTCTTCGTTGAGCGGAACTCAATCGAATTTCATGCCGTCCATCGCCGGCTCGTCCGGCATCTGAAGGACCTCGACGTTCCACGTGATGAGCGTCGCGTCGGACTCGAGCTCGAGCGCCCGGGCGACCTCCTCGAAAAGAGGCTCGAGCGGCGCGCCGTCCGACCCGATCGCCGCCGCGCCGATCCTCGCCCGCTGATGGAGGTCCTGGAGGGCGACCTCCGCGACCGACATCTCGAAGCGGCTCCGAATCCGCGCACGCACGCTCCGCACCACCGCCCGCTTTTCCTTGAGCGACCGCGCGTGCGGGATGTGGAGCTCGAAAACCGCGATCGCTACCTGCATAAAAGCGTCTGGGGCGTCTAGAGGGTCTCGGGCGTCTAGGGCGTCTTGGGCGTCTTGGGCGTCTTGGGCGTCATCATCATTCGCGCGTCATCCCGAGCCGCAGGCGAGGGATCTCAAAATGCGACGCCCGCGCATTTTGAGATCCTTCGTCGCGGCCTCCGGCCGCTCCTCAGGAGGACACGCTGTCTGCTCCGGCTCGAGCCTCGAAGCTCGAACCCGTGCTCGCTTCCGACGCTCCAGACGCCCTAGACGCCCTAGACGCCCTAGACTCTACTTCAGCACGCCCGCGATCTTGTCGATCCGGAACGCCTCGATCACGTCGCCGACTTTCACGTCCTGGAAGCGCTCGATGCCGATGCCGCAGTCGAAGCCGGCTCGGACCTCCGAGACGTCGTTCTTGAAGTGCCGCAGCGAGGCGATCTTCCCTTCGAAGATGACCCGGTTGTCGCGCAGCAGGCGGACGCTGGCCGTCCGCGGGATGACGCCTTCGTTGACGTGGCATCCGGCGATGGTCCCCGCTTTCGGGACCTTGAACGTGTCGCGCACTTCGGCGCGGCCCTGGAAGACTTCCTGGAGGGTCGGCTCGAGCAGGCCCGTCATGGCGGCCTTGATCTCGTCCATGAGCTCGTAGATGACGGTGTGGAGCCGGACGTCGACCCCTTCCTTCTCGGCGAGCTCCGCCGCGTTCCGCTCGGGGCGGACGTTGAACCCGACGATGATCGCGTCGGAGGCCGAAGCGAGCAGGACGTCGTTGGTGGAGACCGCGCCGACGTTGGCGTGAAGGATGTTCACGCGGACCTGATCCGTCGAGAACCGCTTGAGGGTCTCGTTGAGGACTTCGACCGATCCCTGCACGTCGGCTTTGATGATGAGGTTGAGGTCCTTGACCGCCCCCGACTGCATCTTCTGGAAGAGCTGCTCGAGCGACATCTTCTCCTGCCGCTTGACGGTCGACTCGCGGAGCTTCTCCTGGCGCATCTCGCCGATCATCCGGGCGCGTGAATCTTCGTCGACCACGACGAAGGTATCGCCGGCGTTCGGGATGTCGTCGAAGCCCATGACCGCGATCGGGCTGGCCGGGCCGGCTTCCTTGATCCGCGCCCCGCGGTCGTCGATCATCGCTTTGACGCGCCCGGAGGCCGCCCCCGCGAAGAACGCGTCGCCGGTCTTGAGCGTGCCGTCCTGGATGAGGACGTTCGCCAGGATCCCGCGGCCCGCTTCCTTCCGCGCCTCGAGGACGACTCCCCGCGCCGGAAGGTCCGGAGACGCCTTCAGCTCGAGCATGTCCGAGGTCAGAAGGATCATCTCGAGCAGCTCGTCGATGCCCTGTTTCTTGATCGCCGAGACTTCGACCGACACGACCTCGCCGCCCCACTGCTCGACCAGGACGTTCGCCTCGGAGAGCTCGCGGCGCACCTTCTCGACGTTCGCGTTCGGTTTGTCGATCTTGTTGATCGCCACGATCATCGGCACGCCCGCGGCGCGCGCGTGCGAGATCGCTTCCTTCGTCTGCGGCATCACGCCGTCGTCGGCCGCGACCACGAGGATGACGATGTCCGTCACCTTCGCGCCGCGCGCCCGCATCATCGTGAACGCTTCGTGACCCGGCGTGTCGAGGAAGACGATCTTCCGTCCCCGCTTCTCCACCTTGTACGCGCCGATGTGCTGGGTGATTCCGCCCGCCTCGCCCGCCGCCACCTTGGTTTCCCGGATCGCGTCGAGAAGCGACGTCTTTCCATGGTCGACGTGGCCCATGACGGTGATGACCGGAGCGCGGGCCTCGGTGCCGACACCCTGGCTCTCCATCTTCTCCATCGCCTCGAGCTCGACGGCCTCCTCGAAGGAGACCATCTCCGCGTCGATGCCGAGCTCGCGGGCGATGTCGCGCGCCAGGTCGGCCCCCAGGGGCTGGTTGATGTTGACCATCAGCCCCTTCTTCATCATCAGATGCTTCACCAGATCGTTCGCCTTGATCTCGAGCTTGTCGGCGAGCTCCTTGACGGTCACTCCTTCGGTCAATGTCACCTTCCCGGTCGGCTTCTTGAACTCGAGCACCCGGCCGCTGACCGGAGCCGCCTGCTTGCGCAGGTCGCGGCGGGTCGAGGGCGCATGGCTCTCGGCCGATTCCTCTTCACCCTCGACGAGGGGACGGACCGGCGTCGCGTCTCCCGCGCCCGCATCCTCGTCGAGGACGGCCTGCGCGGAGAACGGTCCCTTCGTGAAGATCCCACGATCTTCCTCGCTCGCCACGTTCCGCTTGCCGCGCTTTCCAGTCGTCTTCTTCTTGTCCGGACGCTCTTCTTCCTGGTCCGCCTTCTTTCTGCGGAGGCCCAGGGGCGATCCGGGCGCCGAAGGCATCGGCGCGCCGGTCGAAGGGCGAACGCCGGGGCGGCCCGGGCGAGCCGGGGCGCCGGCGGGAGTCGCGCCGGTCGGGCGCGCGCCAGCCGGGGCTCCGGGGCGCGTCGCGGGGCGACCCGCGGGGGCTGCGGGACGCGCGCCCGCGGGACCGGACGGACGGCCCGGCGCTCCCTGCCCCTGATAGTTCGGGCGCGGGCTCTGGCCAACGCGCGCGCGGGGACCGGTGGGACCCGAGGGGCGCGCGGCGGCGCGGTCTGCGGCCGCCGCGGGAACAGCGGGGGCGGCGGCGGGCGCGCCTTCCGGCGCGGCTTCCGCAACCGGCTCGGCCTTGGGCTTCGCCTCGCTCTTGGACAGGATGCGCCGCTTCGGCTTCGGAAGATCCTTCGACTCGCGCGCGGCGCGCTCCTGCTCGATCTCCTCCTGTTCGGCGGCCTGGATGAACTCGGGGATGATGGGAGCGGGGTTCGCCTGGGGCTGACCTTCGGCCGGGGCTGCGCCCTCTTCCTTCTTCGCGGGAGGAGCGATGATCGGCCGCGGGGGGCGGACAACGCGGCGCTTTTTCTCCTCGACCGGTTGAGCTTTCTCATCGCGGACGATGACGGTCCTCGGGCGGGACGTGAGCTTCTTTCCCTGCAGGATCGCGACGATCACGTCGGGATCGAGAGTGGAATTCGAGCTCTCGACCTCGACGCCGAGGGATTGAAGCTTGAACATGAGGTCCTTATCGGACACTCGCATCGTCTTCGCCAGATCACTGACCCGAACCTTTGCCATTTCCGCTCTGCTCCTTGACCCGCCCCTTCGAGGGCGTGGGGTGGAGGATATCGCCCGCTCGGCGGTGCGATCCCCCACACTCGCGCGGCCTCGCGGCCGCTGTGCTCATGAACGTTTCGCGTCTTCAGTGACCACGGAATCCTCCGCGGCCCCTTCCTCGCCGGAGGGCTCCTCGCCTTCCGCGAGAAGCTCTTCCGAGTCGGCTTCGCCTTCTTCTTCGGCGTCTTCTTCGGCGTCTTCTTCGTACTCGTACTCTTCGTCTTCGTCGGAGAGCGACTCGTCACTCTCGGAGACTTCGGCGAGCTCGTGCCGCCGCGCCAGCTCGATGGCGTCCGCGGCGACGTCCTCGTCGATTCCATCGATCGCGATCAGGTCGTCGATGCTCGCGTTGAGCACCGAGTCGAGGTCGTCGTAGCCGGCGGCCTCGAGAAGGTCGGCGATCTCCGGCTCCATCCCCTCGATGTCGTGGACGTTGGTGGCGACGCGGGCCTCTTCCATCGCCAGCTGGAGCATGGTCGTGAGGGCGTCGGCGACCTCGCCCTTGACCTCGTCCTCGGACTTGATGTCGATCTTCGCGCCGATCAGCTCGGCCGCGAGGCGGACGTTGAGGCCGCGCTTCCCGATGGCGAGCGAGAGCTGGTCGTTGTCGACGATGACGTCCAGGTGCGGCCGCGTCCCCTCGTCGGAGGTGACGGCGACGCGCGTGATCTTCGCCGGGGCGAGAGAGTTCTGCGCGTAGTTCACGATGTCGTCCGACCAGGGAATGATGTCGATCTTCTCGCCGCGAAGCTCGCGGATGATCGACTGCACGCGCGATCCCTTGATGCCGACGCACGCGCCGACCGGATCGACGTCGCGCTCGCGCGAGGCGACGGCGATCTTCGCCCGCTCGCCCGGCTCGCGGACGGCGCCCTTGATCACGACGGTCCCGTCGTAGATCTCCGGGACTTCCATCTCGAACAGCTTGATCAGAAGGCGCGGATCGGTCCGGGAGAGGACGACCTGCGGCCCTTTGGGGTTCGTGTGCACGTCGGCGATCACGGCCTTGATCCTGTCGCCCTGCGCGTAGCGCTCGGCCCTCGATTGGTGCGACCGCGGGATGATGCCCTCGGTGCGGCCGTTGAGGTCCACGATCATGTCGCCCCGCTCGAAGCGCTTGACGTACCCGTTCTCCAGCTCGCCGACCTTGCCGACGAACTCGCGGTAGACCTTCTCCCGCTCCGCCTCACGGACCTTCTGATACAGGACCTGCTTGGCGGATTGGGCGGCGATCCGTCCGAGCTCCTCGGGCGGCTTCGTCAGGGGGATCTTGACCGTATCGCCGGGCTCGAGGTCCTTGTCGAGTTTCCGCGCCTCGTAGGTGCGGATCTCGGTCAGCGAATCGTCGACCACGTCGACCACCGTCTTGATGATGTAGTTGAGCCGCAGCCGCTTTCCGACCTCGGCCTCGGGATCGATCGCTTTCGCATCTTCCAGAAGAAGCTGCAGGCTCGGATCCTCGATCTCCTCGGGCGTGGCGACCACGTCCTTCACGACGAAGATCTCGACCTCCCCGGTCTCCCGGTCCATCACCGTCTCGATCGGCTCGCGCGTCTTGTAGTACTTCTTCGCCGCGGTCGCGAGCGCGTCCTCGAGAGCCGAGAACACCCGCTCGACATCGATCGACTTCTCGTGCGCGAGGGCCCGGATGTCCCTGCCGACGTTTTCGCTGAACATATCGCCGTTGCTCCTTCGGGAGTAGGAAGCAGGAAGTAGGAAGGGCCAACCCTCCTTGATTCCTGCTGCCTGATTCCTACTGCTCGTTCATTCCTGGTCTGCCCTGCTCTGCTTCCGTGAGACGAAGGGCGTGCGGGCCCTTCCTGCTTCCGACTTGCTCAGATCTCGACTTCGAGTCGCGCTTCCTTGATCTCTCCCATCGGGATCTCGTACGACTTGCCGCTCTTCGACTTCGGGTCCACCACGACGATCTCCACGCCGTCGTACGATTCGAGGTGGCCCACGATGACGTGCAGCCCCCCGATCGCTTTCGCCGTCTTCACCCGCACCAGGCGGCCGATGAATTTCCGGTAATCCGCTTCGCTGTAGAACTTCCGATCGAGCCCCGGAGAGGAAACCTGGAGCTCGTAGGCTCCCTGGACCGGGTCCTCGACGTCGAGGAACGTGCTGACCTGCTGCGAGATCGACTGGCAGTCGTCCAGGGTGACCCCTCCCTCCCTGTCGATGTCGATCCGCAGAAGATGGCCGCGCCCCTGCGGCTTGAACTCGAGGTGCACGAGCTCGAGCCCCTCGGACTCGACGATCCGCCCGATCTCCTGCTCGATCTTCTCCGGTAGGTCTGCCATATCTGAATGCAATAAAAAAGGCGGCCAATCGGCCGCCTTCGCTGGTCTCGAAAGCTGTCGACGCATGGTAACACGGCCATGCAAAGTGCGACAACAGTGGGTCTTGAGAACGCATTCCGCGCGCGAGGGGGGGCGCGAACGCGACCCGATCCAGCGCCCGAAGGCTCCCGGAATCCGTCCCGGGGCCGGGGCCCCGTCACCGAGTAAGGATCTCTTGCACGCTCATCTCCGCGAGCATCCGGATGAGCCGGCGGTCCTGCTCGCCGGCCTTCCCGTAGGTCCGGCAGAGGAGCTCGACGTGATCGGAGTCTTCCAGGCTCGAAACCGTGAATCCCTCGGCGGGCTGGGCCGGATCGGAGCTGGCGAGTTTCCTCCACCCGTGATCCCCGAGGCTGCAGACCAGGAACGCGCGCGGCAATCCCGCTGGGTGGTCTCCCGGAGCGGGAAGGATCGACAGCCGCTCTTCGGAACGGAACAGGGTCATCCGCTCGGAAAGTGGGATGAACGTCCCTCGCGCATTCGCGATCTGCTCGCGGACGGCCTGGACGACGTGCTCCTCGACCAGCTCGCGCAGCGGATCGCCCTGGGCGTCGCGGCGGCGCTCGTAGCAGAGCCCGCTCGAGTAGACGTTGCCGGAGCGGAAGTCGGCCATCCGCTCCATGCGACAGCGGACGATCTCCGCGTCGATCGCGACGTCGTGCCGGAGCCAGTGGAAGCTGAGCGCGGCCGTCCTCCCCGCCTGCAGCGGCTGGAGATGGAGGATGCGCGCGCCGCGGAGGCTGAGGTCCGCGAGCTCCACGTCGAGATTTCCGAAGTGAGCCGTCAGAGGCTGCTCGAACTGCAGCCGCTGGTGGCGGCGGCGCTCTACGGTAGGCACGCTGGGGATTCTACCTTCAGACCGGAACGAACGGAGAGCCGCGCCCGTGGGGGCGCGGCTCTCGGGAAATGAGTCGGGTCGAAGCCTACCGCTTCACGATGCGGCGGGGCGGCTTCGCGCCGTAGATGCACTGCGCCATCGCCTCGTCCCACGGCATCGAGTACTGCGCCTCGAGCCACGTGATGTCGGAGGTCTGGTTGTCGTTGAGCGTGCCGTAGGCCAGGAACGCGAGGTCGGAGGCGCCCGTGTCGACCTGCTCCACGCGGACCCAACCCGTGCCCGTGAAGCCGGAGACCCACTGCGTGATGTTTCTCTGAACCATGCCGAGCGGGGGCAGCGTTTCAGTGACCGTACCGACGGTCGAGCCGTCCGACTTGTAGGCCGTAATGCGGAGCTGCGCGTTCTGAGTGCCGGAGGCGTTGACCACGCCGATGTTCGTACGGAAACCGTTCGTGCCCGCGACTCCGAACTCGCGGACGCCGGTGATGAACACTTCCCGGAGCCTGCTGTCGAGAGCGGAAGGGGAAACATAGTTGTACCAGGGGATGCCGGCGACCGTCATGCCGAAGGTCTTGGGATTCGTGCCGCCGCTCGTCGCGAAGACGCGCGCCTCGACGCTGATCGCGCGGCAGTCGGTCGGCGTGGTCGAGCAGTCGGCCGAGTTGACTCCCGCCCGGTAGCCGAAGAAGACGAGGTGACCGAGTTTTCCGATCTGGGTGGGAAAGAGCGTCCCGACGATGTCGTTGATCTCCCGCCGCTCACCGGCAGCCAGATCGGTCGGGAGCTTCACCGCGTTCGTCGGGGCAGTGGAGTTGTCCTGACCCTGAGGAGCGAAGGCGACCCACACGGTCGCCGCCGTCGTGTTCGGGTTCGAGACCCAGACGTCGGTCTCGTACGTCGCGACCGCTCCGGGAAGCTTGCCCGCATTCGGCACGTAGACGAGGTCGGCTGCGCGGAAGTTGCTGGCGCTCGCGCCAGCGGCCATCAGAAGCATGAAGGCCGATACGATCCAGAAGTTCTTTTTCATTCGTTTCCCCTTAGCGAGTCTCGCCCGTGCACGAGACCGTCGAGTTCAATTGCAATCTGACCGTGCATTCTAAACGTACTCTGCTCCCGAGCGAAGCCGTTCTCCGTATACTCGTCGAGCGTGGATTCCACGACCGACCGCTTTGTCATCCCTCCCGAGTGGGACGGGGACCGCCTCGATCAGGTTCTTCCCCGGCTCCTCCCCGGCCACAGCCGCAGCTTTCTGGCAGGACTGATCGACCAGGGGCTCATTGCAATCTCCGGGCGCACCGCGGATCGCAAGTCCCAAAGGGTCGCGGCCGGAGACCAGATCCGGGTCGAGATCCCCCCCGCGGCGCCGGTCGACATCGTTCCCCGGGACATCCCCCTCCGAATCCTCTATCAGGATGACGACATCGCCGTTCTGGACAAGCCTGCCGGCCTCGTCGTCCACCCCTCGGCCGGCCACGCCGACCACACGCTCGTCAACGCCCTGCTGTTCCACATTCCCGGGCTGAGCGGTGTCGGAGGCGAGATCCGCCCCGGCATCGTCCACCGCCTCGACAAGGACACCAGCGGCGTCCTCGTGATTGCAAAGCATGATACGGCCCACAGGGCCCTCACGTTGATCTGGAACACGGAAAAGGTCCGAAAAGAATATCTCGCCCTCGTCTACGGCACGCCCTCCCCCGGCTCGGGCCGGATCGACGCGCCGATCGGGCGCGACCCCCGGGACCGCAAGAAGATGGCCGTCGTCGCGGGGGGGCGCAATGCGGTCACCCTCTACGAGACGCTCGAGCCGCTCCGCTACGTGGCGCTGCTCCGCTGCCGGCTCGAGACAGGGCGCACCCACCAGATCCGCGTCCATCTCCGTTCGATCGGGCACCCGATCGTCGGCGACCCGGTCTACTCCGGACCCCAGTGGAAAGGGATTCCGAACCGCCCGCTCCAGAAGGCGATCGCCTCCTTTACCCGGCAGGCGCTGCATGCGAGCACCCTCTCGTTCCCCCATCCCCGCTCGGGGGAACCGATGCGGTTCGAGGCGCCGGTGCCCGAGGATTTTCGGGAACTGCTCGAAGTAGTCAGGGGAAAGTAGTCAGGGGGAGAACGCCTCGCTTCGCTCGGCAAATGCACAATGCGAAATGCAAAATGTAAAATCAAAAAGAAGCAACGTCAGCGCACCCTTTTTTGATTTTTCATTTTGCATTTTGCATTTTTCTTTTCACGCCATTTCCGCAATAACCCGAGTCAGGAGCCGGACGAACGTCCTTTCCACGCGCGCCGTCGTCTCCAGCACCTCCGCGTGGGTCAGTTTCCGAGGCAGGACCCCGGCCGCCATGTTCGTGATGCAGGAGATGCCCAGCACCGGGACCTGCATGTGCGAGAAGGCGATCGCCTCCGGGACGGTCGACATCCCGGCCGCGTCACCGCCGAGGATCCGGTACGCGCGGATCTCCGCGGGAGTCTCGTACGCCGGGCCGGTCAAGCCGACGTAGACCCCCTCCTTGATCTCGATCTTTTCTTTCGTTCCCGCCCGGCGCGCGACCTCCCGGAGCGCGGCAGGATAGACCTCGCTCATGTCGGGGAACCTCGGTCCGAGCTGCTCGAGGTTCCGGCCGCGGAGGGGGCTCGACCCGAAGAAGTTGAGGTGGTCGGAGATGAGCATCAGATCGCCCGGGCGGAACTGCTCGTTGATGCCGCCCGCGGCGTTGGTGACGATCGCGGTCCGGATTCCGAGCCGTCCCAGCACGCGCGGCAGGAAGACCACGTCGTGAATCTCGAAACCTTCGTAGTAATGAACGCGCCCCTGCATCACGGCGACGCGCGCGCCTTCCACGGTTCCAAAAACCAGCTTTCCCGTGTGCCCGGCCACCCCGGAGACGGGGGCGCCCGGAATCTCGGCGTACGGGAGCACCAGCTCGGTCTCGACGGCGCCGGCGAACGCGCCGAGGCCGGAGCCGAGGATGATCCCGATCTCGGGCGGCGCGGAGATCCTGGAGCGAAGGAAGGAAACGGCGGAATCGATTCTGTCCAGCACGGCGCGGATTATTGCAGATTGGCGCCTCGGCGCGGCCCCTATCCCCAGCCCTCTCCCCGCTCGCGGGGAGAGGGCGCACGTCTCCGCGAGAGCCGCGATCTTCGACTCTCGCCACGAGCCAGCCTCGCGGTGCTCGCGCGAACTCGCTCCCCTGGTATGTCCAGAGACATCATAGACAGAAGTCCAAAGACATCGTTGACAGGTTAGGAGGCTGGAGAATGGCAGGCGGAGGATCCGCCAGATGCCGTGGAGCCAGGGGCCTGTGGACGAGAGAATGGAAGCGATCGAGCTGTGGAAAGCGGGATGGGCGATCTCCGAGATTGCCCGACTGAAGCGGATCTCGCGACAGTGTCTGTACAAGTGGATTGATCGATATGAGAGAGACGGGCTTATCGGGCTGATGGACCAGAGCCGGGCGCCTCACGGCAACTCGCGCAGGATCCGGACGAGATCGTCCGAGGAGCTGCTCGCGTTGAAGAAAGAGACCAAAGCGTGTGGGCCGACCACTCTGGCGGACGTACTGAACCAGAAGTACGGTCGTCATGTGATCAGCAGGAGTGCCGCTGCCGCGATCGTGGCGAGGCATGGTCTGGTGAGAAGACACGCCGGCGTTCTCGAGGCGGTGTGGATCCAACGGCGCCCTTGATCCAGCCGATCGGCTCGGGCCACACGATCACCGGGGACCATAAGGGACGGATCCTGTTACGGGGTGGCGAGCCGTGTCACCCGCTGACGCTCGTCGACCCGGCGAGCCGGTTCGTGTACGCGATCGAGGCGTTGCGCTCGACCGCTGTCTGCACCCGCCTTGCGCGTGTTCGAGCGCGTCTTCCGCGAGTGGGGTGTGCCCGAGCAGATCGTGACGGATAACGGCGTTCCGTTCTGTGCGCCGGCAGGCCTGGGTGGCTTGACCGACCTGACCAAGTACTGGCTCAAGCTCGGGATCCAGGTCCGGCGCATTCAGCCCGGCAAGCCGCAGCAGAATGCGATCCATGAGCGGATGCACCGAACGCTGAAGGACGCCGTGTGTCGGGAGCCGGCCGCCTCGTTCCGCGGCCAGCAGCGACTCTTCGACGCGTTTCGGAGCGAGTACAACGAGAGGCGCCCGCACCGAGGGCTGAACGGCCAGATGCCGCGCGCTTTGGTACGGCCGTGCGCGCGGCCCTACCCGCGTCGAGTCGAGGTTCATTACCCGGAGCACTTCGAGGTGCGCCGGGTTCGCAGCAATGGGCAGTTCAAGTGGCACGGTCAGCTGCTGTTCCTGACCGAAACCCTCATCAACGAGAACATCGGGCTCGAGCTCGTCAACGACGGCGTCTGGGATATCTACTTCGGGACCCAGCGGCTTGCCTCGTACGATCGACGGACCGGCGAGCTCGTCAGAGCCGTCAACGACGTCCCGAGACTGTCAACGATGTCAATGGACTAACGTCAACGATGTCCCTGGATTGACACCTCTCCCCGCGGAGCGCGGGGAGAGGGCTGGGGAGAGGGGCGGAATCACCAATCAGAAGCAAACCCGACGACTTGCTATCATCATCGGCAGTGATTCATTTCTACCATGTCTCCAAGCGCTTCGATCGGGAGAACATCGCGCTCCACGACGTGAACTTCCAGATCGAGAAAGGGGAGTTCGTCTTCCTCACCGGAGCGTCCGGGGCCGGGAAGTCGACCCTGCTGCGCCTCGTCCTCCGGCAGCTCTCGCCGACCGAAGGGCAGATCCTCGTGAACGGGAGAAACCTGGCGGCGATCAAGCGGGCGCAACTCCCCTTCTTCCGCCGCGAGATCGGAATGGTGTTCCAGGACTTCAAGCTGATCGAACGGATGACGGTGTTCGAGAACCTCTCGTTCGTCATGACTGTCCTCGGCGTCCCGGCGAAGGAGCAGAAGCGGAAGGCGTACTCCGTATTGCGCGCCGTGAACCTCCAACAGAAGCTCAACTCCTATCCACGGCAGCTGTCGGGCGGGGAGCAGCAACGCGTCGCGATCGCGCGGGCGCTGATCAACGATCCGCGCGTGCTCGTCGCGGACGAGCCGACCGGGAACCTCGATCCCGAGCTCTCCCGCGAGATCCTGGAGATCTTCATGGACGCGAACGTGCGCGGATCGACCGTCCTGCTCGCCACGCACGACCAGTCGCTCATCGCCGGAACCGGGAGGCGCCTCCTCGTCCTCGACCGCGGGCGCCTCGTCGAGGAGCGGCCGCGGGGCGCGGAGCTCTCCTCGGGCGATCGCGCCGCCTCGTTTCTCAGCTGGTGAACGATGGCCCTTCCCGAGCGCGACTCCGAGCCGTCGATCGCCTCCCGCTCCACGCTCGGCTACTTCTTCCGGGAGGCGCTCCGCCGCATCTGGCTCTCCAAGAGGACGAGCTTCGCCGCCGTCTCGATGATCGCGATCGCCCTCTTCATCCTCGGCTCGTTCCTCCTGCTCGCGACGAACCTCGACGCGGCGATCGGCCGGTGGCAGGAACGCTCGAAGCTGACGGTCTATCTCGTGCCGCAGGCCGCGCCCGAAACCCTCGCCGCGCTCGAGGCGGAGCTCGACCTCTATCCTCCTTTCCGACGCCGCGAAACCGTGTCGCGGGAAGAGGCCCTCGTCCGTTTCCAGCAGGCGTTCGGCGAGCTCTCCGGCGTGGTCGACGAGCTCGATGAAAACCCGTTTCCCCCTCGATCGAGATCGAGGTCCCCGCGAGCGCGCTCGAATCGGTCGAGTTCAACCGCCGCGTCGACCGCATCCGGGCGCAGGAGGCGGTCGACGACGTCCAGTTCGACTGGGAGTGGATCGCGCGGCTGCGCCGGCTGGTCGATGCGATGCGCCTGGTCGGATGGATCGTGGGAGGCATCCTCGCGGTCGCCGCGACGTTCACGATCGCGAACGTCATCCGGCTGACGATGATCCTCTACCGTGAGGAGATCGACATCATGCGCCTCGTCGGCGCCACCGAACGGATCATCCGGGGACCGTTCCTCATGGAAGGAATCCTCCAGGGACTCCTCGGAGGGGGGATCGCGATCGGTCTCCTCTGGACGGCGTTCACCTTCGCCAGGCGGGCCCTCGACCCCTCGGGCGCCCTGCTCTGGAGCTTCCTCTTCAGCACGTTCCTCCCCTGGAGATCCCTCGCCCTTCTCGTCGTCGCCGGCGTCCTGGCCGGCCTCTTCGGGAGCTGGATCTCGGTGCGGGAGTGGAGCGAGGAGAGCGCCACGTCGATCGTGCCGTGAGGAACGCCTCGCTTCGCTCGGCGAAATGCAAAATGCAAAATGTAAAGTCCCCAAAAGAGGCGACCCGCCGAATCGGCGCCTTAACCCCTTTTTTGATTTTGCATTTTGCATTTTGCATTTTGCATTTTTCTTCTGGTCCCGGTGACCGCCGATACATCCTCCCCACCCTCCCCCGCTATAATCCCCCCCCGCCATGGGGAAACACTCCGAACCTCTCTTCCAGCGCGCACAGGAGTTGATTCCGGGCGGCGTCAACTCGCCGGTGCGGGCATTCCGCGCAGTCGGCGGCACGCCGCCGTTCATCGAGCAGGGCCAGGGCTCGCGGATCTTCGACGCCGACAACCTCCAGTACATCGACTGCGTCGGCTCGTGGGGGCCGATGATCCTGGGCCACGCCCACCGCTACGTCGTCGAGGCGGTGAAGAAGGCGGCGACGCGCGGCTTCTCGTTCGGCGCGCCGACCGCAGGCGAGATCGAGCTCGCCGAGATGATCTGCGACGCGCGTCCCGAGCATCGAGATGGTGCGGCTCGTCAGCTCCGGGCACCGAAGCGACGATGAGCGCGATCCGGCTCGCGCGCGCGGCGACCGGGACGCAAGCGGATCCTCAAGTTCGACGGCGGCTATCACGGCCACGTCGACTCGCTGCTCGATCAAGGCGGGCTCCGGCGGCGCGACGTTCGGCGTTCCCGATTCCGCCGGGCGTTCCGGAAGAGGTCGCGAAGCTCACGCTCGAGCGCGCCCTACAACGATCTCGAGCCGCGTGCGAGAAGCTGCTTCGAGGAGCACGAAGGACAGTTCGCCGCGATCATCGTCGAGCCGGTCGCCGGCAACATGGGCTGCGTCCCGCCGGCGCAGGGTTCCTCGAGGGTCTGCGCACGCTCTGCGACGAGCACGGGACGCTCCTGATCTTCGACGAGGTGATGACCGGCTTCCGCGTCGCGTGGGGCGGCGCGCAGGTCCTCTACGGCGTGAAGCCCGACATCACGACGCTCGGCAAGATCGATCGGCGGCGGACTGCCGATCGCCGCCTACGGCGGCTCGAAGGAGCTGATGCAGCTCGTCTCGCCGCTCGGGCCGATGTACCAGGCGGGAACGCTCTCCGGAAACCCGCTCGCCGTGGCGGCGGGCAAGTCGACGCTCAGCGTCCTCAAGAACGACGGCATCTACAACGATCTCGAAGAGCGCTCGGCCGAGTTCGAGGCCGGCGTCCGCGAAGCTCGCCGAAAAACACAAGTCGTCGATGACGCATCAATCGCGTCGGATCGATGTGGACGCTCTTCTTCACGAACGGTCCCGTGTCGTCGATCTCGACAGCGCGAAGACGTCGAACCCCGAGAAGTTCAACCGCTTCTTCCACCTGATGCTCGCCGACGGCGTCTACCTCCCGCCGTCGCAATTCGAAGCGGCCTTCTTCTCCTCCGCGCACGCGAAGAAGGACATCCAGCAGATCGTCGAGCGCACCGATCGCGCGTTCAAGAAGTCGCCTGGGAGTTCGATTAGTCATTGCAGATCGCAGATTGCAATTCACTTCTCGACCCCTCGGCCCCCGACTCCAGACTCAGTATGCGTTCTCGTGCCTGAGGCCATGTCGCAGGGTCATGAGCAGGATCTTGAGGTCGAGCAGCAGCGACCAGTTCTCGATGTAGTAGAGATCGTGCTCGAGCCTCATGCGCACGGACGTGTTCCCTCGCCAGCCGTGGACCTGCGCCCAGCCGGTGATGCCGGCGCGCACCTTGTGGCGGAGCATGTAGTGCGGGATATTCGGAGCGGAAGAGCTCGACGAACTCGGGGCGCTCCGGGCGCGGCCCGACCAGGCTCATGTCGCCCCGGAGCACGTTCCAGAGCTGCGGGAGCTCGTCGAGGGACCAGGCGCGGATCCAGCGCCCCGAGCGGGTCCGCCGGGGATCGTCCCTTTCGGCCCATCGGGCGCCGGTCGACTCCGCATCCACCGACATCGAGCGGAACTTCAGGATCGCGAACGCGACTCCGTCGAGCCCCATCCGTCTCTGCCGGTAGAACACCGGCCCGCGGTCCTCGATCCGAGATCACGATTGCGATGAGCAGCATCAGGGGCGAGGCGAGGGTCAGCGCGAGGCCGGCGACCGCGACGTCGAAGAGGCGCTTGACGGCGAGGCTCCACCCGTCGAGCGGGGTCTCGGAGAGATTGATCGTCGGCAGCCCGTCGACGTCCTCGACCCGGGAGCGAAGCGCCATGAACTGCAGCAGATCGGGGACGACGTGAATCGCGACGCACTCGCGCGTGAGACGGTCGAGAAGATCCATCGTCTGCTTCGCGGACTCGTGGGGCAGCGCGACGAAGACGTGATCGATCCCGCTTTTCGCCACGACGCTTTCCGCCTCCGCCAGCGAGCCGAGGCGCGGAAGCCCCTCGATGTCCTCGTCGTCCGACACGGCTCCCACGATCGTGAAGCCCAGCTCCTGGTGGTTTCGGATCCGCGCGACGACCGCTTTCGCGAGCTCTCCTCCTCCGGCGATGAGCACGCGCTCGAGGTTCTTTCCCTTCCGATAGCGCGCCTGGAGCGCGCGGCGGACGGCGGTGCGGCCGAGCATCACGAGCGCGATCTCGCACGCCATGAAGATCCCCAGCGTCGCGCGGGAGTAGTCGACGAGAATCCCCTCGGGCCGGATCCAGAGAAGGAGGCCCGAGAGGCCCAGCGCGCCGCTCACCGTGCCGACCGTGACGCCGAGCCACTCCTCGGCCGGAGCGCGCGTCGGCCGGATCCGATAGAGCCCCTGCACCGCGAACGCGAGCGGAAAGACGACGACGATCAGTGGAAGGATGCGCGCGTAGACCCCGAAGTCCTGCTGCCCCTTCGTCACCGGGATCACTTCGACGGCAAAACGAAGCCAGTAGGCGGCGAGGATCGCCAGGGCCGAGGCGGCCCCGTCCATCGCCAGGTACAGCGCCGCCAGAGATTCGTACTTTCGCTGGATCATGCGTCTTCGGCGGAGCCGACTCCCGCCGCGAGAGCTCCCTCGATGAGTGTACGAAACTCCTCCTGAAACCGTCGCCGGCTGAAATGCGCCGCGCGGGCCCGGAGGACGCCGCGGTCCCAGCTTCGCCCGCGCGCGCTCTTCATCGCGGCCGCGAGCGACTCGGGATCCGCCGACTCGACGAATATCCCAGTCGTCCCGCCGATCACCGTCTCGAGCACTCCACCGGCGGCCACCGAGATCACCGGCGTCCCGCACGCCATCGCCTCGAGCGCCGTGATCCCGAAGTCTTCGACGCCGGGGATCATGAGCGAGCTCGCTCCGCAGAGGAGCTCGGCCACCCGGTCGCCGGACGCCCATCCGAGGAGCTCCGCCGCGTCGCCCGCCGCCGCACGGAGCTTCCTTTCGTCCGGGCCGCTCCCGACGACCACGAGCCGCTCGCCCGCCAGGCGCGCCGCCTCGATTGCGAGGTCGATCCTCTTGTACGGAACGAGCGCGGAGAGAACGAGGTGGTAGCCGCCCCGCGGCGCGTCGAGCGGCGCCGAGAAAAAGCGGTCGTCGACGAAAGGATGAATGACTTCCGCGCTCCGCCCGTAGAAGCGGCGGATCCTCTCTCGCACAAATGACGAGTTCGCGACGAAGACGTCGACGTTCGCGGCCGTCCGGCGGTCCCACTCGCGGAGAGGAGCCGCGACCACGTTCCCGGCGAACCGCCGCAGCGGATGCTCCGGTGGAAAATAGTCGTCGAACCGGTCCCAGACGTACCGCATCGGGGTGTGGCAGTAACAGACGTGCGTGGCGCTGCCTGCGTCGATTCCCTTCACCACGCAGTGGCTCGACGAGATGACGAGGTCGAAACCGGAGAAGTCCCACTCGCCGAGGACGCGCGGAAAGAGCGGGAGGAGATAGCGGTAGTTCGAGGCGCGCATCGCGAGGCGCTGGAGCGAGCTCGTGTGGATCGTGTGGCTCTCGATGCGGGAGGATACGCGGCCGGGATAGTGGAAGAGCGTGAAGATCTCGGCCTGCGGAAAGAGGTCGAGGATCGCCTCGAGGACGTGCTCCCCCCCCGCTGCCCGGTCAGCCAATCGTGAACGACGGCGACGCGCGAAAAGGAACGGGGATGAGTCACTCGCGCCCGGCCCGCGCCTTCCGCGGACGCTCCCGAACGGGCTCCGGATCGGGAGTGGACGCGAGAGGATAGCCCTCGCGCTCCGCGCAGGCGTCGCAAAGATGATCGTTGGAGAAGTAGGCCGCCTCCGGCGTCTCCGCGAGGCAGGACACGCAGAGGTGGATTCCCGTTCGTTCCGGGAGCCGGCACGGGATCTCGTCGGCGGACATGATCGGGTCGTTCTAACACAAACGCTCAAACCTGTATTCAGTCTCGGAGTCTGGGAGTCCGGAGTCCGGGACTCGCCCAGGATTTCCGACTGACTCCTGGACTCCCAGCCCTCGGGACCCCTAGACTCCATGCCGGCTCAGGTCTCAGGAGGCGCCCCTTGCTCAGGCTCCACATCGGAAGCGGCCCGGTTCGGATCCCCGGCTGGACGAACGTCGACAACCAGAAGTATCCCGGCGTCGATCGAGTGCTCGACGTCACGCGCGGCATGCCGTGGAAGAGGGCCGAGGCGGAGCTGATCTTCGCCGAGCACTTCCTCGAGCATCTCTCGTACGACGACGGCCTCCGCTTCCTTCGGGAGTGCCGGCGCATCCTGAGGCCCGACGGGATCCTCCGCCTCTCGACGCCGAACCTCGACTGGGTCTGGCACATGCAATATCACCCCGGGCAGTGGTCCGACCCGGGGGAGGCGGTGCGCGACTGTTTCTGGATGAACAAGGCCTTTCGGGGATGGGGCCACCAGTTCCTCTACAACCTCCCCGCGCTCGAGGCGACGCTTCGCGCGGCGGGCTTCGCGGAAATCGCTTCCTTCAAGTACGGGGAGAGCGCGCACGAGGCGCTCCGGAGCCTCGAGAGCCACGAGCACTACGTCGACACGCCGGAGCTTCCGCACGTGGTCGTGGTCGAAGCGTCCGGGATCGTGAACGAGACCGTCTCCCCTGCCCTGGCGACCGCGCGCGCGGACTTCGATTCGGCGATCAGCGTGAAATAGGGCCGAGGAGGCGGCGCGCGCACGAGGTCTCAGACCGTGACCCTCCGCAGGGCCTCGGTCCCGAGAATCTCCCGCACGACGGCCGCGGCGCGCTCGGGCGCCCCCGTCTCGTCGCCGTCTCCGATCGCGCGGACGATCGCGCTTCCGACGACGACCGCGTCGCAGCGGGACGAGAGCGTGCGGTACTGCTCGTGGCTCGCGACGCCGAATCCGACCGCGATCGGATTCCTGACGGCGGGGCGGAGCGTCTCGAGCCGCTCGAGCAGCGCCGGGTCGAGATCGCGCCGCGCACCGGTCACCCCGCTCGTGGAAACGCAGTACACGAACCCGCGCGAGATCCGATCCGCGAGCCGGACCCGCTCGGGCGTCGAGGTCGGCGCGACGAGGAAGATCGGATCGAGCCCGCTGGCCCGGAGCGCCCCGCACATTTCCCTCGCCGACTCCGGCGGAAGATCGGTGACGAGCAGCTCCGTCGAACCCGGCCTCACGCGCCCGGGCCGCGAATCGATCCGCGCCGAGCCGGAGGATGGGATTGAGGTACGAGAACGCGACCAGCGGAATGTCGCTCCTCTGCCGGATCCCCGCCGCGATCGCCATGACGTCCTCCATCGTCGTGCCTCGCTCGAGCGCGCGCTGCGAGGCAGCCTGGATGACGGGGCCGTCCGCGATCGGGTCGGAGAAGGGCACGCCGAGCTCGATCAGCGTCCGCGCCGGCGGCTTCGAGCGCGAGCGCGATGTCGATCGTTCCCGCCACCCCCGTTTCGCCGCACGTGACGTACGCGACGAGGCCGCAGCGGTTCTCGCGCTTCATCCGCTTGAACGCGTCACGGATGCGGTCTCGGTGCGAAGCCGGTGCGAGTACGTGGGGTGGATTCGCCCGGATCCGAGCGGAGCCTGCCCTGAGGAGCGCGAAGCGCGACGTGAGGGCTCGGGATGACATGCGGTTGCAATTCCGTTCGTGAGAATGACTCCATCACCTGCGGCACGTCCTTGTCGCCACGGCCCGAGAGGTTCGACGACGACCACCGCTCCGGGCGGAAGCTCCCTTCCATCTCGAGCAGCCACCCGAGGGCGTGCGCCGACTCGAGCGCGGGGATGATCCCCTCCTTGGCGCTCAGCTCGTGGAACGCCTCGAGCGCGGAGTCGTCGTCGCACGAGGTCAGCTCGATTCGTCCCGCGCCGCCCAGATACGCGTGCTCCGGCCCGACCGACGGATAGTCGAGGCCTGCCGAGATCGAGTGCGTCTCCGCCGATCTGTCCCTCTTCGTCCTGAAGCAGGATCGAGCGCGTCCCGTGCAGCACGCCGGGCGACCCTCCCGCGAACCGCGCCGCATGCTCGCCGGGCGCGAGGCTCCTCCCGCCCGCCTCGACGCCGATGAGCCTCACGCCCTCGTGCTCGAGCATCTCGTGAAAGAGGCCGATCGAGTTCGACCCTCCTCCCACGCACGCGATGGCGACGTCCGGGAGCCTCCCCGTCCGCCTCCGGATCTGCGCCGCGGCCTCCCTCCCGATCACCGACTGGAAGTCGC
The DNA here is from genome assembly GCA_963793695.1 of uncultured Acidobacteriota bacterium. GTDB lineage: Bacteria > Acidobacteriota > Thermoanaerobaculia > Gp7-AA8 > Gp7-AA8 > CAWCBB01. Next base: position 178,301 of record CAWCBB010000001.1, on the reverse strand, counting down.
GCACGATCATCGGATAGGGATGCGGGCCGAGGACCGAGCCGATGATGTAATGCGTGCTCGCGACGTTGGTGACCCAGTCGCGGATCGCCTCGTTGATCGCGTCCTTCAGGGTCCGGCTTCCGCTCGCGACGCTCACCACCTCCGCGCCGAGAAGGCGCATCCGGAAGACGTTCGAGCTCCTGCCGGGCCATGTCGACCTCGCCCATGTAGACGCGGCACTCGAGCCCCAGCAGCGCGCATGCGGTCGCGGTCGCGACCCCGTGCTGCCCCGCTCCGGTCTCCGCGATGACGCGCCCCTTCCCCATCCGCTTCGCGAGCAGCGCCTGCCCCAGCGCGTTGTTGATCTTGTGCGCGCCCGTGTGATTGAGGTCTTCCCGCTTCAGAAAAAGGCGGAACTCCCCGCATCCGGCCGCGAACCGCGCCGCCTCGGTCAGCGGCGTCGGCCGCCCGACGTAGTCGCGAAGCAGATCGTCAAGCTGTTGACGAAATGCGCGGTCGCGCCGCGCCGCGCGATACCCGGCTTCGAGCTCCGCGAGCGGCGCCATCAGGGTCTCGGGAACGAACTTTCCGCCGAACTCGCCGAAAAATCCGTCCCGTGTCGGCATGTTCCTCTTCGCGCTCATGCCCGATTCACCTCCTCGACGAAGCGCCGCATCTTCGCCGCGCTCTTCTTTCCCGGGCTCTCCTCGACGCCGGTCGACACATCGACTCCCTCGGGTCTCACGCGCGCGATCGCGTCGCGAACGTTCTCCGGAGTGAGGCCCCCGGCGAGAAACATCCGTCGAGGCCGCGGCGAACGCCGCGCGAGCTCCCAGTCGAACTTCTCTCCGCTCCCCGGGCTCGCTCCTTCGAGCAGCGCCCATGAAGCCTCCGCCGCCTCGGCGAAACGCCGTTCCTCGGCGGGGATCGCGACCGCGCGGATCGAGGGGCGCCCGATTCGCTGGATGACAGACGGCGGCTCGGACCCATGCAGCTGAACGAGGTCGAGATCGAGCGTCCTCCGCGATCGCGCGGATCTCGTCGAGCGACTGATCGCGGAAGACGCCGACGATCCGGGTGCGGGACGAAGCGGCGCGCGCCGCCGCGGCGATGGCGGAGGCGGCGCGGGGCGCGAGGCGCCGCGGCGAGCCTTCGGCGAAGACGAGCCCGAGGAACCCGGCCCCCGCGTCGATCGCCGCGAGGGCGTCGTCCGCCGTGGTGATCCCGCAGATCTTGACGGTCGGGCGAGCCGAGAAGCTCTCGGACGGCGGCGGCGCGGTCCGCCTGCCGCAGAAGGTGCTCGCCGACGAGGATCGCGTCGAAACCGGCGCGCTTCATCCGCGCGGCATCACCCGGCGAGCGGATCCCGCTCTCGGCGACCCGGACGACGCCTTCGGGGATGGCCCGCGCGAGCCGCTCGGCCGTCCCGAGGTCGACCGAGAACGTCTTCAGATCGCGATTGTTCACGCCGATGAGCGTCGCGCCCGCGGCGAGAGCGGACTCCAGCTCCCGTTCGTCGTGGACCTCGACGAGGGCATCACGCCCGAGGGACTCGATCGTGACGATGAGGGAGCGGAGCTCTTCCGTCGTCAGCAGCGCCGCGAGCAGGAGCACCGCGTCGGCGCCTGCTGCGATCCCCTCGAGAGCCTGGCGCGCATCGACGACGAAATGCTTCATGAGAACGGGGAGGCGCGACGCGCGCGCGGCCGCGCCGATCCATTCGGTGCGACCCGCCGAAGAAGTCGGGCTCGGCGACGACCGAGATCGCCGCGGCTCCCCCGCGCGCGTACTCGGATGCGATGGCGCCGGCATCCGGATTCGCGACGATGACTCCCGCCGATGGCGAAGCCGCCTTGATCTCGGCGATGACGGCGCCGCCCGCACCGGCGGCGCGCAGCGCGCGGCGGAATCGGTGAGGCGGCCTCTCCGCGCTTTCCTCGAGAGCCCGTTTCGCGAGCTCCTCCAGCGGCGGAGCGCCGGCGAGCCGCGCGCGGACGCGGGAGACGATCTCCTGCAGCCGGTCGTTCACGAGAGCGCCTCCGCGGAGCGCGTCGCTTCCACCATCGCGTTCAGCTTCGCGAGCGCGCGGCCGCTGTCGATCGACTCTCGCGCGAGCTCCACCCCCTCACGGATCGAACGGGCGCTGCCGCCCGACATAGATCGCCGCGCCGGCGTTCGCGACCACCGCCTCCCGGTGGGGCCCGCCCTCGCCTTCGAGCACCCGCCGCGCCGCGCGTGCATTCTCCACGGCGTCGCCTCCACCCAACGCCTCCGGCCGGGCGCGCTCGATCCCGAGCTCCTCCGGCTCGATCGTGTAGCACCTGATCGCGCCGTCGGGCGTCACTTCGCAGACGTCCGTGGCCGCCGCCGGAGAGATCTCGTCCATCCCGTCGTGGCTGTGGACCACGAGCGCGTGCTCGGCCCCGAGGGCGCGCAGCACCTCGCCGACGAGAGGGACCAGGCGCATCGCGAAGACCCCGAGGACCTGACGCTGCGCGCGCGCGGGATTGGTCAGGGGTCCCAGCACATTGAAGATGGTTCGCAGGCCGAGCTCCTTCCGCACGCCGATGACGGCCGCCATCGCGGGATGCAGCTTCGGCGCGAATAGAAAGGAGATCCCGACGCGCTCGAACACGCGCTCCATCTCGGGCGCTTCGAGGTCGATCCTCGCGCCGAGGGCCGAGAGGACGTCGGCGCTCCCGCAGGACGAGGAGACCGCGCGGTTGCCGTGCTTCGCGACCGGGATGCCCGCGCCCGCGGCGACGAACGCGGCGATCGTCGAAATGTTGATCGTGCCCCGCCCGTCCCCGCCGGTTCCGCACGTGTCGACGAGCATCGAGCCGTTCAGGTTCGAGCGGAATGACCCGCTCGCGCATCGCTTCCGCGGCGCCGGTCACCTCCTCGGCGGTCTCGCCCTTCATGCGGAGGGCGACGAGCAGCGCGCTCTTCTGCACGTCGCTCGCGCCGCCGTCCATGACGTCGCACAGCACCGACCGCATCTCCGGCCGGGAAAGGTGCTGGCCATCCACGATTTTTCTAATTGTCGATTCGATCACGAGATCCTCCCTCTTCGCCTTGCGCATCGGGTGAGCGTCGCCAGGAGCGGCTGCGCCATCGATGGCCGAGGGAAAGGAAGTTCTCGATGAGAGACCGCCCGAAGGCGGTGCCGTAGGACTCGGGATGAAACTGGAGCCCGAACAGAGGGCGCGTCCTGTGGGTGACGGCCATGATGCAGCCGTCGCTCGCGGAGGCGTCGATCTCGAGCTCGTCGGGCATGCTCGCCGGGTCGATCGTGAGCGAGTGGTAGCGCGCCGCATCGAAGGGGCGCGGACAGCCATCGAAGAGGTTCCGTCCGGCGTGCTCGATCCGATCGATCTTTCCGTGGCGAGGCGGGTCGGTGCGCAGTCAGTGCGGCTCCGAACGCCTCGCCGATCGCCTGATGGCCGAGGCAGACCCCGAGGAGAGGGATGGAGGTGTTGCGGCGGATCATCTCGACGATCGAGCCCGAGCGAGCAGGAGTCCCGGGCCCGGGCGAGACGACGATCGCGTCGGGGCCGAATCGAGAAGGCGGTCGACCTCGTACGCATCGTTGCGGATCACGTCCACCGGCTCGCCCGCGACCTCTTCGATGAGCTGCACGAGGTTGTAGGTGAACGAGTCGTAGTTGTCGATCAGGACGATCATGGCGTCACGTCCAGCCCCGATCGAATCGGCAACCGCGCGGAGGGGTCCTCCCCTGCCGTCTCGGCCGGGATCGCGGCCGTCGCGAGCCGAAGCGCGCGCCCCAGGGCCGCCGCCTTGTTCGCGCATTCCTCGAACTCCCGCTCCGGGACGGAGTCCCACACGATGCCGGCGCCTGCCTGGATCGTGGCGAGCCCGCGCTCGAGAACGAAGGTGCGGATCGAGATGCAGGAGTCGAGGTTTCCCGAGAAGCCGGCATAGAGCACCGCTCCCGCGTACGCGTTCCTGCGGAGCGGCTCGAGCTCGTCGATCAGCTCCATCGCGCGGATCTTGGGCGCGCCGGAGACGGTCCCCGCGGGAAACGCCGAGAGGAATGCGTCGACGGCCGTGGCGCCATGGCGGAGCTCGGCGCTGACGCTGCTGACCAGATGCATCACGTGGCTGTATCGCTCGACGCCGCGGAACTGGTCGACGCGCACGGACCCGGGGGCGGCGACTCGTCCGACGTCGTTTCGCCCGAGGTCGACGAGCATGAGGTGCTCCGCATTTTCCTTCTCGTCGGCGAGGAGCTCGGCGGCGAGGGCGGCGTCCTCCTCGCGCGTGGCTCCGCGCGGACGGGTGCCCGCGATCGGCCGCGTCTCGAGGCGCCCGCGCTCCACGCGCACGAGCATCTCCGGCGACGCCCCGACGAACGTCCTCTCGCGCGTCCGGAGAAGGAACATGTACGGTGAGGGATTGACCGATCGGAGCGCGCGATAGAGCGTCAGCGCCTCGCTCGTCGGGAACCGCGCGACCCACCGCTGCGAGAGCACCACCTGGAAGATCTCCCCCGCGGCGATCTGCTCCCGGGCCGCGGAGACCATCCGCAGGAACTCATCGCGCGTGGTCTGCGCCTCGAGCTCGACCGCCCGTTCGCGCTCGAAGGGTGTCAGATCGATCCGCGCGCCCGAGAGCCTCGACACCATCAGCTCGATCCGCGAGACCGCGCGCGCGAGCAGGTCGGAGCTTCTCTCGCGGTCGCGGCTGAAGACGTTCGCGCACAGGAAGAGCTTCTGCTCGAGATGGTCGAACGCCGCGATCTGATCGAAGAAGAGCAGCTCGGCGTCGATGTCCCCCGTGGCGCCGTGCCGGTCGGGCAGGCTCTCGGTCCAGCCGGCGACTCCGAAGCCGAACCAGCCGACCGCGCCGCCGAAGAACGGCGGGAGATTTTCTTCGCTCCAGACGCGGAGCGGGATCAGCTCCTCCCGGAGCGCGTCCGCGCACCCCGACATCCCCCGACGGAACGCGCGCGTACGCCGCGGCTCGACGCCGATGAACGAGTAGCGCCCCGCGGACTCGCCCCTCTCGACGGACTCGAGGAGAAACGCCTCCTCGTTCCACCCCGCGAGCGCGGCGAACGCCGCGACGGGCGTGATCGTGTCGGCGCTCACCGTCCGCACGATCGGAATGACGTCGTACTCGCCGCGAAGCCGGTCGAGAAGCTCGGGCGTGAAGGAGGCGATGTTCATGACGGCGTCTCCAAGGTTCCGACGATCCCGTCACCCCCGCCCGGAAGGACGAATGCAGAAAGCCGCGTCACTCCCACACCGCCCGCGCCCGCCTCTCCCTCATCCCGTCGAGGTAGTCCTCGACCGAGATCTTTCGTTCGTCGCCCGACGCGAGATTCCGCACGGAGACGATCCCCGCCGCCACCTCGTCGGGCCCGATGACGATCGCGTCGCGAACGCCCGCGGCGCCCGCGGCCTTGAGCGCCTTCCCCACGCCCGTCGCCTTGTACGGGTAGGTGACGGAGAGACCTTCGCGCCGGAGACGGGAGACGATCCGGAGCGCCTCGGAACGGACGGAGTCGTCGACCGGGATCACCGCCGCGTCGACTGCCGCGACGCTCTGGCGCGCCAGCTTGCGATCCTTGAGCAGCTCGCCGAGGACGACGTCGCCGAAGCCGAAGCCGAGGGCCGGCACGTCGACGTCGGCGAGCGAGGCGAAGAGGGCGTCGTACCGCCCGCCTCCGCAGATCGCGCGCAACTCCCCCTTCCGGTCGAAGATCTCGAAGACGATCCCCGTGTAGTACGCGAGCCCGCGCACGATCTTCATGTCGAAGGAGACCCAGTCGGCGAAACCGAGGTCCGCGAGAGCTCGGAAGTAGTCGTCGAGCCGGTCGAGGACGGGCGCGATCCTCTCGTTGCTTCCGTACCGGGCGCGCAGGTCCGCGAGCGAGAGGTCGGTCAGACCGAGGATCTTCTCCCCCTTCGCGCGGTCGAGACCGAGCTGCGCGAGCCGCTCCATGAGCACCTCGCGCGGCTCCCGCTCGATCTTGTCGATCACGGTGTATGCGACGGGCAGGTCGCCCGCGCCCAGGCCCTCTTCGAGCAGCGCCGCCTGCAGCAGGCGCCGGTCCGAGACGCGGGCGACCACGTCGCCGGGGCCGAGCCCGAGAATCCGGAGCACGTCGAGAGCCGCCGCGAGAAGATCGGCGTCGGCGAGGACCGACTCCTCGCCGATGATGTCCATGTTGAGCTGGAAGTGCTCGCGGAGCCTCCCCCGCTGCTGCTTCTCGTAGCGGAACAGCTGGGGCATCGAGGCCCACCGGACCGGGCGCGCCATCCCCTTGATCCGCGCGCCGAGCATCCGGACGAGCGTCGGCGTCATCTCGGGCCGGAGCGCGACCTCGCGCCCCCCCTTGTCGGTGAAGTTGAAGAGCTGCTTGACGATCTCGGGTCCCGACTTCTCCACGTACAGCTCGAGCGCTTCGAGCGGCGGGCCGTCGTAGAGCTCGAACCCGAACCGCGTCACCACCTCGCTCCACGCCTCGAAAATCTGCTGCCGCCGGACCATCTCCTCCGGATAGAAATCCCGGAACCCCGGCAGTGCGCTGTGCTTCTTCATCGTTGAATCGCCTCTCGATTGGTCAGCTGCAAGTGCGAGCGTACGCGATGTGAGGCCCGGGAGCGTAGGGCCGTGGGCGCCGCATCCGGCGCTTCGCCCGCTCGATCTCGCGCGAACGACCGCTGGGACTGATGTCGTGCCAGCGGCGGCCGCCTGGCCCTTTCCGCCCCGTTTCCCGGGGATGACGCCCCGGGCCAGCCGGGCCCGCCGCTCCGCGGCTGGGTCGAGCCGCTGTAACACACGCGCCAGCGGCGCGAAATCGTACAGCCCGGGGCGCGAGCCCCGGGACAGCGCGCGCAGGATGAAGTGCGAGCCGCGCATTGGCGACATCGGCTCCCTCGCGAAGCCGCGCGCGTTCATGCTCTCCCTCCCCTTACCGCGAGCTGGAACAGTCTCGACTGGGCGCGCGCCTGCCCTTCGAGCACGGCCAGTCCGTCGACGGTTTCGACGCCCGCGCCGCGCGCCGCCTCCAGCTGCTCGAGCCGCGGCTTCGTGTACGCAAGGTCGACGATCGCCATCCCCCGCCGCAGGAGCTTCGCGGGATATGGCACCACGGCCCCGGCGCTGATGGCGTTCACCACGAGATCTCCCTCGAACTCGTCCAGCGAGGCCAGTGAGGAGACTCGGACCCCCGAAAACGAGCCGACCGCCACCCGATTGGGGTCCCGGACGAACATCCCGACGGAAGCTCCCGCCTCGCGGAGAGCGACGAGAGCCGCGCGCGCGGAGCCGCCGGCGCCGAGCACGGCTGCGCTCTTGGGCGCTCTACCGAGAGCGCGGAACGCGGCCGCGATCCCCTCGACGTCCGTGTTGTCGGCGAGGAGGGTCCCGTCGAGCCGCCGCACGAGCGTGTTGATCGCCCGGCATGCGGCGGCGCGCGGCGAGATCGACGCGCCGTGCTCGGACGCGAAACGGAACCCCTCCTCCTTGAAGGGAGCCGTAATGCTGATCCCGGTCGGGAAGAACGGCCGCGATCCGGCCACCCCGCGGGCGACCTCCTCGAGACTCGCCACCTCGGCGATCGAATACGCCGCCGCCACCCCCAGCTCCCGGAACCGAGGATTGTGGATCGCGGGCGAGAGCGAGTGCGCAATCGGATTCCCGACGACCGCGAAGATCGCTTCGGGCCGCGCGATGCGCGTGGGGTCACCCCAGTAGAGGAGCGCGCGGGAGAGCGAAAATTGCCCCGGGGCGGCAGGGCGCTGCTCGGAGGCGCCGACGAACGCGAGAGCGCTTCCGAAGAACGGCGCCAGGATGCGGCTGTAGAGGCCGGACGGCCCCATCCCGAAGAGCGCCAGGTTTCCGCGGTGGCGGTCGAGCGTGTCGAGCAGCGCGGCGTCCTCTTCGAAGCTCCGCGGCGTGACGGCGATCTTCACGAAGGCGGTCCCCAAGGCGCTCATTCTCCCGAGCAGCGGCTCGAGTTCCGGGACGGAACCGAAGTCGTGGAACGAGAGGATCGCCCGCGAGCAGATCGGCTCGAGGTCGGCCGGGGAAAGGCCGTCGTCGTACTCCACGTCGACGAAGTCGAACCCGGCGGCGAGCGCCCGCGCGGTCTCCTCCCGGTCGAAACCGGCGCCACGACGCGTGAAGATCATCGGGAGCGGCGTGAGAGCGCGGAAGGCGGCGAGATCGAGCGAGCCGGTCGCCGGGCAGAAGGCGTCGGCGCGCAGCTCGACGGCGTCCGACTCCCCGGCGGCGGCGATCGTCTCGCGCGCTGCTTCCTCGGTCGTCTCGTGAACGCTCACAACGATCTTCGTCATCATTTCCGCCAGAAACAAAAAGCCCCTTCCGCCTGGAAGGGGCTCGATTCAGATCGAACTCGGATCGGCAGGGCCCCCTTCATCGGGGGCGCGCACACGGCGTCCCCCTAATTCTGGTGACGCCACCAGAACGAACGAACGCAATGCGCAACGCTGCTGCCGAACATCGGAGGGAGAGTAGGGGCGGGAGTGGGGAAAGTCAAGTTTCGCGGTGCGCTTTGCCGGAGCCGGGATGGCGGGTTCAAAGACAAATGCAAAATGCACAATGCAAAATGAAGAATCCAAAAAGAGGCAGGAACTCCGGTGCAGCACGGGTCAGAAGGCAGCCCCGACAGCGCGGAGCCATTGAACGAGAGGGTTGTTCACGCCCTTTTTGGATTTTTCATTTTGCATTTTGCATTTTGCATTTCGCTCTTGTTCTAGCGATTGACCGTCCCCCCCGCATCTCCCCTCCCGCCTCTTCCTCGACCCAGGTCCGCTGGCCGGGGCGGTGGCGGGCTTCCTGGAAGGCGGCGCGCAGGGCGGCGAGCATCTCTCCCCGGCGGCGGTAGAGGCGCTTCGGCTTCCGCTTCTCGTGACGGTCGATCGCATAGGCGGCGAGGAGCGGCAGGGCGATCGTCGAGTCGCGAGTAGCAGACGACGGCGTCGGGAAGCGAGTCGGGGCGCACCTTCCCCCACGAGACCGCCTCGCCCGGCGTGGCGCCCGAGAGCCCGCCCGTGTCGGGGCGCGCGTCGGTGATCTGGAGGAAGTAGTCGTGCCCCTCCTCGTCGATCATCAGCACTTCCTGGATCTGCGGCTCGGTCTGGAGCATGAAGTTCTTCGGGCTCCCGCCGCCGATGAGCATCACGCCGGACTTTCCCCCGCCCCGTTTCGCCTCGAGGACGATCGACGCGGTCTCGTTCACGTCGGCGCGAGACGTCGAACGAGAGCGTCGATCCCGCGAGCTGAAGGCCCGCGACGTTCATCCCGATCGACGAGTCGCCTGGCGAGGAGGTGTAGATCGGGACGTCGTACTGGTACGCGGCCGACAGGAGCGAGACCGTCCCGATGCCGAGCTGCTTTTCCGTCTCGTGCACGTACTTTCCGACCCGGTTGTGGAACTCGGCCGTCGACATCGGCCCCTGGAACTCGGGCTGCGAGAGGACCGTGCGGAAGAAGCGGTCGGTGTCGAGCAGCACGTGATAGTCGAAGAGGATGTCGTAGATCCGGACGACGCCTTCCTCGCGCAGCCGGCGGTCGTCGAGAAACGGCGAGCCGTAGTGGAGCTTGAGGCCGATCCCGAAGTGCGCGTCGTGGTAGAGGTTCGCGCCGGTGGAGATGATCCAGTCGATGAAGCCGTGCTCGATGAGAGGGATCAGGACGGACTTGCCGAGGCCCGTCGGCGTGAGCGCGCCGCTGAGGGAGACGCCGACGGTGCAGTCCGGGGCGAGCATCTTCTCGGTGAAGAGCCGGCACGCTTCGCGAAGGCGGCCGGCGTTGTAGGAGGTGAACGCGTTGTCGATCAGATCCGCGACGAGGGCGCCCTTTTCGATCGCCTGCGGGTAGATGCGATTTCCCTTCAGGTAGCCGGAGTGTTTCTCCGGCTGCTTTTCCTTCGGCTTCGGCGCGCGCGCGGCCTTTGGGGCCACCTCGCGCGAGGACTTCGCCTTCTTCGGCCTGGGAGTGCGTGTACCCATGACGGACCTCCGATCGATGTCAGCACAGCTCCGCCGCGGCCGGCGGAGCGCTGCGGCTCAGGATAGCGATTCGCTCGGCGGCGCTCGTCGCCTTTTTCGATTCCCCGGCGCGCTCGAACGCATTCTGGAGGTTCGCCAGGAGGCGGATGAGCGTCTCCCGCGCGCTCCAGCGCCGCAGGAAATGCGGCCGGAGGCGCACCTGCCCTCCGCTCATCTCGCCGAGCATCGTGTCGATCTCGAGGAGCGTGAGCGTCCTGCCGCCGTGGAACGGGTCGATGATGACTTCGCTGAGAGGAAACTGCACGCGGACGATGTAGTGGCCCGGAAGCCCGATGCCGGAGGCGTTGAGGCCGATGCGGCGCGCCACGTCGATGAATACGGTCGCGAGCGTGATTGGCAGCCCGACCCTGCGGTCGATCACTTCATTCAGAAAGGAGTTCCGGACGTCGTAGTAGTTCTGCGCGTTCCCGCTGAACCTTTCTTCGTCGAAGAGCTCGTGGTGCAGATGGCCGAGCAGGAAGATCTCCGGCTCGCCCGGGCCCATCCGCCCGCGCACTCTTTCGGCGAGCGCGTCGAGCTTCTCGACGTACTCGTCGACGTCGAGCTGGGGATATTCTTCGAGCGCAACCAGCAGCGCGCCCTCCGCGAGGTTCGACTCCCGGATGACCCCGTGCGAGAACTCCTCGAACCGCCTGCGGGCTTCGGTCGGATGGACGTAAAGGGGATCGGAGGACATCGGCGGGTCGCGAAATCGAGTTTATCGCGTTTGCACGAGCTGCGCCCGAGCGCGGGGCACGCCACCGCCGTAGGGACGGCCTGTGGCCGCCCGGACTCTCGATCAGCGCGACACGCCGTTCCGCGCGCCGTTCCGGGCGCCGTTCCGGGCGCCCGCAGGGCGCCCCTACTACACTAGGCGCGTGAGGTCCCGACAGAGCGAGGCGATCGTGCTGCTCACGCACGCATCGCGGGAACGCGACAAGCTGGTCGTGTTCTTCACGCCCGACCATGGAAAGATGAAGGGCTTCGCCTACGGCGCGCGCAGCCTCCGCACCCGCTTCGGCGCGGCCCTCGAGCCGCTGGCGAAGGCCCGCATCACCTGGTTCGAAAAGGAGCAGGACGAGACGGTGCGGATCGAGGCCGTCGACCTGATCCGCTCGCTCTTTCCGGCGCAACAGCAGCTCCTCCCCGCGCTCGCCGCGCTCTACATCGCCGAGCACGTCGACACCTTCGCCCAGCCCGCCGACCCGAACGAGCTCCTCTACCGGCTCCTGGACCGGACGAGCGAAGCGCTCCTCGCGGGCGCTCCCGTCGAGCCGGTCGTCGCCTACTTCGAGACCTGGATCCTCCGCCTCGGGGGCGTCTTCCCCTCCACGCGCGAGTGCGCCGGCTGCCAGCGCCCGCTCGCGCCCCCGCTCCGCTACGACGAGGCGCTCGCCGTCTTCGTCTGCGGAAAGTGCGAGGCCCGCACCTCCCGCATCGTCCCCAACGACGTGGCGGACGCGCTCGCCGCGCTGTTCCGCCTCCCCGTCGAGGAGTTCGCCGCCCTCCCCCTCCGGCGCGAAGTCCTCTTCGACCTCCGCGCGTTCGCCCGTTTCCTGAGGCGCAACTTCCTCGGCCACGAGCTCAAGTCGCACGATCTGCTGCAGGGGGCGCTGGCCGCGGTCTAGGGGTCTTGGAGTCGGGGAGTCCGGGAGTCTTGGCGTCCTGGGTTCCAGGCCTCGCCGACTCCTGGACTCACGACTCCCAGACCCCAGACTCCGGCGGATGCGCCTCCTCTACCTCGACTGCACCGCCGGAATCGCCGGCGACATGACGATCGCCGCCTTGATCGACCTCGGCGTCGATCCCGAGAAAATCCGCCGGGAACTGGCGAAGCTTCCGGTGTCCGGTTACGAGATCCGCGTATACCGCGACGTCCGCTCCGGCATCTCTGGAACGCGATTCGTGGTCGAGACGGGCCCCGAGGAGGGACACGCCCACAGGAACCTGCGCGACTTCGAGCGGATCGTCGAGGGACATGGCCTCGACCCCGAAGTGGAGAAGCGGGCGCTCTCGATGTTCCGCCGAATCTGCGAAGCGGAAGCGAAGATCCATGCGAAGCCGATCGAGCAGATCCATCTCCACGAGGTCGGCGGAATCGACTCGATCGTCGACATCGTCGGCTCGGCGGTCGCCTTTCACGAGCTCGCGGCGGATCGCGTCCTCGCATCCGCCGTCCATACCGGAAGCGGCAGGGTCGACACGCGCCACGGCTCGATCCCGATCCCCGCTCCCGCCACGGCGGAGCTCCTCCGCGGCGCCCCGTCGTTCCAGCTCGATCTGCGCGGCGAGTTCTGCACGCCGACCGGCGCGCTGATCCTCGCGGAGTACGTCTCCGAGTTCGGGCCGCAGCCGCCGATGCGCCTCGATCGAGTCGGCTACGGCCTGGGAACGCGCGAGGTGCCGAAGTTCCCGAACGTGGTCCGCGCCCTTCTCGGCGAGGCGGACGAGTCGTCCCGGCCCGACGTCCTCTCCATCGAGTTCCATCTCGACGACGCCACGCCCGAGATCCTCGGCTTCGCGATGGAGCGGCTCTACGCGGCGGGGGCGCTCGAGGTGACGTTCCAGCAGCTCCAGATGAAGAAGAACCGCCCAGGCACCCTCGTGCGCGTCCTATGCCGGCAGGACGAGAAGGACGCTCTCCTCGACGCGATCTTCCGCGAGACCACGACCATCGGCGTGCGGTTCCACGCGATGCAGCGGGTGGAGCTGCCGCGCGAGAGCGTGACGCTCGAAACCGAGCTCGGCCCGATCGCGTTCAAGCGGACGACGTGGAAGGAAAAGGCTAACCTCACGCCCGAATACGAATCGTGCGCCGCGATCGCGCGCGACCGAGGAATCCCTCTGCGCGAGGTCTACGCCGTGGCGGCGCGGGCGGCTCGCGGGAAGACGCAGGCGTCATAAGCCCGCGCCGTTCGTTCGGCTCGGGATGACGCACTCACGATTCGCGAGCAGACCATTCGAATGTCGAATGTCGAATGGGGAATGACACCTACTGCATCCGCCCCACGAACTCCCTCACCCTTCTGACGAGATCGTCGCTCGAGCGCTCTCTCTCCCACGGCTCCTTTTCCAGGACGTCGAGGAGGGACCAGAGGGCGCGGTACGCATCCGCGAGCGGCGTTCCCGCTCCGTAGAGGAGCGCCGAGTCGATTGCCTTCCCGCGCAGCATCTCCTTCACCTCTTCCTTCATCAGGCGCGGCGTCTCGTGGTGGCGAAGGATCCGCTCTTCCTGCGGGCGAAGCTTTTCGCGCCTCCGCGCGAGCAGCAGCCAGGCGGCCCCGCCGAGGATCACGAGGACCCCGGCGACGATCAAAGGCCAGAGCACGGCTCGGCGCGGCGCTTCGTCGCTCGGGCGGCGCGCCGCAGAGGGGGGAGCGATCGGCCGGCTCCGCTCGATTGATTCGATCGACGCGGGGCCGGGGTCGCAGCGCAGGACCTCGAGCCGCCCGGCGACCGGATTCCAGGCGCGCATCGAGAGCGCGGGGATCGCCTGCGCTCCTCTCCCGCGCGGAACCAGGAGCACGGTCCAGCTCCGCTTCATCCGAAGGCCCTCGCCGCTCCTCCGCACGTCGAGATCTCCCGGCTCGACCTGAACCTCGGCCGCCGGCGCGCTCTCGAAACGGGGCGCGGGAGCGAGCCGCAGGCTCCCTTCTCCCGCGATCGTGACGACGAAGCTCACAGGGCCGCCGCCGCGCGCGATCGGCCGGCTGCAGCTCATCTCGAAATCGCCGACGACATCCGCCTCTCGCGGGACCGGAGCGACACGGATCGTCAGCGGAGGCGAGCTGCGATTCACGTTGACGAACCCTCCGCGAAAGAGAACGCCGAAGCCGAAAGGATCGAGGCGCTGATACATCCCCGCCCGGATCTCGAGGGGTCCGACCTCGAGCTCTCCGCTCCGCATCGGAAAGAGCGCGACCTTTCGAACGACCGCGCGCGCGAGGACGTCCCCCTCTTCGACCGTATTCGTGATCTGGCCGGCGACCGGGATCTCCTCGGACCAGAATCCTTCGAGGCTCGGCAGGTCGATGATCGACGGCTCGGTCATCTCCTCGCGCGCCCAGACGGTCCACGTGACGACGATCTGCTGCCCCACGACCGCGCGATCGCGATCCCCCTCGACGGTCACGAACACCGGCTCGCGCGACTCCCGCGCCATCTGCCGGAGCGCGGCGGCGGGCGACTCCCCTCCCGGGGCCGTCGCAGCGAGCACCTCGACGGCCGCCCCCGGGATCTCGATCTGCCGACCTTCGAGGACCAACCGGATCGGGCCGATGATGGCGCGCCCTTGACCGAGCGGCCGCGCGGTGTACTCGAGGACCTTCGTCCGCGTGAAGTGACCGTCGATCAGGCTGAACTGCCTCGAGACCGACGGCGAGCCGAGGAGCTCGAGGTTCGTGAGCGGAATCGGCAGCCGATCCGCTTCGGCCGCGGCGCCCTCGAGCGCGATCACGACGCGGAACGTCTCTCCCACCCTGACGGTCGGGCGCTCGACGCTGATCCGGTTCGCGCCCAGCGCGCTCTGCGCGAGGAGAACGAGGAGGAGAACGCGCGACCAACGACTCATCGTCGTCGCGGCGCGAGCGCTGGAACGGGTAGGCCGAATGCAGAATGAAGAATGAAGAATGAAGAATCCAGAAAGCGCCCGAACGAGGTTCCTCCGGACGCGCTGTCCGCCATCGAAGCTATTTTGTGGATTCAACATTCTGCATTCAACATTCTGCGTTCGCTTTTCACGACCGCAGTTCGAGGCCGAGGTCTAAGGTCTGATGTCCGCGCCGCAACGGCAGGCCAGACGCCCATCCGCGCCGTTGGTCAGCTCGGGATGACACCTCGCGAGTGGCTAAGTTAGCGCGTATGGGCGAGACGCCCGCGCTCCCGCGCGTCACCACCCGATCGGCCTCTCCTCCCCCGCCTTCTCTTTCCGCATCCGGCGCAGCTCTTCCTTCTCCTGCTGTGCGATCGATCGAAGGATCTCCTCGGGCGTCATCTTTTCCTTTCCTTCGCCCGGCTCGGAAGGCGACGGCTTCTGCTCGTCCTCTCCCGGGGAGGGAGCCGGCTGCGGACGGGGGTCGCCACGCTCGCCCCGCTCCTGCTGCTGCTCCGCCTCACGCCGCCGCAGCGCGATCTCGAGATTGCGTTTCGCGTCGGCGTCGCGCGGACTCCTCCGCAGAACCTCCGAGTAACGGCCGATCGCTTCGTCCCACTGCCGCGCGCCGAGAGCGGCGTTGCCCAGGTTGAAGAGCGCGTCTCTCCCGACGGGCTCCGCGCTGCGCGCGATCTCGTCGAGAATCCGCGCGCCCGCCGCCTCGCCCGAGGCGAGCTTCGCGGTCCCCTGGTTGAACCGCGCGGTCTGCTCCGGCCGGATCGCGGCCGCCGCGTCGAAGCTCGCGGCGGCGTCGGCGAACCGCCCCTCCCGGAACGCGGACCGTCCGCGCTCGGTCAGCCGCTCGGAGTTCGACGGACGGAAGAGCGGCCACGACGCGAGCGTCGCCACGGCGGCGATCACGCTGATCATCGATCGGATCACTCGGCCCCCCGATGAAAGAACGACCCGCCCAGAAGGAGCGCGAGCCCGAGAGCGAGCGGCCACTGGTAGCGCTCGAGGGGCACCCTGCGGGTCCTCCCGCTGCCGCTCACGATCTCGGCGGGCGAGAGGCGTTCCATCGCCGCGAACGCGGAGCGGTCGAATGGATTCGCGATGAAGGCGCCTCCCGTGGCTCGCGCGATCTTCCCGAGCAGATCCGCGTTCGCGCGCGTCGTCACCACGCGCCCCGACTCGTCGCTCAGGAAGCCATCCCCCACCGGAATCTTTCCGCCGCCGGGCGTGCCGAGAAGGATGGTCGATACGGGGATCTGGCGGCGAACGGCCTCGTCGAGCGCTTTGTCGAGCAGCCGCCCCTGGTCCTCGCCGTCGCTCAGGATCACCATCGCGCGGGGGCCGCTCGTTCGGCTCCCGAGGTATTCGACCCCTCGCAGGATGGCGGCGCCCAGGTCGGTGCCGGCGAGGGCGAGCTCGCCCGGGGTGAGCGAGTCGACGAGATCCTGCACGGCCGTCGCATCGGTCGTCAGCGGCGAGAGCAGCTCGGCGACCGACTCGAAGGCGAGGACGCCCACCCGCCCCTGCTGCTGCGCGAGGATGCTCCGGACCACGCTCTTCGCGGCCGTCAGGCGCGGCACGCCGAGATCCTCCGCGGCCATGCTCGCGGAGACGTCGAGCGCGATGAGGATCGATCCTTCGTCGCGCAGGACGGGCCGCAGCTCGAAGCCCGCGCGGGGCGCGCCGAGGGCCAGGGCGGTGAGCGCGAGCCCGGCCACCAGCAGCGGCGGACGGAGAAAGCGCGCCGGGAAACGGACTCCGCGGATCCGCTCGGAGGCGAACGAATCGGCGCGCCGCCGGCGCGCGCGCTCCCGGGCGAACAGAAACCACGCCGCCAGCGGGAGCGCCGCCAGCGCCACGAGCATCCGCGGCTCCCCGAAGCTCACGCCGGCAATCGCATCCATAGCGTCTCTCCGGTCAGCAGCGCGAGGACGAGGAGCACGAGGCCGGCGGCCAGCGGCGCTCGGAACAGCTCTTCGACGAGCAGCTCCGCCGGCGCGGC
Organism: uncultured Acidobacteriota bacterium; assembly: GCA_963793695.1. GTDB lineage: Bacteria > Acidobacteriota > Thermoanaerobaculia > Gp7-AA8 > Gp7-AA8 > CAWCBB01. Next base: position 161,674 of record CAWCBB010000001.1, on the reverse strand, counting down.
GATCGGCGTCTTCTCGAGCCGGTCGATCGTCGCGAGGACGTCGGCGAGCGTCCGCTCGTCCGTCGCGCGGAAGTAGCTCCCGCCGGTCCGCTGCGCGATGCGGCGGAGCATCGCGTCGTCCAGATCGGCGCGGATCGTCTGGTAGATGACCTCGATCTCTCCCGTGATCCTGTTCTGCACGCGCACCGGAACGGGAACGGGGCCGTAACTGCCGACCCCGATCGCGTAGAGCCGCACGCCGAGCTCCCGCGCCATCTCGGAGGCCGCGTCGGGCTCGATCGAGCCGGCGTTGCTCACTCCGTCGGTGAGAAGGACGATCACGCGGCTCCGCGATTTCGAGGTCCTGAGCCGGTTCAGCGCGGTCGCGATCGCCGTCCCGATCGCCGTCCCGTCGCCGTTCTCCCCGATCTCGGCGCGCGAGAGGACCTCCCGCGCGACGTCGCGGTCGAACGTGACCGGGACGCGCGTCGCCGCGCGCTGGCCGAACGTGACGATCCCGATGCGGTCGTCCTCCCGCCGCGCGATGAACTCGCCGACCAGCTCCTTCGCCACGCCGAACCGGTTCCTCGGCTGGAAGTCCTCGGCCCCCATGCTGCCGGAGGCGTCGAGCGCGATCACGATGTCGATCCCGCGCCGTTCCTGCGGGCGCTCCTGCACGCGCTGCGGTCGCGCGAGGGCGACCACGAGCAGCGTCAGGCCCGCGAGCTCGAGCACGAACGGAATCCACGAGAGGCTCGAGCGGAGCGAGGACGGCCGCTCGAGCAGCGCGAGCGACGAGAAACGAAACGCGCCCTCTCCCCGCGATCGGTCCCGGATCGCGAGCGCCGCGCGCGCGGCGACGACCGCCAGCAGAGCCAACCAGAAGGGAGAGGCGAATCTCACGAGGTCCCCCGGTGATCGAGCTCGACGAGCTTCCCGGCCGATTCGATCAGAGCGTCGCGATCGACTTCCGGGGCTCCCCAGGGGGAGAACTTCTCGAGGTCCGCTTCGACGAGGACCCGGTCCACGGTCGACACGAGCTCCTCACGGACGCGGTGCCGCCTCAGCTCTCTCCGGAGCTCGCGGCTCGTGAGGTCGAGGCTCCAGGAGGGATGGACGCGAGAGAGGAATCGCCGCATCGCGCCGCCGATCAGAACGAGCGAGGGATGGAGCTCGAGCGAGCGGGCGCGTCGGAGCTCGGCCAGAAACTCGGTCCGAGCCGGCAGCGAAGCTCGCCGCGGCGCTCGCGGCCAGGGGCGCCACGGCGTCCCTCATCCTCCATACGGCCGTCCAGAGCGCGACCGCGGCGAGGGCGGCGAAGCCGATCGCCCACCACGCGACGCGGTTCGGCGGGATCTCGCGCGGCGGGCGGAACGGCGCCGGCTCGAGCGAGTCGTCCTCCGCGAGGACCGATCGCACCTCGATCCGGAGATCGCGGAACCGGAAGCTGCCGTTCGCGCTCTCGAGGCGGCCGCGCACGGCGATCGGGCCGGGGCGGAACGCGCGGATGACCGCGGGCGATGCGCCGGACTTCACGATCTCGTAGGCGTCCGATTCCTCGAGCGTGATCTTCGCGCGCTCCTCCGGGAACCGGATCGCGATCGGGTCGCCGACGGTGGGCGCCGCGGGAGAGACCCGCGCGGGCGGCCCGCCCAGCGCGACGAGAAGGAGGAGCGCGATCATCGACGCCTCCTCCCGCGGGAATCGAAGAACCGGATCAGCGCGCGCTCGTACGGCTCGGCGGTCGAGAGAGCCACGGCATCGATCCTCCGCTTCTTCAGCGCCTCGAGGCTCTCGGCGCGCCTGCGCTCCCCTTCCGCGCGAACGGCGGAGAGGTCGACGCGGACTCGGCGGCCGCTCTCGTTGTCGACGAGGTCGACGAGCCCCGTCGACGGCAGGCGCCTCTCGCGCGGGTCGCTCAGCGCGAGGGCGACGAGGTCGTGCCGCGAACGGAGCTTCTCGAGGAGCGGAGGCGCGGCGCCGTCGAGGAAATCGGAGATGACGAGGATGACCGCCCGCTTGACCATCACGCGGTGGATGAAGCGAGTCGCGCGCGCGAAGTCCGCCGCGCGGGCGGGCTTCTCGGAGTCGATCAGCACCTGACGGACGATCCGCTCGACGTGGCGGCCGCCGCGTCGTGGAGGGATGTAGCTCCGGATCCCTTCGTCGAAGGTGACGAGGCCGATGCGGTCGCCGTTCTGGTTCGCGGCGAACGAGAGGACCGCGGTCAGCTCCGCGGCGAGGTCCGACTTGCGGCGGTCGATCGAGCCGAACCCCATCGAGCCCGAGAGATCGATCGCGACCAGAACCGTCAGGTCCCTCTCCTCGACGAACTGCTTGACGTGAGGGACCCCGGTTCGCGCCGTGACGTTCCAGTCGATGATGCGGATGTCGTCGCCTGGAAGGTACTCGCGCACCTGCGCGAACTCGATCCCGCGGCCGTGAAAGGCCGCGTGGTACTGGCCCGCGAATCCCGAGCGGATCAGGCGCGCCGTGACGATCTCCAGCTCCCGCACGCGCCGTCGCGTCGAGATCTCCGCCCGATGCGGCGGCTGCCGGCGGAAGAGGGAGATCATGGAACCGGAACGGCGGCGAGGATCCGCCCGAGCAGATCGTCGGAAGTCGCCTGCTCCGCCGCGGCCTCGTACGTGAGGATGAGCCTGTGGCGCAGGACGTCGAGCGCGACTTCCTTCACGTCCTCGGGGATGACGAACGCGCGCCCCTCCAGAAAGGCCTGGCCCTTCGCGACGTGCGCGAGCGCGAGCGTCGCGCGCGGCGACGCGCCGAACTCGATCATCGGCGCGATCTGCTGGAGGCCGTACTGCTGCGGGGCTCGCGTCGCGGCCACGATCTCGATCGCGTACTTCGCGATCCTCTCGTCGACGTGCACGCCCGCGACGGCGCCCGAGAGCCGCCGGACTCCTTCGAGGGAGATCACCGGCTCGATCACGGGCGGCTCGGCGATCGGGTCGAGGTAGAGGCGGAGCATCCGGTGCTCCTCTTCCTTCGCCGGATAGCCGACCTTCAGCTTCATGACGAAGCGGTCGAGCTGAGCCTCGGGGAGGGCGAAGGTCCCTTCCTGCTCGATGGGGTTCTGCGTCGCGACGACCACGAACGGCTCGGGGAGCGGGTGGCTCGTCTCGCCGATCGTGACCTGCCGCTCCTGCATCGCCTCCAGAAGAGCGCTCTGCACCTTCGCCGGGGCGCGGTTGATCTCGTCCGCGAGCAGGAAGTTCGCGAAGATCGGGCCCAGGCGCGGGGTGAACCCTCCGCCGGCGGGATCGAAGATCTGCGTTCCGGTGATGTCCGCCGGAAGGAGGTCGGGCGTGAACTGCACGCGCTTGAAGCTCCCCGCGACGGAGGCCGCGAGAGTCTTCACGATGAGCGTCTTCGCCAGGCCCGGAAGGCCTTCGACGAGGACGTGGCCGCGGATGAGGAGAGCGACGATGAGGCGATCGATGACCTGCTGCTGGCCCGACGATCGCCCGCGCGACCTCGCTCCGGAGGCGCGCGACCGCCTCGTGCGCCGGCGGCGATCATCTCTTCCGACGATGCGCGATCGGCGCTCATCGGATCAGGCCCCGAGGTGCGGCTCGATCTTCTTCCGAAGATCGCGCTCCGAGACGGCTCCGACGATCCGCTCCACCGCCCGCCCGTCCTTCATGACGAGCATCGTCGGGACGCTCATCACCCCGTGACGCGCGGCGATCTCCGGGTCGTTGTCGATGTCGACCGTGTAGACGGCGAGCCTTCCCTCGTAATCCGCGGCGATCTTCTCGACGACCGGCATCATCGTCTTACAGGGGCCGCACCATTCCGCGCTGAAATCCACGAGCACCGCGCCGCTGGCCACGGCCCCATCGAAATCGTTTTGACCGATCTGCTTCATTCTTGCGTATCCTCTCCTGCCGGGATTCGCCGCGCCCGCGGGGCGGCGATGCCGTCTCTAATCGAATGGCGAGCCCGCTTAATTTCTCATGAGCCACAGACCACAGAAAAAGTGGGGGCAGAACTTCCTCCGCAACGCCTCCGCCGTCGAGAAGATCGTCGCGGCGCTCGACGCGTCTCCCGGGCGAGATGATCCTCGAGATCGGGCCGGGCCGCGGCGCCGTCACCCGCGCGCTCGCCGAGCTTCCCGAATCCGATCACCGCATGGGAGATCGATCCGCAGCTCGCCGCGAGCCTCCGCTCCGAGCTGGCCCCGCGCGTGAGCGTGGTCGAGGCCGACGCCACCACCGAACCGCTCCCCGACGGAGCCGTTCCGAGTCGTCGGGAACCTGCCGTACAACGTGGCGACCCCGATCGTCCGGCGCGTCGTCGCCTCGTCCTCGTGGCGCCGCGCCGTCTTCATGTTCCAGAAGGAAGTCGCCGACAAGCTGACCGCGGATCCCGGGGACGACGACTACGGTTTCCTCACGCTCGCCGTCGGGCTCCGCGCCGACGCGCGACGCCTGCTCGCCCTCGGCCCGGGATCGTTCTACCCCCAGCCCAAGGTCCACAGCGCCGTCGTCGTGCTCGACCCGGTGCGCCGCGACCTTCTCTCTCCCCTCGAGCAGATCGAGTCGCTCGTCTCCACCTCGTTCCGCATGCGGCGAAAGACGCTCGTCAACAATCTCGTCTCCGGGCTCGCGATGGAGCGAGCGGAAGCCGTCGGGGTCCTCGAGGAGAGCGGCATCGATCCGGCGGCGCGCGCCGAGACCCTCGGTCTGGCGACCTTCGACCGCCTCGCGGCGGTCATCGCCGCGCGATGCGGCCCCGTCCTGGCGAAGAAGACGCCTCGACCCTGAGCGCGCCCGTGAGCGGCGCAGTGTCCCCGCCGTTCCGGGCGAGGATCACGACCGAACCCGCCGGAGCCGTCGCGTCGACCTGGAACGTCGCCCAGAGATAGTTCGGCCCGTACTGGAATTCGGAGACGCGCGCAAAGCCCGGGTTCAGCACGTCGAACCGCGTCATCCCTCCGACCACGCCCTCCCCGCCGACCGCGATCGCGATCGTCGATCCCGGCCGGATCGCAAGGGCCGTGCTGCTGAGGCGGATCTCCCCTGCCCCGGGCGCGAACGCTCCGATCCAGCGGGGATTCAACTCGTCGGGAAGGTTCGTGACTTCGATCTCGACCCCGTCGATCGATCCTCCGGCCGGAAGCTCGAGCGCCGCCACGAATCCGGGGCGGAACGAAGTCTCGACGTCCCGCCAGATCCCGGAGAGATTCTTCGTCTCGACGGGCCCGTCGAGCGGCTCGGCATACAGGCGGTAGGAGCCCGGAGGCAACCCCGCGAGCTCGAACGCGCCGTCGGCACCGCTCAGCGTGCTCGCCACGGGCGCGCCGTTCGGGTCGACGGCCACGACCTGAGCGCCGAACACGCCGCCCCGGGGCATGCGGACGGTCCCACGGATCGCCGCGCTTCCGCCCTTGGATGACCCGTCCGGGTAGATCTGCGCCAGCGCGATCCGCTCGTCGCTGTCGACCCCCCCGAGATCCTCCTTGCCGACCCACGGAAACATGACCGAGGAGACGACGCCGGAGTGATCGAGCCCGAGGAGATGACCGATCTCGTGCTGGACGAGGGCGCCGACCGCGACGCCGTCCTTCACGGCCGAGGAGTCGATCTGGATGTCGGCTTCCTGCATCACGCCGGTCTTCTGGTCGAACCAGGTCGTCGTGAACGCGAGAAACCCGCTCTCGCTCGAAAAGGGTGTCGTTGATGGTGACGAGGTTGACTCCGTCGCGCCCCGCCGGCGCGTCGGTCACCCCCGTATGACGGAACGAGACGCGGCTCCCCTCGACGTCTTCCCACGCGTCGAACGCGCCCTCGACGAGAGCCTGCCCCGTGGCGAGGTTCTGGGTGGCGGAACGCCCGATCGCGACGGAGAGAGGGAACGCGCTGGCCGGCCACTCGATCGGAGTGGGGCGGTTCTGGAGGCTGTAGACGAGCCTCGCGGCTGCCTGCGCGTCCGCGGCGGCGAAAAGGAGGGTGAGAACCAGGGTGGCGAATCGCATCGATACCGTTTCTTTAGCAAACCAAACGCCATCACACGCGATCCGGGGCCGAGATCCTTGACGGCCTGAGCCGGATGGAGGACATTCGCACCCGCCGCCGCGTGTTTCACCGCGCAAGCGTCGATTCTGCACCCGAATGACCGTAATTTCCCCCTCTTTTCACTTGTTACCCGCCGTGAGGTTTCCATCACCGTGACAAAGTCCAGAGCTCTCCCATTCCTGTTCGTCTCCACCGCGCTCACGCTCGTGCTCGCCTGCGGCCAGGGGCGAAGCGATCAGCAGCGCCAGTTCGACACCGCGGCGGCCGAGCCCCGGGACATCGAGGTGACCGCCTCGGCGACGGGAGTCGTTCAGCCCATTCGGATCGTCGAGGTCAAGAGCAAGGCCTCGGGCGAGATCATCGACCTTCCCGTCGACACGGGCGACTGGGTCGGAACAGGGAGCCGTCCTCGCGAAGCTCTATCCCCGCGACGCGGAGAATCAATACGCCCAGGCGCGCGCCGACGTCGTCGCGGCCCGCGCCCGACTCGACACGGCGCGCAGCGAATTCAAACGCGCGACGCAGCTCTACGAGAAGGGGCTGCTGCCGCAATCCGATTTCGAGACCAAGCGCCTCGAGGTCGCGAATGCCGAGGCGCAACTCGTCCGCGCCGATACGCAATCGAGATCTACGGGGAGCGGCTGAAGGAGACCGTCGTGGTCGCGCGCCGTCTCCGGCCGCATCATCGAGAAGAACGTCGAGCTCGGAAACGTCGTCTCCTCCGCGGTGTCCCAGGTCGGCGGCGGGACCACGCTCATGAAGATGGCCGACCTCCGTCGCGTCCAGATCCGCGCGCTCGTCGACGAGACCGACATCGGGAAGGATCCATGCCGGGCAGGACGCCATCGATCCGCGTCGACGCGCTTCCCGGACCGACCTTCCAGGGGACGATCGCGAAGATCGAGCCGCAGGCGGTCGTCGACCAGAACGTCACGATGTTCCCGCGTGCTCGTCGAGATCGACAACGACGACGAAGTGCTCAAGCCGGGGATGAACGCGGAAGTCGACGTTTTCGTCTCCCGGCATCCGAACGCGCTGCGCGTGCCGAACGAGGCGATCAGGTCGATGCGGGAAGCGGCGACGGCCGCGGCGGCCGTCGGCCTGACGGCCGACGAAGTTCGCGCGGCCCTCGAGCCGGCGGGCGGCGGAGCGGGACGCGGCCGCGGGCGAGCGCTCGCGGCCGCGAACGGGTCGCCGGCGGGGGCCGCCGCGGCGAATGCGATCGAGGGCCGGCGCGGCCGGAGCCGCTCGCGCGGGCGGGCGCCGCATGGGACAGCCGGGCGCGGGCCCGGGTGCGCGCGAACGGCTCGGGCGAAGGGCGCACGCAGACCGCGGTCGTTTTCAAGTTCGTCGAAGGCAAGGCCGTTCCGACGGTCGTCCGGACCGGAGTCTCGAACTGGGAGTACACGCAGGTCGTCTCCGGCCTCGCGCCGGGAGACACGGTGATCCTTCTCCCCTCGTCGTCGCTTCTCCGCCAGCAGGAAGAGTTCCGCGATCGGATCAGGAACATGTCGGGCCAGCCGGGCATGGCGGGCGGCGGCAGAGGGGCTCGCTGATGCTGCTCAAGGAGATCTTCGCGGTCGCTCTGAACGCGATCAGAACGAACCTGTTCCGCTCGATCCTGACCACGCTCGGAATCATCATCGGCGTGGGGTCGGTCATCACGATGGTCGCGCTCGGCGAGGGCGCGCAGCAGGCGATGGAGGAGCGTCTTCAGGCGCTCGGGACGAACCTGCTGACGGTCATCCCCGGGCAACCGCGGCTTCGGCGGCGTGGCGCGCGCCGAGGCTCAGGAGATGACGCACGAAAGACGCCGCAGGCCCTCGAGCAGGGGTGCGCGACGTGCATCGGAAGTCGTGCCGGAGATGAGCCGCACGCTCCAGGTCATCTACCAGGGAAGCAACGCGCAGTCGACATCGTCGGGGACGACGCCGAACTACCCCGCGGTGCGCAATTTCGAGCTCGCGCACGGGCCGCTTCTTCACACGCCGGCGAAGTCGAGGGGCGCCGCCGCGTGGCCGTTCTCGGCGGCGGCCGTCCCGACGCAGCTCGGCGCTCTACCCCGCCGAGGCCGTCGGCAAGCAGATCCGCATCAAGGAGATGTCGTTCGAGGTGATCGGCGTTCTCGCGGAGAAGGGGCAGTCCGGCTGGTCATGAACCCGGACGAGCAGATCGTCATCCCGCTCGAGCACCGCGCAGTTCCGGCTGTTCGGCACCGACCGGCTCCGCTTCATCGCCGTGCAGGTGCGAGATCGCCGCCGCATGATCGACCAGGGCGATGGCCGAGATCGAGCGGGTCCTGCGCCGCGAGCACAAGATCCGCCCGGGACAGGAGAACGACTTCCAGATCCGCAACCAGATGGACTTGCTCGACGACCTGCAGGAGTCGCACGAAGATCTTCACGCTATCTGCTCGTCGGCATCGCGTCGGTCTCGCTCCTGGTCGGCGGCATCGGGATCATGAACATCATGCTGGTCTCGGTGACCGAGCGGACGCGGGAGATCGGCGTGCGGAAGGCGCTCGGCGCGACCGCGCCGCGCGATCATGCTCCAGTTCCTCATCGAGGCGCTCGTCCTCTGCCTTCTCGGCGGCGCCCTCGGCATCGCCCTCGGCGCGCTCCTCGCGAAGATCATGGCCTCACGCTCGGGTGGCGGCTCGTGATCACCACCTCGTCGATCGTGATCTCGTTCGCCTTCTCCGCGGCCGTCGGCCTCTTCTTCGGGATCTATCCGGCGGGAAGGGCCTCGAAGCTCGATCCGATCGAGGCCCTCCGGTACGAGTAGGGGCGCCCTGCGGGCGCCCGGACCTTACGGTTTCGCGAGATCGAGATTCCGGGCGGCCGCAGGCCGCCCCTACGGCGTCGAGGCGATGGGACCGAGTAGGGACCGCCTGCTGCGGTCCGTTCCCGGTTCACGGCCGCCCCATGGGTGGTCCCAACCTTTCCCGGGCCCAGTACAATCGCCGCCGGAGGTCCACTCGACCATGGCCGCTCGCCGAGCCGCTCGCCCGGCTCATCAAGAGCGGAGTCGCTTTCCTGCACCAACTCGCCGCCGCGCTTCCGGCGAACCCGCATGGCGCCGAAACGACGCGCCGCCGGATCGAGCCGAGGCAGGACGCCGACGGCTCGATGTTCCTGGCCGTTCCCCTCCCCAGCCGCGACGCCGTCACGCAGCTTGCCGACGATCTCGCGGCACTGCTGCGACCCGTGCAACCATGAACCGACTTCCACGCGCATCGACATCAGCGACACCTGCTTCGCGCGTCGGTAAGGCGTGAGGGACTCCGCGGTCATTCTCCAACGAGATCTGGGTCCGGAAAACCGACCAAATCTCAATCTCCCCCGACCATCAGGTCACACAACACAGATCCGAACGGTTGGTTTTCGGGACCTGGCCCCAACCTTCCCCAGGCGCGCCCGGGCTCGTCGTGGGGGTCATGAAGTATTTCGGCGGCCGCTCGCCGACGGAGTATGGGATCATGGGGATCGGCGGCGGCTTCTACCTTTCAAAAGGAAGGGAAAAATGAAAAAGCTCATTCAACTCGCTCTGGTCTTTATCTTGGTCTTTTCAATCGGCTTCGCCCTGAGCTGCAAGAAGGCGGAGAAAGTGGAGGCGGAAGAGGCCGTGTCTGCCGTGGACCTCGCAGCCGCCAAAGTAGCTGTCAATTCGGTTCTTGACCAGTGGATTCGAATGGTTGATACCGAAAACCCGGAACTCTTTTCCAAACTCGTGGCTCATGACCCTGACATGGTTTCCTTTGGTTCAGACGCCGCAGAGAGATGGGTTGGCTATGAATCCGCCCAGAACGCGATGAAAAAGGTTTTCGAATCCGTTGAAGAAAGCAAGGGAACATCGAGAGAACGCGTCATCGTGGTTCATAAGTCAGGCGAAGTGGCGTGGTGGTCTGAACTTTGGGATTGGACGGGAAAAGCACAAGGCGAATCCTTTGCCCTAGAGGGAAGTAGACTTACAGGAGTCATGGAGAAACGAAACGGAAATTGGGTCATTGTCCAGGTGCATGCTTCTGTCCCGGTATCCGGCCAAGCCGTGAAGTATTAGCAGGTTCATTGATCTGACCGGCTTCCCGGAGTCATGAGTTGATCAGCAAGGGATTGGGGGGAGTTAGAATCGTTCAGGAAAACCGATCGCGTGGAGCACTGAAGCGGAACGCTGGCGTCCTCGCCGCTTTGATGTTTCCGAACCCCACGTCGAGGGTGATCAAGATGCGCGTTTCCGACGCGCAGATGGTCGCGATGCGAGCATCCACGTTCCCGCCGAGATCCTGCTCGTAGACGCTCAACGCGTCCCATCCTGCATCACGAAGACCCTGCGCGAGCTCTTCCGGCAGGTTCTCATCGGTTTTGATCGCGAGCGAGGCAACGGCGCAAGGACCGCGGGCGTCTCGTCTGCGCTCGCGGGCGGCGATCTCCGGCGAGTCCGCCGTGCGGGCGTCTCCCCCGGCTCATGGTCTCGGTCACCGAGCGGACGCGCGAGATCGGCGTGCGGAAGGCGCTGGGTGCGACGCGACGCGCGATCATGCTCCAGTTCCTCATCGAGGCTCTCGTCCTCTGCCTTCTCGGCGGCGCCCTCGGCATCGCCCTCGGCGCGCTCCTCGCGAAGATCATGGCCTCCACGCTCGGATGGCGGCTCGTGATCACCACCTCGCTCGATCGTGATCTCGTTCGCCTTCTCCGCGGCCGTCGGCCTCTTCTTCGGGATCTATCCGGCGGGAAGGGCCTCGAAGCTCGATCCGATCGAAGCCCTGCGGTACGAGTAGGGGCGCCCTGGGGGCGCCCGGACCCGGCGCCCGGACCTTACGTATTCGCGAGATCGAGGTTCCGGGCGGCCGCAGGCCGCCCCTACGGCGTCGAGGCGATGGGACCGAGTAGGGACCGCCTGCGGGCGTCCGTTTCCGGTCCACGGAAGTTTCTCGCGTACGGGGACCGGTCGTTCGCCTTCCGTAGCTCTCCACCCTGCCTCGCGGCGGCGCAGTTACGGTCGGCGACAGTCAATGAACGTTTGACTGAAGAGGACTTTCACCTCCCCGTCTGGGTGCGCTTTCGGGCGCGCACTGGTGCGCGTGTCCCGCCCGAGCCCAGCGGCCACGCGTCGAAGCTCGATCCGATCGAAGCGCTGCGCTACGAGTAGGGCGAAAAGGACTGAATCCGCTCGAGGTCAGACGCGAAGCTGCGCGACCTCAGCTGGGCAGATCGTTCTCGGGCGACGAGTCCGCCAGGCTGATGCGCGAAAACCCGAGCTCGCAGACCCGGCCCGAGCTCTTCACTGTCGCTGAGACCAGAAATCCCCCGAGCGACCATTCGCACAGCAGATCGTCATCGAACGGCTCGGTGACCGGCGGCGCGCCGAGCGCCTCGGTCAACCGTTCGATCCGCAGCTCCGCGCATCTCGCGCTGGCGCCATCGGGGAAGACCACCACCGGGGCGGGCGCGCCGGGATCCGGCATCCGGCCCGGCGGCGGAGAGTCCGTCCAATCGAGCGCGAGGTCGACGATCGCGTCCGCGTCGGGAGGAGTGCGATCTCGTCGGTGGTCGGCTCGGGGCCCTCGCCCTCCGCGCTTCGCTGTTGCTCCAGCGCGAGTCTCCGGGCCACCCCTTCCTCGACCGACTCCTCCCTCGGTCCGGCGTCGATGCGCCACACGTCGTCCCACTCTTTGGCTACGAGCAGCATCTCCTCGGAGTCGTACAGTTGGTCTTCGTCCGACTCGAACGTGATGCGGAGAGCGATGGCGGGCGCGGGCTCGTCGCGGACGCCCCACAGCGACTTCCGCTGGATGCCGAGGATCCGCTCCACGTCGGCGCGGGTGTCGAAGATGGAGATCGTCCCGATTCGTCCTTCGGCCAGGACGATTCGCGGAGGACCGGCTCTCGAGATCGGCCAACCGCGCTCGGCGAACCGGGGCAGGGTCGTGGGCATGGCCGTCTCACGAATCTGCTCTCCCGCGGTTTTGAGCGAGATCCCGAGCCGGCGGCTCTCCGAGACTTGCCTGAGTCGCTGCGCGACAGCTTCTTTGGAGTAGTCAGTCACCCTTCTCCTCCAGCCATGCAATGTCGTCGAGATCCTGGCCGCTGCGGCGAAGACTCTTGAGCTGGATCAGACCTTCGCGAGACACCACCGAAAGAGCAGTACCTTCCCATTGCACCTGCTGCCGCGTTTCCCAGACTCTGCGGGTGGCGTCGGTGACGATCAGAAGATCCACGCTCAGGACGTCGCCGGCGCTCTCTTCGATCTTGGAGAACCGCTCGATCGGCACCTGTCCGCCGGCCATGGTCATGGGGTGAGCCCGAATCGTGAATCCCCTGGACCCGCAGATGGCTTGGGCTCTTTCGCTTTCGTCCGCCGGAATCAGCAGATCGATGTCGATCGTGGCGCGCACCCTGCCGTGAACCGCCATGGCCAGACCGCCGCAGAGCGCGTACGAAGCGCGGGCGTCATTCAGCGCCCGAATCAGCTCGTTCAGCTCCTCATAGAGATCGATCACTGTGTTTTCCACCGGTGGCGGCGTTGCTCCGCAACAATATATGCGGTGGCGGCCCGTTCACCGCAAGCAGCCCATTGGTCCGCACGGCGTCTCGTGGTGGCGACCCTGTGCAACTCCTCTCACTCCCTGCCCGCCGGCCGCGGGAGCGGCGCGGCGTTCGGCTGGACGTGCGATCCCGGCGCGGCGCCTGGGCCCGCGCCCCTGAGCGCGCGGAGACTTTTCCGACAATGACGACGCGATCGGCCAGCTGCGCGCTTCAATGGGGCCGCGCCTTCGAACGCGCGGAAACATCCCAACACCCTTCCGTACGAGTAGGGACCGCCTGCGGCGGTCCGTTCCCGGTATTCGTCCGGACGAAAACGGACCGGCGCAGCCGGTCCCTACGCCCTCGAGGTTCTGTCGCAGCCCGTCCGATCCGCCGCGGAGAACGAAGAACGGAGAACGCCTCTGCGCCGGATTCCGGGCGGCCGCAGGCCGCCCCTACTCGATCACTGCGACGAGCTCGATCTCGAGAAGAGCGCCCTTCGGGAGCTCGGCGACTGCGACCGTGCTGCGCGCGGGCTTGTGGTCGCCGAAATACTCGGCGTAGATCCCGTTGAGCACCCCGAAATCCGACATCGACTTCAGAAAGACCGTCGTCTTGATGACGTTGCGGAACGTCGCGCCGCCGCTCTCGAGGACCGCCTCGAGGTTCTCGAACACCCGCCGGGTCATCGCCTCGAAGTCGCCCTTGACGAGCTCCCCCGTCCGCGGGTCGAGCGGGATCTGGCCCGAGGTGTAGAGCAGGTTGCCGGAGCGGACGGCCTGGGAGTAGGGGCCGATGGCCTTCGGCGCGCTGTCGGTGTGGAGCAGATTCATCGGGTAACCTCCGGAATTCGAGCGATTTCGCACCCGCGGCGCGGGGCGGTCGGGAGAAGGCGCTTTGTTATAATCCTCGCGTCGTCGAGCATTCCATCACAACTCTCCGGCCCGTTGGGTGAAAACCGGGCGCGCGGCGCCTCCGGCGAGGCGATGGAAGATCTGAGGAGCCGCCGTGACTGCAGGATATCCAGGGAACTCCACGCTTCCGAACGAAGTCAGGGCGCGGGTTCTCGCCACGTTCCGCCAGACCCTCGACCTCTACAACCAGGGGTCGCTGGACGACGTGATCGTCGGCTGCGATTTCCTCCTGAAGATGGATCCCCTGTTCGAACCGGCGAAGCAGCTTCGCGAAAAGGCGAAGAACCCGGCGGCGCCGGTCGATTTGCAGGCGCTCATGACCTTCGCGGCGCAGGGCGCTCCGCCCGTGGAGGCGCCGCCCGCTCCCGCCCCGGCCGACCTCTCGGAGGCTCGCGCCGCCCTCGAAGGTCGCGATTTTCGGCGCGCCTCCGATCTGGCGTCCGCGTTCTCCGTTCGGACATGCTGAACGAGGAAGCCCAGCGGATCTCCGAAGAAGCCGGCTCGCGGCTCGAAGCCGACCCATTCATCCAGCAATTCGCGGCGAAGGCGCGCCAGCAGTTGCAGGCGGGGGACGCCGCCGGCGCGAGGGCGACCATGGACAAGGCGCGCTCGCTCGACCCCGACCATCCCCTCCTGGCCGAGATTCAACGGGAGATCGATGCGACTCCGGCGACGAAGCCGTTCGATCCCTTCTCCGCCTTCGGCGCCCCGCATCCGGAGTCTTCGTTCGGCTCCTCGGCGCCGGAAGAGCTTCCGCAGAGCGGCGGCGCGTTCTCGTCCGGCGACTCGTTCGTCGTCGATTCCGCGGAGCAGAAACCGGCGGACACGAGGGGCGCGGCGCCCGCGTCCGATTTCGGATTCCGCTTCGAGGAAGAGCAGGCGGACGGGCCCGTCATCACGATCGGCCACACGCAGCCGGGCCTGTACGGGTTCGCCGGCGGCACCGCGAAGGAAGCGGCCGAGGCGGTGTCCGGCGACACGTTCGATTTCTCCACCGCCTCGGTGGAGGTCTCGCAGGAAGATCAGAAGAAGATCCAGGACTACCTCAGCCAGGGCGACATCGCGTACGCGGCGGAGGACTGGCAGAAAGCCATCGACATCTGGTCGCGCGTTTTCCTGATCGACGTGACGAACGATCAGGCGTCCGAGCGCATCGAGCGGGCGCGGCTCAAGAAGATCGCGATCGACACGCAGATCGACGACCTCGCGGCCGAGGCCGCGATCGCGGTGGAGAAGAAAGACCGCGCGACCGCGAAGGCGCGCTATCAGAAGATCCTCGAGCTCGACCCCTCGAACGCCGCGGCAATCGAGCAGATCGCTCTGCTCGACGTTCCGGCCACGGCCCCCCCGGCCCCCCCGACCGCCGCTCCCCGCGTCCCTCCCGCCGGCGCCGCCTCCGCCTCCGGCACCGAGGGCCGCCTCGCATCCCTTCGACGAGAACCTCTTCTTCGACGAGCCGATCGGCGCGTCCAGCCGAAGAGATCCTCGTTCCGCCCGAGCCGGGAGCGGTCGCAGAACCCGAGGAGGAAGAGGAAGAAGCGCCGGCCGCCAAGCGGCCGAAGGCGGCTCCGGCGCCCGCGGGACGCTCGCGCATGATGATGTTCGGCGCGATCGGCCTGATCGTCCTTCTCGTCGGCGGATTCGCGGCCTGGAAGCTGGTCTCCGGCGGCGGAGCGGACCCCGGCGCGGGAGACAACACGATCACCCGCGCCCAATCGCTCGCCGCGCGGGGACAGTACGACGAAGCGATCTCGATGCTCCTCGCGATCCCTCCCGATCACCCGAATCACGACGAAGCGCTGAATCTGGTGGCCGAGCTGAAGTCGAAGAAGGGCGCGAGCGTCGGCATGATCGGCGGCCGCCCCGCGGCGGTCGTCTTCGCCGAGCGGCTCGAGCAGGGGCGCGCCGCAGTCGATACGCGCAATTTCGCCGCGGCGAAAACGGCGTTCGAGCAGGCGTCCATGATCCAGCCTCTCCCCGCCGACGCCAAACAGCTCTACGAGCGCGCCGTCGAACAGGTCCGGCGGCTCGAAACCGCCGAGAACCTCTTCAAGAGCGGCAACTTCACCGAGGCGATCACCGCCGCCGAGACCATCCTCCAGGACACGCCCAACAACGCGAATGCGAACGATCTCATCATGCGCGGCCAGTTCAACCTCGGCGTCCAGGCGCTCCAGGAAGAGCGCTTCCCGGACGCCGTCGCGCGGTTCGATCAGGTCCTCGCAGCGAACCCCGACGACGAGGTCGCGAAACGCGCCCGGGAGCTGGCAATCCGCTACGCGGACACCGAAAGGGACCTTCTCTATCGGATTTTCGTAAAATACCTGAAGTTCCGGTGACGCCGTCGCAGGGATGCGAGGGAGGGTGGACGACATGGCGCGCTTCGACGAGATCGAGCTGATCAAAGAACCGACCCCGGATTCTCCTCCCCCTCTTCGACCTCTTCCCCCTCTCGAGATCGCGACCCCGGAACCGGCGGGGCGCCCGGTCTCGCACCGGGCCCCGGGCGGACCGCGCCCCGATCCACAAACGCGCGCTCGCGTTCCTCACCGACGTCTCTCTGCTTCTCGCGCTCGCTCTCGCGCTCACGCCCCTGCTCCCTCAGAAGGCGACGTTCGCCGAGACGCTCGCCCATGCATGGCCCGCGATCTCGGCGCTCGGCGCGTTCCTCCTGCTCCTCTCCTGGTACTACTTCGCCGGAAGCTGGATCCTCTGGGGACGAACCGTCGGAGGGACGATCTTCGACACGAGGATCGTCTCGGTGGAGGGCTGCCTCCCCCACGATCGGCGCCGCGACCCGCCGCTGGCTCTGGGCGGGCATCTCGCTCCTCGCGGCCGGCCTCCCGTTCCTCATCGGCCTGTTCGGCGAGCGGCGGACGCTCGCGGAGAGGATGTCGGGAACGCGGACGGTGAGCGCGTAGCAGGGACCCGCTGCGCCGGCCCGTTTGCCGAGGGCCAAGAAACAGAATCGGAGCAGGTCCGGCGTCCTTTCCCCTGGCTACTTTTCCCTACTCGGCCCCTCACCGCGCCGGAAAGATCAGGTACAGCATCAGGTACACCAGCACGCCCGTGACCGAGACGTACAACCACACCGGAAGCGTCCAGCGCGCGATCGGGCGGTGCTTCTCGACCTGCATCCGGAGGCCGCGCCAGACCGTGATGATGACGAGCGGCAGGACCGCGGTCGCGAGGATGGTGTGGGAGAAGAGGATCGAGAAGTAGAGGGGCCTCGACCATCCCGTCCCGGCGAAACGGGTGGAGCCGGCGACCGTGTGATAGGTGAGATAGCTCACGAGGAAGAGCGCCGAGACGACGCATGCGCTCAGCATGAAGCGTCGATGCCACGCGACGCGCCGCTTCCGGATCTGAATGAACCCGAGCACCAGGAGCGTGGCGCTCGTCGCGTTGAGCAGCGCATTGAGCGCGGGAAGAGCGCGGAACCATTCCATGGGACGGGCCTACCCGACCACCATCGCCGCCATGACCGCGATCAGATACAGATTCGAGCCGTGGAACAGCGCCCTGGCGGATTTCATCTCGAGCGTGCTCGCGAACCGGTGCGCGCTCAGGAGGAGGGCGCCTCCGGCAGCGACGGCGATCCGCGAGATAGACGACCCCTGCGGCGCCGAGCCAGAACGGGACGAGGCTCGCCGCGAGCAGGGCGAGGCTCCACGCGTACGCGTGCCGCGCCACGGCCGCTCCCGTCGGGTCGCCGACCGATAGCATCAGAAAGCCGCCGCGGGCGTAGTCGTCGCGGTACATCCAGCTCAGCGCGAGGAAGTGCGGAAGCTGCCATGCGAAGAGGAACGCGAAGAGCGCCCACGACGGTGGCGTCGAGGAGGCCCGTCGCCGCCGCGTAGCCGATCATCGGCGGCACGGCCCCCGGCGCGGCGCCGATCACCGTGCAGAGCGTCGTCCTCGTCTTCAGGGGCGTGTAGATGAAGAGGTAGCTGGCGAGCGTCGCAAAGGAGAGCAGCGAGGCGAGCGGACTGACCGCGAGCGCGAGCCATGCGATTCCCGTGATCGAGATCGCGATCGAGAAGATCAGCGCGTGCCTGGGGCTCAGGCGCCCGCTCGGGAGCGGCCGCCGCCGCGTGCGCACCATCCGCGCGTCGAGATCGCGCTCCCACACCTGGTTGAGCGCGTTCGTTCCCCCCGCCACCAACGCCGTCCCGATCATCAGATGGACGAAAAGCACCGCATCGAAGCGCGCGCCGCCGACCCAGTAGCCCGCAGCCGTCGTGATGAGGACCATCATGACGATCCGCGCCTTCGAGAGGACCATGTAGTCGCCGATCAGGGCACGCGCGGCCGAGCGCCGTTCGATCTGGAGGGCCGCTGCGCTCACGCCGGGACCTCCCGGCCGCTCATCCTCGGTTCCACTTTCGGCACCGGCGCGAGGATCGACGCGGTGAGCGCGAGAAGGACCGAGAGCGCCAGCGTCGCCGCCCCCGTCATCACGTGAAAGCTCGCGACGATCTCGTTCCGTCCCGACCAGATCGTGAACGCGCCGAGAGTGACCTGGACCGCGAGCGCGCCGAGGATCGTCCACATCAGGCCGCGCAGCGCTCCCCTCTCGCGCAGGATCTTCGTCGCCGCCGCGATCGCCAGCGCCGCAACCACCAGGGCCACGGTCCGGTGGGAGAAGTTCGCCACGATCCCCACGGAGTCGAAGGGCGGGACGATCCGGCCGAGAGAGAGCGGGTAATCGGGGATCGCGAGCGCCGCGCCGAGATGGCGCATCCAGGCGCCGAGGAGCATCTGGACGAAGATCGCGCCCACCAGCAGGCGCGTCACGACGCGGTAGTCGCCGGCGCTCCCGCGCCGGGCGCGGAACGCCTGATACGAGCCCGACGCGAAGAACGCGATACTCACGTTCAGAGAGAGGAAGATCTCCGCGAGCGCGGCGTGCGAGATCGAGACCGGTTTCGGAAGGAGAAGGAGGACGGTCAGCCCTCCCAGCAGCCCCTGCGCGATCACCGCGCCGAGAGCGGCCCATCCGAGCTTTCTCAGAAAGGGCTTCGGCTCGCGCCGCTGCAGCCAGAAGGCCTGAATCAGCGTGAGAAGCCCGACCGCCGTCGCGATCATCCGGTGCCCGTGCTCGTAGAAGATCCCGCCGACCATCGGCGGCATCAGCATTCCGTACGAGAGCGGCCAGTCGGGGACGGCGAGACCCGAGCCCGTCGAGGTGACCATCGCCCCGGCGTAGATGAGCAAGAGGGTCGAGAGCGCGACGAATTTCGTGTAGTGCCGGAGCGCGGCAGGGGTCGATGCGAGCGATTCGTTCATGATGTCGGTTTCAGACCTCGGACCTCAGACCTCGGGTCTCGGATGTCGGATCGCCACTGCGCCTGCGAAAGGCGCTGTTTCGCGGCGTCGTAGTCTCCCAGACTGAGCGCTCGTGCGCAACCCCACACGTCCTCCGGTCATCAGGTCACGTCAAACGGCGCAGCGATCTCGGCGATTCCGCCAAGCCATTGAAAAACGAAACGTTGCACCGGGACGGGGGCGCCGGGCGCCGTCGGTCCTGAGGACGTGAAGCTGAGGTCTGGGGTCTGAGCCCTGAGGTCTGGGATCTGAGGTCTGAGGTCTGAGGTCTGGGGTCCTCGGTTTATAATCCGCGCGCTCCAATGGCTCCCTCTTCCCTCCTCCTCAGCTTCGTCATCGTGGCGGCCGGCCTCCTCGCCGCTCTCGTCCCGCTCTTCTTCCGCTGGACCCACCGCAGCGCTCACCGCTGGATCGCATTCGGCGCGGGGGCGATTCTCGGCGCCGCGTTTCTCCACCTGATCCCCGAGGCGTACGAGCTCGCCGGACGCCCGGGCTTCGGCATGATCATCCTCGGCTTCCTCGCTCTTTTCCTACTCGAGCAGATGGCGCTCCGCCATCCGCACGACGAGGAGGCGGGAGAGTTCTACGAGCTGGGCCTCATCGCCTTCGCGGGAATGACGTTCCACGATCTGATCGACGGGATCGCGCTCGGATCCGGGCAGCACGTGCCGTCCGCGGGTCCCGCGATCTTCCTGGCGCTCGCGCTCCACAAGATCCCGACGACCTTCGCCGTCTCGCTTCTCATGGTCCACGGAGGCTACTCGAAGCGGCGCATCCTCACGCTCCTCACGATCCTTCTCCTCGCGATTCCCCTCGGCGTCCTCGTTTCGGAGGCGACGATCGGGTGGTTCGGTGAGTCCTCCCCTTTCGTCATCGGGATGCTCGTGAATTTCTCGGCCGGGACGTTCATCTACATCGGCGCGTACGAGCTGCTCCCGGAGATGAACAGGAAGGCGGACAAGGGATCACTGATCGGCATCTACTTCGTGGCCGGCCTCGCCACGATGTTCGTCCTGAAGCTCCTTCATCCGGTGTTTTGACAGAGGCGCCGCAGGTGCCTCCGTCATCCTGAGCGAAGCGAAGAATCTCGAGATGCGAGGTCTGCGCATTTTGAGATCCTTCGTCGCGCTGCGCGCTCCTCAGGATGACGGCGCCCCCGCGGGGGACGCGCCCATACGCGCTAACTTAGCCACTCGCGAGGTGTCATCCACGTTACGAGATCTGGGGGGCGGGAGGTGCGTAGAACTTCGATTTGCGCCCCGCACACCCGCCCAGAGACCTCGCTGCTCTCGGGATCGGCTGGGGCGCGGCCGTCTCGCCCGCCGTTGCGGCGGCGTCTCGCCGCCGCCACCGGGCGCCGCGGGACGCGGCGCCAACGGCGGCCGGGACGGCCGCGCCCCTTGCGCACCGATCCCGGTCATCGGCGCTCGGGCGCAGCCCGCGCCTGCTACGCTCGGGATGACATCGGCGTCGTCCCGAAAGTTAGCGCATATGGGGGACGCGCCCTTGCCCTACCGCGCCGTCGCCTCGACCACGACGACACCCCTCCCCGCCAAAAGCGGCCGGAGCACGTACCGCCGCGCGAGGGCGCGATGCTCGAGCGAGGAGCGCTCGCCCAACCAGACGAACGGCACCGGCGGAACGTCCTCGGGCCGGAACCACGCGTCCGCCGTCGAGAGTGGGCCCACCCACCCGGGGTGCGACTCGATCTCCCGCGGAAGCCCGCTCACCCTCCCGTTCCACGCGGCGTCTTTCTGCGCGAGGACCTCGAGATACGCGTAGCCGCTGGCGACCACCGGAATCGAGTCTGGAACCCTCCGCCGGACGAATGACGCCGCCTCTCTCCACCGATCGGGCCGTTTCGCGAGAGAGGTCATGATCCCCACGTAGGACGAGAAGAGCCCGAGCGCGACCAGAAGAACCGTGAGCGCGCCCCTGAGCCACCGCACGCGGAACGACTGCAGGGAGACCGCAAGCCAGCAGGCGAGAGGCGCGGCCAGCACCGCCTCGAAGCGCACCGGAAAATAGACATTCGTTCCCGCGAGGCCGAATCCGACGGCCAGCGCGACGGGGAGGAGCGCGATCACCCCCCAGCGCCGCGCTTCCTCCGAGCGAAGGCCTCCCGCCACGACGGCGAGCGTCACCGCGAGCGCGAGGAGCTGGACCCACACCGGGGCCGGCGCGATGAAGATCGACGGGTAGCCGGCCGCGAAGCCGAGCTCTCGAAGCGGCTCGAGCGGCGAGGGAGCGCGCCCGACGAGGCGCATCCAGGCGATCGCCTCGGAAGGTTGCCGGGAAGCCAGGACGAACCCGGGGACGAACGCGATTCCGGCGGCGGCAGAGGCGGCGGCGCCCTCGGCGATCGCCCGCCGGTTCCGGGCGAGGAGTCCGAGCGCGAAAGGAACGGCGAAAAAGAACACTCCGTAGTAATGGGCGGTCGCTGCGGCGACCAGCAGGGCCGTGCCGAGAGCGAGGAACGATCGCCTCCCTCCCCCGCCCCAGGCCGCGAGCGCGAGAGCTCCCGCTCCGGCGAGCGCGCCGGCGAGGGCGTACGCGCGCGCCTCCGCCGAGAAATGGACGTGGGGCGCGAAGACGGCCAGCAGGAGAGCGGCGATCAGCGCCGCGCCGCCCAGGCGGCGCGCGAGGAGGATCGCGACGAGGAGAGCGGAAGCGGCGCCGAGCGAGACGAGGCGCGCGGCGGTCAGGGTCGGCTCGCCGCCGGTGAGCGCCCGGACCGCGAGATAGTAGAGGGGCGGACCCGAGTCGCTGAACAGGGCCTCGAGCATCGCGCGGGGATGCAGGCGCGAGATCCAGACGGTGAAGAGCTCGTCGAAGAAGGGCGGACGCCACGCGAGCTGAAGGATGCGGAGGCCCGCGAAGAGCGCCGTGACCGCTGCGAGCGCGATCCAGCGGACCGGCCGGGAGAGAGGCGGCTCGGCGATCGTCGGCCGGGATCGCGCGTCATTCGACATTCAGCATTCAACATTCACCATTCCGCGCCGTGCGGAGATGCGAATGTCGAGTGCTGAATGTTGAATGGTGAAGGATTCAGCCGGGAAGCAGGTCCGAGATCGTCTTGATCAGATGCGAGGACTGGATCGGCTTGGAGATGTAGGCGTTCGCGCCGAGGGCGAGGCCTCGCTCCCGGTCCTCTTCCGCCCCTTCCGTCGTGATGATGATGATCGGGATCTCGCGGGTCTGCGTGTTCTGGCGGACGAGCGAAACGAGCTTCAATCCGTCCATGACGGGCATGTTGATGTCCGTCAGAATCAGATCGATCGACTCGCCGGAGAGCTTCTTGAGCGCATCGACGCCGTCGACGGCCTCGATGATGCGCGCGTTCTTGAAGCGCTTCAACGAAAACGAGATCAACTGCCTCATCGTGGGCGAATCTTCGACTACCAGAAAGGTCGCGTTCTCCATCCCCCGTGTCCACCCCTTACGTCGTGGTCAGTAAATCGAGAAAGCTCTGAATCGTGTTGAGCTTCCGCTCGGACTGCGAATAGAGCTTCGATGAGAAAATCGCCGTCGCCGCGTGCGCGGCCAGAAGAGAGAACAGCTCGTAATCGACCGCCGTGAACGAATGCTTCTGCTGCAGCAGACTGGTAGATGACGATCGCGCCGATCACGTGCTCCTTGATCTTGAGCGGGACCGCGGCGATCGGCGCGTCCAGAGAGTTGCCCAGCCCGTCCATCTCTTCGCCGGCGAAGTACGGCTCGCCCGTCTCCGCCACGTTCCCGATGACGCCTTCCCCGAGCCGCACGCCGAGCTCTCCGAGCCCCGGCAGGTCGTGCTCCCCTTCGTAGGCGATGACCTTCAGCTCCTTCGTCTTCTCGTCCGCCAGAAGAATGCCGAAGCAGGACGAGCCGATCAGATTGATCACGATCTCCTGGACGATCTGAATCACTTCGCGGAAATCGAGGGTCGAGTGGAGCTGGTAGCTCGCGACGTAGAGGTTCGCCAGATTGTTGTTCTGCTCTTCGATCTCCACGTAGCGGCTCGCGAAGTCCTTGTTCTCCGCCTCCATCGCCTCGTACTTGTCGCGGATCTGCCGGTTCTCGTCGGCGAGGTGGTCGATCTCCTCGCGCAGGCGGTGCAGCTCCTCCTGCGCGGGCGGGGTGAGGCTCGCCGCCGCTCCCTCGAGCGAGGCCATGCGATACCGGAGCCGCTGGTTCTCGCGAAGGAGCTCCTCGGTGAACTCTTTTCCCTTGTTGAACAGCTCGAGGAACTTCTCAGCGCGTTTGTTGGCGTCGTCACTCATCATTGTTATCGGATATATACCGTCGCGCGAAGGGTAGCATAGAGTCTGGGCGTCTTGGAGTCTTGGAGTCTGGGAGTCTTGGAGTCTGGGAGTCTGCGAGTCTTGGAGTCCGGGTCTGCGATTGGAGGGCGCCCGACGCCTGGACTCCTAGGCTCCCGGGCGCAGGCAGTGCTCCGCGATCGCCGCGGCGATCTGCGGAAGCGGGAGCACCTGCCCCACCCCGCCCGTGCGAATCGCCTCGGCCGGCATTCCGTAGATGATCGCCGTGGAGGCGGCTTCCGCGATCGTCCGCCCCCCGTTCTCGGCGATCCGCCGCACGCCGGCCGCGCCGTCGTCTCCCATCCCCGTGAGGACGACCGCGACGAGGCGCTCGCCGCAGGCGTCCGAGGCGCTCGAGAAGAGCCGATTGACCGAAGGAGCGTGGAGATCCCCCGGCGCCCTGGCCTCCACCCGGATGCGCAGCCGATCGCCGTCCCTCCGGATGGTCGTCTGCTTCCCTCCGGGAGCGATCAGCACCGTCCCCGGCTCGAGGGGCTCTCCGTCGGCCGCCTCGCGCACGGTGAAGGCGCCGAGGCGGTTGAGGCGCTCGGCGAACAGACGGGTGAAGAGGGGCGGCATGTGCTGCACGATCACCACCGGAACGGGAAGAAGCGGGAGCGCCTGGACGAGCATCTGGATCGCGGGCGGCCCGCCGGTGGACGCTCCGATGACCACGCAGTCGATCGACTGCGAGGGCTCCGGGATCGCGCTCTCCGGCGGCGGCGGCCGCGGGCTCTTCGTCGCGGATCCGCTTGCGAACGTTGTCGAGCCGGACGTTCACGCACTGCCGGACTTTCGAGAGCAGGTCGTCCCGAATCTCCTCGAGGCGCGCGGAGACGCGCCCGCCCGGCTTGGCGATGAAGTCGACCGCGCCGAGCTCGAGGGCTTTGAAGACGTTCCGGTCGCTCGCCCGCGAGGAGATCACGATCACCGGCGTCGGCCGCGAGACCATGACCCACCGGAGGAACGCGAAGCCGTCCATCGACGGCATCTCGAGGTCGAGGGTGACCACGTCCGGCCGGTGCCGGAGCACCTGCTTGATTCCGTCCTCGCCGTCGACGGCCGTCGCGATCACCCGCACGTCCCCCCCGACTCGAGCATCTTGCTCAGAGTCACGCGGTTGAACGCGGAATCATCGATGACGACGGCGTGGATCATGAGAAGGCAGTAGGAAGTCGGAAGTAGGAAGCATGAAGGGAGGTGCGCTGACGGGCAGCGTCCTATGATTTCCTTCTCTTCGGGCGGCGAGCGGGAATGCGGACTCGGGGATCCGCAACCCTTCCTATTTCCTACTTCCTACTTCTGATAAACCATATCGTGCTTCAAATGCTTCAACTTGAATTGCGTCGAGAGCGAGATCAGCGACTCGGAGTGTCCCAGCAGCAGGTATCCTCCCTCGAGAAGCCGCTGGTGGAAGCTCCCGATCACGCCTTTCTTGGAGGCATCATCGAAATAGATGATGACGTTCCGGCAGAAGATCACGTCGAGCGCGCCCACGAGCGACACGCGCGAGCCATCGTACAGGTTGAGCCGCCCGAATTGCACCCGGTTCCGAATTTCGTCGCAGATCCGCCACGAGTGCGCGTCTTCCTTCTGGAAAAACCGCTCCTGCACGTGCGCGGGGGTCGCTCGGAACGCGTTCTCGCGGTAAATCCCCTTTCGGGCCTTCGCGAGCACCTGCTGGTTGATGTCGGTGGCGAAGATCTCGAACGAAGAGCGCTGGTAGAAGCCGCCCTCCGTCAGAAGCATGGCGATCGTATAGGCCTCTTCGCCCGAGGAGCAGCCGGCCGACCAGACGCGGATCTTCCGCCCCGGCCGCCGCTCGATCAGCTCGGGGACGATCTCCTGGGAAAACGCGGCGAGCTGCGCCGGCTCGCGGAAGAAATACGTCTCATTCGTCGTGACGAGGTCGAAGATCCGGTCGTACTCGGCGTCGGCGCGCGCGTCGTACTGCAGAAAGTAGAAGTACTTCTGAAACGATTCGAAGCTCAGCTCGCGCGCCCGGGGAGAGAGCCGCTTCTGGATCAGGTACTTCGAGGTGTCGGAGAACCAGAGCCCGCTCCGCTGGTAGATCGCGTCCCGGAGCTGCCGGAAGACGTCGTCCGGGAGATCGAGGTGATGGTTCAGCGAGAAACCGAGCGAGCTCATGGCGACGCGCTTCTCAGCGGCCTTTCGGGTCCGCGCCGCCGCGCGAACCGGGAGCTTCCTTCATCGCGCGGAGGATCGCCGAGATGACGATCTCCTGACGGCTGTGCGCGGTCCTCCACGACTCCTCGAGAAGATCGCGGTACACCTCCTTGTGGCGCACGAACAGATCGGAGACTTCGTCGAGAATGGAGCGGCGGTCGAGGACCTGCAGGAGGACGGGGAACGACTCGCGGCTGCCGATGCGGTCGAGCGCGCTCACGGCGGCCTGCTGGACGTAGGGATCCGGGTCCTCGAGCAGCGTGCGGTGAAGGGCCTCGAGGGCGCGCGCGTCTCCGCGCAGGCCGAGGGCGACCGCCGCGGCGCCGCGCAAGCGCCAGTCGGGGTCGGCCAGCCGCCCGAGGAGCGTGCGGAAGACCTCCTCGCCCGGAACGCGCCCCATGGCGAGCAGCGCCGCCTTCCTGATCTCGATGTCGTCCGATCGGAGGCAGCCCTCCAGGACCGGGAGGATCTCGGGACGCGACGATTTGCCGAGCGCCTCGATGATGGCGATGCGCACGGGCGCGGGGTCGGCCTCGAGGTGACGCATGAGCGCTTCGACGGCGGCGTCCTCGTCGTATTCGCCGAGAGCCTGCGCCGCAGCGGTTCGAATCCAGACGTCGTGGTCCTCGAGCGCGCTGATCAGCGGCGGGAGCCCCTTCTCCGGCCGCACGGACACGAGCGCCTCGATCGCCGCGACGCGCACCATGGTCGACTCGTCCGCCAGCGCGAGGACCAACTGGTCCGCGAACCGCGACTCCGCGTACTTCCCCATCAGCGAGATCGCCTTCTGCCGGATCGTTTCCTCGCCGTCTTTCGACGCGAGGAGCAGCTCGTCCGGGTAGCCCTCTCCCTGCACGTTCACCAGGATCGAGAGCGCGTTGAGCTTTTCCGGGACGGAACGGGACGCGAGCAGCCGCCGGAGGCGCGCGATCGCCTCCGCCTTCGCCTCCGGGAAGGCGGCGAGCAGCGCCGTGATCGAGTTGACCGCGGCCTGCTGGCAGGCGATGTCGGGATCGTCGAGCATCGCCATGAGGTAATCGACCGTCTCCGCGTGCGGCATCTGGCCGAGCGCTTCGATCGCGAGGCGCCGGATCACGGAGCTGTCGTGATCCAGGAAACCGACGAGAGGGCCGACGGCGTCCCGCCCGCCGATCGCCTGCGCGACGCGCAGCAGCAGCGCGGTCGTCTCCTCGTCCTCGGCTGCCGACCAGCCGCTCGAGCACGGCTCCGGACGCGTCCGGTCCGAACTCGAGCAGCGCCTGCGCCGCCGCTTCCGCGCTGTCGGGCTGCTCCACGTACTCGAGCAGCGGCCCGAGCGCTCGCGGGTCCCCCGACCAGCCGAGAAACCGGAGGATGAAGTTCTTGACCTCGCGCTTCGGCGTCGCGCGGAGGTGGTCGACGAGCGCTGGAAGCTTCGACGGCGGGAACGACTCGCGGAACCTCCGCCGGATCAGGTGGCGCTCGGCCGCTTCCACGACCTTCGGCTTGTCGGCCTCGGCCAGGCGGATCAGCGCGCGCAGCGCCGTGAGGTTCAGCTTCTCGTCCTCGCCGATGACCTTGAGCAGGAAATTCACGGTCCCGACGTCGGCGATTCTTCCGATCGCTTCGAGCACCGGCTTCCGCAGCGCCTTCTCCGCGTAGAGCGGAAGGATCGCCGGGAGGGCGGAGCGGTCGCCGATCTCCCCCAGCGCCTCGATCAGATGGAACTTCAGCCACACGTCGTCGCGCCCGAGGGCGCGGAGCAGCACCGGGATCGCGGCGGGATCGCGATATTTGCCGAGCGAGGTGACGACCGAGGAAAGGATGTTGATGTCGTGCTCCTCCGGGACCAGAGCCAGAAGCGCGCGAAAGGCTTCGTCCGACCGCACGTCGCCCAGAAGGTTCACGATGGAGAGGCGCACGTCGGCGTCGGTCTCGCGGACGAGCCCTTCGAGGAGGAGCGGCACGGCCGGTTGCCCGATCCGGATCAGAGCCTCCGTCGCCGAGTTTCTCTTGCCCGCGTTCTCCGGGTCGCGAAGAGAGCCGATCAGGCCGCGGACGATCTCCTCCGACGGGGTGCGCAGGAGGCCTTCGACGATCGTCTTCCGTACACGCCAGTCTTTGTCGCCGAGCAGCTCGTACATCAGGGGCAGGCTCTCGCCCCCGATGGTCTGCACGACCTGGTGCGCGGCCTTCTGGCGGACATCGGCATCCGCCGAGCGCGCCTGGTCGATCAGTTCCGGAGTGATCGTCATCCTCGCCTGGGCTCGCTTCGTCCCAGCTCCTCGCGCTTCATCTCGACGAACTGCTCGATCGTGTCCTGGAAGAAGTTCGTCTTCTGGCGCACCTTCGCGGGAACTCTCGACTCGTAGTACTCCTTCCCTTCGGCGATCTCGTCCTTGAGAGCGCCGAAGAAGGAGCCGTCCCGGATCCCGCGATCGACCTTGTCGGTGTTGTAGATGACGATGTCGGAGAGGATGAGCCGCGCGAGCCGGCGCGCCTCGTCGAACTCCTCCGGCTCGATCTCCTCGTGGGGCAGCGCCGCCACGTCGGGGAACAGCTTGCCGAGGATCTGGCGGAGCTCCATCGCGGGGATCTGCTCTTCGATGTACTCGTCGGCCCCGTACAGGTTCGTCGGGTTCGCGCGGAAACGGTTCGCGCGGAACAGAGCGCCGATCAGGACGACCTTCGTCCGCGCCAGCGCCGCGTCTTCCTTGATCTCCTCGGAGATCTCGACGCCGAGCTTGCCCTTCAGATAGACGTTGAGGATCACGAGATCGGCGCGGCAGGAGCGGACGAACTCGAGCGCTCCGTCGCCGGAATCGAAGAACGTGACGTCGAAGCCGATCGAAGAGAGCTCCTCGCCGAGAAAGCGGCGGAACTCGCGCGGCTCGTCGGCGATCACGGCGCGGCGGCGCACCGGGGGCACGGCGACCGGGCGCGGAGACGCGCTCGGCCGGGAGGCTCCTCCGGCGGGCTTGAGGACCATCTGTTTGCCGCACGCGGGACAGACCACGCGGACGGGATGCGCGAGCGGCGAGGCGATCGCCGCGCGAAACCGTGAAGAACACTGCCTGCAGATCAGATCCATTCGTGATTACCCGTGCGCGAGGAGCTTCTCGACGTCGAGCACGATCGTCAGCGACGTTCCGCTCTGGAACACGCCGCGAACCGCGTCGCTCTGCTCGGCCGGACTGACCACCGGTTGCGCCTGAATCTGCGCTGGTCGAACCTTGACCACCCGGAGCACCCTGTCCACCACGAAGCCCGCCAGGCTTCCGCTGTCGTCGACGACGATCGTTCTCGTCTCCGGCCCGATCGCCGCGGCAGGTCCGTGGCCGAGCTCGCGCCGGAGGTCGAGCATAGTAACAATGGTCCCTCGCAGCGAGATAATCCCCACCACCGGCGCGGGCGCGTTCGGCACCGTCGTCGCCTGCCGCGGCGAGATGATCTCCGCGATCCGCTCGATGTCGATCGCGTACTGCTCCCCCGCCATCGCGAACGTCAACAGCTCGAGCAGCGCACCTTCCGGCTCCGCCGCGACGCTCGGCCCCTCGGGCGACCACCGTTTCGGAGAGCCGTCCGGCGGTTTCCCGGAATCGGTCCAGTTTCGCCGTCCCTCGCGCAGGGGGGCCCTGGGCGGGCGACCCCGGCGACGCCGGAGTCGGTTCCGGGTCCCGCCGACGCCGGTTCCTTCGCGGGGGCTGCCGCGGGCACCGGCGCGGCCGTGGCGGCGGGCGGGGCCTCCGGGGCCGGAGCGGCCGCCGCTTCCTCTTCCTTTTGCTTCTTCACCTTTTTCCGGATCTTCGCGAGGTCCACCATCAGGCCTCTCCTCCGTCTCCGAGTCGATGCTCCCTCGCCGCACTCCGCACCCTCTCCTCGTCGACGGTGGGGGCGTCGTCGCCGAAGGCGTCCAGAAGCGCCGTCGTGGCGACGGTGTTGATCAGCCGCGGCAAGCCGCGCGTCACGGAGTGGATCACCTGCACCGCCGCGGGCGAGAACGGGTTCCTCGCGCCGCCGGCGATCCGGATGCGGTGGTCGACGTAGCGGACCGTCTCCTGTTCGCTGAGCGGGCCGACGAAGTAGCGGACGCCGATGCGCTGGTTGAGGGCCGCGTACGCCGGGCGCCGCAGCCGCGCCTCCAGCTCCGGCTGGCCGATCAGAACGACCGACAGCAGGTTCTGGTCGTCGAGCTGGAAATTCGTCAGCAGCCGGATCTCGTCGAACGTGGCCTTCGTCGGGATCAGCTGCGCTTCGTCGATCACCAGGAGCGGCTCCCGGCGTCCCTCGTACAGCCGGTACAGCTCCGCGTGGATCTGGTCGAGCAGGTCGTTCCGGTAGTGCTTCGGCTCGAGCCCGAGACCCGCCGCGATGGAGCGGAGGAGCTGCGAGGGGGTGAGCCGCGGGTTGATCAGCAGGATCACCGGGCGCGAATCCCCGAGCCGGTCGATCAGAGCCCGGGAAAGGGTCGTCTTTCCCGATCCGATGTCCCCGACCAGAAGCGCGAGCTCCTTCTCCTCGACCGCGAACTCGAGGCGCGCGAGCGCCTCCGCATGCTGGGAGCTTTCGTAGAGGTACGCGGGATTGGGGGTCTTTCCGAACGGTCGTTCGCGGAATCCAAAGAATTCGCAGAACATGTCGTGGGGGTAATGGTAACAGCGTCCGGAGTCGGGAGTGAGGAGTCGGGAGCAATCCCGACAGCCGGAGCCGACAGATCCGGGACGCAGCGCCGCAGGCGCGAAATCGGTGAGTCCGGGGCGTCAGGGACTGTTGCTCCAGTCGGCGTCGATCTCACGCGGGGTCATCCTGAGCCCTCACGTCGCGCTTCGCGCTCCTCAGGGCAGGCTCCGCGAAGGATCTCAAAATGCACGTAACTCGCATCCTGAATCTTCGGCGTCGCAGGTTGAGATTCGCCTTCGTCAGAGCCGGCTGCTCGCGTCCTCAGGATGACGACGTCGGGTTTGGCGACAACCCCGCCAGCCCCGGAAATCGGGCATTCACGATCGCGGAAAGCGCCGCAGGCGCGACATCGTCCTGGCGCCCTACACCGCCGCCGCGCGCCGGCTGCGCGCCGCGTCGCCGAACTTCTCGATCAGCGATCCGACGTCGATGACGAGAATGATCTCGTTCTCCCCGACCTCGGTCGCGCCGGCGATTCCGGGGATCGCCTTCAGCCGCTCGCCGATCGATTTGATGACGATCTCCTGCTGCCGGACGAGCGCGTCGACGACCAGCCCGATCTGCCGTTCGCCCGCGCGCGTGACCACGACGAAGAGCTTCTCCCGCGGTCGTGGCCGCGATCCCGAACGCATCGCTCAGACGGAGCAGCGGGATCGCGCACTCGCGCAGGTTGAAGACCTCTCGCCCTTCCACGGTACGGATCTCGTCGGGACGGATGCGGAGCGACTCCTCGACGGAGGTGAGCGGAACCGCGTACGCGTCGTCGCCCGCCCGCACGATCAGCGCCTGAATGATCGCGAGCGTGATCGGCAGCGAGATCCGAAACGTCGTCCCCGCTCCGGGCTCGGAGATGGACCTCGATCGTGCCCTTCAGCTCCTGGAGGTTCTTTTTCACCACGTCGAGCCCCACGCCGCGGCCGGAGATCTCCGAGACCGTCGCCGCGGTCGAGAAGCCGGCGGTGAAGAGCATCTCGACCGCGCGCTGCTGATCGATCGCCTCGTTCGGGCGGAGCACGCCCTTCGCGACGGCGACGCGACGGACGGCCTCGGCGTCGATCCCCCGCCCGTCGTCCCGCACGTCGATCACGACCGAGTTCCCTTTCTGATAGGCCTCGAGCGTGACCTTGCCGACCGGAGGCTTGCCCAGACGGATGCGCTCTTCCTTCGGCTCGATCCCGTGGTCGATCGCGTTCCGGATGATGTGCATCAGCGGATCGCTCAGCTCCTCGACCATCATCTTGTCGAGCTCCGTCTCCTCGCCGCGGAGGGTGAGCTCGATTTCCTTGCCGAGCTCCCGCGCGACCTTCCGCACGGTCCTCGCGAGCTTGGTGTAGATCTGCCCGACCGGGACCATCCGGATCTCGATGACCGAGCGCTGGAGATCGGCCAGCTTCCGGTCGAGGTTCCGCCCGATCTTCGTCAGCTCGTGCGCTCCCGCCCGGTCGGCCTGCCCGCCCGCCCCGCGCGCGAGCGTCTCGAGATGCGTCTTCTCCACGATCAGCTCGCCCACGATGTTCATCACCGCGTCGAGCTTTCCGATGTCGACGCGGACCGTCCTCGACATCGATCGCAGCGAGACGTCCTCCTCGGGCGCCTCCGCCGCTCCGGCCTGCCCGGCGGACCCGCTCCCTTTCCCCTTCCGCAGCGAGGAGACCGACGCCTCCGGCAGCTTCTGCTGCACCGCGGACGCGTCCAGCTCCGTTCCGTAGAGAAGCCGGAACGCGATCCCGTTGCCCGCCCCGCTCGCGTCGATCGCGGGAAGCGTCGAGATCACTTCCCCGGAATCGGTCAGCGCCCCGGTCGCGGCCCGCAGCTTCTCGTCGAACGTCGCGAAGTCGAAGCTCAGCTCGATCGAGAAGACGTTTCGCGGCTTCCGGAGGTTCTCGCGAAGCCGGTGCTCCTCGTATTCGGTGAGCGAGCGGCGGGTGTGCTCGTCCAGGTCGACCTCGTCGAGGAGCGTATCCGCTTTTTCCGCGTGCTCGATCGAGATCACCTGGTGGATCCGGGTCGAGAGCCCCTTCAGGTCGACCAGATCCTCCATCTGAGAATCGTGGATCGCCATCACCAGCCGGTTGAGCGTGTCGGCTGCGTCGAAGAGCACGTCGATGACCTGCCGGTTGATGGTGATCTTTCCCATCCGCAGCCGGTCGAGCATGTCCTCCAGGTTGTGCGAGAGCTCGGAGATGTCGGTGAACCCGAGCATCCCGGCGAGGCCCTTGAGCGAGTGGACCTCGCGAAAGATCTTGTTCACCAGCTCGGGGCGGACTTCGTCACCCTGCGACTCGAGCTCGACGATGCCGCTCGAGAGCGCCTCGAGCAGCTCTTCCGCTTCCGAGGTGAATTCCTCTCGGGCCCGCTCGTCTTCGCGTTTCATGGCCGGGGCGATTCTCCCAGGAGCCGGCGCAGCTTGCCGGTCAGGTCCTGGCGGTCGAAGGGCTTGACCACATACTCGTCCGCCCCGAGCGCCTCGGCCCGTCGCCGGTCCTCGGCCGACCCCTCGGTCGAGACCACCATCACGGGGATCGTCCTGTAGGCGGGATGGTTCTTCAGAAAGCTGACCAGCTCGAGCCCGTTGATGTCGGGCATGTTGATGTCCGTGACGATCGCGTCGAAATGGTGATGCGGAAGCGTCTTGAGCGCCTCGAATCCGCTGGACGCTTCCACGATCTCCAGATCCATCGACTCCGCTTCCAGGATGTTGGTCAGCATCGAGCGCATCGACGGCGAATCTTCGACGACGAGGATTTTCATGACGTTCCCTGCGAGCGCGCGTTCGCGCTCAGGGCGTTCTCCAGGGCGAGCCCGGCCTGCGTGAGAAAGATCTCGAGCCCCGTAAGGTCCTGAAGAGGGCGTTTCGTTCGGGCATTGTCTCCGTATAGCAAACCGACCACCGAGCCGCGGTGCGCGATCGGCAGGACCGCGACCTCCGTCGGCAGGATCCTGCCGAGCGCCCCGAGCAGCTCTTCGTTGGCGCGCGAGCGCCGCAGCTTCCCGCGATGCGGCAGATTGGACTGGATCACGTCGCCGAGAACCGAGGGCTCCGACCGCGGGATTGTAATACGCCGCACCCGCATCGCCATGTCGTCTCCCGCCCCCGTCTCCCCGAAACCGCCCATCGCCACCGCTCCGGAGGGCGTCACGGCGAAGAGCACGCCGCGATCGACGTAGCCTTCCGCCATGCGGAGGATCGTCTCCGACAGCTGCCCCAGATCGTCCGGATCGGTCAGCTCGCTGATCAGCCTTCGCAGCAGCGCGAAGCCCCGCTCGCTCCTCTCGCGGTTCGAGAGCGCTCCGATCTCCAGCGCGAGCGCGGGCGTCTCTCCGCCGACGGCCGACCGCCGCGCCCCGAATGCCCGCTCCGCGAACATCATCAGCTCGTCCGCGAACAGACCGAGCGTCTCCTCCGCGAACCCCGGCTGCAGGTGCGCGGCCGAGGGCTTCGTCAGGTAGAAATCCGCTCCCATCTCGAGCAGCTCGTGCCGCCGCCTCAGGTCGGCTTCCCGATCGATCACGACCACGGGAAGCGACGCGTCCTTCTCCTTGATGGTCCCCAGCAGCAGCTCGGGGGAGTCGCTTCCCGCGCCCGTCCCGACGAGGTCGAGAAACGTGACGAAGTACCGCTCCCGCTCGAGGAGCTCGCCCGCCGCCTCGCGCGTGTCCCCGAGATTGCCGAACTGGAGAAACTCGAATCCTCTCCTCGTGAAGGCGCGCCGCGCGGCGACGCGCAGGAGCGGATCGGGCTCGTAGAGGAGGACCGTCTCCGCCAGCCGATCGACCGCGATCGCCGCCGGTTCCGCCCGCGCCGGAACGAAGGCGTCGTCCGGAATCGCCCCGGGGGCCGGCGCCTCGGTCCGGAGCGGCGCGCTCCCGGCCGCCCCGACATCGGCGTCTTCGACGGGCGCGAAGAAGGCGTCGAGCGGGTCGCCTCCGGAGAGCGCCACCTGCCGCCGCCCCTCGGGAGAATCCGCGGCCGGTTGGAGGCGCGCGAGCTCGCTCTCCTCCTCCCACAGCAGGGAGATGTCGAACGATCCCCGGCCTCCGCCGTCCGCGGGTGGTGCCGTCTCGAACGGCTCCTCGTCGGGGAGACCGGGGAGCGCGGCTTCGGCGGGCGCGAGCTCGTCGAGCGCGTCGGTCTCGGTTCGGATCGCCGCGGGGCGCAGCGGGATCTCGACCCGGCGCGGCGGCTCGGCCGAGGCGTGGCGATGCGCCCCGAGGAGCGCCTTGCCCGCTCGCATCGACTCTTCGAGGCCGCTCAGCGGCTTGAGCTTTTCTCCCTCGACGCCCAGAACCTCCTGCGGCGAGATCCCTCCCTCGCGGAAGAGGGAATCGGGGTCGTATTCGAGCTCGAACTGGCTCGCTGAGTCGCTCAGAATGAAATTGAATTCCCCGTCCCGGCTGGCGAGCAGCGGAGTGACGACCCGGGTCATCCTCTCCCGCACGCGGTTCGCCAGCGCTTCCTGAGTCAGGATGCCGAGCTCGACGATCGCGGTCCCGAGGGAGGCTCCTTCCTCGAGCATCCGGTCGACCTCCGCGCGGCTGGCCACGGGAATCGTGCCTTTGTGAAGGTCGGTGGCGAGGTCGGGCTCGGCCGGGGACGTGGCGCCGACGATGAGGCCGTGGTGAAAAAGGATCGTCGAGCGCCCCTCCGCATCGACGATCTCGAGCACGCCGGTGCGGCGGCTCAGAAAGACGATTTGGATGATGTCCGGAAGCGAGAGGTCTTCGAGACGGCCCAGCAGGCTCAACGGTCTTCCCCCATTGGAGAGTGCGGCCGGGCCCGATCGGAACGGCGCGCCGCCGCGAGCGGCACGCTGCTCGCGGTCAGTCGCCCGATCGAGTGGAGCGTCCTCCGGCTTCCTGCAGATTGTACCGTTTCAGGATGCCGTCGAGGATGCCGTTGATGAACTGCCCCGATTTCTGCGTGCCGAACTTCTTGGCGATCTCGATCGCCTCGTCGATGATCACGAGCTTCGGCGTCTCGTCCTCGTGGATGAATTCGTAGACGGACATCCGGATGATGTTCCGGTCGACCACGGCCATCCGTGTGAGGCGCCAGTTGTCGGCCTGCTCGGCGACCATCCGGTCGATCTCTTCGAGGTGGCTCAACGTTCCCTCGAAGAGCCGGACGGCGAAGTCGCGGACGGGCGGCTTGACCTTATGGAGATCTTCGAAGGTGAGCACGATCGCTTCGGGCGTATTGCCCGACATGTCGTGCTGAAAGAGCATCTGCAGCGCGAGCTCTCTCGATTTTCTCCGGGCGCCCATGGGATGTCCTCAGTCCAGCAAATGCCGGGCCGTTATGGCTGCTCCTTCGCGCCCGTCGGTCGGGAGATCAGGCGGGCGAGGTTTGCGAGCTCGATCGCGGCGAGCGCGGCTTCCCATCCTTTGTTGTTTCCCTTTCGGCACCGGTCCCGGGCCTGATCCATCGTGTTGCAGGTGATTACGCCGAAAGTGATGGGGATGCCGCTCGTCATCGAGGCGAGCGAGATGTGATCCGTCGTCTGAGAGGAGATGAACTCGAAGTGGGGAGTCTCTCCCCGGATGAGGCAACCGATCGTCACGATCGCGTCGAAGCGACCCGTCGCGGCGAGCCGCGCGGCGAGGGCCGGGATCTCGAAGGCGCCGGGGACGCGGTACACCTCGACGTCCCGCTCCGCCGCCCCGTGGCGGTCGAGGCATTCGACCGCCCCATCGAGCAGGAGGCTCACGATGTCGTCGTTGAACCGGCTCGCCACGATGGCGAAGCGCAGGCCTGTTCCGCTGAGGTCACCTTCAAAGATCCGGGGCATAAACGACTCGGCGCGCGATTATAGGGCAACTCTCCTTCATTCTTCACGGGAGCGCGAGCCCGGCCCCTTCCGACCTGCGCGACGCGCCCCTGTGTCGCCGGTCACGCCATGAACGGAGGATTCCGGCGCTAGGATAGTTCCATTCGAGTCGAGAAAAGGTCCAGGAACGGGCAGTCGACCGGCCGTTCCTCTGGAGAGGAGTTTCCGATGCAGGTTGGGGATCGACTCCGCGCAGCGCGGCGGCAGCGGCGGCTCTCGCTCCAGCAGGTTGCGCACTCCGCCGGGATCAGCGCCGCGACGCTCTCGCGGATCGAGACGAGCAAGCAGTCGCTCGACATCAAGCTCCTTCTCCGGGTCGCCGAGACGCTCGGCGCCTCCCCGGAGGAGTTCCTGGCCCATGGCAGGGACGACGAGATCGGGGATCTGCAGCGCGCGCTCGAGCGGCTCGAGCCGGAAGGACGCTCCGCACTCTGGGCGACCCTCGCCGAGCGCGCGACGAGCGGCGGCGACCGGCGGCACGATCCCATCCGCGACCGCCTGTCCGAGGTGCTCGCGCAACTCGATCTGCTGCGCGCCGAGGTCGAAGCGATGAGACGGGAGGTCGAGACCGCGGGCTGACACCACGGTCCGCGGCACCCTCTGGAGCCGGGCTTCAGAGACGGGCGGTGAGAGTGCTCGTCACGCGTGCGCGACCATCTCCGCCATCTTCGCCCGCGTCGCCCGAAGTCGCGCGGCGACGACCGACGCGAGGGTCCGGTAGAGGTCGAGGCCGAGCCGGGGGTTCGACTCGAGGCTGTCGAGCAGGGGCTGCGCCTCGATCACGAGCACTTCCGACGGCACGGTCGCTCTCGCGGTCGCCGTCTCGAGGTGCGGTTCCATCAGCGCCGACCAGCCGAAGACCTCGCCTGGCCCCGCAGCCATCAGCACGCGCGTCCCTTCTCCCGGTACGTCGACCTCGAGCGAGAGCTTTCCCTGGTCGAGGATGTAGAGCCGCGTCGCGCGATCCCCTTCGAGGAAGAGCGCCTCTCCCGGCGCGAGCCGGCGCCGCTCCGCGCCGTCCGCGAGCTCCCGCCGGCTGTCGGCCGACAGTGGATGAGGAAAGGAAGATTCTCCAGGGCCCATGCAAATCTCCTCCGTCGCCTCCAGTTGTCCTCCCACCCTCGACTTCCGGCGGTGACGAAAGGCACCCGGTGAGGTGACCGCACGCGGACGGAACGCCGCCCGCGGCGGCCAATGCAGAATGCATTCTGCATTGGGCATTTCGCGTTCATCCCGCCCACGAGCAGATCTCGCACCCCGTCGCCTCGTGCCGCAGCGCGGGGCAATGCTCCCGCCCGAAGTAGATGATCTGGAGGTGCCGCCTCCCCCACTCCTCTTCCGGAAACGCCTTTTTCAGATCCCTCTCGGTCTGCTCCACGTTCTTCCCTTTCGAGAGTCCCCATCGCCTCGCGAGCCGGTGGATGTGCGTGTCCACCGCGAACGCGGGCCTGCCGAACGCCTGCGACATCACGACGCTCGCCGTCTTGTGTCCGACGCCGGGGAGTTTCTCGAGCTCCTCGATCTCGTCCGGCACGCGCCCGCCGTGATCGCGGACGAGCATCACCGCGAGCCGCTTGAGATTCTTCGCCTTCGACGGCGCGAGACCGCAGCTCCGGATCGCTCCGAGGATCTCGCTCTCGGAGAGCTTCGCCATCTCCCCGGGGGTCGAGGCGAGCTCGAAGAGCTTCGGCGTCACGCGGTTGACCTGCGCGTCCGTCGTCTGCGCCGACAGCACGACCGCGACCAGCAGCGTGAACGGATCCTCGTGTTCGAGCGGAATGTCCGGCTGCGGGTAGAGCCGGTCGAGAATCGAGCCGATCCTTTTCGCCTTTTCGCTCCGCTTCATCGAAAATCGATTGTAGTTGCTCGCGGCGGCAAAGCCCCCGCCCTGTGGCGAGTTTATGTAGCCTCTACCATCGGCGCGGACAGGCCCCTCTCCGGCCCGTTCCCCGCCCCTGCCTCGAGCCGCTCCCCCTCCGTCGCGGCCGCGTCCGCGAGGGAGGACAACCACCTGCCGGTCCGGCCGGCGCCGTTCGGCAACTTTCTCGTGATTCCCGCCGAGGTCCCGCCGCCGCCGCCGAAACGGCGGCGCCTCGTCGGGCGCCCGTAGCGGCGCCTAGCGTGCGCCGTTCTCCGGAACCTTGCCGGGCGGCAGCGCTTTCGCAAGACCGTCCCCGGATCCGAGTTCCTTTTCCGGAGACCTCACGTGCGCCTGCTCATCGTCTTCACTCTCGCACTCGCTTCGTTCGCTCAGGCGGCTACGACGGTCGGCAACGGCGATGCCGTCGCGATCGCCGGGGGAAACGGGATCGATCTGCTCGTCTGGCGCGACGCCTCGGCGGACCGCGTCCAGGCGATGCGGTTCAGCTCGACGGGCACGCCGCTCGACGCCGCTCCACTCGACCTTCCGTTCACCGCAGGGGAGAGCCCTCCGTCGCATGGGACGGCAGCGGGTTTCTCATCGCGTGGCCCGCCTCGAACGTCGCGGTCGCGCGCATCGCTGCCGGGGAGACCTCCTTCGCGATGGGCATCCCGGTGACGGCGCCAAGCCGCTGGACGACGGTCGCGTCGATCGCCGACGGCTCCTGTCTCGTCGCCTGGTCCGAGGGAGAGCGGGTCTTCGCCACGCGGATCACCTCGACGGGAGAGCTGTCGTTTCCGGAGGCGCTGCCGTTTCCTCTTCCGTCGCAGGCGAAGCTCGTGCGGGAAGGAAGCTCCTACATCCTGGCGTGGGTCGGTACCTGCGGGACCGCCCCCTGCCCTCCGGGAACTTCGGCGCTCGTGCAACGCCTCGATGAGAGCGGCACCGCCACCCGTCCCGCCGGCAGCCTGACGTTCGCCCACAGCGGACGGTCGATCTGGTCCTTTGCCGGAGGTCCGCGCGCGCTTCTCACGGAATCTCCCGACAGCATGCCCGCCCAGACGACGCTGCTCTCGTTCGATCCGGGGGAGTACCGCGCGGCGCGGCGTGCGATCCGGTTCCCTCAGCCGCTGACGGCGCAGCAGACGCGGACGGGCCTCGCGCTCATCGGCCTCGGCGCGCGCATCGACGTCTCCGAGACGGGAGCGCCCCTCACCCTCAACTGGGCGCCGGTCGCGGAAGAGCGGCGCCTCATCGGCGTCCTTCCCTCCTCCGGCCTTCGCGTGCTCGCGCCAGTTTCCGGAGCGGGGGCGATCTCGATCGAGGCGCCTTCGACGGACACTTCCGAAGTCGGCCTCACGCCCGTCTTCACGTCGGCGGACACGGTTTGGCTCAAGGTCGACAACCGCGGGCCGGATGCGGCGCGCATGATCGACGTCTGGGTCACCGCGCCGGTGAAATTGATGTCGTCGCTCGCCAGCGGCACGATCACGCGATTCGGGGCGCTTACGCGCCTCCGGTTCGAGCCGATCCTCAAGCAGGGCGCCGGATTCGAGATCGCGCTCTACTTCGAGCAGCCGATCGACCCGGCCGCGTTCGAAGCGTGGGCGCTGGCGCTCGGAACCGATCGCGACGCGACGAACAACTACGTGTCGACGCTGACACCCGAGCCCGAGCCCGAGCCGCCTGCCCGGCGACGCCTCGTTATGCGGCCGTAGGGGCGGCCCGCGCCAACTGGAATCCCGGGCGCCCGCAGGGCGCCCCTACGGGCATGTCTGCGCGCCCGCATTCCACGGAGAACGGAGAACGGAGAACGAAGAACGGAGAACGGAGAACGGACCGGCGCAGCCGGTCCCTACTTGACCGCCACCGCTCTCGCCTGCTTGAGGTCGGTCACGCCGCGGAAGACCTTCAGCAGAGCGTCCTGAAGGAGGGTGGTCATCCCTTCCTCCATCGCGAGCTGGCGGAGCTCGTCGATCGGCGCGCGCCGCTGGACGGCGCGCTTGACGCCGTCCGTGCCGACGAGCAGCTCGTGCACGCCCATGCGGCCCTTGAATCCCGATCCGCCGCAGGCGGTGCAGCCCTTCGGCTCGTAGATGGTCAGCTCGGGCGACCACGTGATGCCGGTCTTCGGCCACCACTTCTCCCCGTAGACTTCGACGATGTCGTCGAACTCTTCCTTCGAGAGCTTGTGCGGGTCCTTGCACTTGGGGCAGAGCGTCCGGACGAGGCGCTGCGCCATGATCCCGAGGAGCGCGTCGGCGAAGTTGAAGGGATCGATGTCCATGTCGAGGAGGCGGGTGATCGTCTCCGGCGCGGAGTTGGTGTGGAGCGTCGAGAAGACGAGGTGGCCCGTGAGGGACGCTTCGATGCCGATCGCGGCGGTCTCGTGGTCGCGCATCTCACCGACCATGATCACGTCGGGGTCGGCGCGGAGGAACGAGCGCATCGCCGCGGCGAAGGTGAAGTCGATCTTCGGCTGGACCTGGACCTGTCGCAGTCCTTTCTGCGTGATCTCGACCGGATCCTCCGCGGTCCAGATCTTCATGTCCTCGGTGTTGATGGAGCCGAGCGCCGAGTGGAGCGTCGTGGTCTTGCCGGACCCGGTCGGACCGACGACGAGGCAGATGCCGTAGGGCTTCGCCAGGATGGTCCTGAACCGCTCCAGGTTCTGGTCGCTGAATCCCATCTTGTCGAGCGAGAGCGGCTTCGATCCGGCGAGGATACGCATGACGACGTCCTCGTTGCCGTTCGCGGTCGGAATCGTGGCGACGCGGAGCTCGATGACCCCCTTGGAGAACTTGAAGCGGATCTTTCCGTCCTGCGGCTTGCGGCGCTCCGAGATGTCGAGCTTCGCCATGATCTTGAGCCGCTGCACCAGGGCGTTGCGGTGAGGGCCCGGGATCTCGAGGTACTTCTGGCAGTCGCCGTCGATCCGGATCCGGATCAGGCAGGGGTTCTTCGCCCCCTCCGGCTCGACGTGGATGTCCGACGCGCCCTTATTGAAGGCGTCGATGATGATCTGGTTCGCGAGCTTCACGATCCCCGAGTCGGTCTCGTCGATCTCCGGCTCCCTGATCTCCTCTTCGACTTCCGCCTCGCCGTCTCCGAGCTCGGTGAGGATCTTCGAGACGTCGACTCCGCCCGGGCTCTCCGCCTCCAGCGCCTCCCCGTACGAGCTCGCGATGTACGTGAGGATGTCGGATTTGAGCCCCGCCCAGAAGTCGTAGCGCGGCGGAGAGGTACATCGCGCGGATCGCGTCGAGGCGGGTCAGATCGTGCGGATCCTCGATCGCCATGATCAGAACGCCGGCGCGGCGCTCCACGGGCGCGCATACGTATTTCTTCCAGATGTCGGACCCGATCCGCTGACGGATGTCCTCCGGGATCTGCTGCGCGCCGTCGTACTCGAAGAACTGCGTGCTGTAGAAGGCGGCCAGAGAGCGCCCGAGCTCGGCCTTCGGGACGGCGTGATCGTCGATCAGGATCTTCGCGATGTCGACGTTGTTGATCCGC
Source organism: uncultured Acidobacteriota bacterium (assembly GCA_963793695.1). Taxonomy (GTDB): domain Bacteria; phylum Acidobacteriota; class Thermoanaerobaculia; order Gp7-AA8; family Gp7-AA8; genus CAWCBB01. Next base: position 120,539 of record CAWCBB010000001.1, on the reverse strand, counting down.
GCGCTCGAGGCCGCCGCCTCGAGATCCTTCTCCGAGATGAGCCCCTTGTCGATGAGCTGCCCGAACTTCGAGGGCTTCGACCCCCGCGTCACCTTGTGCTGGTTGTAGAAGGCGATCCCGAGGATGCGGGCGATCTCGCCCGCCGTCTCCACGTCCTGGTTCGTGAACGCGTCTCCGTGCCGGCGGTTGATCAGCTGGACCACGCCGAGCAGATACTTCTCGAAGAGGATCGGGGCGGCGAGGACGTTCTTCGTCCGGAAGCCGCTCTGCTTGTCCCAGCGCTGGTCGAAACGGAGGTTCGGGTGGAGCCGCTGCAGCTCCGCGTTGTCGTACGCGTCGGCGATGTTGACCGTACGCCGGCTGAGCGCCGCGAAGCCCGCGATCGAAGCGAACGACTTGGGGACCCGGATCTCCTTCGGGATGTCTCCCGCCTTCTGGATCGAGTAGAGCTCCTGGTTCTTCGTGTCGATCGCGTAGATGGTCAGACGTTCGGCGTCGTGAAGCTCGAGGATCTTGTCGTTCAGAGCCACGAGGATGTGCTGGATCGAATCGGCGGAGTTGATCTGGTTGGTGATGTTCGTCAGCTTCCGCCGGTAATCGAGCTCGCGCTCGAGCGAGGAGGGTGCGGTCTGGACGGCCATGGCGTCTCCGATCTGGACTGATGCGTACGCGGAAGGATAGCGTCCCGCCCCCCACGGGTCCAGCCGCGAGGAATCCCGGAGGGTCGGAGGGAGTTCCCGCTTCCGTGCGATCCCCTTCCACTCCGCGCGTCCGGTGGCGCTGATGCTCGGTTCTCTCTGCCCGGATCTTCGCTCGACGACCGCTCCTTCGCCATGACCGAAGCCGATCGCAAGGAAACCGCCGCCGGCCTCCTCTACGGGCTCGCCGCGTACGGGTCGTGGGGATTCCTCGCCGTCTATTTCAAATGGATCGACGTCGTCTCGCCGCTCGAGATCCTGGCGCACCGGATCGTCTGGTCGGTGGCGGTCCTGGTTCTGCTCATCACCGTCTCGCGCGGATGGCCCGCGATGCGCGCGATCGTCTCCCAGAGGAGATCGCTCCTGTTCCTCCTCGCGACCACCTGCCTGATCGCAGCGAACTGGTACATCTTCATCTGGGCCGTCACCCGCGATCACATGGTCGAGGCGAGCCTCGGCTACTTCATCAACCCGCTCGTCAACGTCCTTCTCGGGTTCTTTTTTCTGCGCGAGTCGCTGCGGAAATGGGAGTGGGTCAGCGTCGCGATCGCGGGAGCGGCCGTCGCGTGGCTGGCGCTCGCGGCGGGCGCCTTCCCCTGGATCTCCCTCGCGCTCGCGCTCTCGTTCGGCTCCTACGGCCTGCTGCGGAAGATCGCGGGCGTCGCCTCCATCGGCGGCCTCGCGATCGAGACCGCGATCCTCTTTCCTCTCGCGATCGTCTATCTGGGGGTCAGATCCCGCGAGGGGACGCTCGCGTTCGGCAACGTCTCGACCTCGCTCGACCTGCTGCTTCTCGCCGCGGGCCCGCTCACCGCCCTTCCCCTTCTCTGGTTCGCGAGCGCGGTGCGGCGCCTCCGGCTCGCGACCGTGGGCCTGCTCCAGTACATCTCGCCGACGATCCAGTTCACGCTCGCCGTGACCGTCTATCGCGAGCCGTTCGACAGCCGGAAGATGGTCGCCTTCGCGCTCATCTGGGTCGCGATCGCCATCTACAGCGTGGACAACTTCCGGAAGCGGAACGTGCCGCGCCTCGCGGTGAAGTGATCGCCGACAGGGCCGGCGCCCCGTCTCACTTCTCCATCTGCTCGGTCCACCCCAGAACGACCGTGATCGGCACGGAATCGGCCGTTTCCGCGGGAGGGTCGAAGACGAACTTCTCCCCGTCGGCCGTGACGTCGTAGTGCACCCACATGAGAAGGGGCCCGCCGAGCTGCGCCTGGAAGAGTGTTTCGGGAAGCGATGCGTCGAGCGAGCTCCCTTCCAGGGTCAGCTTCACGGACGTCAGCCGGTTCTGCGTGTCGAGGTAGAAGAGCTCCCGGCCGTCGCCGCGCCAGCGCGGATGCACCCCGCCGGCGGTCGAGATCTGCCACTTGCCCCCCGAAGCAGGAAACGTCTGGATGAACACTTCCGGCCGGCCGCTCTCGTTGGAGGCGTAGGCGATCCACCTCCCGTCGGGAGAAAATCGCGCCTGACCTTCGATGAAGGGCGTCTTGAGGAACACCTGGGGTTTGGCTCCGGACGCTTCGAGGCGAGCGACCTCGATGTCGACGAGCGCGCCGCCGGTCTCGTATGCGATCCATTTCCGTCCTTCGACCAGTCGCTGATCGCGAGATCCCGGCGCTCCGCGAGGAGCACCTGGCTCTCGCCCGCGCCGCTGGCGATCTTTTTCGCGATCGCGTACGAGCCTTCGCCGCCGCTGCTGTACGCGACCGTCGATCCGTCCGGCGACCAGACCGGCGCGAACTCCTCCCCGGCGTCGAACGTCAGGCGCGATCGCGTTCCCCGGACGGCGTCGACGATCCAGATGTCGCTCTGCGGAACGACCGCTCTTCGCCGGGTCCGACATCGCCACCGCGATGCGCTTCCCGTCGGGGGAGATCGCGGGGTCGAAGTAGAACGCCGGCTCGGCCGCCTGGCCGATCTCGCGGCCGCTCCGATCGAACCAGGCGAGTCGGTTGCGCGCCCCGACCCTGGCCGCCCGGAATGCCAGCATGCCGGTCTCGGAAGCGGAGATCGCGGCGTACCCGGTCGTAGGGTTGTTCCCGAGGTTCTCGACGATCGGATAGGGAGGACCGCTCATGGCGAGGCGCCGCAGATCGATCTCCTGCGCCAGCCCCGTGGACTCCCGCAGAAAGAGAACGTGGCTCGGCGGGGCGAACTCCGCGAACTCGGCGTCGAGCAGCTTTCTAGGCGGCTCGTTCCCGTCGAGTGCGGCCGCGTAGATTCCGCTTCCGTCTTCCGGCCGGTCCGACCGGTAGAGAAATCGCTTTCCATCCGGAAGGAACTTCGGCCATCGCTGGCCCGTCTCTTTCGCCGCCTTGTCGAGAGCGAGGGCCGGAGTGGGCGACCCTCCGATCGCGGCGACGCGGTGAATCGCCGTGCCGGTTCCGGGAGAAAAGACGATCACCCCGTCACGGTTCCAGCTCCCGCCCCTCCCGTCGTCCGCATCGCAGACGGTCTGCGGCGGGCCGCCCGTCACGTCGATCTTCTTCAGTTTTCCCGGAACGAAGAACCCGATCGAGCGGCTGTCGGGGGACCAGAAGGGAAACGAGGCTCCCTCCGTCCCGGGAAGGGGCTCGATCGCCAGCGAGTCGATCCTCCTGAGGTACAGCTGCCCGTCGGGGTCTTTGCTCGGTGCCGAAGAACACCACGTACCGCCCGTCGGGAGAGAGGGCGAACGAATTGAATCCCGTCCACGTGACGTCCACGGGCGGCAGAATTCCGAAGCGGATGCGGATCGGCTCCGGCCGCGGACGGAGCCATTCGGCGATCCCGGCGCCCGCGAGCACGACCGCGAGAACGGCCGCGACGCTCCACGCGGTGCGCTCGCGGCTCCTCCGGCGCGTGACGACCGCGGCAGGCACCCCCGCCTGCGATCCCGCCTCCGCGACCCAGCGCAGCTGGTCCGCGATGTCGTGCGCGGACTGCCACCGATCCTCGGGGTCCTTTTCGAGACACTTCCTCACGATGTGATCGAGCGCTGGAGGCGTGAGCGGCTCGGTCTCGCCGATCGGCCGCGGATTCGACGCGACGATCGCGGCGATCAGGCTCGTCCGCGTCTTTCCTTCGAAGGCGCGCCGCCCCGTCGCCATCTCGTAGAGCACGCACCCGAGCGCGAAGATGTCGGTTCGCGGATCGGCCTCGAGCCCTTCGAGCTGCTCGGGAGCCATGTACTGGAACGTCCCGACGATCGTCCCCTCCTGCGTGAGCGAATGATCCTTGTGCTGGGTGGCCGCGAACGTCCCGGCGTGCGTTTGCGATGAATCGAGAAAGACGCTGCCGGAGCTTTTCGCGAGCCCGAAGTCGAGCAGCTTCACGCCGCTCTTCGTGACCATGACGTTCGAGGGTTTCAGGTCGCGGTGGACGATCCCCTGCCGGTGCGCCCGGTCGAGCGCGTCGGAGATCTCGATCGCGTAGCGGATGACCTGCTGGATCGGCAGCCGCCCCTTCGTGAGCCGCTCGGCGAGCGTCTCTCCCTCGAGGTACTCCATCACGAGATAATCGCGGGAGTCGTCGTGGCCGACGTCGTGGAGCGTGCAGATGTTCGGGTGATTGAGCTGCGAGATGAGGCGCGCTTCCCGTTCGAGGCGAAGCCGGAACTGCGCATTGCCGGACATCTCCGCGGGAAGGACCTTGATCGCGACCTGCCGGTCGAGCCGGGTGTCGCGCGCGCGGTACACCTCCCCCATGCCGCCCGCGCCGAGGCGGTCGACGATCTCGTACGGGCCGAGCCGGCCGCCGGGAACCAGGGTCATCGGATGGCGGGATTGTACGACGGTTCGTGCGAAGCGTCACATCGCCTGCGGCTTCTCATGACACCACCTGCACGGAGGCAGCGGATGTCCCGCATTTTGAGATCCTTCGCTTCACACCCGCCCACCCCCCCTCGCTCAGGATGACCCACAGGGTCCGTCATCGCTTCATCGGCGTCCGCGCCGTTGGTCAGCTCGGAATGACGATGCGCGGGAGACTACGCCGAGACGCCTGGACGCCGAGACGCGTCCCTACCCGGCGCTGCTCTCGTGAAACCGGAGCGCGGGGTTTTCCTTCATCGCGATCTCCAGCTCCCACATCCCGGTGAAGAGAGCGACCGGCCGGCCGATGGCATCCTCCGCGCGTCGCGTCTGGCCGGGAAGCCGCATCACCTCGACGCGGTCGGCCGGGCCGTCGAGCCACCGCACGAACCGGTACGGGAGGCGGTGGAGGGTCGTCTCCGCCCCGTACTCCGCCTCGAGCCGCGAGCGGAGCACGTCGAACTGCAGCTCGCCGACCACGCCCACCACCGGCTCGCTCCGCGGCCCGTCCGGCTGGAAGAAGAGCTGGATCGCCCCTTCCTCCTCGAGCTGAGCGATCCCCTTCTGGAACTGCTTCTGCCGCGACGTCGTGGTGACGCGGAGCGTGCCGAAATGCTCCGGCGTGAACCGCGGAATCTGCTCGAACTCCACCTTGCCATCCGACGACACCGAGTCGCCGATGCGGAAGAGGCCCGGGTTGACGAAGCCGATCACGTCGCCCGGGTACGCCGCCTCGACCGTCTCCCGCTCGCGCGCGAAGAGCCGGTGCGGACGCGTCATCCGGATCATCCGGCCGAGGCGCGCGTGGAAGACTTCCATGTCCTTCTCGAACGTGCCCGACACGATCCGCAAGAACGCGAGGCGGTCGCGATGCCTCGGGTCCATGTTCGCCTGGATCTTGAAGACGAAGCCGGTGAAGACCGGCCGATCCGGGGCGAGCTCGCCGTCGGGAGTCGCGCGCGGCAGGGGCGAGGGGGCGAGCTCGAGGAGGGCCCGCAGAAACGGCTCGACGCCGAAATTGTTGATCGCGCTCCCGAAGAAGACGGGAACGAGATCTCCCGCGAGGAATCGTTCCCGGTCGAATACCGCTCCGGCGCCTCCGAGCAGCTCGGCCGTCTCGCGGAGCTCCTCGCTCGCGCTCGTTCCGATGAGCTCCTCGAGCGCCGGATCGTCGATCCCGGCGACGGTGACCGGCGCGCGCGATTCCCCGCGCTCGCGTCCTCTCGAACCGGTGCACCGTCCGCGTCCGGAGGTCGTACACGCCCTGAAACGTCGGGCCGTTCCCGATCGGCCAGTTCATCGGCACCGCGGCGATCCCGAGCTCCTTCTCGATCTCTTCGAGCAGCTCGAGCGGGTCCTTCCCCGGATGGTCGAGCTTGTTGATGAACCCGAGGATCGGGATGCGCCGGGTCCGGCAGACGTCGAAGAGCTTGCGCGTCTGCGGCTCGATCCCCTTCGCGGAGTCGAGGACCATGACCGCGCTGTCGGCCGCATGGAGCGTGCGGTAGGTGTCCTCGCTGAAGTCTTCGTGGCCGGGAGTGTCGAGCAGGTTGAGGCAGTGGCCGTCGTACTCGAACTGGAGCGCCGTCGAGGTGATCGAGATGCCGCGCGACTGCTCCATCGCCATCCAGTCGGAGGTGGCGCGGCGCCCCGCCTTCCGGCTCCGCACCGCCCCCGCGGTCTCGATCGCGCCGCCGTACAGCAGGAGCTTCTCGGTCAGCGTCGTCTTCCCCGCGTCGGGGTGGGAGATGATCGCGAACGTCCGCCGGCGGGCGATCTCGCGCTCCAGATCCCGCTGCTCCGGGGTCGCCCCCTCGTGGCTCGTGGTCATGCGCTCCGCGAAACGGGGCGGGTGCCGGCGGGATTCCACAGGAGGTCTTCGGAGGCCCATCCATGTTCAGCGTTCAAAATCAAAGAAGACCCGCCGCTCTCGACACCCCCCCATTCGGGCGCGCTTCTCCAATACAATCCCCCATACGATGGACGCCCCCGACAAACGCAACGTGGTCGCCCAGTGGGCGTTCGACACCCGCCCGGTGCTCCTCCGGTTCCACCTCTGGCTCGAGGACGTCGAGGTCCAGAGGGCGCAGCCCGGCCCCGTTTCTTCCGTCACCTTCACCCCGCGCGGGATCGCGCGCTGCCTCGCGATGACGTCCGCCGCCACCGCGCTCGGAACGCGCCTCTTCGGCGACTTCGGCGCGGGCGCCGCCGCCGACAAGATCACCTACAACCAGGTCAAGAAAGCGGCCGACGCGATCAGCGCTTACGTGATGAGCGAGGGCCTGTGGCACCTGACGCGGACCCTTCCGGAGAACCACGCGATCATGGTCTCACTCGGCGAAGGGCTGATGCCGAAGGCGGGCGAGACTCCCGAGATGGGCGCCAACCCCCTCCTCGGGTTCGGTCGCGTCTACGCGCGGCCCGAGGTCGCGCGCCTCGTCGACCGCCGGGTCACGCGCCTCCTCAACGAGCCGGGCCACACGTTCGAGCAGTTCCACGGCTGGCTTCAGAATCGCGGCATCACCCTCTGGGGAGCCGCCGTCGACACGCTCGAGAACACCTCGCGATTCGCCGAGGGGAAGAAGACGGGGCCGATGGCGGTCTTCCATCTCTTCGACTCGCCGCTCAAGATGGCGCGCCCCTACGAATCGTACATGGGCTGCCTGACCGTGCCGCGGCGCGTGACGCAGGCGGCCGACGAGGCTTCGCTCCTTCTCGACTATCGCACGCCGCGCAGGCACCTCGTCGAGGCGATCGAATCCGCCTATCCCGGCATCCGCCGCGAGCACATCCACGTCTGGACATTGCGCGGGACCAGCCGCGTCCACCGTCTCGGAGACCTCTGGAAGGAATGGCAGGAGCTCGGCGCGCATCTGGTGGAGGACGGATGGAAAACGCCGCACGGCTTCGAGATCTTCACCGACTCGGGGACGTACGCGCCGATCTTCCTGGTCGGGAGCTGGGAAGGCGCGTCGGGCGAGCCGCACGTCTTCCTCTGCGACGGCTACGCGGCGAGCGCCGAGGCGGTGCAGGCGGCGAGCCTCTCGGAGGTGCTCGACGTCGACTCGACGATGACGGTCTTCTCGTCGACCTTCGATCTACCCTGCGACACCGAGGGGAAGATCATGCGCCTCGATCCTTCGTCCGCGGACTTCCCTTCGCGCGCTCGCCGGCTTCTGGGCGAGCAGGGCGAAGGGAAGCGGATCGACATGTACGCGCAAGCGATCCGCGATGCGGAGGTCTCGAACATCCCGATGGGCAAGCGCGTGCTTCGCGCGGACGACTTCCTCCCCACCAAGGACTGGAGCGTGCTCGCGAGCATCGGCTACATGTGCGACGACCCCTACACCGGGGCGCCGGGCGTGACGAAAGTCAGCGAAGGCGTCTACCGGGTCACCACGCTCCTCGCGACGCGGAAAGCGTCCTCGCGCATCACCTTCACGTTCCGCCTCATGGAACCGCTCGCCCAGGCCCGCCACGTCTTCAGCCCTCTGCTCGTCCGGTTCCTCTCGGGGGTCGATCACACGCAACGGCCCGTCAAGGTGTCCGACTCCGGCCGCATCCGCAACGAGCTGCAGACGATGTTCTCTCATGCGCTCGAGCACGAGGGGGAGAAGATCCGCGTCCACCTCGACCGCGTCGACGAAAAGGTCATGCCTCGCGACAAGCGCGCGGCGATCGGCCGGGTCCTCGAGTGGTACAAGGTGAACCATCCCGTCTGGTTCGACTGGCTCGAGTTTCCGTGAGCCCCGAACGAAAGGGTCGAACGCGCGCAGGGACCGTCCGCGGCGGTCCGTCTCCCGTGAAATGCGAAAACGGACCGGCGCAGCCGGTCCCTACGAAAACCACGTTCCCGCAAACCGCCGATCGGGCGGCCGCAGGCCGCCCCCTACTTCTTGTGGCAGTCCTTGCAGACCGTCGGGCCCTTCTTGCCGGTCTTGTGGCAGTTGATGCACAGGGCGTGGAAGGGGTTCTTCGTGCATGCTCATTTCGCGCATGCTCGGAACGGTCCCTGTCGGATCGAGGTGGCACGCGGAGCACTTCTGCACTTTCGCGTCGGTCTCGTTCGTGAGGCCCTTGTTCGAGTGGTGACAGGTGTCGCACGTCTTGACGAGCGTCTTCGAGTGCTTCGCATGATCGAACAGGACGCCGGGCTGTTTCTTCGCCGCGGCGGCGATCGTCACCGTCGCCGGGCCGTGGTGGGCGAACAGGGCCGTCGCGCCGGCGACGAGGACGAAGGCGGCGAGTACGGCTACGGTCAGGCTTTTTCGCATAGTGGAAGTCTCCTCCTTTGTTGCGACGAAGCCTTCCACAGCGTCTCATCCGGCTTCAAGGACGGGGCGCACACGCTCGCGTGAGGCGCGCCCAGGCTCCCGGGGCGCAACGCGCCGCTACGGCTTGGGAATCGCGTCCGTAATCGCCTTCTTCAGCTCCGGATTGACCGCCATCCCCTGCGCCTCGACCCTCGCCAGAACCTGCTGAGCCTTCTGGTACTGCTTCGCCGAGTAGTAGAGGCTCGCCAGGTTGTTGGCCGCATCCGCGTACTTCGGATCGGCTTTCAGCGCTTCCTCGTATTTCGCCGCCGCCTCGGGGTACTTCTGCTGGCGCAGGAAGATGTTGCCGTGAAAAAACGGATACTCGGCGGGAACCTCGAGCGCCTCGGGGCGAGACTCGTTGAGCTGGCGGTCGATGTCCGATCGGAGCTGTTCCGCCCGGTCGAGCGTCGCCTGAAGCGCCAGCGGGAGCGGCTGGGGACGGCCTTTCAGATCGCTGATCAGAGCTTCCTGCTGGACTCTCCTCTTCTGAAGCTCGGACCTTCGGTCCTCGTCCATCTTCATCATGAGCCCGCCGAAGGACGCGAACGTCGTCTCGGCTTTTTCCATCGATGCGAGCGACTCCGGATAGTTCTTCTCTCCATAGAGGACTTTGGCCATCAGGAAGTGGGCTTCGCTCATCTCCGGCACGTTCGCCAGGATCCCCTCGAGCGCCTCTTTGGCCTTCGCGAGATCGCGCTTCGCGATGAGCTCTCTCGCCTTGACCAGCTGCGGATTCACGTCCTTGAAACGCTTCACCATCTGCACGTCCATGACGTTCTGTCCCTGCGTCCGGGGGCTCTGCGCGATGGCGATCGCCGCGATGCCCGTGGCGAGTGCGAAAACGATGGAAGCTCGGTTCATGGGTTCGTTCCTTCCTTCGAGAGCCTGCGTCGGCTGAGATCGTCATTGTAGGCCGATTCCGAGTCGCGAGACTCGGAGCACCGGAGACGACTTTCCCGGTCTGGGACTAAAATCGCGCCCATGAGAGCGCTCCGATACCACGGCCCGCGCATACCCCTCCAACTCGCCGAGATCGCCGCCCCCGAGCCAAACGCGGGCGAGGTGCGCATGCGCGTCACCGCCGCCGGAATCTGCCACACCGAGCTCCACTTCCTGAGCGGCCTGCTCGACCTCGGCATCGCCCCTCTGACGCTCGGCCACGAGGCTGTCGGCGTCATCGACGCCGTCGGACCGGGAGTCACCCGCTTTCGCGGCGGCGAGCGCGTGATCGCCTACTACTACGCGGGCTGCGGGGAGTGCGAATCCTGCCGCCGCGGGGAAGAGAACCTCTGCGCGGCGCTGCGCGCGGAGTACGGATTCATCAGCGACGGCGGATTCGCCGAGCTCATGACGATTCCCGCGCGAAACGCCGTTCCTCTCCCGGCCGGGATCAGCGACGAGGCGGCCGCGCCGATCGGATGCGGCGTCACGACCGCGATCCACGCGTCGAGGCTGGCGAATCTCCGCGCCGGCGACCGCGTCCTCGTCTACGGCGCCGGCACCGTCGGCTTCGGGCTGATCCAGCTCGCGAAGCTCTCGGGAGCCGAGCCGATCGCCGTGGGGCGCTCGCCGGAGAAGCTGAAGCTCGCCCGCGAGCTCGGCGCCACCCACGCGATCGACGCGTCTTCCGAGGACGTCGCCGCGCGCGTGCGCGAGATCACGGGCGGTCGAGGCGCCGACGTGGTCTTCGAGATGGTCGCCACGCGCGAGACGATGGATCACTCCGTCCGCTCGCTCGCGAAGCGGGGCCGGCTCGTCTTCATCGGCTACTCCGCCGACTCGCTGACCGTCCACCCGATCCAGCTCGTCATCTCCGAGGCCAGCGTGACGGGATCGGTCGGAAACACCCTCGAGGAGCTGCACCAGGCCGTTCGGCTCGTCGAGGACGGTAAGATCCGCACCGTCATCGACCGCACCCTCCCTCTCGCGTCCTTCCAGGAGGGAATCGACGCGCTCGAGCGGGGCGGGCTGGTCGGCCGCGCCGTGCTCAAGCCGCAACAGTAGAAAGGACCCGTCTGCATGAACGCTCGTTCCCTCACCTTCCGCATCGCTCTCGTCCTCACGATCGCAGCCTTCGCCCTCCCGCTCGCGGCTCAGGACCGCTACCAGACGCCGCCGCCCGAGCTCGCGAAGCTCGTCGACGCTCCGCTGACGCCGGAGGTGAGCGCGAGCCCCGACGGGAGAGTCCTTCTGCTTCTCGATCGCCCACCCCTTCCGCCGATCGCGGAGCTGGCCGAGCCGGAGCTGCGGCTCGCAGGGCTTCGGATCAATCCGCGCAACCATGGGCCCAGCCGCGATCGATCCTCCAACGCGCTTCGCCTCGTGGCCCTCGCCGACGCGAAGGAGCGGAAGGTCGAGGGTCTCCCCTCCTCCCCGCGCATCCGAAACGCCGCGTGGTCGCCCGACGGCCGCTGGGTCGCCTTCACGCACGATGACGCCGCCCGCGTGGAGCTCTGGCTGCTCGACGTCGCCGCCGCCCGCGCCCGGAGAGTCGATGCCGGCGCCGTCAACGACGCGATCGCCCAGCCGCTCCAGTGGCTCCCCGACTCCTCCGCCCTTCTCGTGACCCTCGTCCCCCAGGACCTCGGCGCCGCGCCCGCGGGGCCCCTGGTCCCCGCCGGGCCGACGATCCAGGAGAACATCGGGAAAACCGCGCCGAGCGCGACGTTCCAGGACCTTCTGAAGAACGCGAACGACGAGGTCCTCTTCGAACACTTCGCCACCTCGCAGCTCGCCCGCGTCACCCTCGACGGGAAGGCGGAGCCGGTCGCATCCCGCGGCCTCATCGGCTCGTTCGAGCCCTCCCCGGACGGCCGCTTCATCCTCGCCGAAACGCTCCATCGGCCCTGGTCCTATCTGGTGCCGTTCTACCGCTTTCCGCACCGGATCGACGTCCTCGACGCCTCGGGCGCTCTCGTGAAAGCGATCGCCGACATTCCCCTCAAGGAAGAGGTTCCGCTCGGGTTCGGCTCCGTGCCGACCGGGATGCGATCGACGTCGTGGCGCGAGGACGCCCCGGCGACCCTCGCCTGGGTCGAGGCGCTCGACGAAGGAAACGCGCGGAAGCAAGCCGCGGAGCGCGACCGGATCTTCATGCTCGCCGCTCCGTTCGACGGCGAGCCCGTGGCGATCGCCACGCTCCCTCTCCGCCTCCGCCGGATCTGGTGGGGCGACGACTCGCTCGCCCTCATCTCGGAATTCTGGTGGAGCAACCGGAAAGCGCGACTCTACGCGATCGACCCGAGCCGCCCCGGATCGCCGGCGAAGGTCCTGTTCGACTACTCGAGCGAGGATCGCTACACCGACCCTGGGAATCCGGTGACGGAGACCGACGCGCGCGGGCGCCGCCGCCTCGCGCTCGACCGCGAGCACAACTTCTTCCTGATCGGAGAGGGCGGCTCACCCGAAGGAGATCGCCCCTTCCTCCGCCGCTACGACGGGAAGAGCGGGAAGACGGCCGAGCTCTTCCGTTCCTCGGCGCCGAGCTACGAGCAACCGCTCGCGTTTCTCGACGACGCGCGTCGCCTGGTGCTGATGCGCAGCGAGTCGGTGGACGCGCCGCCGAACTACTACGCCCGCGATCTCCGCCGCGGAACTACGAGGGCCCTGACCCGCTTCCCGCATCCTTATCCGGAGCTGAAGGGCGTCCAGAAGGAGCTGATCACCTATCGCCGCTCCGACGGGGTGACCCTGAGCGCGACGCTCTACCTGCCTGCCGGATACGACGCGAAAAAGGACGGGCCGCTGCCGGCATTCGTCTGGGCGTACCCGAACGAGTACAAGACGGCCGACGCGGCGGGGCAGATGCAGGACTCGCCGTATCGGTTCAAGACGATCAGCTACTGGGGCGCGGTCCCGTGGGTGACGCGCGGCTACGCCGTGCTCGACGACGCGGCGATGCCGATCGTCGGCGAAGGAAAAGTCGAGCCGAACGACTCGTTCGTGGACCAGCTGGTGATGAGCGCGGAGGCGGTCATCGCCGAGGGCGTCCGCCGGGGCGTCGTCGACCCGCAGCGCGTGGCCGTCGGCGGCCATTCCTACGGCGCCTTCATGACGGGGAACCTGCTCGCGCACACGGACCTGTTCCGCGCGGGCATCGCGCGGAGCGGCGCGTACAACCGCTCGCTCACGCCGTTCGGGTTCCAGTCGGAGGAGCGGAGCTACTGGGAGGCGCCGGAGGTCTACTTCACGATGTCGCCCTTCATGAACGCGAATCGGATCGATGAGCCGATCCTGCTGATCCACGGAGAGGCGGACAACAACTCCGGCACGTTCCCGATCCAGAGCGAGCGGCTCTACAACGCGCTCAAGGGAATGGGAAAGACCACCCGCTTCGTCCTCCTCCCGCATGAGAGCCACGGCTACCGCGGCTACGAGTCGATCATGCACATGCTGTGGGAGATGGATCGCTGGCTGGAGACGTATGTGAAGAACGCGAGACCGAAGGCGGATTGACGAACGGTCCGCGCCCTCGATCTGCTTTCCCGCTGCCGCTTGAAACTACCGGGCGCGGGGCGCGGGCGCGGGCGCGGGCACGGGGCGCGGGCTCGGGCACCGACAACGAGGCGCGTAGCGCCGCCGGATTGGTAGCACCCGGCGTAAGCCGCAATGGCGTTAACTGAAGGCGAGATGCCCCGGAGCTGTCATCCCGAGCGTAGCGAGGGATCTGGGCGGGGGCTGCGCAAGAACGCGGCGCCCGAGCAGGGCAGCAGGATCGGCATTCGCTTCGGGGTCGCCAGCGAATTTCGAGCCTGTGCCCTGCTTCGGTGCGGCGTCACGCGCACCACACCCGCCCCGATCCCTCGCTACGCTCGGGATGACATCGTCGCCCGAACCATTGCTTATCGATTCACGACCCCTTCATGCACCGGGCTCGACGCCCGGTGCTACCAATCTCGCGGCGCTTCGCGCCTCGAAGCGCACCCTGAGTGAGTACCCCTATTCGGTTCGTGGTTTCTTCATCGACCAGAACCAGACGTACAGGCAGAGCGCGATGAAGAGGACGATCGAGACGAGCTGCGAGACGAGGTCGTTGTCGTAGAACGGCGTCTTGATCCGGTCCTCCGCGTACCAGGGGAAGAGCCGCAACGCCGCGCCGAACACGCCTCCGAGCGCGCCGCCCGCCATGAGGCCCGAGGCGATGATGACGCCGCGCTCGCGCATCGTCGCGCCCGCGCGCGCCATCCGACCTTCTCCGAGCGCTTCGTCACCAGGTGCGCGAGGAAGCCGCCGACGAGCGCCGGCGTGTTCAGCTCGAGCGGGAGGTACATGCCCGAGCGCGAAGACGAGCGCCGGAGCGCCCAGCATCTCCATCGACGAGCGGTGATCAGCGCGCCCGCGATGAAGAGGATCCACGCGATCGGCTGCGCGGTTCATGAACCCCTGCACGAGCGCCTGCATGATCGACGCTTGCGGCGCCGCGAGGACGGGCCGCATGTCGCCGGGCGCCTGCTTCGCCGAACTGGAAGACCTGCGCGAGCATGACGATCGTCAGGCCGACCGCGATCGCCGCCGCGATGACGCCGAGGAACTTGACGCGCTCCTGCGCGGCCGGCGTCGAGCCGAGCCAGTAGCCGGTCTTCAGGTCGGTGATCGTCTGTCCCGACACCGACAGCGCCGTGCAGACCATTCCCGCGATCGCCATGACGAAGAACATGCCCGTCGTCCCCGAGAGGCCGAACTTCAGAAGGACGACCGACGAGATGATGATCGTCAGCATCGTCATGCCGGACACGGGATTCCGCGCCGTCGTCGCGATCGCGTTCGCCGCGACCGAGGTGAAGAAGAACGAGAAGAAGAGCGTCAGCAGCGAGCCCGCGACGAGCACGCGCGGCGCTCGGCGCGAAGCGTCCCGAAGAAGATCGCGACGCCGAGAGCGCCGACGACGACCCCGACGAGGATCGTGCATGATGCGACATGTCGCGGTCGGTCCGCTCGGTCACGCTGCGCTCTCCGTGCCGGAAGGCCTTGACGCGCGATGCCGAACGAGCCGGCGATGATCTTGCATCGACTTGATGATCCCGAAGATGCCCGGCGGTCGCGATCGCGCCGACGCCGATGAAGCGGACGTAGCCGCGGAAGATCTGCGTCGCGTCCATCTGGCCGATCGGCATCGTCGCCGGGATAGACCGGCCCGACGACAGTTCGCTGCCGATCATGAAGATCAGCGGGACGAGGACGAAGTTCGCGAGCACGCCGCCCGCGACGAGGATCATCGACGAGCGGAGCCCCATGACGTAGCCGAGGCCGAGGATGAAGGCGACCGCGTCGAAGCGGACGACGATCTTCGCCTTGCTCGGCGAGGTCCCGCATCGCCGGGATGAACTGGAAGTCGACGAACTCCTTCCAGACCTGGAACGTCGTGACGAAGAAGTCGTAGACCGCCGGCGATGCCGGTCGCCTGGAGAAGGAGCTTCGCCTGCGAGCCGCCCTTCTCACCCGTGACGAGAACTTCGGTGATGGCGGTCGCCTCCGGGTACGGAAACTCTCCGTGCGTCTCGCGGACGAAGTAGCGTCGCAGCGGGATGAGGAACAGGACCCCGAGACATGCCGCCGGCGAGACAGATGAAGATCGTCTGGACCGGATGCGGGTCGAGCTTGAGGGTGTAGAGCGCCGGGAGCGTGAAGATCGCGCCCGCGACGACCGAGCCCGACACGCCGCCGATGCTCGTGATGATGACGTTCTCGAGAATGGTCGAGCGGCGCTCGATAGACGCGCGCGAGGCCGATCGCGAGGATCGAGATCGGGATCGCCGCCTCCATCACCTGCCCGACCTTCAGGCCGGAGTACGCCGAGGCGACCGTGAAGATGACGCAGAGGAAGAGCCCCCAGATGACCGAGCGGCCCGTGGTCTCCCGCGGCTTCTGCTCCGCCGGGACCATCGGCTGCGTAGACCTCTCCCTCTTTCAGCGGGACGTACGCATTCTCAGGAAGCGATTTCGATTCGACGGCTTCCATTCCATCCTCCATGCTGCCGTTCTGGGCCGATGCGCGGAATGCGCCCGAGCACGCTAACAAACCACGGGTGCCGGGACAAGCGACGGCGCGGCGTACGCGCGCATCGTAGGGGCGCCCTGCGGGCGCCCGGAATCTCGTTTCACGATGATCGAGGGTCCGGGCGGCCGCAGGCCTGCCGCCTACAGGCCGTCCCTACGTCCACTTCAACAACGAATCGATCGTCCCGCGCGAGACCGAGTGGTACGTCGGACGCGCCTTCGCGTAGATCGCGCCGGGCGCGCTCGAGGCCGTCCGGGGTCTCGGCGAGCTTCTGGTAGAGCGGCTTGAGGAACTTCCGCCGGCCCTGCCGCAGCAGGAACCTCTCGAGCGCGTCGTTCGCCGGCTCGTACCCGTTCGGGATCGCCTGCATCAGCCACTCGTGGAGGATCTCCGAGTTCCCGCTCGCGGTGAATCCGAATGCGCGGTCCAGATCCGCCATCTGCTCCCGCGTCATCGGCTTCGGGAGGTGCCGCAGGAAGTGGATCCACTCGTGCGTCGACCACCCTTTCGTCGCGAGGCGCGCGGCCGGCGTCCCCGAGGCGAACGCCTTCGCCTGCGCTTCCACCTTCTCGAAGGCGTCGGAGCGGACCACCGGCACGTTCGCCGGGATCCCCGGCGATCGCACCCAGGCGTCGACCCTCAGCTTCGCTTCCGCTCCCGCGTGGCGGCCGAGAAGGTTCTTCCGGATGTCTTCCAGGAACCGCTCGGTGGTCATCGAGTGGAAGGCGTGCCGATCGAAGTAGTCGCGAAGGAAGGCGTCGAACGCTTCTCTCCCGACCGTTTCCTCGACGAGGCGGAGGAAGAAGTATCCCTTCTCGTAGGCGAGCTTCGTCGCGGCGTCGTCCGGGTCGCGCCCCTCGAGATCGAGAAGGAGGCGAGTGTCCGGGCTGCCGGCTCCGAGCTCCTCGACGGTCTGCTCGAGATCCTGCATGCCGAGCCGCGCGAGCATCTCGGAGTAGTCGCGGCCGTAGACCGCCTCCATGATGCGGCGCTCGAAGTAGACCGTGAATCCCTCGTTGAGCCAGAAGTCGTTCCAGGTCGCGTTCGTGACGAGGTTGCCGGACCAGGAGTGCGCGAGCTCGTGCGCGACCAGATTCACGAGCGAGCGGTCGCCGGCGAGGATCGTCGGCGTCGCGAACGTCAGGCGCGGGTTCTCCATCCCGCCGAACGGGAAGCTCGGCGGGAGGACGAGCACGTCGTACTGTCCCCAGCGGTACGGGCCGTAGAGCGTCTCGGCGGCGTCGATCATCTTCTGGCGTGTCGGCGAGCTCGTACGCGGCCGCCTCGATCACCGGCTTCTCGGCGTAGACGCCGCAGTTGCGGCCGAGCGCGACGGAACGCGAGATCGCCGACGGCGAGCGCGAGCAGATACGAGGGAATCGGCTGCGGCATCCGGAAGCGAGTAGACGCCCGTCGCATTCGCCTCGGTCGGGTTCTCGGCGCTCATGACGGCCATCAGCCCGCGCGGCACGCGGATCGTCGCCTCGTACGTCATCCGCACGCCCGGGCGAGTCCTGGCAGGGCACCCACGTGCGCGCGAGGATCGCCTGCGACTGCGTGAAGAGGAACGGGTGCGCGCCTCCCGCCGTCTGCTGCGGCTCGAGCCACTGCACCGCGGCCGCCTCGGGAGAGGTCGTGTAGCGGATCGTGACGCTCTTCGTGGAGGGCGCGATGGGGATCGTGAGCGAGCGTCCCATGTGCTTCACCGGCTCGCCGAGCGAGAAGCGCGCGGCGGAGCCGTCGTCCAGGGTTGCGCTCTCGATCGTGAGGTCCTTGGTGTCGAGGACCAGCTCGCGCGCGCCCTCTCGAACGTCGAGATCGAGCCGGGCCGATCCGGAGAGCCGCTTCTTCGCAAAGTCGACATCGAGATCGAGCGCGAGGTGGCGGACCGCGGCTTCATCGGGTCGTGAGAACGAATGGGGATCGCGCATGTCGCGCATGGAGATTCTCCTTCGCCGCGGGCGTACGGCGGGGAGAGCATACAAGAGATCGATCAACGGTCGTTGATCGAGGTTGCGCCGCGGCGCCGCCTCCGCGGGAGCGATTTGTGTCATCCGCCAGCCCTCCGGACTTCGGATTCTCTCGGGGGAGACCGGCGGTCACATCGAAAACGGATACGACACCCGCTCGCGGCGCTGGGTAGTACGCCGTCACCTCGCTCGCCGGGCGCCCCGCGCGGAGCAACTCGGCCATGATCCTCATCGGCCGCGCGACATGCGCGAAGAACGCCTTGTAGCCGGCGCAGAGGTAGTTCATCCCCTCCTCGCCGTCCGCGCCGCGCGCGAAGCGGTTCCGCGGACATTCGCCTTGGCAGGCGAAGAGAACCTCGCATTCGCGGCAGGATCGCGGGAGCGTCGCGAGCTTCGAGGCGCCGAACGCGCGCTGCCGATCGGACGAGATCATTCCCCCCATTTCACGCTCGACGATGTTGCCGAGGCGGTGTTCGGGATCGACGAAATGATCGCAGGAATAGAGGTCTCCGTTGTGCTCGAGCACGGGGTGCGCGGAGCAGTCCTGCGAGAAGATGCAGAGGCTCGGGGCCCCGAGCCAGTTTCCGAGGACCGCGTCGAACGTCTGCACGAAGACCTTTCCGATGTCGCGGCGGAGCCACTCGTCGAAGACCGCGATGAGAAAGCGCCCGAAGCGCTCGGGGTCGACCGTCCGGGGCGTGACCGTGCCATTCCCGTCCCGCTCCACGATCGGGATGAACTGGAGAAACTCCGCGCGGAGCTCGTCACGGAAGAACCGGTACACCTCGCGCGGCCTCTCGACGTTGGCGGCGTGAACGGCGCAGAGGATATTCACGTCGACGCCGTGCCTCCGCAGCAGGCGCCACGCGCGCACCACGGAATCGAAGCTTCCCCGGCCGTCCTCTTTCACGCGATATCGATCGTGCTCCGCGCGGGGGCCGTCGATGCTGAGGCCGACCAGAAAGGCGTGCCGTTTCAGAAAGGCGCACCAGGCGTCGTCGAGCAGCGTCCCGTTCGTCTGGATCGAATGGCGGACCGTCTGCCCCGGTCTCCGAAGCCCCGCGGCCAGCGCGACGGCCCGCTCGAAAAAGCGGGAGGCCCATCAGCGTCGGCTCCCCTCCCTGCCAGGCGACCTCGACCTCCGCGCCGTCGTGCGCCTCGAACAGCTGCCGCAGGTAGCGCTCGAGGACCTCGTCGGTCATCCGGAACGGGCTACCCGGATAGAGCTGCTCCTTCGAGAGATAGAAGCAGTAGCTGCAATCGAGATTGCAGGCGGATCCGGTCGGCTTTGCGAGCAGTTGGAACTGCATCGAGATGGCCCCGCGGCCATTCTCACATCACGACTTTCGGCGTCGATGTGATCGCTCTCCCCTTCCGATATGATCTCCGCCCGGAGGTCACGATGAGACTCGCCCGGATCGCCGCGCTCTTCCTCTCGGCTCTCGTTCCGGCCGCCCTCGCCCAGCAGGCCCCGCAGATCGTCTCGAAGGACGCGAAGCTCGAGCCGCTCTTCGACGGTGGCGTCTTTACCGAAGGACCGGCGGCGGCGCCCGACGGGACGATCTATTTTTCCGACATCACCGGGAGCGCGCGGTCGAAAGAGGCGGGGCACATCATGCGCTACGACCCGCGGACGCGGCGCCGTCTCGATCTACCGCTCGCCGAGCGGCATGGCGAACGGGATCGTCTTCGATCTCGAGGGGCGCATGGTCGTGACCGAGGGAGCCGATTTCGGCGGGCGGCGCGTGACGCGGACCGAGATGTCGAGCGGAAGGAGCGAGAGTCTCGCTTCCCTCTTCGAGGGACGGCACTTCAATTCTCCGAACGACGTCACGATCGACGCGCGCGGCCGGATCTACTTCTCCGACCCGCGCTACGTCGGGCACGAGCCGATCGAGCTGCCCGTCATGGGCGTCTATCCGCATCGATCCCGACCGCACCCTCACTCTCGTGGTGACCGACGCGGGAAAACCGAACGGCCTCGCGGTCTCGCCCGACCAGAAGACCCTCTACGTCGCCTCGGCGGACAACGGCGCGACGGGAGCGCTGCCGAAGGGGATGGCGCCGCTCTCCGGGCGTTCGGCGATCCTCGCGTACGACCTCGCAGACGACGGGACCGCGAAGTTCCGCTCCATCTTCGCGCCGCAATCCGCGGACGGGATGACCGTCGACAGCGAAGGCAACGTCTACGCGGCGGCCGGGTCGAAGGGCGTCCTCGTCTACGCGCCGGACGGCCGGGAGATCGCCGCAATCCCGACGCCGGTTTCCACGACCAACGTCGAATTCTCGCGCGGTACGGGCCCGTCGTTCCTCTACATCACGGGCGGGAAAGGGCTGTACCGGATGCGCATGGAAGTGAAGGGGTATCACCCGGCGGATCGTTGATCCGAACAAGCAACAGGCAACAGACACGCGGTTTGATTTGCCTCTCGCGGACCGCAGGCGGGATACTGCCGTTCACATCGGCACGGATGACGGCGGAGCGCGACCGTGATCGGCACGACCCTGAACCACTATCACATCGTGGGAGCCGCTCGGGAGCGGAGGAATGGGAGAGGTTTACGCCGCCGACGACACGCGCCTGG
Organism: uncultured Acidobacteriota bacterium; assembly: GCA_963793695.1. Classification (GTDB taxonomy): domain Bacteria; phylum Acidobacteriota; class Thermoanaerobaculia; order Gp7-AA8; family Gp7-AA8; genus CAWCBB01. The sequence continues at coordinate 100,179 of CAWCBB010000001.1, read as the reverse complement.
GCCGCCGTATCGCGCTGAAGGTCCTTCCCGCCTCGATGGCCGCCGACCGCGCGCGGCTGAGCGCTTCGAGCGCGAAGCCCGCGCCGTCGCCGCGCTGAACCACCCCAACGTCGTCACGATCTACTCCGTCGAGCAGGCGGGCGCGATCCACTTCCTCACGATGGAGCTCGTCGAGGGAAAAACGCTTTCGCACGCGATCCCGCCCGAGGGATTCGACGCTTCGGGAGCTCCTCCGGATCGCGATCCCCCTGACCGAGGCGATCGCGGCCGCGCACAAGGCGGGCGTCGTCCATCGCGACCTCAAGCCCGCGAACGTCATGCTCGGCGCGGACGGCCGGCTGAAAGTGCTCGACTTCGGTCTCGCCAAGCTGAGCGAGCCCGCGAGCGGCGACACCTTCTCCGGAAGCACGCTCGTGAACGTCACGGCCGAGCACCACGTCATCGGGACGGCGGCCTACATGTCCCCCGAACAGGCGGAGGGGAAGACGGTCGATCCCCGCTCCGACATCTTCTCGCTCGGCGTCATCCTCTACGAGCTGGCGACCGGGTCGCGTCCGTTCCGGGGAGAGACGACCGCGTCGATGATCTCGTCGATCCTGCGCGACGACCCGAAGCCGATCAGCGAGACCAGGCCGCTGCAGCCGGCCGATCTCGACCGCATCGTCGCGCGCTGCCTGGTCAAGGACCCGGATCATCGATACCAGAGCGCTCTCGATCTCCGCAACGACCTCGAGGAGCTGCAGCGGGCGATCACGACCGAGCATCCGTGCCGCGCGCAGTCCGCGCCGGCGTTCCCGCGGGGCTGCTGGCTGCAGGAATCCTCGCTCTGATCGCGGCGGCCGCGGCGGTCGTGGTCACGGTCCTGCAGACGCCCGGACGCCGTTCCCGCCGCGCCGTTCCGCGCGACGTTCTCACAGCTGACGTCGGCGCCCGGCCAGGAGCTCTTTCCAACGCTCTCACCCGACGGAAAATGGTTCGCCTACGTCGCGGAGGGATCGGGAAACCGCGACATCTATCTTCAGAGCGTCGGCGGGCTCCGCCCGATCAACCTCACGCCCGACTCCGATGCCGGCGACACGCAACCCGCATTCTCGCCCGACGGCGAGCAGATCGCATTCCGCTCGAGCCGCGAAGGAGGCGGCCTCTTCGTCATGGGGCGCACGGGCGAAGCGGTCCGCCGCCTCACCCGCGAGGGATTCAACCCGTCGTGGTCGCCCGACGGGAAGGAGATCGTCTTCGCGACCGAATCGATGGAGATCGGCCCTCTGAACTGGGAAGGTCTCAGCACGCTTTCGATCGTCACGGTCGACAGCGGCAAAATCCGGCGCCTCTCCCAGGGAAATGTCGTCCAGCCGTCGTGGTCTCCGGCCGGGCACCGGATCCTCTACGTGTCGCGAAAGCCGATCCGGGAGGGAAGCGGCGACGGCTCGACCTCCACTCGATTCCGCCGCGGAGGAGGACCGCCCGTCGCGCTCACGGACGACGACGCGACGGACTGGAATCCCGCCTGGTCCGCCGACGGCCGCCACGTCTATTTCAGCAGCGACCGTGGCGGCAGCATGAACCTCTGGCGGATCCCGGTCGACGAGACGACCGGGGAACCGCGCGGCGAACCGGAGCCGATCACGACGCCGGCCGTCTCCCTAGCGCATGTCGCCGTCTCGCGCGACGGATCGCGGATCGCCTACAGCTCGGTCCTCGAGACGCAGAACATCCAGAGGATTACCATCGACCCGGCGAGCGGCACCGTCGCGGGGGAGCCCTTCTGGGTGACGACGGGCTCGCGCCTCTGGTCGTCGGCCGATCCCTCGCCCGACGGCGAGTGGATCGCCTTCTACTCGCGCGGCCAGCCCGAGGGACACGTCTACGTCATCCGTCGGGACGGGACGGGCCTGCGGCAGGTCACCTCCGGCGAGGCGATGGACCGCGTTCCGCGCTGGTCGCCCGACGGAACGTGGATCGCGGTCTTCTCCACGCGCGCCGGCCCGATCAGCATCTGGAAGATGCGGCCGGACGGCAGCGAGCCGGTCAAAGTCTCCGGCAAGGAACAGGTGGGCATCCCGGTCTGGTCGCCGGACGGCTCGCGCATCGCGGCGAGCACCGCCCTTACTGCCCAGGGGGAGATCACCGAGCCGAAAGTCTACCTGTTCGATTCCGCGCGGACGGACCAGGACGCCGCGCCCGCGCTTCCGAAGCCGCCGTCGTACTTCCTCGCGATGTCGTGGTCGCCCGACGGCCGCTTGATCGCGGGGCAGGAGCGGTGGACGAGCAGGGGGCTTTTCCTCTTCTCGTTCGAGACCGGGACGTACGAGCGGCTGACCGACTACGGGGAATGGCCCGCCTGGCTCGACGATCATCGGATCGTCTTCGTGAGCCGTGGGAAGGAGTTCCTCCTCCTCGACATCAGGACGAAGGAGGTGCGGCCGGTCTTCTCCGTGCCGCGCGACGTCATCGGCCCTCCCCGCCTCACGCGTGACGGCCACGTCTACTTCTCGCGCCGCGTAACCGAGGCGGACATCTGGATGGCGACGCTCGAGACGGAGGACGAGGAGCGTTGATCGTTGTCATCCCGAGCCATCGACGGCTTGCGCCGCACCTGAGGAAAAGAAACGCACGCCGAAGGCGTGCAAGACGGTACCGGGGGTCGGCGGCAGCCGACCCCCGGAATGGCGATGCGATTTCGAGCGCACCCTGAAGGGGTGCAAGAGGGGCGGCGAGCGATCCGCGCGTTGCGTTCGCATCTGGCACCCCTCCCGGGGTGCAGGATTCATCGTGATCTCTGAATCCGGGGGTCCCGCTTCGCGGGACGCCCCGGCTACCGTCTGGCACGCCTCCGGCGTGCCACGTCGTCTCGACAGCCGCGAAAAACCTGGATGTTTCTTGGAAGCGTAGCGAGGGATGACATCGGTCCTGATCGTTGACTCCTGATCCCTGTCTACCCGTCAACTTCCCCGCTTCACCATCCGCGTCCGATTCCGCTCGCCCACCGTCACGACGACGGCATCGCTGTCGACGGCGCCGCAGACGTTGGTGACGCGCAGCCAGTAGCGCGTCCCCGCCGCCGGCGCCACGGTGAGCGTCTCGGTCGTCGCTTCGGCGATCGGCGACGACGTGTCGCCGGGCGCCCCGTTGAACCACTGATACGCGAGCGGGCCGCTGCCGGAGACCGTCGCCTTCAGCGTCGCCGATTCCCCCGGCTGGACCGCGACGGGCCCGCCCGGGACCACGATCGCCGGCCGCGCGCAGGAGGCGAGCGTCGAGCGGAGGATCCCCAGATACGAATAGAGGGCGTCGCCGGGGCACTCGGTCATTTTCGTGCACGTGTCGCCCGTGTTCCCGTCGCGGTGACCCGACACTGTCTGGAGATTGAGCTTGGAGGGCGCGTGAAACACGAACGCATCGGAATCGATGCCCCACCGCACCGTCACCTCTCCCGCGAGACGCGTGAGCGAGGCGAGCGCTGCTTCGGTCGGGAGCACGCTCGTGAACGTTCCGAGGAGCGCGATCCCGGCCGTGTTCGAATTGCGGCATGAGAAGTGCGCGCCGACCACACCATCGCCTCCGGCGCGACCTTCGTAGATCACGCCGTTCGGGTCGATCAGCCAGTGGTGACCCACGTCGTCCCATCCGTTCGACACCGTGTGGTAGTACCAGATGTTCCGGACCTCGGCAGCCCAGTCGGTCAGGTTGTTGCCGCCTGCCGTGTGATGGACGATCACGTGCGTCACGGGGGTGTATGCAGGAGTCCCTCGATAGTTCTGACCGTCCGGGCACCCCCACTGCGTCCTCGAGACGATCCCGAGCGAGGCGATCGCCATCGGCGCGACGCCGAGCGCGGCGCGCTCCGGCCCCGGGGGGACGAAGAACGTGACCGTCGGATTGCGGACGCCTTCCGGAGCGTCGAACGCGTACTCCAGAATCCGCTGCGCACTTCCGAAGTGGACGATCCCCGTGAACCACCGTCCCTCGTCCGGGATCGTGAGGTCGTCGTCGAGCATCGGAGCGATCCACTCGCCCCCCGGAACGCGCACGCGGACGGCGACTTCCCGGTCGGCCGACCAGGAGATCGCGGCGGCCTCGAAGTCGAGATTGGCTTCCGCCGTGACGATTCCGCTCCGGGGGTCCGCCGGACGGACGTGCCAGCCGATCATCGGACCGGCGCCGGAGAGGAGGGCAGGAAAAAGAGAGAGCGAGAGGAGGGACCCGAGCAGACGCATGGGGCGGACTCTACGAGCGGTGGAGAGCCTAATCGAGGCGGTCGGAGAGCCGGTCGCTCAGCGCCAGTTTCCCGACGACGGCGATCGCGAGCAGCACGATCACGGCGATGATCCAGGGGAGAGTCTTTCTTCTTCTGGCCATGGGTGGTCCCTCTGGGCGCGATTGTACCGCGGGGCGGCGCCTTGGGAGCGCGGCCGGGCGGTCGCCGTTGCGGCGGTGTCCCGCCGCCGCGGTCATCCTGAGGAACGGCCGAAGGCCGCGACGAAGGATCTCAAAATGCGCGATTCGCGTTTCTCGCATTTTGAGATCCTTCGGGCGCTCTGCGCTCTCAGGATGACGCCGGGGTGGGCCGCGCCATGCGCTGTTACACTGGCCCTCGATGCGCATCGATTGGGATGATCGCAAGGTCGCCTGCTCGGTCGGCGACCTGGTCGCCGACTCTCTCCACCGCCGGATCGGGGCGGATCGGGGGGAATCCTTCCGCAGGATGTGGCTCGGGCAGGACATCCACGCCCGCCGCGCCACCGATCGGGCCGGCGCCGACCCGAACTACAAGGCGGAGGTCGGCGTCGCCTTCGACCTCGAGCGCGGGGGATGGCAGGTCCGGATCACCGGGCGGATCGACGGGCTCTCGGTCGACCGCGAGGCGAAGCGCGTCGTCATCGAGGAGGTCAAATCCCTCCACTTCGACCTCGAGCTCCAGCAGCTCTACCGCTCCGACAAGCTCCAGCGCCATCTCTTCCAGCTGATGCTCTACGCGTATTTCCTCGGCTCACGCGAGGAGTACGCGGGCTTCACGTTCGCCCCGCAGCTCGCGCTGATCGACCTGGTCACGGGCGAGGTGAAGCTCGTCGACGCTCCCTTCGTCGCCGAGGACGTCGAGGAGGCTCTGCTCCGGTCGATCGACCGGGTCGTCGAGGAGATCGAGACCGAGCGCGCGCTCCGGATGGCGAAGCGCGCCTTCGCGCAGGCGCTCGAGTTTCCCTACGACCGCATGCGCCCGTTCCAGGGCGACATGATCGAAGCCGTCGAGCGGGCCGTCCGGCAGAAGGAAGCGCTGCTCGTCTCCGCGCCGACCGGGGTCGGCAAGACGATCGCCGCGATCTATCCCGCGCTCCGCGAGGCGCTCGCCCGCGGCAAGAAGCTCTTCTACCTCACCCCGAAGACGCTCCAGCAGGAGATCGCCGTCGCCGCGCTCCAGATGCTCAACGACGGCTCGTTCCGCTCGCTCCGCATCCGCGCGAAGCAGAAGATGTGCGCGCACACGGAGATGATCTGCCACGAGGACTTCTGCCCGTTCGCGGCGAAGTACCAGGAGAAGATGGAGCGCAACGGCCTGGTCGACCGGATCGCGAGCGACCTCTCCTACTTCGATCCCGAGGTCGTCTTCGAGATGTCGCGGGACGAGGAGGTCTGCCCCTTCGAGGTCTCCCTCGAGCTCCTCGAGCAGGCCGACGTGGTCGTCTGCGACTACAACTACGTCTTCGAGCCGTACATCGGGCTCAAGACGTGGAGCGACGACGGCGACTGGTCCGACACGATCCTGATCATCGACGAGGCGCACAACCTCGTCGACCGCGGCGCGCGGCTACTACTCGCCCGAGCTCTCGGAGAAGGACCTGCAGCGCGTCGCCGATCACCTCGCATCGCGCCCCGGATTCCCGGTCGACGGATGGGAGGACCTGCTCGCGGAGCTGCGCGGCCAATTCGCCGAGATGGCGGAGTCGCTCGAGGGCGAGGTCCCCCAGGCCCTCTGCGACCCCTCCCGCCGCCTCTTCCTCGGCCAGCGCGCCGACTGGGAGCGGATCATGCTCCGCTACATCGGCTGGAAGATCCAGCACCGGATCGCCGAGGAGGACGATCCCCTCATCGACTTCTACTTCCGCCTCGTGCGGCTCACGAACCTGCTCGCCGAGGATGGAGACGAGTTCGCGAAGATCATCGAGCGCGGGGCCGAAGGGCTGAAGCTGAAGATCTTCTGCAAGGATCCGGCGCGGTTCATCGGACCGATCCTCGAGTCCGCGCACGCCGTCGTCGCGATCTCCGCCACGCTCCAGCCGTTCGACTTCTACCGGACGGTGCTCGGCTTTCCCGAGCAGAAGACGGCCGAGATCGCGCTCCCCTCCCCGTTCCCGCGCGAGAACCGGAAGATCGTCGTCGTGGCGGAAGTCGACACCACCTACAAGTCGCGGGCGCAGCACTTCGACGGGATCGCGCGGACGGTGGCGGAGCTCGCCGAGGCGAGCGGCGGAAACTTCCTCGCCCTCTTCCCGAGCTACGTCTTCCTCCGCGAGGTCGGCGACCGGATGCCGCACATCTCGAAAAAGACGCTCGTCCAGCGATCGGACATGACGGAATGGGAGCGGCGCATGCTGCTCGACGCGCTCCGCGCGCCGATCGACGGCGGGACGCTGATCCTCGCGGTCTCCGGAGGCATGTACGCCGAGGGGATCGACTACCAGGGAGAGATGCTCTCGGGCGTGTTCGTCGTGGGCCCGGCCCTCCCGGGCGTCTCGTTCGAGCAGGAGCTCCTCAAGCGCTACTACGACGAGCAGTACGGGGCCGGGTTCGAGTACGCGTACCTCATCCCCGGCATGACGCGCGTCGTCCAGTCCGCCGGACGCGTCATCCGGAGCGAGACCGACGTCGGCGTGATCGCCCTCCTCTGCAAGCGATTCACCCAGCCGATGTACACGCGCTACTTCCCTCCCGACTGGTTCGAGCACTCCCCGCGGGAGCTCGTCTCGAAAAAGCCGGCCGAGGACATCCGGGCGTTCTTCGAGGAGCGGCGGAGCGGGCAGATGCGGCTCCTTGGGTAAAGGCGAAAGGCGTTCTCCGTTCGCCGGTCTCCGCGGCACATGGTGGCGGACCGCCTGACTCAGAAGGAAAAACCGGGCGCGGGCTCGGGCTCGGGCACGGCGTTTCCGTTCGGTCCCGCGCAAACCGCGCTGAAATGCCCCTCGCCCTGCGAGCGAAGCGAGCGGGGAGAGGGTGGCCGAAGGCGCGGAGAACAACGTCCTTCTCAATCCGCACCACCCCGATTTCGCGAGCGTCGACATCGGCGCGCCGCTCGGGTTCGCGTACGACATGCGGCTGGTGTGAGCCCCGAAGGGGCGATAAGAGAATGGCCGGGGGCGAGCGAAGCGAGCCCCGGAATGCGGAGAAAGAAAAAGACGAGCCCCGAAGGGGCGACAGCCGAACCGTGGAGCCTCTGTCGCCCCTTCGGGGCTCGGACCTTTTTCGTCGCCTTCTCCGGGGGTTCGCGCTTCGCGCTCACCCCCGGCCATTCTCCGGCGCCCCTTCGGGGCTTGCTCTCTGTTCCGATCGCGCCCCTACTTGGGCAGCGCCTTGCGCGGCAGCATCTCGTCGCGCATTGCGGCGTCGTAGACGAACGTCGCGACGACGACCGCGGCCTGGATCATGTCCTCCCGCTGGAGGCGGTCGTAGACGTCCATGTTGGAGTGGTGCGTCCGTCCGTACTCGACTTCGTCCTGGATGAACTGGAAGCCGGGAAGGCCGACTCCGTCGAACGAGAGGTGGTCGGTTCCGGAGGTGTTCCTGGTCGCGATGGTGGTCACGCCGAGGTCGGCGAGCGGCTCCATCCAGGCGCGGAAGATCGGGACGACGGCGAGGTTTTCCTGCGCGTAGATGCCGCGGATCTTCCCGGCGCCGTTGTCGAGGTTGAAGTACGCGGCGAGCTTCGCATGCTCCGGCTTGATGGTGAGGGCGCCGGGGTTCTTCTGCATCGAGACGGGCAGATCGGCTTCGGCCGGATCGGCCGGCGCGGCCCGCTCGGCGAAATGCTGCGCTACGTAGCCGCGCGAGCCGAGGAGCCCCTGCTCCTCGCCGCTCCAGAGCGCGAGGCGGATCGTGCGGCGCGGTTTCACGCCCACGACCTTCAGGATCCGCATCGCTTCCATCATGACCGCGGAGGCGCCGCCGTTATCGGTCGCGCCCGTGCCGCCGTGCCATGAATCGAGGTGCGCCCCGAGCATGACGATCTCGCCCTTCTTGTCGGTCCCGGGGATCTCCGCGACCGTGTTCGCGACCGTGGCGTCCTCTCCCATGGTGGCCCGGACGTCGACTTCGAGCTCGACCGGGGTCCCGCTCTCGAGGAGGCGCGCGACGCGGTTGTAATGCTCGATGTTCGCGACGAGCGCGGTCACGCCCACCGGTTCGCCCGCCTTGAACGAGCCGCCGGCCGCGACGTCGAAGCTCCCGCCGTCTCCGCCGCTGCCCGGCTCGATCACGGCCAGCACCTTCTCGGCCGCGAAAAACTCGTTGAGCGCCTTCCCGAACTCACGCCGCTGGCGAAACTCCGGGCCGAATCTCCGCTCGCCCTGGATCTGGTACTGCGCGATGTTCTCGAGGGACGCCTGGTCGTGCCGCTTGAGGAAGCCGCTCGCCTGCGGCTCGAGCTTTCTCGCCTCGCCGTTGAGCACGATCATCCCGGCGAGCTTTCCCTTCTGCTTCTCGAGGTCCTCTTTGGTCTTGAGGTTGAGAAGGACCGCCTTCGCGCGGACCGGGCCGTCGGTGCCCGGGGACCACGCCTTCGGGATCGCGTACATCTGCGCGGGATGCGGCGTCACCATGCGCAGCGAAGCGGCCTCATAGGCCCAACTGCGGCCGAACGGCGCCCACGCCTCGACGCGGGAGCTCTCCATCCCCCACTGCTCGAGCTGGGTCCGCGTCCATTCGTTCGCCTCGTTCATCGCGGGCGATCCGGTCAGGCGAGGCCCGATCCGGTCCGTCAGCGCCGCGGCGGTCTCCATGACCTTCGATCGGCGGATCCCCTCTTCGCGGATCGCCATGATCGTTCCCAGGTCGGCGCGGTCCGCGGCCAGCAGCAGCGGAGCGGCGAGCAGCGCGACGATTGCGCACTACGGCATAGCTTCTTCACCATTGCGTTTCCTCCGAACGGAGATGGTACCCGGAGGCCGTGACACGGAACTGTTACGAACCTCACGACTCGATGGTTGTCATCCCGAGGAGCGGCCGCGGGCCGCGACGAGGATCTCGCGAAAGGGACGTTCCTGCATTTTGAGATCCTTCGCCGCCCAGGATGACCCGCGCCCTGCGGGCGCCCGGGTCAGTCCTCGTGCTCGGAGGGGCGCATCGCCTCGGCTCCCGCCAGCCGGCCGACGAGCTGCGCCGGATCGTGGATGAGCACCGGAAGGTGCTGCGCGCAGATCGAGAAGATCGACTCGCGGTAGTCGAGCGTCAGCAGCGGTGTCTGGTCGGCGCCGCGGCCGCAGGCGACGCAGGTCTTTTCGGTCATCATTCTCTCCTTCAAAAAACAATGCCGCCTGCGGCGGCAATGCGGATTGTCGATGTGGAGCGCGGAGTCCCCTACCGGCGCGGCTCCTCCTCTTCGTGCAGCAGCTCCTCGGGCGCGTCCGTATCGGGCGGGATCTCGCGCGGATCGCCGACCACGTCGGCGATGGGGCCCAGGGCCCTGGCGCGGATGATCGACGCGGCGACGGCGAGCAGGAGCGCTCCGACGATCACGGACGAGCGACACGGAGATCGGCAGCTTGTACCAGTCGGCGATCACCATCTTCACGCCGACGAAGGTCAGGATGAACGAGAGCGCCGGCTTCAGATAGTAGAAGCGGTCGATGATGCCCGCGAGCAGGAAGTAGAGCGATCGCAGGCCGAGGATCGCGAAGACGTTCGAGGTGTAGACGATGAACGCGTCGGTGGTGACGGCGAAGATCGCCGGGATCGAGTCGACCGCGAAGATCAGGTCGCTCGTCTCGATGACGATGAGGACGAGCACGAGCGGCGTCAGGAGCCTCGCGCCCGTCGCCTCGTCGCGCACGACGAAGTGCTCCTCGACGTAGTGCGGCGTCATCCGGACATGCTTCCGGACGAGCTTGACCAGCGGATTGTCGCTCGACGTGGACCGACTCCTCTTCCTTCTGGAAGGCGATCTTGATTCCCGTGTAGATCAGGAACGCGCCGAAGATGTAGATGATCCACTGGAAGCGGTGAATGAGGGCGGCGCCGACCCCGATCATGATCCCGCGCATGACGAACGCGCCGAGGATGCCCCAGAAGAGCACGCGGTGCTGCGAGCGCGCCGGGACCCGGAAGGTCGTGAAGATCAGGACGAAGACGAAGATGTTGTCGACGCTCAGCGAGTACTCGATGACGTATCCGGTGAGGAACTCGAGAGCGGCCTGATGCCCTCTGAAGTAGTAGACGCCGACGTTGAACACGAAGGCGAGCGAGACCCAGACCAGCCGTCCAGATCGTCGCTTCCTTCACGGACACCGCGTGCGATTTCCGGTGGAACACGCCGAGGTCGAGCGCCAGGACGCCGAGCACGAACACCGTGAAGATGATCCAGGGGAGCGCTGCGTTGAGGGTCATTCCTTACCTCATGCCGGGGAGCATCATCGCGGACGTTGCCGGTTTGGTTCCAGAGCGGCGGTCACGGTCGGAGGTGACTGGTGGGCGCGCCGGTCAGGGGCGGCCCGTTCTTCGGCCGCCCGGACCTTCCGACGGCGGCGCCTCGGGCGGTACCCTTCCGCGGCTGTAGGGACGCCCGCAGGGGCGCCCCTACGTGAGCGGCAACCCCCGGCTGAAGTAATCGGAGAAGGTCAGCACGAAAAGGATGCCGAGCCAGAAGATGCTACCCGCGACCACGACCCAGACGACGTGGTTCGACCAGCGGACGTGCATGAAGTAGAGGACGACGAGGCTCGCCTTGATCCCGGCGATCAGCAGGGCGATCGGCGTGTTCAACCAGCCGAAGTTGAGGTACGCCACCCCGACCGTGATCGCCGTGAAGACGATCAGCGCGCAGAAAGACGGTCAGGTAAATCGACGGCGGCGTGACGTGATGCATCCGCCCGGTCTCGGTGTCGAGGTGCTCGGTGTGTGTCTCGTGTGCCATGCGATCTCCGGTAAGCCCGTTCTCCGTGCTCCGTTCTCCGTGCTCCGATCTCCGTTCGCCGAGGCCTAGATTGCGGCCTTTGAGTCTCCGATCGATTTGGGCGAATCGCTCTGATGCTCCGCGATCGAGCAACCCACGCCCGGAGAACGGAGCCCGGAAAACGGAGAACGAGCCGAGAACACCATTTCAGTGCCTCCCGATCAGATACAGCATCGGGAACAGGAAGATCCAGACGATGTCGACGAAGTGCCAGTAGAGGCCGCTCGCCTCGACCGGCGCGTAGTAGTCGGGCCCGAACTCGCTCTTCATTGCGCGGAGCAGGAGCCATGTGTAAGATGCCGAGCCCGATGACCATGTGGAACGCGTGAAGGCCGGTCATGAAGAAGTAGAGGACGAAGAACATCTGGGCCGTGCCGGCGAATTGGGATTCGTCCACTGCGGGTCTCGGGTTGTCCGGGAACTGGAAGTGCGGTCCGGGGAAGAGGTGATGCGCGAAGTGCTCGTTGTACTCGATCGCCTTGATGCCGAGGAACGCGAGCCGAGGATCATCGTGAGGATGATCATCACGATGACGCGCTTTCTTCCGGTTCCGTCTGCGCGAAGTAGACGCTCATCGCGACGGTCAGCGAGGAGCAGATCAGGACGGCGGTGTTGATGCCGCCGAGAACGATGTTCTGGTGGTGGCTCGCCGCGATGAACGCGTCGTAGTAGAGCCACCGGTAGAACGCGTACGCGAGAAAGAGCGCGCCGAAGAAGAGGACTTCCGTGCTCAGGAAGATCCACATGCCGAGCGAGGATGCCTCGTGCTGCTGCGACATCGACTCGAAGTGATGCTGCAGGCGCGGGATGATCGTGGTGCTCGGGGACGTCAGAGTGTGCCTGCACGCTCACGCTGGGCCTCCTGGAACTGTGCGTAGTCGTATGCCTCCCACGTGACGACGGGCGTCTCGCGGAAGTTCTCGGTGGGGGGCGGCGACGGGATGGCCCATTCGAGGCCGACGGCGCCCCACGGGTTCGGACCCGCCTTCTCGCCGTACTTGAGCGACCAGATCAGATAGAACAGCGGCAGCGCGTAGCCGACGCCGAGGATCGTCGCGCCCGCGGACGACATCACGTTCAGGACCTGGAACTCCGGAACGTACACGTGATACCGCCGCGGCATCCCGAGATAGCCGAGCAGGAACTGCGGGAAGAACGCGAGGTTGAATCCGACGAAGACGATCAGGGCGGAGAGCCGCCCCCACCACTCGGGATACATCCGCCCGCTGATCTTCGGCCACCAGTAGTGAATGCCGGCGAAGTACGCCATGACCGCGCCGCCCGACCATGATGTAGTGGAAGTGCGCGACGATGAAGTACGTGTCGTGCACGTGGATGTCGAGGCCGAGCGCCGCGAGGAAGAGGCCCGTGACCCCGCCGATCGCGAACAGCCCGAGGAAGCCGAGTGCGTAGAGCATCGGCGTCTGGAACGAGATCGACCCCTTGTACATCGTGAAGGTCCAGTTGAAGATCTTGATCGCCGAGGGAACCGCGACGAAGAAGCTCAGGAACGAGAAGATCAGCGCGCTGTAGACCGAGATGCCGGCCACGAACATGTGGTGCGCCCACACCAGAAATCCGAGGAGCGCGATGCCGAGGCTCGAAAAGGCGACGAACTTGTAGCCGAAGATCCGCTTGCGGCTGAACGCGGCGATGACCTCGCTGATCACGCCCATCGCCGGCAGGATCATGATGTAGACGGCCGGGTGCGAGTAGAACCAGAAGAGATGCTGGAAGAGGAGCGGGTCGCCGCCGATCGCCGGATCGAAGATGCCGACCCGGAAGACCCGCTCGGCCGCGAGCAGAAGCGAGCGTGATCGCGAGGACCGGCGTCGCCATGATCTGGATGATGCTCGTCCCGTAGAGCGCCCAGACGAAGAGCGGCATCCGGAACCAGGTCATGCCCGGCGCCCGCATCCGGTGCGTCGTCACCATGAAGTTCAGCCCCGTCAGGATCGACGAGAACCCGGTGATGAACGCGCCGAGCGTGACGAGCACCACGTGCGTCTGCGAGTACTGGGTCGAGTACGGCGTATAGAACGTCCAGCCCGTGTCGATGCCGCCGAGCATGACGACCAGGAATGTCCCGATCGCGCCGATCATGAACAGATACCAGCTCAGCAGGTTCAGCTTCGGGAACGCGAGGTCCTTCGCCCCGAGCTGGATCGGCAGGATGAAGTTCCCGAGCACCGCGGGAATCGACGGGATCAGGAAGAAGAAGATCATCACGATGCCGTGCATCGTGAACATCTTGTTGTAGGTGTCCGACGTCATCAGGTCGCCCTGCGGCGTCAGAAGCTCGAGACGCATGAGCACCGCGAAGAGTCCCCCGATGAAGAACATCGCCGTGACCGAGATGAGGTACAGGATCCCGATCCGCTTGTGGTCGAGCGTCAAGAGCCAGGAGAGGAGGCCGTACTCCCGGTTGATGTACGTCGAGCGCGGCTCGGCGGGTGGCGTTCGGATCGAGTGACAGCAGTCGTCATGGTCTCCTGGTTTTCCTGATGCGGTGTCTGCGGCGGCGAGGCGCCGGACGCGGGCGCGCCGGCCGGGCGCCTTCGCGCCGAGCGACTTGATGTACGTCAGCAGCTAGATCAGCTGCTGCTCGTCGACCTGCCCCTCGAACGAAGGCATGATCGGCTCGTAGCCGGCGACCACCTTCGCCGGCCGGGTTCAGAATCGACTCGCGCAGGTAGTTCTCGTCGGCCGTCACCGTCTGGCCGGTCCTGAGGCGCACCTGGGTCCCGAAGACGCCCCCGAGCTGCGGGCCGCGCGCGCCGGGCGCGTCGACCCCGTGGCACGTGTTGCACGCGAGCGCCGAGAAGAGCTGCTCCCCCTCCGCGACCGGCGAGGCCGCCTTTCCGCCCGCGAGCCACGTCTGGTACTCCGCTTCCGGAAGCACCACGACGCGACCCGATCATCTTCGAGTGCTCGGTGCCGCAATACTCCGCGCAGAACAGGTGGTATCGACCCGCCTTCGTCGGCCGGAACCAGACGGTCGTGTAGCGGTGCGGCAGCACGTCCCGCTTCACCCGGAACGCCGGCACGAAGAAACTGTGGATCACGTCCTCGGAGGCCAGGATGACCTTCACCGGGCGCCCCAGAGGGACGTGGAGCTCGTTGATCTCGCTCTGCCCTCCGAGGTGCTGGAACTTCCACATCCAGCGCCGGCCCGTCCCCCACACCTCGAGGGCGTCGTCGGGCGAGCGGTTCGCGCGGAAGTAGACCTGCGCGCTCCAGAAGTAGATCACCATGAACGCGATGAACGGCAGGACGATCCAGGAGTACTCGAGATACTTGTTCTCGACCTCGTACTTCGGCACCTGGTTGTCGGCCGTCCGCCGGTACTTCACGGCGAAGAAGATGGCGAGCGACATCACCAGGACCACGGCGGAGCCGGTCACGGCGATCAGAAAGATATAGAGCCGATCGACGTCGACTGCGCCGGTCGAAGCGGCCTCGGGGAACAGCTGAAAGGACCTCAACATAACCTGATCAGTCTCGCTTGATGTCGGCCTTCACGCGATCGCGCCGCGTGAGGATGAGGAGAAAACCACCGAGTGCGATGATGGCGGCCGCGCCGCCGAGGCGAACGATGTTCATCGCCACGGCGGTGTACTTGCCCGTATGCGGGTCGTACTCGTAACACATGAGGAGAAACTGGTCGGTCGCGTTCCCGATCTGGTTCTTCGACGCCTCCACGAGGGCCAGCCGCACGTCCCGCGGGATGAAATTGATCCCGTAGAAGTAACGCGAGACCCGGCCGTCGGCCGTCATCACGGCGATCATCGCCGCGTGCGCGAACTGCCCGGTCTTCGGATCGTACGTGTAGCGGAAGCCGATCGCGTCGGTCAGCTCCCGGATCGACGCCTCGCTCCCGGTCAGGAAGTGCCAGTTGTCCTCCGACCCCGGGCGCCCGTAGCGGCGCGTCATGATCGCGTGCTTGTCCTTCGCGCCCACCGTCGTGTCGCGCGGGTCGAAGCTGAAGCTGACGACCTCGTACTCCTCCCCCATCTTGAAGCGGAGCTCGTGCAGCGTGTTCACCAGCCCGTCCAGGACGAGGTTGCACAGCATCGGGCAGGAGTAATAGACCGGCGTGAGAACGACGACCTTCTTCCCGTCGAAGTAGTCGCCCAGGCGCACGGTCTTCCCGTTCTGGTCGACGAACTCGAGGTCCATCGGGATCCGGACGTTGAGGCGCTGCTCGACCTTCGCCAGCCCCGCGGGGCCTTTCGCGGAGAGGAACTCCTGCGCGAGCACGGGAGTCGCGGCGAGAGCGAGAGCGACGAGGAGAATCGTTCGTTTCATGGGGCCTGCTGCTCCGGCGGAGGCTGCGGCGTCCCGGCAGGGCCCGGCTGCGCGGGTCCGTTTCCGGCCGCGGGCTGCGCCATGTCGGGAAGACGGACGGCGGGCTGCTGAGCCTGCGCGCCCGGCGCTGCGACGGGAAATCCCTTCTGCAGCTGGAGATCGATCGCGCGATCGATCGGGATGTGCGCCGTCCGCGTCGCCTCGTTCGTCCACCCGTAGGAGGAAAGGAACTTCGCCTGGTCCCGGCGCATCGCGGCCAGGTCGCGGGGCGGCACGCCGCCGAGCGGGCTCGCCGCCTTGCCCGACGCGTCGGGCGTGGGGAACGGCTGGAGCCGCGGCGCCGGCGGGAGGACCGGACCCTTCTGCTCGACCATCGAGACCGGCAGCAGGTTCGGGTCGCGCTCCCCTTTCCGCAGGAGCCCGAAATGGACGTAGACGCCGATGTGCACGAGGATCGCGAAGACGACCAGGATGACGGCGGCCCACAGAATGGCGCCGACGTTCACGTCGCTCTGCTCGTGATGCACCTCGGCGTGCGCCGGCTCGGAGGCCGGAATGCGTTCGTCAGCCATGAGCGACGGCCTCCTTCGCATGAGCTTCGTGCGGGGGAAGCAGGCTTCGCCTCCCGAGATTCCGGGTGTAGAGGGCGAAGAAGAGCGCGGCGAACGCGACGAACGCCACCGGATCCATCCAGCTCAGATGGAACGGCGCCCTCTGCGAGGCCGCTCCCTCCCCGTGCCCCTGCGCCCACGCCGGCGCCGTGATCCAGAACAGGTCGACCGCGCGCATCACGAGGACGAGCACCGCGACCACGCCGAGCGTGCGGGGGCGGTCCTTGATCGGGCGCATCAGAAGAAGGAAGAACGGCAGAAAGAAGTGGAAGATCACGACCACCAGGCCGATGGCTCCCCACGTTCCCTGCGTGCGGGCGAGGTAATAGGGAGCTTCCTCCCGAAGATTGCCGTACCAGATGAGCAGGAACTGCGAGAACGCGAGGTACGCCCACAGCATCACGAAGGCGAGCATCAGGTTGCCGAAGTCGCGGAAGACCATCGGCGACCCGGCCGTCGCGTACGGCTCATCGGCGGAAAGGCGCACGACCGAGAGGACCATGAAGGCCCACCCGGTCAGCAGGCATCCGACCACGAACGAAAGGGCGTACATCGACGAGTACCAGTGCGGCTCGAGCGACATCTGCCAGTCGATCGCGGCGAACGTGAGCGTCAGCGCGGTCGCGAGCAGTCCGAACCCGGAGAGCTTCCGCATCCGGAGCGCGACCCACCCGTCGCCCGTCTCGTCGAACTGCTTCCCCCACTTCACGAGCAGCAGCGCGAGCGTGCTCCAGAGCGCGAAGAAGAACACCGCGCGAATCGTGAAGAAGGTCGGATTCAGATAGATCTGCTTGTGCCGGAGCAGCTCGTCGTGCGCGACCAGCTCGGGGATCGCCCAGGGGTAGATCGACCCGAGGCCGAGGAGGATCGGGATGAAGGCGAGGGCGACGAGCGGCATCGCGCTCGACGCGGCTTCCGCCGGCCGCCGGAGCAGCGTCCCCCACCGGCCGCCCGTCAGGTTGAAGAGCATCAGGACGGCCAGGGCCCCGGCGCTGATCATCAGGACGAAGATCCATCCGAGCAGATAGGAGCGGAAGAACTGTTCGCTGTCGGCGAACGCTCCGATCACGAGGGCGACGAGCGCGATCAGGCCGAGCCCGAGCGCCGGCTTCTGGAGCCGGAAGAGCGCGTCTCCCCCGCGGACGTCGGTTTCATGCATCACTGGGCGCCTCCCGAGGAGATCTGCGCGCGATCCGCCGGAGGGACCTCGGCGAGCGGAACGTTCTGGCTGAGCTGGAGCGTCCGGATGTACGCGGCGATGAGCCACCGGTCGCGGACCGGAACCTGGCTCGCGTACGAGGGCATCACTCCGAACCCGTTGGTCATGACATCGAAGAAGTGTCCCGCCGGCACGGTCCGGAGGCGGTCCGAGTGGTACGAGGGCGGCCTGCGGTAGCCGCGCTGGACGATCATGCCGTCACCCGCGCCCGTCGCGCCGTGGCACGGCGTGCAGTAGATCTCGAAACGCTCTTTTCCGCGGAGCAGGTCGGCGCGGGTGATCTCGAACGGATACGCGTTGGCGAGCTGCCCGCCGATCTTTCCCGTGTAGAGAAGGCTGTCGTCCCGAAGCTGCCCGCGCGCGATCGTCCCCGGGACGGGCGTGCGGGCCGACATGCCGTCCTCGAACAGCGTGCTCGCCTCGTACGGCTCGTAGGCCGGGTTGTCGGCCATCTTCTGCGGCGCGCGGCAGCGACGAGCGCAGGAGCACGAGAGCGAGGAGGGCAACGCAGCGTGCGCAGGCACGCACGAGCGGCGCCGACCTGCGGGAGCCGGACTCGCGTTCTGCGCGTCCGTGCCACTGCGGGGCACTGGCTCTGCTACCACGGAACATCGTTCACCTCGAGGGGTCCGAGCGTCTGGAGGAAACGGCGCGCGTCCTCGCGCGCGAATTTCGGGTCCGCCGACTCGATGCAGAGAAAGAACTGGTCGCGGCTCGCCGCGGAGAAGCGGCTGACGTTGAAGACGGGGTGGTAGGGCTGCGGGAGCCCGTTGAGGGCCATCATCCCGAAGACGGCGGCGAGCGTGGCGAACAGGATCGTCATCTCGAACGTGATCGGGATCCAGGCGGGCCACGAGTTCAGCGGCTTGCCTCCGATGTTGAGCGGATAGTGGATCGCCTGGGCGAAGTACTGCATGCCGAACCCCGAGAGTCCGCCGATGATGCCGCCGCCGAGAACGAGCGCCGGGAGCCTGTGTGTTCGTGAAGCCGATGGCTTCGCTGAGCCCTTCGATGGGAAAGGGCGAATACGCTTCGATCTGCGTGTAGCCGGCGGCGCGGGCGCGCGCGGGTCGCCGCGACGAGCGTTTTCGCGTCGTCGAAGGCGGCCATCACGCCGTACGTATCCGGTTTGACCGTGTGCGGGTTCATCTCAGTGCTCCTCGTGGTGGACCTGCGCTTCCGGCAGCAGCGTCCGCATCTCGAAGATCGAGATCATCGGCAGGAACCGGATGAACAGGAACAGCAGGGTCAGGAACAGCCCGATCGTCCCGAAGAACATCATGAAGTCCCACCGGGTCGGCGAGTACATGCCCCACGACGGACGGCAGGAAGTCGCGGTGAGAGCGAGACGACGATGATCACGAACCGCTCGAGCCACATGCCGACGTTCACGAACATCGCGACGACGAACAGCAGGATCGGCGTGGTTCGGACCTTCCGGAACCAGAGCGCCTGCGGCGCGATGATGTTGCAGAGCACCAGCAGCCAGTACGCCCACGCAGTAGGGGCCGAACACGCGGTTGAACATCATGTACATCTCGAAGATGTTCCCGCTGTACCAGGCGTAGAACGCTTCCATGATGTACGCGTAGGCGACGATCAGGCCGGTCGCCAGCAGTGATCTTCGCCATGTTGTCGAGGTGGCGCATCGTGATGAAGTCCTCGAGCCCGAAGGCCTTCCGGACCGGGATCGCGAGCGTCAGCACCATCGCGAACCCGGCGAAGATCGCCCCCGCGACGAAGTACGGCGGGAAAGAACGTCGAGTGCCATCCGGGGATGACCGAGGTCGCGAAGTCGAACGACACGATCGTGTGGACCGAGAGGACGAGAGGCGTCGCGAGCCCGGCCAGCAGCAGGTACGCGGTCTCGTAGCGGTACCAGTGCCGCGCCGACCCGCGCCAGCCGAGCGAGAAGATGCCGTAGACGATCTTGAGCCCGCGGTGCTTCGTGCGGTCGCGCAGCGTCGCGAGGTCGGGGACCAGGCCCGACGTACCAGAAGAGCAGCGAGACCGTCGCGTACGTGGAGACCGCGAAGACGTCCCACATGAGCGGGCTGCGGAACTGGGGCCAGAGCGCCATCGAGTTCGGGTACGGGAAGAGCCAGTACGCGAACCAGGGGCGGCCGACGTGCAGCGCCGGGAAGAGCCCCGCGCACGCCACCGCGAACAGCGTCATCGCCTCGGCGAACCGGTTGATCGAGGTCCGCCAGCTCTGCCGGAGGAGCAGAAGGATCGCCGAGATCAGCGTCCCCGCGTGGCCGATGCCGATCCACCAGACGAAGTTGATGATGTCGAAGGCCCACCCGACCGGATTGTTGTTTCCCCAGATGCCGATGCCCTTGAGCAGCAGGTAGCCGATCGCGTTGAGCAGCATCATCAGCATCAGGAACGCGATCGCGAAGCCGATGATCCATCCCTTCGGGGTCTTCTTCGTGAGGACGATCGTCGAGATCTTGTCGGTGATCGTCGCGAAGGTGTGGCCCGGGTGGATCGTCGGAGTGCGCTCGAGCCGTTTGGCGGCGTCGGGGTGCGGCCGGGCCTGGTCGTGTGTCGTCATCGCTCACCCCCATGCTCGGTCCCGGCGGCGGGAAGCGCCGGCGCGAGCTCGGGATTCGGGTTCTTGAGCGCGCCCAGGTACGTGGTCCGCGGCGCGGTGTTCAGCTCGGCGAGAAGCCCGTATCCCAAGGGCTCTCCGCGCAGCCTGGCCACCTCGCTGCTCTTGTCGTTGATGTTGCCGAAGACGATCGCCTCGGTCGGGCAGGCCTGCGCGCAGGCGGGAACCACCTCGCCGTCGCGGATCGGCCGCCCCTCGATCTCCGACTGGATCCGGCTCGCGTTGATCCGCTGCACGCAGTAGGTGCACTTCTCCATCACGCCGCGCGAGCGCGTCGTCACGTCGGGGTTGCGCATCGCCTTGTAGCTCTCGGTCTCGAAATCGGAGTACGCGAGGAAATTGAAGCGGCGGACCTTGTACGGACAGTTGTTCGCGCAGTACCTCGTGCCCACGCACCGGTTGTACGTCATGTCGTTGAGGCCTTCGTCGCTGTGCGAGGTCGCCTCGACCGGACAGACCGGCTCGCACGGCGCGTTCTCGCAGTGCATGCACGGAACCGGCATGTTGTACTGCTCGAGGTCCGGGTCGTCCGGATCTCCCTTGTAGTAGTGGTCCATGCGAATCCAGTGCATCTCCCGCCCGACCAGGACCTGGTCCTTGCCGACGATCGAGATGTTGTTCTCCGCCTGGCAGGCGATGTTGCAGATCCCGCAGCCGGTGCAGACGTTCGTGTCGATGACCATCCCCCAGGCGTAGCCCGGGTACTTCCATTCGGGATAGAGCGTCGGGCCGCCTTCGAGCTCCCGTCCCGCGTGATCGGCGAAGTCCGGGTTCGAGGCGTACTGCGCGATCGTTCCCGAGCGGATGATGTCGCGCGCCGCGCCGCCCCCTTCCTTCAGGTCGGTCGAGAGGGCGTGGTGGGCCTGCGTGGTCGCGATCCTCACCTTGCGCCCCGTCTTCTCGATCGCCGCGTCGTAGAGCACGTCGCCCGCGACCACGGTCCGGAGCGGATGGACGTCGAAGCCCGTTCCCCGCGCGACCTTGCCGCTGCGGATCGAGCCGTAGCCGTAGTCCAGCGTGATCGCCCCGTCCGCATGGCCCGGAACGATCCAGACAGGAGCCTCCGCCGTCCTGCCGGCAGCGCGGATCGCGATCACCTCGCCGTTCGCCAGGCCGTTCGCGCGCGCCGTCGCGGGGCTCATGTGCGCGACGTTGTCCCACGTCAGCTTCGTCACCGGCCGCGGAAGCTCCTGCAGCCAGGCGTTGTTCGCGAACCGGCCGTCGTGGATCATCGGGTCGGGACGGAGGACCAGCTCGAGGCCTTCGCCTCGGGAGCGGAGCGGGAAGCGCGGCGGCCGCCGCCGCGCTCGCGCCGGCGGCCGGGAAGGCCGTGTTCGGGATCGAGCCGTCGTGCAGCACTCGATTCCAGAACTTCTCGAAGTCCGCCGCGCCCCCGTTCGCGCGCCAGTAGTCGCGGACGATCTCGTAAGGGCTGCGGACGTCCTCGGTCATCGCGGCGAGCAACTCGTGGGCCGAGTGGCCGCCGTAGAGAGGCTGGATGAGCGGCTGCACGATCGACGCGGTGCCGTCGAAGGCGCGCGCGTCGCTCCAGGTCTCGAGGTAATGCGCGGCGGGAACGTGCCAGTGCGAGAGCGCCGCCGTCTCGTCGTAGTACATGCCGGAGTGGACGCGGAACGGGACCTTCTCCATCGCCTGCGCGAACCCCAGATCCGCGGGAGCGGTGAAGGCGGGGTTCTCGCCGAGGGTCACGAGCGTGTCGACGCGGCCCCCGCGCATGTCGGCGGCGAGCGCGCGGAGCGAAGCGCTCTGATGAACCGGATTCAGCTCGAGCGGCGCGGTGTGGAGGACCGTGCGACCGACGTTGCCGAGCGCGGCGTTCATCGCGTGCGCGAGCGCGTGGATCGCGGGCGACTGCGACTCGCCCGCGATGACGATCGAGCGGCCCGCATGGGCGCGAAGGTCGCGCGCGACCGCCCCCGCCCATGCGGCGTGCTCCCCGCCCTCGGCCGGCCCGCCGGCGCCGAGCTGCGCGGCGATCGATCGCGCGAGCGACTCGAGCTGCGAGGGCGTCACGGCGAGACGGTGGTCCGCGACGGTCCCCGTGGGCGTCGGCATCGTCTCGGCGACGTAGAGACGGTTCATCTCCGCCTTGCCCGCCCGGACGCGGCGCCGGTCCATGAAGTCCCGCGACTGCCGCACCGCGGCCCCGCCCCGGAAGGTGAAGTCGGATCCGAGCGAGAGGACCACGTCCGCCTCGCGGAAGCGGTAGATCGTGTTGAGCGGCTGGCCGAACGCGGCGCGCGCCCCTTCGCGCGCACCCTCGCGCCCGTCGGGCTCCCATGTGTGCCAGACCGCGCGCGGATAGCGCTGCCGCAGAAGGCGCATCTGCTCGCCGAAGCTCGGGGACGTCATCGACCCCGTCAGGATGCGGAGCCCCTCGCCGCCGCGCGCCCGCAGCGGCTGGAGGCGCGCCTGAAGCGCCGAGGCGAATGCGTTCCACGTGGAGACTTCGCCGAGAGAGCGGACCGTGGCCGAACGGTCGGGATCGTAGAGCGAGAGGATGGAGGCCTGGGCCCAGTGATTCGTCGCGCCGAGGCTCGCCGGGTGCTCGGGGTTTCCTTCGATCTTGGTCGGGCGACCCATGTGGCTCTCGACGAGCAGGCCGAGTGCCGAGCCCTCCATCTCCATCGCGGTCGCGTAGAAGAGCGGCTTGCCCGGGATGACCTCTTCCGGAGCCTGGACGTAGGGAACGATCGTCTCGGTGGGAGGAGCGCACGCGGCGACCCCGCCCATGGCGAGCGAGGCGCCCATCAGCCGGAGGAAGTCGCGGCGGTCCACGCCCTCACCGAGGTGCGCGGCCTCGCGGGGGAACTCGCGGCGCAGGACTTCCTCGAAGGAAGGATCCTGCTCGAGCTCCTCGAGGGCGCGCCAGTATTGCGGTCCCGTTCCCTCGCCGAGGCGCGCGCGGAACGCGGCGAGATCGAGGTGCTGATTCTTGTCGGTCATTCGTAATCTTCCAGCCCGGTGATGCGCCGACGCGCGGCGCGGCGATCAGTAATGGCAGTACGAGCAGCTCGTCTTCGACCGGATGCCGTAGTCCTTGACCAGCTGCGGGCCGAGCTCCGCCTGGTTCTCCGGCTCCCAGGCCATGTCGAAGACCTTCTCCCGCGGGCGGACGAACTTCTCCGGCGCGCGATGGCACTCCAGACACCAGGCCATCGTCAGCGGCTTCTGCTGGGACATGAGGGGAAGCAGATCGACCCGGCCGTGGCACGAGACGCAGCCGATTCCCTTCTGGACGTGAATGCCGTGGTTGAACTGCACGAACTCCGGCAGGCGATGGATCCTCTGCCATGCGAGCGGCTGGCCGCTGCGGAAGCTCGCCCGGACCGGCTCGAGCATCGGAGCGTTCAGCCAGATCTGCTTGTGGCAGTTCATGCAGGTGGCCGTCGGCGGGAGGCCGGCGAACGAGGAGGTCTCCACCGAGGTATGGCAGTAGCGGCAGTCGATCCCCAGGCCCGAGACGTGATGCTCGTGGCTGAAGGGGACGGGCTGGGCCTGCGAGACCTTCTGAAGCGTGGCGTAGGGAGAGCGGTTGAGCTGGTAGACGAACCAGAGCCCCCCGCCGGCGAGGAGAGCCAGCGCGACGATGCTGCCGCGGGCGATCGAGTTGGCACTGCGATGAAAAATCTGCATCGTGTCGTGGAGCCAGGCCCTGGACTGCAGAGCAGATCGCGGGAGTGGCGACGGGGCCCCGGCGCGCGCAATCCCGTTGGAGCGATGCTGTTCTGGTCAACCGTCACCCGCGACGGTGCAATTCATCACCGCGCAAAGTGCCGCATTCAAGTACCGGACTGCGAACGCGAAGTCAATAGGAATCCTGCACTTCGGCCGGATTCGGGCTCGGATCGGAACTCGGTGTTTCGCACGGATCGGGAGAATCGCAGGCTCCCGGAACGAACCGTTTCGCGCGCCGGTCTCTGTTCCGTTCGAAGATCGCGCCGTCCGGGAGCAAAAAGCGTGCAGAGCGGGAGGGCGCGAAGCGCTCGAAAACGTGCGTTTCGCCGGACACCGATCCCACCCCGCCGTCCCTACTTTCTCGCCTTCAGCGCCCTCCTCAGGCTGCCGACGTGCCGGAGGATCCGCTCGTCGCGGATCTGCTGCGCGCGCGCGAGCGCGCCCGCACCGGCTCCGGTGAAGGCCGGGGCGAGCGGGGTCATCGACCGCGCGAGGAGCACGAAATTGCGGAGCCACGAGAGGTTCCGATCCATCACGCGCCCGCTCTCGTACTCGACCGCGGGAAGGTCATCCACGTGCGGCTCGACGTTCGCCGTCATCCGGGCGACCCCCTCGGGCCCCACCATCAGCGCGCTCGCGATCGAGGCCGCGTCGCCCAGGCCGATCCCGGCGAGCTCCCGCGCGACGGCGCCCTTCATCCGGCGCTCGATCCGATCGAGCGGGATCGGCCCCTCCTCGAGCCTGCCGATCACGATCGTGAAGGAGTTCGGGACGTTCGGCACGTACCAGATCGTCGTGTTGGGAAAGACGTCGCGAAACGCGCGGACGATCATCAGGTAGTTGCGCGTGGTGAGCGAGTACATCGGGAGCCACATCGAGATCGTTCCGCCGGGCGCGAGGCGCCGCCGGCAGAGCTCGAAGTAGTCCTGCGTGTACAGCGAGCCGTTCCCCGCGTAGCGCGGATGGATCGAGTCCGAGAGGATGACGTCGAACGTCTCCGGCGTCGCGAGAACGAAGTTGCGCCCGTCGTTGATCTCCACGCGCACTCTCGGGTCGTCGAGCACGCCGTGGTTGACTTCGC
The DNA here is from genome assembly GCA_963793695.1 of uncultured Acidobacteriota bacterium. GTDB lineage: Bacteria > Acidobacteriota > Thermoanaerobaculia > Gp7-AA8 > Gp7-AA8 > CAWCBB01. The sequence continues at coordinate 75,489 of CAWCBB010000001.1, read as the reverse complement.
GAAGCGCGCGGTCCGAGACCTCGAGCACCTCCGGCGAGATCTCCGCGACGACGATCTCCTCGACCGGGTGGCGCGACACCGCGTACGCCGTCCCCCCGCTGCCGAACCCGATGTGGAGCACCTTCTTCGGATCGGGATGAAGCAGCAGCGGAAGGTGCCCCTGGAGCTTCTGCGTTCCGATCAGATCGGGCGCGGTCCCGGCGACGTTCACCCCGTTCAGCTCGAGCGAGAGGCTCTCCGGCCCGAGTCGCCGCAGCGTCACGGTCGCCGAAACGTCCTCGCGGAAGAGGAGAACGGGCGCGCGGCGATCGGCGAAGAGGCCGGCCGAGAGAATCACGGCGTCCGGCCGCGCGAGAGCGAGCGAGGCCGCGACGAGCGCGATCCCGGCGGCCGCGGCGCCCAGCGCTCCCCGGGACCACCCGCCCCGGAGGAGAAACCAGATCCCGATGCCGAGGCTGATCGCGGCGGTGAGAAAGAGCCCGTTCTGCGATCCGAGGAGCCGGATCAGCACGAATCCGGCGAGGAGCGAGCCGATGATGCTCCCGATCGTGTTCGCGAGATAGACGACGCCGACCGAGCGGGTCTCGCTCTTCGCCGCGGCGAGGCTGTAGATCTTCACGACGACCGGAAACGTCGCGCCCATGAGCGCCGTCGGGATGAGGAGCGCCGACATCGTCGCCAGCAGGAAGACCGCGAGCGTTCCTCCCGCTCCTCCCGAGGAGATGGCGCGCGCCATCGCCTCCAGGACGTCGGCGAAGCGGGTGAAGTAGTGGACCTGGAGAGCGATCGAGACGCCGAGGGCGAGCGCGAGGCCGCCCAGGAGGCGATCGAGATTCGCGCGCTCGATGATGCGGTAGACGAGGGCGCTTCCGGCCGCGAGCCCCGTGAGAAAACAGAAGAGCATCAGGGCGTACGCGTAGACGCTGCTGCCGAGATGGAGGACGAGGATCCGGGACCAGAACACCTCGTTCGCGATCGCGCCGAAGCCGAGAAGGAAGCTCGCGAGGACCGCCTGATGGGCGGCCGCCGGAATGGTGCGGGCGTCCCGCCCGCCTCCGGTTTCTGCCGCCCCCCGCCCGGGGGCGGGCGGGACGCCCGCACCACTCCCCTCGCGTCGCGCCGCCCACGCGAGCGCGACCGCGAGGAGCGCGAGAACGAAGTTGAGAGCGACCGCGATCGCGACGGTCGCCGTCAGACCGAATCGGGGAATCAGGAAAAAGCCGGACAGCGCCACCCCGCCGGTCGCTCCGAACGTGTTCGCCGCGTACAGCGAGGAGACGGCCCGCCCCGTCGCGAGCCGCTCGCCCGAGAAGAAGCGGACGAGGACCGGCAGCGTCCCCCCCATCAGGATCGTCGGAGGCAGCAGGAAGAGGGACGCGGCGAGGATCCGGAAGAGCGCGAGGCTCCCGGGAGCGCCGGACACCGACGGATAGGCGGCCACGTACGCGCGGTCCAGCAGGGCGAACGCGTTCGGAGAGAAGGCGCCGAGAGCTCCGATCAGCGCCTCGAGAACCCCGTAGAGGATCAGCGGGCCGCGCGCGGTGAAGGTACCGCCCGAACAGGTACCCGCCGATCCCCAGGCCCGCGAGGAAGGTCGCGATCAGCGTCGCCGCGGCGTGAACCGTGTTCCCGAAGACGAAGCCGAGATACTTGAGCCAGGCGACCTGATAGAGGAGAGCGCTGACGCCGGAAACGAAGAAAACCACGAGAACCACGCCACGTCCGCGCATCTGGGGCGATTGTAGCGGAGGGAACAGAAGAAAAATGCAAAATGCAAAATGCAGAATGTAAAGTACAAGAGAACGCTCGAACGCCAACTCACGCGCAAGGGTGAGATCCGCATCGATTTGGATTCTTCATTTTGCATTCTGCATTTGCATTTTGCATTTTTCTTTTGACTCCAATGCTCAACCGCTTCTACATCGACTCCCCCTTCGATCCCGGCGCCGAGCTCACTCTGGAGGGCGACGAGTTCCACCACGCCGTCCGCGTCCACAGGACGAAGACGGGCGAGGAGGTCGAGCTGTTCGACGGGCGGGGCCGCGGCGTCGTCGGCGCCGTCCGCGCGATCGGGAAGACTCGATGCGCGTCGAGGTGCTGCGCGAGGTGCTCGAGCCGCGGGAGCCGCGGCTCCTCCTGGAGATCGCGCTCGCGCTGATCCAGCCCGACAAGTTCGAGCTCGTCCTCCAGAAGGCGACCGAGCTGGGCGCGGCTTCGTTCCTTCCGATCACGACCGAGCGGACGGAAGTCCGGGCCGAGCGCGTGGCCGGGAAGGAAGACCGCTGGCGGAAGATCCTCCTCGAGGCGGCGAAGCAGTCGGGGCGGCTCGTCGTGCCGAAGCTCGCCGCTCCGGAAGCGTTCGAGGTCGCCCTGGCCCGCCCCGGCGTGAACGTCCTCCTCGATCCCGCGGGCGCCGCCGCGCCCCCGCCGGGCGATTCGCTCCGCCTCTTCATCGGCCCCGAGGGAGGGTGGAGCAACCCGGAGCTCGCGCGCGCCGCCGCCATGGGGGCGGCCTCCTGGTCGCTGGGCCCTCTGCGGCTGCGCGCCGAGACCGCTGCGATCGCGGGCGTCGCGACCGTGCTGCTGAGGACGGTAGGACGCGCCCGTGCGCGGCGGTCCGTTTCCCGTCCCGCAGCAACCAGGAGACGGACCGGCGCAGCCGGTCCCTTTACTCCGCTCTCGCGAACGCGTGCACGTCTTCTCTTTTCGGCTTCCGGCCTGAATAATAACCGCCGCTCGCGCGGCCGCACCGCCGCGCTGGCCACCCACCGAAGGAGTCCCCCTTGAGCCGCGACACGCTGACGATCACCGACAACCGCACCGGCAAGACGTACGAGATCCCGATCGCGGACGGGACGATCCGGGCGACGGATCTCCGGCAGATCAAGGTCCGGAACGACGACTTCGGGCTGATGACGTACGACCCGGCGTTCATGAACACCGCGTCGTGCCGGAGCGCGATCACCTACATCGACGGCGACGCGGGGATCCTCGAGTACCGCGGCTACCCGATCGAGCAGCTCGCCGAGAAGAGCACGCTACCTCGAGGCCGCCTACCTGCTCCTCCACGGCGAGCTGCCGAACGAGCAGCGAGCTCGACGGAGTGGGCGGACGACATCACGCACCACACGTTCATCCACGAGAACATGAAGAAGCTTCATGGACGGCTTCCGCTACGACGCGCATCCGATGGGGATGCTCATCACGACCGTCGCGGCGCTCTCGACGTTCTATCCCGAAGCGAAGGACATCGGCGACGCGGAAGTCCGCGAGCGTCAGATCGATCCGGCTCATCGCGAAGATGCCGACGCATCGCGGCCTTCGCCTACCGGCACAGCATCGGGCTGCCGTACGTCTACCCCGACAACGATCTCACCTACACCGGCAACTTCCTCAACATGATGTTCAAGATGACCGAGCCGAAGTACGAGCCGAACCCGGTGCTCGAGCGGGCGCTCGACGTGCTCTTCATCCTCCACGCCGACCACGAGCAGAACTGCTCGCACCAACGCGATGCGCGGCGTCGGCAGCTCGCACGTCGATCCGTACTCGGCGCGTCGCCGGCGCGGCCGCGGCGCTCTACGGCCCGCTCCACGGCGGCGCGAACGAGGCGGTGCTCCGCATGCTCGACGAGATCGGCACGGTCGAAGAACGTCCCGGCGTTCATCAAGAGCGTGAAGGGCGGCGAGGGCCGCCTCATGGGCTTCGGCCACCGCGTCTACAAGAACTACGACCCGCGCGCGAAGATCATCAAGACAGCTCGCCGACGAGGTCTTCGAGGTCACCGGGCAAGAACCCGCTGCTCGACATCGCGCTCGAGCTCGAGCGGATCGCGCTCGAGGACGACTACTTCGTCACGCGCAAGCTCTACCCGAACGTCGACTTCTACTCGGGCCTCATCTACCAGGCGATGGGCTTCCCGGTCGACATGTTCCCGGTCCTCTTCGCGATCCCGCGCACCGCCGGCTGGCTCGCGCAGTGGGAGGAGATGCTGCACGACCCCGAGCAGAAGATCGCGCGCCCGCGGCAGGTCTACGTGGGGGCGACGAAGCGGGACTACGTGGAGATGAAGGCGCGGCGCTAGCCGCGCCTTCATTCAACATTCAACATTCAACATTCAACATTCCGAGTCTCAGCACCGTCCTACGCCGATCGGAATGTGTGAATGTTGAATTGTGAATGTTGAATTCCCTCCCGCCCTACCCTTCCTGCCGACCACCCCGCACCACCACTCCCCTCTCGCGGCTTCGTCGACCAGGCGCAGCCCCGCCGCCTCCGCCGCCGCGACCACCTCGTCGCGCTGGGTCGTCATGATCCCGCTGAGGATCAGCCGCCCTCCCGGCGCGAGCACGCTGCGCACGGCCGGCAACGCGGGGATGATCACGTGCGGGAGGATGTTCATCGTCACGACGTCGAACGACGGCCGCGCGCGCAGCGCCTCGATGCCGCCGACGAAGAAGCCGATCCTGCCCTCCTCGACGCCGTTGCGCGCGAGGTTCTTCGGCGCGACTTCCCAGGTCTCCATGTCGTTGTCGAACGCGAAGACCTTCCGCGCGCCGAGGCGCGCCATCGCGATCGCGAGGATCGCGCTGCCCGTCCCGATGTCGAGGCCGCGCTTCCCTTCGAGGTCCGCCTTCTCCAGCATCTCGAGGCAGAGCGCCGTCGACTCGTGCGACCCCGTCCCGAACGCGCGCTCCTGCGGGATCACGATCCCGATCCGCTCGGTCGCGGGCGGAATCAGGTCGGCCGCCGGCGCGACGACGAACCGCGGCTGCCGATGAAGAGCGGCTCGAGCGATTGACGGTAGAGCTCGAGCCAGTCGGCCGGCTCGCGTTGCGCTCGACTCGAGCGAGAGCCCCTCGACGCCTTCCAGAGCATCGCCCGCGCCGTCGTCCCGCTCCTCCTCCGTCTCGAACCAGCACGAGACGAGCGTCCGTCCCGGCTCCGCTCGCCGATCTCACTGCCGAGAGAGAACGTCAGGAAGAGAAGCCCCTCGACGCGATCCTCGAGATCGGGCCGGCCGGGAGGGTAGACGATGTCGAGGACGTAGTGCATGGGGTCTAGGGGTCTAGGGGTCTAGGGGTCGGATCTGGAGTCTGGAGTCTGATCGAGTTCCGGCGCGATGTCATCCTGAGCGAAGCGAAGGATCTCAAAATGCGCGAACCGCGAGTCGCGCATTTGAGATCCTTCGGCCGCTTCGCGTCCTCAGGATGACCCGCGATCGCCGCGAACGAAATTCGTGACAGACCCCGAGACCCCAAGACTCCCAGACTCCTAGACTCCTAGGCCCGCTTCTACGCGTCCGTCCCCGTAAAGAACTTCTTCGCCTTCCGGAACACGTTCGGCTCGGCGATCTCGACGCCCTCGAGGCGCGCGTACTCCTCGAGGAGCTCGCGCTGGCGAGCGTCCACCGACGCGGGGATGCGGACGGTCACGTGGACGTAGTGATCGCCGCGGCCGCTGCCGTCGACCCACGGAACGCCCTTGCCGCGGAGGCGGAACACCTGGTTGGGCTGCGTCCCGGGCGGGACCTTCAGGCTCTCTTCGCCGTGGACCGTCTCGACGGTGACCTCCGCGCCGAGAGCCGCCTGCGTGAACGAGACGGATTCTTCCGCGTGAATGTCGTAGTCGCGGCGCGTGAATTTCGGATGCTACTCGACGGAGAGGAAGACGTAGAGGTCGCCCGGCGGGCCGCCGCTGGTCCCCGCCTCCCCTTCGCCCGAGACCCGCAGGCGCGTCCCGTCGTCCACGCCGGCGGGGATCTTGACCGTGAGCGTCTTCTCTTCGCGGACGCGCCCGGCGCCGGCGCACTCCGCGCACGGCTCCTTGATCACCTTCCCCGAGCCGCTGCACTGCGGACACGTCCGCGCGACGGCGAAGAACCCCTGGGAGTAGCGGACCTGCCCCCGTCCTCCGCACGCCGTGCAGGTCACCGGCGAGCGTGCCGGCCTTCGCGCCCGAGCCGTGACACGTCGCGCAGGTCGCCGCGCGCGGGACCTCGATCGTCCGCTTCCTTGCCGAACACCGCCTCTTCGAAGGCGAGCTCGAGGTCGTAGCGGAGATCGGAGCCGCGCGTCGGCGCGACTGCCGCGCCGGCGGCCGCCGCCGAAGAAATCGCCGAAGCCGAAGAGGTCGCCGAGGATGTCGCCGAAGTCGGTGAACTGGCTCGGATCGAAACCGCCGGCGCCGCCCACGCCGGCGTGGCCGAAGCGGTCGTATCGCGCGCGCTTCTCGTCGTCGGAGAGGACCGCAGTACGCCTCGGCCGCCTCCTTGAACTTCTCCTCGGCCGTCTTTGTCGTTCGGGATTCTTGTCGGGATGGAACTTCACCGCGAGCTGCGGTACGCCTTCTTGATCTCGTCGACCGAAGCGTCGCGGGAGACGCCCAGCAGCTCGTAGTAATCGCGTTTTTCGGTGGTTGCCATGCGGGTTTCGGTGTCAGTTCGAGGGAGGAGCCAGCTTGAGCGGGTTGTAGAGCATGACGGTCGTCAGGATGCGGGAGGCGTTCTGCAGCTCGAAGATCGCGTCGTTGATCACCTGTTTCTGCTCGCTCGCGACCGCTCCTTTGCCGACCGTGATCGCGTTCTGCACGACATCGCGGTCCTTGTCCGGCAGCAGCTTGCCGAACTCCCGGAAGACCTTCTCGTTCGTGTAGATCATCCCTTCGAGCTTGTTCTGGAGCTGCCGGATCTCCCTGCGGAACTGGTCGGCCTTCGAGTGCTCCTGCGCCTCGACGATGATCCGCTGGATCTCGTCCTGCGAGAGCCCGCCGGCCGGGTTGATCTGCACCCCCTGCTGCTGGCCCGTCGCCTGGTCCCGCGCGGTGACGTGGACGATGCCGTTCGAGTCGATCGAGAAGGTGACCTCGATCTGCGGCACGCCGCGCGGCGCCGGCGGAATGCCGACAGATCGAATTTGCCGAGCGAATTATTCTCGCGCGCGAATTCGCGCTCTCCCTGGAGCACGTGGATCTGCACCTTGTTCTGGTTGTCCGCGACGGTGGTGAAGATGAGCGAGTTCTTGGTCGGGATGGTCGAGTTCCGCTCGATGATCTTCGTGAAGAGCCCGCCATGCGTCTCGAGGCCGAGCGAGAGCGGCGTGACGTCGAGCAGGACCATGTCCTTGATGTCGCCGCGGAGGATCGCCCCCTGCATCGGCGGCGCCGACCGCCACGACCTCGTCCGGATTGATGTTCCGGTTCGGTTCTTTGCCGAACACGGCTCGGACGGCTTCGACGACCTTCGGCATCCGGGTCTGCCCGCCGACCAGGACCACCTCGTCGATCTTGTCCGCGGTCACGCCGGCTGCCGCGAGCGCGTTCTTCACGGGGTCGATCGTCTTCTGAATGAGATCGTCGACCATCCGCTCGAGCTCGGCGCGCGTGAGGATCCGGTTCAGATGCTTCGGCCCGCTCTGGTCCGCCGAGATGAACGGAAGCGTGATCCGGGTCTCGTCCACCTGCGAGAGCTCGCACTTCGCCTTCTCCGCCGCCTCCTTGAGGCGCTGGAGCGCCATCCGGTCCTCGCGGAGGTCGATCCCGGTGTCCTTCGAGAACCCCTCGATGAGCCAGTCGATGATCCGCTTGTCGAAATCTTCTCCGCCGAGGTAGGTGTCGCCCGCGGTCGAGAGGACCTCGAAGAGGCCTTCTTCCAGCTTGAGGATCGAGATGTCGAACGTGCCGCCGCCGAGGTCGTAGACGGCGATGATCTGGTTCTTCCTGTTGTCGAGGCCGTACGCGAGAGCCGCGGCCGTGGGCTCGTTGATGATGCGCAGGACCTCGAGCCCCGCGATCTTTCCCGCGTCGCGCGTGGCCTGGCGCTGCGAGTCGTTGAAGTACGCCGGAACGGTGATGATCGCTTCGGTGACCTCCTCGCTCAGGTACTCCTGCACGAAGGCCTTCATCTCCATGAGGAGAAACGCCGAGATCTCCTCGGGGGAGAACGCGCGGTCGCGGATCTTGACCTGAACGTCCCCGTTCGTCGCCGAGACCATCTGGTACGGCAGGACGTGGCGGGCCCGTTCGACCTCTTCGGTGTCGTACTTCCGCCCGATGAGCCGCTTGATCGCGTAGACGGTGTTGAACGGATTGGTGATCGCCTGGCGCTTCGCGATCTGCCCGACCAGCCGCTCGCCGTCCTCGGTGAACCCGACGACGGAAGGCGTCGTCCGGCTCCCCTCGCGGTTCGGAACCACCTGCGGCGTGGAGAGATCCACCAGCGCGCAGCAGGAGTTGGTGGTGCCCAGGTCGATTCCGATGATCTTTCCCATTCGCTCCTCAGATCGAGTCGTCCGGCTCGCCGGGGGCCACCGCCACCCGCACCATCGCCGGCCTCAGGAGCCGGTCGTGGAGAAGGTAGCCTTTCTGGAGGACGTCGAAGACCGTGTGCGGCTCGGCGTCGGCCGTCTCGTAACGCGCGATCGCCTCGTGGAGGGCCGGGTCGAAAGGCTCGCCCGCCGGGTCGATCGCCTTCAGCCCCGCGCGCCCCAGGGCGTCGGAGAGCTGCTTGTAGATCATCTCGACGCCCTTGCGGAAATCCTCCTGCGTCGCGGTGTCGGTCCCGAGCGCCCGCTCGAAGTTGTCGAGCGCCGGAAGGATCTCCCGAAGCGTGTCGGCGAGCGCGTAGCGGAAATACTCCGACTTCTCCCGCTCGACCCGCTTGCGGAAGTTCTCGAAATCGGCGCGGGAGCGGAGGTACTGATCGCGCAGCTTCTGGTTTTCTTCGCGAAGGCCCGGCTCGAGGGTCCCTTCGGGCTCCGCCTCGCCGCCGGCCGGCACCGGCCTGGCGCGGTATCCGGCGAGGTCCTGGACGTCCTGAAGCTCCCCGGTATCGTCGATGACGTAGATGTCGTCATCGCCGGAGCCCGTCTCCGGTTTCTTGGGTTCGGTCACGATGATTTCTCCTGTGATGCTCTCTCAATCTTACGGCCAAGAGCTTTCCCGAGGTAATCCACGAGCGGGAGGACCCGGGAATACTCCATCCGGGTGGGGCCGATGACGGCGACCAGGCCGGAGGGGCTGACGGCGCCGTAGCTCGTCGCGACCAGCGCGAAATTGTAGATGCCCGTGAACGGGCTCTCCGACCCCACGACCACATGCAGTCCCTCGGAACCGAGGCATTGGTTCAGGATCTGGAGCAACTTCTCCTTCTCCTCGAAGGCGCGGAGGACTTTCCGCATCGCCTCCCCGTCCGCCGAGGCGAACTCCGGCTTGTTGAGGATCGACATCGCCCCCTCCACCCAGAGCTCGTGCTCCGCCGGGAGGACCTCCTCGACCGCGTCGACCCCGACCGCGAGCATCTTCCGCCACATCAGGTCGATCCTCGCCCGCTCCTCCTGGACCCGTTCCAGGAGGCGGTCGCGGATCGACAGGAGCGTCGTCCCGGCGAACTCGCCCGTGATGTAACGCCCGATCCGCTCGGCTTCCTCTCGGGTGACGCTCTCTTCGGTCTCGATCACCTTGTTGACGACGACCCCGTTCGTCGCGACGACCACGATCATCAGTCTCCGCTCGGAGACGACGATGAAATCGATGCTGCGCGAGGGCGAGGTGATGGAGCGTCGGCATGAAGACGAGCCCGACCTGGTCGGTGAGCCGCGAGAGGAGCCGGGAGCTCATGTGCATGACCTCGTCGAGCTCGCCGGTTCGGGCGACCTCCTCGTCGATCGCGCCACGCTCGTGCTGGGTCAGCCGGCGGGACTTCATCAGGTGATTGATGTAGAAGCGGTAGCCGCGGTCGGTCGGGACGCGCCCGGCCGAGGTGTGCGGCTGATGGAGGTAGCCGAGGTCCTCGAGATCCGCCATCACGTTCCGGAGGGACGCGGGCGAGAGCTTGAAGGCGCCCGACTTCGCGAGCGAACGGGAACTGACCGGCTCGCCGCTCGAGACGTAGATCCGGACGACCTCGTGGAGGACGTCCCGGAGACGCAGGTCGAGTTCTTCTTCGGAGCTCTCGTGGCGGTGGGTCATCACGTTTAGCACTCCTTCGCGCTGAGTGCCAGTGTCGCGGGCGGCCGTTGCTGTCAAGCTGAACGGTCAAAATATTTATCACGATTCGGGCCGCGATTCCGGTTCTGCGCAAAGGGGGGGAGTGCCAGCGCTCACGAGCGCGACTCGCCTAGCGACTCCGCAGCGCCTCGATCACCGGGCAAGTCGAATGAGAATGCCAGACTGCAGACCGTAGAATCCGGAGAAGGCTTGACTTTGAGTGCCGCGGCCCAGCAGAGCTCGGCATTGGAGCGTCTTCGAATTCTCCTTCGGGCACTCGCATTTCGACCTGGTGAACGTGAGTCGACCAATGAAGCGCGCGCTTTCGATCCTCCTGCTCCTCCTCGGCGCCCTCCCGGCTCGCGCCGAGATCATCGACCGCATCGCCGCGGTGGTCGATCGCCAGGTGATCACCCTGAGCGAGCTCAACCAGATCGTCGAGCTGGAGCTCGTTCCGCGGAGCCCGGAGGAGGCCGAGGCGGCCTACCGGCGGCGCGTGCTGGACCGGATGATCACGCAACTCCTCCGCTACCGCGACGTGGAGCGGTTCGGAGCCGAGGACGTTCCGGCCGACGCGATCGACGCGACGCTCAGCCGCATCATTCAGCGCTACCCCTCGGAGCAGGCGTTCATGGACGCGCTGGCCCGCGTGGAGCTGACGCTGGACCAGGTCCGGACGCTCATCGAGAGGAACCAGCAGGTCCAGCGTTACATCGATCAGCGCTTCGCTCCGACGGTCTTCGTCTCGAACGACGAGATCGAGACGTACTACGCCGGCGTCTGGGCGCCGCAGCGGCGCGAGCAGGGACTCCCCGTCCCGGACCTCGCCGAGGTTCGCGAGGAGATCCGGCGCGAGATGCGCGCCGGGCGCCTCGCGCAGGAAGTCGAGCGCTGGACCGAGCAGCTCCGGGGCCTCGCGAACGTCGACGTGTTCGTCTATTAGGAAGTAGAAGTCGGCCGGCCCGTGTCGCCGCTGCGCGGCTCATGAGGAAGGCCTTTTCTCTTCCATGATCGCGAGCGTGTTCCCCTCGGTGTCGCGGAAGAAGAACATCCAGAGCTCGTGATCCGGCAGCTTCGCGATGAGGTGCGGCTGCTCGACGATCTCCGTGCCCGCGCTCTCGAGGCGGGCCGCCACGTCCTCGATCCCTCTCACTCGGAAGTAGAGGATCGACGAGGGGTGGTCGTGCTCGGGAGTCGGAGGCGACAGCATGAGGCGCACGCCGCCGCAGTCGAAGAACGCGAGATTCGGCGGCGCTTCGAAGAGAAGCTTGCAGCCCGAGGACGTCCCGGTAGAAGCCGACCGCCCGCGCGGTGTCGTGGACCGTGATCGCGATCTGCCCGATCGATTCGATTGACACGACATCGACGACGTGCCGTCCGTGCCGCAGCCGACGTACACGAGCGCCGCTACGCGGCTCGATGGAAGACCCCGTTAAGTCATCATCTCGTCCGGGACGTCGAAGTTCGACCAGACGTTCTGCACGTCTTCGTGGTCGTCGAGCATCTCGACGAGCTTGATCGCCTGCTTCGCGTGCGCTTCGTCGAGGCTGACGTAGTTCGTCGGGATCATCCCGAGCTTCGCTTCGACCGTCGGAATCTTCGCCTTCTCGAGCGCCTGACGAACTGCTTCGAAGGCATCCGGCTGCGTGTAGACCTCGAAGGCCTCCGCGTCCTCGGCCTGAAGGTCGTCGGCTCCGGCTTCGAGCACGACCTCCATCAGCTTCTCTTCGCCGACCGCGCTCTTCTCGATCGCGAAGTAGCCCTTCCGCTCGAACTGGAATTTCACGGAGCCCGGCGTGCCGAAGTTGCCGTTGTATTTCTCGAAGATGTGGCGGATCTCGGGGGTCGTCCGGTTCGTGTTGTCGGTGAGCGCCTCGACGATGAGCGCGACGCCGCCGGGGCCGTACCCCTCATAGGTGAACTCTTCGTATGCCGCCCCTTCGAGCTCGCCCGTGCCCCGCTTGATGGCCCGGTCGATGTTGTCCTTCGGCATATTGTTGCCCTTCGCCTCGGCGACCGCGGCCCGCAGGCGCGGGTTCCCTTCGGCGTCGCCTCCGCCGAGCCGCGCCGCGATCGTGATCTCCTTGATCAGGCGCGTGAAGATCTTGCCGCGCTTCGCGTCGGCAGCACCCTTTTTGTGCTTGATGGTGCTCCATTTACTGTGACCTGACATGGTGAGCTTGCTCCTTCGGGGTGGGTCCGGCGAGGTCCGGCGACGAAGGATAACATCCAGAGTCTGGGAGTCTGGGAGTCGGCTAGGAGTCTGGGAGTCTGTCGGGAGTCTGGACCTGACTCCTGGACCCCCAGACTCCAGGACCCCCAGACCTGGCGTCACTCCCCGCCCGAGCGGAGATAGGCGAACATCGCGCCGAGCGCCTGCTCCAGCGCCGGCATCCAGAGCCCTTGGCCATCTGGCTTCAGGCCTCTGCATCTCGCTGATCGATCTCCTACGGTCCTCGCCTCGTCGAGGTCCTGTAGAGGATCCGCTGCATGCTGCCCGCTCTGCCGCAGGATCTCCTGCTGAACCCCCGCGATGTCGACGGCGCCGGAGTTGCGGTCCGCCTTGTCGAGGATCTCGCCGGGTCGACCTCAGGATCTGTCCGATCCGAGGATCCGCCTCCTCTCGTCTGGCTGACAGCGCATCCGCGCCTCCTCGACGCGCCCTCTCGCTTTCGCGATCGCGGCCGCCGTGCGGAAGTCCTCGAGGTCGGCGACCGCCGCCGCGAGCCGGGTCGAGACGAACGCGTCCAGCTCCAGCTTCGCCTCGCGAGCGCTCGCTCGTTTGCCTGGAGATTGGTCCATCGACGAGATGCGCTCGCGAGCGGCATCCGCGCGGGATCGCGGCGGCTCCTGCGGCGGCCGAGGGCCGAGGCGAAGCAGGGGGATGAGCGCGAGGAACGGCAGAAGCCTCATCGGGAATTCTCCTTTCCCTCTTCGACAGGCCCGTCGGCCGGAAAGTTTCGCCGAGATTGGGACCGATGGGACGATGCGACAGATGCGACCGATGAGTCGATGGCCCGTGGCCGCCTCCATCGGTCCCATCCGCCGCACTGTCCCCTCAGTCCTATCGGTCCTGCTTCATCCCCTTGCGCCCGCGGATCATGAGATGGACGGGCGTTCCGTAGAGCCCCAGCTCGTCGCGGAACTGGTTCTCGAGGTACCGCTTGTAGGAGAAGTGGAGCGGCTCGGCGATGTTCGAGAAGAGCGCGATCGTCGGCGGGCCCGCCTTCAGCTGCGTGGCGTAGTAGAAACGCCGCGGCTTGCCGTTCACGGCGGGGGGCTGGTGCTTCGCGATCGCGCGCTCGAGGATCTCGTTGAGCTGCGAGGTGCGGAAGCGCCCGCGATGCGACTCCGCGATCCGGTCGATCTGCTGGAAGATCTTCTCGACGCGCCGGCCGCTCTTCGCCGAGATGAACTCGACCGGGGCGTACTGGAGGAACTTCATCTTCATCCGGATCGAGTCCTCGAATTTGCGCGAGCTGTCCTGCTCCGCCTCGACGAGGTCCCATTTGTTGACGAGGATCAGCGCGCTCGCCCCTTCCTTCTCGGCGTACCCGGCGACCGTCGCATCCTGCGCCGTGACGCCCTCGACCGCCTCGATCATCACCAGCGCGACCTCGGCTTTCTTCATCGCGCGGAGCGCCGACATGACCGCGAGCTTTTCCGCCTGCTCGGTCGTCTTCCCTTTTCTCCGGATTCCGGCCGTGTCGATGAAGAGGTAGCGCTTCCCCTCCCGCTCCACCATCTCGTCGATCGCGTCGCGCGTCGTCCCGGCGATCTCCGACACGACGGCGCGCTCGCTTCCCACGAGGCGGTTGAGCAGCGACGATTTCCCCACGTTCGGCCGCCCGATGATCGCGAGACGGACGGGACGGTTCTCGTCGTCCTCCTCCGCCTCTTCCGGCGCATCGGGAAGGCGGGCGCCGATCTCGTCCCACAGCTCTTCCATGTTCACGCCGTGCTCGGCGGAGATCGTGATGACCGTCTCGAACCCGAGCGCGTAGAACTCCCCCTCCGACTCCCTCGCCAGCTTCGTGTCGATCTTGTTGACCACGACCACGACTTTTTCGGACACCGCCCTCAGGTCCTGCGCGATCTCCTCATCCTCCGGAAGCAACCCCGCCGCGCCGTCCACGAGGAAGAGGATCGCGTCGGCCGTCTCGATCGCGCGGAGCGCCTGCTCCCGGATCTCTCCGGCGAACGCGGAGAGCGGGTTGTGCCCGTACTCGAGCCCCCCCGTGTCGATCAGCTCGAACGTCCGGCCGTCGATCAGCTTCCCGATGTCCGAGAGCCGGTCCCTCGTCATCCCCGGCAGATCGTGGATGAGCGCTCTCCTCCGCCCCGCGAGGCGGTTGAAGAGCGTCGATTTACCGACGTTGGGGCGGCCGACGATGACGATCCTGCGCATAGAGGGGCTAGGGGCTAGGGTCTAGGGGCTAGGTAAACGCTTCCGAAGCGCTTTCTGTAACCCGCGCAGCATACGGCCGATTTCCTCGAGTTCATCATTGAAGGCGCTGCAGGTATTGGATTCCACCAAACCGAGATTCTGCGAGATGACGAAAAGAGTCTCGACCTCCGCGACGGAGCCGAGCGCGATCGAGATGAATCTAATGAAATCGCGTGTGGAGCCCCTCGCATGCCCTTCGGCGAGATTCGCCGGAATCGAAACCGCCGCTCTCCGGAGTTGAGAGACGAGGACCATACAACTCTTCGCGGGAAAAGACCGAGTCGTTCCGTAATCGGCCGATGAAAGTTCGATTCCCTTGCGCCACACATCCAATTCCCGATCGCTTCGCATGACTACCTCCTCGGAAGATTAGACGGACGCAGAATCGCCACCGACCTCCCCCTAGCCCCTAGCCCCTAACCCTACCCCTAACCCTAGCCCCTAGCCCCTAGCCCCTAGCCCCTCAACCAGAGCCCACAGGCCCATCGCGATCAGGGCTCCGGCGAGAGTATTGAGAAAATTCAGCGCTCCGTTCGGGACGGATTTCGCGCGCGTTCGGTTCCAGCTACCGGCGATGCTCTCCAGATACGAGCCCAGGATCGCCGCGCCCGCGGTGATCAGAATCCCGGGCGCGACCGGGATGCCGACTCTTCCGGAGACGAGGGCCACGCCGGCCGCCGCCACGACGATCCCCGCCGCCGCTCCGGCGAGGGTCCCCTCCGCCGAGATCGCCCCCTCGGTCCCCCGCGGGACGCGCCGGAACGTCAGCGGCAGGAACGCGCGCTTTCCGAACAGCTGGCCGATCTCCGAGGCGGCCGTGTCGGCGGCGGCGGTCGCCAGCGAGGCGATCGCGGCGATCCAGAGCGCCTGGAGCGAACCGGCTTCCGCCGCGATCAGGAGCGCCAGGATGGAGGCGACTCCCACATTCGACCAGGCGTGCAGGAACCCCCGCCGCCCTCCCCTCTCCTGAGCGAGCCCCGCGGCGGCTTTCCGCGCGTACCCGAGCTTCGTCGCGAGCGTGCCGATCACGAAGAAAAGAAGGAGGACGACGTAGAGCTCCCACCCGGCAAACAGGATCATCACGCCGCCGAGGAGAAATCCGCCGAGAGCGCCCGAGAGGGTCACGCTTCGCGCGGCCAGCCCCGCGACGGCGAGCAGGGCATTGGCGCCCAGCCACGCCATCTCGGTGGCTCCCACCACGGGAAGGGGCTGGCGCGCGATCCGCGAGAGCGCGAGGAGCGAGAGCCCGCCGACGAGCGGCACGACGATGTTGTCGTCGACGTTCAGCTCGAGGCTCTCCGCGATCGCGCACGCCGCGGCCGCCAGCAGGCAGAGCGAGATCCACGGGAGGGCGTACGGCGGATCGGGCGCCACGAACGACGCGATCGCCCAGGAGGCGGCCCCTCCCACCAGAGCGAACGCCGCCGATCCCACGAAGGTCTTCGAGCGGTTCCACGGGAGCCGCGGTCCTCCGATGATCCTCCCGGCGAGGGTCGCGCTGCCGTCGCCGAACGCCAGGATCGCCCAGACCGCGGCGGCGATTCCCGGATCGCCTTTGAAAACAACGATGACGAAGAAGACCGCTGCCGGATAGAGGAGGATGCCGAGGTCCGTGCCGCGCGCGTCGCGCGCGATGCGCTTTCCGAGCAGCAGCGGGAGAACCTTCCAGTTGTGAAGGAACGCCGCGACCGCCACCAGCGCCGCCTCGAGGGGCGTCAGCCACCGCAGAAGGAGCGCGCAAAAGCCGAACCCGATGTGGACCAGCTTGCGGAGGATCTCGTTGGTGGCGACGGGGGCGGGGGCAGCCATGTGGCGGGAAGTCTAAAGCGTCTGGGGCCCCGGACGCCCTAGACGCTAGAATGGCGGCCGCATGCCGCCCACCCTCTCCGTGATCGTCCCCTGTTACAACGAGCGATCCACGGTCGCCGAGCTTCTCCGCCGGGTGCGGCACGTCCCGGTCGACAAGGAGATCATCGTCGTCGACGACTGCTCCACCGACGGCTCCCGTGACATCGTCGCCGCCCTCGCCGCCGAGTGGCCCGAGCTCCGCCAGGAGCTCCAGCCGCGGAACGCCGGCAAGGGCGCGGCGATCCGCCGCGGCATCGAGCTCGCCCGCGGCGACATCGTCATCATCCAGGACGCCGACCTCGAGTACGACCCCGAGGAGTATCCGAAGCTGATCCAGCCGATCCTCGACGGTCACGCCGACGTCGTCTACGGCTCCCGCTTCGAAGGCTACCCGCGGCGCGTCATGCTCTACTGGCACACGCTGGGGAACCGTTTCCTCACCTTCCTCTCGAACGCGACCACGAACCTCAACCTCACCGACATGGAGACCTGCTACAAGGTCTTCCGCCGCGACGTCATCCAGTCGATCCGCATCCGCTCGGACCGCTTCGGCTTCGAGCCGGAGGTCACGGCGAAGGTCGCCAGGCGCGGCTACCGCGTCTACGAGGTGCCCATCGCCTACTACGGCCGCGACTACTGGGAAGGAAAGAAGATCAACTGGAAGGACGGGCTGTCCGCCGTCTGGACGATCCTGCGCTACGGCCTCTTCGACGACCCGGCGAGCGAGCCGGTCGGCTACACGACTCTTCGCCGCATGGCGACCCTCCGGAACTATCACCGCTGGATCTGGGACCGGATCCGACCGCACGTCGGCGAGCGCGTCCTCGAGATCGGCGCCGGAACCGGAACGATGACTCGGTTCCTTTACGGCCGCGAGCTCGTCGTCGCCGCCGAGAAGGAGACCCCGTACCTCGACCGGCTCGTCAACGCCTTCCGCCGCCGCCCCGGCATGGCGGTCGAGGCCGTCGACATCGACGCGCTCGAGGACCTCTCGAAGCTCGCCGCGTACCGCCTCGACACCGTTCTCCTCGTCAACGTCCTCGAGCACGTGCGCGACGACGCCGGAGCGCTCCGGAAGGTCTTCCGGATGCTCGAGCCGGGAGGGAACGTCGTCATCTACGTCCCCGGCGGGGGCTCGCTCTACGGGCAACTCGACCGAGGCGTCGGCCACGAGCGGCGGTACGAAAAGGAGGGGCTCGCGCAGCTCGTCCGCGACGCGGGCTTCGAGCTCGTGGAGATCGGGTGGCAGAACCGCGCCGGAAAGGTCGGCTGGTGGTTCAACTCCGAGGTCCTCCGCCGCCGCGACCTTCCCTCGGCCCAGTCGAAACTCTTCGACCGCTTCGTTCCGCTCTTCCGCCGCCTCGAGGGCAGGAATCCCTCCTCCGGCCTGAGCCTCGTCGCCGTCGGACGGAAACAGGAGAGCGCATGAGCGAGCGCGCCGCGATCCTGCTCGCGGGTGGAGCCGGCACGCGGCTCTGGCCCCTGAGCACCGACGAGAATCCGAAGCAGTTCCTTCCGCTTTTCGGCGGCCGCTCGCTGCTCCAGATCGCGTTCGCCCGGATGCGCGGGATGCATCCCGCCGTCGCAGATCTTCGTCTCGACGAACGAGCGATACCGCGGCAAGGTCGCCGAACAGCTCCCGGAGATCCCGGAGCGAAACATCCTCGTCGAGCCGGCGCGGCGAAACACCGCCCCTGCGATCGCGGTCTGCTGCGCCGACGTCGCCCGGATCCTGGGCGGCGACCCGACGATCGGCATCTTCCCCTCCGATCACTTCATCGCGGACGAGGCGGCCTTCCTCCGCGTCGTGGAGCGGGCGTACGCCTTCGCGACCGACGAGCCGTACCTGGTGACGATCGGGATCGACCCCGATCACCCGAACACGGGATTCGGATACCTCGAGATCGGCGAGGAACTGGCCGACCAGGTGATCCGCCTCCTCCGCTTCGTCGAGAAACCCGACCGCGCCCGCGCCGAGGAGTTCGTCCGCTCGGGACGGTTCGTCTGGAACGGCGGCATGTTCGTCTGGCGCGAGAGCATCTTCGAGGCGATCGTCCACGCCGTCGCGCCCGAGATCGAATCGCTCCTCGCCGTCTGGAAGAGCGGAGCGGAGGGGCGGAGGGAGCGGTACGAAGCGGCCCCGTCGATCTCGATCGATTTCGCGGTGATGGAGAAGGCGCCCAACGTGGCCACGGTGCGCGGCGAGTTCGGCTGGTCCGATGTCGGCTCCTGGAAAGCGGTGGCGTCGATCATCGGACACGGGCGCGAAGAGAACGTCACGCGCGTCGAGTCGGAGTCGGTTTTCGTCCACTCGAGCGGCATGCGCCCCATCGTCCTCCTCGGCGTCCGCAACCTCGCCGTCGTCGAGGCTCCCGACGGCCTGCTCGTGATCGATCTCGAGAAGTCGGAGGCGCTGTCGGGAATCGTGAAGAAAATGACGACGTAGGGGCGCCCTGCGGGCGCCCGGAATCCAGGTTCGCAACAATCGCTGTTCCGGGCGGCCGCAGGCCGCCCCTACCCGCGAGAAACGACATGACCGCCACCTTCGACGTCCACCTCCACGTCCAGCCCTGGCAGATGCTGAATCCGCGCATCGTGCCGCTCATCGACGACGAGTCGCATCGCGGCGCGAAGGAGATCCTCTCGTCGCCCAAGGCCCTGCTCGAGTGGATGGATCGAGAGGAAATCGAGCGCGCCTGCTGCATCAACTACGTCTCTCCCGACGTGATGGGATTCACGAACGAGGCGATCGACTGGGTCGCCCGGTTCACGCGCGATCACCGCGACCGGCTCCTCCCCGTCGGCTCGGTCCATCCGAAGCTGACGCCCGACATGGAGAGCGAGACCCGCCGGATCCTCGACCTCGGCATCCGGATGATCAAGATCCATCCGCCGCACCAGATCTTCGCGGCGAACGCGTATCGGTCGGATCTGCCGGGGCTGGGCCGCCTCTACGCGATCTGCTCCGAGCGGAACATCCCCGTCATGTTCCACACCGGGACCTCCATCTTCCCCGGCGCGCGCAACGTGCTCGCCGACCCGATGCCGATCGACGACGTCGCCGTCGACTTCCCGGACCTTCAGATCATCCTGGCCCACACCGGTCGCCCGCTCTACGGGGACACCGCCTTCTTTCTCGCGCGCCGCCACCGCAATGTCTGGATCGAGCTCTCCGGGATCCCGCCGCGCGCGCTCCTGCAGTACATTCCCCGTCTTTCCTCCCTCGCGGGCCGCGCGCTCTGGGGCACCGACTGGCCCTCCCCCGGCGTCACTTCCCCGCGCAGGAACGTCGAGGAGTTCCGTGCCCTCGGCCTCGGCGAGGAGGTCGAGCGGCAGATTCTCCACGAGAACGCCGAGAGGCTGTTCGGCGCGTAGGGCGCGGCCTGCGGCCGCCCGGATCCCTTCGTCACGGTTCCCTCACATCACGCGGTTTCCAATCGCGAGCTCTCCGCATCACATTGATTGAAACGAGAGCAACACCGCGAAAGGAGAGCCGCCATGCTCGAGCAGTCGCTGGTCCCTTTGAAATCCGCGACGGAAACGCTATCTCTCTCTTCCGATCTCGATCGCGCTCCACGGCGTCATCATCGCCGCCGCGGTCGCGGCGGCCGTCTGGGGCGTCGATCTGCCGGCCCGGCCTCCCAACCAGATGACCACGTACGCGGTCGGGCAGCTTCCATCCGTTCCGGGACCGCCGCCGGCGCTTCGCGGCAAAGCGGACGGCGGGACCCCGCCCGCTCGTGTCGAGCCGCGCCCTGAGACGCCCGTTGCGCCCGTAGCGATTCCGCACGACATGCCCGATGTGGCGAGTGAAACGACGATTCCGGCGGACGGATCACCGACCGCGGACGGCGCGCCGGGAGGAGATCCGAATGGAAGTCCGGACGGGGTCTCTGGTGGCGTCGGCTCGGGGCCGCGCGGCGGAGTCGTCGATGCCCCAGGCACCGACGTCATCCTCCGGCCGGGCGGGGACGTCACTGTTCCCGTCGTCATTTCGCGCGTCGATCCCGAGTATCCGGATATCGCCCGAAGGAGCGGCCTGCAGGGAATCGTGGAACTCGAATGCATCATCGGCCGGGACGGGACGGTCCGAGAGTCCGCGCGTCGTCCGATCGGCACACCCTCTTCTCGACCGCGCCGCCGTCGACGCCGTGACCAAGTGGCGCTTCCGCCCCGCCACGCTCAATGGTCAGCCGGTGGACGTCTGGTTCCACCTTACAGTGCGGTTCACGATCGGGAGGTGAGCGGGTGCCGTTGGTGGTTGGGGCTCCGCATCGGGACAAGCTCCGTCAGCGGTACGACCGTGTCCTCGCGACTTTGGAGTGCGGCGCGAAGCGCCGCTTTCGCTCCGTGGCCACCGACATGAAAGCGGCGCTTCGCGCCGCACTCCAAAGAGGCGAATCCGCGGCTGTACCGCTGGGCCACGGTCCTGCCAATTCCCGAATCGAGACAAGGACCAAGGACTACCTATTCACGGATCCCTGAGAACCGAGGACGAACAACCAGCATCTTCACGACACCACTCTCACCAGATCGAGAAATCGCTTGAGCATCATCGCGGTCAGCCCCCAGATCTCGATCGGCGGGTGCTTGTAGAAGTACGAGGGATACGTCCGATCGCGGTAGCGGAGGTGGCGGATCTCGGGATTGTGCCGGTCGAGCAGCGCGGCGATCGGCACTTCGTAGACGTGCGTCACCTCCGACTGCTGGAGCACGTAGTCGATCTTCCGCCGCAGGACGCCGACGAACGGCGCGACGACGAACCCGGTGCGCGTGATCACGTCGTCGGTCCGGCCGATCAGTTCGATCGCGTCGCGCGGGATCCCGATCTCCTCCTCGGTCTCCCGGAGAGCGGCGTGCTCGAGCTGCTCGCCGGGCTCGGCGCTCCCGCCGGGAAACGAGATCTGTCCGCTGTGCACCGGGAGGTCGGGCGACCGGTGCGAGAAGAGGATCCCCCACTCTCCCTCGACTTCGAGGAGCGGGATCAGAACGCAGGCGCGCCGGAGATCGCCCGGATCGATCTGGTCCGCGGGCCGTCTGGCGAGCAGCTCGCCGAGCCTCGCGACCGTCGCGTCATCGAAGGAGCGGGGAACGGCCATCGCGCGCGATCATAGACCACCGCCCGTCGGACGGCGCGTGCAGGGACACGGGGCCCCGCGCCCCTGCACATGGACCTTCGCTCAGCCCCTGCCGTACGGATCGTAGCGACCGTACCCGCTGCCGCCCTCGATCGCGTCCGCGACGAAGAGGCCGCCGTGGAACATCCCGCGCAGCTCGACGCGGTCCCCGGTCCGAAGGCCGCGGTCCCAGTCGCGGCCGTACGCCCGCGCGAGCGCCCGCCCATCGACCTGTACGTCCCGCCTCGAATCGGTGCGGACCACCATCACCTCGCGGCGGGCGTCGATCGAGACGATGCGACCGATGAGCCGCTCGTCCCGGCCGTCCTGCCGATACCGGTCGTTGCGGTCGTACCCTTCGTTCCGCCCGTAGTCGTCGTTCCGGTCGTTGCGCCCATAGGGATCGCGGCCGTAGCGGCCACTCTCCGCCACGCTCTCGAGGACTTCGACCGCCCGCGCGCGCGGCACGCGGCTCGCCGTCGAGAGAAGGTCGACCGCCACGCGGTCGCCACGCTCGAGGTCGCGGATGCGATACCGGCGGCCGCGATAACGCGCGGACACGCCTCCCTGCGCCTGGATGTAGATGTCGCGGCCGCGCGTCCGGAGGACGAACCCGTCGCCGTCGCGGTCGACGTCGACCACGGTTCCGGTCAGGTCCCACCCCCCCTTCCTCGCCTTGATGGTCTGCGCGCCGTTCGTCCTCCAGTCCGGACGATCATCCGCGATAACGGACAGCGGCACGAACGTGATGGCTGCCAGCATCAGAAGCAGAAAGCCTTGGATTGATTGAACTTTCTTCATGATCGATCTCCCTTGACCCCCGAGGTCGACATCGGATTAGCGCAATCGACGGACCAACGGAATCGCTCTCCGTTCTCCGTTCTCCGTTCTCCGTTCTCCGCGGCAGGTTTTCACCCCTCGCCCCGTGAGCGCAGCGAACGGGGAGAGGGGCCGGGGGTGAGGGGAGAATTCGATGGATCCGCGCGAGGGCATCTTCAGGTCGAAATGCACTGAGATCTGAGATCTGAGTACCTGTCATAGACTTCGCGCCATGCGCAGCTTCTCCGACTCCCGCTCCGACTTCCCCTCCCTCTCCCGCCCCCTCGCCTTCTTCGACGGCCCCGGCGGAACGCAGGTGCCCAGGCAGGTCATCGACGCGATCTCCCGCTACTACGCGACGTCCAACGCGAACACGCACGGCGCGTTCGCGACGAGCGTCGAAACCGACGAGGTCATCGCCGGCGCGCGCGCGGCCGCCGCGGACTTCCTCGGCGCCGCGTCTCCCCGCTCCATCTCGTTCGGCCAGAACATGACGACGCTGAACTTCGCGCTCGCCCGCGCGATCGCGCGCGAGATCCGCGAGGGCGACGAGATCGTGATCACGCAGCTCGATCACGAGGCGAACCGCGGGCCGTGGAAGACCCTCGCGGAGCGGGGCGCGGTGATCCGCGAGATCCCGCTGCGCGAGGACGGCACGCTCGACATCGGCGCGCTCGACTCTCTCATCGGAAAACGAACACGCCTCCTCGCGATCGGCTGGGCCTCCAACGCCCTCGGCACCGTCAACGACGTCGCTCGAGCCGTCAGTGCGGCGCGGGCCGCCGGCGCGCGCTCGGTCATCGACGCCGTCCACTACGCTCCTCACTTTTCGATCGACGCCGCCGCGCTCGATCCCGACTTCCTCCTCTGCTCGGCGTACAAGTTCTACGGACCGCACGTCGGAATCCTCTACGCGCGACCCGGCGCCCTCGACGAAATCGAGCCGGACCGCCTCATCACGCAGGACCAGGAGGCCCCGTACCGGATCGAAACGGGCACGCTCAACCACGCCGCTCTCGCCGGCGTGACGGCGGCGATCGACTATCTCGCTTCGTTCGGCGACGGCGTCTCGCGCCGCGATCGGCTCGTCTCCGCCATGACGAAGCTCTCCGCCCACGAGCGGGCGCTCGCGCAGCGCTACTGGAATTCTCTCGACGGAATGCCCGGCGTTCGCCGCTGGGGCCCCGACTTCTCTTCGTCGCGCCGCGCCCCGACGGTCTCGATCACCGTCGAGGGGGCCGACGCGCGCGCCGTCACCGAGCGCCTCGCGGCCGAGGGGCTCGCCGTCTGGGACGGCGACTTCTACGCGCGCCGCGCCGTCGAGATCCTCGGGCTCGCCGGGAAGGGTGGCCTCATCCGAAGCGGCATGGCGCTCTACACGAGCAAAGAGGAAGTCGACCGCCTGTCCGCGGCGGTCGCGGCCGTCCCCTGCGCCTGAGGCCGTTTCGGCCGTACCATAGCGGCATGTCCGCAGAAACCGCTGCCGCCCCGACTGCTCCGACGCCGCTCGCGCAGCCCGCCGCCCCGGGACGCCTCGTCTCGCTCGACGTCTTCCGCGGCGCAACCATCGCCGCGATGCTCCTCGTGAACGACCCAGGCACCTGGAGCGCCGTCTATCCGCCGCTCCTTCACGCCGAGTGGCACGGGTGGACGCCGACGGACCTGGTCTTCCCCTTCTTCCTCTTCATCGTCGGCATCACGACCTACCTTTCTCTCGGAGCGCGACGCGCGCGCGGCGCCAGCGACAAGGACCTCATCCTCCAGGCCGTCCGCCGCGGGTCGATCATCATCCTTCTCGGCCTGTTCCTGATGGTGTTCCCCTTCTACGCATGGGGAACCCTCGCGGGAAATCCCGATCCGACCTTCCTCGACCGCGTCCTCTACCGCTTCGACCATATCCGCTTTCCGGGCGTCCTCCAGCGGATCGGCCTCGCGTACATGATCGGCGCGATCCTCTGGGTCAAGACGACGCGCCGCCAGCAGGTCTTCATCACCGCCTCGCTGCTCGTCGGCTACTGGTTCCTCATGATGTTCGTCCCCGCGCCCGGGAACGGCATGATCGGCTTCGACGCGATCGCCGAGCCGTCGCGGCCGATCTCGGCGTGGCTCGACCGCGCCGTCTTCGGAGAGAAGCACCTCTGGGCGTCGGCGAAGACGTGGGACCCGGAAGGGATCCTCTCGACGATCCCGGCGATCGGCACCGTGATGCTCGGCATCTTCGCCGGATCGATCCTCGGATCGAAACGCTCGCTCGAAGAGCGCCTCGTCGAGCTGTTCGGATGGGGAGTTCTCTGGACGATCGGAGGGACGGTCTGGAGCTGGTTCTTCCCGATCAACAAGGGCCTCTGGACCAGTTCCTTCACGCTCTTCACCGCGGGCCTCGGCGCGCTCGTCCTCGGAGCGAGCGTCTGGCTGATCGACATCCGGAAGTCGCGGCGATGGACCACGCCGTTCGTGATCTATGGCGTCAACCCGATCCTGGCCTACCTCGGCGCCGGGCTGATGGCTCGGCTCATCTACTCCGTCATCCGCGTTCCGTTCGAAGGGAAGACCGTCTCGCTCCAGTCGTGGATCTACCAGACGCTCTACACGCCGTGGCTCCCGCCGAAGCTCGCGTCCCTCGCCTTCGCGATCAGCTTCGTGCTGGTGTGGCTCGCCATCCTCTGGCCGTTCTGGAAGAAGGGGATCTACCTCAAGGTCTAGGGACAGCGTCTAGGAGTCTGGGGGTCTAGGAGTCTAGGAGTCGGTCTGGAGTCGGGAGTCGGGAGTCGGATCTTCGCTGCTGCCGGGGCGGGCTTTGGTGCGCCCGGAATTTCGCTTCGCGCAGAACGAGAATCCGGGCGGCCGCAGGGCGCCCCTACGCGTCGAAGGCGCGCAGCGCCGGGACAGATGTCAGCACCGGGCGTGAGGGGTTGTTGCTCAACCCGACGTCGTCATCCTGAGGACGCGAAGCGGCCGAAGGATCTCAAAATGCGACATCGTAGATTCAACCAGTTGCGCATTCTTGAGATCCTTCGCTTCGCTCAGGATGACCCCGCGTGAGGATCGAGCGCCGACTTTGGCAACAACCCCGTGAGCCCGGCGCTGTCGAATCTTTCGGCGCTGCGCGCCTGTAGAACCGAGTTCCCGACTCCTGACTCTCGACTCCTGACTCTCGACCCCCGGCCGACTCCTAGACCCCTAGACTCCTAGACGAGCTAGTCCGCCAGCCACTTCGCGAGCCACTCGTGGACCTCGCGGTAGAACACCTGCCGTTCTCTCCCTTTGAGGATCCAGTGGTTTTCGTCGGGCCAGACGAGGAGGCGGCTGGGGACGCGCTGGCGCTGGAGCGCGGACCACATCTCGAGCGTGTTGTTGAGAGGCACGCGGTAGTCGTTCTCTCCGACGGAGATGAGCATCGGGGTCTTGAAGTTCGCGGCGTACGTGAGGGGGCTCTGATCGCGCCAGAGCGGATGGCCTTCCCACGGCGGGGTGCCGACCATCAGCTCGCGGTGAAAGATCGTGTCGCTCGTTCCCCACTGCCCCTCGAGCGTCGCGAGGCCGGCGTGGGAGACCAGGGCGCGGTATCGCGTGGTGTTCCCTTCCATCCAGTTCGCGAGATGGCCGCCGTAGCTCGCGCCCGCCGCCGCCTGGCGGGACCCGTCGATGAACGGATAGCGCCGGATCGCCTCGTCCGCGGCGTCGTTGATGTCCCTGGCCGGGCCGCGGAGCGGATCGCCGAGGATCTTGAGCGCGAACGCCTCGCCGTAGCCGGTCGAGCCGCGATAGTCGGTGGCCAGAAGGACGTACCCGGGCGCGCTGAGCAGGTGGTAGTTCCACCGGAGGCTGATCGCGTCCTGCCACATGTTGTGCGCCCCGCCGTGCATCAGCACCAGGAGCGGGTACTTCTTCGCCGGATCGAAATCGGGCGGGTAGAAGAGCATCGAGTGGATGCGCAGCCCTTCCTCGTTCGTGAACCCGAAGTGCTCGGGAGCCTTCCAGTTGAGCTTCGCCGCGTCGTCCGCAGCGAACCGGGTCAGGGCGCGGTGCGTTCCGGCGACGGGATCGATACGGACGACTTCGCTCGGGCTGATCGACGAGCCCCAGTTCGCGACGATGACGGGCCTCTTCGCATCCCCTTCGATGGAGAGGCTCGAGTAGACGCCCCCCGACGGCTCGAATGCCAACTTCACCTCGCCGCCCGCGGCCGGAGCCCGGAACAGCTTGACCAGCCCCGCGTCCTCGGCCGTGAGCCAGAGCGTCTTCCCGTCGGGAGTGAACTCCCAGTCCGAGACCGAGTGGTCGCTCCCGGCCGTGAGGACGCGGGGCGACCCGCTCCACGGCCACGCGACGCAGGCCACGCGGTTGAGCGCATAGATTTTCCGATACTCGTCCGAGGTGGAGAAGCAGAGCTCCGAGGCGGCCGGGCGGAATTTCGGGCTGCCGTAATCGGCGGTTCCGCTCGTGAGCTGGCGCGGCTCCCCGCCCGCGGCGCTCACCTCGAACAGATGCGTGTTCGGCGCGTCGTATGCCGCCACGTTCCGATTGATCGACGCGGCGAAGACGATCGACGTCCCGTCCGGCACCCAGACCGGCTGGAGAGAGTCTCCGCCCGAGAAACCGGGCATCGAGAGGAGCTTCGACCCCGCGAGAAGGTCCTTCGCCTTCGCGTCGCGCTCCGGCGCGACGACGTAGAGGCGCGTCTGCGCTTCGTCGACCCAGCGGTCCCAGTTCCGGATCGGGAAGCTGTCGTAGATGCGGACCTTCGACTTGCGGTCCTTCCGCTCCTTCACCGCTTTCTCGTTCGTCTCCGGATCGG
The DNA here is from genome assembly GCA_963793695.1 of uncultured Acidobacteriota bacterium. Classification (GTDB taxonomy): domain Bacteria; phylum Acidobacteriota; class Thermoanaerobaculia; order Gp7-AA8; family Gp7-AA8; genus CAWCBB01. The sequence goes on along the minus strand of CAWCBB010000001.1, from coordinate 48,476 downwards.
TCGCCTCGGGCCAGGACCCGCTCAGGAAGAGGAGCCTCGATCCGTCGGGGCTCCACTGCGGCGCCTTCGCCGCGAGCGGGACGGTCGTCACGCGCATCGCTTCCCCGCCGCCGAGATCGAGGACGTAGATCTGATTCTGCTCGTCACCCTCGCGCTTGGCGACGAACGCGATCTTTCCGCTGTCGGGGCTCCAGGCGAGATCGCTCTCCCCTCCCTTCGAGAACGTCAGGCGGCGCGGGGGCGGCGCCGTCCCTTCCGTCGCGACGAGCCAGAGATCGCTCGTCTGCTTCTCGCTGTCGTACGAGGGCTCGGTCACCGAAACGGCGACCCACTTCCCGTCGGGGGAGAGCGCCGGCGATCCGACGCGCTTCATGAGGAACATCGCCTCGTGGGTGATCGTCTCGGTTCCGGCGGCGGCAAGCGCGGCGCAGAGCAGTAGCAAGGATGCGAAGGCGGTTCGTTTCATGCGGGGAATTGTAATCGCAGGGGGGCCGCGCTCGCGTGAGACAATTCGTGACGATGACCGGCGTGCTCTCCTGGATCGCGGCAGGCGTCGCGGCGGCGCTGCTCGCGCGGCTCGTGAAACGCCGCGGAAAGAGCCTCTGGATCGAAGCTCTCGCCGCCGTCGCGGCAGCCTCATTCGCGGGCCTGCTCGCGACGGCCCTCGACTTCGGCGGCCTCGCGACGCTCGACGCGCGCAGCGCCGCATTCGCGTTCGCCGTCGCGGCGGCGGCAATCGCCGCCCTTCGCCTCAAACGGTAGGGGCGCCCAAGACGCTCGAGACGCTCACCGCATCTCGAAGATCACGGACACCGTGAAGGCCAGCTCCTGGCTCCCCTGCTCGACCGGGACCGAGGAATCGCGCGACTCGGCGACCATCGCTTTCGCCGCGTAGGCCATCGGCGGATAGATCGGCGCCTGCCCCGACCCTTCGGTGATGGCGACGGCGCGACCCACGCTCCGGCCGGCGGCCGAGGCGAGGGTCTCGGCCTTCGCCTTCGCATCGGCGAACGCCTTTCGCAGTCCCTCCTGACGCGCCCGCGTCTCGTCGGCGACGAAGAAGGTGAGCCCCGAGGCCTGGTTCACGCCCGCGTCGACGGCGGCCTGCAGCAGCTTACCGGCGTCGGCCGTCGATTCGCGGATGACGGTGACGTTGTTGACGACCTGGTAGCCGATGATCCGCGGACGGCGGTTCTCGACGTATTCGAACTGCGGGTAGATCGAGAAGTTCGAGGTCTGGATCTCGTCGCTCTTCGCGCCCGCCTTCTTGAGCGCGGCGATCACCTTCTCGATGTTTCTGTTGTTCTGGGCGAGCGCTTCGGACGGGGTCGAGGCGGTCGTCTCGACTCCGACGTTGAAGCGGACGCGGTCCGGGGAGAGCTTGACCCGCCCGGTCCCGGTCACGCTGATCATCTCGACGGGCGCTTCCTGACGCGGCGGCGCTCCGGCGGTTTGCGCTCCGGCTGCGGCGGAAATGAGTGCGAGCAGGCTCGCGATGGCGATTCGATTCATTTCGACTTCCTCCTGAAAGCTCCGGGCGGGAACGCCCGGGACGACTCTTCTTTCTTAGACACGCGAGATGAGCCGGAAGATACCGCGCTCGCGATGCCGGACTCTACTGGTTCCCGATCCCTTTCTCGCGTGATCCGTTTCTCCGGCCTGAATAATCGGCCCCTCCGGGCCGTTGCCCCCCGTGGACGGTCCCATGGAATCGTCCCCGAGCCCGGCGCGCTCGCCGCGCGCCCCTCGAGTCCCGCACCCTCAGGAGAGAACGCCCGATGGCAGATCCCAATGACAAGGTCCCCGGCCAGCCCCTTGGCGACTATTACGTCGACTCGCAGTGCATCGACTGCGATCTCTGTCGCGAGACGGCGCCGGCGAACTTTCAGCGCAACGACGAAGAGGGCTTCTCGTTCGTCTACAAGCAGCCGGAGAACGAGGAAGAAACGGCCCTCTGCAAAGACGCGATGGACAACTGCCCGGTCGAGGCCATCGGCGCCGACGGGCTCGAAAGCCACGGCCTGATCCCAGCGCCGCGTGGTCGGAATGGAGTGAGCAGACCCCCTTTCCCCTGCCTACTTCTCCCTACGACTTCGTCAGTGCATGGTCTGATCGCTGCTGACCTCGCCCTTCCAGTCTTCGGCCAGCAGGACCTCGACGAGCTCCTGAAGCTCCTCCATGTGGAAGGGCTTCGTGAGCGCCGCGGTCAGGTTGTTCCCCTTGGTCAGCGTCAGAATGTCGCCTTTCCCCGAGGCGACCACCACCGGGACCCGCTTCGCCTGATGCGCGTACCACTGCATCCATTCCTCGCCGCTCATCCCCGGCAAGCCGAGATCGAGCAGGACGAGACGCGTGTCCGGATTCGCCTCGAGCAGCGCCATCCCCTCGACGGCGCCGGCGGCGGTCACGACCTCGTACCCCTGCCTCCTGAAAAAGGAGACGTACAGGTGAAGCACTTCCGGGTCATCCTCGATGGCAAGGATCTTCTTGTCTTTGGCGACCGCGGTGTTCCTGGATGGCATCTCTCCCCTCTGTTTGTGCGAAGGACGTACCACGTCAAGATAATTTCCGCACCTCCCACCGCCGGAGCACACTCCCGCGGACAGCGTCGTGTGACGGCTGCGTTTCGGTTGCGGGGCGCGCTCGTGGTTTACTTTCCCCGCGTTCCCGGCAGGTCCGCCGGCGACCCCCATCCAAGGAGATCCAGGAGCCGATGAGAACCCTCCGCATTCTTCCGCTCGCAGCCGTCTTCTCCCTTCTCGCCACTCTCGCTCTCGCGCAGCAGGACCCGACCCGGACCGTGATCGACCGCCTCGAGCGGACCGAGGAAGGGATCGGCCATCAGCTCGACATGCTCGCCAAGCAGATCGACGACGTCGCATGGTTCGATCGCGTGGGCGACGTCGCGGTCATCGAGAAGGTCCGCATCTACGGGCCTCCGCTCTGGAAGGAGACGAACCCGAACGCGATCGGCGCCGGCAATCCCTTCCGCTTCTATGCGTACCTGTTCACGCCGAAGGAATCGTTCGGCGGAGCGAAGCTCCCGCTGCTGGTCCTCCCGCACGGCGGGGTCCACGGCTATTTCGACACGTACTACGCCCACATCGTGCGCGAGCTGATCGCGCAGGGCTACGTCATCGTCGCCCCCGAGTATCGCGGCTCCATCGGATACGGCCGCGATACGTACGAGGCGATCGACTATGGCGGCCGGGAGATCGAGGACACGCTCGCCGCGCGGGACTGGGCCGTCGAGAACCATCCCCGCGTCGACCGCGACCGGGTCGGGCTGATCGGCTGGAGCCACGGGGGACTCATCACGATGATGAGCCTCTTCAACTACCCCGAGAAATACGCGGCCGGCTTCGCCGGAGTGCCGGTGTCCGATCTCGTCCAGCGGATGGGATATTCGACCGAGGGGTATCGCGAGCTCTTCTCGGCGAAACACTCGATCGGCCAGTCCGCGCGCGAGAACCTCGCCGAATACAAGCGCCGCTCGCCCGTCTGGCACGCGGAGAAGCTCACGCGTCCCGTCCGAATCCACGGCAACAAATCGGACGAGGACGTGAACGTCATCGAGGTCGAGCATCTGATCCAGGCGCTGACCGCCGCGGGAAAGAAATTCGAGTCGCAGATCTACGATCTCCCCGGCGGACACAGTTTCGACCGGCTCGACACGCCCGAGGCGTGGAAGGTGCGGAAGGAGATCTACGCCTTCCTCGCCCGCCATCTCGATCCTCCCCGCCGCGAGATCCGCATCGGCCTCGGCGCGGACGGGCGCGCCGCGCCATAAAGGCCCAGACCTCGGACCTCGCCTCACCTCGGACCTCAGGCCTCGGGCCTCGGACCTCAGGCCTCGGGCCTCAATGGCGTTCACTTAGGCAATGGTCTCGGGCCGACGATGTCATCCCGAGCGTAGCGAAGATCCGGGCGGGTGTGGTGCGTCCGTGACGCCGCCGAAGCGGGCACAGGCTCGGAATTCGCTGGCGACCCCGAAACGAATGCCGATGCCTGCTGCCCTGCTCGGGCGCCGCGTTCTTGCGCAGCCCCTGCCAGATCCCTCGCTTCGCTCGGGATGACAGCTCCGGGGCATCTCGCCTTAAGTTAACGCCATTGGACCTCAGGCCTCGGACCTCAGGCCTCGGACCTCGGACCTCAGGCCTCTGACATCCAGTCTGAGCACTGACGTCTGATCTCTTACGTCTGAGGTCTTACGTCTGGGGTCTGGGGTCCGGGGTCTGGGGTCCGGGGTCCGGGGTCCGGGGTCCGGGGTCCGGGGTTCTCCCTTCTCCCTGCCTACTTCTCCCTGACTACTCTTTCGTGCTCTCCTCTCCCGATGCATCTCGCGGAATCCGTCGTTCCCGAGCAATCCGCGCCCGGCGCATGGAGCGTCCTCGTGCGCGTGTCGCTCGCGGAGCTGTTCGGCATGGCGCTCTGGTTCGGCGCCGCGGCGATGGCGCCGCAGATGGCTTCCGAGCTCGGCTTCGCATCCGCCGCGGCGGGGCGTCTCACCGAGGCGGTCCAGATCGGGTTCGTTCTCGGAACGCTGACGAGCGCGATCCTGACGCTCTCGGACCGCATCCCCCCGCGCGTCCTCGTCGCGGTCAGCGCGCTCCTGGGGGCGATCGCGAACGCGGCGATCGCGATCGTGCCGATCGGCCCCGGCGCCGCGCTCGCGCTGCGCTTCGCGACCGGCTTCGCCCTCGCGGGCGTCTATCCGCCGGGGATGAAGATGCTCGCAGCATGGTTCCTCCGCGGCCGGGGCACCGCCCTGGGAATCCTCGTCGGAGCGCTCACGCTCGGCAAAGCGTCGCCGTACCTGCTCAACGCAGTCGGCTCGGATTCGTGGCGCGTCAATATGTTGACCATCTCGGGGATGGCCCTCCTCGCGGCGGTCCTGGCCGCCACGGTCCCCTCCGGTCCGTACGCGGCCCCCGCCGCGCCGTTCGACATCCGGAAGGCCGTCCTGATCTTCCGCGACCGCCCCATCCGTCTCGCGAGCTTCGGGTACTTCGGCCACATGTGGGAGCTGTACGCGATGTGGACCTGGGCTCCGGTGATGATCCGCGCCAGCTTCGCGCTGCGCGGCGAGGATCCCCGCCTGGCGGAGGCGGCGTCGTTCGCCGTCATCGGCGCGGGAGCGCTCGGCTGCATGATCGGCGGGATCGCGGCCGACCGGATCGGCCGGACCGCGGTGACCTCGATCGCCCTCGCGATCAGCGGCGCGTGCTGCCTTCTCGTCGGCTTCCTTTACGGAGGCCCGCCCCTGCTGCTCATGCTTCTCGCGGTCGTCTGGGGGGCCGCGGTCGTCGCCGACTCCGCGCAATTCTCCGCCTCGACGACCGAGCTCGCCGACGCGCGCTACGTCGGCAGCGCTCTCACGATGCAGGTCGCGATCGGCTTCCTGCTGACCATCGGCTCGATCCGCCTCATCCCCGCGATCCTCGACTCGGTCGGATGGGAGTGGGCGTTCGTGACGCTCGCGCCGGGCCCCCTGTTCGGCATCTGGTCGATGCTGCGGCTTCGCGCGTTGCCGGACGCCGTGCGGATCGCGCACGGAAGGCGGTAGGTGATCGGCGTCTTCGTTCGTCCGTTCTTCGCGGCAAAGCCGCGGCTCGCGCGCGGAGAACGGAGAAACGCGTTCTACGAAACCGACGCGCTCGCGAGAACGTTCGGCTCGAACACGGGGATGTCCGAGATCGCCACCTCGATTGTCACGCGGTCCGCGGCGCGATCGACCGGGAGATCGACGTCCATCGCCATCGCGTCGCCCGAGGCGAGGTCGCGATCCGGCGCGATCCATCGTCCTCCCACGCCCGCGCCTCCGCTCCACGCCTTCACGATGAACCGGAGCGCCGGCTCGCCGAATGCGGCGGCGCGATAGCGCTGCTCCCCTTCGTTGACGACGCGGAACGAGAGGCGAACGCTCGTCCCGCCGCCGCTCGCCTCGAGAGACGCGACCCTCAGGCGCGAAACGAGCGGGAGGGAGGAGGGGGCGGACGCGATCCCCGCCGGCAGATCGTTTTCTCCCCCGAGAGCGCGCAGGTAGCCGTCGACCACGCGATCGATCGAGCCGTGCTCTTCGAGCCACGCCCGCTGCGCGGTCGCGAGCGCACCGGAATCGATCGGCCGCGTCATGAACGACGCGAGCGCCGGGATCTCTTCGTCGGTCAGCGGAATGTGCGCGACCACCTCCCGGGGAATCTCGGCGAACTGCGCGAGCTCGCTCACGGCCACAGGACGACCGAGCCGGAACGCGCGGATGAGCGGGCCGGACATCTCCCCGGCGGAGGGATAGCGGAGATTGACGACGCGATCCACGGCCGCCAGGTAGCGATCGAACTCCTCGTCCGCGACCCAGCCGGTCTTTTTCCAGCTCCCCGGCGGAAGAGCCGCGCTCGCGGCGAGGGCCGCGAGGTCGACGTTCGGCGCCGGCTGCCCGACCACCAGCAGGCGGAGCGAGGGGTCGATCTCGAGCGCGCGACCGAACGCGGAGAACACCGCCTCCGGCCGCTTCGCGCCGGTGACGAAACCGAACATCCCGATCACCCGGTGATCCGCCTCGAAACCCACCCCCTCCCGCACGCGCGAACGCTCGTCGGCCGTCGGATGCGGGGCCGAGTCGTCGAACGGGTGGCCCACGACGACGATCGGCGTCGTGACGCCCCGCCGGCGCAGTTCCTCTCCGGCCCACCGGTCGTGAACGATCACGCCGGCCGAGCGCGCGGCGAGCTCCGAGGACGCCGGGAAAAGAAAATTGCCGAGCTCCGCGTGGTATCCCCCCGCCCGGCCGCGCGCGAACGCCGCGCCGCCCGCTCCGTCGCTCGCCGCGACGATCGCTTCGTACTCCGCCGCGTTCCCCTTCGCGAGCGTCCGCTCGACGACGAGATGGTGGAGGACCAGGTCGTGCAGCACGGCGTGGATCGGCCGCGCCATCGCCTCGCTCCAGATGAAGTCGTGGTAGGGATTGTTGCCCAGCTGCCCGATCACCGCGTCGAACCGGGCCCGCTTCTCTTCGAACTCTCGGAGGCGCAGGACCTCCACGCCCTCCACCGGATCCCACGACTCCTGATCGACCACCGCCGCCACCTCGGCGCGCCGCGCGAGATGCGGCAGGAGCAACGCCGCATAGCCGGCGATGCCGGAGCGCACGGGCGGGAGAGGGGTGAGGACGGCGTATTTTCATCGGTCTAGTCGGCGTCTCGGAACGTGGAGCGGCGCAGACAGCGTGCGATGTCAATGCAGAATGCAGAATGCAGAATCGAGAATGTAGAAAAGGCGGCAAACGCGATCCGCCAAGCCCGTGGGGCGGAGCAACAGGAGTTAAGGCCTTTTCTGGATTCTACATTCTGCATTCTGCATTCGAATTTCTTCGTCTGGAAAAGCGGGGTTCCGTTCCTGACGCTGCACGCGCCAACGCCCAGGATGCCCGACGTTCACTGTCGCCTCATCCGCGGTCTTCTTCGCCTGCGCCCCGAGGAACGCTTCGACGAACCCGTCCAGGTCGCCGTCGAGGATCCGCTGCGACGTCGCCGACTTCGTAGCCGGTGCGGACGTCCTTGACCAGCTGATACGGCTGCAGGACGTAGGATCGGATCTGGCTGCCGAACCCGATCTCCCGCTTCTCTCCCTCGATCTTCTGCTGCTCTTCCTTGCGCTTCTCGAGCTCGAGCTGGTAGAGGCGCACGCGGAGGACCTTCATCGCCGTGTCGCGGTTGCGCCCCTGGCTCCGCTCGTTCTGGCAGGCGACGACGATGCCCGAGGGGAAGTGCGTGATCCGGACGGCCGAATCGGTCACGTTCACGTGCTGCCCTCCCGCGCCGGAGGAGCGGTAGGTGTCGATGCGGAGATCCTTGTCGTTGATCTCGATCTCGATGTCCTCGTCGATCTCGGGATAGACGTGGACCGATGCGAACGAGGTGTGGCGCCGCTTGGCCGCGTCGTAGGGCGAGATGCGGACGAGCCGGTGCACGCCGTGCTCCGAGCGGAGATAGCCGTACGCGTACTCTCCCTTCACGCCGAAGGTGACGCTCTTGATGCCCGCCTCCTCCCCCGCCTGGTAATCGATCATCTCGGTCGAGAAGCCCTTCCGCTCGCAGTAGCGGAGGATCATGCGGAGGAGCATGTCGGCCCAGTCCTGAGACTCGGTGCCGCCGGCGCCCGGATGGATCGAGACGATGCAGTTCCGCTCGTCGAACTCCCCCGAGAGCTTCATCGTGATCTCGACTTCCGAGAGCTGGGCCTCGAGGCGGTCGAGCAGCTCCGCGAGGTCCGCCTCCACGTGCTCACCCTCGCGCTGGAGCTCGAGGAGCACGTCGATCTCCTCGCTCATCGACTCGAACGACTCCGCCCTCGCGATCCTCTTCTCGAGGATCGAGCGCCGCCGTCCTATCTCGAGCGCCTTCTGCTGGTCGTTCCAGAAGCCCTCGACGGACATCTCCCGTTCGATGTCGGAAAGGCTGTTGCGGGCCGAAGCCGGGTCAAAGATAACCTCGGATCGCCCGAAGTCTCTCCCTGCTCGCTTCCACCCTCGTCATCACGTCTTCAGCCATTCTTCTACCCTTCCTCACCCGGTCATGCCCGCCCCGGGGACGCGCCATCGCGAACAACGTCGCGAAGACGGCGACCCAGGCGAACCAGTCGCCGAATCTTACATAAGGCGTTCTCGATTGTCGTGCCGTCACGTCGGCCGTCAGGATCCCCTGGCGGCCGATGCCGATCTCGCCGACGATCCTCCCCGCGGGATCGACTGCAGCGGAGATGCCGGTGGTCGCCGCGCGAAGGAGCCAGCGGTCCGCCTCGACCGCGCGGAGTCGCGCCGCGTTGAGGTGCTGCCGCGGGGCCGCGGTCACCCCGAACCACGCGTCGTTGGTGATCGTCACGAGGACGTCCGCCCCGTTCGAGACCTGCCGGGCCGTCAGCTGTGGGAACACGACCTCGTAGCAGATCGCCGGACCGTAGCTGTGCGCCCCCGCGAGCGGCCGCTCGTTCGTCCCGAACTGGAATTCCCCGACGTAGCGGACGAGCTTCTTCGCGAAAAAGAGCATCTTCCGCATAGGAACGTACTCGCCGAACGGGACGAGCCGCATCTTGTCGTAGCGTCCCCGGACCGTCCCACCGCTGATCAAGTATGCGGCGTTCCACACCTTGTCCGGGTCGGCCTGATCTTCCGCCACCGATCCGAGGATGATGTCGGCGCCGGAGCGGGAGGCGATCTCCTCGACCCCGTCGCGGTAGAAGCCGGTCCGGAGGAACGTGAGCGGCACGGTCGACTCCGGCCAGAGGATCGTCTCGGCCCCCTGCGCGACCGCGCTCCCGGTCATCTCCATCATCCGGTCGAAAATCCGCATCGTGGTGTCCGCCTCCCACCGCATCTCCTGGGAGATGTTCGGCTGGAGCATCGCGGCGCGGAACGGCCTTCCCGCGGCGGGATCGATCGAGCGCAGCATCAGCATCCCAGCGCCGAGCCAGCAGGCGTAAAGCACGACGGCCACCGCGACCCCGGACATCTTGGTCCTCGGAAGGCCGCGCGCGGCGGCGATCCAGCCGAGGATCGCCGCGGGGACCATCGCGAGGAAGGCGACGCCGTAGGGTCCGATCACGCTCGCGACCACGATCAGCGGGGTGATGTCGACGAGCGCGTACGCGAGCAGGTTCCAGGGAAAACCGCTGAACAGATACGTCCGGAGGAACTCGACCGCCGCCCACGCCGCCGGGACTGCGAACCAGAGCGCGGCGGGCGGCAGGGCGCGCATCCGCCAGACGGCGAAGGCGAAGAGCCCGCCGTAGAGGCTGAGGTAGAGCGCCATCCCGACGTAGAGCGCGATCCCGACCGGCATCGACAGTCCGCCGTACCGGACCATCACGTGGATCACCCAAGGGACATTGATCAGCCACGTCAGGAAGGTGCCGGCCGTTCCGAGGAGGAACGCCTCCTTCCAGCTTTCGGCGCGGAGGATCGCGGCGATCAGCGGGGCGATCGCGACGAAGGCGAGGTACGCGATCGCCGCGTTCGGAAACGCGAGCGCCAGCAGCGCGCCGCCGACGAGCGCGAACAGGAATCGGATGGAGCGGCGTTGAAGGAGGATCATGAGGGCGTTGTCATCCCGAGGCCGCCCTTCGTCGCTTCGCTCCTCAGGGCAGGCTCCGCGGCCGAAGGATCTCGAAATGCGCGGCCCGGGTCTGCGCGTCATCCTGAGCGAAGCGAAGGATCTCACGATGCGAAGGCCTCGTTCGGGGAGACCCTTCGCTTCGCTCAGGGTGACGACGCGGCCGCGCCGCGCCGTCACTTTTTGAACAGCGCCTCGAACGCCTTGCGCGCGTCGTCGGGAGGCTGCGCGCGGCCGCCCTTGTCGGCGGCCAGGTCGGCGACGAACCGCGGGCGGAACGCCGCGCAGCCGTTTCCGGCGTCCTTCGGCGCGACGCGCGCCGCGATCTGGTTCCACGCAAGGCACTGCCAGTAGGCGGACGTGTCGAAATGCTGGCAGTTCGTGCAGGTATGCAGGTCCGCGCCGCACGGACAGACCGCCGTCGCGGCAATCGCGTCGACGGTCGTGTGTTTCTCGCCGCACCGCGCGCATTTGAACGCCTGCGGGCCGAACCCGCCGGCGCTGCGGCCGCGCGGCGCGCCTTCGATCCGTTCTTTCCGCTCTTCCCGGGGCGCCTGAGGAGCGCGGGGACCATCGGTCACTCCGCTGTCCTGGTAGCCGCGGTGGCGGTACTTCCGATCACTCACGTGCGTCACCTCAACCAGAAAAAATACGCCGCGACGAGAAGGGCCACGACGACGAGCAGCAGCACGAGCCGCGTGAAGAAGCGCGCGACGCGCAGGGCCACCCACAGCAACACCACGACGAGGACGATCGCGAGGGCCTTTTCCATCGGAGATCAGGAATGGCGATCAGTGTATCAGCAGTGGGAGGCGGGGAAACACTCTCGTCTGCCCGCCGACAACAGGAAGCGCGCGGGAAGGATTTCATTCGCCCTCCCCGCCCGCCCCCCTTACAAGACCAGCCGCAGCGGCTGCTCCAGATACGTCCTCAGCGTCCGCAGGTACTCCGCCCCCGCCGCGCCGTCGACCACGCGGTGATCGCACGACATCGTCACCTTCATCCGCTCGCGGATCCGGATCTTCCCGTCGACGACCACCGGCTGCGGCCCCGCCGCGCCGATCGCCAGGATCGCCACGTTCGGCGGGTTGATCACCGCCGTGAACTCCTCGATCCCGAACATGCCGAGGTTCGAGATCGTGAAGGTCGCTCCCTGGTACTCGTCGGGACGCAGCTTCCGGGTCCGCGCCCGCGCGGCCAGCTCGCTGCACCTCCGCCGCGATCTCCGTGACGCTCTTCCGATCCGCGTTCCGGACGATCGGGGTGATGAGCCCCTCGGGCGTCGCCACCGCGACGCCGACGTGCACTTCCCCATGCTGCTCGATCGCTTCCTCGGTGAACGACGCGTTCACGAGCGGGTGGTGATGCAGCGCCAGCGCCGCCGCGCGGACGATGAAGTCGTTGATGCTCACCTTCGCCTCGGCGATCTCGGAGATCTGCTCGCGCATCTGCTGAAGGTCCGTCACGTCGACGTCGATGGTCAGGAAGAAGTGCGGGATCGGCCCGAGCGACTCGGCCAGGCGCTTCGCGATCGTCCGCCGCATCGCCGTGAGCGGAATCGTTTTCTCCTCGAGCCCCGGCGCCTCCGGAAGGACCGCCCTCTTCGCCCCGGCGGGCGCAGGGCGTGGCGCAGCGCCCGCGCCGCCGCTCTCCGACGCCTTCCGGATGTCCGTCCGCGATGACGCGTCCGCCCGGGACCGCTGCCGGAGATGCCGCCGAGCTCGACCCCGAGCTCCTTCGCGACGCGGCGCGCGAGGGGCGAGGAGCGGACGCGGCGTTCCTCACCGGGCCGCGTGGTCGCGGCGACGTCGCGTGCCGGCTCGGGCTTGCGAGCGGGCGCCGGGTCTGGGCGCCGCCGGCTTCGTCTCGCTCTTGCTTGCGGCGGGCTCCTTCTCGCGCTGCGGCTTCGCAGGCGCCGCGGCTCCCTTGCCGCCGATCGTCGAGAGCGTCGCGCCCACCTCCGCGGTCGCCCCGTCCCCGACGACGATCTCGCCGAGGACGCCGTCCTCCTCGGCCTCGAGGTCGAGGTTGACCTTGTCGGTCTCGATCTCGAGCAGAGGCTCGCCCTTCTTCACGGGATCGCCCGGCCTTCTTGTACCAACGGATGACCTTCCCTTCGGTCATCGCGTCGCCCATCTTCGGCATGATGATCTCTGACATCGTTCTCCCGTCTCTCGTCGGCGTAGGGGCGGCCTGCGGCCGCCGGGAACCCGTCAATCGCGATAGAGGACTTCCCGGATCGCCTTCGCCACGTCCGCCTCGTGCGGGACGGCGAGCAGCTCGAGGTTGCGCGCGTACGGCATCGGAACGTCCTCGCCCGTCACCCGGTACGACCGGCGCGTCGAGCTCGTCGAAGGCGAGATCGCTGATGCTCGCCGAGATCTCCGCGCCGAAACCGAACGGCTTCCACTGTTCCTGCACGACGACCGCGCGGTGCGTCTTCGGCGGACCGACTCGATGACCGGGTCCAGATCGAGCGGCCGGATCGAGCGGAGATCGATGACTTCGCCTCGATCCCCTCCTCCGCCGCGAGCTTGTCCGCGACCTTGAGCGCGAGCTGCAGCATGCGGCCGAACGAGACGATCGTCACGTCGCTCCCCTCGCGCGCGACGCGCGACTGACCGAACGGGACGAGCACGTCCGGATCGTCCGGGACTTCACCCTTCATCGACGTAGAGCGCGGCGCTCTCGAGGAAGATCACCGGATCCTTCCCGCGGATCGCCGTCTTGAGCATCCCCTTCGCGTCGGCCGGAGTGGCGGGCGCGACGACGAAGAGGCCGGGGAAATGGCCGTAGAACGATTCGAAACGTCTGCGAGTGCTGCGCGGAGAGCTGCACGCCGGCGCCGTGAGGGCCCGCGGATGACGACCGGGATGTCGACCTGGCCGCCGGAGAAGTAGCGGATCTTCGCCGCGTGATTGAGGATCTGGTCGGCGGCGACGATCGAGAAGTTCATCGTCATCATCTCGACGACCGGCCGCAGCCCGAGCATCGCCATCCCCACGGCCGTCCCGACCATCCCCGCCTCGGCGATCGGCGTGTCGATGACGCGCTTCGGGCCGAACTTCTTGAGCATGCCCGCGGTGATGCGGAACGTCCCTTCGTAGACGCCGATGTCCTCGCCCATGATGAGGACGTTCTCGTCGCGCTCCATCTCTTCGACGATCGCTTCGTGGATCGCGTCGCGGTACGATCTTTCTCGGCCATCCGCGGTCACTCCGCCCTCGCTCACGACGTCGCGGTAGAGCTCCTCGGGGGCCGGCGGATCGCTCTGCTCGGCGAACTCCACGGCCCTCGCCACCTCGGCCGCCGCCCACTCCTCCATCTCCTTCACGTCCTCGTCGCCGCAGCCCGCACATCTCCGCGAGACGGTTCCGCAGAATCACGATCGGATCGCGGCTCCGCGCGCATCTCGACCTCTTCCTTCGTCCGGTAGGGCTGCAGGATGTCCGCCGCGCCGTGGCCGGAGAAACGGTACGTGATCGCCTCGATGCAGTACGGCCTGCCGCTCTCGCGCACCTGCCGCACGACCCGATCGGCGACGCCGCGCACGGCGAAGATGTCCTGCCCGTCGACCTTCTCGGTCGGAATCGCGTACGCGCTCCACGCGCGTCGCGAGGTCCGTGAGCGCGGAATGCCGCTCGACCGAGGTCCCCATCGCGTACCCGTTGTTCTCGATGACGAAGACCACCGGGCACATCCCCTGTTTGCCCCAGAGCCCGGCCATGTTCATCGCCTCGTGGAACGAGCCGATGTTCATCGCGCCGTCGCCGAAGTAGCAGAAGACGACGTTGTCCTTCTTCCGGTAGCGCAGCGCGTACGCCGCGCCGGCGGCGAGCGTCAGGTGCCCGCCGACGATGCCGTAGCCCCCGTAGAGGCCGTGCTCGACGTCGAAGAGGTGCATCGAGCCCCCCTTGCCGCTCGAGATGCCGGTCCCCTTGCCGAACAGCTCGGCCATCACCCGGCCGGGATCGCTGCCGAGAAGCAAGGGCATGCGCGTGGTCGCGGTAGCCGGCGAAGACGAGTCGCCTCGGCACGCCGGCCGACTGGATGCCGGCGACGACCGCCTCCTGGCCGATGTAGACGTGGAGATAGCCGCCGATCTTCCCTTTCCGGAACTCCCGCTCGGTCGCTTCCTCGAACCGGCGGATGAAGATCATCTTCCGGAGAAGGTCGGTCCACTCGGGGGTACAGACGGTCTCGTCGACGACGGGTGCGGTGGATGTCTTGTTCTGGGCCATGAGCCGTTCAGGTCGGTTGCAAACTTCGCGCTGGCGTAGGGGCCCGCTGCGCCGGCCCGTTTCTGTCCCTCTTTTCGTGGAAACGGACCGCCGCAGGCGGTCCCTACGCGATAGCAGGACAGCCGGAGCGGCGAGATTCTAGCCGCCACGCCCCGGGGAAGCAAAAATGCGGCCTTCCATCTCCCCCGCCCGCCCAGCGTTCTCTGTTGTCCGTTCTCCGTTCTCGCGTTAGTCGTTCTCCGTTAGCGTTCTCCGTTCCGCGACACGCCGGGCGGGCGCGTGTGGTGCGGGCGTCTCGCCCGCCCCTCGTCTCGCGTGCACCAGAGGTCGGGCGGGACGCCCGCACCACACCGGGCACGAGTAGGCGGAACTGAGAACGAAGAACGAAGAACGGAGGACGGCGAACGGCGAACGGAGAACGGCCCCTCACATCTCCCTGACCCGATTCCGCGTCACCAGGAACCCGACCCCGATCGCGCCCAGCACGATCGCGTTCACCCCGAGCGCGATCATCACGCCGAACCGCTCGGCGTTCCAGCCGGCGAGGAGATTTCCGATGGGCATCCCGCCGCGGAACGCCAGCATGAAGATCGACAGCACGCGCCCGCGCACCGCCTCGGGCGTCGCGAGCTGCACGAGCGAGCTGACCGTCGTCACGACGCCGAGCAGAGCGACGCCCGCGACGAAGACGGCGGCGAGGCTCAGCGGCATCGAGCGGGAGAAAGCGAACGCCCCGAGCAGCCGCGGCGAAGAGAAGCGTGGAGAGGATCGCATCCCGCCCCGCCCGGGCGCGGCGGCACGCGCTCGCGACGAGGAACGCGCCCACCACCGCTCCCGCCCCCGTGACGCCGTCATCAGCATCGAGTAGCCCGCCGCCCCGATGCGCGAAGACCGCTTTCGCGACGACCGGGAGGAGCGTCACGAGCGGGATGCCCGAGGAACGTCGCGCAGAACGCGAGAAACGTCAGCTGCATGATCGCGGGGCGCTCCGCTCATGAACCGGAGCCCTTCCCGGATGTCCTCGACCATCGTGCTCGCTTCCGCGCGCGGAGGGATCGCGACCGGGCGGATCGCGAGCAGCGTCGCGATCACGGCGAGGAACGAGAGCGCCGTTGAGGAGGAAGCAGGCCGCCGCGCCCGACCGTCGCGAGCGCGACGCCCGCGAGGACCGGACCGATCATGCGCGCGAGATTGAACTGCATCGAGTTCATCGCGATCGCGTTCGGCACGTCGTCCCGCGCGACGAGCAGCGGGAGCAGCGACCTGGTATGCCGGGCCGCCGAACGACTGCACCGTGCCGGTGAGGAACGACAGGACGAAGATGTGCCACACCTGCACGACGTCGAAGAAGATCGAGCGCGGCGAGGATGAAGGCGAAGCTCATCTGCAAGATACTGCGACCAGAAGCATGATCCTCCGCCGCTCGATCCGGTCGGCGACCGACGCCGCCGAAGAGCGAGAACAGGATGCATCGGGACGGTGGCCAGGAACGCGTCGAGCCCGAGATAGAACGGGGAGCCGGTGATCTCGAGGACGACCCAGCTCTGCGCGACCGTCTGCATCCACGTGCCGGTCGTGGACGTGAACGCGCCGATCCAGAGCGAGGCGGAAGTCGCGGTAGCGGAGTGCGCTGAAGGTGCGCGGAAGGCCGCGTAGGGGCCGGCTGCGCCGGTCCGTTCCCCCTCGCCCTCCCCGCGGCTCATGAGCGAAGCCGCAGACGCTCCGGCCCCGCCGAGTGCGCGTGGCAGATCGCGATCGCGATCGCGTCGGCGGCGTCGGCGGTGATCGCCTCGTCCGCGGCGCCGGAGACGAGGAGGCGGACCATCCTGCCGATCTGCTGCTTCTCGGCTCCCCCGTATCCGACGACCGCGCTCTTGACCGAGCGCGGCGAGTATTCGAAGACGCGCAGTCCCGCCGTCGCCGCCGCGAGCAGGATCACCCCCCGCGCGTGCGAGAGCTGGATCACGCTCTTGACGTTCACCCCGTAGAACGGAGCCTCGACGGCGACCACCTCGGGCCGCGTCCGATCGATCACCGCCACGAGCGCCTCGTAAATCGCCTGCAGCCTGGCGGGAAACTCCCCGCGCCCCGCGCGGATGCATCCCTGCTCGACGAGCGTCAGCTTTCCGCGCAGCTGCTCGACCACGCCGAACCCGGTCGCCTGCGACCCCGGGTCCACTCCCAGGATGCGGAACGGCGCGGGCTGCCGGGCGAGCTCACCGGCGGAGCGGGAGACGAGCATGGGTCAAGTTTACGCGAAACGAGAGAAGCGTTCTTCGTTCTCCGTTCTCCGCTCTTCGCGGCGAGACGTTCGGCCATGCGCCCGTAGGGGCGCCCTGCGGGCGCCCGGAATCTCGGTACGCGACGATCGAAGTCCGGGCGGCCGCAGGCCGCCCCCTACGGTCCGACCAACCCGAGGAACTCGTCCTCGGTCAGCACCGGCACCCCCAGCTCCTTCGCCTTGTCGAGCTTCGACCCTGCGTCCGCGCCGGCGACCAGATACGCGGTCTTCCCGAGACCGATCCCGCCGCCTTCCCTCCCTCGCGCTCGATCATCTTGTGGATCTCCTCGCGCGTGAAGCGCTCGAGCGTCCCGGTCACCACGACGCTCTTTCCCTTCGAGGCGGTCGCCGGTCACGGTCGCCTCGTGACGCGGCTCGACGCCGAGGCGCGGAGCTTCTCGACGAGGGCGCGGTTGGCGGGGACGGAGAAGAAGAACGTGATCGACTCGGCCACCTTCGGCCCGATCTCGTGAATCTCGACCAGCTCCTCCGCCGGAGCCGCCATCAGCCGTTCGATCGTGCCGAAGCGATCCGCGAGAAGGCGCGCCGCACGCTCGCCCACGTGACGGATCCCGAGCGCGAAGATGAATCGCGGCAGCTCGTTCCGCTTCGAGCGCTCGATCTGCTCGAGGAGCTTCTGCGCCGACGTCTCGCCCCAGCGCTCGAGGCCGACGAGGTCCTCTTTCTTCAGCTCGTAGAGTGAGGTGACGTCGTGCAGCAGGCCGCGATCGAGGAGCTGCACCACCTTTTCATCGCCCAGTCCGTCGATGTTCATCGCCTTCCGGCTGACGAAATGGAGGATCGATTCGCGGGTGATCGCGGGGCATGCCTGATTCGCGCAGCGGATCGCGACCTCCCCCTCGAATCTGTGCACCGGCTGCCCGCACGCGGGGCACGCCTCGGGGACGGCGACCGGCTTCGCCTTCTTCGGCCGCTCGTCGAGGACGACCGCGCTGATCTTCGGGATGACGTCCCCTCCCTTTTCGACCATGACCGTGTCGCCGATCCGGATGTCCTTGCGCGCGATCTCTTCGTAGTTGTGAAGCGTCGCGCGCTTCACGGTCGAGCCGGAGACCCAGACGGGATCGAGGATCGCCACGGGCGTGATCGTTCCGGTCCGGCCGACCTGGGCCGTGATCTCCCGGATCACCGTCTGCACCGCTTCGGGCGGGTACTTGTAGGCGATCGCCCACCGCGGCGCCTTCGAGGTCGCGCCGAGCTCGGACTGCAGGTCGAAGCGGTCGACCTTGATGACGATCCCGTCGATCTCGAACTGGAGCTCGTGCCGCTTCTCGCGCCACTGCGCGATGAACGCCTCGATCTCGGCGAGCGTTCCGCACCGCGCTCGCCCCGGGTTGACGGGAAGTCCCGCGCCCTCGAGAAGCTCGTACGCCTCCCATTGAGATGCGAGCCGCTCCCCTCCGGCGCGCACGACCTGGTAGACGAACGCCCGCAGCCGCCGCGCGGCCGCCTGCTTCGGGTCTTTCACGCGGATCGCCCCCGCCGCCGCGTTCCTCGGGTTCGCGAGCGGCGCCTGACCCGCTTCTTCCGCTTCCTCGTTCAGCCGCAGGAACGTCTGCTTGTCGATGAACACCTCTCCCCGGACTTCGAGGCGCGCGGGCCCGCCGGCCAGCCGAAGCGGCAGCGAGCGGATCGTCCGGACGTTCGTCGTGACATCGTCGCCCCGCACGCCGTCGCCGCGCGTCGCGGCTCGGACGAGCTCGCCCTTCTCGTAGAGCAGATCGATCGAGACGCCGTCGATCTTCAGGTCGGCGGCGTACGTCGGCGAGGCCGCCCCGCTCCCTTTGCGGACGCGCTCGTCCCACTCGCGGAGCTCGTCGAGCGAATAGGCGTTCTCGATCGAGAGCATCGGCGGGTCGTGGACCACGGTCGCGAACCCCTCGACCGGCGCGCCGCCGACGCGCACCGTCGGCGAGTTCGGCGAGCGAAGCTCCGGGTGCGCCTCCTCGAGCTTCGCCAGACGGCGGACCATCTGGTCGAAGTCGTAGTCGGAGACCTCCGGCGCGCTCTCGATGTAGTAAAGCCGCTCGTGCCGCTCGATCGCGCGGCGCAGCGTATCGATTTCCGATCTGGCGTCCATTCGGTCCGTCTCGACTCCTCGCGGCCGCTGCCGCGGCGATCAAAGTAAGAGGAACCCCCGCGAGAAGGAAGAGGTCCCTTTCCCGACGGCAGCGTACGTCACCGTGGGGGTTCCGCTGGCTGAAGTCTAAAATAATTCTCCCGTCCGGCTGTTTCCCCGGGAAGGAACCTTGAATAATATTTTGGCGGACTTTACAATTCGAGCCGTCTTTGCTGTCCAGATACGTGCGTTTCCCGGATCGGGAGCCAAAACACGGAATGATGACCCACGCGCGGATTCAGGGGGAAGGGCGGAGGATCCTCGTCATCGACGACGATCTCGCCATCCGGGTCCTCCTTCAGGCGGTCCTCAAGCGGCTCGATTTCGATGTCGTCCTCGCCGAGGATGGAGAAGTCGGCCTCGAGTTGGTGGCCGAGGCGCCGTTCGACCTCGTCCTGCTCGACCTGATGATGCCCAAGGTCAACGGGTACGAGTTCATCGAGCGGGTGCGGACCGCCGAGGGAAACCGACCCCACATCATCGTGTTCACCGCCGCGGGGCAGCGCGGCGTCGCGCGGATTCCTCCCAACACGGTCTGCGCGTCGATTCTGAAACCGTTCGATCTCGAGAAGTTCCTCGATCTGATCGATCGGTGCCTCAGCGACCACTCCTCGCCGCTCAGCGACGAGGACGAGGCGACCGCCGAGCTCGACGGGACGAGCCGCGAACCGACGGCGTGACGGCATGGCCGGCCGCCTTCTCGTGATCGCGACGCCGATCGGCAACCTCTCCGACTCCTCGCCGCGGATGCTCGATGCGATGCGCCGCTGCTCGCGCCTTTTCTGCGAGGACACCCGCCACACGCTCAAGCTGCTGCGTCACTTCGGGATCGACGTCCCGCTCGAGAGCCTCCACGACCACAACGAAGACGCCAAGCTCGAGCGGGTCATGGCCGAGCTCGAGTCGGGGGCGACGATTGGAATCGTGAGCGACGCGGGGACGCCGCTCCTGGCGGACCCTGGCTTTCCGGTCGTCCGCGAAGCGCGCACTCGCGGGTTCGACGTGGAGCCCATCCCCGGCCCCTTCGCCGGCGTGGTCGCCCTCTCGGCGAGCGGCATCGCTCCCGTTCCGTTCCAGTTTCTCGGTTTCGCGCCCCATCGCGAAGGCGAACGGCTCGATTTCTACCGGGGCGTCGCCGCGGCTCGGATGACTTCGATCGTCTACGAGTCGCCCCAGCGGCTGATCGGGTCGCTCGAGAACGCCCTCGCCGTCCTGGGCGACGTGGAGGTGACCGTCGCGCGCGAGCTGACGAAGCTCCATGAGGAGATCATCCGCGGAACGATCGCCTCCGTCCTCGAAGACCTCCGCGGGCGGGACGCGATCCGCGGAGAGATCACGCTCGTCTTCGCCGCCGCGGCCCCTCTCGAAGCGACCCTCCCCCCTCCGCAAGAGCTGCGCGCGGAGCTCGACCGCCTTCGCAGCGGCGGCATGCGCCGCAACGACGCGATCAAGGCCCTCGCCGATCGGTACGGCGTCGCGAAGAACGACCTGTATCGGTTGATGATCGGGGACGGGTAGGGGCGCGCTGCGCGCGCCCGGAGTCCGTTCCATCCTGGCGCGCCCGCCGCGTCATCCCGAGCCGAAGGCGAGGGACCTTGGGTGACACGCGCACGATCGGGGTTCCCTACGGTGTCACCCAAGGTCCTTCGTCGCGCTCACGCGCTCCTCAGGATGACGCGGGGGGGGAACGCCACTCGCTGAAATCGTGCGTACGTTATCCCGAGCCGAAGGCGAGGGACCTTGGGTGACACGCGCACGATCGGGGTTCCCTGCGGTGTCACCCAAGGTCCTCCGTCGCGCTCACGCGCTCCTCAGGATGACGCGGGGGGGGGAGCCACTCGCTGAAATCGTGCGTACGTCATCCCGAGCCGAGGGCGAGGGAACTTTGGTGACACGCGCGCGATCGAAGGTCCCTGCGGTGTCACCCAAGGTCCTTCGTCGCGCTCACGCGCTCCTCAGGATGACCCCGCATGAGAATCGAAGGTCCGGGCTCCCGCAAGCCGCCCCTACGAACGCCCCCGGATGACCAGGCGCCAGAACTTGACGAAGTAATCGACCATCGAGCCGATCGCGGTCAGCACGACGATCCAGAGGGCGACCTCGCCGAGCTTGATGAACTCGCCCAGCTCGTGGCCGAGGATCAGGATCGAGATCGCGACGACCTGGGAGATCATCTTCCACTTGCCGAGCGGCGAGGCGGCGATGGTGACCCCCTGCTGCGCCGCGATCGACCGGAGCCCCGTCACCGCGAACTCCCGGCCGATGATCACGACGATCATCCACGCGGGCGCGAGGCCGAGCTCGACGAGCGAGATGAACGCGGCCGACATGAGCAGCTTGTCGGCGATCGGATCGAGCAGCATGCCGAGCTTCGTGACCTTCTTCTGCCGCCGCGCGACGAATCCGTCGAAGTAATCCGTGATCGACGCGATCAGGAAGATCGCGAGGCCGACGTACTCCCGTCCCTGGAACTTCGTCAGCAGGACGACGACCAGGAACGGCACGAGGAAGATGCGGAACACCGTGAGCGCGTTCGGAAGGTTCAGCACGTCGGCCGAAAGCTCCTCGACGGGCGGCGCGGCGGGCCGCGGCCCCGCGGACGGAGCTTCCGGCTGGAGGGGAACGTCCGTGGATGGTCTTGATTGGTCGGTGGCACGTTCGAGGATCCGTCGTCGCGGAAGAGGCGACTCAAGCCGCGCGTTTTCTAGGATAGCTGCTTTGCCGCCGGCGCGGTATCGCAGCGATGGAATACAACCCTCCGGGCGGACATTGTTACTCCCGGTTTGGTGAATTCGCGTTTCGCTCGAAACGGAATTCAGCGCCTCGCGAAAGTGGCGGAATTGGTAGACGCACCAGATTCAGGGTCTGGCGCTCGCAAGAGTGTGGGGGTTCGAGTCCCCCCTTTCGCACCAACCCTTCCCCCCTCCCGGTAGTCAGGGAGAGGAGTCAGGGAGAAGGGCCCACCCACCCGTAGCCGTTCTCCCCGTCGTCCTGAGCGAAGCGAAGGATCTCAAAATGCGAGGAATGCTGTTGTTCGCATTTTGAGATCCTTCGTCCCGGCCTCCGGCCGCTCCTCAGGATGACGCGTTCCCCGCACGGGCGGCCGCAGGCCGCCCCTACTCTTCGTCGAGGGCGCCGAGAGACTCGAGCAACACGCCGATCCGGTTCCGGATCTCGTCGCGCTCTCCGCGGTACTTTTCGACCTCATCGCGGATCGCGCTCAGCTCCTCCGCGTCCGCCCCCTGGGTCTTCATCTGCGTCTCGACCGCCTCGAGCCGCTCGCGCAGCTCGTCCCGCTCCCGCCGCAGCTTCTGAATCGAATCGACGGCGCGCTCGACCTTCTCGGTGAGCTTCTCGAGCAACGCCCCCTCTTCGGTCTCCGCCAGCGTCATCTGATCTTCCGGGCTCCTGCTCAGCTTTTTCATACTCTCCCTGGCCAATGGTCTCTCTTCTGCATTCCGCATTCCCGGAGTAGGAAGGGAAAAGTAGTCAGGGAAAAGGGGAAATGCGACTTGCGATCTCCGTGGGTCCTTCCCTTTCCCCTGACTCCTTCTCCCTGACTACTCTCTATCCGCAATGCCGCATTCAACCCACGATCTTCACGGGCAGCATCCCCTCGATCCGCCGCGCGATCGTCGCGTGCATCTCGGTGATTTCCTCCTGGGTGAGCGAGCGGTCCGCCGCCTGGTACCACATGCCGAGAGCGGTCTTGACCTGCTCTCCTCCCGGCGGCACGAACCGATCCCAGAGACCGACCTCGCGCAGGTACGGCAGATCGAGCCCGCGGATCTGCTCGACGATGGTCTCGTACCGCAGATCGGGCGCATGCAGGAGCGCGAGCACCATCGGCACGCCGGGGAACCGCGACACCGGCTCCATCGTCCACGCCCCCCGCGCCTCCGCAAGCCCCCGCAGATCGACCTCGGCGAACAGCACCTCTCCCTTCAGCTCGAACCGCTCGAGCACCTCGCGCGCGGGAGCTCCCGCCACCGCGACCTCCCGACCGCCGGCCGACGCCGCCGCCGCGGATCCCTTTCGGAACCACGGGCGCTCGATCGGCTGGAACGTCAGCTCGACGTGCAGGTGATCCGCGATCGTCTCGACGATCCCCTTGAGATCGAAGAAATCCCAGGCGCGGCGCGCCTCGCCCCACTGGAGCCCCGTCTGCCCGAAGAGAACCACTCCCGCGCGGGGGATCTCCACGACCTTCTCCCCGTCGCGGTGATACGTCCTCCCGACCTCGAACATCGCCCCGTCGCGATTCCCGTAACTCCGGTTGTAGGCGGCGGTCGAAAGGAGCCCCGGCGCGAGCGAGAGGCGCATCGACGAGATCATCTCGGTGAGCGCGTTCGTCACCGCGAGCGGCTCTTCGCTCGAGAACAGACGGTTCTGGTCGGGATGCACGAACCCGTACGTGATCGCCTCGGCCAGCCCCGCGCCGACCAGCAGCGAGCGGACCTCGTCCTCGAGCTGCGCCATCGGGCTGTGGAAGACGTCGCCCGAGGTCACGCGCGGAAGGCTCGACGGAATGTTGTCGTATCCGTAGAAACGCAGCGCCTCCTCGGCCAGGTCCGCCTCTTCGCCGACGTCCCCACGCCACGTCGGGACGCGGACTTCGATGCCCCCCTCGACGGTGCGGGCGCCGAAACCGAGGCTTCGAAAGAGCTGAAGCGCCCATCCGAGGTCGATGCGTCCCGCCGAGATCTCCCGCAGCCGCGCTTCCCGGAGCACGACCGTCCGCTCCGCGATCGGGCGTCCGATCACGTCGACGAGCTCCCCCCGCTCTCCCCCCGCTTCCTCGAGGATGAGGTCCGCGCACGCCGAGATCACGCGGATCGTGTCGTTCGGGTCGATCCCCCGCTCGAAGCGATAGGAGGCGTCGGTCTTGAGGCCCATGCGCCGCGCCGCACGCCGGATCGACGGCGGGTCGAAATGAGCGCACTCGAGCAGGACCTCGCGCGTGTCGGCGGCGATCTCGGAGTTCTCTCCTCCCATGATTCCGCCGATCCCCACGCCGCGCTTGCCGTCCGCGATGACGGCGGTCGCGGCGTCGAGCGCGCGCGTCTCGCCGTCGAGCGTCTTGAGCGTCTCTCCCGGCCTGCCGGCCCGGACGATGATCTGGCTGCCTTCCACGTCCCGCAGGTCGAACGCGTGGAGCGGATGCCCGAGCGCGAGCATGACGTAGTTCGTCGCGTCGACGACGTTGTTGATCGGGCGGAGGCCGACCGCCTCGAGCCGCCGCTGGACCTTCGCGCCCGAGGGCTTGACCGTGACCCCGTGGATCACCTGCCCCGTGTAACGGCTGCAGAGCTCCGGCGCGTCGATCCGGATGGAGACCTCGCGCGGCCGCTCGACCGGCTTCGCGTCGCCCGGAGGAACGCGGACTTCCCGCCCGAGCGCCGCGCCGAGCTCGCGCGCCAGGCCCAGGTGCGACATCGCGTCGATCCGGTTCGAGGTGAACTCGATCTCGAAGACGGTATCGGAGCCGTGCGCCTCGATCCCCTCGACCGCGTGGCCGATCTCGGTCAGGCGCCTCGCCAGCTCGGCGTCCGCCAGACCGCCGAGGTCGATGTAGTCGGTGAGCCAGTCTCGGGAAATTTTCATGGTCAGCGGTACTCGTTCGGAGTAGGAAGTAGGAAGTAGGAAGTAGGAAGGGCCGCCGCCCAGCCTGGTTTCCCTTCCTACTTCCTACTTCCTACTTCCTACTTCCTGCTTCCTTAGAACTTCACCCTCGCGAGCAATTCCTCCGCGGCTTCCCGCGGATTCTGCCGCTTTCCGTGGACGTCTTCCAGCCGCGACTCGTACGCGGCCCGGCCGCCGGGGCTGCCGACGAGGCGATCCATGAAGCGGTCCTTCAAATGCGTGTCGATGCGGATCCGCGCCCGCTCCCGGTTGCGCCGGATCATCTCGCCGGACGCGATCAGGTACTCCCCGTGCTTTTCGAGCGCGTCGGCCAGCTCGACGATCCCCTTCTCGAGGGAAGCGACCGTCTTGACGACCGGCGAGACCCAGTCTCCGTGCTCCTCCACGAGCGACATCATCATCATGATCTCGGTCACGGTGCGGTCGGCGCCGGGGCGGTCCGCCTTGTTGACGGCGAAGATGTCGCCGATCTCCATGATCCCCGCTTTGATCGCCTGGATGTCGTCTCCCATGCCGGGGACGAGCACGACCACGTTGGTCTGGACCGTGCGGATCACCTCGACCTCGTCCTGGCCGACGCCGACGGTCTCGACGACGACCAGGTCGAAGCCGGCCGCGTCGAGCAGGTCGACCACGTCGTTGGTCGCTCGCGCGATCCCGCCGAGAAATCCGCGGGTCGCCATCGAACGGATGAAGACGCCGGGGTCGGTGTAGAGCCCCTGCATCCGGATCCGGTCGCCGAGGATCGCCCCTCCGGTGAAGGGGGAAGTCGGGTCGACGGCGATGATGCCGACCTTCTTCCCTTCCTTGCGGTAGTGGCGCGCGAGCGCGTCGACGAGGGTGGACTTGCCCGCGCCGGGAGATCCCGTGACGCCGATGATCCGCGCGCCACCGGTCTGCGGATAAATCTCAGCGAGGAGGCGGTCGGCGGCGGGCTCGTCGCGCTCGACGAGCGTCACCGCCCGCGCCAGCGCGCGCATCTTCCCGCCGCGTACCCCCTCGATGATCTCGTCGAGACGCTCGTCCGCCATCCGCTGCTACTCCGCGAGGAGGGTTCTCGCGATGACCATCCTCTGGATCTCGCTCGTCCCTTCGCCGATCGTGCAGAGCTTGACGTCGCGATAGTACTTCTCGGCCGGGAACTCCTTGATGAAGCCGTAGCCGCCGAAGATCTGCACGCCCTTCTCGGTCGCGCGGACGGCGACTTCCGAGGCGTACAGCTTCGCCATCGCCGAGATCTGCGTCGTCCGCTCGCCGGCGTCCTTCATGACGGCCGCCTTGTGGCAGAGGAGCCGCGCCGCCTCGATCTCCATCGCCATGTCGGCGAGCATGAACTGGATCGCCTGGAACTCGGCGATCGGCTTGCCGAACGCGGTGCGCTGCTTCGCGTAGTCGCGCGCCGCTTCGTAGGCGCCGCGGCCGATGCCGAGAGCGAGCGCCCCGATCGAGATCCGGCCGCCGTCGAGGATCTTCATCGCGTCGATGAATCCGTAGCCGATCTTGCCGAGGACGTTCGCCTCCGGGACGCGGCAGTCCTCCATCACCAGCTCCGCGGTGTCGGAGGCCCGCATCCCGAGCTTGTTCTCCTTCTTGCCGGGGCGGATCCCCTTCCGGTCCATCTCGACCGCGAAGGCGGTGATGCCGTGCTTCTGGTCGTTCCGGTCCGTCACGGCCAGGACCACGGAGATGTCCGCGTAGGTCGCGTTCGTGATGAAATTCTTCGTGCCGTTGAGCACCCAATCGCCGCCGTCCTTGACGGCGACGGTGCGCATGCCGGAGGCGTCGGATCCGGAGCCCGGCTCGGTCAGCCCCCAGGCGCCGATCCACTCGCCGGTGGTGAGCTTCGGCATCCACTTCTTCCTCTGCTCGTCGTTTCCGGCGAGATAGATATGGCCGCTGCACAAGGAATTGTGCGCCGCGACCGTCAGCGCCGACCGAGCTGTCGACCGACGCCGAGCTCCTCGATCACGTTCACGTAGTCGACGTAGCTGAGGCCCGCGCCGCCGTACTCCTCCGGGAAGATGATGCCGAGCATGCCGAGCTCGCCGAGCTTCTTGATCACGTCCTTCGGGAACGTCTGCTCCTCGTCCCACTCCATCACGTGCGGGCGAATCTCGGCTTCCGCGAACTCGCGGACCATCTCGCGGATCTGCTGCTGCTCGTCGGAAAGGCGGAAATCCATGGGTGGCTCCTTAGGCTCGGAATGCGCGCGGAGGGCGTTGCGCGGCGGCGAATTGAAACGGGCGGCATTCTAACGTAGGGGCGCGCTGCGCGCGCCCGGAATCTCGTTCCTGACGCATCGAGGGTCCGGGCGGCCGCGGGCCGCCCCTACGCGGTGTACGCCTGCTTCACCCAGGCCGCGTCCTCCGCCGACAGCGCCTCCCCCACCTTCGCGGCGGCCTCGGTCTGTTTCGTGTTGCGCTGGCCGAGGAGGATGGTGCCGGTGGGAGCGTCGGCGAGCAGGGCGCCGAGGACGCCGTGGAGGACCGGCTCGGGGTGCCCCTTGAATCGATCGCGGAGCAGGCTCGCGGCCTTCTTCATCTTCTCGATCGCGACGGGATCGCCGAACGCCTTGATGTTCGATCGGAAATCCCCTTCGGGAAACTTCACGGGCTCGTCGTATTTCCCGAGCAGCAGGCCGTGGCGGATCGGCGAGAAGAACGCGGCGCCGACGTCGTGCTTCGCGACCCACGCCTTGAGCCCGCTCGACTCCCACGGGTCGTCGATCACGTTTCGGTACGGTTGAACGACGTCGGGGTCGACGCGGTCGATGAACTTCATGATCCTGGCCGAGTCCCAGTCGGAGAGGCCGAGAAAGCGGAACTTTCCTTCCTCGCGGAACCGGTGCATCACCTCGAGCGCGTCGTCGAAGTGCTCGTCCTTCGGCCCGAAGTCGCAATGGTGGAAGTAATAGAGGTCGATCACGTCGGTCCGGAGATTCCGGAGCGAGGACTCGATCTTCCGGCGCATCTGCTTCGGATGATAGAAGTGGGCGTACTCGCCCGAATCCCATCCGACTTTCGAGGCGAGAAAGATGTCGCGCCGCGGCACCCGCTCCCACTGCTCGCCGATCAGGCGCTCGGCCCGGCCGTTGCCGTAGACGTCGGCGGTGTCCCAGTGCGTGATTCCATGCTGCCAGGCGGCGAAGATCGCCTCTCTCGCCTTCGCGTCGTCATGCCCCGACCACCCGACGGACTCCCCGCGCGCCGACATCGTTTCCCCGGAATGCCCCCACGTGCCGAGCGAGACCGTGGGAACCTGAACGTTCGTGCGGCCGAAGCGGATGGTCTTCATGCGGGGACCTCCTCGAGTAAGCGACCCGATCATATCGCGCGACATCGCACGCCGGAGGCGTGCGAGAGGGTAGCCGGGGCGTCGAGCGAAGCGCGACCCCCGGAATCCGATGTCGTAGCGAGGGATCTGGGTGGTGGCAGCCACCGGACGCGGAATCGCTCATCGGCGGACAAATCGAATTTCGCCCGCCGAAAGAGCGAGGCTCCGTCTGCGCGCCCGATTTCGCATCCGCGTCGCGGCGCGCCACGCCACCCCCAGATCCCTGCGCACTCTCGGGTGGCTCGACGCAGCGCAACGATCAACGATCGACAATCTGCAATCTGCAATCTGCAATCTGCAATCTGCAATCTGCAATCGATCAATACCCGGCCAGCAGCCGCGCCGCCCGCACTATCTCCTCCTCGCTCGGCAGGAACGCCTCCTCGAGCGGCGGCGAGTACGGCACCGGCGTGTCGAGCGCGCCGACGATGCGGACCGGCGCGTCGAGCTACTCGAACGCCTCCTCCTGGATGATCGCCGCGAGGCTCTCGCCGATCCCGCCGGTGCGCGATGTCCTCGTGGACGATCAGCACGCGGCTGCAGTGGCGCGCGAGCGCGAGGAGCGCCTCGCGGTCGAGCGGCGCGAGCGATGCGCAGGTCGAGCACCGCCGCCTCGATGCCGTCGCGCGCGAGCGTCTCGGCGACGCGCATCGCGACGTGCACGTAGGCGCCGTACGAGACGATCGCCAGGTCGCTCGCCCTGCGCGCCGCAGCGCGGCCTTGCCGATCGGCAGTCGGCGCCGGCGGCGCGTCGGCGAGCGCCTGCTTGATCGCGCGGATCGCGGTAGAGCGCGATGTGCTCGTAGTAGAGGACCGGGTCCGGATCGGCGACCGCCGCCGCCATCAGCGCGCGCGCGTCGTGCGGCGTCGACGGGACGACGATCTTCAGCCCCGGCGTCCGGTAGAACCACGGCTCGGTGTTCTGGCTGTGGTACGGCCCGGCGTGCCGCAGCCCGCCCCACGGCATCCGCACGACCATCGGCACCGACGCCGCCCCAGCGGTAGCGGATCTTCGCGGCGTTGTTGACGAGCTGGTTGAAGCCGGTCGCGACGAAGTCGTTGAACTGCATCTCGCCGATCGGCCGCTGCCCGGCGAGCGCCGCGCCGACGCAGACGCCGAGCACCGCCGCCTTCGGCGAGCGGCGAGTTGATGATCCGGTCGCCGAACTCCGTCGAGCAGCGGCCGCAGCAGCAGGAACGCGTTGCCGTACTTTCCGCCGACGTCCTCGCCGTAGACGAAGACGCGCGGGTCGCGCCGCGAGCGCGTCGCCGACGCCGAGCATGACGGCTTCGAGGAACGTCTTCCCCTTCGGGTCGAACGGCGGCCGCGGCTCGAGCCGGAGCAGGACGCCGGGGCGAGCCGGCCTGCGCGCCTCGCGGCTCGAGCACCTCGATCCGCGCGCGCGCGGCGGCTCGCCCGCGAAGACGCCGCGCCCGCGACCGCCGGGTCGGGCCAGGGCGCGTCGATCACCTTCCGCGCCTCCTCCTCGACCAGCGCCTCGGCCTCGGCCTTCAACGCGCTCGAGGTCGCCCGTCGTCGATGACCCCCTCGGCCTCGAGCCGCGCGGCGTAGCGTCGCGATCGGATCGCGCGCGCGACCAGAACTCGTACAGCTCGCGGTCGGCGTAGCCCTGCTCGGTGAGCGGCGGGTAGTCCCACGAGGCGGCGGCTCCTTGCCGAGGTAGAGCATGTCGTCGTGATGGGCGTGGCCGCACATGCGCATCGCAGACGAGCTCGATCAGCGCCGGCCCCTTGCCCGCGCGCGCGCGCTCGGCCGCCCACGCGAACGCCGCGGCGATCGCGTCGGGGTCGGTGCCGTCGATCGTGATCCCCGGAATGCCGTAGCCCGCGGCCTTGTCGGCGAAGACGCGCGACCGCCGACTGGTCGGCGACCGGCGTGCGAGAGCGCCGTCTGGTTGTTCTGGACGCAGAAGATCGCCGGCAGCCGGCGCGCGGCGCACGAGGTTGATCGCCTCGTGCCACTCGCCGAGCGACGTGCCGCCCTCGCCGATGAACGAGACCGCGACGCGGCCGGTCCCGTCGCGCGCGAAGGCCATCGCCATGCCGGCGACGGTCAGCGTCGAGATCGCCAGCGGCGCGGTCGGCGGGCAGGATCCCCGTGATCGAAGTCGCCGATGTGCAGGTCCTTGCCGTCCATCGGCGGGCCGGCCTTGCCCATCTGCGCGTTCAGGACCATCGCGCACGGTCTCCGCGTCGGGCCGCATCGCGAGCGCGGCGCCGAGGTCGCGGATGAGCGGCGCGACGACGTCGCCCCGCCAGCGAGCCGTCGCGGCCGCGGTAGTCCTCGCCGCGCCGGAGGCGGATCGCCGCACGCGTAGATCGCCTCCTGCCCGAGCGAGCGGAATCCCTTCCCCTGGAACGCGGCGTCGCCGTAGCGGACCTCGCCGCCGGAGAAGAACGCCTTCAGCCGGTTGTCGGTCGCGCGGGTGAGGACCATGCCGCGCAGGATCTCGCGCCGCTCGTCGGGGTCAGCGACGCGGCGATCGCCTCGCGCCGGAGGAAGCCGTCGCAGGCGTCGAGGAGCTCCTCGCGCGCCTCCCGCAGGCGGCGGGAGGCGTCGACGCGCGGGGTCGTGTCGGGAATCAGAACGGCGGTCCCCGCGCTCGTGGCGGGACGGAGCGCCTCGTCCAGCCGCCCCGCGAAAAGCGCGCGGAACGGCGGGCGGAGCGCGTCGATCTCCTCTTCGCTCTGCGGAACGTTGCCGGAGACGGCGATCGCATCCTCGATCGCGTCGAGCGCGGGACGGAGGGCGAACGGGTGGCGTCTCCGCGACGAACGCCGCGAGCCGGAGGGCGAGCGTGGCCCGCCGGACATCGGGGGTACTCATATCGGAATGGTAACGGAACACGTCCTCGGGGGGGGGGCATTCACCATTCAGCATTCAACATTCAACATTCGAGGTTTCAGGGATCGCCCCTTCGAAGCGCGATATTGAATGGTGAATGGTGAATGTTGAACCCTTGACAAACCGCGCGCCTCGGTCCTATTGTACTAGTCAACTAGTACAATGGCACGAGCGACGACACCTCCCTCGATCTTCCGGCTCGACCCGGCGTCCGGCCTTCCCTTCTACCGGCAGATCATCGACCAGGTGCTCCTCGCGGTCGCCGACGGGCGCCTCCAGCCGGGCGCGCAGCTCCCCACGGTCCGCCAGCTCGCCGTCGACCTCGCGGTCAACCTCAACACGATCGCGCGCGCGTACCGCGAGATGGAGATCCGGGGGATCGTCGAGACGCAGCAGGGCACCGGGACGTTCGTCGCGGCGCGCCCCGCGCGTCCGCCGTTCGGGGGAAAAAAACGCGCCGTCCAGGAACTGCTCGACCAGTTCGTCGCCTCGGCGACGTCAAAGGGCATCACGATGGAGGACCTGATCGAGGCGCTCGTCGAGCGCGCCGAGCAGGCCGAGAGGAGAAGCTGACCATGATCCCGATCGGAGCGATTGCCAAAGCCGCAGCGAGAAAACGGGAGCGAGGAAGCCGCCGACCGGAGGCAGGCGCGTGCAGTACGACCAGAAGGCCGACCGCGGGACGGCGGCGCGCCGCCGCTACGTCGAACCCGGTGAGCGCCGCCGCCGCCGTGATCATCATGCTCGTCGACGATCCCGGCCATGGTGCCCGCTCCCTCGGACCCGGCTCGCCCGTCGTCATCCTGTTCGGCGGCGTCTCTTCTCGCCCTCCTCGCCCTCTTCTCGATCAAGATCGCGAAGCAGTGGGAGAAGGCGGTCGTCCTCCGCTTCGGCAAGTTCGTCGGCCTGCGCGGCCCCGGCCTCTTCGCCATCATCCCGATCGTCGAGGCAGATCTCGCACCTGATCGACCAGCGCGTCCGCGTCACCGACGTGACCGCGGAGTCGGCCCTCACGCGCGACACCGTCCCCGTCAACGTCGACGCGATCGTCTTCTGGACCGTGTGGGACGCGCAGAAGTCGGTCCTCGAGGTCGCCGACTACTTCGACGCGGTCACCCTCTCGGCGCAGACCGCGCTGCGCGAGGCGATCGGCCGCCACCAGCTCGCCGAGATGATCACCGAGCGCGAGCGCCTCGGCCGCGAGCTCCGGAAGATCCTCGACGACAAGACCAACCCGTGGGGCATCACGATCCACTCGGTCGAGATCCGCGACGTGAAGATCCCCGCCGCGCTCGAGGACGCGATGAGCCGCCAGGCGCAGGCCGAGCGCGAGCGCCAGGCCCGCATCATCCTCGGCACCGCCGAGACCGAGATCGCCGCGCGCTTCGTCGCCGCCGGCGAGGAGTACAGCAACAAGCCGATCGCGCTCCACCTCCGCGCGATGAACATGCTCTACGAGGCGATCAAGGAGAAGGGCTCGATGGTCATCGTCCCCTCCAGCGCCGTCGAGACGATGGGCCTCGGCGGGCTCTCGGGTCTGAGCGCGCTCTCCATGGGCCGCACGCCGATGGCCCCGCCGGCGGTGGACGAGCCGAAGGAGTAGGCGCCTCCGCATCGATCTTCCGAGGGGCCGGTTCGCCGGCCCCTTTTGGTTCTTGCGCCCAGACTGCGGATGATGTCATCCCGAGCGTAGCGAGGGATCTGGGAGGGGGGCAGCGTGTGACGCGGGGTCGTGACCAGGGCGCGAGGACCGAAATTCGTCTTGTGCGCTGAAACGGCGAATGCCGGTCTTCGGGCCCTGCACGGGCGCCGCGTTCTTTCGCAGCCCCCGCCCAGATCCCTCGCTACGCTCGGGATGACACCCGCACGGTAAACCGCGGAGAACGGAGAACGGAGAACGCCTCTACTTCCTCTCGTACACCACGAACGAATACGGCCAGCGGTTCTTCTCGTCGGGCTGATGCTCCTCGCGCGAGACCACGCGCCACTCGCTCTCGTCGAACTCCGGGAAAAACGTGTCTCCCTCGAACTCCTCGTCGATCCAGGTGAGGATCATCCGGTCGGCGCTCGGAAGGAAATGGCGGAAGACCTCCTCCCCTCCCCCGATGAAGATCTCGTCGCCTTCCCGCCTCGCGACCTGCATCGCCTCGCCGAAGCTCGGAACGATCACGGCGCCTTCGACGCGATAGTCGCGATTGCGCGTCACGACGATGTTCGTCCGGTCCGGCAGCGGCCTGCCGAACGACTCGAACGTGCGGCGCCCCATGATCAGCGGGTGGCCGACGGTCGTCCGCTTGAAATGCTTCAGGTCCGCCGGCAGGCGCCACGGGAGGTCGCCGTCCTTGCCGATGACGCGGTTGCGCGCGATCGCCGCGATCAGCGTGACGCTCATACCGCGATCGGCGCCTTGATCGCCGGATGCGGGTCGTATCCCTCGATGGTGAAGTCCTCGAACGTGAAGTCGAAGATCGACGTCCACGGCGGGGTTCATCTTCAGCCGCGGCAGCGGGCGCGGATCGCGCCCGAGCTGCTCCCGCGCCTGCTCGAGGTGATTGAGGTAGAGGTGCACGTCGCCGAAGGTGTGAACGAAGTCACCCGCGCGAAGGCCGGTCACCTGCGCGACCATGCGCGTGAGCAGCGCGTACGACGCGATGTTGAACGGCACGCCGAGAAAGACGTCGGCGCTCCGCTGGTAGAGCTGGCAGGAGAGCTTCCCGCCGGCGACGTAGAACTGGAAGAGCGCGTGGCAGGGCTGGAGCGCCATCCGGCCCAGGTCCGCGACGTTCCAGGCGCTCACCACGAGCCGGCGCGAGTCGGGGTTCTTCCGGATCTGCTCGATCACGCTCGAGATCTGATCGATGTGCCGCCCGTCCGGAGCGGGCCAGGAGCGCCACTGGTATCCGTACACCGGCCCCAGGTCGCCGTTCGCGTCGGCCCATTCGTCCCAGATCGTGACCTTGTTCTCCTGCAGCCAGCGGACGTTCGTCTCCCCGCGCAGGAACCAGAGCAGCTCGTAGATGATCGCGCGCGTGTGCATCTTCTTCGTCGTGAGAAGAGGAAATCCGCGCTCGAGATCGAAGCGCATCTGATGGCCGAAGACGCTCGAGCGTCCCCGTCCCCGTGCGATCGCTCTTTTTCGCGCCCTCGTCGAGGATCCGGCGCAGGAGGTCGAGGTAAACCTGCATGATTGAACGTGATTGTAGAACATGAAAGCGGCGCTTCGCGCCGCACTCCAAAGCCGAAACGACAGTGGCCGTACTGGTGGCGACGTCTCCGCCACCAGTACGGCCGCTCGGATGCCGCCTTTGGAGTGCGGCGCGAAGCGCCGCTTGCTCGTTCGCCTACCGCAGCTCGATCTTCTTCCCATCCAGCGTCGCCGGATCGATGACATACAAATCCGCGCCGCTGGTGTAGAGGCGCGCGGCCAGAGACCCCGGCTCGTCGAAGGGAGCGCTCCACCACGTGGCTCCCGACCGAGTGTGACTCCCGTCCAGGCCGCTTGATCACCCGGCCGGTTGCCGACCTCGACGAGCAGCAGCCGGGAGCGCGACGTCCCTCCGGGAGCGGCGTCTCGCCATTCCCCGCGGCGAGCGAGATGACTCCCGGGCGCACTTCGTTCCCGATCCGCAGCGCCGCGTGAGGAAACGGAACGGCCGAGACAATCGCGCCGGCGCGCCCGACGCGCGCGAGTTCGCTCCTTCCCGTCGATTCTTCGGAGCGACCGCGAACCCGACCGTCGCGAGAGCGGGATGATCGCGTCGCTCCCGGCCGGAAATTCGAAAACCTTCGCTCCCGTCCGCGCGTCGTGCAGTGCGCGGCGCCGGCATCGCGCCCCGCGACCGGCTGGGGGGGTCGCTCCGCATCACCACGCGATCGAGCCCTGGCATGATGCCGTAGATCCCGCCCGCCATCTCGCCGACGTTCCGGATTGTGCGCGTCCTCAGGTCCGCCTCGCGGATCACCACCCGGTCCGACGACGCCGATCTTTCGTAGAGCCGCAGCGTGTCGCGATCGACGAAGAGCGGAGTCGACCCATCCGTCGCGCCAACGCGCTCGCGCTCCTTGACCCGCGTCGGGAAGCTCCCGAGGCTCCGGCCTTCAGTCGTACACCTGGGTTCGCGTCCGGTCCGGAGACGGCGAATCGGGAACCGTCCGGGGCCGCGGCGCAGGCGACCGATCTGACCTGGGTCATGAACGACTCCCGTCGAGCGCGTCCGCGGCGACGGCTCCCAGCTCGACGGTCATGATCTCGACTGCCGGCCGCGCCCTCGCTCTCGGCGCCGCGTAGGCGATCCGGCGCGGCGATGCGGCCGCAACGCTCCAGGTGCCCGGGCGGCAAAGCGGAACCGCTCGTCCCGCTCTCGAGGTCGACCGCGAAGCATCCGTCGCCCAGGTCACCGGCGCGGTCCCTCCAGCCGGCGACGAGCCGATCGCGCCATTCCCGGATCCGGACGCGTTCGTGCACGTGTTCGAAATCGTCCGAGGCCGAGACCGAGGATCCACGCGCCGAACGCTCCAGGACGCGACGAGAGTCCCGCCGAGGATCGAGCGCAGAGGACGAGCGTGAACGTCCGCGCCTGACGGCGGGCGTCATGGCGCCCGCGGGCGAATCCGATGCCGTGCGCGGCGATCAGCCCGGTGATGAGGGCCGTGGCGCCGACGGTGACGAGCATCTCGACGATTCCGACGGACGCCAACGTGAACGGCTCGGCGATCATCCAGACTCCCGCGATGAAGCCGCCGAAGATCGGGACGACGGCGAGGAACCACGCCGACCGGTTCCGGAGGAGCAGCCCGAGCGATGCGCCGAGCGCGACGCAGCCGACCGCGAACCCCGCGCCGCCCGAGAAGATCAACGGCTCCTCGATCAGCCCCGGGTCGACGAGGATCGCCGGCACCGCGACGAGGAGCGTCGTCGACGATGACGAGGACGAGCGCGGCGATCATCTTCCCGATGAACGTCGTCCAGACGCCGATCGGCCGGGCGAGCCAGAAGAGCGAGCGGCTCCCCTCCAGATCGCGGCCGAGCATCAGCGCGCCCATCAGCAGCCCTCCGGCCGCGAGGAAGAAGCCGGCGAAGAAGATCGACGTCTCCGAGATCTCCGTGAAGCGTTTCCCGTCTTCGACGAGCCATGCCGTCAGCAGCAGCAGGACCGCCGTCACGGCCCCCGTCACGGGCATCAGCGCCCGGACTCTCATCTCGCGACCGATCACCTGTAGCAGCGCGCTCATCGTCCTTCCTCCTGCTACCCGACCACAGCGATGAAGATCTCTTCGAGCGACATCGGGCGCTGCCGTCAGCGTCGCCCGGACGAGCCCGGCTTGTAGTCGCTGACGACTTCCTCCACCCACTCGCCCCAACGCGTCGAGTGCACCAGGTTCCCCGCCACCGGAGCCGCCTCCGCCGCGCGCCGGATCTTCCGGAACCGCGCCTTCACGCCTTCGAGATCCTCGTCGAGCAGAAGCTTGCCGTCCCCGAGAATCCCGACGCGGTCGGCGATCCCTTCGACGCCGGTGAGATCGTGTGTCGTGATGAACGTCGTGGTCCGCCTCTCCGCGAGCTCGCCGACGAACTCGTCGTAGAACTCCTTGCGGGAGACGGCGTCGAGCCCGAGCGTCGGATCGTCGAGGATCAGCAGGTCCGGCAGCGTCGCGAGCGCGAGCGTGAAGAGCACCTGGCCGCCTCTCCCCTTCGAGAGCGTCGAGAAGCGGCGACCCCGCGCGATGCGGAGGCGGTCGAAGCGGCGCTCGACGACGCCGGTCGTCCCAGCGGGGAAAGAGCGAGCGCTGGAAGTCGACGAGCTGCCCGACGCTCATCTCCTTCTCTGCTTCCGCTTCCTCCGGCACGAAGCCGACCTGCGCCATCACGGCGACGCGCTCGCTCCCAGGCGGAGCCGCCCGAAGACCGTCGACGCTCCCCTCCTGCGGCCTCTGCGCGCCGAGGAGAGCGCGCACGAGCGAGGACTTGCCGGCGCCGTTGCGCCCGAGCATCGCGTAGACGCTCCCGCGCGTGACGGTGAAGGAAACCGAATCCAGGACGTGCCTGCCGTCCGTAGCGGATCGAGACGTTCTCTGCGTGCGATGACGGGTGCCTCGATTCATCGGACGCTCCTTTGGCGTGGCTTCATTTCGGTGAGAGCTTCTCGGAAAGCATCGATCGCCTCCCGCTCGGTGGCGCCGGCCGTCGACGTGACGGCGGCGTACCTTCGCGCGCCGGCGGCGAGCGCTTCGTCCCGGTCGGCGGCGGAGGGGGTCGTCGGGTCGTCCGCGACGAACGTCCCCTCGCCGCGCCGGACGGCGAGGACGCCGGCCTCCGTGAGCGCTGGTAGGCCTTCGCGACGGTCGCCGGGTTGATCCGGAGCCTCTGCGCGAGCTCGCGCACCGACGGCACGGCCGTACCGGGGGCGAACGCGCCGAGCGCGATCAGGCGCCGGACCTCCTCTTCGATCTGCTTCCAGATGGGGACCGAGTCGGCAGGGTTGATCTGCAGCATGCGACACAGTGTATTACGACAGTGGTACAGCGGCAAGGGGGAGAGCGGGAGAAAAGGCGTCTTGGGCGTCTAGGGCTCTAGGGCGTCTTGGGCGTCTAAGGCGTCTTGGGCGTCTAGGGAGTCTTGGGCGTCTTGAGAGTCTTGGGCGTCTTGAGAGTCTCGGGCGTCTTGAGCGTCGGGCAGGACGGAACGGTCTCGCGTGAGGACGCCGAAGGCGTCCCAGAGGGTATCCGGGGGTCGGCGCCGCCGACCCCCGGAAAGGGACGCGCACAGAATCATGTGCACCCCGGAGGGGTCCCAGAGGATGCGCTCATTACGTCTGGCACCCCTCCGGGGTGCATCATTTCTTTCGCGGCTCCGTATCCGGGGGTCGCGCTGCGCGCGACACCCCGGCTACCATCTGGCACGCCTCCGGCGTGCCGTAAGAAAGGACGCACGCTCGACGCACGACGCCTGACCGACGCCAAGACGCTCAAGACGCTCTAGACCCTCTAGACGCCCTAGACCCCCTAGACGCCGATGCCCGAAATTCGCCGCTACAAACTGAAAGCTCCCGAGAGGACGCAAGCAGTACCGCGTCCGCTACGAGGACGAGCTGAACGCCGAGCAGCTCGACGTCGTCATGGCCGAGGATGGGCCGATCCTCGTGATCGCGGGGGCGGGGAGCGGGAAGACCCGCACCCTCACCTACCGCGTCTCCCGCCTCATCGAGGACGGCGTCGATCCCTCCGAGATCCTCCTGCTCACCTTCACGAACAAGGCGGCGCGCGAGATGCTCGACCGCGTCGAGCAGTTCGCCACGGCCGACGCGCGGCGCATCTGGGGCGGCACCTTCCACTCCGTCGCGAACCGCCTTCTGCGCAGCCACGCCGAGCACCATCGGCTACCAGCGAAGCTTCACGATCCTCGACGACGAGGACGCGAAGGAGATGATGAACGGCGCGATCGCCGACGCCGGCATCCCGACGCATGGAGCGCCGCTTCCCGAAGGGAGACGTCCTCGCTCGACATCCACTCGCACGTCATCAACACGCGCGAGTCGTTCGAGCAGTACGTCGAGGACAACTTCCCGCACTTCCTCATGTACCTCGCCGAGATGCGGACCGTCTTCCGCCACTACGGCGAGCGGAAGCTCCGCGCGAACTCGATGGACTTCGACGACCTGCTCGTCAACTGGAAACGCCTGCTCGACGAGAACGAGCGAGGTCGCCGAGGCCCTGAAGCGGCGGTTCCGCCACATCCTCGTCGACGAGTACCAGGACACGAACAAGCTCCAGGCGGAGATCGTCGACCTGATGTCGTCGGTGCGGCGCAACGTGATGGTCGTCGGCGACGACGCGCAGTCGATCTACTCGTTCCGCGGCGCCTCGTTCGAGAACATCCTCACCTTCCCCCGCCGGTTCGAGGGTTGCCGCATCTACAAGCTGGAGACGAACTACCGCTCCACGCCCGAGATCCTCGACGCTGGCGAACGCCTCGATCCACAACAACAAGTACCAGTTCCCGAAGGAGCTGCGGGCGATCCGGCCGAGCGGCCCCTTCCCCGGCTTCATCGGCGTCGACGACGTCTACGCCGCAGGCGCTCTTCATCGCGCAGCGGATCCTCGAGCTTCGCGACGAGGGGGAGAGCCTCGAGGACATCGCGGTCCTCTACCGCTCGCACTACCAGTCGCTCGAGCTGCAGATGGAGCTCTCGCGCCGCAACATCCCCTACGTCATCCGCTCCGGCGTCCGCTTCTTCGAGCAGGCGCACGTGAAGGATGTGATCGCCTACCTGCGCGTCGTCCTCAACCCGAAGGACGAGCTCTCCTGGATGCGGATCCTCAAGCTCTACCCGAAGGTCGGCGACCGCACCGCGCGCGCGATCTGGGACGCGATCTCGCGCACCTCCGACCCCCTCCACGCATTCCTCGGCGGCGCGACGAGCGGCGTGCGCGCGACGGCGAAGTCGCTCGAGAACCTCCGCTCGACGCTCCGCGCCCTGATCTCCGAGGCGATGCGCCGCGCCGCGGCGGAAGCGATCCGCCTGATCGTCGACGAGGGATACGGCGACTACGTCCGGACGAAGTTCCCGAACTTCTCCGCGCGCCTCGACGACCTCGAGCAGCTCGCGATCTTCGCGCAGAAGCTCGGGAGCGTCGAGGAGTTGCTCGAGGAGCTCTCGCTCGCGAATCCCGATCGCCGGAGAAGACGTCGCCGTCGGCGGGCGTCGAGGACGAGAAAGTCGTGCTCTCCTCGGTGCATCAGGCGAAGGGCCTCGAGTGGCGATGGTCTTCGTGATCGGCCTCAACGACGGCAAGTTTCCCTCCTCGCGCGCGCTGCGCGTTCCGGGCGGGATCGTGCGCGTGCCGGGGACGGAAGCGAAGCTTCCGGAGAGCGAGGAAGAGACCGAGGCGCTCATGCGAAGGCCCACGAGCCGCCGACGAGCCGATGGCCGAGATCGTGATCCCCGGCGAAGAGGAAGAGCGCCGCCTCTTCTACGTCGCGATCACCCGCGCGAAGCAGGAGCTCTACCTCGTCTATCCCGTCCTCGAGCGCGACCGTTCCCACCTGGACGTGCTCATGGTGCCCTCGCGCTTCCTCCGCGAGCTCCCCGAGGAGCTCTACGAGAAGTGGAGTATCGAGTAGGGACGAGACCCGGTGCGCGCCATGTCATCCCGAGCGTAGCGAGGGATCTGGGCGGCGGACGCGGAGAACGCGGCGACGAAAATCGGCGGGAGAGCCGGGCCATGCTTCGAAGACTGGACGAATCTCGCTGGACCCGCCGACACCCGCCTCCGCGTCATGCGCCATCCCCCTCCCAGATCCCTCGCTACGCTCGGGATGACATCGCGCAGCGCGGAAGATCCGCTACGCACGGTAGATCTTTCACGTCGCAGCACGCCATGTCATCCCGAGCGTAGCGAGGGATCTGGGCGGCGGACGCGGACAACGCCGCGCCGGAGTAAGGCAGGAAGATCGCGATTCGCTCGCAATTCAGGCGAAGCACGATCCTCCTGCCTTACTCCGCTCCCGCCTCACGCGCGCCACCCCCGCCCAGATCCCTCGCGACGCTCGGGATGACACGACCGAGGTACCCTCGGCGTCGTGAAGACCTACTGGGTCTACATCCTGGTTTCGCGAACACGCGCCCTCTACGTGGGCGTCACGAACAATCTCGAGCGAAGGATCTGGCAACATCGAGCTGGCGAAGGAAGCGAGCACGCATTCCTGTACCGCGAGACGAAGCTCGTCTGGTGCGAGGCGTTCTCGGACGTCAACGATGCGCTCGCGAACGAGAAGCGGATCAAGAGCTGGCGCCGAGAAAAGAAGATCCGGCTCATCGAACAGAAGAATCCAGAGTGGCTGGATCTCGCCCCGATGTCATCCCGAGCGTAGCGAGGGATCTGGGCGGCGGACGCGGACAACGCGGCGACGGGAATCGGTGGATCGACCGTGCCACGCTTCGAAAACTGGGCGAATCTCGCTGGATCCGCCGACACCCGCCTCCGCGTCATGCGCCATCCCCCTCCCAGATCCCTCGCGACGCTCGGGATGACATCGCGCAGCGCGGAAGATCCGCTACGCACGGTGGATCTTTCACGTCGCAGCACGCCATGTCATCCCGAGCGTAGCGAGGGATCTGGGCGACGGACGCGAAGAACGCGGCGACGGGAATCGGTGGATCGACCGTGCCACGCTTCGAAAACTGGGCGAATCTCGCTGGATCCGCCGACACCCGCCTCCGCGTCATGCGCCATCCCCCTCCCAGATCCCTCGCTACGCTCGGGATGACATCGCGCAGCGCGGAAGATCCGCCACGCACGGTAGATCTTTCACGTCGCAGCGCATTCCCTCGCGACGCTCGGGATGACACGACCGAGGTACCCTCGGCGTCGTGAAGACCTACTGGGTCTACATCCTGGCTTCGCGAACACGCGCCCTCTACGTGGGCATCACGAACAATCTCGAGCGAAGGATCTGGCAACATCGAGCTGGCGAAGGAAGCGAGCACGCATTCCGGTATCGCGAGGCGAAGCTCGTCTGGTGCGAGGCGTTCTCGGACGTCAACGATGCGCTCGCGAACGAGAAGCGGATCAAGAGCTGGCGCCGAGAAAAGAAGATCCGGCTCATCGAACAGAAGAATCCAGAGTGGCTGGATCTCGCACCGATGTCATCCCGAGCGTAGCGAGGGATCTGGGCGGCGGACGCGGAGAACGCGGCGACGAAAATCGGCGGGAGAGCCGGGCCACGCTTCGAAGACTGGACGAATCTCGCTGGACCCGCC
This sequence comes from uncultured Acidobacteriota bacterium, assembly GCA_963793695.1. Lineage (GTDB taxonomy): Bacteria > Acidobacteriota > Thermoanaerobaculia > Gp7-AA8 > Gp7-AA8 > CAWCBB01. Next base: position 7,106 of record CAWCBB010000001.1, on the reverse strand, counting down.
GACACCCGCCTCCGCGTCATGCGCCATCCCCCTCCCAGATCCCTCGCGACGCTCGGGATGACATGACGCCTACGGCCCCACCCCCACCGTCGTCTTGATCGGCACCTGGATCGAATACCGGTAGCTGGTCCCGTCCGCCGCCCGCAGCACGACGTCGAACGAGATCCCGCGCTGGCCGAGAAGGACGCCTCCCTCGACCCGTTGCGGCGTGACCCGGAGGAGCATCTTCACTTCGAGCTCTTCCCCCGGGTCGATCATCCGGTCGATGCGCTTCGAGGCGTTGTCGACGCGGAGCGGCGAGGTCGACTCGTTGACCTGCCTGATGAGGATCGACTCGACCGTCTGCGGGCGCTCGGAGACGTTCTCGAAGATGACCATCATCTCCTCGGTCGAGGGATACCTGCCGAACTGAGGGTTGTCCGTCGTAAACCCGCCGCCGGCGAACGAGAAGGGGCCGCCGACCTGACTGCCATCGACGAGCGAGGGGCCTCCCCCACTGGAGCAGGCGGCGAGCAGAAGAAGGACCGCGCCGATTCGCATGGCGCAATGGTAGACCAGAGCGGACGGGGCACCCCCGGTGCAAGCCGAATGGCCCCCGTCCTCCTACATGTGGGGATAGCTGGGCTTCATCGGATAGCGAAAGCTCGTCCCGTCCACCCTTCATTAAGCGCCCGTCGCCCGGCAAGAGCCCGCGCCCGTGCCCGCGCCCGGTTCTTTTCATAATCGTTACGGATGCGGTGCGGATGAGGGGAGATCCTGTCTTTTTCCCCCTCGTTTCGGTAGCATCGCCTCCCGGGCCGCACCTACCTCGCGGCTCTCCGTTTCATCCCCCAGGAGGACCTCCATGAACGGCATCGTCCGCATTCCAACCCCGGTCAACGAGCCCGTGCGCGCGTACGCCCCCGGCTCGCCCGAGAAGAAATCGCTGAAGAAGCGCCTCGACCAGATGCTCGGCGAGACGATCGACATCCCGCTGATCATCGGCGGCAAAGAGGTCCGCAGCGGAAAGACGGCGAAGGCCGTCTGCCCGTTCGACCACGAGCACGTGCTGGCGACCTACCACCAGGCGGGCCCCGACGAGGTGCGCCAGGCGATCGAGGCGTCGCAGAAGGCGTGGAAGACGTGGTCCGAGATGCCGTGGGAAGACCGCGCGGCGATCTTCCTCAAGGCCGCCGAGCTGCTCGCCGGCCCGTGGCGCGACACGATCAACGCCGCGACGATGCTCAACCAGGCGAAGACCGTCCATCAGGCGGAGATCGACTCCGCCTGCGAGCTGATCGACTTCCTCCGCTACAACCCCTACTACATGCAGTTCATCTACGAGCAGCAGCCAATGAGCTCGCCGCAGGTCTGGAACTACGTCGAGTACCGCGCCCTCGAGGGATTCGTTTTCGCCGTCACGCCGTTCAACTTCACCTCGATCGCCGGCAACCTGCCGACCTCCGTCGCGATGATGGGGAACGTCGTCCTCTGGAAGCCGGCCTCCTCGGCCGTGCTCGCCTCGTACTACATCATGAAGATGCTCGAGGAAGCGGGACTGCCGCCGGGCGTCATCAACTTCGTCCCCGGCAAGGCGTCGCAGGTCGGCGACCCCGTCCTCGACAGCCCGCTGCTCGCCGGAATCCACTTCACGGGATCGACGAGCGTCTTCCAGGGAATGTGGAAGAAGATCGGCGAGAACATCGCGAAGTACCGCGGCTATCCGCGCATCGTCGGCGAGACCGGCGGCAAGGACTTCATCTTCGCGCATCCGTCCGCGGACGTGCCGTCGCTCGTCACCGCGATGGTCCGCGGCGCGTTCGAGTACCAGGGGCAGAAATGCTCCGCCGCCTCGCGCGCCTACGTCCCCCGCTCCCTCTGGAACGAGGTGAAGGAAGGTCTCGGAAAACAGCTCGCGGAAGTGAAGATGGGACCGCCGACCGATTTCCGGAACTTCTTCTCCGCGGTCATCGACGCCGCCGCGTTCAAGACGATCACCGGGTACATCGACTACGCGAAGCAGTCCAAGGACGCGAAGGTCCTCTTCGGCGGCAACTACGACGACTCGAAGGGTACTTCGTCGAGCCGACGGTGATCGAGACGACCGACCCCGGACTTCCGTCTCATGTGCGAGGAGATCTTCGGACCCGTGCTCACCGTCTATGTCTATGACGACGCGAAGATCGACGAGACGCTCGACTCGCTCGACACGGCCAGCCCGTACAGCCTGACGGGCGCCGTCTTCGCGCGCGACCGCGAGGCGATCGTCGCCCTCGCCAAACGGCTCCGCCACGCGGCCGGGAACTTCTACGTCAACGACAAGCCCACCGGCGCGGTCGTCGGCCAGCAGCCGTTCGGCGGCGCGCGCGCCTCGGGGACGAACGACAAGGCCGGCTCGTACCTGAATCTGATCCGTTGGGTCTCGATGCGCGCCGTCAAGGAGAGCTTCGTTCCCCCGACGCACTTCGCCTACCCGTTCCTCGGCGAGGCGTAGGGGCGGCCTGCGGCCGCCCGGATTCCCGTACAGGCGGGCCCGGACCCCGCGCCCGAAGGGCGCGCCAGAACATAGCCGGGGGTGAGCGCGAAGCGCGAACCCCCGGGACGCCGCATGACAAAACAATTCGAGCCCCGAAGGGGCGACAGAGAACGTCCTGTCGCCCCTTCGGGGCTCGTGACTCTTATTGAACGCCGCATTTCCGGGGGCTCGCTTCGCTCGCCCCCGGCCATGCTCTCGCACCGCTTCGCGGCGCTCTGGCGCGCCCTTCGGGCGGGCCTTCGCGGCGCTCCTAAGACGCCGCTGCCGCCACCTGGCGCGTCGGCTCGATCGCCACGCGGATCAGGTCGTAGCAGCTGCTCACGTCCGCGCTCAGCATCTGGAGGACGTAGATGCGGGCCTCGGGATGGGCGTCGAGGTAACGCAGAAACGACTCGGAGTCGACGAACAGCACCTTCGCCTTCGAGACGACCTCGCAGGTGAGCTTGTGCGGTTTGCCGCAGAAGAGCGGCGCGACGCCGAGGATCTCCCCGCGGCGGGCCGTGCGGAGAATGTTCGCCCCGACCGGACAGCTCACGTGCATGTGGAGCTTGCCCGACTTGATGAGATAAACGCCGTCGACCCCGTCGCTGTCGATGAACAGGGTCTCGCCTTTCGCCGCTTCGGTGACCGGGCGACTCCCCTCGAAGTGCTCGATCATCTTTGCCATACATGCTTTCATGGTGGACGCCTCCGTGACCTCAGTTGCCAGCGCCATCAGGCTGCCACGGCGACAGGGCGCCGCCCGGTGACTCTTCTCACCGAACAACGTGACCTGGAAACGGCGGAAAGGCGCCTCACCAGCGGGCCAGCGGCCGCGCGTGCGAGAGAAAAGGCCATGGAATCACGGCTAGGATGATCACGAGCGCCAGTGCGAAGACGATCGCGACCGTCCGGTAGCGAAACGGGCTCTGGGACCGCTTCCCGATGATCCTCCCGACGTGGACCAGCACGATCGCCACGATCATGCCGAGCGCGTGCTCGAGCCCGAAAAAGCGGGTGCTCGCGTCCCCCATGGCCGCCTTCGGGGCCTGGGTGAGGGCCGCGAAATAGGGAGAGACGAAAAAGAGGGAGAGCCCGACGAGCAGCTGCAGGTCGGCGCTGATCAGAAGCCCGAGGCTCGAGCGGTCGGGCGTCAGGTCCTTACGAACGTGTTTTTTGATCGCGGCGATGAGCGCGATGAGCCCGAAGATCAGAACGGCCCACCGGAGCCAGGAGTGCGTTACGAGCAGAGCGTTGTACATCGGAAGAACCTCCCCGGGATGCGAGGGCGCATCATAACCGACGATTGCGCCTGCCCCTCACCCCTTCCCCTCTCCCCGGAATGGCCGTCCGCGCTCCTGCCCGCGTCCGCGCCGGGGAGAGGGGTTTGGACCGCGCCATGAGCTCGAAACGAGCAAGTGGCGAGAGCCCTACCCCTCTCCCCGGCGCGATCGCGGCGCAAGCGGGGATCGGGTTCCGGGGAGAGGGGCAGGGGTGAGGGGCCGGCGGTTGTTTGCGGCGGCACGGTTCGAGAAGCCGGGCGCGTGCACGGGCGCGGGGCACGAAGACCGGAGAACTGCGAACGAAGCACGCCCCGGCGGGAATCTCCGCCGAATGGCCTCTCTTTCCTCTACCGATGCCCTGCAACCACGTCGGCGGACCCGAGATGATCCCGATGGCCGAGGCCGTGCTGCGCGCGCGCGGGATCGCGCCGGAGGCCTGGCCGGGCTCGCGCTTCCGCTTCATTCAGAACGTGGAGGACGGCCCCTGGGCCGCCATCTGGGTCGAGCTCGAGCGGCGCGGCGACGAGTGGCTCGTCGTGAAGATCGACCGGTTCACGGAGAAGTTCCCGGAGGACGAGACAGGGTTCCGGATTCTCCGGATCGGCGCGTCGTAGCGGAGCAGGTGCGTCGAGAGGAACGCCTCGCTGCGCTCGGCGAAATGCAAACTGCAAAGTCCCAAAAGAGGCGTGCTCGTCAGATCACCCTTCTCTTTGGGGATTCTTCATTTTGCATTTTGCATTTTGCATTTGTCTTCTGTCTCACAGGTTCGACGCCTGATCCATCCCGGGATAGTCCTCCGGGCTGATGAGGATGTCGCGCGGCTTGGATCCCTGGCTGGGGCCGACGATGCCGTTGGCTTCCATCAGTTCGATCAGGCGCGCGGCGCGCGAGTAGCCGAGCTTGAGCCGGCGCTGCAGGTACGAGGCCGACGCCTGCCCCGTGCTCAGCACCACGCGCACCGCGTCGTCGTACTTCTGGTCCTCCATCATGTCGAACCCGCCGATCCCGTTCTTGTCCTCGACCGGTTTGGTGACTTCCTCGACGTACTCCGGGCTCCCCTGGTTCTTCCGGAGGAACTCGGTGATCTCGCCGATCTCCTTCTCGGAGATGTAGGCGCCGTGGATGCGGCGGATGCGGCCGTCCCCGGCGGGAGGAAGAGCATGTCGCCGTTGCCGAGGAGCTTCTCGGCGCCCTGCGCGTCGAGGATCGTGCGCGAGTCGACCTTCGAGGCGACCTGGAAGGAGATGCGCGAGGGGAAGTTCGCCTTGATGACGCCGGTGATGACGTCGACCGAGGGGCGCTGGGTGGCGACGATCAGGTGGATGCCGACGGCGCGCGCCTTCTGCGCGAGCCGGGTGACCGAGTCCTCCACGTCCTTGGGCGCGATCATCATCAGGTCGGCGAGCTCGTCGATCACGACGATGATGTAGTGCATCGGGTGCAGGTCGGGAAGCTCCGCCTGCGGCCGCCCCACCCGCCGCACCGCCTCCGGGTCCTTGAGCATCGCGTTGAACTGATCGATGTTGCGCACCCCGCACGAGGCGAGGAGCCGGTAGCGGTTCTCCATCTCCTGCACCGTCCAGAGGAGCGCGTTCGAGGCGAGCTTCGGGTCGGTCACGATCGGATGGAGCAGATGCGGGATGTCCTCGTAGATCTTCAGCTCGACCATCTTCGGGTCGATCATCAGCATCTTGACCTCGCGCGGGAGCGCCTTGTAGAGGAGCGAGATGATCATCGAGTTGAGGCCGACCGACTTGCCCGCGCCCGTGGCGCCCGCGATGAGCAGGTGGGGCATCCGCGCGAGGTCGGTCACGACCGGGTCGCCGTGGATGTCCTTCCCGAGCGCGAGCGTCAGCAGCGACTGCGCCTGCACGAAGGTCTCCGTGTCGATGATGTCCCGCAGCAGGATGATCTCCCGCTTCCGGTTCGGCACCTCGATGCCGACCGTCGACGACCCGGAGATCCGCTCGATGCGGACCGACTCCGCCTTGAGCGCGAGCGCGAGATCGTCGCCGAGATTGACGACTTTCGCGTACTTGACGCCCGCGGAGGGCTTGAACTCGTACGTCGTGACGACCGGGCCGGGGTGATACGCGGTGACCTCGCCGTCCACCGCGAACTCCTTGCAGCGGTCCTCGATCAGATGGCCGAGCTCGAGATATTTCTTGTGCATCTCCTCGTCGACCGACGCCTCGTGCGTCGACGGCGTGAGGAGCCCCACGAAGGGAAGGCGCTCTTTCGAGGTGCCCGACGCGGCGGCTTCCGCGCGGCGCCCGGGCTCCTTCGGCCGGCGCATCTGCGGCTTCGGAATGACGCGCTCGTGGGGGCGCGGCGGCGGAGAGCCGAAGAAGCCTTCCGCGTCGACGGCGGGAGATCCTGGAACTCCTCGGCTTCGAATGGCGAGGCGAGCACCCCCGCTCCCCTGCTCCGCTGTTCCCCGAGCTCCTCGGCCACCTTCCGGAGATCGGCCTTCGTGACCTTCCGGATCTGAAAGCGGCCGTGCCCGCGGACCTGCCGGACCAGAAGGCCGCGATCGGCGTGGCGCGAGGCGCGCTCGGCGACGTCGCCTTCATCCCCGTCCTGCTCCTCCTGCTCGGCGCGCTCGAGGTGCTTGCGGATGACCTCGGTCTTCATCCGCTCCTTCCGGTTGCCGCTCGCGGAACCGGGCCCACTGGAGCGATGCGGCGCGAAACGCGCGGACCGCGAGCTCGCGGATCGCGAGGAAGATGCTGGCGAGGCTGATGCGCGTGGCGAGAAGCATCCCGACCAGGAGCGCGGTCACCAGGACGATCGCGCTCCCGGGGTGTTGAGGCTCGCGGTGATCGACCGTCGATCTCGCTGCCGAGGTAGCCGCCGGCGGGGAAGAGCGCGCCGCGGATCCAGACCTTGTCGAGCGCGAGGTCGAGAAGCGGCGGAAGCGCCATGACGAGCACCAGGACGCCGAGCAGCTTCGTGTGGACGTACTCGATCTCCCGTCCCCAGAAACGGTTCCATCCGATCGCGAGGAGCGAGACGGGAAGGAGCGTCCCGGCGAACCCGAAGAAGCTGACGAGGACCCACGCGAGCGTCGCGCCGTAGTAGCCCACCGCGTTCGCGTGTGCCGTCGACGTGAAGAACGCGGACGAATCGCCGGGAAAATACGTGAGGAGGGAAGCGGCGACATCACGCCGGCGGCGAAGACGACGATGCCGACCAGCTCACCCCCGCGACGGCTGCGGAAAAAGGAAGAGAGCTCCATCACACCCATCACGCCCCTTGAAGTTAAATCGAGGCAGGTTTGCAGGTTAGAGGCCACCTGCCCACCCGCCCCGTAGGGCCCCGAGGCACGG